>NZ_BOQL01000037.1 GCF_018332655.1 Actinoplanes auranticolor | reverse complement strand
GCAAGGCAGGACTACTGATCGGGCGCTCACCAGAGCGCACTGAGAGGTAACGGATACTGGTGCAAGATCGGGGGGGTCCTGCTTGACTGTCCGTCTGCACAACAGGGGGTGAACGGGTGGACCGGGTCGAGGCGTTCAACTCCCTGCCCGCCGGCCGGCTCGAGGCGGAGTTGCTCGCGGTGTGTGCCGCTCCGGCGTGGGGCCGGGCGGTCGCGGCGCTGCGGCCGTACCCGTCGAAGGAAGCGGTCATGGCCGCGGCCGATGCGGCCGCACGCAGCCTGAGCTGGCCCGAGGTCCGGCAGGGTCTGTCGGCTCATCCGCGGATCGGCGAGCGGGCGCAGGGCGACTCGAAAGAAGCCGCCTGGTCGCGGCGGGAGCAGTCGACGGCCGCGGGCAGCGGCGACGACGACACCCGGGCCGCGCTGACCGCGGCGAACCACGCCTACGAGGACAAGTTCGGGCACGTGTTCCTGATCTTCGCGAGCGGCCGGACGCAGGAGGAGATCCTGGCCGCGGCGCGCGAGCGGATCGGCAACGACGAGGCGACCGAGCGGGCCGTCGTGACCGGCGAGCTGCGCAAGATCGCTCTGCTGCGACTGGAGAGGCTGCTCGATGCCCTCGACTGACGGCACGGCGGCGACGTCGCACGCCCGGATCTCCACCCACATCCTCGACACGGTCACCGGCGACCCCGCCCGCGACGTGTACGTGCGCCTCGAGCGCCGGGACTCCGACGGCTGGCAGCTGATCGCCGAGGGCCGCACCGACGACGACGGCCGGCTGCGCCACCGGGTCCCGTTGCACGACTGGCAGGCCGGCGGCTACCGGTTCGTGTTCTACGTGGAGCCGTACCTCGGGGGTCAGGCCTTCTTCCCGGAGATCACCGTCGCCTTCCACGTGCACGACCCGGACCGGCACTACCACGTGCCGCTGCTGCTGAGCCGCTACGGCTACACCACCTACCGAGGGAGCTGACCCGTGGCGATCGTGTTGGGCCGCAACCGGTACGGCAAGGCGGAGACCCGCCTGGTGCACGTGCGCCGCGGCGGCGACAGCCATGAGCTGGTGGATCTCAATGTGAGCGTCGCGCTCTCCGGCGACCTGGCGGCGACCCACCTGAGCGGCGACAACGCCGGGGTGCTGCCCACTGACACGATGAAGAACACGGTGTACGCCTTCGCCCGCGAGCACGGTGTCGGCGCGCCCGAGGCGTTCGGCCTGCTGCTGGCCCGGCACTTCGTGACCACCCAGCCGCAGATCTCCGGGGCCGAGGTCACGCTGGAGGCGTACGGCTGGGAGCGGCTCGGCCCGCACTCGTTCCGCCGCTCGGGCGACCACGTCCGCACCGCTGTGGTGACCGTCGCCGAGCACGGGACGCAGGTGGTCTCCGGGCTCAAGGATCTGGTCCTGCTGAACACGACCGACTCGGAGTTCCACGGCTATCCCCGGGACCGGTACACGACGCTGCCGGAGACGACCGACCGCATCCTGGCCACCGCCGTCGCCGCCCGCTGGCGGCACCTGGGCGACGCCGCCGGCTGGGACGAGTCGTTCGCCGGGGCGAAGCAGGCGCTGGTCGGGGCGTTCGTGGAGACCTACAGCTACTCGTTGCAGCAGACCCTGTACGCGATGGGCGAGCGGGTGTTGCGGGACAGACCGGAGATCGCCGAGATCCGGCTGGCGCTGCCCAACAGACACCACTACCTGGTCGATCTGTCGCCGTTCGGCCTGGACAACCCGCAGGAGGTCTTCCAGGCCGGCGACCGCCCGTACGGTCTGATCGAGGGCACCGTCACCCGCGACGACGTGCCTGCGGCCGGAGCGGAGTGGTACCTGTGATCGTGATCGAGAACGTCACCGTGGCGACGGTCGACGAGCACGGCACCGAGCACGCCGACGGCCACGTGGTCGTGGGCGACGACGGCCGGATCGCCGCGGTCGGTGCGGGTGGCGCTGGTGTCCTGCCCGGCTCGCCCCGCCGGGTCGACGGGACCGGCTGCCTGGTCACCCCGGGCCTGGTGAACACCCACCACCACCTCTACCAGTGGGTCACCCGCGGCCTGGCCCAGGACGACAACCTGTTCGGCTGGCTCACCACGCTCTACCCGATCTGGGGCCGCATCGACGCCGAGGCGGTCGGTGCCGCCGCGGGTGCGGGCCTGGGCTGGCTGGCGTTGTCGGGCTGCACGACGAGCATGGACCACCACTACGTCTTCCCGCACGAGGGCGGTGACGTGCTGGCCGCCGAGATCGAGGCCGCGCGGGAGATCGGGCTGCGGTTCCACCCGACCCGCGGCTCGATGGACCTGGGCCGCTCCTCGGGTGGGCTGCCGCCGGACCACGTGGTCGAGGAGACGGACGCGGCGCTGGCGGCCACCGAGGCCGCGATCGACCGGTGGCACGACCCGTCGCCCGGGTCGATGCTGCAGATCGGCGTCTCGCCCTGCTCGCCGTTCTCCGTGACGCGGGAGCTGATGAGCGAGGCCGCCGCGCTGGCCAGGCGCAAGGGCGTCCGGCTGCACACCCACCTCGCCGAGACCGACGACGAGGAGGAGTTCTGCCGGTCCCGGTTCGGGTGCACCCCGGTGGAGTACGCCGAACAGCTCGGCTGGCTGGGCGAGGACGTGTGGCTGGCGCACGGCGTCCACCTGGACGACGCGGCCGTGGCCAAGCTCGGCGCGACCGGCACCGGGGTCGCGCACTGTCCCAGCTCGAACGCCCGCCTCGGGGCGGGGCTGGCCCGGGTCCGGGACCTGCTCGACGCCGGCGCCCCGGTGGGTCTGGGCGTGGACGGCTCGGCCTCGCAGGAGGCGGCGCACCTGGGCGAGGAGCTGCGCCAGGCGCTGTACGTCGCCCGGCTGCGCGGCGGCCCGGCGGCGTTGTCGGCCCGCGAGTCGCTGCGGCTGGGCACGATGGGCGGCGCCCGCTGTCTCGGCCGGGCCGGCGACATCGGCTCCCTCGAGGTGGGTAAGCTCGCCGACCTGGTGCTCTGGCGCCTCGACGGGCTCGGCCACGACGGCATCGACGACAAGGTCGCGGCCCTGGTGCTCGGCCCGGCCGCGCCGGTGGAGCTGGCCCTGGTCGGCGGCCGGCCGGTGGTGGAACGCGGGCACCTGGTCAACGCCGACGCCCGCGCGCTCACGCTGCGCGCTCGCCGGGCACACCGTCGGCTGATCGACGGATTTTAGGAAAACTTAAGGAAGCGGCTCCGATTAATTGTTATCGGGTCTCGGAATCGCCGCGACCTGCGGGCCATTGTCGGGCGATTCCTAAATCTTCTTTCGCGCCTTGATACAAGCCTCCTGAGCTGTGCATACTCCCTGGCGAATAGCTTTCACCGCTTCGGTACGGCCTCAGTGAAGGAATGGTTATGCGGACAACTCCTGCCCACGTCGCGCCCGGCGAGGTCGCCAAGCGGCGCCGGCGCACCACCCGCGTCGCCCTGGCCGCCGCGGTCGCCGCCGCGCTGGGCGGCAGTGGCATCTACATCGCCAACGCGAGCGCCGCCGAGACCGTCGTGCCCGGCCGGGTGCAGGCCGAGGCGTACGCCGCCCAGTCCGGCGCGCAGGTCGAGGGCACCGGCGACGCCGACGGCGGGAAGAACGTCGGCTGGCTCGCCGCCGGGGACTGGCTGCGCTACGACAACGTCTCGGTGACCGACGCCGGCCTGGCCGCCCGGATCGCCTCGGACAACGCCACGGGCGGCTCGATCGAGCTGCACCTGGGCTCGCAGACCGGCGCGCTGCTGGCGACGTTCCCGGTCGCCCGGACGGGCGGCTGGCAGAAGTGGACGACGGTCACCGCGACGGCGAAGTCCGTGCCCACCGGCCGGCAGACCGTCTTCGCGGTGCTCAAGAGCGCGCAGGCCGGCGACTTCGTGAACGTCAACTGGTTCACCTTCGGAGCGGCCGCCACGCCGGCGCCCTCCACGCCTGCCGCCACCACGCCCGCAGCTGCCACGCCCGCTCCCACTGCGTCCGCCACCGGTGGCACCCCCTCCGGCGACGGCTGGGTGACCATGGACCAGGCCAAGTGGAAGGCGCAGCTCGCCGCGTTCCAGGCGATGAAGCCCAGGGCCGTACCGGCCGGCAACGTCCGGGTGCCCGAGTTCAACGCCTCGTGCACGGTCAGCCACTCCAACTCCGACGACCCGATCGTCTTCCCGGGCATGTCCGGTGCCTCGCACATGCACACGTTCATGGGCAACGACAGCACCGACGCGAACACCACCACCATGACGCTGCTGGCCAACGCCGGTTCGAGCTGCCAGCCGGGCGAGGACCGTTCGGCGTACTGGGTGCCGGAGCTGCAGGAGAACGGCAAGGCCGTCAACCCGCACGGCGTCACCGTCTACTACGGTTCGCGCCTCCAGGACCCCACCAGGACGGTGCCGTTCCCGCAGGGCTTCCGCATGATCGTCGGCGACGCCAAGCGGCAGGTGGCCACCGGAAAGGGCGCTCCCGGCCAGTTCTGGTGCGCCGGGGCCGGCGGCGAGGTCGGCCGCAGCGCCGACGGCAACTGGCCGGTCTGCGCCAAGACGGCCGAGCTGACCTTCCAGCTGACCTTCCCGGACTGCTGGGACGGCGTGCACCTGGACAGCCCGGACCACAAGTCGCACGTCGGCGGCACCGGCCCGGACGGCACCTGCGCGAGTGGCAAGTTCCCGGTGGCGATCCCGTCGCTGTCCTTCGTGATCGGCTACCCGACCTCGGGCAGCGCCGCCGGCTTCAAGCTGTCCTCGGGCAACGCCTCCTCGATGCACGGCGACGCGTTCTTCGCCTGGGAGGACGAGGCGCTGGGCAGCCGGGTCAAGAACTGCATCGTCCAGAAGGCCAAGTGCGACTCGTTCGGCAACTTCTAGGTCGGCACCACCGGGTGCCCCCATCCCCAGGGGGCGCCCTCATCCCCAGATAGGAAAAAGCAGTGGCCCCCGTTTCCCCGCGGGGGCCACTGCCATGTCCCCGCTGAGTTCCGTGCGGCGGGCGCCCGGACCGATACGGTACGAGGGGATGCGCGCCGAGCCATCGCAGTGAGGGGAGTCGCCGACCGTGACCGAGATTCTGTCCGAGGAGGCCGTGGCCTTCGTAGCCGACCTGAACCGGCGGTTCCGGCCGCGCCGCAACGAGCTGCTGGCCGCCCGCGCGGCGCGGCGGGCTGAGATCGCCGGCGGTGGCAGCCTCGGGTTCCTGGCCGAGACGGCCGACGTCCGCGCGGGTGACTGGACCGTGCCCGCCGCTCCGGCCGATCTCGCCGACCGGCGGGTGGAGATCACCGGTCCCACAGAACGCAAGATGACCGTCAACGCCCTCAACTCGGGCGCCCAGGTGTGGCTGGCCGACCTGGAGGACGCCAACACCCCGCACTGGTCGAACGTGGTCGACGGCCAGCAGAACCTGCACGACGCGATCCGGCGCATGATCCGGCTGGAGACCGGCAAGAAGACGTACGAGCTGGGCGACGGGCCGTACCCGACCATCGTGATGCGGCCGCGGGGCTGGCACCTGGACGAGCGGCACCTGCCGGTGGACGGCGAGCCGGCTGTCGGGGCGCTGGTCGACTTCGGGCTCTACTTCTTCCACAACGCCGCCGAGCTGCTCAGCCGGGGCAGCGGGCCGTACTTCTACCTGCCCAAGATGGAGTCGCACAAAGAGGCGGCGCTCTGGAACGACGTCTTCACGTACGCGCAGGAGGCGCTGGGTATCCCGGTCGGCACCATCCGGGCCACCGTGCTGATCGAGACCATCCCGGCCGCGTTCGAGATGGACGAGATCCTGCACGCCTTGCGCCCGCACATCTCGGGGCTCAACGCCGGCCGCTGGGACTATCTGTTCAGCATCATCAAGTACTTCCGGGACAACCCCGCGATGGTGCTGCCCGACCGGGCGGCGGTGACGATGACCGCGCCGTTCATGCGGGCGTACACGGAGCTGCTGGTCTCCACCTGCCACCGGCGCGGTGCCTTCGCGATGGGCGGCATGGCCGCCTTCATCCCCAGCCGCCGCGACCCGGCGGTCAACGAGGTCGCCCTGGCCAAGGTCCGCGAGGACAAGGAGCGTGAGGCCGCCGACGGCTTCGACGGCTCCTGGGTGGCCCACCCCGACCTCGTGCCGGTCTGCCGGGAGATCTTCGACCGGGTGCTCGGCGACCGGCCCAACCAGCTCGACCGCCGGCGCGACGAGGTCGGCGTCGACGCGGCGCAGCTGCTCGACGTGGCGGCCACCGGCGGCGCGGTGACGGAGGCGGGCCTGCGCGGCAACGTCTCGGTCGCCCTGCAGTACCTGGAGGCCTGGCTGCGCGGCAACGGCGCGGTCGCGATCAACAACCTGATGGAGGACGCGGCCACCGCGGAGATCTCCCGCTCCCAGGTCTGGCAGTGGATCCACAACGGGGTACGCCTCGACGACGGCACCACGATCACGGCCGAGCTGGTCGGGCGGATCGAGGACGAGGAGCTCGCCGAGCTCCGCGCGACCCTGGGTGACCAGGCCTGGGCGGGCAGTCGCTTCGACGACGCGCGCAAGCTCTTCGAGCGGGTCGCCCTCGCCGACGACTTCGCGGACTTCCTGACGACGGCCGCCTACGACTCGATCGACTGACCATGCGGCTCAGCGACGACGACTACGCCGCCCTGGACGACCGGCTCGCCGCCCACGACAGGTTCCTCGCCACCCGGTATCCGGGGGAGCGGACCGGGCGGCAGCCGGTGCACACGGTGTACATCCCGGCCGACCGGATCGGCGGCTTCCGGCAGTGGGGCGCCCAGGCGCTGGCGGCGCTGGACGACTGCCCGCCGCTGCCGTTCCCGGCCGCGCTGGCTGACCGGGTCCGGGCCAAGCTGGCCACCGAGCCGATCGAGGACCTGCGGATCGACTTCGAGGACGGCTACGGCGTCCGCGACGACGACCAGGAGGACGCGGCGGTCAAGGCGGCCGTGGCCGTGCTCGCCGAGGGCCCCCGCCCGCCGTTCATGGGGATCCGGATCAAGTCGCTGGAGGCGGCCACCCGGCACCGCGCGCTGCGCACCCTGGACCTGTTCCTGTCGCTGCACCAGGAGCCGTTCACGGTGACCCTGCCCAAGGTGAGCGGCCCGGACCAGGTTACCGCGATGGTCGCGCTGTGCGGGACGCTGGAGCGCGGGTACGGCCTGGCCGCCGGCACGCTGACGTTCGAGATCCAGATCGAGCTGCCGTCGGCGGTGCTCGGCGCGGACGGCACAGCGACCGTGGCCCGCCTGATCACCGCGGCGGACGGCCGGTGCACGGGCCTGCACTACGGCACGTACGACTACAGCGCCGCGGCCGGGGTGGCGGCGGCCTACCAGGCGATGGACCACCCGGTCGCCGACTACGCCAAGGCGGTGATCCAGGCGGCGGCGGCCGGCACCGGCGTCCGGCTCTCCGACGGCTCGACCAACATCCTCCCGGTGGGCTCGGACGTGGCCGTCCACGACGCCTGGGCGCTGCACCACCGCCTGGTCCGCCGCTCCCTGGAACGCGGCTTCTACCAGGGCTGGGACCTGCACCCGGCGCAGCTGCCGACCCGGTTCGCGGCCACCTACGCCTTCTTCGCCGACGGTGTGGACGCGGCCTCGATCCGGCTGCGGCGGTATCTGGACCGGCAGTCGGGCGGCATCCTGGACGAGCCGGCCACGGCCCGGGCGCTGGCCGGCTATCTGCTGCGCGGCCTGGACTGCGGGGCGCTGGACGACGCGGGCTTCACCCGGGAGGAGCTGACCGCACTGCTCTGAGCGGCGAACCGCCCTCAGCCGCCGGCGATCCGCCCAGCCCCGATGATCCACCCGGTCGGGAACCGGACACGGGATCGGTGATCTTGCCGCTCGGCTTCACCCGACGTAGCCGTGTGGCAACAGTTGGCGGTTAGGCTCGGCCCATGGTCGATCTGGTGGTGCGGTCCCGTCGTGCCGTCGTCGGCGGCAGTGAGCAGCCCGCCGCGGTCTCCGTCGCCGGGGGCCGGATCGTCGCCGTGGACGACTACGCCGCCGTGCTCCAGACCGCCGAGGACGTCGACCTGGGCGACCTCGCCCTGCTGCCCGGCCTGGTCGACACCCACGTGCACGTCAACGAGCCCGGCCGCACCGAGTGGGAGGGCTTCGCCACCGCCACCCGGGCCGCGGCCGCCGGCGGGGTCACCGCCATCGTGGACATGCCGCTGAACAGCCTGCCGCCGACCGTCGACGCCGACGCGCTCGCGGTCAAGCAGAACGCCGCCCGCGGTCAGATCCACGTGGACGTCGGCTTCTGGGGCGGTGCGATCCCGGGCAACACCGGCGCGCTGCCCGCCCTGCACGCCGCCGGGGTGTACGGCTTCAAGGCCTTCCTGGCCGACTCCGGCGTGCCCGAGTTCCCGCCGCTGACCCCCGACCAGCTCGGCGAGGCCCTGCGCGCGGTCGACGCCCAGTTCGTGGTGCACGCCGAGGACCCCGACCACCTGCACGCCGCCGTGTCCTCCCCGGCGTACGCGGACTTCCTCGCCTCCCGGCCGCCCGACGCCGAGCACGCCGCCGTCGCCAACGCGATCGAGGCGGCCCGCGTCACCGGCGGGCGGGTCCACATCCTGCACCTGTCCGCCGCGAGCGCCCTGCCGCTCATCGCCCGGGCCAGGGCGGACGGCCTGCGGGTCACCGCCGAGACCTGCCCGCACTACCTGACGCTGGACGCCGCCGAGATCCCGGCCGGCGCCACCGAGTTCAAGTGCTGCCCGCCCATCCGCGACGCGGCCAACGCCGACCGGCTGTGGGCCGCGCTCGCCGAGGGCCTGATCACCTGTGTGGTCAGTGACCACTCGCCGTGCACTCCCGAGCTCAAGCGGCCGGACACCGGCGACTTCGCGGCGGCGTGGGGCGGCATCGCTTCGGTGCAGCTGGGCCTGCCGGTGGTCTGGACGGCTGCCCGCGCCCGGGGGCACTCCCTCGCCGACGTGGTCAGCTGGATGGCCCAGCGCCCCGCCGACCTGGTCGGGCTCACCGGCAAGGGCCGGATCGCGGTGGGGGCGGACGCCGACCTGGTCGCCTTCGACCCGGCCGCGGACTTCACCGTCGATCCCGTACGCCTGCACCACCGCAACCCCGTCACGCCGTACGCGGGAAAGGTCCTGACGGGTGTGGTCCGCACGACCTGGCTGCGCGGACGGACCGTGACCGGCGACGCCCCCCGCGGCGTCTTCCTGACCCGGGAGGGTTCCTGATGGAGGAGTTCACGCTGCTGCCCGACCTGGCGTCGCGCACCTTCGGCGGCGGGGTGGTGTTCGCCAACGACGAGTTCTTCGCCGCGGCCGACCATCTCGTCGAGCCGGCCCGGCCGGTGTTCGCGCCGCGGACCTTCGGGCACAAGGGCCAGGTGTACGACGGCTGGGAGACCCGCCGCCGGCGCGAGCCCGGGCACGACACCGCGATCATCCGGCTGGGCGCGCCGGGCATCGTGCACGGCATCGACGTCGACACGGCGTTCTTCACCGGCAACTACCCGCCGCACGCGTCGGTCGAGGGCGCGGCGCTGGAGGGCTATCCCGATCCGATCCAGCTGGCCGAGGCGCACTGGGTGGCGCTGGTGCCGCGCTCGCCGCTGGTCGGCGACAGCCAGAACCTGTTCCCGGTCGACTCCAGCCAGCGCTACACCCACATCCGGCTGAACATCTACCCGGACGGCGGGGTGGCCCGGCTGCGGGTGCACGGCGAGGTCGTGCCCGACCCGCGGCTGCTGCCGAGCGTCTTCGACGTGGCCGCGGCCGAGTACGGCGCCCGCATCGCCGGCTGCAGCAACATGTTCTACGGCCACCCGCAGAACCTGATCTACCCGGGCCTGGCCCGTTCCATGGGCGACGGCTGGGAGACGTCCCGCCGCCGCGACGACGGCAACGACTGGGTGCTGGTGCAGCTGGCCGTGCCGTCGGTGATCGAGCTGGCCGAGCTGGACACCAGTCACTTCAAGGGCAACGCACCGGGCAGCGCGACCCTGCGCGGCATCGACGCCCGCACCGGCCTGCTGGACGACCCGACCGACTGGTTCGACCTGCTGCCGCAGGTGCGGCTCTCCCCGGACACCCGGCACCGCTTCGGGGTGTCGGTGGTCCCGGTGGCCACCCACGTGCGGCTGGACATCTTCCCGGACGGCGGCATGGCCCGGCTGCGCCTGCACGGCCGCCCGGACGGCGCTGTCCTGCGCGCCCGCTTCGAGGCCGTGACCTAGGGCCTCGTCAGGCCAGCTCGACCGGTTCGCGGTGGTCGTCCATCGGCAGGTCGCCGCCGGCCACCGCGGTGATGATCAGCTCCGGCATGGTCAGCAGGCCGGACAGGGTGGTGGCCAGCGCGGTGTCCGCCGCGTCCCGGCCGGTGGCGATGCGGATCAAGCTCTGCCGGGGTGCGAGCCCCGTCGCGTCCCACACCTGCCACCGGCCGTCCAGCGCGGTCTCCACCACCAGGTGGAAGTCCATCGGGGACAGGCCCGGGGCGTAGACCGCCGCGACGCGGGCCGGCACGTTCATGGCCCGGCACAGCGTGGTCATCAGGTGGGCGTAGTCGCGGCAGACACCGCGGCCGTCGAGCAGCGTGTCCGCCGCGTCGGTGGTCGGCCCGCTGCTGCCGGCCTCGTAGCTGAGGTGGTCGTGCACCCAGTCGCGGATCGCCCGGACGGTGGCGGTGGCGTCCGGCCGTCCGCTGAACAACGTGCCCGCGAACCCGGCCATCTTGTCCGACGGGCAGTACCGGCTCGGCCGCAGCGCGACGATCCGGTCCGGCTCGGTGACGTCCGCCGGGACCGGCCGGGTGACGGCCACCTCGGCCGCGTACGTGACGGTCAACCGGCCTTGAGGGGCCCGGACGTAGTGCTGGCGGCCGGGCAACTCGACCGCCTCCACGCTGCGGCCGTCGCTGGACAGCGACAGGGACTCCGAGACCGGATCCGCGGCGGCGATCAGCAGGACGATCTCGGCGGGCTCGGTGACGTCGAAGACGAGCGTGGCACCGACCTGGGAGTTGTTCACGGACGTCACGGTAGCCGGATCCGGATGTCGTCCGGATTACGGCGCGGGCCGGCGGAAAACGCGGTCGCCCGATCCCGGCCCGGCCGATACCGTCCTGGCGTGGGCCGAACCGTGACGCTTGTCCTTGTCGATGCCGCCGGTGCCGTGCTCGGGGCCCTGCCACCGATCGAGGTGGAGATGCCCTGGTGGCCCGAGGCCGCCGACGTGGTGGCCGCCACCCGGGAGCGGTACGGCATCGAGGTGCACGTGTTGCGGCTGCTCACGGCCGACCGGCCGGCCCAGCCCGGCGGGCACGTCACGTACCTGGCGCAGGTCTTCGAGCCGCCCGGCGTGCCGCTGGCGCCGGCCGACGCCGACCTGACGCCGCATCCGCTGCGCGCCCCGTACGCGGTCCCCGGCGGCCCGGCCGCCTCGGTGGCCTGGGCGCTGGCCGCGACCGGCCGCGACGATCTGACCCCCGTCCAGCAGCGCACCTGGAACCTGTCCATGATCTGGCACCTGGACGCCGCGGGCACCCCGGTCGCCTGGCTCAAGCAGGTGCCGCGGATGTTCGCGCACGAGCCCGCCGTGCTGGCGCTCGTGGACGGCTTCGCGCCGGGGCTCGTGCCCACGGTCCTGCGGGCCGGCGCCCCGGGCCGGATGCTGCTCGCCCACGTGCCCGGCGAGGACCGCTACGGCGCCGACGAGGACTTCTGCGCGGCCGTCGCCGCCGACTGGCACCCGGCCCAGGTGCACTTCGCCGGCCGGATCGACGAGCTGCTGGCGGCCGGCGTGCCCGACCGGCGCTTCGACATCGACCGGCTGGCCCGGGTGGCCGAGCCGTTCCTGGACGAGATCGACGGGCTGGCGGCGGTGCTGGACCAGCTGCCCGCGCGGATCGCGGCGATCGTGGCCTGCGGGCTGCCCGACACCCTGGTGCACGGCGACCTGCACCCCGGCAACGTACGCGCCGACGGGGAGTCCCGCGTGATCGTCGACTGGGGCGATGCCACTGTCGCCCATCCGGCGTACGACATCCTGCGGCTCTGCGAGGGGCTGGAGGAGCCCGGCAAGGTGCTGCAGCAGTGGGCCCAGCGGTGGCGCACGGATGTGCCCGGCGCCGATCCCGAGCGGGTCCTCGACCTGATCAGGCCGGTCGCCGAGCTGCGGTCGGCCGCGCTGTACGCGGAGTTCCTGGACCGGATCGAGCCGGCCGAGTGGCCGTACCACCGGGCCGACGTGCCGGCGCGACTGAGCGCGGCGGCCGCCGCGGCCGTACGGTGGTGGTGTGACTGACCTGCGGCGACGCTTCGTGGAGCAGCTCCGTCGCAACGGCGCCCCGCTGACGCCCGAGCTGGCCGCCGCGTTCGCCGCCGTGCCGCGGGAGTTGTTCGTCGCCGAGGGTTTCCAGCGCCGCGACGGATCCTGGGCCCGGCCCGGCGCGGCGGGGTTCCGGGACGCCGTCTACCGCGACGACGTGCTGGTCACCAAGGTCGACGGCCGGGTGGCGGTGAGCTCGTCCAGCCAGCCGTCGCTGATGGCGATCATGCTGGAGGGCCTGGAGGTGGGACCCGGCGACCGGGTCCTGGAGATCGGCGCGGGCACCGGCTACAACGCCGCGCTGCTGGCGGCGCTGGGCGCGTGGGTCACCAGCGTGGACGTGCAGGCCGACGTCGCGGAACGGGCCCGGGCCGCGCTGGCCGCGGCCGGTGTCGAGGGCGTACGGGTGATCACCGGTGACGGCTATGCGGGCGCGCCGGGCGAGACGTTCGACCGGGCGATCGTGACCGTCGGGGTCGCCGGGGTGTCGCCGCACTGGCTGGCCCAGGCCCAGCCCGGCCCGATCGTCGTGCCCGTGGAGCACGCCGGCACCCACCCGGTGCTCGCGGTGCACGGCGCACCGCGGGGCCCGGTCACCGCGACGGTGATCTGCCCGTCCGGGTTCATGAGCGCCGCCGGCCCGCTGACCGCCGCCCATCCACGCTCCCATCCGCATCCGGTGCCGACCGGCGCCCTGGCCGCGTTCGCCCCGGTCACGCCGCCGCGCTGGGATCCGCCGCTGGGGTCTTACGCCTACCGCGACCTCTGGTACGCGGCCGGGGTGTGGAGCGGTCGGGCCACCCACGCCGCCCTGCCCGACCGGGACGTGAGCGGCGTGGTCCTGCTGGACGAGCAGGGCGCCGGCGGCGCGGCGATTCTGCCGGACGGTTCGGTGCTGGCCGGGGGAGACCAGGCCGCCGAGTACGGCGACCAGGCGGTGCTGATCGTCGACCGCTGGGAGGCCGCGGGCCGGCCGTCGATGCGGGAGTGGCAGATCACGCTGCAACTGACCGGGGACCCGCAGGCGCCGATCTGGGCCCCGGCGGCCTGGTCGCTGCGCCCGGAGCGCCCTGAACTCGCCTAGTCCACCCGCTTGAGCCGGGTCCAGCCGTCCCAGCCGCGCTTGCGCATGAGCTCCACGATCCGCGGCATCCGCGGATCGGCCTCGGCGGCGAGATTGTTCATCAGGTCGAACGGCATCTCGTCCTGCCATTCCTCGCCCAGGTCGGGCTCACCGGCGGCGTAGGCCCGGTCGAGCAGACCGGCCATGAGGTCGGCGATCTCCTCCAGGCGCGACTCGTCGGCGGCGTCGCTGTCCCCGACCTCGGAGAGGACCCGGTAGAGCCGGACGAGCTGCGGATCCTCCAGCTCCGCGAACTTGTCCGCCATGACCGCGGGCATGTGCTCGGGCCACCGGGCCGCGAGCAGGATCCACCCGTCCCGCTCACCCTCCAGGATCCGCTGCGACACCCCGACCTCGCGGAGCCGGTCGAGATAGCAGGTGACCTCCGGCGGGAGCACCAGGGCATCGCCGGCGGCGAGCTGCGCGATCCGTTTGCGGCTGAGCTCCAGCCGTTCGATCTCCTCGCGCAGGTCACTGTCGATCTTCTCGACGGCTTCGGCCAGGGCCGCGGCGTCGGCCTGCAGCATCAGGCCGATCTGCGACAGCGGTACGCCGGCGTCCGCGACGGTGCGGATCTTGATGAGGGCCACGGCTGCCGAGGCGCCGTACCGGCGGTAGCCCGACGCGTCCCGCTCCGGCTCGGGCAGCAGCCCGATCTGGTGGTAGTGCCGCACCGTCCGCACCGTGACGCCGGCGTACGCCGCCAGCTGGCCGATCGTGAGCATGTTCCGATCCTGGCTCAGCTGATCCGGCGGCGGTAGGTGCGTAGCGCGAAAGCGACGGCCACGACCAGGATGCCGGCGCACCAGGCCAGGGCGGTCCAGATGCCCGAGCCCACCGGTTGCTCGGCGAACAGGGCCCGGAGCGTGTTCACGATCGAGGTCACCGGCTGGTTCTCGGCGAAGGCGCGTACCGGGCCCGGCATGGACGCGGTGGGCACGAAGGCCGAGCTGATGAACGGCAGGAAGATCAGCGGGTAGGCGAACCCGCTCGCGCCGTCCACGGAGTTCGCGGTCAGGCCGGGGATCACGGCGAGCCAGGTCAGCGCCAGGGTGAACAGGACGAGGATGCCGGCGACGGCGAGCCAGCCCAGGACGCCCGTACCCGACCGGAAGCCCATCACCAGGGCGACCAGCAGGACCACCACGAGCGAGATCACGTTGGCGACCAGCGAGGTCAGGACGTGGGCCCACAGCACGGCGGCCCGGGCGATCGGCATCGACTGGAACCGCTCGAAGATGCCGCCCTGCAGGTCCTGGAACAGCCGGTACGCGGTGTAGGAGATGCCCGAGGCGATGGTGATGATCAGGATGCCGGGCACCAGGTAGTTCACGTACGAGGCGGTTCCGGTGCTGATCGCGCCGCCGAGCACGTAGACGAACAGCAGGAGCATGGCGATCGGCGTGACCACCGTGGTGATGATGGTGTCGGGGCTGCGCACGATGTGGCGCAGTGAGCGGCCCAGCAGGACGGCGGTGTCACCGAGGAAGTGCTTGTTCATCGCTGTTCGCCCTTCGTGGCGGTGCCGACCAGAGCGAGGAAGACGTCTTCGAGGGTGGGTTGCTTCTCGACGTACTCGACCTTGGCCGGCGGCAGCAGCCGCTTGAGCTCGTCGAGCGTGCCGTCGACGATGATCCGGCCCTCGTGCAGGATCGCGATCCGGTCGGCGAGCTGCTCGGCCTCGTCGAGGTACTGCGTGGTCAGCAGCACCGTCGTGCCGCCCTCGGCGAGCTTGCGGACGGCCTGCCACACCTCGATGCGGGCCTGCGGGTCCAGGCCGGTGGTCGGCTCGTCGAGGAAGATCACCGGCGGGTCCCCGATGAGGCTCATCGCGATGTCCAGCCGGCGGCGCATGCCACCGGAGTACGTCCCCACCCGCCGGGCGCCCGCCTCGGTCAGCGAGAACCGGCTCAGCAGGTCGTCCGCGATCGCGCCCGTGTTCTTCAAGTGCCGCAGCCGGGCGACCATGACCAGGTTCTCCCGCCCGGTGAGGATCTCGTCGACCGCCGCGAACTGCCCGGTCAGGCTGATCGACTCGCGGACGTCGGCGCCCTGGGTCGCGACGTCGAAACCGTTGACCCGCGCGCTGCCCGCGTCGGCCTTCAGCAGGGTGGAGAGGATCCTGACCACCGTGGTCTTGCCGGCTCCGTTCGAGCCGAGCAGCGCGAAGATGCTGCCCCGCGCCACGTCGAGGTCCACGCCGCGCAGCACGCGCAGCTCCTTGTACGACTTCTCCAGCCCTCGCACGTGGATGGGGGGTTCCGGGACCGGCCCGGGTGTTGATGAGGTGCTCATGACAGGAGGATGGAGGGTTGACGTAGCGTCAGGGTCAAGCAATATCGCGGTCAGGCCCGCAGATAGGCCAGCACCGCCAGCACCCGGCGGTTGGTGTCCTCGGCCGGCGGCAGGTCCAGCTTGGCCAGGATGCTGCCGACGTGCTTGCCGACGGCCGCCTCGGTCACGAACAGCTTGGCCGCGATGGCCGAGTTCGAGTGGCCCTCGGCGACCAGCCCCAGCACCTCGCGCTCCCGCGGGGACAGCGCCGCCAGCGGATCCTTGGGCCGGCGCAGCAGCCGGCGCACGACCTCGGGATCGACCACCGTGCCGCCCCCGACCACCGTCTGCAGCGAGGTCATGAACTCCTGTACGTCGACGACCCGGTCCTTGAGCAGGTAACCGACCCGCCGGCCGTCGCCGGTGTCCAAAAGGGCGGCCGCGTACTCCTCCTGCACGTACTGGCTCAGCACCACAACCGCGAGGCCCGGCTGCTCCCGGCGCAGGGTGACCGCCGCCTGGAGCCCCTCGTCGGTGAAGGTCGGCGGCATCCGGATGTCGGTGATCACCAGATCCGGCCGGTGCTCGGCCACCGCCGCGAGCAGCTCGGGACCGTCACCGACCGCCGCCACCACCGCGCAGCCGAAGCGGGACAGCACCCCGACCAGGCCCTCGCGCAGCAGCACGCCGTCCTCGGCCAGCACCACCCTGATCAGCTCTGCCACGGAAGCTCCACCCGGATCAGGGTAGGGCCACCGGCCGGACTGGCCAGCAGCAGCCGGCCACCGACGGCCGCCACCCGGTCGGCGAGCCCGGTCAGCCCGGTGCCGTGCGCCGGGTCCGCGCCGCCGCGCCCGTCGTCGCGTACCTCCAGGACCAGCATGTCCCCGGCCTGGGCGAGCAGCAGGTCGGCGCGGCTCGCCGCGGCGTGCTTCACCACGTTGGCCAGCGCTTCCGAGGCCGCGAAGTAGGCAGTGCTCTCCAGGTGCGGGGCCGGGCGCTGCAGACCCTCCGCGACCGTCACCGTCACCGGCAGCGGGGAGCGGACCGTCAGCTCGCGCAGGGCCGCGGGCAGGCCCAGGTCGGCCAGCGACTGCGGCCGGATGTCGTGGATCAGCTCGCGCAGCACCACCATGAGCTCCTTGGCCTCGTCGTGCGCCTGGGCCAGCGGGGCCGCGGCCGGGGAGTCCGCGGGCACGTCCAGCCGGGCCATGCCCAGCTGCAGAGTCAGGCTCGTGAGCCGGTGCTGGGCGCCGTCGTGCAGGTCGCGCTCGATGCGCCGGCGCTCCGCCTCGAACGCGTCCGCCAGCCGGGCCCGCGACTGCGCCACCGCCCGCAGCGCGGTCCCGTCCCGGTCGCCGAGCAGCGCCCGCGCCGTGGCGGCCTGGCCGGTGGCGATCAGGCCGAGCAGATAGAGCAGGACGGGGATGAGCAGTACGCCGACGATGGCGAGCGGGACCGCCTGCCCGAGGGTGCTGACCGTGAAGGCACCGAACTGCCAGCTGTCCGTGCCGGACGCGGCGAGCAGCGGGCTCACCAGGAAGCCGAAGTCGATCAGCGCGAGGATGCCGTACACGGCGTAGACGACCGGGACGACCAGGCCCAGGAAGGCGCCGTAGAGGACCTCCCGCCAGGTGGCCGCCTCGGTGTAGCGCACCCGCAGCCAGGTGATCGGATCGGTGCGCAGCGGCCGGTGCGCCGACTGCACGGGCCGCTGGTCGATCAGGGCCAGCCGGCCGCGTTCGACGGCGGCCAGCGGGATCGCGACGAGCGGACCCAGCCCGGCGAACATCGCCAGGGCGGTGACCATCACGAACAGCAGCGGGCCGTCGATCACCCGGCCGTCGTTGAACCGCAGGCCGGCGGCCAGCCAGGGCAGGATGAGGGTGACCAGCCCGACGCCGACGACGCCGGCGAGCGGCAGGGTGGTCAGTCCGTAGAGGATGGCCCGCCACGGACCCGCCGAGAGCAGGTAGTGACGGTTGCGGAGGGCTTGCCAGGGAGCTTCGTTTGTTGACACAGCGTCACGGTAATGAGTGCGGAGCGGTCCCTCCCAGCCGTCCACGGCTACACCCGGGGTATGCCTGGCACTACCAGGTGCCGGTCCGGCGGGCCCGCCACGGCCGTCCGTCCGGGTCATAGATGAGCCGGTACGCCGGGACCGCCCAGATCCGCTGCCACCACGGCAGGCGCTCGGTCTCGTGGGGCACCAGCCGGCCCGGCGGACGGGGGCCCCGCTCACCGCCGGCATGCCAGTCACGCAGCGCGTCGGCGGCGGCGCTGATCGTGCGCACCGCGTCGTCCGGGTCGATCAGGCCGTCTTCGTCGTCGCGGTCCAGGTGCTCGCGCATCAGCTCGAGCCGCAGGTCACGCGCGTACCGGCGGGCGCCCTCACCCTGACCGGCCGGATCCAGCGGCACCCGCTCGTCCCGGGTGTCGTCCAGCACGGCACACGAGAGCTCACTGTCGTGGGTCCAGGAACGACGGTTGAAGTTGTCGCTGCCGGTGCTGGCCCAGACGTCGTCCACCACGCACACCTTGGCGTGCACGTAGACCGGCGTACCCGCGTGGTTCTCCACGTCGAAGACGTGCACCCGCTCCGGCGCCGCCTTGCGGCACAGCTCGATGGCCTCCTCGCGGCCGACCTGGTTGGGCGGCAGGGCGAAGCGCCCGTCCACGTCCGGGTGCCGGGGCACGACCGCGACCAGATGCAGGTCCTCGTTGTCGTTGAGCGCGTCCGCGAACAGCTGGGCGACCTCCTTGGACCACAGGTACTGGTCCTCCAGGTAGATCAGCCGGCGGGCCCGTTTGATGGCTTTCGTGTAGCCGCGGGCGATGCTCTGCTCACCCAGCCGGGCGAAACCGTACGGCGGGCGCATCGCCGGATAGGTGCGCAGGACCTGGATGTCGTGCGGACCGCACTCCGGCGGGTCCGGCGGCTGCGGCGGGAGCTCGTCGGCGTGCAGGTCGGCGCCGCGCAGCTTGTCCTCGATCGTGGAGATCGGGCCGTGCTGGTCCAGCGGCACCTTGTCGGTCCAGCGCTCGCGGAAGGTCAGATCCAGGGCGCCGACCACCGGGCCGCGCAGGGCGAGCTGCACGTCGTGCCAGGGCGGGTTCTTGCCGTACGCGGTGGCCATCGCGATCGGCTGCGGGTCACCGTGGTGGTCCGCGTCGTCGCGGCGGCTGTGGCACAGGTCGATGCCACCGGCGAACGCGATGTCCTTCTCCGGCTCGTCCGGGTGCCGGATGATCACCAGCTTCTGGTGGTGCGAGCCGCCGCGGCGTACCCGCTGGTCGAGCAGCACCTCACCGCCCGCGGCGGCGATGTCGTCACCGAGGCTGCGGTTCTCCTCTTCGCTGTACGCCAGCTTGTCGATGTGCGAGCGCCAGAGCAGGCCCTTGACCACCACACCCCGCTTGGCGGCCGCCGCGAACAGCTCGGCGATGGTCGGCCCGTCGTCGCGCATCCGCTCGTCCGGGTCGCCCCGCCAGTCGGTGAAGAACAGGTGGTCGCCTTCACGCAGCGCTTCCACCTCGTTCACCAACCGGTCGAAATACGTTCTTCCGTGAACAAGCGGTTCGGCGGTGTTTCCCGTGGTCCAGGTGGGTATCTGTGAGTCCGGGTTGCCACGCTCGTCCGCGGTCAGGAACCAGTCCTCCAGTGGCACGGGGCAGCCCTTCCGAGGTCGACGACGCCCTCACCGTAGGCCCCCGGACGGCCGAACGCACGCTTTAGCACGCGTCCCCCCGTGAGATGGGAAACACTCCATGACCACTGAGCCCCTGACCTCGACCGCCACCCCGGCCGACGCCGCTGCCGCCTCGGAGCGTGGACTGCTCATCGCGATGCTCCTGCTGGTGCTCTGCGGCGTGGGTGCGATGCTGCTGATGTCCTGAGCTGCCGATACCGAACCGTTGCCGCAGCTGACGGATATGGGGCAGCGCCGGTTGGCGCGCCTGGCCCATACTCGTCGCCATGACGGGGGATCCGGGGTACAGCAGCGCAGTGGTCGAGGTCCCGCAGGCGGAGGCAGCCGCCGGGACGAGCAGGACCGTCTGGTCGCCGACGCACGGCCCGCTCAACGTGGTGGTGCCGCCCGGCACCGTCGACGGGGCGGTGGTCTGGGTGCAGAGCCCGACCGCCGGCAACGTCGCCGTGACCATCCGGGTGTCGTCGCCGTTCCCCCCGCCGCAGCCCTACCCGGGTGCTCCGGCGTCCGGGCCGGGCTACCCGCCGCCCGGTCAGCCCTACCCGGGTCAGCCGCCGTTCCCCGGCCAGCCCCATCCGGGCCAGCCGCATCCCGGCCAGGCCCACCCCGGCCAGGGTTTCCCCGGCCAGCCGTTCCCGGGTCAGCCGTTCCCCGGCCAGCCGCAGGCGTTCGCCGGGCCGCCGCAGGCCGCGCCGCGTAACAACAAGCGCAACGCCGTGATCGGCGGCAGCCTCGTCGTGCTGCTCGCCCTCGGCTGCTGCGGGATCGTCCGGGTGTTCAGCGGCGACGATGACAGCCCGCAGGCCGGAAACCGCAACGGCGTCGCCGCGACCGCCGGCAGCGCCGGTCCCACGGCCGCCACCCCGCTCACCCCGGAGGAGTACGGCCAGGTGCTGGCGGCCTCCGACGCGGCGATCGGGACGAGCTTCCGCAAGCTCAACACCGCCGACAGCGCCGCCTTCGCCAAGGCGGCGCCCGCGGCCGCGACCACGATCCGCGCCGAGGCCGACAAGCTGCGGGCCACCCGGCCGCCCGCCGGCGCGGCGTCCGCGCACGGCCAGCTCACCCTCGAGCTGGAGAGCCTCGGCGACATGGTCGACGAGTCCGCCTCGGCCAAGCAGGAATGCCCGGCCGCCTCGCCGTGGGCGTCGGTGCTGCAGTCCGGCTGGGCCGACGGCATCCGCGAGGACGCCAGGAAGCTCGCCGCCGCCGACCCCAAGTACAAGTTCGGCACGTGGCTTCCGGCGGCACCCAAGGAGACCAAGCGCCGGCTCAAAAACGGCACGTTCATCACCCGGTCGAGCACCGGCGGCTCCGGCCACCTGAAGATCAAGAACGGCGCGGACGACACCACGGTCAGCCTGGTCCCGGTCAAGGGCAAGAAGAAGCCGGTCCTGACGGTGTACGTACGCGGCGGCGGCACCTTCACCGCCAAGGGCGTGCGCGACGGCACGTACCGCGTCTACACGGCCTCGGGTGAGGACTGGGACAAGGGCCGCAAGGGCTTCACCCGGGACTGCTCGTTCAGCAAGTTCGACGACACGTTCAAGTTCAGCACGACGTCGTTCTCGGCCTCGATCTGGACGATCACGCTGACCCCGGTGATCGGCGGCAACGCCTCGACCAGCGACGTCGACCCCAAGTCGTTCCCGAACTGACCGGCCCGACCACGCGTTGCCGGGTCGGTGACGGTCGGGCGGCACAGGCGCCCAGCCTCTGATCCGTGGCACTGATCGGGCGGCGACGCGAGTTGGCCGCGCTGGAGCGCCTGGCCCACCGCGGCGGCGTCCTGGCGATCGTCGGCCCGGCGGGCTCGGGGAAGACCGCCCGATGCCCGGTGGTCCGGGGCGCTGGCGGCTGTGAGGCGCACAACGCCGCCACTTCGCCCGCGATACCGGCTGGCCGACATCGCCGAAGCGGTGCACGACCAGGTGCCGGCTGACACCACGCCGGTTCTGGTGGGCCATTCGGTGGCCGCGGTGATCGCCACGGCCTACGCGGCCCGCTACCCCGTTCGCGGCGTGCTGAACCTGGACCAGCCGTTGCTGCTCGGCCCGCTCGGCGCCGCCGTCCGCGCCGCCGAGCCCACCTTGCGCTCGCCCCGACTGGCGTACGGTCTGGGACCGGTTCCTGGCCGGCATGGGCATCGCCGACCTGCCTCCCGAGGCCCGCGCCATCGTGGAGACCGCCACGGACCCGCGACCCGAGCTGCTGCTCGGCTACTGGGACGAGATCCTGCATGGCACCGATGACGAGATCCGCGCCGCCCGCGAGGCCGATCTCCGCGCGATCAGCGACCGGGGCGTCGCTTACCACTGGGTGACCTCCGAAGAGCCACCCGCCTCGTACCGGAACTGGCTGGCTTCCCTGGCGCCGAAGGCCGCTGTCACCGTCCTGTCCGGGAGTCATTTTTCCCACCTGGCTCACCCGGCCGAGCTCGCCCGCCTCGCCGCGGCCATGGCGGAAGCGGGCCGGCCGGCCTCGTCAGCGCCGCCGGCTGGCGGTCGGAGTCTCGCCGAAATACCTCTTGTACGCCTTGACGAAGTGGCTGCCGTCGGCGAAGTGCCACCGAGCAGCCAGTTCCGACACGGTCAAGCGCGTGGAGACGAGTTCCGCCCGGGCCCGGTCCAGGCGTCGTTCTCGGACGTACGCCATGATCGAAGACGAGGACTGCTGGGCGAACACGCGGTAGAGCGTGCGGACGGACACGTGGAGTGCCTCCGCGACAACTCGGGGACTCAGGTCGGGATCGTCGAGCAGCCGGTCCTCGATGTACCCCGCTGCCGCTCGCCACAGCGCCGGCGCGACGTGGTCATCGTCAATGACCTGGTCGTCCAGCAGTCCTTGGAACAGCTCGACCGTCGCGTCACGCGCCGTCGTGGCGGCTGCGGTTCCCAGTTCGTCCGACACCTCCGCGAAGAGACGGAGCTGGGAGAGCAACAGCCGGGCGGCGGGAGACGCCTGCTCGGCGGTGACGGCCAGAGTGTTGGACGGGAAGCGGAGCGCGTTCGCCGGCAGACCCACGGCGATGGCGCGCGT
Source organism: Actinoplanes auranticolor (assembly GCF_018332655.1). Taxonomy (GTDB): domain Bacteria; phylum Actinomycetota; class Actinomycetes; order Mycobacteriales; family Micromonosporaceae; genus Actinoplanes; species Actinoplanes auranticolor. The sequence goes on along the minus strand of NZ_BOQL01000037.1, from coordinate 95,811 downwards.
ACCGCGTGCGACCTCGAAGTCCCAGGACACTTGGTTCCGGTAGACACCCATCGTCCCGGCTCCCACCCTGGCCTGCTGGTTGCGTGAGGCGAATTTCCACTCGCCGCTGAGCGTGACGTGCGTGACGATCCGGTCCCCGTGGTGCCCGCCCGGACCGCCGGTAGCCCCGGCGACCGCGTCGCTGTACTGATCCTCGATCGGGATATCCAGCATGCTCTGGGCCCGGATACGGACTCGGTACGCCCCTTCCTCGTACCGCGGCAGCGTCAGGCGGGGCATGGGCAACGACTCACCCCCCTGGCGTCGCCACTCGGCGAGCAGCACGTGATTCCGGCTCTCGTCGGCACAGGGCACGGCGATGTCGACGACGGGTGGCGAACCCCCGCCCACCCGCCAAGGAGACGTACCAACAGCGCTGTCCACCGCAACAGGGTACGAGCGCCCGGCCGCGGCGCCGGTGAGCGTTGAGGCCCGTAGGCACGGACGTACACGATGTCTGGCCGGCCGGGACAAGACGGCGACGGCCGGGACCCGCAGGATTGGCGAATCGGCGGCCCGCGAGCGGCAACCACGCAGCGCGCTCGAGTGCCCTTCCCTCATCACAGGAGCAGGTTCATGACCGAGTCCATGGTCTCCCGCTACGAGAAGCTCGTTCACGCCGGCCCGCCCGGCGACGTGCCCGTGCTGTTCGACACAGCGTGTGTCCTCGGTGGGAGCATCGCGGGTCTCATGGCGGCCCGGGTGCTGTCGGACCGCGCCCGCCGGGTCGTCGTCATCGAGCCCGACGACACCTCGGCGGAGACCGGGTCGCGTCCCGGTGTGCCTCAGGACCAGCAGGTGCACACGCTGCTCCCGGTCGGTCAGCGGTGGTTGGAGCGGTGGGTACCGGGGACGACGAGGCAGGCCCAGGATCGCGGTGCATCCTTGGTTGCCGACCAGGGAACCACCGTGATCAACGGCGTGCCCCAGGCGCCGGACGGCGAGGGTCACCATTTGCTCGCGGTCGGTCGCCCCCTGCTGGAAGCCTTGCTCCGGAACAGGATCACGTCGCTGCCCAACGTGTCGGTCCTGCGTGGACATGCGACCGGCTTGCAGTACCGCGACGACGCTGTCAGCGGCGTCCGCTACGACGCCGGCGCTGGCGGGGGACAGGGCGGCAGGAGCGAGGGGGTGCTCGACGCGGACTTCGTCGTGGATGCCATGGGACGATCGAGCAGACTGTCCAACTGGCTCAAAGGCAGCGGCTACGACCAGCCCCGGATCGAGCGGCTGGAAGCCCCGGTCAACTACGCGACGGCCCGGTTCGCCCGGCCGGCGAAGGTGGCCGATCTGGAGACACCCGGCGCTCTGGCGCTCTTCACGCCGGAATACCCTTCGAGCGGGGTGTCCGTCGCAGCGGTGCAGCCGATCGAGGGCCGGCAGTGGATCGTCATGCTGATGGGCTACGGCGACAGCCGGCCCGGCCGGACAATCGGTGAGTTCCGTGAGATCTGCACCAAGCTGCCCCCGGTTTTCGCCACAGCGACCGCCGGCGCCGTCATCGGCGACGTGATGACCTACCACCAGGCCGAAAGCCGGCGGCGCGACTTCACCGGAGCGGTCCGCTTTCCCGCACGCCTGGTCAGCGTGGGGGACGCCGTGGCGTCGTTCAACCCGATCTACGGCCAGGGTCTGAGCTCCGCCGCGCTGCACGCCTCCTGCCTGGCGTCGTATCTCGCCGACGGCCCCGATCTCGGCACGGCCGCCCGGGAGTTCTTCCGTCTGCAGCAGGTGGTCGTGGACGCCGCCTGGGCGGTCTCCGCCGGGGGCGACGCCGCCCGCCTCGACGCTCTGCACGGTACCGAGGTGCCGGACGACGTACGGCAGCAGCGGTGGGCCATGGAACAGATCGCGGCCGCCACCCTCGTCGACGGGGACGTCACACGCGCGTTCAACAGCGTCTCGTACATGCTGCGTCACCCCGCCACGCTGGCCGATCCGGCACTACTGGCGAAGGCGGTCGCCGCCAACGGAACGGCCGCCCCCGTGGCGGGCTGACGTCTGGCCTTACCGCGGGCCCACGCCGGCCACGCCGGCCTCGCGGGCGTCGATGAGCTCGTCCCAGTGCTCGCGGGCCCAGGCGCAGGCGGCGTCCATGGGCTCCAGCATGCTGCGGCCCAGCGGCGTCAGCGCGTAGCCGTGACCGCCGGCCCGGCAGATCAGCCCGTCGCGTTCGAGTGCGCGCAGCGAGCGGGTCAGGGTCCGTGCGGTGACCCCGGGCAGCGGCACCCGCAGCTCCGAGAAGCGCCGGGGCCCGTCCTGCAGGCAACGGATGACCATGCCCGTCCACTTGTCACCGAAGCGGATCGGGCTCAGGGTCGACGGGCAGACCGGATCGAACATGTCCGGCTCCAGCGGCGCACGCATCCGTCCACGGTAACGGCCCGGCCGGTATCCCGGGGGATACCGGCTGCCCGCATAGCGTCCCCGCCATGAGCAGAATCGTGATCTTCGGAGCTGGTGGCCGGGCCGGGCGTACCGCTGTGGCCGAGGCCCTCACGCGCGGCCATGACGTGACCGCGGTGGTCCGTGACGTCTCGCGCTACCAGGGGCCGCCGGATGCGCGGGTGGTGGCCGGCGACGTGCTGGACGCCGCGGCCCACGCCGACGGTGCCGACGCGGTGATCAGCGCGGTCCACCAGAGCGGTGCCGACTTCTTCGTCCGGGCGGCGCAGTCCCTCACGGCGGCCGGCGCCCGGCGGATCGTGGTGGTGGGGCTGGCCAGCGTGCTCCCCACCGCGGACGGCACGTTGCTGATGGACACCGCGGGTTACCCGCAGGAGTGGCGGGACTTCTACCTCGCCCACGCGGCCGGGGTCGCCGCCCTCGACGGGGACTGGGCGGTGGTCAGCCCGGCCGGCGACTTCGACCACGACGGCCCGCGCCTCGGCCGCTACCGGGTGACGGCCGCGGACGCCGGGTCCCGGATCTCTTACGCCGACCTGGCGATAGCGCTGATCGACGAGGCCGAGCAGCCGAGGCACCATCGGCAGCACATCGGAGTCGGCTGGTTCGCGGAGGACAGTCCCTCGTCCTTCACCGGTTGAGGGCAAACCCGCTGCTGCGTTTGTGGCTCGGCGCCCGGGCACGAGCGGGCGGCACCCCCGGCCGGGGATGCCGCGCGCGGTGCGGCGTCAGCTGGTGTGCGGCAGGCGCTCCGCCGGGATCACTCCCAGGCGGCCCTTCTGGTAGTCCTCGAACGCCTGCATGAGCTCCTCGCGGGTGTTCATCACGAACGGCCCGTAGTGCGCCACCGGCTCGCGGATCGGCCGGCCGCCCAGGATGAACAGCTCCATCGCCGGGATGTTCGAGTCCTGGTTCCTGTCCGCGTTCACCCGGATCGCGTCGCCGGCGCCGTGGGCCGCCAGCTGGCCGATCTGGATCGGGCGCTGCTCCACGCCGACCGTGCCGCGGCCGGCCAGCACGTAGACCAGGGCGTTGTAATCGGGCTGCCACGGCAGATCGAGCTGGGCGCCCGGCTGCAGCGTGACGTGGGCCAGGTTGATCGGGGTGAACGTCGAGCCGGGGCCGGCGTGCCCGGCGACCTCGCCGGCGATCACGCGGATCAGGCTGCCGCCGTCCGGGGTGGTCAGCAGGGTCGATTCGCGGCCGCGGATGTCCTGGTACTTCGGGGCGATCATCTTGGCCGCGCGGGGCAGGTTGACCCAGAGCTGCAGGCCGTGGAAGAGCCCGCCGCTGGTGACCAGCTTCTCCGGCGGGGCCTCGATGTGCAGGATGCCGCCGCCCGCGGTCATCCACTGGGTGTCGCCGTTGGTGATCGTGCCGCCGCCACCGAGGGAGTCCTGGTGGTCCATGGTGCCGTCGATCATGTAGGTGACGGTCTCGAAGCCGCGGTGCGGGTGCCACGGGGTGCCCTTGGGCTCGCCCGGCGCGTAGTCGACCTCGCCCATCTGGTCGAGGTGGATGAACGGGTCGAGCTCGTTCGTCGGCACGCCCGCGAAGGCGCGCCGGACCGGGAAGCCCTCGCCCTCGTAGCCGGACGGAGCGGTGGTCAGGCGGCGCACCGGCCGGTAGCCGGTGGTGGCCGGGTCGAGCTGCGGCACGCGCGGCAGGACCAGGACGTCGTCGACGGTGATCGCTGGCATGGTCTTCTCCTCAGACTGCGAGCGGCTGCGTGCGCAGTCGCGGACCCAGGCGCCCGAAGACGCGGGTGATGGTGGCGAGCTCGGCGTCGTCGAGGTCGTCGATGAACGTCTCCCGCACGGTGGCGAGATGCAGCGGCGCGGCGGCGGTCAGCGCGGCCAGGCCGGCGTCGGTCAGCACGGCCTCCTGGCCGCGGCCGTCGTCGGAACAGCTCTGCTTACGGACCAGGCCGCGCTTGACCATGGTGGTGATCTGGTACGTGCACCGGCTGGGCGAGAAGACCAGGCGGCCGGCCAGCTCTCCCATCCGCAGCCGGTGTTCCGACGCCTCGGACAGCACGACCAGCACGTGGTAGTCGGCCATGCTCAGGCCGGTATCGGCGCGCAGGTCGTCCTCGAGGCGGTTGTGCAGCGCCCAGCTGCTCTCCACGAAGGCGCGCCAGGCGGCCTGCTGGGTCTCGCTGAGCGGTTCGGCCATGCCCAGAACCATACTCCTTCAAATCTTAAATACCAGGGGTGCGGCCGTGGCCGTCGTCACCGGCGGCGCAGCAGGAGCAGGGCGCCCAGCAGGGGGAGAGTGATCAGGAAGGCGAGCCGCAGATCCACCACGTCGGCCAGCCGGGCCAGCGCCGCCGGGGCCGCCAGGATGGCCGTACCGGAAGCCAGCGCGCCAGCGACGCGGCGTGCGTGGCGCTCAGCCGGGGGGTGGCGACCAGGCCGGCCAGGGCGACCGGGTAGAGGGTCGCCACGCCCGCGCCGGCCACCACCAGGCCCGCGGTGATCGCGGCCGCGCCGTCGGCCGCGACGACCACCAGCGCGCCCGCCGCGGTGGTCACGGCTCCGATCGGCACCACCGGGATCCGGCGGATCAGGGCCGGGCCCGCCAGCCGGCCGAGCGCCATGCCGATCGGGAACGCCGTGCCGAGCGCGGCGGCGGTTCCGGGGGCCAGGCCGGCGGCGGCGAGCCGGGCCACGGCCCAGATGGTGAAGCAGAACTCGACCGCCACGGCCAGCACCACGACGCCCCAGCGCCGCGACACCACGCCGGGCGAGGGGCGGGCGCTCCGTTCCCGCCCGGACTCAGCCGCCGCCGGGCGGGCGGTCGCGGCCAGGAAGACCAACGGGGGTACGACGGCCAGCAGCGCCAGCCGCCCGCTGACCACGCCGGTGGCGTTGAGCCCGCCGATCGCCGCCGGGGCCAGCACCGCCGCGGTGCTGGACGCGGCGTTGACCTTGGTGAGCTGCACCGCCGCCTGCGCCCCGGCCAGCAGCGCCGGGGTGACCAGGGCGAACGCCGCGCCTCCGGCGCCCAGCAGCAGGGCGCCGGCGACCGCCACGGCCGGAACGGGCGCGAGGGCGAGCAGGGTCGCTCCGGCCGCGACGGCCAGTGAGCCACCGACGAGGGCCGGGCGCGGGCTGTTCCGCAGCAGCAACGGCCCGGCCGGTGCCATGGCCAGCAGGCCGAAGCCGAACGTGGCGGGCAGCCACGCCAGGTCCTCCGGGGGCACGCCGAAGTCGCCGGCCAGCAGGACGAGACATGCGCCGAGTGCGGTGATCGCATAGCCGAGGGCCGCCTGCGCGATCCCGGCCTGCCTGACGTTGCTGTCCATGCGGGTATTTCCTCCGCTGGCTCGGGTGGTGCGGTCGGTGGTGTCGCCCGCGACCGGGAGACTTCGGCCGGGGCGAGCCCACCCGGCGGCGAGGGCGCCCGCGGGGCACCGCCACCCGATGGCGAGGAGTCTCGTCGGCCACCGCCTGCCCGACGGCGAGGGCGCCCGCCGGGCACAGGCCGCTCGAGCGGTGCAGGCGCGGTGGCGGCCCGGTCAGGCGCGCGCTTTGCCCGCCGCGGCCAGTAGCCCGGTGAGAGTGCCGAGATCGGCGATCGACAGGTCGCCGTCGACGCCCTTGAGCGCGGCCACCTGAGCTCCGGCGGCCCGGCCGGCGGTGACGCCGACCTCCGCGTCCTCGACCACCAGGCAACGCTCCGGAGCGACGCCCAGCAGCTCGGCCGCGCGCAGGTAGCCCTCCGGGTCGGGTTTGCCGGCCCGGATGTCCTCGACGGTGATCAGCAGCGGCGGCGTGATGCCGGCGGCACCCAGCCGGGCCTTGGCCAGCCGGACGTCCGCGCTGGTCACCACCGCCCACGGCAGCCGCAGCGCGGCCAGCAGCTCGGGTGTGCCGGGGGTGGCCACGACGTCGGACAGGTCGTCGTACTGCAGGCTCAGCTGCCGGGCCGCGGCCTGCGCGACGCCGGCCTCGGTGAGGTCCGGGCGGATCAACCGGACCGTACGCTCAGCCGGTGCACCGTGCGCGACGGCCAGCACGGCGGCCGGGTCCGCGGCGTACTCGGCGGCCCACACCCGCCAGGCACGTTCGACGGCCGCGTCGGAATCGACCAGGGTGCCGTCCATGTCGAAGAGCACCGCCTCGATGATGGTCAGGTCCACGCCGTCCTCCATTATCCTCGTGGTACGAGCATAAGGTGGTGAACCCCCGTCATGGCAAGCCCCGTCCGTCGCCGCGCCCAGGAGAGCCGTTGGCACACCGCGTCCCAGGTGCTCGCCTGGCTGCGCCTGCACCCGGGTGCGACCCGTGCCGCCCTGGCCCAGGACCTGCAGCTCAGCAGCGGCCTGGCCACCGAGCTCACCGGCCGGATGCGGGCGCTGAGCCTGCTCGCCGAGGCGCCCGCCCCGCCGCAGGGCCGAGGACGGCCGACCACCGTGCTCGGCGCCCACCCCGACGGTCCGGTCGTGCTGGCGATCGACCTCCGTATGGCGGACTGGCGGCACGCGGTCGCCGGGGTCGACGGGGGCCTGCGTGACGTCACCGGCTCCCGGCACGTCAGCCGGGACCCGGAGACCGTGCTCGCGGACATCCGCCGGGTGATCGCCGCTGTGCGCGACCGCTACGGGCACCGGCTGCGCGCGGTCGCCCTGGCCGTGGCCGGGTCGATCCACGACGGCCGGCTCGCCCAGTCCGCCACCCTCGGCTGGCGGGACGTCGACCTGACCGCGCTGACCGCGGGTGGCACAGTGCCGCTGCTGCCCGGCAACGATGCCACGCTCGCCGGGCTCGCCGAGGCCCGCACCGGGGCTGCGGTGGGGGCGCGGGCGGCGTTGCACCTCATGGTCGAGGTCGGCATCGGCGGGGCGTTCACGGTGGACGGGCAGCCGTCGACCGGGGCGCACGGTGCTGCGGGTGAGTACGGCCATCAGCCGTACGGGAACCGGTCTCTGCCCTGTCCGTGCGGGTCGCGCGGCTGCTGGGATCTCGAGATCGACGGCCGCGCCCTGGCCCGGCACCTCGGCCTGCCCGCCCCGGCCGACCCTCGCGGGTTCGCCCGGCAGCTCCTGGACCGCGCGCCGCGCGACACCGCCACCCGCCAGGCCCTGGAGGCTGTCGCGGGTGCGCTCGGCGCGGGCATCGGCGGCCTGGTCAACGTGCACGACCCGGACGTGGTCACGCTGGGCGGGCTGGCCGCTCCGCTGCGCGCGGCCGCCCCGGAGGTCTTCGCCGCCGCCTACACCGGCGGGTTGATGGCGTTCCATCGTGGACAGCCGCCGCCGGTGGTCGATGCCGTCCACGGCGACGACGGCGCGCTGCACGGCGCCGCCGTCCTGGCGCTGGACCACGTCACCAGCGAGACCGCGCTGGCCGAGTGGTCAGCGCGCCCGCACTGAGAAGGTGATCGGCGTCGGCGTGCCGCCCTCGGCGAACCCGTCCGCGGTCAGCCCGGCGGCGACGAACGCGCCGAGCAGATCCGCCAGCGGGAAGTGCATGGCGCCGACCTTGTCGCGCACGCCCTGGCTGGTCCAGGAGTCGCGGCTGAAGCCGCGCTCGCGGTAGCCGGGGCGGATCACGGTGGCGGCCGGGTCGGACCGGTCGGCGAACGCGCCGCAGAAGCACGGATGCACGCCGACGTGCACGAACACGCCGCCGGGAGCGAGCACCCGGCGCACCTCGCGCAGCACGGCCGGGTAGCCGGGCATGTCGGTGTGCACCATCATCGCGATGACCGCGGGCACCGAGGCGTCGGCGAACGGCAGCCGGGTGGCGTCGCCGCGCGCGACCGGGAGCCGGCCGGCCGCGTGCCGCAGCATCCCGGCGGAGAGATCCACACCGATGGGCGTACGGCCCAGCCGGCGGACCGCGGGGGCGTAGACGCCGGTGCCACAGCCGATCTCGAGACACCGGCCGGTGCCGGGGCCGAGCAGCTCACGCAGCGCGTCGTGCACGCCCAGCGGATCGTCCTCGGTGGACTGGGAGCGGATGAAGTCGGACTCGTACCAGTCGGCGATCTCGTCGTAGGCGGCGCGCGTCATCACCTCATTCAGCCAGCGCCCGGGACGCCCGGTCCAGTGCTTACGCGTTGCGCTGAACGACCCGGCGGGACCGGCGATAATCGCGCGATGGACCTGAGCACCGCGCGGCTGCTGCTGCGCCCGTTCCGCGCCGGCGACCACGCGGCGCTGCACGCGATCGCCGGTGACCCGGAGGTCGTGCGGTGGATGGACTGGGTCCGAACACGCCGGAGGAGACCGGGATCTTTCTCGCCCACGCCCTGGCATCGGACCGGGCGACCCCGCGCCGGACCTGGAAGTTCGCGGTCGTCCGGCGGACGGACGACATGCTCATCGGCTCGGCCGAACTGCACATCGAGAGCCCGGAACACCGGCGCGGCACGATGGGCTATGTGATCGCACCGGCGGCCCAGGGCCAGGGGTACGCGACCGAGGCGGCGCAGGCGCTGCTGGACTTCGGCCTGACCGGCGGCGGCCTGCACCGGATCGCCGCGACGTGTGATCCGGAGAACGCCGCCTCGGCCCGGGTGCTGGAGAAGATCGGCATGACCCGGGAGGGCCGTCTGCGCGACCACTTCCTGATCCGCGGCGCCTGGCGCGACCGGCTGCTCTACGCCAAGCTCGGTCAGCTGCGGTAGTAGACCCGCAGCTCATAGCCGTCGCGCCCGGGACGCCAGCCCAGGTCGTCGACGGCGACCACCTCCGGGCGCCCGGCCAGCCAGTTCGCCGCCATGCCGAGCGCGTCGGCCGGCGTCGACCCGGTGAAGACCCGGCGCCGGGCGACGTCGTCGTTGCCGGCCGGCGCATGCCGTGGATAGGTCTGCGCGGTCATCATCGGCTCCGGACCGGTGACCACCGCGGTCGCCCCGACCGCCTCGCCGTTGATCACTCCTTGCACGAACCAGTCGTTGATCGACTCGTCGTGCTCGACGGTCCACCCGCTGACCGGTCCGATGTCCGCGGCGATGGCCTGCTTCGCGTTGTCCAGCGCGGCGTCCAGGGTGGCGAGCTCGAGATCCTCGCCGTTGTACTCGACCCGATAGTTCACGTTTTCCTCCGCGCGGTCCCACAAGCGGTCAGCGGGCTGTCTCTACCCAGGTGGTGACTCTTTCAGTCGGCCTGCCGACCGGCCGGGGCACCGATGTCACAGTCGGGTTGCGGCATTGCCGTTGCCCGGGGATGCGATGTGTGCTCTGGTGGCAGTCCGGGCCGCTGGTCACGCCGGTGGCGGGTCACCGGAGGTGGGGTCATGGCCGGTCCGATCGTGCGGCGGGGGTGACAGGATGAGCGGTTGTGCGACGTCCACGCCCACCCTGCTGGCCTGCGGGGCGGGAGTAACGGCTGGTTGCGCCGGCGGGCGGCGGGCGGCCGCCGGGGGCGCGCCGGAGCTGATGAGGCCCGGCCCGCCGGCGCCCGGCCCGGCCCGTCGTTCCCTCCGGCCGTCGGATACCCGCTGGTGGGGTACGCGCGGACCCGGGACGGGAACTCCACCGCGGAGCTGGTGAAGTTCCCGCCGGGATCATGCCGCCTGGTTCTTCAACGACCGGGTGACCTCCTCGCGGAACCGTTGCTGATCCACCCCGGCGGCGGTGAGGATCTGCACGGCCAGCCCCTGACCCTCGCGCAGGATGCCCAGCATGATGTGTTCCGGCGCGATGAAGTTGTGCTTGAGCCGGAGTGCCTCGCGCAGGGAGAGCTCCAGCACTTTCTTGCTGCGCGGTGAGAACGGGATGTGCCCGCGGGTGCGGGTGCCGGGGCGGGACCGGCGCAGCAGGCCGCGGCGCTTCGGAGCCGTGGCCACGGGCAGCTGCAGCGCGCCGGGGCCGAAGTTCTCCTCGATCGCCCGGCGGACGGCATCCAGGTCGATGCCGATCGCCTTCAGGGCCGCCGCGTCCTCCGCGTCGGTGTCGGTCACCGGGACGCTCGGCTCGGGGCCGGGCCCGGCCAGGCGGTGCGCCTCGGCCCGGACGAACCGGGCGTCGACCCCCTTGGTGGTCAGCGCGCCCGCCGAGGCGACCGGACCGGTGGGATCGGCCAGCAGGGCCATCAGCACGTGCTGGGTGCCGATGGGGCTCTGCTGCAGCTCCCGGGCCTCCGTCTGGGCCTGGATCACGGCATCCCGTGCGGCATGGGTGAATCGCTCGAACATCTCAGCCCTCCCGTGGATCCTGCATGGGCACGCGACCGGCGTGCTTCTTGTGGACGCCCTGGCGGGTCACCTCGAGGGCGTCCGCGATCTCCTGCCAGGACCAGCCCTTGCGTCGCGCGTTGGCCACCTGGAGATGCTCGAGGCCCTCCAGGAGGCGGCGCAGCGCCACGACCGCCCGCAGGCCGACCCGAGGATCGGCGCTGCCGGCGGCGGCGGCGAGATCGGTTGCTTCGGTCATGCTGTCAACTTACGTTGACACGAGGCTCGTGTCAACTCCGGTTGACACTCGGGGCATACGAAAAGGCGCCGGGCGGATGCCCGGCGCCTTTGTCGTGGCGGTGGCCTACTGGCCGCGGCCGGTCTTCTCCTGGAGCTCGTCGATGCGCTGGGACGCCTCGGCCTTCGTCAGGTCGTCCGGCACTTCCTCACTGGCCTCCGAGGCCAGCGTGTGCAGGTATGACTGCTGGGCGCCGGTCGCCGGCTCGTCACCGGTGGTCCAGTCGGCCGGATCCTTGATCGTGTTCGACGCCGGATCCTGGTCGGTATTCGCCATGGCCTTGCCTCCTCGAATTCTCGAACAGGCGTTCTACTACCCCCCGAATGTCAACTCCATGCCTGCCGTGGGGGTGAACGACATGCTGAGTTCCACCGGGAGGGCCGCCGGGGCCGCCACCGCGAACGGCACGCCCCACGGGTCCAGCAGCTCCGCGTAGCTGCCGAAGCCCATGTCGGTCGGCCCGGAGATGACGCCGCCGCCGAGGTCGCGGCACGTCTGCATGGTCGCCGCGCAGTCGGCCACCTGGAACGCCGCGCGCCACCAGCTGCCGCCGCGGCTCGGGGCCAGGCCGGCCATCGCGTCGTGAGCCGTGGTGATCCACTCGCCGCGGGTGCCGTCGCTGCCGTACTCGTCGCGCAGCAGCCAGCCGAACGCCTGGCCGTAGAACCGGGCCGCGGCCTCCGCGTCGTCGGTGAGCAGCTCCGGGAACGTCATCGTGCCCGGCTCCCCGCCGACCTGGGCGCCGGTGAAGCCCGCGCTCTCCCAGAGGCCCAGCAGGGCGCCGGCCGGGTCGGCGATCAGGGCCGAGCGTCCGCCCCGGGCCTCGATCGGCTCGCTGACCAGGCGGCCCCCGGCCTCGCGGACCCGGGTGATGGACGCCTCGAGATTGTGCTCGGTCAGGTAGGTGAGCCAGCCGGCGGGCCGGTCGGCGCGGGCGCGGGTCAGCCCGGCCGCGGCCCGGCCGCCGAGCTTGAAGCGGTCACCGGCGGGTTCCCAGCCGAAGAGCCCGGCGTAGAAGTCCGCCGCGCGAGCGGGATCAGCACTCGCCAGCTCGACCCAGCAGGGTGTCGCCGGCGCAAAGCCCCGAATACGCATCGGCCGCACCTTTCCTGTCGTTCCATCGTGGAATCTCAGCCCGGGGGGAGATGCCGATCACCTTACAGCCATGAATACGCTCCGCCACTACACCCGGGTTCAATGTCCTAAAAGAACTACGACTTCGCGGCATGCGGATTACTCACCGTTACGGCGACTACTGAGCGTGGCGTTCCTCGGGCGTGCGGGACCGCTCGTTGTATCGGTCCAGAAGCCGCATCACGGGCGTGACCGCCACGCCGTGCAACACCACGCTCACGACCACGACGAAAGCTACTGTCGCCCACAGGACATCCACGTCCGGGAACGTGGCGTGGGTCGACGCGTACGCGAGATAGTAGATCGAACCGATGCCCCGGATACCGAACGCCGCGATGACCGCGTGCTCGGCGGCGTGGCCGGGCGCCCCGCGCAGCGACAGGAAGCCGGCCACCGGCCGGACCACGAAGATCAGAGCCAGCCCGGCCAGGGCGGCGGGCCAGGTGAGCGGGCCGAGCAGGCCGCCGACCACGGCGCCGCCGAGGAGCAGGAGCAGCAGTACGGTCAGCAGCCGCTCGATCTGCTCGGCGAAGTCGTGCAGCACCTGGTGGTATTCGTGCGACCGTTGCGCCGAACGGATGCCCCGTGCGGCGACGAAGACGGCCAGGAAGCCGTAGCCGCCGGCGACCTCGACCAGACCGTAGGCCAGGAACGTCGCGGCCAGCGCGAGGAAGCCCTCGGCGTGATGGGCGAGCCGGAGCTTGCGGTTGTGGGCGCGGAAGAAGAGCCGACCCAGTGACCGGCCGATGAGCAGGCCGCCGACGACGCCGATGGCGACCTTGTAGAGGACGTCCTTCAGGACCCACTCGCCGAACCAGCTCTCCCCGGTCGCGGCGACGGTGGCCAGCGCGATGGCCGCGTACACGAAGGGGAAGGCCAGCCCGTCGTTGAGGCCCGCCTCCGAGGTCAGCGCGAACCGCACCTCGTCCTCGGAATCCTCCTCGCCGGTCGGCTCGCCGACCTGGACGTCCGCGGCCAGCACCGGGTCGGTCGGGGCCAGGGCCGCACCGAGCAGCAGTGCGCTGGCCGGCACCAGCCCGGCCCACCACCAGCCGAACAGGGCGACCGCGGCGATGGTGACGGGCATCGCGACGGCCAGCAGTCGCCACGTCGACGACCACCGGCGCCTGGTCAGCGGCCGGTCGATCTTCAGGCCGGCGCCCATCAGGGCGACGATGACGCACACCTCGGTGAGGTGCTCGGTGAGTTTGGGATGGGCGAGCGGATCGGCGTCCGGCAGGCCGAGCGGGAGGGCGAAGACCACCATCCCGAGGGCCAGGAAGACGATCGGCATGGACAGGGGACGGCGTTCGAGGACCCGAGGCAGGATTCCGGCCAGCAGGGCGCCCACACCGAGCAGGGCGAAGAGAAGGTCGGACAGCTGCACCGCTCTGCACTGCCCGTAGCGGGGGTAAAACATGCCGTCGCGGGCGTGATTGTCGCGACACCGCGGGGGTATGCGGCGCCCATGACGGGCAAAAGCACGAATCATCCCCGGGTGGCGGTCGTGACCGGCTCGGAATCCGGCATCGGCCGGGCGATCGCGGTCGCCCTGGCCGCCGACGGGTACGACGTGGGCATCACCAGCTACCGTGACGACGAACACGCGCAGCGCACCGCCGACGAGGTCCGCAAAGCCGGCCGCCGCGCCGAGATCCGCGACCTCGACCTGACCCGGCTGCCCGGGGCGGCGGACGTCATCGACGAGCTGGCGGACGCGCTGGGCGGCATCGGCGTACTGGTCAACTGCGCCGGCACCGGCACCACCACCCCGGTGCTGGACACCGGCTGGGACGAGTGGCGCCAGGTGCTCGCCGTGGACCTGGACGGGCCGTTCCTGTGCGCGCAGCGGGCCGCCCGCCGGATGGTCGAGGCGGGCCGCGGCGGCCGGATCATCAACATCACCAGCGTGCACGAGACGCAGCCGCGGGTCGGCGCGGGCGCGTACTGCGCGGCCAAGGGCGGTCTCGGCCTGCTGACCCGGGTCATGGCGCTGGAACTGGGCGAGCACGGCATCACCGTGAACTCCGTGGCACCGGGGGAGATCGCCACCCCGATGACCGGCCAGGAGGACGTGGATCCGACCGGGGTCGAACGGCCCGGCGTGCCGCTGGGGCGGCCCGGCGACGCCCGCGAGGTGGCGGCGGTGGTGGCTTTCCTGGCCGGGCCCGGCGCCACCTACGTGACGGGATCCTCGTGGCCGGTCGACGGCGGCATGCTCAACATGGGGCCGCAGGCCGGTTCCCACCTGACCGGCAACGACTGGCGCCGGCCGTAGCGCCCGGCCTTGTGTCGGGTTCGGTCCCTGCCCGCCCCGGCCTTTGCCGGCCGCGGGGATGGTCGGCCGGACCGAGGTGACCGGGCCGTGCGGGTGTCGCGTGGGAAGATGACGCGACCAGAGCTGCGGGCGGAGAACGCAATGACGGATCCCGAACGGCGGCGGCTGCGTCGCAGCGTGGTACAGCACGGCATCGCGGCCGTCGTGTTCACGATGCTCGCCCTGTCCGGGGCCACCACCGCGGGCCCGGGCCTGTACGGCATGGCGGTGCCCTTCATGGTGACCGGCGTCGCCGGTGCCGGAGGCGCCGCGGTCATCGCCGTGAGCGTCTGGCGTCTGCAGCGCGGGGAGGCCGGCACCGGGCCTCAGGATGCTTCAGGCGTCCGCGGTGCCGTCGCGACGCAGCGGACCGCCCGCCTCGCGATGGTCGCCGCGGCCGTGGTCGCCCTGATCGCCGGGGTGATGCTGGCGCCGCAGGGGATGGATCGCGGCTTCGCCATCTCGGTGGCGGCCGGGCTGGCGGTCGCGCTGGCGTTGTTCGCGCTGTTCGCGGGCGACCGACCGCGGACCGCGGAACAGCGCGGGTAACCGGCACTCTGCGGCGGGGCGATCGCCGCCGGCTTCACCAGGCGAGTTGTCCCGGCAGCTCCAGCTACCTCGGCAGCTCCGCGATGGGCGAGTTCTCCAGGTCGCGCAGCAGCTCCGCCGGGTCCTTGTAGGTGGCCACGGCGCCGGCCGCCGTCAGCTCCGCCGCGCTGGTGCCGCCGCAGGCCAGGCCGATGCACGGGATGTCGAGCCGGGCCGCCGCCTTGACGTCCCAGACCGCGTCGCCGACGAAGACTGCCTGGTGGGGGTCGATCCCGGACTGCTCCAGCGCCGCCTCGAGGATGTCCGGGGCCGGCTTGCTCTGCTCCGCGTCCGAGGACGAGGTCGCCGCCGTGATCGCGTCCTCGGCGTCGATGACCTTGCGCAGGATGTTCAGCTCGGCCTCCTTGGCCGACGAGGCCAGGACCACGGCCAGGCCGCGATCGGCGCAGGCGCGCAGCAGGTCGCCGCCGCCGGGCAGCGGGCGCAGACGCTCCCACCAGGCGCCGTAGAGGACGTCGTGGGCGGTGGTCATCTCCTCGTCCGCGCCCTTGTCCCGGTCGGTGCCGAGCAGGTGGTCGATGATCTTGTCGGAGCCCATGCCGATGCCCCGGTGGATCTCGGCCATCGGCACGTCGTGGTCGAACTGGCGCAGCGCCTCCCACCACGCCACCGCGTGCAGGTACGTGGTGTCGACCAAGGTGCCGTCGACGTCGAAGAGGACTCCCGGCTTGGCTGTCATACCCGGCATTTACCCCGTCCCGCGCCGGCAAACTCCCGGCGGTGGATCAACGCGGCGGGATGAGCATCTCGAACCAGACCGTGGAGCCGCGCACCGTCGGGTCCGTGCCCCAGGTGTCGCTCAGTTCCTCGATCAGGCCCAGGCCGCGGCCCCGGCTGCTCAGGGCGTCCGTGCGGGCCCGGGTCACGCTGCCTCGCGTACCCGTGTCGGCCACCGACACCAGCAGGCGCTCCGCGCTCAGGTCGATGTGCACCTGGGCCGGGGTGCCCGCGTGCAGCAGCGCGTTGGTGGTCAGCTCGCTGGTGCACAGGATGGCCGCACCGATCACCGGCTCCGGCACCGACCACTCCCGCAACCGGGTCGACATCCACTGGCGGACCCGGCTCGGACCGGTCGGCTCGGCCGGCACCAGCATCGTGGCCGACCGGCTCAGCGCCACCGCCCGCTCCACGGCCAGGACCGCCACGTCGTCGTCGGTGCTGCCGGACACCGCGGCCGTGGCCAGCGAGCACAGGTTGCGCGGGTCGCCGCTGGTCGCGCCGGCGGCCGCGGCCACCAGGTCGGCCAGGCCCGCGCTCAGCGGCCGGTCCCGGCGCTCGACGACACCGTCGCTGAACATCAGGATCGAGTCGCCCGGCTCCAGCTGCAGGACCGTCGTGCGCCACCGGCCGCCCAGGCCGAGCGGCGCGCCCGGCGGCACCAGCACGAGCTCGGCGCTGGCCGGGCCGCCCTCCGGGTCCGCGCGACGCAGCACCGGCGGCGGATGGCCGGCGCTGGCCAGGGTGATGGTGCCGTCGGTGGGATCGAGGACCCCGTACACGACGGTCACGAAGATCTCCTCGTTGCGCGACTCCGCGCCCAGCGAGCCGACCAGCCGGTCCAGCCCTGCGAGCACGGTGCCCGGCGCCGGGTCGGTCAGCGCCAGCGCGCGCAGCGCCGCCCGGACCTGGCCCATCACGGCGGCGGCCCGCACGTCGTGCCCGGCCACGTCACCCAGCACCATCGCCAGGCGCCCGTCGGACAGCTCGAACGCGTCGTAGAAGTCGCCGCCCGCGGCGTTGCCGTCCACGCCGACGTCGTAGCGGGCCGCGATCCGGAACCGGTCGAGCTCCGGCAGGTGCTCCGGCAGCATGCTGCGCTGCAGCAGCTGGGCGGTGCCGTGCTGAGCCTCGAAGCGGCGGGCCCGCTCGGCCGCCTGGGCCACCAGCTCGGCCGCCGCGTAGAGCAGAGCGCGCTCGGCCGGCAGCCAGGTGTGCGCGGTGCGGTAACCCATGGTCAGGGCCCCGCGCAGCAACGGCGTGCGCAACGGCATCGCGGCCAGGGCGCGGATCCGGCGTTCGTGCCGGTCGCTGGCGATCTTGGCGAGCGGGCTGCCGTCGGCCTGGAACGTGGGGCGGCCGGTCTGCGCCGCGGTCACCATCGGTGAGTCGGGGTCGGGGGCGAATCTCTTCCACAGCGGGGGCAGGCGCTCGTCCGCCTCGTCCATCATCTCGCCGCGGATGCGCCGGACGTAGCGGAACTCCGTGCCGTCGTCGACGGCGAAGACGCAGTGGTCGACGTCGAACGAGGTCATCCCGTAGGCCAGGACGACCCGGGCGACGTCGTCGATGGTCAGCGCCGACGCCAGCCGGGCGGTGAGGTCACCGAGGCTCTGCAACCGGCGGGTCACCTGGGTGGTCTCGGCGGCGACGGTCAGCACGCCGACGATGCCGCCGTGCAGGTCGCGGATGACCGAGTGGCCGCGGGTGAAGGAAGCCTGCTCGACGTGCCCGGCGGCTCCCCGGGCCACGGCGACCTGGGTCTCCGCCTCCAGGAACGGCTGCCCGGTGCGGTAGACGTCGGCGATGACGCCGCCGACGCCGGGGGTGTGCCACAGCTCGCCGAAGACCTCGGCCGCCGGGCGGCCCAGCGCCGCCGGGTGCCGGGCGCCGAGAACCTCCGCGTACGCGTCGTTGTAGATCATCACGTGGTCATCGCCGTACGCGAGCACCATCGGCACCGGCGAGGCGAGCAACATGTCGACCGTCGCGCGCACCACGGGATCCCACGCCTCGGCCGGGCCCAGCGAGGTCGCCGCCCACGGGTGTCGGCGGACGAGCTCAGCGCAGTCGAGGGCGCGCTCCGGCGGCACGCCGGTCTGATCGGGCAGCGTGGTCATCGCGAGAGAGCTCCCCATGCCGACCATGAGATGAGCGTAGCCCGCCTCGGCCGTTCGGACGATGGGGGCACCGTACGGACGTCCGATTATGCCCGGTACGCCAGGGTGAGGCGGTTGTGCGGCCCGTGACCCGATCACGCGTGATCTCACGGTGCGTAGTCCGGCCGTACGGAAATCGGCCTTGGCGCCTGTGATCTCGACTTGCCTATAGTCCCGCCGTGACCGAGAACCCGCGCCCCCGGCCCAGCCGCGGCGTCATGGGATACGTCGCTGAGCTGC
Source organism: Actinoplanes auranticolor (assembly GCF_018332655.1). Taxonomy (GTDB): domain Bacteria; phylum Actinomycetota; class Actinomycetes; order Mycobacteriales; family Micromonosporaceae; genus Actinoplanes; species Actinoplanes auranticolor. The sequence continues at coordinate 77,766 of NZ_BOQL01000037.1, read as the reverse complement.
AGCAATTCGACCCCGTGCCGCCGTACGCGGACGAGCCGGCCACCGCCGGGCCGGTGCTCCCGGCTGCTCCCGCTCCGTCACCGCCCCGGGCGGTCCCGGCGCCGATCGTGTCGCACATTCGACAGCAGTCGCAGCGCCGGATCCGGTTCGCGATCATCGCCGCCGCGGCCGTCGTGATCCTGGCCGGTTTCGGCCTCGGCTATGCCGCGCTGAGCGGCCCGGCGGGCTCGCCGCGCGCGCAGGCCCCGGCCGCCGGGCCCACCCCCGGGCCCACCGGCGGTCTGCTCCCGCTCGAACCCGCGCTGCCGGGCGTGGAACCGGTCGCCGAGCGGCCCACCGACCCGGCCGCGACCAGCACCTCCACGGTCGCGGTCAGGGCCACGCGCGCCGCCGGGACCGCGGGTCCGCTGCCGGACGCCGTGACGCTCCCGGGCCCCGGGAATCCACCGCCGGCGGCGACCGCGGCACCGACCGAACCGGTCATGACGCAGCCGGTTGTCGCGCCGCCGCTTCCGCTGACCGCGACGATCAGCTACGTGACCGACACTGCCGAGGACGGTCTCCTGGGGTACGCCGGAACGGTCCGCATCGAGAACCCGGGGACCGGGGACGTGACCGGCTGGCGGGTGGCCCTGACCGTGCCCGGCGGCAACACGGTGACCGCGACCGGAGCGTCGGTGGCTCAGGACGGCGAGACGGTGACGTTCACGCCGTCCGGGGAAGCAGCCGTGCCCGCGGGCGGCTCGGTGACCTTCTCTTTCCAGGTGGCCGGGCTGCTGGCCGCGTTGCCGGGCGGCTGCGTGATCGACGGCAACCCCTGCTCCTGAGGCCGGGCCCGGCGCAGACGGTGCGGATCGGGGACCGGCGACCTATGGTCGGCGCAGGCCGCACAGACACCGGCCGCTGACACCTTCCAGGGAGAGCAGATGAGCGGTGCCGATCTGAGCGATGCGTTGAGCGACATGTGGCGTTCCGTGTTGTTGTTCGTGCCGACGGCGCTGGCCTTCCTCGCCATCCTGCTGATCGGCTACGTGCTGGCCCGGCTGGTGCGCACGGTGGTGGTCAAGACCCTGAGCCGGATCGGCTTCGACCGGGCCGTCGAACGCGGCGCCATCGGACGGGCCCTGGGCGGCCGGGTCGAGCCCAGCGACCTCTGCGCCAAGATCGCGTTCTATGCGGTGCTGCTCTTCGCCCTCCAGCTGGCCTTCGGCATCTGGGGCCCGAACGCGGTCAGCGACCTGCTCACCGCGCTGATCGGCTGGCTGCCCCGGGCCTTCGTGGCCATCGTCATCATCGTGGTCGCCGCGGCGATCGGCGGTGCGGTGCGCGACCTGATCGGCAGCGCGCTCGGCGGCCTGGCCTACGGACGGGTGCTGGCCCAGGCGGCGTACTGGCTGATCGTCGCGCTGGGCGTCATCGCGGCGCTGGACCAGGTGCAGATCGCCACGGCGGTGACCCAGCCGGTGCTGATCGCGGTGCTGGCGACCGTGGCCGGGGTGCTCATCGTCGGCGTGGGCGGCGGACTGATCCGCCCGATGCAGCGACGGTGGGAGATCTGGCTGGAGCGGGCGAGCACGGAGTCGGCCGCGATCCGTGAGCATGCCCGAAGTTACGCGGACGAGCGGGCCCGCGCGGCGGCGGCCAAGCAGGCGGCCGAGGAGGAAGCGGCCCGGGCCGCGGCGCTGGCGGCTGAGCAGGCTCGGCTGGCTGAGCAGGCACGGATCGATGAGCAGGCTCGGATTGACGAGCAGGCACGGGTTGACGAGCAGGCGCGGATCGACGAGGAGGAGCAGCAGGCGCGGGCGGCCGCGGCGGCTGAGGCGGCGCGGGTCGAGGCTGAGCGGGCTGAGGCTGAGCGGGTTGAAGCGCTGGCGGCTGAGGAAGCCGAGCGGAGGCGGGCGGCTGAGGCGGCGGGGGAGCGGACGCAGGTCATTCCGATGCAGCGGCCCTGGCCCGGCAGTGATGACCTGCCGCATGTGGTGCCCGGGTTCGACGATCCGGTTCCGGTGGACACGGCGGAGACGACGACCTGGCTGCATCTCGACGCCGGAGCCGACGGCCGGCCGGGCGACGGCTCCGCGGGCGGCAGCCCGGATCACGGGCCGGAGGCTGCCGGCAGTGGCCGGGATGACGGTCCGGAGGCTGCCGATGACGGCCGGGAAGCTGCCGGGCCGGAGGCTGCCAGCGGTAGCGGCCGGGAGTCTGTCGGCGGCGGCCGGGATCACGTCGGGGAGGTTGACGGTGGCGGCGGGGACGACGGCCGTGAGGCTGTCGACGGCGCTGACCGGGATCACGGCCGAGAGGCTGACGGAGGTCGCGCGGGCGATGGGCCGGATGCCGGTAAGGGCGGGGTGGACGTGCCCGGCTCGGGCGGCGGTGACGGATCCGATGATGGCGGCCGTTCGTCATCCCGGCCGAGTGACCGCCGCGAGGCCGACAGTCCGGCCGCGGACGTCCGCGGCTCCGTCAGCGCTTCGGATGCGGACGGTGGTCCGGATGACGGCACCGATTCCAGTCCCCGTTCCGATGACGGTCGCGGGCCGGGGGAACGACCGGTCGAGGACACCACCGGTGCTGTTTCGGCGTCGGCGGCGGGCTCGCCGCCGGCCGGGCCCGGAAACGCGGCCGCTGACGAGTCTTCCCTGGGCCGGCCGGGTGGGAGTGAAGGAGCCCCGGTAGGCCAGAGCAGCGGTGCCCCGGTCGGAAGCGGTGGCGACGACCCCGACGGCCAGGTCCGAGATGCGGGCGCGGTGGTTGACGACGCGGAGACGACGGCCGATGTCACCGGGCAGCGGAGCGGGACAGTGCCCGACGGGGCTGATGGGGACAGCACGGTGGTGATCTCGCGCAGCGAGCTGCGGCAGGCGTTGCCCCAGCAGAGTGATCCCGCGGACGGGGAGAAGACGCAGGTCATCCGGGCGCGACGGGATGACGGACCGGCTGCCTGACGAGGGCGGCCCGGACATGAAAGGGGACCGGCACCGGATTTCCGGTACCGGCCCCGAAGGGTCGGCGTGGCCTGTCAGCGGGAGATCAGGGCAGGGTGCGGGTGAGCGAGCAGACCGCCAGCAGGCGGTTGAGCACCCAGTCGTTCTCGGCCCAGTCGATCGGGCCGACCGGCGGGCGCCAGCCGTGCCTGAACGCCGCATCGCGGACTCCCTCCGCGTAGGCGGCGAGGATGACCGCCGTCAGCGGGCGGACGTCCGACGACAGGCTGTCGCGGATGCCCGCGGCGTGCTGGTCGACGGTGGCGAGCAGTCCCGGGGACTGCGTCGCTGCGTCGAGGCCGCCGGTGCCGACGGACGCCATCAGCTCCTCGAGGCAGGCGTGGGCGGAACGCAGGGCAGCACGGGCGGCAGCGCCGCTGAACAGGCCATTCATAAGAAGAAAGCTAGAGACCGCAGGGTAGCCAACGGTGTCTCCGACCGGTGCAGCTCGGTTGAACTCGCGCCGGTGGGGAAAGCCAGGGACCGGACCTTGAGGTAGAGGGAGGCACGGATGGTGGACGGCCCGGACAGCGAGCACCGGCGGCCCGAAGGGGTGGACGACGTCACGGTGGAGGCGCTGGGCAAGCTCAGCGAGGCCCTGGAGACTGTCGAACGGGTCCGCGGGCACCTGTATTCGCTGCACCAGCTCATCGGCGAGGCCGATTTCAAGCTCGACGAGGCCGTGTCGCTGTTCGTCCAGGCCGGGCAGCCCAAGCTCGCGGAGCGGATCGCCCAGGAGCTGATCGGGCGCAACGTCGTGCCGGGGCACTGGACGTTCCAGCTGGTCGAGGAGTTCGACGACGGTTACTACGCCGAGTTCCGCGCGCTCGAGAAGGACGCCCGGGACGAACTGGCCGGCGGGCGGCGCCACCTCTACGAGGCGGAGCTGAAGGAACGCAGGCGGACCCGGGGGCGCGAAGGCCACGAGGCCCGCTGACCGCGGCCATCACCTGGCCACGGCGGCGACCAGGCGTGAAGGGTCCCGAGCCCGCGGGCTCGGGACCGGGTGACGGTGACTCGGAGAGGTCCGGGGACTACTCCGTGGTGGGCCGCCGACGCTGGGTGTCGTCGGCGATGATCACAGCGGCAACGAGCAGAGCGACCACCACGGCGAAGAGCCAGGAGGCGTCGTCGATGAGCTGGGCGGCGGCAGGGGCCTGGAACGCGGCGAGCAGAAAACCCACCCACGCGAGGCGGCGCTGACGCTCGGACAGAAAACCGGCTGAACGCATCCGGATATTGTGGCCCGATTTGGGTGCTTCACCGTCACCCTTTCGGCCGATCTCATGTTGTCCGATGGTGCCTACTGCGCAGCGTCATCGTCGGTCCACGATCGGTTCGCGAGCCGTCTTTTCGCTGCTCGCCGCCGCCCTGGTGGGTCTATTCGGGGCCGGCTGCGCGCCAGTGACGATGCTCGGCGCCCGGCAGATGCCCGCCGCCGACGGTCCGCAGGATCACGTCTCGGCGGGCGCGTTGCACGGTCGGACCGGAGCCTTCCTGATCGTCCGGGACGCGGCGTCGAGGGTCGACGTGCGCCTCGCAGACCTGCCCGGACTTCTCTACCGGATCAGCACCCCGGCCGATTCGGGCCTAGCGCCGGCGGTCACCGGCACCCACGGGCGGGTCCGGCTGGGCCTGCGCCCGACCGGCGCGGACGGCCCCGACACCGTGGAGATCCTGCTGAACCGGGCAGTGAGCTGGGACATCCGCCTGCCGGCGGGAGCCGGCGAACAGCACCTGGACCTGTCGGCCGGTCGGCTCAGCCGCCTGGAGCTGGGCTCCGGCACCGGCCTGGTCAGCATGCGGCTCCCGGCCCCCCGCGGCACGGTCCCGATCATCGTGGCCGGCGGCGTGGGCGAGGTGGCGGTCGCCATCCCCCCGGGTACGCCCCTCCGCCTGCACCTCCGAGGCGGCGCAGCCCTGGTCGCCGTCCCGTGGGCCGACCGGACCCGGGCCCCGACCAACACCACCCTGGCCCCCGCAACCTGGCGAAAAGCCCCCAACCGCTACACCCTGAACGTAGGAACAGAGGTAGGCAGCGTCACCGTCTGGGGCTGAGACCCAGCAGCCGGCGGCTAGAACAGCCGGGTCGAGGAACTTGAATCAATGCGGTCCGCTGCGGCCCGTCGTGCTGGGGCGGCTTTCGCGGTCCGGGTCCGTCTGGCCCACCTCGTTCTTCACCTGGGCGTCGTGGCCGAACGCCTGCTCCAGGCCCGCGTCGTTGTCCGTCGGGTCGCCCTGGCCGTCGGTGTCCCAGGTGGCCATCGCCTCGCTGAGGTCCTTCACCGAGGTCTTCTCCTCGTTGCGCCACACGCCGTCTTCGCGATCAGTCATGTCTGTGGCGTACCCGGGCTCCGGACGGCGAAACGGCCGCCGGGACACCGGCGGCCGTTCCGTGGTTCACGCGATCATGCTCCCGGGCGGTCCACCTGGCCGCGCCAGGCGCCAGACTCGGTGCCGCGCTGCTCGATGTACTCCTTGAAGCGCTTCATGTCGCCCTTGACCTGGCGGTCGAGGAAGCCGAGCTTGTCGCCGGCGGTCTCCGCGACGCCCTGCGGCTCGAAGTCCATCTGGCAGGTGACCCGGGTCGTGGTGTCGCTGAGCCGGTGGAAGGTCACGACGCCGGCCTGCTTGGAGCCCTCGATCGAGGTCCAGGCGACCCGCTCGTCGGGCAGCTGCTCGGTGATCTTGGCGTCGAACTCCCGCTTGACCCCGTCGATGTTGGTCTTCCAGTGCGTGGTGGTGGCGTCGAGCTGCTTGATCTCCTCGACCCCACCCATGAAGCGAGGGAACTCCTCGAACTGGGTCCACTGGTTGTACACGGTGGTTACCGGGACGTTGACGTCAACGGACTCGGTGACTGTACTCACGGTGATTCCCCTTCAGTTTTGTTGCCCCGCCTTGCCGTGGTGCCGGGTCGCTTCCGCGGCCCTCGACTGAAGACGTGCCCGGCCGGCGCTCGGCTAAACCGGGTCGCCCGGCTTGTCGTCGTCGGGAACCTCACGGGGCTGCAGCGGCGGGTCCGGGTCCTCGTTGCCGGCCTGGAGCTGCCGGCCGCGCTGCACCTCGGCGTTGATCTCGACACCGAGCATCAGGGCCGAGTTGGACAGGTAGAGCCAGACCAGAAACGCGATGACGGCACCGAGGCTGCCGTACGTCTTGTCGTAGGAGGCGAAGTTGGCCACGTACAGGCCGAAGCCGAAGGTGGCGAGGGCCCAGACCAGCAACGCCACCACACCGCCGAGCGTGAGCCAGCGGAACCGGGGCTGCTTGACGTTGGGCGCGATCCAGAACAGCAGCGAGAGCAGCAGCATCAGGATCAGCACCAGCACCGGCCAGCGGCCGATCGAGTACGTGAGCTTGGCCGCCTCGCCGGCGTGCAGGGCATTGCCGACCGCGTCCACCAGCGGGCCGCTGATCACCAGCCCGGCGGCGACCGTGGCCATCAGGACCAGGGCGATCGCGCTCAGGCCGATCTGCAGCGGGCGCAGCTTCCACCACGCCCGTCCCTCGCGCACCCCGTAGATGCGGTTGGACGCGCGGGTGAAGACCCCGACGTAGTTCGACGCCGACCACAGGGCGCCGAGCAGACCGAAGCCGAGCAGTACCTTCGCGGAGCTCTGCTGCACGATGATCGCGTCCAGCACGTCCCTGAGGCTCTGGTCGGCGACGATCGAGCCGGCGCCCAGATCCTCCAGGATGCCGAGGATCGTGTTGACCGCCGTGCGGCCGTCGGTCACCAGGTTCACCAGGGCGACCACGACGATGCCGACCGGGAAGACGGCGAGCACCGCGTTGTAGGTCAGGGCGGCCGCAAGGTCCCCGCAGTCGTCGTCGAGGTAACCGTTGACACTGCGCCACAGCACTCCGCGCCAGGTCGACCAGTGCAGCTGGCGGAAGCGGGTGGGCAGCGGATTCGCTTCGGTACGGGCGTCAACGGCAGTCATGGTGGGGCTCCTCTTCCGTCACGCCGTGCACACACAGCACTACCCGCACCTTGTTTGCGACAAACTCGACAGGGTAGGGCGAGCGCGACGAGAGGCGGCGGGTGACGTGGAACGTGCGGACGCGATAGTCATCGGGGCGGGACACAACGGGCTGGTGGCGGCGAACCTGCTTGCCGACGCCGGTTGGAGTGTCGAGGTGCTGGAGGCGACGCCCCATCCAGGCGGCGCGGTGCGCTCCGGCTTCGTGACGGCTCCCGGCTACCTGAGTGACCTGTTCAGCTCCTTCTATCCGCTGGGCTTCGCCTCGCCGGTGATGCGCGGGCTGGAGCTCGGGGAGCACGGACTGAGCTGGACCAATGCCCCCGATGTGCTGACCCATCTGCTGCCGGACGGCCGGGCGGCCACCGTCAACCGCGACCTCGAGACGACCATGGCCTCGATGGAGCAGTTCGCCCCCGGCGACGGGGAACGGTGGCGGCACGCCTACGACGACTGGCGGAACGTCTCCAAGCAGATGCTCGACGTGCTTTTCACGCCGTTCCCGCCGGTGCGCTCCGGCCTGGAGCTGGCCCGGCAGTTGCGCGTCGGCGGCTCTCTGCGGCTGGCCCGGCGGCTCGTGCTGTCCGTCCGTCAGCTGGGCGGCGAGCTGTTCGAGGGCGAGGGCGCCCAGCTCGCCCTGGCCGGCTGCGCCCTGCACACGGATCTGTCACCGGAGGACGCGGGCGGCGGCGTCTACGGCTGGCTGCTGGCCATGCTCGGCCAGGAGTACGGCTGGCCGGTCCCGGTCGGCGGCGCCCAGCAGATCACCTCCGCGCTGGTCGCCCGGCTGGAGTCGCGCGGCGGGCGGATCACCTACGGCACCCCGGTGACCCGCATCCTGGTCGCGCGGGGCAAGGCCATGGGGGTACGCACGGCGGACGGCCGCAACTGGCGTGCCCGCCGGGCCGTGCTCGCCGACGTCCCGGCTCCCGCGCTGTATCTCGACATGGTGGGCTCGCGGTGGCTGCCCTCGCGGTTCCAGGAGGACCTGGAGTTCTTCCGCTGGGACGGCGCCACGGTCAAGGTCGACTGGGCGGTCAACGGCAAGATCCCCTGGAAGAACCCGGCCGCGGCCGGCTCCGGCACGGTGCACCTGGGCGCGGACCTCAACGGCCTGACCCGGTACGCCGCCCACCTGGCCGTGGATGAGATGCCGCCGGACCCGTTCCTGCTGCTGGGGCAGATGACCACCGCGGACCCGTCGCACTCGCCGGAGGGCACCGAGTCGGTGTGGGCGTACACCCACCTGCCGCATCGCAAGAAGTGGGCCGCCGAGGACATCGCCGCCCACGTCGAGCGCATGGAGGCCGTGCTGGAGCAGCAGGCCCCCGGTTTCGGCCGGCTGGTCGTCGGGCGCAACGTCTTCTCCCCGGCCGACCTGGAACGCGAAGACCCGTCCCTGGTCGGCGGAGCCCTGGGCGGCGGCACAGCAGCGGCGTTCCAGCAGCTCTTCCTGCGTCCTATCCCGGGGCTCGGCCGGCCGGACACCCCGGTCGACCGGCTGTTCCTGGCCAGCGCCTCGGCGCACCCGGGCGGCGGTGTGCACGGGGCGCCGGGGGCGAACGCGGCGCGGGCAGCACTGGCCCGGGACCGCGCGCTGACCGGCCGGCTCTACGAGGCCGCGATCAGCACGGCGCACAAAGCGATCTACCGCTGAGGTTCAGCGGCGGCGCAACAGCGCCGCCGCTGCCGCGCCCAGCCCGGCGCTGACGACGCCCGCGACCACCGGCTTGTGCATCGCCGCCCATAGGGCGAACGAGCTGGTCCGGGCCTGGTCGTCGAAGACGCCGTGGGCGCCGTGGTCGCGTTCCTCGTCGGCCGGCTTGTCGACGTTGTCCTGCCAGGTCGCCGGGTCGATCGGGTCGGCGGTCTGCTGACCCTCGTAGCCCTGCTGGTCGCGCGCCAGGTACCGGTCGAGCAGTCCGGGCGCGACGATGTTGCCCAGCCGGGTCTTCAGGGTCGGGCCGCCGACGTTGATCTCGCGTTTGCCGTGGTCGGCCACCCAGAGCACGGCCCGGGCGACCACCTCCGGCTGGTAGATCGGCGGGACGGGCTGCGGGTGCCGGGGCAGCCGCGTCCGTACCCAGGAGAACTGGGGTGTGTTGACCGCCGGCAGCTGGACCATCGAGAGCTTCACCCGGTTGCCGTCGTGCAGCAGCTCGGCCCGCAGCGAGTCGTTGAAGCCCTGGATGGCGTGCTTGGTGGCGCAGTACGGCGCCTGCAGCGGGATGCCCCGGTAGGCCAGCGCGGAGCCGATCTGCACGATCGCCCCGTGCCCGGCCCGGCGCATGTGCCGCAGCGCCGCCAGCGTGCCGTGCACCGTGCCGAGGAAGTTGACCTCGGTGACCCGCTTGTACTCGGCCGGGGTGACCTCCCAGGCCGGGGCGAAGACCGAGACCATCGCGTCGTTGGTCCAGACGTCGATGTCGCCCCAGTCGCGCGCGACCTCGTCGGCGACCTCCTGCACCGCCTCGGCGTCGGCCACGTCGACCTGGAACGTGCGCACGTCGGCAGCCCCGGTCGCCCGGGCCTCCAACGAGGCACCCTCCAGCCCGGCCCGGCCGCGGGCGATCAGGGCGAGCTTGGCGCCACGGGCCGCATACGCCGCGGTGACCGCGCGCCCGACCCCGGCACTCGCGCCGGCGATCACCACGACCTGGCTCATGCCATCGCCTCCGCTGGCGCTCCGGCGATGACATTCGTCCGGCGCTGAGCTGATGATTCGCTCGCAAGCTCGCTCATGTCTGCGCTCCCTTGGTGGAAGAGCGCAGCACGATGTCGTTCAGCCGGCGCAGCGACTCGATGTTGCGCCGGTGCAGCACCAGGTCGTTGAGCTTGTTACGGACGAACAGCAGCGGCCCGGCCTCGAAGTCCTCTTTCATGGTGATCCGGGTGCCGCCGTCGGCCAGCGGGTCCAGCACGAGCTCCACGACCGCCGAGCCGAGCGGCCACAGGCCCGCGCGCAGCTTCAGCAGCCGGTCCGGCACCATGGCCAGCACCGTCGAGCTGTCGTGCAGTGACAACGGCCACGGCCCGGCCTTGTGGTGCAGCTGGGCGCCGACCTGGGGCCAGTGCTCGTCCACGTCTCTGATGTGCACCGTGCCCACGACCCAGTCGCTGTAGGTCCACCCGTCCGCCAGCACGGCGAAGACCTGATCCGGGGATGCCTGGACGGTACGCTTGACGATAGCCACGAGGTACACGTACCCGGCACTTGGCATGTTTACGCTTTTGAGTGACGGGCATGTCTCGCCGCGTATCACAGCCTCAACTCCGGTCTTTCTCCCGGACTCAAGCTGTTGGAGGAGGACCCCGTGCGTATCGCGATGATCTCCGAGCACGCGAGCCCGCTGACCACCCGCGACACCACCGGCGTTCAGCAGCGCCACGTAGCCGAACTCTCCGCGGCGCTGGCCGAGCAGGGCCATGAGGTGCGGGTCTACACCCGCCGCGACGATCCGCACCTGCCCGCCATCGTGCAGATGAGCGAAGGCGTGCACGTCGTGCACGTGCCGGCCGGCCCCGCGCTGGCCCTGCCGCCCGAGCAGCTGCTGTCGCACATGGGCGATTTCGCGCAGTGGCTGCGCACCGAGTGGCGCGACACCGACTGGCTGCCCGAGGTCGCCCACGCCCACTTCTGGACCAGCGGCCTGGCCGCGGTCACCGCCGCCCGCCAGGTCGGCATCCCGGTCGTCCAGTCGTTCCACGAACTCGGCGAGGCCGGACCGGCCGGCAGTGGCGCCACCCGCACCGGCTACGAGCGCGCGTTGGGCCGGGCGGTCGACCGCGTCGTCGCCCAGACCCAGAACGAGGTCCGCGGGCTCGTGCGCATCGGCGTGCCCCGCACCCAGCTGACCGTGGTGCCCGCCGGCGTCGACAGCGAGCGGTTCACCCCGGAGGGCCCCGCGGTCGAGCGCGACCCGGAACGTCCCCGCATCCTGTCCGTCGGCCGGCTGGTCGAGCGCAAGGGCTACGGCGACGTCATCCAGGCCATGCGTTATCTCCCCGGCGCCGAGTACGTCGTCGTCGGCGGTCCTTCCGCGGCCCAGCTCGCCGCGGACCCGCAGGCCAAGAAGCTGCGCGCGCTCGCCGAGCACTACCAGGTGGCCGACCGGGTGCGGCTGGTCGGCAACGTGCCCAGCGCCGACATGCCCCGCTGGTACCGCTCGGCCGACCTGCTGGTCGCCGCGCCGTGGCAGGAGCAGTTCGAGCTGGCCCCGCTGGAGGCGATGGCCTGCGGCGTGCCGGTCATCGGCACCTCGGTCGGCGGCATCAACGAGACCGTCGTCGACGGCCTCACCGGTGACCTGGTCCCGGCCCGCGACCCGCGGGCGCTGGGCGGCGCGCTGCGGCGGCTGGTCAACGACAAGGTACGGCGCTTCGCGTACGCGACCGCAGCGCTGGACCGGGCCCGCCAGGCGTACTCGTGGAAGCGGGTCGCCGCCCAGGTCGGCTCGGTGTACGCGGCGGTCTCCGGCCGCAAGCCCAGCGAGACGGGCGCCGAGGCGACGGTGTAGTCCCGGGTCCACCGATCGGTTGACCGGTGGACTCGCGAGCTGGTCGATTCGCCGCCCGGCGTCCGCTGCGACGCTGGGCGTATGCCAGTCATAAGCGTCGACCACCTGCAGAAACGCTACGGCGACACGGTGGCGGTCCGGGACGTGTCGTTCACCGTCGAGCGCGGCGAGATCTTCGGCGTCCTGGGCCCCAACGGCGCCGGTAAGACCACCACTGTCGAGTCCATCGCCGGGCTGCGGACGCCCGACGCCGGTACGATCACCGTCCTGGACCGCGACCCGCGCGACCCCGAGCTGCGCCGGCTGGTCGGTGTGCAGCTGCAGGAGAGTCAGCTGCCCGAGAAGATGACCGCCGGCGAGGCCCTGGAGCTGTACGCCGCCTTCTACCCCGAGCCCGCCGACTGGCGCCGCCTCGCCGACGAGCTGGGCCTCGGCGGCAAGCTGACGACCCGGTACGCCAAGCTCTCCGGCGGGCAGAAGCAGCGCCTGTCCATCGCGCTGGCGTTGATCGGCAACCCCGCCATCGCGATCCTGGACGAGCTGACCACCGGTCTGGACCCGCAGGCCCGCCGGGACACCTGGGGGCTGGTCGAGTCCGTGCGCGACCGTGGGGTCACGGTGCTGCTGGTCACGCACTTCATGGAGGAGGCCGAGCGGCTCTGTGACCGCGTCGCCCTGATCGACGCGGGCACGGTCGTCGCGCTGGACACCCCGGCCGGGATGATCGCCCGGGTCTCGGTGGAGCAGCGGATCCGCTTCCGGCCGTCCGTGCCGCTCGACGACGGCGTGCTCACCGGCCTGGCCGAGGTTCGCGAGGTGCGCCGGCACGGCACGCAGGTGGAGGTGATCGGCGAGGGCAACGTGCTGCACGCCGTCACGGCGGCGCTGGCCGCCCACCGGATCATCGCCAACGACCTGCGCGTCGAGCAGGCCAGCCTGGACGACGCCTTCGTCCGGCTGACCGGGCGCGCCACCGCGGAGGAGCAGTCCTGATGAGGGTCTTCGCCAAACTCACCCGCGCCGAGTTCCGGCTCTTCGTGCGGGAGCCGATGCAGCTCTTCTGGATCTTCGCCTTCCCGGCCGTCCTGGTCGTCATCCTGGGCAGCATCCCGGCCTTCCGGAAACCCAACGACTACCTCGACGGCCAGCGCGTGATCGACCTGTACGTGGCCATCGCGATCATCATGACCCTGGCCTCGCTCGGGTTGCAGGTGGCGCCGATGGTGCTGGCCACCTACCGCGAGCGCGGCATCCTGCGCCGGCTGGCCACCACCCCGGCCCGCCCGGTCGCGCTGCTCGGCGCCCAGCTGGTGATGAGCCTGCTCACCGCGGTCGGCTCGCTGGTCCTGGTGCTGATCATCGGCCGGGTGATCTTCGACGTGGCCCTGCCGCGGCAACCGGTCGGCTTCGTCCTCGCCTTCCTGGCCACCGCCGGCGCCGCGTTCGCCATCGGGCTGTTCGTCGCCGCGGTGGCACCCAGCGGCAAGGCGGCCAACACCATCGGCACCCTGCTGTTCTTCCCGCTGATGTTCTTCGCCGGGCTGTGGACGCCGCGCGAGGTGTTCCCCGAGGTGCTGCGGCGGATCGCCGACCTGACCCCGCTGGGCGCCGGCGAACGGGCCGTGCAGGAGGCGATGAGCGGACAGTGGCCGGCCTGGGGGTCGCTTACTGTACTGGTGGCGTACATGCTGGTGTTCGGGCTGGCGGCGGCCAGACTGTTCCGCTGGGAGTGAGAGGAACGATGTCCGACGTGCAGCGGCTCGAGATCCGCCAGCGCCGTGCCGACCGGCGGCTGCTGCTGATGCCGTACGTGGCGCTGGCCGGCTCGACCGTGATGGTGCTCGCGGCCGGTGACATCGGGGTGCCGCGCCAGGGCCTGCCGATCACCTTCGCCGCCGTGCTGCTCGCGCTCGGGTGGCTGCTGTGGATGGTCACCCTGCATCCCGGGTGGGCGGACCGGCCGCGGGTCATGGTCGTCTTCTTCGTCGGGCTGCTCGCGCTGATCGGGCTGCTGATCTGGTGCCACCCCTTCTACGGGTTCTTCGCCTGGACCGGCTACCTGTACGTGGGCACCGTCCTGCGCGGCCGGTGGCGGCTGGCCGGGGCCGGCGCAGTCGCCTGCTTGACCGCGGTCTCCCAGATCGGCGGCTTCGGCAATCTCGGGGCCGCGGCCGAGGTGTTGGTGGCGTTCCTCATCCTGCTGGCGTTCAACATCGGCATCGCGGTGTCGATGACGTACCTGTCCATCCTCAACAGCGACCACGCGGCCCGGCGGGCCGAGATGATGCGCGAGCTGGCGGAGACCAACGACAAGCTGGCCTCGGCGCTGACCGAGAACGCGGGCCTGCACGCCCAGCTGCTGGTGCAGGCCCGGGAGGCCGGCGTGCTGGACGAGCGCCAGCGGATGGCCGGCGAGATCCACGACGTGCTGGCCCAGGGCCTGACCGGCATCGTCACCCAGCTCGAGGCGGCCGACCAGGCGGCGGACCGGGAGAGCGACCGGCGCCGGCACCTGGACACCGCCCGGCAGCTGGCCCGCGACAGCCTGGCCGAGGCCCGCCGCTCGGTCCAGGCGCTGCGCCCGCAACCGCTGACCGGGGCCACGCTGCCGGACGCGCTGGCCGAGGTGGTCCAGGGGTGGTCGGCCCGCCACGGCGTGACCGCCGAGCTGATCACCACCGGCACCGCACTGCCGCTGCTGCCGGAGATCGAGGCCACTTTGCTGCGTACCGCCCAGGAGGCGCTGGCCAACGTGGCCCGGCACGCGGCGGCGGGCCGGGTCGCGCTGACCCTGTCCTACATGGAGGATCTGGTGACCCTGGACGTCCGCGACGACGGCGCCGGCTTCGACCCGGCCCATACCCGCACCGACGAGTACGCCGGTGGCTACGGGCTCACCGCGATGCGGGACCGGGTGCAGCGGATCGCCGGCACCCTGGCGGTGGAGTCCGAACCGGGCGCCGGCACGGCGATCTCGGCCTGCGTACCGGCGCTGCACGTGGCGGCGGCCGCATGATCGGCCTGCTGATCGTCGACGACCATCCGGTGGTCCGCGACGGCTTGCGCGGCATGTTCGCCGGCGACGAGCGTTTCCGGGTGCTGGGTGAGGCCGCCGACGGCAACGAGGCGCTGGCGGTGGCCCGGGCGGTCCAGCCGGACGTGGTGCTGATGGACCTGCGGATGCCGGGCATGGACGGCGTGACGGCCATCCGGGCACTGCGCGAGCAGGGCGTGCCGGCCCGGGTGCTGGTGCTGACCACGTACGACACGGACAGCGACGTGCTGCCGGCGATCAAGGCGGGCGCGACCGGCTACCTGCTCAAGGACGTGCCCCGGGAGGAGCTGTTCCGCGCGGTGTCGGCGGCGTACCGCGGTGAGTCGGTGCTGTCCCCGGCGGTGGCCGGCCGGCTGATGGGCGAGCTGCGCTCCCCGGCCCGCGAGGAGCTGAGCCAGCGCGAGCTGGAGGTGCTGGGCCTGATCGCGCAGGGCTGCTCCAACCGGGAGACCGCGAAGCGCCTGTTCATCAGCGAGGCGACGGTGAAGACGCATCTGCTGCACGCGTACGCGAAGCTCGGCGTCCGCGACCGGGCGGCGGCGGTGGCAGCGGCCTACGCCCGGCGTCTGCTCGGCGGTTGATCGTCCAGCGAGCCGCCGGAAAGCAATAGGCTGCCGGGATGCGGAGCATCGTCGTGCACACGCAGACCACGCTGGACGGGCGCATCGCCGGGGCGGACGGGCAGTTCTGGGAGCCGTTCCCGTCGGGCGAGCCCGAGTCCGCCTACCTCAACGGTTTCTTCCGGCAGGCGGACACGTGGGCGATGAGCCGGGTCATGTACGACGCGATCGCGGGCGGGCGCTGCGGCTGGTGGAGAGCAGGCCGTTCGACGGTGGCGCGGTCGTGCTGCGTTACGCCGCCGGGACCGGCTCGCCGCGGTAGGTGCCGAACGACCACAGGTTGCCCTCGGGGTCGCGGACGGCGAACTCCCGTGAGCCGTAGCCGGTCTCGTTCAGCTCGCGGACGATGGTCGCCCCGGCCTTCAGGGCCCGGTCGTGCAGGCCGTCCGGGTCGTCGGTGACCACGTACGCGCCGAAGGTGCCCGGCCGCAGCGCCCACGGGTCGTCCGGGTCGTCGCGGTGCGAGCCCAGCATGATGCCGCCGCCCGGCGGCCAGGCCAGCTCAGCGTGGGCGACCTGGTCGCCCTCGCCGTAGACGGCGACCTCCACGAAACCGAAGGCGTCGACGAGGAAACGGATCAGGGCCCGGGCGTCCCGGGCCCGCAGCGTGGGCCACACCTGCGGTGGCGGGGTCTTCGGATCACTCATGACCCTCATCCTGCGCGCCGGAGCGCGGATGGTCTTGGACGAAAGTGAACTCGTCGGCGAGCCAGCGCGACGGTGAGCAGCCGGCCAGGGACCGGAACTCGCGGGCCAGGTGCGCCTGGTCGTAGAAGCCGGTGTCGGCGGCGAGCCGGGCCAGCGGCGTGCCGGGGGTCAACCGGCGCCGGGCCCGGTCGAAACGGACCACCCGGGCCGCCTCCTTGAGCCCGAGGCCGGTCTCCACCCGGAACCGGTCGGTGAGGTGGCGCGGGCTCCAGCCCACCTCGCCGGCCAGGTCGCGGACCGGCAGCCGGCCGCCGGTGGCCAGCAGCCGGCCGAACGCATACGAGACGTCGGGATGCACCTCGGTCTCGTGGTGCCGGGCCAGGGCGAGCAGGGCGGCGTCCACCGCCGCGAAACGATCGGGCCAGCTCCGGGCGGCCAGCAGCCGGGCGCGCAGCCGCTCGACCCCGGGACCGCCGAGCACGTCGGCGAGGCTGAGGTCCAGGCCGCCCAGCTCACCCGCGGGCAGGCCGAACAGCGTGCGGCAGCCGAGCGGGTGCACGGCCACCTGGACGCCGGACTGCCGGCCGCCGTGGGCGATCAGGGCCGGGGCCAGGTGCAGGCCGCCGAGCAGGGCGTCGTAGCTGCCCGGGGCCTGGCGGCCGTCCGGGTGGGCGTGCACGACGAGCGGATCGTCGAGGGTGAGCACGAGCGTGAGGTACGGCGAGGGCAGCCCCCGGTGGGTCGTCGGCGGCACCCCGCACTGCCGCCAGCCGGAGTAGTGCGCGACGTACGGCCGCAGCGCCGCCGCCGGTCGCGCCCACGCGGACTCGTCCACCACCATGGTCCGAGCATCCCACCGGAACGCGGGCCGGCCCAGGGCCCCGCCGGTCACCAGGTCTCCGGCGCGGCCCCGGGCCGGGAATCAGTCGGCCAGTGCCTTGGCCAGGGCGTCGCGGAAGGCACGCTCGTTGTCGGTCACGACGTCGCCGCCGAGACCGAGCACGCCACCGGACGAGGCGGCACCGACCACGCTCTCCGCGATCTCCACCAGCCAGTGCTTGTACGTCTCCGCGTCCGCGGGATCGGCCTTGGCGGCCAGCAGGGCGGACGCCTCGGCGGCGCGGCCCACGACGTCCTGGCCGTAGCCCACCGGGTCGGCCGGCTCGATGGCCGGCAGCTCCTCGCCGCGGTCGGGGTCGCCGGTCTGGTCCAGCACCGCCGTGGCGATCGCGGTGACCAGCCGGCTGGCCGAGCCGCGGGCGTCGGAGATCTGGTCGAGGCCGGCAGCCGTCTCGGCCCGGGTCTTGCGGGCGCTGTCATGGGTCGCCACGCTCGCGGCGGTCAGCACCGACTGCGGGAGCCCGACCAGCAGCCCCCACTCGGCGTCGGTGAAGCCGAATGTGGCGTACAACGGTTCGTCGGTCACGGAATCCTCACTCACTCACTTCTTTTTCTTCTTCTCAACGACCAGCAGCGCGTGCTCCTGGACGACGGGCACCGAGAGGGTCTTGTAGCCGACCTCCTCGAAGAGCACGGTCATGCGATCCTCCTCGTACCCCATCACCATGCCGGGACCCCACTCGGCGTGCCGCACCGTGCTGTGCACGGCGAACGGCTCGTCACCGGTCTCCTCCTCGGTCTCCTCGGCCACGCCGTCGGCACAGTTGTCGCAGTGCCCGCAACGCTCGGCGAGATCCTCGCCGAAGTAGGCCAGCAGCGTCTGGGAACGACACGCGTTGCTCTGCGCGTACGCGCGCATCATGTCGGTGCGGGAGCGTTGCACGACCTGCTGGCGCTCGTACTCGGCGAGGGCGGCCTCGGCCGCCGCGGCCGGCAGCGGCGCGAAGACCGGGACCGTCCACTTGTTGCCGCTGCCGGCGACCGCCGCGCCGACCTGCTCGAGCAGGCTCAGCAGCTGGCCCAGCTTGCGCGGGCCGAGGCCGGTCTTCTCCTTCAGCGCGGTCTTGGTGGCCGGTCCGGCCCGCAGGGCGGCGGCCAGCTCGCGGATCTCCGCCACCTCGGGCGAGCCGCCGGTGAAGAAGCGCTGGATGGCCTCGTCCTCGGAGCGCCACAGCAGTAGCGCCCGGCTCGGCTCCCCGTCGCGGCCCATCCGGCCGATCTCCTGGAAGTAGCTGTCCGGGGAGTCGGGCAGGGCGACGTGCGCGACCCAGCGGATGTTGGGCTTGTCGATGCCCATGCCGAACGCCGACGTGGCCACCATGACGTCGACCTTGTCGGCGAGGAAGTCCTCGTGGGCCTGCTCGCGGGCGCCACCGGCCATCCCGCCGTGATAGAACGTGGCGCTGTAACCGGCCTGGGTCAGGCGCTCGGCGAGCTCCTCGGCCCCGCGCCGGGTGGCGACGTAGACGATGCCCGGCCGTGAGGCCTCGTCCAGCAGGGCGGTGAGCCGCCGCCACCGGTAGTCCTCGTCCGGGCAGTACGCGACCTCGAGGAACAGGTTGTCCCGGTCCAGGCCGGAGACGTGGATCTCGGGCTTGTTCAGGTGCAGCCGGGCGATGATGTCCTCGCGGACCGGCGGCGAGGCGGTCGCGGTGAGGGCCAGCACCGGCGGCCGGCCGAGGCCCTTGATCAGGTGCCCGAGGGAGAGGTACTCCGGGCGGAAGTCGTGGCCCCAGGCGGAGATGCAGTGCGCCTCGTCGATCGCGACCAGGCCCGGGCGCAGGGCGCGTACCTCGGCCAGCCGTTCCGGGTTGGCCAGCTGCTCCGGGGTGATGAAGAGGAACTCGGCGCGGCCCTCCTGGATCTCCCGGATGGCCTCGCGCTGCTGGTGGGGGGTCTCGGCGGAGCTGACCCGCACGGCCCGCACGGCCGGGTCGTCCCGCTCGTTGAGGGCGGCGATCTGGTCCTGCTGCAGGGCCAGCAGCGGTGAGATCACCACTGTCGGCCCGGGCAGCAGGACCGCCGGGATCTGGTAGATCGCCGACTTGCCGGCGCCGGTGGGCAGGACGACGAGGGCGTCGCGGCGGCGCAGCACGGCCCGCATGGGCTTGAACTGGCCGGGGCGCAGGCCGGGCCAGCCGAAGTGCTTCCGGGCGACCTTGCGCAGGCGCGGGCCGTAGATGGGTAGCTTCATCGAGCGGCCATTGTGCCCCACGGGTGGGTCACCCAAACGCTACGAGTGCTTGGGCAGGATGTGCTCGGCGTAGAGATCGAACAGGCCCTGGAAGTGCGGCCCGGTGTTGGCCACGTAGACCTCGTCGAAGCCGGCCTGGGCGTACTTGTCGATCATCTCCAGGTGCGCGGAGGGGTCGTTGCCGCAGACGAAGGCCTCCTTGATCATGTCCTGGGTGACCAGCTGCGACGCCTGCTCGAAGTGCTTGGGCGAGGGCAGGACCTGGGACAGCTCGCCGGGCACGCCGGCGTTGGGCCACTTCTCGTACGCGATGCGCGCGCCCTCCTCCTCGCTGGAAGCGAAGGCGGCCTTGAAACCGGCCTGACAGGTACGGTCGCCGCCGCCCTCGTTGCGGAACTGCTGCACCATCTCGCCGTCGGGCATCGTGCTGATGTAGCCCTCGGCGATGCGTGCCGCCACCGACGTGGCCTTGGGGCCGAAGCCGGACATGAGGATCTCGACCGGCTTCTCCGGCAGCGTGTAGATCCGGGCGTTCTCCACCGTGTAGTGCTTGCCGCGGTACGAGACCGTGCCGCCCTTCCACAGCTCGCGCATGATCTCGACCGCCTCCTCGAGCATCTCCAGCCGCACGTCGGCCTCGGGCCAGGCGTCGCCGAAGATGTGCTCGTTGAGGGCCTCGCCGGTGCCGATGCCGAGCCGGAACTTCCCGCCGGTCAGCACCGCGCTGGTCGCGGCGGCCTGGGCGATCACGGCGGGATGGATGCGTACGGTCGGGCAGGTGACCGCGGTGGTGATGGGCAGGGAGCAGGCCTGGCTCAGGGCACCGATGGCGGACCAGACGAACGCGCTCTGGCCCTGGGCGTCGACCCACGGGTGGTAGTGGTCGGAGATCCACAGGGCCGAGAAGCCGGCGCGCTCGGCGCCCTTGGCCTGCTCGATGAGCTCTGCGGGGGTGTATTCCTCGCTGGACAGGAAGTATCCGATTCGCATACCGGGCGGATACCCCGGTTATTTGCCGCCGAACATCCGGCGGATGGCCCATAGCAGGATCAGGGCGCCGAGAGCGAGGCCGAGCAGCCGCACCGCGTGCACCTCGGACCAGTCCACGCCGGAGGCTGCCAGGGCGGGCGTCGCCCACTGTGTCCGCACGGAGGAAGCTTAGCGAGCCCGGCAAGCGGCGAAATACTTTAAGTTCGCTTAATAGAAAGGTTTGTTGACTAAAGGGCTGAAGTGGGTGACCATAGGTCGTCGCCGCGCCCATGACGGTTGTCGGTCGATCACGTTGGGGGACGTGCTCGCTGAGCGCGTATTCGTCGTCACCGGAGGTACGCGGACACATGCCGAATCATGGCGATTTGCCAGTTCTCGCCGCGACGGTGTTACAGCCCGGGTTCGAAGGCACCGCTGTGCCCGACTGGGTCCGTCGCTGGCTCGCCGACGGGCTGGGCGGCGTCGCCCTGTTCGCCCGCAACGTCGAGACACCCGCCCAGGTCGCGGCCCTGACCGCCCAGCTGCGCGCGGAACGCCCGGACGTCATCGTGGCCATCGACGAGGAGGCCGGCGACGTCACCCGCTTCGAGTCGCGGCACGGCAGCTCCCGGCCCGGCAACCTGGGCCTGGGCGCGATCGACGACCTCAAGCTCACCCACGCCGTCGCCCGGGACCTGGGCCTCGAGCTGGCCCACGCGGGCATCACGCTCGACTACGCCCCGGACACCGACGTCAACAGCAACCCCGACAACCCGATCATCGGGGTACGCGCGTTCGGTGCCGAGCCGGCTCTGGTGGCCCGCCACGGCGCGGCCTGGATCAGTGGCCTGCAGGAAGCCGGTGTCGCTGCCTGTGCCAAGCACTTCCCGGGCCACGGCGACACCGCCGTCGACTCGCACCACGACGTACCGCTGATCGACCGCAGCCGGGAGCGGCTCGCCGAGGTGGAGCTGGTGCCGTTCAAGGCCGCCATCGCCGCCGGCGTGCAGTCGGTCATGACCGGGCACCTGCTGGTGCCCGCGTACGACCCGGAGCTGCCCGCGACGCTGAGCCGGCGCATCCTGACCGGCCTGCTGCGCGAGGAGCTCGGCTTCCAGGGCCTCATCGTCACCGACGGCATCGAGATGCAGGGCGTGCGCCGCACCTACGGGCTCGAGGGCGCCACCGTACGGGCGCTGGCCGCCGGAGCCGACGCCATCTGTGTCGGCGGCGACCACGCCGACGAGCACACCGCGGTGCGGCTGCGGGACGCCATCGTCGCCGCTGTGCGCAGCGGTGAGCTGAGCGAGGAACGGCTGCGCGACGCCGCCGCCCGGGTCCGCAAGCTGGCCGCCTGGACGCTGGAGACGCAGACCGCGATCGGCGCCCGGGCTGTCGCGGAGGTCGCCGGTTCGGCCGCGCACGAGGTCGCCGTCATCGGCGGCTCGGCTGTCGGCCAGGCCGCCGCCCGGCGCGCCGTCAAGGTCACCACCGGCGCGGCCGCCCCGGAGCTGCCGCTGAGCTGCGCGCCGCACGTTGTCGAGTTCGCGCCGGTCCGCAACATCGCCATCGGCGCCGAGACGCCGTGGGGAGTGGGAGCGCCCCTGGGCAACCTGCTGCCCGGCACCACCTCGGTGCGGCTCAGCGCCGAGGACCTCGCCGGGGTGAGCGACGCGTCGGCGCCGATCCTGGCCGGCGCCGGTGGCCGGCCGCTGGTACTGGTCGTCCGCGACGCGCACCGGCACCCGTGGATCTCCGACGCGCTGCGCGCCACGCTGGCGGTACGCCCGGACGCGATCGTGGTGGAGATGGGTGTGCCGGTCGCGGTCAGCGGCGGGGTGCACCTGGCGACCTACGGTGCCACCCGGGCCTGCGGTCAGGCCGCCGCCGAGATCATCGCCGGTTCCTCGGTGCCCCAGCTGGCGTCGCCGGCCCTCGCCGCCTGAAGGGTCGCATCCGGATTCAGCCGATGATGTCGTCGTACTCGGGGTGGTCCGCGACGTAGCGGGCGAAGAACGGGCAGGCGGGCACGACCTTGGCCCCGCGGGCCCGCAGGGCGTCGAGGGTCTGCGCGGCCAGGACGCTGCCCAGACCCTGGCCCCGGTGCGCGTGGTCCACCTCGCTGTGCACGACCACCACCGCGCCGTCGCGGTCGCGGTAGTCGGCGAACCCGCCGACCTCGCCGTCGAGCAGCAGCTCGAAGCGGTGGCGGGCGGGATTGTCGTGCACGGTGACGTCCATCCCGCCAGCCTAGGGTGGCCGGCAGCCCGTACTGTTGATCGGGTGATGAACACCGCAGCCCCGCGAATCGCCGCCCTGTTCACCTCTGCCGTCCTCGGTCTGACCCTGCTGGCCGGATGCAGCAGCGACAACGTCGACTGCGGCCTCGACCAGTGCACCGTGACCATGGAGCGCAGCACCAGCGCGAGCGCCAGTGTGCTCGGCGTGGAGGCCAAGTTCGTCAGCGCCGACGCCGACACGGTCACCCTCGAGGTGGCCGGTGAGCAGGTGCAGCTCACCAAGGGCCAGCAGGCCGTGGACGTCGGCGGCCTGCAGGTGTCGCTGGACAGCATCACCGCCGACCAGATCAGCTTCCAGGTGGCGCGTTAGCACGTGGCGGGTGGCACGGGTGGCAGGTTTGGAAAATGTTGCCCCAGGTCAATCAGGGCAGCATGTCTGCCACCCAGCAAGCCCGGAGCACCGCGTCGCGTGCTGCCGACAGCAAACCCCTCGAATACCTCGCCCGCGGCGGATTCATCGTCTACGGCATCATCCACCTGCTCTTCGCCTGGCTGGCGCTGCAGATCGCCCTGGGCGACTCGCAGGGCGAGAGCGACCAGTCGGGCGCGCTGCAGAGCCTGGCGGGTAAACCGTTCGGCAAGACGATGCTGGTCATCGCCGTCATCGGCATGATCGCCCTGGCGCTCTGGCAGGCGTTCGAGGCGGCGATCGGCGAGAGCGGCCCGCAGGACAAGGAGGCGATCGCCGAGCGCGTCATCTCCGGGGTCCGTGCGGTGATCTACCTGTCCTTCGCCTGGATCGCGATCCGGGTGCTGCAGGGCTCGAACGCCTCCACCGGCGACAGCCAGGAGAAGGGCGCCTCCAGCCTGATGGCCAACTCCGGCGGCCGCTGGCTGGTCGGACTGATCGGGCTCGTGGTGGCCGGCGTCGGCATCGGCCTGGTGATCTACGGTGTCACCAAGAAGTTCGAGAAGCACCTCAACACCCAGCAGATGAGCGCCACCGTGCGCAAGACCACGCGTCGCCTCGGTGTCGCCGGCTACTCGGCCAAGGGCGTCGCGTACACGATCGCCGGTGGGCTGATCGTGGCCGCCGCCGTGACCTACGACCCGGCCAAGGCGCGCGGGCTCGACGCCGCGCTGCGCCTGCTGGCGGAGCAGTCGTACGGCCCGTGGCTGCTGGGCCTCGTCGCGCTGGGCATCGCCGCGTTCGGCGTCTACTGCTTCTCGCAGGCGCGCTACCGCAAGGTGTGACGTATCCCAAGCTGTGAAGCGGGTGGAAGACGTGTCTGCGTACCGGCGGGCAGGGCAAGGTAGAGCGCTGGCAACGAACCCTGAAGTCTGGAGAGGGAACCCGTGACCAGCGTGCTCACCGCCCTGCTCGCCGTCGTCATCGCGGCGGGCGCGGCGATCGTCCTGGTCGAGGCGGTGCACTGGGTCGTCAAACGGCTCGGGCGCCGCTCGACTCTGCTCAACGACCTGGCCGGTACGGCGCACAAGCCATTCCTGGCCACGGTCACCGTGTACGCCGTGCAGCAGGCCGTCCGCAGCTCCGCCGGTGAGTTCACCGGCCGCGCCGGGGTGCTGCACGCTCTGGTCCTGCTGGTGATCGCCTCGGTCGCCTGGCTCGTCGGCGCGCTGCTGCTGGTGCTGGAGGACGCCGCCCTGGCCCGCTGGCGGGTCGACGTCCCGGACAACATGAAGGCCCGCCGGGTCAAGACCCAGGTCGTGATAATGCGCCGGGTCACGATCGCCGCCATCGTGGTGCTGACCGTCGGCGTCATGCTGATGACCTTCCCGGACGTGCGGGCCCTGGGCGCCAGCGTGCTCGCCTCGGCCGGCGTGATCAGCGTCATCGCCGCGCTCGCCGCGCAGAGCACCCTGGGCAACCTCATCGCCGGTCTGCAGCTCGCCTTCAGCGACGCGGTGCGCATCGACGACGTGGTGGTCGTCGAGGGGGAGTGGGGCCGGATCGAGGAACTCACCCTGACGTACGTCGCCGTGCAGATCTGGGACGACCGCCGGCTGATCCTGCCCACCTCGTACTTCACCACCAAGCCGTTCCAGAACTGGACCCGGACCGGCTCCGCCGTGCTCGGCACCGCGGAGATCGACGTCGACTGGTCGGCCCCGGTGGAGCCGATGCGCGCCGAGCTGCGCGCGGTGTGCGAGGGCACCGAGTTGTGGGACGGCCGGGTGTGCGTACTGCAGGTGACCGAGGCGACCGGCGGCATGATCCGGCTCCGCGCCCTGGTCAGCGCGCAGGACGCGGGCTCGCTGTGGGACCTGCGCTGCCTGGTCCGCGAGCGCCTGGTGACCTGGGTCTTCGAGCACCGGCGGGACTCGCTGCCGCGGCTGCGGGCCGACGTGGCCCAGAGCGAACGGCCGGTGCCCGCGCAGGCCGTCGTTGCCCCGGCGGACGACGCGGCGCCCCGCGACGACGCCCGGGTGTTCAGCGGCGCCGGGGACGGTGACGAGCGGGCGGCGGTCTTCAGTGGCCCGGAAGAGCAGACATCTGGCGCCACGTCCGGTATCAGGCAGTAATTTCGGGCTCGGCAGGCGAGGATTGACCAGGCCCTGTGCAGGGCATAGAGGCTCCATTGGGAAAGGAGGACACCATGGCCGATGTCCTGAACGGTAGCCCGGTCCGTCCGGGGACCGACCAGTCCACCTCGGAATTGGTACAGAAGGCGAGCGAGCAGATCTCTCGCCTGGTCAAGGATGAGATCGCGCTCGCGAAGGCGGAGCTCACCGAGAAAGGTAAGCACGCCGGCATCGGTGTGGGTCTGTTCGGCGGTGGTGGGGTGCTGGCCATGTACGGCGTCGGCGCGCTGTTCGCCACGCTGATCATCGTCCTCGACCTGTTCCTGCCGTTGTGGCTGGCCGCGCTGATCGTGACCGTGGTGCTCTTCGCCGCGGCCGGAGTGCTGGCGCTGCTCGGTAAGAAGCAGGTCACTCAGGCGGTCCCGCCGGAGCCCTCGGACGCCATCGCCAGCGCGAAGGCGGACGTCGACGAGGTCAAGCACGCGATCAAGAGCAGGAGCCGGGCATGAGTGACAAGAACGGATCCGCCGGAGGCAAGCCCGACGTGGCGGCCCTGCGCGAGGACATCAAGCAGACCCGCGCCGAGCTCGGCGAGACGGTCCAGGCCCTCGCGGCCAAGGCGGACGTCAAGGCCCGGGCCAAGGAGCAGGTCGAGCTGACCAAGCAGAAGGCCAAGGCGCAGGTGCACGACGCGACCGGCAAGGTCCGTGAGGCCGCGGCCGCCGCGGTCGGTGCCGCCTCGGAGAAGGTCCGCACCGCCAAGGCGCAGGCCGGCGACAAGGTGGCCCTCGCCGGTGACAAGGTGAAGGAGTCCGGCGCGCTGGACAAGGTCAAGGAGTCGGGCGTCCTGGACAAGGTCAAGGACACCGGTGTGCTGGACAAGGCGCAGGACGCGCGCGCCCAGGTGCAGCGCAACCCGATCCCCTTCGCCGCTGTGCTCGCGGCCGGGGTGGCGCTGGTCGGCATCATCCTCATCGTGCGCGGGAGGCGTAAGTGAGCAACAAGCTTCAGAAGGTGGCGTACAGGCCGGTCGGCATGTTGCTCGGCATCGGCGCCGGCGCCCTCGCGGGCTTCGTCTTCAAGGAGGTCTGGAAGTTCGCCTCCGGGGACGACGACGCCCCGAACGCCACCGACGAGGACCGTGGCTGGGGTGAGATCATCGCTGCCGCGGCGATTCAGGGTGCGATCTTCTCGGCGGTCCGCGCACTGGTCGACCGGGGCGGGGCAGTCGGCGTCCGCAAGATCACCGGCGAATGGCCTGACTGATCGATCGGCTACATAGACGCTCGTCGAGGCCTCCGGCGCCGCTCACGCGGCGCCGGAGGCCTTTTCCGGTCCTGTCCAAGTCGACGGGATTCGGCTGAGGGGCAGCTTTAGGGCTGGTTCTTCGGGTACAGTGTGGCCAGTTTTTGTGTACGTGGTTCAGGTGGCTCAGCAGAGTTCGGCCTTCTGAAACGCCGCCCCTCGCGGCGGCCGCTGCGCGGAAACGACCATCGGCCCCGCATCACCGGGCCGGCATTTTCAGAAGGAGAGTTCAGCATGGCGCAGGGAACCGTGAAGTGGTTCAACGCAGACAAGGGCTTCGGCTTTATCACCGTCGATGGCGGGGGTGCTGACGTGTTCGTCCACTTCTCGGCCATCCAGACGAGCGGCTACCGCAGTCTGGAAGAGAACCAGCGGGTCGAGTTCGAGATCGCCCAGGGCCAGAAGGGCCCTCAGGCGGAGCAGGTTCGCCCGCTCTGAGACCATCCCGCCGGCGGCGACGCCGGCCGCCGGTTCGCTTCATCGCAGATCGGCCTGAGTAACCCCGCATCCCTTCTTCGAGGGATGCGGGGTTTTTCTGTCTCCGCTTCTTTGGTGGTTGCGCCTGGGGGCTTGGGGGCGGGGATGACCCACGCAGACCGTCAGGCTTGATATCCGCGTGGGTCATCCCCGCCCCCAAGCCCGTTGTGGTCGGCCTGGTTGCTTCGCTGCCGGCTTCACAACACCCAACTGAACGGCCTCAGCAAGTCCCACCACAACGGACCTGAGCCCCGCGCAGCCTGATGGCGCTTCCTGACGTGCGGGGCGTGGGGTGCGGAGAACGACCCCCGGCGTCGCCGCCTGCCGCGGTCTGGTGGCTGGGGGCCGGGCTACCTTCGCCGGGGCTCAGCTCCGCGCTAGCTTCGCCTCGTCGAGTCAGGCTGATACGTAAGCCGGGCAGTGGGCACCACGAGCGGCCACGACACCGGATGCGGGGCGAGCCTCGCTTGCGCGAGCCGTGCTTGTGCGAGCCGTGCTTCGGCGAGCAGCCCTCGGGCCAGCTTTGCCGCAGCCTGCCTGCCGCAGCCTGCCTGCCGCAGCCAGCCAGCCTGCCGCGGCGGCCTGCCTGGCCCGGCTTGTGGACGCTGCGAGCGGCCACGACATCGAATGCTGGCGAGCCTCGCCTGAGCGAGTCGTGTTTGTGCGAGCCGTGCTCCGGCGAGCGCGCCCGGACCACCTTCGCCTCGGCCAGCCTGCCTGGGCCCGGCATGTGGGCACTGCGAGCGGCCACATGCCGAATGCTGGCCGAGCCGAGCCGAGCCGAGCCGAGCCGAGCCGTGCCGTGGCCGGGCTGAGCCGTGCCGTGGCCGGGCTGAGCCGTGCCCGGGCTGAGCCGTGCCCGGGCCAGCCCGGCTTGGGCCAGCCTCCCGGGCCAGCTCGCGCCTGCCCCACTTGGGCGAGCCCTATCCGCGCCAGCCCTATCCGCGCCAGCCCTACCGCGCCAGTCGCGGCCGGGCGAGTTGTGGACTGAGAGCTGTGGGTTGACCCGCATGCGACCAGGAGGCGCGGCTCGGCGGGAGATGGTTGCGGGCTGCTCCAGTGACGCCGAGTTCCCGGGGCGCGCCAGGCTCTCTGCCGGGCTGGAAGCCGGCAGCCGACCGGGAACCCGGACCACAACGGGCTTGGGGGGCGGGGATGACCCACGCGGATATCAAGCCTGACGGTCCGCGTGGGTCATCCCCGCCCCCCAAGCCCCCAGGCGCAACCACCAAAAAAGCCGAAGAGAACCCGAAGCCGGATGGACAGAACCATGCAACCACCCGGCAATCGGCGGGAGCGACGGTCAGCACCATGCAACCAGGCACGACAGCAATTAAAAAAATCCCTAGGGCTGGGACTTGCTACGAGCCCGGATGCGAACCCCGAGGACGATCAGCACCAGCCCCGCCACCGCGACGACCGGCCCGATGACGGCCCAGATCGTCACGCCGCTCATCACGCTGCCGCCGATCAGGTCGAGGCCCTGAGCCGTCCACAGCACGCCCAGCACGAGGCCCAGCAGGCCCGCGGTCAGCCACGGCCAGCCTTTCATCGGCGCGCCCTCACCAGCGGTCATGGACCTGGGGCCTGATCAGCTCGTCGTAGACCGACCGGACCACCTCGTGAGCCTCGTCGCCCAGCGGTGCCAA
The DNA here is from genome assembly GCF_018332655.1 of Actinoplanes auranticolor. GTDB lineage: Bacteria > Actinomycetota > Actinomycetes > Mycobacteriales > Micromonosporaceae > Actinoplanes > Actinoplanes auranticolor. The sequence continues at coordinate 49,675 of NZ_BOQL01000037.1, read as the reverse complement.
CCCGGCGGCCGCGGCGTTGGCCCGGGCCTGGTCCGCGTTGCGGGCGCCGGGGATGACCACGGTGACCGCGGGCTGGTCGATGATCCAGCGCAGGGCGAACTGGGCCATGGTCGCGCCCGTGGGCACGTGCGGCAGCAGCCGCCGGACGGCCTGCAGGCCGGTGCCGAAGTCGACCCCGGAGAAGGTCTCGCCGACGTCGAAGGCCTCGCCGTGCCGGTTGTACGTGCGGTGGTCGTCCTCGCTGAAGGTGGTGTGCTCGTCGTAGCGCCCGGACAGCAGCCCGCTGGCCAGGGGCACCCGGGCGATGATGCCGACGCCGGCCTCGGCCGCCGCGGGCAGCACCTGCTCCAGCGGCTTGAGGCGCAGCGCGTTCAGGATGATCTGCACGCTCGCGGTGCCCGGGCGGGCGATGGCCGCCAGGGCCTCGTCGACCTTCTCGACGCTGACGCCGTACGCCGCGATGCGCTTCTCCTGAACCAGGGTGTCCAGCGCGTCGTAGACCGCGCCGGTGGAGAACACCGGGGTCGGCGGGCAGTGCAGCTGCACCAGGTCGAGGGTGTCGACGCCCAGGTTGGTGCGGGACCGGTCGGTCCAGGCCCGGAAGTTGTCGAGGGTGTAGTTGCCCGGCTCCTGCGGCACCCGGCGGCCCATCTTGGTCGCCACGGTCAGCTGCGGCTTGTCCTTGATGAACTTGCCGATGACCTGCTCGCTGCGGCCGTCGCCGTAGACGTCGGCGGTGTCGATGAAGGTGACGCCGGCGTCGACCGCCGCGCCGAGGGTGGCGAGGGCGTCGTCCTCGCTGACGCTGCCCCAGTCGGCGCCGAGCTGCCAGGCGCCGAGACCGATCACGCCGACGGTGCGCCCCATGCGGGCGAAGCTGCGATTTTCCACGTCTTGAGCCTAGTCCGCCGATGATACGCTGCAAAAAAGACGTACGTACGGTTTGGAGCATCGCCATGTGGGATCCCACCGTGTACCACCGCTTCGGCGACGAGCGCGCCCGCCCGTTCCACGATCTCGTCGCCCGGATCGGCGCGGAGCATCCCCGGACCGTCACCGACCTCGGCTGCGGTCCCGGTGAGCTCACCGCGAGCCTGGCGCGGCGCTGGCCGCACGCCCGGATCGCCGGCCTGGACTCGTCGGCCGAGATGATCGGCCAGGCCCGGGCCCTGGACGGGAGCGTGGACTTCGCGGTGGCCGACGTCGGCGACTGGCAGCCCGGCCCGGACACCGACGTGGTGGTCACCAACGCGGTCCTGCAGTGGGTGCCGGAGCACCGCGCGCTGATCGAGCGGTGGATCCGCGCGCTGCCGCCCGGCGCCTGGTTCGCCATGCAGGTCCCGGGCAACTTCGATGCTCCCTCGCACCGCGCCCTGCGGGCGCTGGCCCGCAGCGCCCCCTACGCGGACCTGGTCGGTGACGTCGTCCGTGAGGCACCGGTGGACGACGCCGTCGGCTACGCCGCGCTGCTGACCGGCGCCGGCGCGGCGGTGGACGCCTGGGAGACCACCTACGTGCACCTGCTGCCGGACACCGGGCCCGAGCACCCGGTGCTGCGCTGGATGGAGGGCACCGCGCTGCGGCCCGTGAAAGCCGCACTCGACGATTCGGCGTGGCGCGGGTTCCGGGCCGCGCTCGGTGCCACGCTGACGGCGGAATACCCTGCCCGCAACGGGTACGTGGCGTTCCCGTTCCGCCGGATCTTCGCGGTGGCGACCACCGCCTAGGGGGAGAAGTTGACCGACCTGACCTCGTTCATCGCTGGACTGCCCAAGGCCGAGCTGCATGTGCACCACGTCGGTTCGGCATCGCCGCGGATCGTGGCCGAGCTGGCGGCCCGGCACGAGGGGGACACGCCGGTGCCCGCCGACCCGGCGGCCCTGGCCGACTACTTCGCGTTCCGCGACTTCGGCCACTTCATCGAGATCTACCTGAGCGTGGTCGACCTGATCCGCGACGACCAGGACGTCCGGACGCTGACCTACGAGGTGGCCCGCGAGCTGGCCCGCCAGCAGGTCCGGTACGCCGAGCTGACCGTCACGCCGTACTCGCACGTGCGGCGGGGCATCCCGGCGCCGGCGTTCTGCGCGGCCATCGAGGACGCCCGGGCCGGCGCCGCGGCCGACTTCGGCGTCGACCTGCGCTGGTGCTTCGACATCCCGGGGGAGGCCGGGCTGGCCGCCGCCGAGGAGACGCTGCGGATCGCGCTCGGGGAGCAGCCCGCCGGCCTGGTCAGCTTCGGGCTCGGCGGTCCCGAGGTGGGAGTGCCGCGGCCGCAGTTCAAGCCGTACTTCGACAAGGCCCGCGCGGCCGGGCTGCACAGCGTGCCGCACGCGGGCGAGACCACCGGGCCGGAAACCATCTGGGACGCGCTGCGTGATCTCGGCGCCGAGCGGATCGGGCACGGCATCGCCGCCGCCCGGGACCCGCAGCTGATGGCCCATCTGGCCGAGCACGGGATCCCGCTGGAGGTCTGCCCGACCTCCAACGTACGGACCCGGGCCGTGGCGAGCCTCGACGAGCATCCGCTGCCGGTGCTGGTCGCCGCCGGGGTGCCGGTCACGATCAACTCCGACGACCCGCCGATGTTCGGCACCACCCTGGAGGAGGAGTACGCGGTGGCCGCCCGGCTGCTCGATCTCGACGCCGCCGGGGTGGCCGGACTCGCCCGCGCGGCCGTGCACGCGTCGTTCCTGCCCCCGGCCGGGAAGTTACAGCTGCTGGCCGAGATCGACGACTACGCCGCCGGTCAGTAGCCGGGGGAGCGGAAGCCGGCGTGCAGCGGCTCCTGCCAGATCGCCAGCACGGCCAGGATTCCCAGCACCAGGATCGTCACCACCCGGACGACCCGGCGCCGGTTGAACCGGCCCGGGTCCTCGTCCGGTTCCAGCTCCGGATCGCTGCGTACGTCGGTGTCCAGCATCGTCACTCCCCTCGCCCGGATCTCAGCCGGGAACCGCCGTCCAACTCTGGTGCCGGGCCTGCTCCGGCTGTTGCAGGACGAGCAGCCGGGACGCGCCGAAACGCTGGCTGCCCACACCGGCGACCAGGCCGCCGGCGGTGGTGCGCAGACTGAAGCCGTAGTCCGTGGCGAACAACGACCACCGGCCGCTGCCGGCCGACGTGCAGTCGCCCTGCACGAGCGGCGCACCGGCCACCGGGTTGCCGTCCAGCGGGATCACGCACTTACCGGTCGCCCGCGACTGCAGGGAGAACGCCCCCGCCGCGGCGGGGACCAGCTTCCACTGCTGCTGCGAGTCGCCGTCCGGGCCGCCGAGCGTCACCGGAGTGCCGTTCGCCGTCCGTGCGGCGTACAGGTCCGCCGCGCCGCCGGTCAGCGAGTTGGTGAGCACGAACCACGTGTTCGCCGCGGGCCGGGCCGCCGGTGCCGACTGGGCGGTGCCCTTGGCCAGGTATCCGTTGGTGCTGCGGATCGCCACCTGGTACTTGGCGTCCGGGCGCAGGCCGATCAGCCGGGCGCGGGTGGCCACCGTGGTGGCGATCTTCACCCCGTCCACCTCGACGTCGTAGCTCGCCTTCGGGCCGGCGGCGCTCCAGGTGAGCCGGACGGAGGTGCTGTTGGGCTCGCGGACCTCGAGGACCGCCTGCACGGCGGGAGCCACAGCCGGGGTCGTGGCGAGCGCCGCCGGGACCGTCGGGACGGCCGTGGTCGGATCCGCCGCGGGAGCGCCGGTCGTCGCGGCCGGTCCGCCGGGCGCGGTCGGACCGGGCGCGGCGCCGGGCGGCACAGCGTCGCCGCCACCGTCGGAGGCGTCGCCGCCGGTGGCCGTCGGGGCGGGCGCCTCCGGAGCCGGTGCCTCGGTCGCCTTCGTGCTGGGCTTCGCCCGCGGAGTGGCGTCCGGCTCGGCCGGAACCGCGTTCGGGGCGTCGGGAACGTCGTCGCCGCCGTCGCTGCGCAGCAGGAACTCGCTCTGCGCCACGTTCCAGTTCTCGGCCAGGTAGCTCTTCGGCTTCGGATCGGTGTTGAAGTAGTCGTCGTGACCGCAGTCGAGGCGGTCCTCGTGCTTCTTCGGGCAGACCGTCCGCAGCGGCGTGTTCGAGCGGTCCTTGTTGCACATCAGGTCGTAGTCGTCGGTGCAGCTGCCCGCGCCGGTGGAGTTCGGCGAGTCCTGCAGCCGGGCGCCGAGCATCTGGGTCACCTCGCGTGCCGCCACCACCGAGCTCCAGCAGCCCGCGTCGACCCGGCCGTACGACGGCCCGCCGTTGTTGCGGTTGCCGAGCCCCGGGCGCTTGTCGGCCACGAAGGTGCCGATGCCGCAGTACACGTTGGTGTCGGCGAAGATCAGATACTTGCGGTCGGTGCGGTTGTAGCCGAGCGTCTGCAGCGCGTCGATGTTGCCGGTGAACGACTCCAGCGCGGCCTCGGGCACCTGCACCTCGGCGACGTCGACCCGGCACTGCGGGGTGGTCACGAAGCGCACGTGGCGGGAGCCGCCGGTCTCGGCCGCGCTCGCGTCGAAGATCTGGTCCACGCCGGCCGACCAGGTGCGCATCGAGCCGAGGAAGTCGGCGTAGCGGCTCGGGGTGCCGAACTCGTGCAGGTAGAGCACCTGGACCCGCTTGCCGGTGCGCCCGTCGCCCTCGCAGGCCACGTCGTGCGTACCCATGACGAAGTCCGCCTCGCCGGGGGCGGCGTCCGGGATCAGCGCCGGCGCGCCGGGCGACAGCGAGCTGCCGCCCTGGTCGCGGACGATCTCCGCGTCCGGCGGCACGGTCGCCGGCTCGCGGGCCGGATCGGCCGGCTCGGGCACCTTCGCGGTGACCGGGGTGACGTCGCGGGTCACCTTCAGCCCGGCCGGGGCCGGGTCGGGACCGTGCGTGCAGGTCTCCTCGTCCAGCTCGTACACACCCGCGCAGAGCGAGTCGGCATCGCCGGGCTTGAGGCCGAAATAGACCAGGCCGAGGCCGGGGTTGTCGGCCGGCTTGGCGGCGTAGGTGATCCGCTCGCCGTCCCGGCCGCCGCCGTCACCGGTCCAGCCGCCGCCGACCACGCTCGGGCCGACCACGCCGCCGATGCCGAGCATCGCGACGCCCAGCAGCACCGGCAGCAGCCGGTGCGGGCGGGGAGTGGCACGCCGGCGTCCCCGGTCGGCGGGAGCCCGCCGCCGGGTGGACGGCGCCTCCCCACGCGGCGCGGGACGTCGGTGGGTGGACAAACCATCTCCTCGTACTGCGGGGGTGCGGTGGGAGGGGGTTATGGGGTGACCACCTCCCACCGCGAGGTGGCCTGCCGGATCCGTGGTGTGGGGTCGTGCGTCGGGCTGCGGACCGGCCGGCCGGATGGGATCGGGGTAGAGCGTGCCAGCCCGGGAGCGCCAGGGGAACGCCTTTAATACAGATCTAAGCAATCGTTGTACCGTCCGGGTTGTTTCGGGAGGTGCGGTGCGATCAGGCCGTTCTCTACACGTCCTCCGTGCGTTGATGCGGCCACTTGCGCTTCACCGGATCCCGTTCCCGGGCCAGCCGGCCGACCAGGCCGAAACGGTTCACCTGTTTCGGTGCGGCCTCGGCGTCGGCCAGGAGCATGACGACGCTGGCCCCGCCCATCGCGGCCCGGTCCAGGCTCACCGAGCCGCCGGTGGCCTGGGCCGCCCGCCGCGCGATGTCCAGGCCCAGACCCGTCGAGCCCTGCTCGCTCTCCCCGCGGCGCAGCGCCTTCTCCGGGTCGTCGATGCCCGGCCCCGCGTCGTCGACCCGCAGCGCGACCCAGCCGTCGCGGCGGCTGATGCCCACCTCGAACGCGGTGCCCTGCGGGGTGTAGCGGAAGACGTTGCCGAGCACGGCGTCCAGCGCCGCGGCCAGCTCCGCCCGGGCCACCGGCACCGGGATGCGCAGGTGCGCGCCCACCACCCGGTACTGGCGGTCCTGGTCGCCGGCGAGCGCGGACCAGAAGACCATCCGGTCGCGGACCACCTCGCTGGCGTCGCAGAGCCCCTCCTCGGGCGCCGCGACCTGGGCGGCGACGGCCTGCCGGGTGGTGTTGATGAGCTGGTCGACCTCACCCTCCAGGGTGACGATGGCCTGCCGGATGCGCCGGATGCCGCGGCGGCGGTCCAGCTCCGCCGCGGAGAACTCGCCGATGTGGGTGTCGTCGGGGTCGAGCGCCTCGGCGTCCAGGCGCAGCACGGTCAGCGGGGTGCGCAGCCGGTGCGACAGGTCGGCGACCAGCTCACGCTCGCTGGTGCGGGAGGTGACCAGGCGGTCGGCCATCCGGTTGAACGCGTACCCGGCCTCGGCCAGCTCGCGCGGGCCGGAGGGCTGGATGCGCACGCCGAGGTCACCGCCGCCGACGGCCATCGCCGCGTGCACCAGGTTGCGCACCGAGGCGACCGCGCCGCGGGCCAGCCGGTCGACCACGATCACCGAGCCCAGGACCAGCCCGAGCATGATGCCGAGCAGGATCCACCAGTCCCGGGCCGTACCCGCGCCGAGCTCCTCGTCGCTGACGAAGGCCTCGACCACGGAGGTCTTGGCGCCGACGCGGACCGGCTCCAGGCGCACCAGCCCGTCGTCGGCCTCGAGCACCAGCGCCTCGGTGCCCTTGGCCGCGTCCAGGATGTCGTCGGCACCGACCCGGGTGTTGGCCACGGTGTCCGGCGGGTGCACGACCAGCCCGCCGCCGGCCGTCTTGACCGCGGCGTCGACGTTCTTCTTGTTCGCCCCCGCGGCGATCGCGCCGGCGACCAGGGCACTGCGCTGCTCGGCCGCGGACATGGCCCGGTCACGGTGGTTCTCCCGCAGCTCCCAGCCCAGCGGGACCAGGAATGCGAGAGCGGCGATGGCGGTGGTGGCGGCGCTGACGTAGGCCAGCCGCGCCCTCAGTCCGGCGCCACCAACCGGAATCCGACCCCCCGCACGGTGCGCAGGTAACGAGGCTTCGCCGCGGATTCGCCCAGTTTCCGACGTAGCCAGTACAGATGCACGTCGATCGTCTGGTCCTCGCCGACTGACGGCTGTCGCCATACCTCCTCCAACAGCTCACGGCGCGACACGACCCGGCCCGGGCGGGCGGCCAGGTACGCCAGCAGGTCGAATTCCTTGCGGGTCAGTGCCAGTGGCTGGTCGGCCAGGCTGGCGCTGCGTTCGCCGACGTCCACCCGCAGCTCGCCGACCTCGTGCACGGCGGGCTGGGCGGTCCGGCTGGCCCGGCCGACGCGGCGCAGCACCGTGGTGATCCGCGCGTCGAGGTGGGCGCCGGTGAACGGCTTGACCATGTAGTCGTCGGCCCCGGCCCGCAGCAGCCGCACGACGGTCTGCTCGTCGTCGCGGGCGGTGGCGATGATGATCGGGACATCGGTGATGCCGCGCAGCATGCGCAGCGCGTCCGAGCCGTCCAGGTCGGGCAGGCCCAGGTCGAGCACCACCAGGTCGGGGGTCTCGGCGGCCACGCGGCGCAGGGCGTCCAGCGCCGTGCCGACGGCGTGCACGGCGTGCCCCCGATCGGCCAGCGACCGGAGCATGGCGCCGCGCACGACGTGGTCGTCTTCGACGAGCAACACCGTGGCCATGCAGAGAAGGTACTGCCCTTGGCAAGCCATGCCGAATCCGTCATTCAGAGGCAGCCGTCGATCACTCACAGTCACCGGAAACCGGACGCTATAGGATGACGGTACCGATGACCTTCACACTCTTTCCCGACGCACGTCTGGCCCTCGCCACCGACAGCCTGGCCGGTCTCTCGGTCGGCGACGCGCTCGGCGCCCAGTATTTCGTCCCCGGCCACCATGCCGCCGACCTCACCCGCGGCCACCTGCCCACCCCGCCGTGGCCGTGGACCGACGACACCGAGGAAGCCTGCTGCCTGGTCACCGCCCTGACCGCCAGTGACGAGCTCAGCCTCGACCGGGACCACTTCGCCGACCTGCTCGGCCGGCATTTCGACGCCTACCGCGGCTACGGACCGGGCGCCGTGGTGATGCTCCGGCAGATCCGCGAGGGCACCCCGTGGCCGATCGCGGCCGCCGCCGCCTTCGACGGGCAGGGCTCCGCCGGCAACGGCGCGGCCATGCGGGCCGCGCCGATCGGTGCCTGGCACGCCGACTCGCTGGCCCACGCCGCGGCCCAGGGCGCCCGGGCGGCCGAGGTCACCCACGCCCACCCCGAGGGCATCGCCGGCGGGGTGGCGGTCACCGTCGCGGCGGCGATCGCGGCGGCGGCCCGCCTCGACGGTCACCCGCCCGAGCCGGCACAGTTCCTCGCGGCCGTCGCGGGGTGGGTCGCTCCGGGGCACGTGCAGGACGGCCTGCACCGGGCCCAGCGGATCACCGACGCCGCCGAGGCGGCGTACGAGCTCGGCACCGGCTCACGGTCGACGGCGCAGGACTCGGTGCCGTTCGCCGTCTGGGTGGCCGCCCGGCACCTCGGCGACTATCCGGCCGCGATCACCGCGTGCGTGACCGCGGGCGGGGATGTGGACACCACCGCCGCGATGGCCGGGGGCATCGTCGCCGCGTACACCGGGGTGGAGGGGATCCCGGCGGCCTGGCTGGCGGCCCGCGAGGAGCTGCCCGACTGGGTGACCGCGTCGCGCGAGGCGTGAGCAAACCGACCTACTAGCATCGTGCTCGACCCCGCTTTTCACGCAAAGGAGAACCACCGTGTCTGCACCCCGTACCCCCGCCGAGGGCCTGGTCGTCCCGGCCGGGACGACGGCGGCCGACGCGGTGGCCGCCGCCGGCCTGCCCGCCGCCGGTCCGAAGGCGATCGTGGTCGTCCGTGACCCGGCGGGCCGGCTGCGCGACCTGGACTGGGCTCCGGAGCTGGACACCGAGGTCACCCCGGTGCCGCTGGACTCGCCGGACGGGCTCAACGTGCTGCGGCACTCGACCGCGCACGTGCTGGCCCAGGCCGTGCAGGACGTCTTCCCGGAGGCCAGGCTCGGCATCGGCCCGCCGATCGAGAACGGCTTCTACTACGACTTCGACGTGGCCAAGCCGTTCCAGCCCGACGACCTGGCCAAGCTCGAGAAGCGGATGCAGGAGATCGTCAAGTCCGGTCAGACGTTCCGGCGCCGCGAGTACGGCTCGCTCGACGAGGCCAAGGTGGAGCTGGCGAACGAGCCGTACAAGCTCGAGCTGGTCGACATCAAAGGCGAGGTGGACGCGGACGAGGTCATGGAGGTCGGCGCCGGCGAGCTGACCCACTACGACAACATCGACAAGGACGGCAAGCGCGTCTGGGGCGACCTGTGCCGCGGCCCGCATCTGCCGACGACCCGGCTGATCGGCGCCTTCAAGCTGATGCGCTCCGCGGCCGCGTACTGGCGGGGCAGTGAGAAGAATCCGCAGCTGCAGCGGGTCTACGGCACCGCGTGGCCGACCCGTGACGAGCTGAAGGCGTACCTGAAGCTGCTGGAGGAGGCCGCCCGCCGCGACCACCGCAAGCTGGGCGCCGACCTGGACCTGTTCTCCTTCCCGGACGAGCTCGGCTCGGGCCTGCCGGTGTTCCACCCCAAGGGCGGCATCATCCGGCGCGAGATGGAGAACTACTCGCGCAGCAAGCACGAGGAGGCGGGGTACGCGTTCGTCAACACCCCGCACATCACCAAGGCCAACCTGTTCGAGACGTCCGGACACCTCGACTGGTACGCCGACGGCATGTTCCCGCCCATGGAGATGGAGGGCGCGAACTACTACCTCAAGCCGATGAACTGCCCGTTCCACAACCTGATCTTCCGGTCCCGCGGCCGGTCCTACCGCGAGCTGCCGCTGCGCATGTTCGAGTTCGGCACCGTCTACCGCTACGAGAAGTCCGGCGTGATCCACGGCCTCACCCGGGTCCGCGGCATGACCCAGGACGACGCGCACATCTTCTGCGCCGAGGAGCAGATGGAGGCCGAGCTCACCTCGCTGCTGACCTTCGTGCTCCAGCTGCTCAAGGACTACGGCCTGGACGACTTCTACCTGGAGCTGTCCACCCGCAACCCGGAGAAGTCGGTCGGCACGGACGAGAACTGGGAGCGCGCCACCGAGACCCTGCGCCGGGTGGCCACCGAGTCCGGACTGGACCTGGTGCCGGACCCGGGCGGCGCGGCGTTCTACGGTCCGAAGATCAGCGTGCAGGCCAAGGACGCGATCGGCCGGACCTGGCAGATGTCGACCATCCAGCTCGACTTCAACCTGCCGGAGCGCTTCGAGCTGGAGTACTCGGCGGCAGACGGCACCCGCAAGCGACCGATCATGATCCACCGGGCGCTGTTCGGCTCGATCGAGCGCTTCTTCGGCGTGCTGACCGAGCACTACGCGGGCGCGTTCCCGGCCTGGCTGGCCCCGGTGCAGGTGGTCGGCATCCCGATCCGCGACGACCACGCCGACTACCTCGGTGAGTTCGTCGCCCGGCTCCGCCGGGAGGGCATCCGGGCCGAGGTCGACTACTCCGACGACCGGATGCAGAAGAAGATCCGCACCGCGCAGCAGCAGAAGATCCCGTTCATGGCGATCGCCGGCGACGACGACGTGAACGGCGGCACGGTGTCCTTCCGCTACCGCGACGGCTCGCAGCGCAACGGCGTGCCGCTGGACGAGGCGGTCGCGCACGTCGTCGAGATCGTGCGCAGCCGGGTCAACACCGGGCCGTCCGCGGCCTGAGACGTCCCCGCGCCTCCTGGGTCCCGCGTCAGCTCAGCGGCGGGATCCAGGAGTCCGGGTCGGCACAGTCGCCGATGGTGAGGTCCTCGATCATCCGGTCCAGTTCGGGGCGGGGAAAGAGCGACTCGACCGTGACGACGCAGTGCTCCGCCTCCACGATGAGCCGGCCGCGTGGCTCGTACCAGGCCGGCAGTTTGCCGACCTGGGTCCGGCCGGTCAGCGTCGCCCGTTTGTCCGCCCAGGCCGCGTCCCGGGCCTCGGTCAGCACGGCGACCTCCAGCCCGCCCGGCAGTCCGGTGTAGACAGCCGCACCCGACGGGGCGCGGGAGACGGTGCTGAAGCCCGCCGCCGCCTGCCCGCGGTCGATCCGGTGGTCCGGCGAGCGCACGTAGGTGAGCTGCAGGCCCTTGGGCAGGGCGACGCCCAGGCGCAGCGGCAGCCGCAGGTCGCGCGGGGAGCCGAGGGTCACGGCTGCGGCCAGCTTCAGCAGGTCCGAGCGGGCGATCCTGCCCTCGGCGCGGGCGCGGTCGGCGTAGACCACGATCCAGGTGCCCGACGGGTCCCGCCGGCCCACCGCCGGGGTCTGCCACGGCTCGGTCTCCCCGGTGGTGTGCCCGGCGAAGGAGAAGGCGGTCAGGTACCGGAAGTCGTCGATCTGCTCGGCCTTGCGGAACTGGCTCTCGTCCAGCGTGCCCGGCGAGAAGGCGGTCACCTCGCCGCCGTACGTGCCGTCGGGGCCGTCGCCCAGGCCGAGGTTCTGCACGGTGAGGGTCTGCCGGTCGCCGTCGGTGACGCTGGCCGTGACGACGTAGCCGGAGGTCTCGTCGACGTCGAGGGTCACCTGCCAGGGGCGGCGCCCGGGGTCGGCCGGTGCCGCGGCCGGTGCCACCGGTGCCTCGTCGCCGGTCCGCAGCGCGCCGACGACGGCCACCGTCACGCCGGCGACCAGCACCGCGACGATCAGGATGACCAGGACACCGCGACGGTGCCGGATGTGTGTCCCACGCATGCTCGTCCACCTCACATTGATCGCCGACACTCTATGACGGACGTCGATGCCAGGCGCGCACCGGGCGGGGGCCGGCCCGGCTGACTAGGGTGGAGGCGTGAGTGACGCAGGGGACCGGGACGGTCTCGACCGGCTCTGGACACCGCACCGGATGGCCTACATCTCGGGTGCGGACCGGCCCGAGGGTGGCTACGAGGCGCCGGCCGACTGCCCGTTCTGCGTGGCGCCCGGGCTCGACGAGGGGGAGAGCCTCGTGGTGGCCCGCGGTGAGCACGTCTTCGCGGTGCTCAATCTGTACCCGTACAACCCGGGGCATCTGCTGGTCTGCCCGTACCGGCACGTCGCCGACTACACCGAGCTGACCGACGCCGAGACGGTCGAGCTGGCCGGTTTCACCCAGCGGGCGATGCGGGTCATCCGGCAGGCCAGCAGCCCGCACGGCTTCAACCTGGGGATGAACCAGGGGGCCGTGGCCGGCGCCGGGATCGCGGCGCACCTGCACCAGCACGTGGTGCCGCGGTGGGGCGGTGACGGCAACTTCATGCCGGTGATCGGCCGGACCAAGGTGCTGCCGCAGATGCTCGGCGACACCCGCGCCCTACTGGTGAAGGCCTGGGGCGAGGCTTAGGGCCCGCACCACCCGCTCGAGCGGCAGCTCATCGAGCGGGTCACCCGGCCGCTGCACGACGCGGCCAACGCCATCGAGCTGCCGTCCTACCCGATGGCGCCGGTCGCGTGAGCGGATCTACCGGCTCGCGTGCTCCTTGCGGACGGCGTCGGCCAGGTGCGCCGGCATCGGCTCGTGCCGGGCGTACGCGCGGGTGAAGGTGCCCGCCCCCGAGGTGAGCGCCCGCAGCTCGACCGCATAGCGGACCAGCTCGGTGGCCGGCACCTCGGCCCGGACCAGGCTGTGCTCCCCGTCCTCGGTCACCTCGGTGCCCAGCGGCCGGCCCCGGCGCCCGGACAGGTCGCTCATCACCGGGCCGACGTAGGTGTCCGGCACCCGCACCACGATCTCGTCGACCGGTTCGAGCAGCGTCACCTGACCCTGCTCGGCGGCGGTCCGCAGGGCCAGCGCCCCGGCGGTCTGGAACGCGGCGTCGGAGGAGTCGACGCTGTGCGCCTTGCCGTCCACCAGCGTCACCCGCAGGTCGACCACGGGGTAACCGGCGACGATGCCCCGTTCGAGCTGGGCGCGTACCCCCTTCTCCACCGACGGGATGTAGTTGTGCGGCACCGCGCCGCCCACGACCTTGTCCACGAACTCGAAGCCGCTGCCGCGCGGCAGCGGCTCGACCTGGATGGAGCAGACCGCGTACTGGCCGTGCCCGCCGGACTGCTTGACGTGCCGGCCGTGACCCTGCGCCGGGGCGCTGAAGGTCTCGCGCAGGGACACCTTCACCGGCTCGGTGTCCAGCTCCACGCCGCCGGAGCGCAGTCGTTCGAGGACCACGTCGGCGTGCGACTCACCCATGCACCAGAGCACCTGCTGGTGGGTGTCGGGATTGCGTTCCAGTCGCAGCGTGGGATCGCCGGCGACCAGCCGGGCCAGGTTCTTGGCCAGGGCGTCCTCGTCGGAACGGGTCCGGGCGACCACCGCGATCGGCAGCAGCGGCTCCGGCATCGTCCACGGCTCCATGAGCAGGGGCTGGTCCTTGGCCGAGATGGTGTCACCGGTCTCGGCGCTGCCCGACTTGGTGATCGCGCAGATGTCCCCGGCCACGCAGGCCGGCACCTCGCGCAGCTGCGCGCCGAGCGGGGAGTAGACGTGCGCGATCCGTTCGTCGGCGTCGTGGTCGGGATGTCCCCGCTCGGTGAGGCCGTGCCCGGAGACGTGCACGGTCAGCTCGGGGCGCAGGGTGCCGGAGAAGACCCGGACCAGCGAGACCCGGCCGACGTGCCGGTCGATCGTGGTCTTGACCACCTCGGCCACCAGCGGGCCGTCCGGGTCGCAGGTCAGCGGCGGGCGAGGGCTGCCGTCCACCCCGGTGACCACCGGCAGGTCGTGCTCCAGCGGCGACGGCGCGGCGCTGACCAGGCCGTCGAGCAGGGCGTCCAGGCCGACGCCGGTCGCGGCGCAGACCGGGATGACCGGGTAGAAGGTGCCGCGGGCGACGGCCTTCTCCAGGTCCGGTACCAGCGTCTCGGTGCTGATCAGCTCGCCGGCGACGTACCGGTCCATCAGGGTCTCGTCCTCGCTCTCGGCGATGATCCCCTCGATGAGCAGGTCGCGGTCGTCCTTGATCGGGGTCAGGTGCTCGCGCTCGGCCTCGCCGACCCGCGGCGGATAGCCGGTCGAGTAGTCCAGGACCCGCAGCGTGACCAGGCCCAGCAGGCCGGCGATGGCGGCGCCGTCGTCACCGAGCATGGGCTGGTAGATCGGCATGACGTTCTCGCCGAACGCCTCCTGGCAGTCCTGCAGTGTGCCCTCGTAGTCGGCGCGCGGATGGTCGAGCCGGGTGATCGTCACGGCCCGGGGCATGCCGATCGCGGCGCACTCCTCCCAGAGAGCGACGGTCGCCTCGTCCACGCCGTCGACCGCCGAGACCACGAAGACGGCGGCGTCCGCGGCCCGCAGGCCGGCGCGCAGCTCACCCACGAAGTCGGCGTAGCCGGGGGTGTCGAGCAGGTTGATCTTCACTCCTTCGTGCACCAGCGGGGCGCACGAGAGGGAGACGGACCGCTGCTGGCGTACGGCCGCAGGGTCGTGGTCGGTCACCGTGGTGCCGTCCGCCACCGTGCCCGCACGCGAGATCGTGCCGGTCGCCGCGAGCAGCGCCTCGACCAGGGTCGTCTTGCCCGCGCCGGAGTGGCCCACCAGCACCACGTTGCGTACTCTGCCGGGCTCGGTCACCACCGGTGCGGTGAGCCCTTTCTCCTGGGTCTTCTGCGTCATGGTGACGCCCTCCTGTCGGCAGCCGCGGTCGGCGCCCATTCTCCCGACCCCGTCGGCTGCCGCGGGAACCGGGCGGGCATTCCTGGCTGTTACGCCCCCCGTCCTTGGATCTGACACCCAGCGCAGTCGCCCCCGCAACCCTTTGTAGTCGGCAACCGGCCTTTCATGACGATCCGGCGACGCGTGACGCACGCCGTACCGGGTTCTCCCCGCACGCCGTTATGGTGGGACGGCCATGGCAAAGATCGTCAGCGTGCCCGCCCGCGCCCTCTCGTCGTACGTCCTCCATCCGACCGCCCGCCTCTTGCTCCGCCTCGGGGTCACCCCGAACGCGGTGACCGTCGCCGGCACCGTCGGCGTCCTGATCGGCGCCCTGGGCTTCGGCGCCCGGGGCGAGCTGTTCTGGGGCACCGTGATCGTCACCGCCTCCGCGCTCACCGACGCGCTCGACGGCACGATGGCCCGCCTGCGGGGACCGTCGGGCAAGTTCGGCGCCCTGCTGGACTCGTCGATGGACCGGATCGCCGACGCCGCGGTCTTCGGCGCCGTCGCCTACTACCTGGCCGGCGAGGGCAACCCGTACGGCGGCATGGTCGCCGCGCTGGTCTCGCTCGCCTTCGGCCAGGTCGTCTCCTACGTCAAGGCCCGTGCCCAGAGCCTCGGCCTGGACGCCGACGTCGGCATCGCCGAGCGCCTCGAACGCCTGCTCATCGTGGGTGTCGGCGGTCTGCTGGGCGCCGCCGGGCTGGAGTGGGGCCTGCCGGCCGCGCTCTGGGTGCTGTCGGTGCTGTCGATCATCACGGTCTTCCAGCGGCTGATCCACGCGGCCAAGTCGGACGTGGTCCCGGCCGGGCCCGCTGCCGCCGGCGAGCCGGGCGCGCCGGCTGGTCCGGCCGAGCCGGACGGTCCGGCGTGAGTTCGCGGCGGGATCAGCTGACCGAGCTGGGTTACGCCGCCGGCTGGCGGGTGACGCGGATGCTGCCGCTGCGCGCCGCCCGCGCCGTCTTCAACCGGGGCGCCGACCGGGCGGCCAGAGCCAACGGGCCGAGCACCCAGCGGCTGCGCCGCAACCTGCGCATGGTCGTCGGCCCCGACATGCCGGAGGCCGAGCTCGACGAGCTGGTCCGGGCCGGGCTGCGCTCGTACGCCCGGTACTGGATGGAGGCGTTCCGGCTGCCCTCGCAGAGCCGGGCCGACTTCCTGCGCGACTTCGACCTGGTCAACGCGGACGAGTTCCACCGCGTCCTGGGCGAGGGCAAGGGCGCGATCCTGGCGCTGCCGCACATGGCCAACTGGGACGCGGCCGCCGCCTGGCTCGTCTCGCACGACTACCGGATGATCACGGTGATGGAGCGGCTCAAGCCCGAGGGGCTGTTCGAGCGCTTCATCGCCTACCGCGAGAAGCTCGGCATGGAGGTGCTCCCGCTCACCGGCGGCCAGCGGCCACCGCTGGACGTGCTCGCCGAGAAAGCCACCCAGGGGTACGCGGTACCCCTGCTCGCCGACCGTGACCTGTCCGCCCGCGGCATCGAGGTGCAGTTCTTCGGCGGCCGCACCCGGATGCCGGCCGGCCCCGCGATCCTGGCGCTGCGCACGGGGGCCCCGCTGTACGCGGCCGATCTGTGGTTCACCCCGACGGGCTCGCTCGGCCGGATCCGCCGCATCGAGCTGCCCGAGCCGGACGAGGGCGCCCTCGACGTCCGGGTCAAGATCACCACTCAGCGGCTGGCCGACGCGTTCGCGCTGGGTATCGCCGAGCACCCGCAGGACTGGCACATGCTGCAGAAACTGTGGCTCGACCAGAGCGCCCGGGTCTGAGGGCGGGGCAGCGTGCGGATCGGCATCGTCTCGCCGTACTCGTTCGACGTGCCGGGCGGCGTGCAGAACCACATCGTCGACCTCGCCGAGGCGCTGATCACGCTCGGCCACGAGGTCAGCGTGCTGGCGCCGGCGGACGAGGACGCGGAGCTGCCGCCGTACGTGGTGGCGGCGGGGCGGGCGATGCCGCTGCCGTACAACGGGTCGGTGGCCCGGATCGCCTTCGGCCCGGTGTCGACCGCGCGGGTCCGCCGCTGGCTGGCCCGCGGCCAGTTCGACGTGCTGCACGTGCACGAGCCGCTCACGCTGAGCCTGTCGCTGCTGGCGGTTCTCTCTGCGCGCGGACCGGTCGTGGCGACCTTCCACACCGCGATGGTCCGGTCCCGCGCGCTGGCCGCGGCCCAGGGCTTCCTCCAGCCGGTGGTCGAGAAGATCACCGCCCGCATCGCGGTCAGTGAGCTGGCCCGCAAGGTGCAGGTCGAGCACATCGGCGGCGGCGCGGTGGAGATCCCCAACGGGGTCGCGGTGGCCAAGTTCGCCACCGCGCAGCCCCTGCCGGGCTGGCCGGGCGAGGACGGCACGCTGGGCTTCCTGGGCCGCTTCACCGAGTCGCGCAAGGGCTTCGAGCTGCTGCGTACGGCGTTCGTCACGCTCGCCCGGCAACGGCCCGGCCTGCGCCTGCTGGTGGCCGGCCCCGGCGACCGCGGCGACCTGTACGACGGGATCCCGCCCGACCTGCACCCCAGGGTGGAGTTCCTGGGGCTGGTCAGCGAGGCCGACAAGGCCCGGATGCTGCGCAGCGTGGACGTCTACGTGGCCCCGAACACGGGCGGCGAGTCCTTCGGCATGATCCTCACCGAGGCGATGGCGGCCGGCGCGACGATCGCGGCCAGTGACCTCGACGCGTTCCGCCGGGTGCTCGACGGCGGCCGGGCCGGGGCGCTCTTCCCGACCGGCGACACCGGGGCATTGACGGCGGTGCTGGCGGAACTGCTGGACGACCCGCAACGCCGGGCCATGCTGGCCGAGTGCGCCCGCGAAGTGGTGAAGACCTTCGACTGGCCCAGCGTAGCCAACCGTGTACTCGAGGTATACGCGACGGCGATCGAGGCTACGGACGGTCGCGTTTTCGACGAAGAGTGGGCCGAACCACGGTCCGGGACGTAACTCTCCGACACAAAACGGCACTACGATGCCCCGCATGTGGTGGGTCATGGGTGCGCTTGCGGTGGCGGCTGTGCTGTCGGCGTACCTGGCCTGGACGGCCCACCGGGTGGAGCGCGTACACGTCCGCGCCGCCTCCGCCGGCCGGGCCCTGGACGCCCACCTGCTGCGCCGCGCGGCCGCCGCAGCGGTGGTAGCGGAGAACACGGAGTTCATCGAGCTGTACGCAGCGGCGCGCCTGGCCCTGGACGCGGAGCCCGACGAGCGCGAGGCGGCGGAGAACGACCTGACCCGCCAGTTGCAGGCAGTCCGGCTGACCGGCACGGACGCCGCGACCCGCACCCTGGTGGCGACCAGCCGCCGGGTGGTCCTGGCCCGTCAGGTGCACACCGACCTGGTCCGCGACGCCCTGACCGCCCGCCGGCGTCCGCTGGTGCGGCTGCTGAGGATGGCCCGGCACTACGAACGCCCCCGCTACTTCGAGATCGTCGAGCCGATCTTCCCGGAGCCACTGACGGTGACCCAGCGCCCGGCGCCCGAACCACCGGTCCCGGTCTCGACTTGAGGTTTCCGGACGCCTGAACCGAACGGCAACCGTGGTGCGCCCATTCTGCGCTCCCCGGCTTCTGCGGGGGCCCGAAGGGGATGGCATGACGGACACGCAGATCGTTGAGCTGGGGCTGCAGGCCATGACCATCGCCGCGAAGATGTGCGCGCCGGTGCTGTTGACGGCGTTGCTGATCGGTTTTGCGATCTCGTTGTTCCAGTCGGTGACCCAGATCCAGGAGGCGACGCTGTCGTTCGTCCCGAAGGCGGTGGGTGTGGGTGCGGCGATCTTGTTCTCGGGGAACTGGATGTTGCACGAGATGGTCACCTTCACGACGCAGCTGTTCGAGAAGATCCCGACGCTGGTCGGCTGAATCTCCCCGCACGACGAAGGGCCGCCCGATGGGCGGCCCTTTCGCATGCCCACGGCAGGTAGCACGACAACCGCTTGCGCCGACCACCTGCGCCAGCCTGCAATGTGCCTGCCTGCCTGCCTGCCCGGCCGACCCGGACCGGTCCTGCTCGGCGCGGTCCTTCTCCGCCGGGCCTGGTCCTTCTCCGCCGGGCTCGGCGCGGCCCTCCTCGGCCGGGCCTCGCCTTGCCTTGCCCAGCCCAGCCCAGCCCAGCCCAGCCCAGTGGATCTTCATATGGGGATCAGTGAGTAGATCTTGGAAAAGTACGGTCCCTATAGCGACCGTTTCTTACCAAGATCTCCCGGTCGCGCTTGGCCGGATCGGGCCGCGCCGGATCGGGCCGAGTCGGTTGCGCCGCGCCGCGCCGCGCCGCGCCGCGCTGGGTCGGGCCGGGCCGCGCCGCGCCGCGCCGCGCCGGATCGTGCCGAGTCGGTTGCGCCGCGCCTGGTCGCGCCGGGCTGCGTTGCGCCGCGTTGGGCCGGGTCGCGCCGGGTCGCGCCGGGCTGCGTCGCGCCGCGCTGGGCAGGGTCGCGCCTGGTCGCGCCGGGCCTGGTCGCGCCGGGCCTGGTCGCGCCGGGCTGCGTTGCGCCGCGTTGGGCCGGGTCGCGCCGGGTCGCGCCGGTCGCGCCGGGCTGCGTCGCGCCGCGCTGGGCAGGGTCGCGCCTGGTCGCGCCGGGCCTGGTCGCGCCGGGCCGGGTGGCGTCGCGCCGGGTTGCGTCGGGTCGCGCCGCGCCGCGTCCGGTGGAGCCGCGCCAGACCGCGCCGGGCCGCGTCGGGCCGCGTCGGGTAGAGCCGGGCCGCGTCGGGTCGCCCCGGGCGGTGTCGGGCCGGGTCGTGTCGGGCCGAGGTGACCGCGCCGCAGGGCGGCGCGTAATGCGCCGCGCCGCGCAGCGGCGGGTGGGTGGAGGCGTAGCCGGGGGGTGCCCGCCGCGCGGGCAAGGGCGAGTGGTCCCGCACAAGGCAGGGAGCGCAGCGACCGCTCTCGGCGGGAGCGACGGTCACCACCCCTCACCCACGCACGACATGACCTTGAACTTGAACTTGAACTTTGATCTTGAGGTACGGATCTCCCAAGCCACCCCCGAGCAGGCCACCTTGGGGTTGATTGGCCATCGGCGGCACCCCCCACCCGCCGTAAAATTCCGCTCAGATCACACCTCTTAAGGAGTCTTCGCTGTGTCCAGCTCTGAGAGCCCCACTTCCGTCACCGGCACCGCTCGCGTGAAGCGGGGGATGGCCGAGATGCTCAAGGGTGGTGTGATCATGGATGTGGTCACGCCGGAGCAGGCCAAGATCGCTGAGGATGCCGGCGCGGTTGCGGTCATGGCGCTCGAGCGGGTGCCGGCCGATATCCGGGCCCAGGGTGGCGTTTCGCGGATGAGTGATCCTGACATGATCGACGGGATCATCAGCGCCGTCTCCATCCCGGTCATGGCCAAGGCGCGGATCGGGCATTTCGTCGAGGCGCAGGTGCTGCAGTCGCTCGGGGTCGACTATGTCGACGAGTCCGAGGTGCTGACGCCGGCCGACTATGCCAACCACATCGACAAGTGGGCTTTCACCGTGCCGTTCGTCTGCGGCGCCACCAATCTCGGTGAGGCGTTGCGCCGGATCACCGAGGGGGCGGCCATGATCCGCTCCAAGGGTGAGGCCGGCACCGGCGACGTCTCGAACGCCACCACGCACATGCGTACCATCCGCGGGGAGATCCGCCGGCTGACCTCGCTGGCCGAGGACGAGCTGTTCGTCGCGGCCAAGGAGCTGCAGGCGCCGTACGACCTGGTCAAGGAGGTCGCCGCGGCCGGCAAGCTGCCGGTGGTCATGTTCACTGCGGGTGGCATCGCCACCCCGGCCGACGCGGCGATGATGATGCAGCTCGGCGCCGAGGGCGTGTTCGTCGGCTCCGGCATCTTCAAGTCCGGCAACCCCGCCCAGCGGGCCGCCGCGATCGTCAAGGCCGTCACCTTCCACGACGACCCCGACGTGATCGCCAAGGTGTCGCGCGGGCTGGGTGAGGCCATGGTCGGCATCAACGTCGAGGAGATCCCGCAGCCGCACCGGCTCGCCGAGCGGGGCTGGTAGGCCTCAACTTCAAAATCCAGATGTCGTGCCTGGTTGCATGGTGCTGACCGTCGCTCACGCCGAGGCCGGGCGCAGGGCCCCGAGGAGCTGTCGCTCCAGAACAGGACCCTGCGCCCTTCCTTCTGCGTGAGTGGCGAAAATCTAAGAAGGGTTCGATGAACATCGGAGTGCTCGCCCTGCAGGGCGACGTGCGGGAACACCTGTCCGCCCTGGCCGAGAGCGACGTCCTCGCCCGGCCGGTCCGCCGCCCGGAGGAGCTCGACCAGGTCGACGCCCTGGTGATCCCCGGCGGCGAGTCCACTACCATGAGCAACCTGGCCATCACGTTCGGGCTGCTCGAGCCGATCCGGAAGCGGATCGCCGGCGGGATGCCCGTCTACGGCTCCTGCGCCGGCATGATCATGCTGGCCACGACCGTGCTGGACGGGCGCCCCGACCAGGAGTCCTTCGCCGGGATCGACATGACAGTGCGGCGCAACGCGTTCGGGCGGCAGGTCGACTCGTTCGAGGCCGGCGTGGCCATCGACGACATTCCCGGTGACGACTTCCACGCCGTTTTCATCCGCGCTCCCTGGGTCGAGCAGGTCGGCCCGGAAGTCAGCGTGCTGGGCCGCGTCACGTCCGGGCCCGCCGCCGGTAGGATTGTCGCCGTTCGGCAGGGGAACCTGCTCGCCACGGCTTTCCACCCGGAGCTCACCGGCGACCTCCGCGTCCACCGGTACTTCGTCGAGATCGTTCGTCAGTCATAGTCCGTTGCAGGACGGCGGCCGGGCGGTTGGAAGGGCAGGCCGAAGACGCACGGTAAACACGGAGGTTTTGCATGTCCGGCCACTCCAAATGGGCGACGACGAAGCACAAGAAAGCTGTCATCGACGCCAAGCGCGGCAAGATGTTCGCCAAGCTGATCAAGAACATCGAGGTCGCGGCCCGCACCGGCGGTGGTGACCCGGCCGGCAACCCGACGCTCTACGACGCCATCCAGAAGGCCAAGAAGAGCTCGGTCCCGAACAACAACATCGACAACGCGGTCAAGCGCGGCTCCGGCCTGGAGGCCGGCGGCGCCGACTGGCAGACCATCATGTACGAGGGTTACGGCCCCAACGGCGTGGCGCTGCTCATCGAGTGCCTGACCGACAACCGCAACCGCGCGGCCACCGAGGTCCGGACGGCGCTGACCCGCAACGGCGGCACCTTCGCCGACGCCGGCAGCGTGTCGTACCTGTTCAACCGCAAGGGCGTGATCATCGTCCCGAAGGCCGGCCTGTCCGAGGACGACCTCATGATGGCGGTGCTGGACGCCGGCGCCGAGGAGATCAACGACCTGGGCGACTCGTTCGAGGTGGTCAGCGAGCCGACCGACCTGGTCGCGGTCCGCACGGCGCTGCAGGACGCCGGCATCGAGTACGACTCGGCGGAATCCTCGCTGGTCCCGACCATGACGGTCCCGGTGGACGAGGAAGCGGCCCGCAAGTGCTTCAAACTCATCGACGTCCTCGAGGACTGCGACGACGTCCAGAACATCTACGCGAACCTCGACGTGAGCGACGAAGTGATGGCAGCCATTGACGCGTGACGCCTGTCCAAGCGACTAGTGCGGTGAGGGGGTTGGAAGTGACCGATCCACAGGAGGGCGCTTTGACCGACCTGGCGACCGGCCCCATCACCGAGGAAGAGATCGACAGCGATCTCCTCGCTGAGGCGCAACGGCACTTCTCTGCCCATTCCTCCAACGCCGCGATCAACGAGGCGCTCCGACGCCTGGTCGAGCAGGAGAGAGAAAAGCGCAGAGCCGCACGCGCGCGCCTGAATGAGAGGTATGAAGCCGGTGCTTTCGACTTCAGTCAACTGGACGCTGCCGAAGAACGAGATATCTGGTCGATACCAGCGCGCTGACCCGCATCATGCGCAAGCAAGCTGACCCCGGCTGGGACGAGATCGAGGATCGCGGACTGCTGTCCGTCTGTGAGCCGGTGCTTGCCGAGACTCTGCTGATCGCGAACAGCAGCTACTACGCGAAGACCGAGCAAGAGATTGCCACCGGCGCTTTTGCGGGTGCTCAGGTAGTGGCGGAGAACTGCGACATGAACTGGACCATGCCGCCGATCAGGAAGACCATGCCGCCGCCCACGGTGCAGTAGCGGCGCCACAGGTAGCGGCGGTAGGCGTGCACCCAGGCGATCTCCGCCTCGGCGATGACCCCGGTGCCGGCCCGCACCGTGGAGGGCAGCAGCGCCGCGAGTTGCTGAGCGACCGATTCGTGAGCCGGCGCCGGCGGGCGCTCATACTGCACCGTCGCGGTGGACGGGACCGCCACCGTGTGCAGGCTCTGGTCGTGGTCGCGCAGGACCTGGACCTCGACCGGGTAGATCTGATCCTCGCGCCACTGCCTGGTCCGGGCGGTCAGGCGACGGTCCAGGAGTTGCGCCGCGGCGTCGCGGCGGGTGAGGCGGCTGATCCAGGTCAGCCAGCGCCACCGGCCGGCCAGGTCGGTCAGCACCTGCATGCACAGCTCCGGCGCCGAGCGCTCGCCGCCGGTCAGCCGGGCCGCCTCGCCGAGCAGCATGTCGTGCCGCGCGGCCACGAAGGCGATGAACTCCGGCGGTGTCTCGTCCTCCATCGGCGGGATCAGGTAAGCCATGGCGACCTCCCGACCCCCATGGTCGGCGCACCCGGAAGCCGGCGCAAGGCGACCGCCAAGACCACCTTCGCCGGTGATCGGGAGCCGGAGACAACCCGCGCGTGTGTCGGCTGCGGGACCGGGGCGCCCATCCCATAGGGTGTCGAACACACGTCCGAGGGGAGTTCTGGTGCGGGTGCTCGGCATCGACCCGGGGTTGACCCGGTGCGGCGTCGGTGTGGTCGAGGGTGTGCCGGGCCGGCCGGGCAAGCTCATCGGCTACTACGTCGTCCACTCCGAGCCCGACGAGGACATCGCATTGCGGCTGCTGCATCTCGACAAGTCCCTGGGGGAGCTCGTCGCCGAGCATCAGCCCGACAGTGTCGCCGTCGAGCGGGTGTTCAGCCAGCACAACGTCCGTACCGTGATGGGGACCGCCCAGGCCAGCGCGGTCGCCATCCTGGCCGGGTCGCGGGCCGGCCTGCCCGTGCAGACCTACACGCCCAGCGAGGTCAAGGCCGCCGTCACCGGCTCCGGCACCGCCGGCAAGGCCCAGGTGACCAGCATGGTCACCCGCCTGCTGGGGCTGGACGCCCCGCCGCGCCCGGCCGACGCCGCCGACGCCCTGGCGCTGGCCATCTGTCACATCTGGCGCGGTGGCACCCGCGCCCGCATCCAGGCCGCGGCCGTGGCCGCCGCCTCCGCTCGCAGGGGAGGACCCCGACGATGATCGCCAGCGTGCGCGGCGTGGTGGCCGCGATCGCCACCGACAGCGCCGTGATCGAGGTCGGCGGTGTCGGCCTGCAGGTGCAGTGCGCGCCCGCCACCCTGGCCGGGCTCAAGGCCGGCGCCGAGGCCCGGCTGTCGACCAGCATGGTGGTGCGCGAGGACTCGCTCACCCTGTACGGCTTCGCCGACGACGACGAGAAGCACCTGTTCGAGCTGCTGCAGACCGCCAGCGGGGTCGGCCCGCGGCTGGCCCAGGCGGTGCTCGCCGTGCATCAGCCCGAGGTCGTCCGCCGGGCGGTGTCCAGTGGGGACATCGCCACCCTGACCCGGGTGCCCGGGATCGGCAAGAAGGGCGCCGAACGCCTGGTCCTGGAGCTGCGCGACCGCATCGGCGCGGTGTCCACCGGCCCCGACGGAGTGGCCGGCTCGCTCAGCGGCGGCTGGCAGGAGCAGGTGCGTCAGGGCGTGATCGCGCTCGGCTGGTCGGCCCAGCAGGCCGATCAGGCCGTCGTCGCGGTCGCCGAGTCGATCGACGGTGAGGTGCCGGCCGTGCCGGTGCTGCTGCGCCAGGCGATCCGGCTGCTGGGCCGCACCCGATGACCGACGGTCCGGACGACCTGGTCTCGCCGTTCGCCGAGGACGAGGAGCTGGACGCCGAGGCCAGCGTCCGGCCCCGCCGGCTGGCCGACTTCATCGCCCAGCACCGCGTCCGGGACCAGCTCGAGCTGCTGCTCAAGGGCGCGATGGGGCGCGGCACCCCGCCCGACCACATCCTGCTCAGCGGCCCGCCCGGCCTCGGCAAGACCACCCTGGCCAACATCGTCGCCGCCGAACTGGGCACCGGGATCCGGACCACCAGCGGCCCGGTCATCGAGCGCTCCGGCGACCTCGCGGCCATCCTCACCGGGCTGGCCGAGGGTGACGTGCTGTTCATCGACGAGATCCACCGCATCGCCAAGCCCGCCGAGGAGCTGCTCTACAGCGCCATGGAGGACTTCCGGGTCGACGTGATCGTGGGCAAGGGTCCCGGTGCCACCGCCATCCCGCTCGACGTGGAGCCGTTCACCCTGGTCGGCGCCACCACCCGGGCCGGGCTGCTCTCCGGGCCGATGCGCGACCGGTTCGGTTTCGTCGCCCACCTGGACTTCTACTCGCCGGCCGACCTCGACGCGCTGCTGCACCGTTCCGCGCGCATCCTGGGCGTGCCGATCACCCCGGAGGGTGCGGCCGAGATCGCCGGCCGCTCCCGCGGCACCCCGCGCATCGCCAACCGGCTGCTGCGCCGGGTGCGTGACTACGCCGAGGTGCGCGGCGACGGCATCGTCGACGAGGCGACCGCCAAGGCCGCGCTGACCGTGTACGACGTCGACCAGCTGGGACTGGACCGGCTCGACCGGGCGGTGCTGCGAGCGCTCATCGAGTCGTTCCGGGGCGGGCCGGTCGGGCTCTCCACCCTCGCCGTGGCGGTGGGGGAGCAGTCCGACACCGTCGAGGAGGTGTGCGAGCCGTTCCTGGTCCGGGCCGGGTTGCTCGCGCGTACGCCGCGGGGCCGGGTCGCCACCGACGCGGGCTGGCAGCATCTCGGCAAGCGGCCGCCGGAGGGCCGGGGCGCCATGCCGCAGCAACCCGACCTGTTCGCCCGGGATGCCGAAAGCTCTCCGTAATGTGAACGTGACGTGTGCCGCTTTCCGAGTTCCCAGGTAGAGGGATTAGACTCGCCGCCGTTCGAACGGGATGTGTATATCGCCCCGTCGTGTGCCCCACGCCGCGCCGCGGGCCTCATGGCCAGTCTGGAAGGTCGTCTTCGTGTTTAACGCAGCTCAAGCGCAGGGCGGTGGCAGTTTTACGCCGCTGCTTCTGATCGTCCTGCTCTTCGGCGTCATGTATTTCATGATGATCCGCCCGCAGCAGAAGCGACGCCGTGAGGCTCAGCAGATGCAGTCCGCGCTCGGTCCCGGCGACGAGATCGTCACCATCGGCGGCCTGCACGCGACTGTGGTGGACGTGGCCGACGACGTCGTGACCGTGGAGATCTCCCCCGGGGTGAACGCCCGCTTCGCCCGCCCGGCGATCGCCAAGGTCGTCAAGCAGACGCCGGTCGACGACATCGTTCCCGACGACGAGCCGGTCGCCACCGACCCGGTCACCGAGCCGGGCGCGACGGCGCCGATCGAGAGCCCGGTCGTCGAGACCCGCAAGACCAAGGACTGACGGCTGCGGCCCGTTCCCACGGCGGGCCGCAACCGGAAAAGTACGACAGGCCGTGAGGCGGGGCAGCCGGACGGCTCGTTGTTGTGAATAATCGGCGCCGGGCAAATCGGCCGGAACCCGCCTGCGCGGCGGGACCCGTCCGGTCCGGCCTGTTCCCCGATTCATCCCCAGTGCCGCGCGCTCCCGTCGCGGCCGAAAAGCACGAGGAGATCGACAGTCGTGGCACGACCACCACAGGGACAGATGCATCCCGGGCGGCAGCTCGCCGTGCTCGGTCTCCTCTTCGTCATCCTCGGTGCCCTCGTCTTCTTCGGCGCGGGCGCCAAGGGTGGCTGGCAGCAGCGGCTCGAGCCCAAACTGGGCCTCGACCTCGTCGGCGGCACCCAGGCGACCTACGTCGCGTCGCTGCAGTCCAACGGGCAGCCGCCGCCGCAGGCCAGCATGGAGGAGGCCCGCAAGATCATCGATCAGCGGGTCAACGCGCTCGGCGTGGCCGAGGCGGAAGTTGTCGTCGAGGGCAACCGCAACATCGTGGTCTCCGTGGCCGGTGAGGCCGACGACCAGCTGAAGAACGTCGGCCAGGCCGCGCAGATGCGCTTCCGCAAGGTGCTCAAGGCGACCGGCGACAACGCCGCCGTGGCGGCCAACCCGCCGAGTGTCGCGCCGAGCGGAGCCGCGCCCAGCGCGAGCGCCGGTGCGGCCCCGCAGATCACCGGCAGCGCCGCGCCGTCGGCGTCCACCGGCGGTCAGGGTGGCGGGGAGCGGGCACCGAGCCCGTCCGCCCCGGCTCCGTCCGCCCCGGCGCCCGCGCCTTCCGCCTCGGCGGCGGCCCCGGCTCCGGTGTCGGCCGACATCAAGACGCAGCGCGCGGCCATCGAGAAGAAGGTCGGCGCGAAGGCCTGGGCGGCGGCCGAGAAGCTGACCGACCCGGTCGACCTGTCCACCGACCCGACGGCCGGCGTGCAGTTCAAGGCGTTCGGCACGCTCACCGGCCAGGAAGTCAACGCGCTGTCGCCGGAGATGCAGTTCAACGTCCCGACGATCGGCTGTGAGAACCAGCTCGACAAGCGGCCCAACGGCGCGATCGACGTGATCGACTCGAAGGTCGTCGCCTGCCAGAGCGGCGCGAAGATGTACCTCGACGTCGCCAAGGTCATCGGCACCGACATCGACACCGCCACCCCGCAGCTCGACCAGCAGCAGGGCCAGTGGGTCGTCTCCCTGGACTTCACCAGCACGGGCCAGGCGAAGTGGACCGCACTCACCCGTGAGGCGTTCCAGCCGGCCGCGAACGACACCTGCGTGGCCGCCGCGCAGGCGCTGTCCACCGGCGCGACGCACTGCCTTGTCGCCGTGGTGCTCGACAAGACGGTCATCTCCGCCCCCGAGATCCAGGGCGTGCTGACCGGCCAGTCGCAGATCACCGGCCAGTTCGACGCCGCCTCGGCCAAGGAGCTCGCCGACCAGATCAAGTACGGCGCCCTGCCGGTCACCTTCGAACCCGCGGCGACCCAGTCGGTCTCCGCGACGCTGGGTAAGCAGCAGCTCGAGGCCGGTCTGCTCGCCGCCGGAATCGGCCTGGGGCTCGTCGCGCTCTACTCGTTCTTCTACTACCGCCTGCTGGGCACGGTCATCCTCCTGAGTCTGGTGCTGTCCGCGGTGCTCACCTTCGGCGCGCTGGTGTTCCTGGGCCGGTCGACGGGCTTCACCTTGACGTTGGCGGGCATCGCGGGATTCATCGTCTCGCTCGGTGTAGCGGCGGACTCGTTCGTTCTCTACTTCGAGCGGCTCAAGGACGAGATCCGCGAGGGTCGCAGCCCTCGCAGCGCCGTACCCCGGGCCTGGGCCCGCGCCCGGCGTACCATCATCTCCGCGAACACCATCACCATCATGGCGGCGGTGGTGTTGTACATCGTGTCGATCGGCGCGGTGAAGGGTTTCGCCTTCGCCCTCGGACTGGCCACCATCCTCGACCTCGTCGTGGTGTTCCTGTTCCGGCACCCGATCATGACGATGTTCGCCAACACGAAGGCGTTCATGTCGCCGCGGGTCAGCGGCCTCGGCCGCGCCCTCAAGCGTGCCCCGACCGACGTCAAGGAGGCCTGACATGGCCAGCAAGGGTTTTGCCGACCGCCTCTACCGTGGCGAGGCGAACCTGAACATCGTCGGTCGCCGCAAGATGTGGTTCACGATCGCGGGCGTGCTGGTGCTCGTCGCCCTGAGCAGCTTCCTGCTCCGGGGTTTCCACCTCGGCATCGAGTTCGCCGGTGGCACCCAGTTCGTGATCCCGGCCAGCGTCGGCACCCAGGCCGATGCGCAGAGCGCGGTGGCCCGGGCGGTCGAGACCGCCGGTGTCGCTGAGGAGGCGAACATCGGCGCCGCCCAGCGGGTCGGCAACGGTCCGGAGGCCACCTACACGGTCCGGACCGCGGCTCTCGACCAGGACAAGTCGACCGCCGTGAAGGAGGCGCTGGCGACCGACCTGAATGTTCCGGTAGCCGACATCAGTGACAACCGGGTCTCGGCGGCCTGGGGTGAACAGGTCACCCAGCAGGCACTCCTGGGTCTGGCGATCTTCCTCGTGCTGGTCATGGTCTACCTGGTGATCCGCTTCGAGTGGCGGATGGCGGTGGCCGCGGTCTCCTCGCTGCTGCTGGACCTGGTGTTGACGGCCGCGGTCTACTCGCTGGTCGGCTTCGAGGTCACGCCGTCCACCGTGATCGGCTTCCTGACGATCCTGGGCTTCTCGCTCTACGACGTGGTCGTGGTGTTCGACAAGGTGCAGGAGAACACCCGTGGCATCACCGCGGGCAGCACCCAGACGTACAGCGAGGCGACCAACCTCGCGGTCAACCAGACCCTGATGCGCTCGATCAACACCAGCCTGGTGGCGCTGCTGCCGGTCGGCGGTCTGCTCTTCATCGGTGCCGGCCTGCTCGGCGCCGGTTCCCTCAAGGACCTCGGTCTGGTCCTGTTCGTCGGCATGGGCCTGGGCGTCATCCTCTCGATCCTGTTCGCCTCGCCGCTGCTCGCCGCGCTCAAGGACAACGAGCCGCGGATCAAGGCGCACACCGCCCGGGTCCTGGCCCGCCGTTCCGGGGTGCGCTCCGGCGACGTGGCCCGCGGCGAGCGCAACCGCCCGGCCGGCACGACCCCGGCCGAGGAGGTCCCGGCCCTGGCCGGTTCCTCCACGCCGCGGCCCGGCGCGCGGCCCGCCGCCAAGCGCAACCCGCGCGGTGGCGGTGCGGGCAACCGCCCTAGCGGCGGCCAGAAGCGCCGCTGAGCACCACGGTCTGACCAGACGGCCCGCCACCGCTTCGGTGGCGGGCCGTCGGCCTGTCTAGGCTGTCCGGCGTGACCCAGACTGACGAGGTACGCGGGGACAGCGGTCCCGAGGTTGCGGCGCTGGTGGCCAGCCGGGTGCTGGACGTGCCGGACTTCCCGAAGCCGGGCATCGTCTTCAAGGACCTGATGCCCCTGTTCGCCGACGGGACGGTGTTCCGGCAGGTGATCGACGGGATCGTGGCGCATCACGGGACCGGCTCGTTCGACGTGGTGGCGGGCGTGGAGGCGCGTGGCTTCGTGGTCGCCGCGGCGATCGCCTACGCCACCGGCAAGGGCGTCGTGCCGGTGCGCAAGGCCGGCAAGCTGCCCCGCAAGACCTACTCGGCGTCGTACGCCCTGGAGTACGGCGAGGCGACCCTCGAGGTCCACGAGGACGCGTTCGTGGCCGGTGAGCGGGTGCTGGTCGTGGATGACGTGCTCGCCACCGGCGGTACGGCCGGGGCGGCGCTGGACCTGGTGGAGCGGGCCGGCGGCACCGTCTCCGGCTTCACGGTGCTGATGGAACTGGGCTTCCTCGACGGCCGCAAGCGGCTGGCTCCGCGTACGGTCCATGCTCTGCTGACCGTTTGATCCGCATCTGCCGCCGGGGGCGGCACGGTTTCGGCGGATCGGGCCGGGCCATCCGGGAAGTGGGGACGGGTAGGATGACGTTCTCAGCAAGGTGAGCAATGGTGGCGGACCGGACCGGTCGAGGACGACCGGTGGTCCCGGCGATGGTGTGAGGAGGCCGGTGTCCAGCGACGTCGCCCCTCCGACGGACGGCACGGTGCAGCCGACCGGCGCGAAGGCGCCCGAGGCTGAGCAAGCCCCGAAGGTTCAGGCTCCGAAGTCTCAGACCCCGACGACCCAGGCCCCGAAGGTTCAAGCCCCGAAAACCGACGTACCGGTCACCGGGGAGACGCACGACCTCGAGTCCACCCAGCCGCTGTCCCCGGCGGAGGAGCCGGCCAGCAGCTTCGGGCTGGCCAGTGCGCCCACCGGACGACGGGTCCGGGCCCGGCTGGCGCGCTTCAACGCCCCGTGGCAGAGCACCCAGGTCAGCGAGGTGCTCGAGCCGCTGATCGCCACCCACCGGGCCAGCCACCCCAAGGCGGACGGGCGGGCGCTGCAGCGGGCCTTCGACGTCGCCGCCCGCTGGCACTCGGGGCAGTACCGCAAGTCGGGGGACCCGTACATCACGCACCCGCTCGCGGTCGCCACCATCCTGGCCAACCTCGGCATGGACACCACGACGCTGGTCGCCGCCCTGCTGCACGACACGATCGAGGACACCGACTACGGCCTGGAGCAGATGAAGGCCGACTTCGGCGGCGAGGTCGCGCTCCTGGTCGACGGCGTCACCAAGCTCGACCGGGTCAAGCTGGGCGACGCGGCCAAGGCGGAGACGATCCGCAAGATGGTCGTCGCGATGGCCAAGGACCCGCGCGTCCTGGTGATCAAGCTGGCCGACCGGCTGCACAACATGCGTACCCTGACCTTCCTGCCCCGGCCCAAGCAGGAGCAGAAGGCCAAGGAGACGCTGGAGATCCTCGCCCCGCTGGCCCACCGCCTGGGTATGAACACGATCAAGTGGGAGCTCGAGGACCTCGCGTTCGGCACGCTGTTCCCCAAGCGCTTCGAGGAGATCAACCGCCTGATCGGCGAGCACCAGCCGCAGCGGGAGGCGCTGCTGCGGCAGGTCACCCAGCGCGTCCAGCTCGACCTGAAGTCGGCGAAGATCAAGGCGGAGACCACCGGCCGGCCGAAGCACCTGTACTCGATCTACCAGAAGATGATCGTCCGGGGCCGCGACTTCAACGACATCTACGACCTCGTCGGCGTGCGCATCCTGGTCGACACGGTCCGCGACTGCTACGCCGCGCTGGGCGTCATCCACGCGAACTGGCAGCCGGTGCCGGGCCGGTTCAAGGACTACATCGCGATGCCGAAGTTCAACATGTACCAGTCGTTGCACACGACGGTCATCGGCCCGACCGGCAAGCCGGTCGAGATGCAGATCCGGACCTTCGCGATGCACCGTACGGCGGAGTTCGGCATCGCCGCGCACTGGAAGTACAAGGAGCAGAAGGGCGCGACGATCGTCGGCCCGCCCGCGCACATCGACGAGATGACGTGGCT
Organism: Actinoplanes auranticolor; assembly: GCF_018332655.1. GTDB lineage: Bacteria > Actinomycetota > Actinomycetes > Mycobacteriales > Micromonosporaceae > Actinoplanes > Actinoplanes auranticolor. Next base: position 18,120 of record NZ_BOQL01000037.1, on the reverse strand, counting down.
GCGCCAGCTGCTGGACTGGCAGCGCGAGGCGAGCGACCCGAGCGAGTTCCTGGACGCGCTGCGCTTCGACCTGTCCAGCCAGGAGGTGTACGTCTTCACCCCCAAGGGCGACGTCATCCCGCTGCCGACCGGTTCGACGCCGGTGGACTTCGCGTACGCGGTGCACACCGAGGTCGGCCACAAGACCATCGGCGCCCGGGTGAACGGCAAGCTCGTGCCGCTGGAGTCGACCCTGTCCAACGGCGACGTCATCGAGATATTCACCTCGAAGTCCGCCACGGCCGGCCCGACCCAGGACTGGCTCGGCTTCGTCAAGAGCCCGCGCGCCCGCACCAAGATCCGCCAGTACTTCAACAAGGAGCGCCGCGAGGAAGCGATCGAGGACGGCAAGGAAGCGATCGTCAAGGCGATGCGCAAGCAGGGCCTGCCCCTGCAGCGCATGCTGACGAGCGACAACCTGACGACCATCGCCCGCGACCTGCACCTGGCCGACGTCGCCTCGCTGTACGCGGCCGTGGGAGAGAACACGGTCTCGGCCCAGTCGGTCGTGCAGAAGCTCGTCGCCGGCTTCGGTGGCGAGGAGGGCGCGGTCGAGGACATCGCCGAGACCGCCGTCGCCACCCGCCCGCCGCGCAACCGCAGCACGGCCCAGGACCCCGGCGTGGTGGTCAAGGACGTCAGCGACGTATGGGTGAAACTGGCCCGCTGCTGCACCCCCGTCCCGGGCGACGCGGTGTTCGGCTTCGTGACCCGGTCGGGCGGCGTCAGCGTCCACCGCGAGGACTGCGCCAACGCCGAAGACCTCCGCGACCAGAGCGAACGCGTGGTCGAGGTCAGCTGGAAGCCGACGTCGGCATCAACCTTCCTGGTAGCCATCCAGGTGGAGGCGCTGGACCGGCACAAGCTCCTGGCCGACGTGACCCGCGTCCTGTCCGAGGAACGCGTCAACATCCTGTCGGCAACGGTCACCACGACCCGCGACCGGGTGGCGGTCAGCCGGTTCACCTTCGAAATGGCCGACCCGAAGCACCTGGGCCACCTGGTAGCCGCAGTCCGCAAGGTAGACGGCGTCTTCGATGCCTACCGCGTAACCTCAGGCGCCTGACCAACCCGCCCCAGGCGGGAACGAAAACGCCGGCCGTCGGAGCGCCACCAAGCACCGCTCCGACCGGCCACGGCCCCGACACCAGGCCAGCCACCGCAGACCCGCTGCCGCGCCGCGCTGGGTGGTTGGGCCGCGCCGGGCGGTTGAGGCTGCGTTGGGTGTTGGTTGTGCAGGGCCCCATGGCGGGCCGCAAGGTTGTGCTGCGCCGGGTGGTTGGCCCTGCTGGACCGCTTGGCTGGCTGCGCCCGGGTCGGTTGGTGGCGCGGCAAACCTGATCGAGCCGGGCTGCGTGAATGGCTACGCCGGGACCGGATGGTGAGGCCGCGCTGGATGGTGGGGCCACGATGGACCGCTTGATCGGCTGCGCTGAGGGTGGATAGCGGCGCCGCACTGCGTGGTTGAGCCAGGCTGGGTGGTCGGCTACGCCGGATCGCATGGCTGTGCGCAGTGCCGGGGTGGTCAAGCGGCGCTGGGCTGCGCTGAGTGGTGGGGCTGAACGGGTCGCAGGGTTGCTCAGCGCCGAGTCGTCGCGCAACAACATCAGGGCGCTGGACAAAACCGGCAAGCTTCGCCGAACGCGGTGAAGCGATCAGACGAACGGCGCGGTGGAAGGTGGCGGCCGGGAGAAGGTCCGGGCAGCCGGGTGAAGTAACCCTGACGGCGTGGCGGGCGTCGGTAGGAGAGAACGGGCGAGGCAGCGCGGGCCATCCCCGCCCCCAAGCCCCACCACCGAAACCCGGAAGCAGAAAGGCGGACCCCGAAGAAAACCGGGATCCGCCTTCCAGGAACAGAGAGCCGACTAGCCCTTGGCCATGGTCAGCGTCTTGATGGTGATCTCCTTCTTCGGGTGCCCGTCACCCTCACCATTGGCATTGTCACTGCCGGCCTTGGCAACAGTCTCGACGATGTCGAGCCCCTTGGTGATCTTCCCCAGGACGGTGTAGTCCGGCGGGAGGTCGGTGTCCTCGTACACGATGAAGTACTGGCTGCCCGTCGAGCTGGGCGCCGAGGTCTTCGCCATCGCGATCGTGCCCTTCGGGTAGGCCGGCTTCGCGTTGGTCGGCAGGTTCTCCTCCGCGTAGCGGAAGCTCGGGCCGCCGGAGCCGTCGCTCTCGCGCCAGCCCTTGCCCGTGGCCGACGGGTCGCCGCACTGCAGCACCTTGATGCCCGCGGTCGTGAGCCGGTGGCACTTGGTGTTGTCCCAGAACTTCTTGCCGGCCAGGAACGTGAACGCCTCGCCGGTGCACGGCGCCTTGCTCAGGTCCACCGCGGCCGTGATCGCGCCCAGGTTGGTGTCCATGGTGAGGGTGGCCGTGCCCGTGTTCGGGGCGTTCGCCGGCGGGGTGCCGACGTCCTTGACCTTGCTCCCCGTGCTGCCGTCCTCCGGGATCCACGAGCAGCTGACGGTGCCGGGCGGCGGGGCGGACGCGTCGGTCGACTTCTTGTCGTCGTCGTTGCCGAGCGCGGCGACGATCCACACCGCGGCGCCCGCGATCACGACGACCGCGAGGGCCGAGCCGATAATGGCCTGCCGCTGCCGGCGCTTGCGCGCGGCAGTGGCCCGCTCGGCCATTTCCTTCTCCAGCCGGGCCCGCGCCGCCGCGCGCTGCCGGTCCTTGATCGACGACACGGTGTTCCTCCTGTATGCCTCGGTGCGGTGAGGGGATATGTTCCGACGATTGTGGTCCGGAAAGCTCAGGACTGACTGGACGCCGAGGGGGCGGCCGACGGGACGGTGTCGGCGGGCTCTGCGCTGGGCTCGCCGACGGTGATGCTCTGCACGGTGATCTTGTCCTTCGGCGTGACCTTGTCACCGGCGCTGTTGGCCACGGTGGCGATCTTGCCGATCTTGGCGACGGTGTCCAGGCCGCCGGTGACCTTTCCGACGATCGGATACTGCGGTTCCGTCTTCGGGGTGAAATCCTTGAAGAAGATCAGGAACTGGCTGCCGTTGGCGCCCGGCGGGTTGCCGATCATCGCCACGGTGCCCTTGGGGTAGAGCGGTTCCTGCGGCGTGGCCGCGGCCGAGGCGCTGGGCGCGGGCGTCGGGGCCAGCGGGGTGTTCTCGTTGTAGACCGTGTACGTCGGGCCGCCCTGCCCGGTGCCCTTGGGGTCACCGCAGTGGATCGCGCCCTCGGTGGTGATCTCGTGGCAGGTGGTGTTGTCGAAGAACTGCTTGCCCGCCAGGTGGCTCAGGCTGGCGCTGGTGCACGGCGCGGCGGCCAGGTCGAGCGTCACGACGATCGGGGCGCCCTGGTCGGTCGTGATCGTCATCGGCCGGGTGCCCGCGGTGGGGATGCCGCTCGTCGGCGGTTCCCCGACGTCCTTGAGGTCGGGGTTCGACTCGGCGTTCTGCGGCGTCCACGCGCACACCTCGGAAGCGGTCGGGTCGACCGGGTCGTCGTCGAAGGCGCCGCCGAGCCACGCCACTCCGCCCACGATCAGGACGAGCGCCAGTGCCGCACCGAGTCCGGCCTGGATCTGCCGCCGCCGGCGCTGCCTGCCCGCACGGCGTGCGAGCTGCCGATCGAGCTTCTCCCGCGCCAGTTTCCGCGCCCGGTCCCTGCTGGAAGCCACCGAGTGCTCCCCTTCCTTAAACTCTTGTCCAGTGCGCCACGCCACACGCCCGCAAGAGTGTACGGGTAACCGCTGGGAATGTGGTGTGCGAGGTTCCGTCACGGTGCGTACGGTGTGTCCCGCTAGGCTGGAACCGCTGAACCGACCGCGAGAGAGGGGTGCCCAGTGCTCGTCACCGGCTTTCCGGCCGACGCCTTCGGCACCAACTGCTACGTCGTGGCCGCCGGCCCGGGTGAGCAGTGCCTGGTGGTCGATCCGGGCATCGGCGTGCTCGACCGCCTCGACGAGGTGCTGGCGCAGCACCGGCTGCACCCGGCCGCGGTGCTGCTGACCCACGGCCACCTGGACCACACGTTCTCCGTCGCGCCGGTGTGCGGCGCGCGCGGCATCACGGCGTACGTGCACCCCGCCGACCGGGAGATGCTGGCCGACCCGGCCAAGGGCCTCAGCGTGGATCTGACCGCGCTGTTCGGCGGCCGGCTGTCGTACACCGAGCCCGACGACGTCGCGGAGCTGACCGACGGCGCGACGCTGAGCCTGGCCGGGCTGGAGATCACCGTCGACCACGCCCCGGGCCATACCGGCGGGTCGGTGCTCTTCCGGCTGCCCGGCGCGAGCTCGCAGTGGGAGGCGGACCAGGTCTGCCTCTCCGGTGACGTGCTCTTCGCCGGTTCGATCGGCCGCACCGACCTGCCGGGCGGCAGCACGGAGACGATGCTGACCAGCTTGCGGGACAAGATCCTGCCGCTGGCCGACGACACCGTCGTGCTCCCCGGCCACGGACCGGAAACCACCATCGGCCGCGAGCGCGTGGCAAACCCGTACCTGCGGGAGCTGACCGCCGCGCCCGGCCGGGGCCTCTGAGACTTCTCGCTAGGAGAACAGCACCATGAGCAAGCCCACGCCCATCTCCGGCTTCCCGGAGTGGCTGCCCGCACAGCGGATGATCGAGCAGAACATCGTCGAGCGGATCCGCGCGACCTTCGAGCTCTACGGCTTCGCGCCGCTGGAGACCCGCGCCGTCGAGCCCCTGGACCAGTTGCTGCGCAAGGGGGAGACCTCCAAGGAGGTGTACGTCCTGCGCCGCCTGCAGGAGGAGCCGGGTGCCCAGTCCGCCGACTCCCTCGGCCTGCACTTCGACCTGACCGTGCCGTTCGCCCGCTTCGTGCTGGAGAACAGCGGCAAGCTGCAGTTCCCGTTCCGCCGCTACCAGATCCAGAAGGTGTGGCGCGGTGAGCGCCCGCAGGAGGGCCGCTACCGGGAGTTCCTGCAGGCCGACATCGACGTGGTCGACCGCGACGATCTTCCGTTCCACTACGACACCGAGATGCCGCTGGTGATCGGGGACGCGTTCGCGTCGCTGCCGATCCCGCCGGCCACGATCCTGGTCAACAACCGCAAGGTCTGCGAGGGCTTCTACCGGGGCCTGGGCCTGGACGACCCGGATCAGGTGCTGCGCACGGTCGACAAGCTCGACAAGATCGGCCCGGAGAAGGTGGCGGCGCTGCTGGTCGAGACGGCCGGGGCCACCGACGCCCAGGCGAGGGCCTGCCTGGAGCTGGCCTCGATCTCGACCGCGGACGCCTCCTTCGTGGACGCGGTCCGGGCCCTCGGTGTCGACAACCCGCTGCTCGACGAGGGTCTTGAGGAGCTGGTCCGGGTGGTCGAGGCCGGTGTGGAGCACGCGCCGGGCCTGATCCGGGCGGAGCTCAAGATCGCCCGCGGCCTGGACTACTACACGGGCACGGTCTACGAGACGCAGCTGCAGGGGTACGAGCGGTTCGGCTCGATCTGCTCCGGCGGCCGCTACGAGAATCTGGCGACCGCGGGCAACGAGCGTTTCCCGGGGGTCGGCATCTCGATCGGCGTCTCACGGATGCTGGGGCTGCTCTTCGGCCAGAACGCGCTGGGCGTCTCGCGGTCGGTGCCGACCTGCGTCGTGGTCGCGCTGCCGGCCGAGGAGCTGCGCCCGGCCTGCGACCGGATCGCCCGGTCGCTGCGCAGCCGGGGGATCAGCACCGAGGTGGCGCCGTCGGCGGCCAAGTTCGGCAAGCAGATCCGTTTCGCCGAGCGGCGCGGGATCCCGTACGTCTGGTTCCCCGGTGCCGACGGTGCGGCGGACACGATCAAGGACATCCGCTCGGGTGACCAGGTCGAGGCCGACGCGTCGACGTGGCAGCCGACGGCCGGGGATCTGACTCCGGTGGTCTCCGGCAGCTGAGCCCGCCCGGGGCGAGACCCGGCGTCAGCGCGCGTCCAGGAAGTCCTCGATCGCGGTGCCGATGACGCCCAGCGTCTCGGTGAAATCCCGCAGGGTCCCGGGCGCGCGCAGGGAGTGGTCGGCGTCCCGGACGGTCAGCACCTGCTTGCCGGTCGAGCGGGCTGCGTCCGGGACCCACCACGGGTCGGCGGTGCCGCCGATGAGCAGCTGCGGCGCCGGGTTGCGGGTGATCGCGTCCACGACGGGCGGGATGGTCAGCAGCGGGGTCAGCCAGATCGCCGGTAGTTCCAGGTCGGCGGCCAGGGTCGCGGCGTGGGTGCCCAGCGACTTGGCGATCAGCACCGGCCGGGCGTCGGGGTCGCGCTGGATCAGCCGGTGCAGCGCCGCGGCGACGCAGGCGCGGACGAACGGCTCCGGCCCGACCTCCATCAGTCCCTCGGGCACCGTCCAGGTGACCTGCTCGATGAGGGCCTGCCGGTCGGTCAGCGCCTCCCAGCCGAGGTCCAGCAGGGTGGTCTGGACGATGCCGGTGCCGCCGGGTACCAGGATTGCGCTGAGCACCGGGCCAGCCTAGCGCCGGAGATCCTATGTGGCCTGTGAGGTCGCGTTAACTTATTCGACATGTGTCAATACGTTGCGTGAAACGAGCGGTTCCTAGCTTTCGGGGCACCACCCTCCGCGGGCGAAGGGACAAGTCCCCATGGCAGCTACGAAGTGGACCAAGACTCTCTCCATCCTTTTCCTCTCCACGACTCTGGCAGTGGCCGGCTGCGCCGACGATCCGGCGGCGAGCGGTAGTTCCTCCGGCGACACCATCAAGGTCGGCATCCTGCACTCCCTCAGCGGCACGATGGCCATCAGTGAAGTGACGGTCCGCGACTCCGAGCTGCTGGCCATCGAGGAGGTGAACGCGGCCGGCGGCGTACTCGGCAAGAAGCTCGAACCCGTCGTCGAGGACGGTGCCTCGGACTGGCCGACGTTCGCCGAGAAGGCCCAGAAGCTGATCAACGAGGACAAGGTGGCGACCACCTTCGGCGGCTGGACCTCGGCCAGCCGCAAGGCGATGCTGCCGGTCTTCGAGCGCAACAAGGCGCTGCTCTGGTATCCGGTACAGTACGAGGGGCTGGAGAGCTCGCCGTACATCTTCTACACCGGGGCCACCACCAACCAGCAGATCGTGCCCGCCCTGGACTACCTCAAGCAGCAGGGCAAGAAGTCGGTGTTCCTGGTCGGCAGCGACTACGTCTTCCCGCGCACCGCCAACAAGATCATCAAGGCGTACGCGGCGGCCAACGGCATGACGGTCGCCGGTGAGGAGTACACCCCGCTGGGCACCACCGAATACTCCACGATCGTCAACAAGCTCGGCCAGGCCAAGCCCGACGTCGTCTTCAACACCCTCAACGGCGACAGCAACGTCGCCTTCTTCAAGCAGCTGCGCAGCGCCGGGCTCACCGACAAGACCATGCCGACGGTCAGCGTCAGCGTGGCCGAGGAGGAGGTCGGCGGGATCGGCCCGGCCAACATCGCCGGTCACCTGGTGGCCTGGAACTACTACCAGACCACCGAGGGCGCCACCAACACCGAGTTCGTCAAGAAGTACAAGGCCAAGTACGGCGCGGCCAAGGTGACCTCCGACCCGATGGAGGCCGGCTACAACGCGGTGAAGCTCTGGGCCGCGGCGGCCACCAAGGCGGGCAGCACCGACGTCGAGGCGGTCAAGAAGGCGGCCGGCGGGATCTCCCTGGACCTGCCCGAGGGCAAGGTGACCATCGACGGCGAGACCCAGCACGTCTACAAGACCGCCCGGATCGGCCTGATCCAGCCGGACGGCCAGATCAAGGAGGTGTGGAACTCCGGGGCGCCCGTGAAGCCGGATCCGTACCTCAAGGGCTACCCGTGGGCCGCCGGACTGGCGTCCTGAGCGGGCCATGGGAACCCTGAACCAGTTGGTCATCGGGGCGAGCATCGGCGCGGTGCTGCTGCTCGCCTCGCTGGGCCTGACCTTCACGTTCGGCCAGATGGGCGTCATCAACATGGCGCACGGCGAGTTCATCATGGCCGGTGCGTACACCGCGTACGTCCTGCAGCCGCTGGTCGGCGAGCAGGCGGTGCTGGTGGCGCTGCCCGTCGCCTTCGCCGTCGGCGGGGTGCTCGGGCTGATCCTGGAACGGTTGTTCATCCGGCGCTTCTACGGCCGCCCGCTGGACACGCTGCTGCTCACCTGGGGCATCAGCCTGATCCTGCAGCAGGTCGCCCGGGACGTCTTCGGGGCGCCGAACGTGCAGGTGACCGCGCCGGGCTGGCTGACCGGCGGGATCGACGTGGGCGTGCGGATCCCCTACAACCGGGTGTTCATCCTGGTGCTGGCGGTCGGCTGCGTGGCGGCGATCTCGCTGTACCTGAGCAAGCTGCGGCAGGGCCGGCGGATGCGGGCCGTGATGCAGAACCGGCAGCTGGCCGCGGTGAGCGGGGTCGCGACCGGGCGGGTCGACCAGGCCACCTTCTTCATCGGCTCCGGGCTGGCCGGGGTGGCCGGCGTCGCGCTGACCCTGATCGGTCCGGTCGGCCCGACGCTGGGCAGCGGGTACATCGTGGACGCGTTCCTGGTCGTGGTGGCCGGCGGGCTGGGTCAGCTGCGCGGTGCGGTGATCGCGGCGTTCGCGCTCGGGGTGCTGAACAGCTTCGTCGAGTTCTGGACGGCCAACGGGGCCAGCTTCGCCAAGGTGGTGGTGTTCGCCGTGATCATCGCGTTCCTGCAGTTCCGGCCCCAGGGCATGTTCGTCCTGCGATCGAGGGCGCTGACATGAGAAACCGGATCGCCTTCGCTCTGATCGCGGTGTTGCTGCTCGCCGCGCCGCTGGTGTTCAGCCCGTTCCGGCTGGACCTGCTGGCCAAGTACCTCTGCTATGCGATCGTCGCCCTCGGTATCGCGCTGGCCTGGGGCCGCGGCGGCATGCTGACGCTGGGCCAGGGGGTGTTCTTCGGGCTCGGCGGATACGCCATGGGCATGCACCTCAAGCTGGTCGAGGCCGGGCCGGGGCAGCTGCCCGACTTCATGTCGTGGAGCGGCGTCGAGCGGTTGCCGTTGCTCTGGAAGCCGTTCGCCGATCCGGTCTTCGCCCTCGTGATGGTGGTCGTGCTGCCGGTGACGGTCGCGCTGCTGCTGGGACTGCTGGTCTTCCGGCAACGGGTGCGGGGCGCGTACTTCGCGGTGCTCTCGCAGGCGCTGGCCGCAGCGTTCGTCATCCTGCTCGTCGGTCAGCAGGGCCTGACCGGCGGCACCAACGGCCTGACCAACTTCCAGCTCTTCTTCGGCCTGGACCTCTACGACGACGCCGACCGCCGAATCCTCTACTTCGCCATCGTGGTCGTACTGGGACTGTCCTATCTGGTCGTACGGCAGCTGGCCCGCAGCCGCTACGGGCAGCTGCTGGTGGCCATCCGCGACGGTGAGGACCGGGTGCGCTTCCTCGGCTATGACCCGGCGCTGGTCAAGACCTTCGCCTTCGCCTTCTCGGCCGGGCTGGCCGGCATCGCCGGTGCGCTCTTCGTCCCGGTGGTCGGCCTGCTCACGCCGGCCAACCTGGGCGTGGTCGCGTCGCTGGAGCTGCTCATCGGGGTGGCCATCGGCGGGCGGTATTCGCTCGCCGGCGCGGTCGGCGGCGCACTGCTGTTCCACTACGCCAAGACCATCTTCAGCGAGCAATGGCCGGACAGCTGGCTCTACGTGCAGGGTGCGCTCTTCGTGGCGGTCATGCTCTGGGCCCCCCGCGGCCTGGCCGGCCTGGCCGGTCAGCTGCGCGACCTGGTCGCGGCCCGGCGCCGTCCGGCGGCGCCGGCCCCGACCGTCCTCGAGGAGGCACGGGCATGAGCAAGCTCCTCCAGGTACGCGGCCTGAACGTCGTCTTCTCCGGCTTCCACGCGATCACCGACCTGGACTTCGCCCTCGATGCCGGTGAGCTGCGGTTCCTCATCGGGCCCAACGGCGCCGGCAAGACCACCCTGATCGACGTCATCACCGGGCTGACCAGACCGGCGAGCGGCTCGGTCAGCTTCGCCGGGCAGGAACTGGTGGGCCGCCGGGAGTATCAGGTCGTCCGCGCGGGCGTCGGCCGTACCTTCCAGACGTCCGTGGTGTTCGAGGAGCTCAGCGTCGTCGACAACCTCGACCTGGCGGCGGGTTTCCGGCGCCGGCTGCCGGCCCTGCTGCGCCGCCGGCACGGCGTCTCGGACGACGTCGCCTCGGCGCTGGACACCATCGGGCTGGGCGCCCTGGCGGACCGCCCGGCCGGCGTGCTCTCGCACGGTCAGCGGCAGTGGCTCGAGATCGGCATGCTCGTCGTGCAGCGGCCCCGGCTGCTGCTGCTGGACGAGCCGGTCGCGGGGATGAGCCGCACCGAGCGCGAGCGTACGGGCGAGCTGCTGCAGTCGGTGGCCCGCGACCACACGGTCCTGGTGGTCGAGCACGACATGGATTTCCTGCGCCGCTTCGCCAGCACGGTGACGGTGCTGCACGAGGGCCGGCTGCTGTGCGAGGGCACGGTCGCCGAGGTGCAGGCCGACCCGCGCGTGCAGGAGGTCTACCTCGGACGGTCCCGCGACGAGCTCGACAAGGAGGTGGCCTGACGTGCTGGAGGTCCGGGACCTGCAGGTGTCGTACGGCCGGGCGCAGGTGCTCTTCGGGGTCTCGCTGACCGCGCCGGCCGGATCGCTGGTGTGCCTGATGGGCCGTAACGGCGTCGGCAAGACCACCCTGCTGAAGGCGATCATGGGGGTGCTACCGGCCCGCTCGGGCACCGTCGGCTTCGACGGCCGGGAGCTGACCCGGCTCAAGGTGCACGAGCGGGTCCGGCTCGGGCTCGGCTACGTGCCGCAGGGCCACGAGACGTTCCCGCAGCTGACCGTCGCGGAGAACCTGCAGGTGGCGCGGGAGACCGCGGGCAACCGCCGGGCGGGAGTGGTGGACGAGGCGTTCGACCTGTTCCCGGCGCTGCGTGGGCTGCTCAAGCGGCGGGCGGGATTCCTCTCCGGTGGCCAGCAGCAGCAGCTCGCGATCGCCCGGGCGCTGGTCACCGAGCCGCGGATGCTGCTGCTGGACGAGCCGACCGAGGGCATCCAGCCCTCGATCGTGCGCGAGATCGAGGAGGCGATCCGGCAGCTGCACGCCGCCGGGCTGACGATCCTGCTGGTCGAGCAGTATCTGGAGCTGGCCCTGCGGCTGGCCGACCGGTTCGTGATCCTGGACGCGGGCGAGGTCGTGCGGGCGGGCCCGGCCGGCGAGCTCGGCGACGAGTCGGTCCGCCGGCTGCTGGCGGTCTGATCAGGGGTGGTGGGTGATCAAGGGCGGGGCGCTTCGAAGATCATGCAGCTGGAGGTGGCGTGAGCGACGAGGCGTCCCGCGGTGTCGGTCAGCCGGGCCTCGGTGAGTGCGGTCCGGCGGCCCTTCTGCAGGACGCTGCCCCTGCAGGTGAGCCGCCCGGAATCGACGGTCACCGGGCGCAGGAACTTCACGTTCAGGTCGAGTGAGGTGTAGGCGACCCCGGCCGGCAGCGTCGAGTGCAGCGAGCACGCGGCGGCGCTGTCCAGCAACGTGGAGAACACGCCGCCGTGCATCGTGCCGAGCGGGTTGTAGTGGAACTCCTGCGGCTCCAGGTAGAACGTGACGCTGCCTTCCTCGACCTCCATGCCGGAGATGTCGATCAGGTTCATGATCGGCGGGGGCGGGAGTTCGCCGGCCACCATCCTGCGCATCAGGTCCAGGCCGCTCGTCGTGCCCAGCACGGCGGCGTGCAGGGCCGGATCGGTCCAGGAGTACGTGCGCGTGCGGGTCCCGTCCTGGGTCTGCGTCATGGACGCAGATTGGCACCCGCTTGCTGTGTCTGTCAAACAGACCTAGCCTCGGTGTCATGCAGCCCACCCTCGCGCGCCCGGCCGCCCTCGACTGGTCCGTCGACGCCTGCACCATCGGCCGTGCGATGGGCATCCTCGGCGAGAAGTGGACCGTGGTGGTGCTGCGGGAGGTGTTCACCGGCGTGCGCCGCTTCGCCGACATGCGCGAGCGCACCGGCATCCCGCGCCAGGTTCTCACCAACCGGCTGGCCTCGCTGGTCGAGCACGGCGTGCTGCACCGCGAGCCGTACCGGGAGCCCGGCGCGCGGGTCCGCCACGAGTACCGGCTCACCGCCAAGGGGCTCGACCTCTACCCGGTGCTCACCGCGGTGATGGAGTGGGGCGACCGCTACCTCGCCGACGCGCAGGGTCCGCCGCTGGAGATGGCCCATCGCGACTGCGGCGCGCGCGTCCACAGCGAGCTGCACTGCGCGCACGGTCACCGGATCGACGACCCCCGCGAGGTCGCGCCCCGCCCCGGACCGGGAGCCAGGCGCCGCAGCTAAGCTGCCTGGCCGTGGCGCCGGCGCAAGCATCAGCAGGGGAGACATCGGCGTGGGCCCCGCTGCGCGACAAGATCTTCCGCGGGCTGTGGATCGGGGTGCTGGCCAGCAACGTCGGCACCTGGATGCAGACCGTCGGGGCCCAGTGGCAGCTGGTGCACGAGCCGGACGCGGCCACCTACGTCAGCCTGGTGCAGACCGCGACGATGCTGCCCGTCCTGCTGCTCGCTCTGCCGTCCGGCACGCTGGCCGACACGTTCGATCGCCGGCGGTTGCTGCTCGCCGTACAGGTGGGGTTGTTCGCCGTGGCCGGGACGCTGACCGTGCTCACCGTGCTGGACCGGATGCCGCCGCCGCTGCTGTTGATCTTCACTTTCCTGCTCGGCGTCGGCCAGGCGCTGACCCTGCCGACCTGGCAGGCGGTCATCCCCGAGGTGGTGCCGCGCGACGAGCTCGCCTCGGCGTCCGCGCTCGGCGCGGTCAACACCAACCTGGCCCGCTCGGCCGGACCGGCGGTGGCCGGGCTGCTGGTCGCGCACGTGGGCGTGGCCGCGGTCTTCGGCCTCAACGCGCTGTCGTTCGTGATCTTCGCCGGGGCGCTGCTGCGCTGGCGCAGGCCGCCGGAGAGCGGGACTGCACACGCCGAGCGGTTCGGCCCGGCGCTGCGGGCCGGCGGCCGGTACGTGCGCTACTCGCCGGTGGTCCGCCGGATCCTGCTCCGCGTGATGCTGTTCGTCCTGCCCGGCAGCATCGTCTGGGGCCTGCTGCCGCTGGTCGCCGAGCAGGAGCTCGCCATGGGCCCCGGCGGGTACGGCATCCTGCTCGCCGCCCTCGGCGTGGGCGCGGTCCTCGGCGCGCTGCTGATGCCCCGGGTCCGCGAGCACGTCCCGGCCAACCGGCTGCTGGTGCTCTCCGGCACGGTCTACGGTCTCGCCCTGCTCGTGGTCGCCTCCGTGGCCGTCACCGCCGTCGTGGTGCCGGTCCTGGTCGCCGCGGGGCTGGCCTGGATGATCCAGGTGTCACGGATGAACGCGAGCCTGCAGCTCTTCCTGCCGAACTGGGTACGCGCCCGCGGCTTCGCGGTCTACCAGGTCGTCTTCGCCGGTGGCCAGGCGATCGGTGCGCTGCTGTGGGGGCAGGTGACGCAGGCGTACGGGCTGCGTGCCGCCTTTCTGGCCGCGGCCACGCTCATGCTGCTCGGCACCGTGACCGTGCGCCGGCTGCCGCTGCACCACCAGGAGGGCGACCGCAGCCCGGCGGTCTACTGGGCCGAGCCGCACCTGATGCTCGAGCCGCACCTGGACGAGGGGCCGGTGCTGGTCACGGCGACCTACCGGGTCCCGGCGGCGAACCGGGCGGCCTTCGTCGCCGCGATGCAGGCGGTCCGGCGTTCCCGGCAGCGGACCGGGGCCACCCGGTGGGGACTGTTCCGTCCCGGTGAGCAGACGGACGAGTTCGTCGAGGTCTACCTGGTGCCCACGTGGGAGGAACATCTGCGCCAGCACGAGGGCCGGCTCACCGGCAGCGACGAGCAGCAGGAGCAGCAGGCGTGGGCCCTGGCCGACGGGCCGCCGGTCGTGTCCCATCTGCTGCCCGCCGACTCACCGGATTAGCCCGTTGTTTCGGTATTGTTCCGATTAGCCTCAGAACAGGCCGCCGGACGTCGGGCGCGGCCGTTCAGGAGGCACGGCGTGGCACACGATCGTTCCGGTCACTCCCGGCTGCTCGTCATCGGTGGCGCCGAACGCTACGGTCCGGGCGGCACCGCGATCCTGCGCCGCTTCGTGGAGCTGGCCGGGGGCCACGCCGCCGAGCTGATCGTCATCGCCACGGCCAGCGCGGAACCCGCCGTCCTGGAGGCTGAGTACGCCACCCTGTTCACCCGCCTCGGCGCGGGCCGGGTCCGGGCGCTGCGCCTGGACAACCGGGCCCAGGCCAACGAGCCCGCCGTGGTGAAGGCGCTCGCGACCGCCACCGGGGTCTTCTTCACCGGCGGGGACCAGCTGCGGATCACCACCGTCCTGGGCGGCACGCTGGCCGACTCGGCGCTGCAGCGGCTGGTGCAGACCGGCACGATCGTGCTCGGCGGCACCAGCGCCGGCGCCGCGATGATGTCCGGCACCATGATCCTCGGCGGTGACGGTCCCGGGGTCACCCGGGCCAGCGTGCGCACCGGACCCGGGCTGGAGTTCCTGCCCGGCGTGCTCATCGACATGCACTTCGCCGAGCGCGGCCGGCTCAACCGGCTGCTCAGCGCGGTCGCCCTCTACCCGCACGAGCTCGGCCTGGGCATCGACGAGGACACCGCGATCCTGGCCGAGGGCGACAGCTTCGAGGTGCTCGGGACCGGCACGGTCACGGTCGTCGACGCGGGCGCCGCCGCGGACATCCGGGTGCCGCTCGACGGGCCGATCGCGCTCACCGGGGCGCGGGTGCACGTGCTGCCTGCCGGGTGCAGGTTCGAACTGTCCGGCCGCCGCCCCACGATCGTCGACGGGGCCGCCGGGGAACGGGAACTGGCCGCATGAAGATCCTCAGCATCCGCCGGCTGCGCGGACCCAACGTCCACCTGTCCCGGCCCGCGATCGTGGCCCGGCTGCACCTCGACGCGCTCACCGGCCGCGAGACCAGCGACGTCGCGGGGTTCACCGAACGGATCCTGCGCGCCCTGCCGGGCCTGGCCGAGCACCACTGCGCGGCCGGCTCGCCCGGCGGGTTCGTCAGCCGGATGCGCGGCGGCACCTACTTCGGCCACGTCACCGAGCACGTCAGCATCGAGCTGTCCCAGCGGATCGGCCGCGACGTCAGCTTCGGCCGGACCGTCTCGGCCGGCGAGCCCGGGCTCTACGACCTGATCATCGAGTGCCCGGTCGACGAGTCGCCGGACTCCACGCTGCCGGCCGAGCTGCTGGAGACCGCCGCGGAACTGGTCGCCGCGGTCGCCGGCGGCGAGTCCGTGCCCGCCGCCGACCTCGCCGAACGCCTCACCGCCCTGACCGCGCTGGCCGAGCGCGAGGCCACCGGCCCGAGCACCAGGTCGATCATCGCCGCGGCCCGGCGCCGGGGCATCCCGGTCGAGCGCTACGCCGATCTCAGCCTGCTGCGCCTGGGCTGGGGGACCCGCCGGCGGCTCGCCTGGGCCGCGATGACCGACCGGACCAGCGGCGTCGGTGTCGACATCGCCGCGGACAAGCAGGTCACCCGGCGGTTGCTCGAGGACGCCGGGGTGCCGGTCGCACCCGGCGGCGCCGCCCGTACGGTCGCCGAAGCGGTGCATCTGCTCGACGTGCTGGGCGCGCCGGTCGTGGTCAAGCCGCGGCAGGGCCGCCAGGGCGAGCACGTCGAGCTGAACCTGCGAACACCCGGGGATGTCGAGCGGGCGTACACGGCCGCGGGTGGTGATGTGGTGGTCGAGCGGCAGTTCGCCGGCCGCGACTACCGCGTCCTGGTGGTCGCGGGTGAGGTGGTGGCCGTCGCCGAGCGGGTCGCGGCGCACGTGGTCGGCGACGGTGAGAGCACGGTCGCCCGGCTGGTCGCCCAGACCAACGCCGATCCGCGCCGCGGTGCCGGGCACGCCCAGGTGCTGACCCGCATCCAGCTGGACGCCAACGCACTGGCCGCGCTGGACCGGCAGGGCTGCACACCGGACACCGTGCCCGCGGCCGGTCGTCAGGTGTGGCTGCGGGAGAACGCCAACCTGTCCACCGGCGGCACCGGCAGCGACGTCACCGACCGGGCGCACCCGGACGTGACCCGGCTCTGCCTGCGCGTCGCCGCCCTGGTCGGGCTGGACATCGCGGGTATCGACCTGCGGCTGGCCGACATCGCCGCGCCGCTGCCGCCGACCGGTGATCCCGAGCAGCTCGGCGCCGGGGTGATCGAGGTCAACGCCGTACCGGGGCTGCGCATGCATCTCGCGCCCGTGCGCGGGCGTTCCCGCGACGTCGGCGACGCGATCGTGCGGGCCATGTTCCCCGGCGGGTCCGACGGGCGCATCCCGACCGTGGCCGTGACCGGGACCAACGGCAAGACCACCGTCACCCGGCTGGTGGCCCACGTGCTGGCCGGCACCGGTCTGCGGGTGGGTGTGGCCAGCACCGACGGGGTGGCGATCGACGGCCGGGTGGTGCGCCTGGGCGACTCCACCGGGCCACGCTCGGCGCAGATGGTGCTGGGCGACCCGGGGGTCCAGGCGGCGGTCCTGGAGACCGCGCGGGGCGGCACGCTGCGGCGGGGGCTGGGGTACGACTGGACCGACGTCGGTGTGCTCACCAACATCACCGCCGACCACCTGGGCCAGGACGGGCTCGAGTCGATCGAGGACCTGGCCCACGTCAAGGCGCTGATCGCCGAGCGGGTCCGCGACGGCGGCACGCTGGTGCTCAACGCCGACGACCCGTGGGTACGCAGCATCGCCGAGCGCCCCCGGGTCCGCGCCGACCGCAAGCGTCTCGTGTGGTTCGGCACCGACAGCCGGCAGCCGGTGCTGGCCGAGCACCTGGGCCGGGGCGGTACGGCGTACGTGCTGCAGGACGGCTGGCTGGTGCAGGCCAACGGCGGCCGGCGCACCCCGTTGCTGCGCGTCGCGGACGTGCCCGGCTCGTTCGGGGGAGCGGCGCCGTACGCGGCCGTCAACGCCCTCGCCGCGGCCGCCGCCGCCCGGGCCCTCGGCGCCGCGCTGGACGTGGTGGCCGAGCGGCTGGCCGCCTTCGAGCCGCGGGTGGACAACCCGGGCCGGGCCACGCTGCTGCGTCTCGGCGACGTGACCCTGTTCGTCGACTACGCGCACAACCCGGCGGCGATCGCGACCGTCCTGCGGACCCTGCACCGGCTCTGGGGCCCGCAGCGTTGCGTGGCCGCGGTGACCCTGCCCGGCGACCGCCGCGACGACCTGCTGGCCGCTTCGGCGCAGGTGCTGGCGGACGGGGTAACCCGGGCGGTGCTCTACGACGACGAGGATCCGAGAGGCCGGGCCCCGGGGGAGGTGTCCGCCTTGGTGGAACGTGAGATGCGCGGGCGCCGGCCGCTGATCCAGGCCGTCCGGGCTCCGGGCTACCAGGCGGGGGTCGAGGCGGCGCTGCGGCTGGCCGTGGCGGGGGACGTGATCCTGGTGCTCTACGAGAAGCTCGAACCGATGCTGCACCACCTTGAGGGCCTGGGTGCCGTGCCCGCCGACTCCGCCGTCGTGCACGCCGAACGACTGTCCGCGCACCCCTCACGGGCGGTGCTGCGGTCGACGAGCGCGGCTGCTTCGCCGTAGTGGTGCGCCGATCGGGTGATTTGTCAGCAACGCTGAGGGCTTGCGGCAACAAAGAATGATCGGCGCCGGGAAATCACCCGATCGGGCGGGGTTGCCCAGGTCATTGCCCTGCGACAACCATCACCCTGGGTATAGATGAGGGCCACTCATGATCTCTCCATTGTCTCTTTGCGTGAGGTAAGAACGACTGCATGTGTCGGATCCGGTGTGGAATCGCGAGATTCGTTATCCAGCCGCAAGTTCCGACGAAGCGGGCATTATGCTCAGGCCTGCTTTCCACGTTCATCTATACAGCTCTGACCAGGCATTCCTGGTAAAACCCCCGGTGCCCACGGCAGGCGCACAGGACGGAACACAGCGTGACGACGCCCAGGTCACCCGGGTCGGCGAGGAGTCGAGACCTGGCCGATCGTCCGCTAACATCCACGCCGTCGATGGGGAATGCTCGGTCCGACGGCGGACCGACAACCGCCCCGGCATCAGCACGCATGGCGGTGCAGTGCTGTTGTTTCTTCCGATCGCGCATGTGGGGGCACATGAGCACGACGGACCTGCCCGGTTC
>NZ_BOQL01000036.1 GCF_018332655.1 Actinoplanes auranticolor | reverse complement strand
GTTTCCGGACGGGCACTCAGACGGCAGCCCCGCTCCGTTTGCGGGCAAAGAACCGGCCCGGCACGTCGCTGCCTGGTTTGCGCCTGAGTGATCCGGTCTCTCGAGGTACTTGGCAGAGCACCTGTCGGCTCCGAGCAGCCCCCAATGCGCCTATGGGACCGTCTGTCGCCATCGGGGGCCTTCGACCGGTCGTCGCAGGCCCCCGATGCCAAACGCTACCGCCGAGAACCGCGACAGCAGGCCAGTCGAACGACCTGTGGCGTTCGTGCCGCGCACAGTCAGGTCATCCCAGACTTTTCCACTCGGCGTCGATAGCGGCCACACTCTTCTGCCTGGAGGGCTTGCCGTCGAAGTCGACCATGACCGTGTAGACACTCTTCGTTGCACTCACGCGCCAGCAGATGAGCAGGTTCTGCTTCTTCTCCGGTTCCGTACTGTTAGAAAGCCTGACGGTCTGCGAACACCGCGCTTTGCCGACCTTTTCGCCGTCGTCAGCCACCCAGGCGAGTTCCCGCTGTCCCGTGAGGTCCCCACGGGCGGAAACCACGCGCATGGTGCCCTTGTCCTTCGGCACTGACTTGGAGTCACGTACCGCGACCGCGGCATCCGGTATCTCCGCGACCGTAGGCGCTGGCAAGGCCGGCAGAATCGGCACGCTGTCCTTGGCAGCGGCGGCGCGCGCCTCCGCGATGCGTTTCGCGGCGTCCTTGGGTAGTGACGGGGACGGCGCCGGTGACTTCGGGGCGGCTTTTTTCGAGGAGGCTGTCGGTTTCGGCGTCGTAGGCTCCGATCCGGAAGACCCGGTGGGCGTCGGCGCCGTCGCCATGTCCGCCGCCTGGACCGGAGCGGCCGGGTCGTCGTTCCCGCCCCACTGGCTCGCAGCAACCGTCGTGCCACCCAGCACGACCGCCAGCCCTGCTGCTCCAGCCAGCAGCTGCTTACGGCGACGTGACGTTCGCTCCGCTGGAGTCTTCATGCCGTCATGGTCTGCGTTGCGCATGTAGAAATCCTTTGCAGGTTCGACTGGGTCGCCCACGGAGGTTGCAGCGGCCCGACCCCGAAACCTCATGCTCTCAAAAAGCCCGGTAAGCCGGGACAAAATAGCGTCAATGTGATGTCCGCGGTCGAAGAGCGAAATCGGTGTTCACTGCACTTCCTTTGCGCCGGCGGCCTGATCTTCATATGCCCAGGAATCGAACACGTGTTCGATCTGCGTCGTCGAACGGCTTCACTAGCACATCACTCCGGATACCTGCTGAGCTGGGAAAATGGGATCAAAGATAGTTTCTAACGGCCGAAACCGACGACGTGACCCGCATTGTTGCCCGGTACCGGGCGAAGAACTGGTGGTGCCTGGCGGGACTGCCCCGACGACCTGCGGGGCCCCGAAGCGGCCGCGCTGGCCCGTAGCCTGGGTCCGCAGCTGATCGACGCCGCGGCCATCGGCCACGCCGCCCGCCGCGCCACCGACCCGGCATCCCTTCAGCTGTGTAAATACCTGTGGCACATCCTCGTGCTGCGCGGCCGGCCGAGAACGGAGCTGCCATGACCCGGACCACGCCACCGCGACCCGTCGACGTCACCGCGCTCTTTCCGGGGCTGCGCGCGTACGCGAAGACCGCGACCCGGCTGCATCCGCGGCCGGGCCGCCCCGGCGTCACCGACAGCTCCGTGGGCGGCCCGCTGCTGTGGCCGGCCGGCGAGCCGTGGCCGATGTGCACCGACGGCCGGCACGACACCGAGACCCCGCAGTATCTCCACGACGTGCGCCGCTGGCGCGAGCTGCTCGCCGCGGCCTGGGCGCGGACCCCGCGCGGGGAGCAGCTGCGGATCACCGACGAGGAACGCGCCGCGCTGCCCGACCTGGACGTGGCCGCGCCGCAGCAGCTGACCCGGGAGCCGATCGCGATGATCCCGGTGGCCCAGCTGTACCGGCGTGACGTGCCGGGGCTGCCCGGCCCGGAGGGCACCGACCTGCTGCAGGTGCTGTGGTGCCCGCTGGACCATGAGGACCTGGAGTACTGCCCGCGGGTGCACCTGCGCTGGCGGCGCGCCGGCGCGGTCACCGAGGTGCTGGCCGCGCCGCCGCAGCCGCTGGTCGTGCACGACGACTACCTGCCCGAGCCGTGCGTGCTGCACCCCGAACAGGTGCGCGAGTTCCCGTACGTCGACCTGCTGCCCGGCGACCTGGCCGAACGGGTGTGCGCGTGGGACGACGGGCTCTACTCGTTCGCGCTGTCCATCGCCGACGGCTGGAAGGTCGGCGGGCACGCCGACTGGAGCCTGAACGACCCCCGGCCGATGGACTGCGAGCAGTGCGGCGCGGCGATGCGGCTGCTGCTGTGCGCGGCCGGCGCCGAGTGGGACCACGAGACGTTCAGCTGGCGGCCGGTCGAGGACGCCGGCGAGCCCGCGTACTCCTCGCTGCACCCGGCGAGCGGCCCGACCGGCGTGGTCATCGGCCGCGGCTACTCCCTGTGGATCTTCACGTGCCCGGTGTCGTACTCCCATCCGCACCGCACGGCCATGCAGTAGCTCAGCCGGCCGCCCCGAGCGCGGCCCGGACCAGCTCCAGTGCCGCCTGCGGGCTCAGGCCCAGCGCGGTGACCTGCTCGGCGTAGCGTTGCGCGGCCTGCTGGGCTGCCACCGGCGTCCGCGCGGCCCGGGCCGTGACCACCGTGCCGGCCCGGCCCCGCGTCTCGACCAGCCCGGCCTGCTCCAGCTCCCGGTAGGCCCGGGCGACGGTGTTCGCGGCCAGGCCCAGATCGGTGGCGAGCTGCCGCACCGGCGGCAGCTTCGCGCCGGCCGCCAGCGCACCCCCGGCGGCCAGCTCCGCGATCCGCACCCGCACCTGCTCGTACGGCGGCACCGCCGAATCCGCGTCGATCACGATGTCCACCACAGCCCCCGGGTCGCCTCAGAGCAGCCGCGGCGGCGTGTTGCCGGCCGCGACGATGGCCCGGCGCATCGGCACCATCGCCAGCAGGATGCCACCGACGATGAAGAACACCACCAGCGACACGAGCCCGATGCGGTAGCTGTTGGTCAGCTGGAACACCAGCCCGAAGGCCAGCGGCCCCAGCCAGCTCGTGCCCTTGTCGCTGATCTCGTAGAAGCCGTAGTACTCGCCCTCACGGCCGTCGGGGATCAGCTGGCTGAACAGCGAGCGGCTCAGCGCCTGGCTGCCACCCATGACCAGGCCGATGGCCACGCCCAGCAGCATGAACGGCAACGGCTCACCCTCGGGCAGCCAGAACGCCGCCAGGATGACCCCGAGCCAGCCCACCAGGGCGATCAGCACCGTCTTGCGCGCACCGATCCGCTCGGCCACCGCGCCCAGCAGCAGCGCCCCGCCGAACGCCAGGAACTGCACGATCAGGATCGTCACGATCAGCGCGCTCTGCTCCAGCTTCAGCTCCTCGGTGCCGAACTGGCTGGCCAGGGCGATGACCGTCTGGATGCCGTCGTTGTAGATCAGGAACGCGAGCAGGAAGAACAACGTCAACGGGTACGTCCGCAGGCTACGCACGGTCCGGCCGAGCTGGCGGAAACCGTCGGTGAGCACGTTGCCGCCCGCCGTACCGGCCTCGGCGCTGGGGTGCTCACGCAGCCGGCGCAGCGGCACCAGCGTGAACACCGCCCACCACACCCCGGCCGACACGATGCACCAGCGGGCCAGGTCCAGGGTCCGCTGGTCGTCGCCCTCGATGGTGAGCCAGGTGACCACGCCCAGGTTGAGCAGCAGCAGCACACCGCCGCCGAGATAGCCCAGCGCCCAGCCCCGGCTGGACACCTTGTCGCGTTCGTCGGGCCCGGCCAGCCGCGGCAGGAACGAGTTGTAGACCACCACCGACGCCCCGAAGGCGATGTTGGCCACGATGAACAGCAGCCCGCCCAGCAGGTACCGCTCGCCGGTCACGAACGCCATCGCGATCGTCGCCCCGGAACCGAGGAACGCCGCCGCGGCCAGCAGCGGCTTCTTGCGTTCGGCCCGGTCGGCGACCGCACCCATCACCGGCAGCACGAACACCGTCAGTAGCACCGACAGCGACACCAGGTACGGGAAGTAGGAACCGGCCGCGATGCTGATGCCCAGCGGGTGCACCCGCGCGTCGCACTCGTCGGCGCCCAGCGCGCACCCGGCGGCCTGCTCGGTGACGCTGGTCAGGAACGGCCCGAGGAAGACCGTGATCACGGTGGTGGAGAAGGCGGACATCGCCCAGTCGTAGAAGTACCAGCCGGTACGTTCACGCCGGTTGCTCACCGGGACGGTGCTGGCGGTCATCAGGGTGGCTCCAGGGCGGAAGGCGGGGGACGGCGCGCTGATGATGCCATCTCAGGGTCGTCTCGGGGTACAGCTACGTCGCTGGGAGACGCCGATTTCCCGCCGATGTTCGCCATCCCGGTGTGGAACGCCCTGCTGGGAGCCGCCCTGGGGACGATCGCCGGTGAGGTCAGGTCTCCGGGTGCCACCACTTGGCCAGGGCGCTGGTGGCCGGGTCGTCGGATTCGGCCAGCGCGGCCCACGGGTCGGCGCCCGGCGGCAGGTCCTCGGCGGCGTAGGCGGCCAGGTCCTGCGCCGCCACCGGCTCGGCGGGCGCCGCCTCGACCAGCCCGGAGTGGTAGAGCCCGAGGCTGCCGGTGTCGATCCACGGGAAGCCGTCGACCGGCTCGGGCAGCGGCCCCACGTCGACGACCGGCGGGAAGACGCTGACCTGCTCGACGTCCAGCGCCGCGTCCGGATCCGCGCCGACCGGGCCCATGCCGTGCCCGTCGGTCACGTCCACGACCGCGGCGCCGGCCGCATCGTCGTGGCCGGTGCCCGGCTCGTGATCGTCCCAGCCGGCCCCGGCGGCGTCGTGCGTCCCGCCCGGGCCGTGCCCGGCGTCCAGCTCCTGCCCGGCGTCCAGCTCCTGCGCGTCGAAGCCCGGCTCGTGCGGGTCGCCGGGACCGAACAGGTCGTCGTGGAACGGGCTGTCGGTCCCGCCCACCGGCTCGTCATGGACACCGGCGTCGTGCCGGTCACCGTGGTCGTCGTGGCCGTCGGCATGCGGAAAATCCGGCCAGCCGTGCTCGTCGCTCATGTCGCCTCCTCATCGGCGGGTGCGGGGGTCAGCGACCGTGCCCGGGTGAGCACCTCGTCAACCTGCCTGATCTGGGCGCGGACCGCGGACAGTTCCGCGGTGGCCGCGCTGCGCCGTTTCGCGCGGCCGGCGGCGTCCTCGGCCGCGGCGGCGTCGATGTCGGCGATGTGCGCGTCGAGCTCCCGCAGCCGCCGCTCGACCGCGTCGTCGACGGCGACGCTGAGGGCGTACTGCAGGTCGGTGAAGCGGTACGAGATCTCGTCCGACAGCGCCGCGCGGGCCTCGGCGAGCACGTCGCGCAGCCACGCCCGGGCCTGCTGGCGGTCGTTCTGCACCCGCCGCCGGTACAGCACGTACCCGCCGGCCGCCAGCCCCAGGCCGAGCCCGGCGACCGGCACGAGCAGCCCGCCGGCGACGGCGCCGCCCACCCCGAACAGCGACGCCCCGAACATCGCCCCGCGCCCGGCCATGAAGGCGATCCCGCCGGCGGACAGCGCGACCAGCAGGTTGTCCCCGGCGCCGTCACGCGGCGGGCTGGCCGCCAGCGCGTGCCGCAGCGTCGCGTTGAGCCGGTCCAGCACCTCGGCCAGTTCGTCGGCGTCGAAGACCTGTGCCAGGATCCGCTCACCGACCTGCCGGAACGTGGCCTGCAGATCGTCGGACAGCCGCACCGCCACCGCCTGCAGCTCGGTGTCGAGCCGATCGGGCAGCGCGTCCAGCGCCGCGCCCCGGGAGGCGTCGATGCGGGCGCTGAAGTCCTGCTGCACGCCGGCGATCCGGGTCCGCAGCATGCCGACGACCTCGACCCGGGCCCGCTGGGTCTCGGTGCTCAGCAGCAGCGACCACTGCCGCGACTCGGTGCGCTTACGGGCCGCCAGCGCGGAACGCTGGGCCCGTACCCGGGCGACCTGGGCCGGATCGGCCTCGCTGGCCTGCACCCGGGCGGCCGCGGCCGCCTCCAGCCGGGCCAGTTCCCCGCGCGCGGCCCGCAGCACGTTGGCCAGCTGCAGCTGATGGCCCCGCCCGGCCAGCTCCACCAGGGCGTGTTGCAACTCGGCGATCCGCGACGCGTCCACCAGCGCGGCCTGTTCCCCGGCGGGCACCGTGCGGGCCAGCTCGGCCAGCCGCGCCGACACCGCGAACCAGGGCGCGTCGGCGAAACGCGGGGCCCGGGCCCGCAGCAACGCCCGGTTGTCGTCGGCGATCCGCCGCCACCCCGGATAGGCGTCCACCTTGGTCAGCGCGAAGACCACGGCGTCGACCCGCGCGCTGGCCGCGACGAGGAACTCCAGCTCCGGCTGCGACAGCGGCGCCGAGGCATCGGCGACGAACAGCAGCGCGGTGGCCCGCTCGACCGCGTTCAGGGCGACAGTGGTGTGCGCCGGGTCCACGCCCCCGACGCCGGGAGTGTCCAGCAGGCTGACGTACTGCAGCAGCGGCGCGGGATGGGTCACCTCGATGCGGCGTGGCGCGCGGCCACCGCCGGGCATCTCCCGTCCGGTGGCCCAGACGGCCAGCTGCGCCGGATCCACGTCGACCGGCTCACTCGCGCCGGGCACGTACGCGACCGCGGACAACGGCCCGGGTGAGAAGTGCAGGTAGGTGGCGGTCGCGACGGCGGCATCCACGGGCGACAGATCCGGTACGCCGAGCAGGGCGTTGAGCAGTGAGCTCTTGCCCCGCTTGGTCTCCCCGACGAGCACCACCGAGGGCCGGGTCAGCTGCCCGCGCCGCAACTCGGCCAGCTCGGCCCCGGCATCGGGATCCCCGGCCCGCACCGCGGCCAACGCATCCCGCACGGCCAGATCGAGCTCCTTGGCGAGACTCACCGCGCCCCTTCCGTTCCGTGCTGCTGCCATCCCGCCGCTCCCGGGCCGAACAGCATCGCCGGCCCGGCCTCAGTGGCGTCGGCCGCCAGGGTCCCTCCGGGCGAGCCCACGATCGTCACCTCGTCCTGAGCCGGCCCGCTTCGCCGGACTTCGGTATGTGCCGGCCGGTCCGGCAGCGTCAGTCCGGTCCGCGTCGGGTCGCTCTGCCGGCTGTCAGCCGGTCCGGCCTGGTGCGCCGGGACCCGCTCCGGTCGTTCCTGCCCAGTGCCCGACTGTCCTTGTCCGGGCTGAACCTGTCCGGATGCGCCCGGACCGGCCTGGGACTGCACGGCCTCGGTCGGGTCGGCCTGTCCGCGGCTCACCTGCTCGCGGATGGCCTGAGCCAGCAGGTGAAAACCGCGGTGCGCGACCTGCGCCACCCGCGACTGCGCCGGCCCTGCCCCGGCGACCGCATACACCCGCCACCGGTTCGCCGCTTCGAGCGCCGCGGCCGCCAGCTCCGGCCCGCTCGCGTGCGGCAGCCGCAGGATCCACCGCGCGTCTTCCGAGGTCGCCAGCCGGATCAGCTCCTGCTCCCACGCCACCGGCAGCGGCACCGCCCCGGTGGTGACCCGCTGGGCCACCTCCAGCAGGCGCAGCCGGTGGTAGGCGGGCTCGCGCAGCAGCCGTTCGATCGCGTCGCGCAGCGCCTCGCGGTCGCGGCGGTCGCTGGTGTGCCCGGCCACGCGTTCCAGGCGGGACAGCGCCCAGCCGGCCTTGATCGCGTCCGCGCGCCAGCGCAGGGTCTGTTCCAGGGTGTCGCGCAGGCGGGGGAAGCCGGAGGCGCGGACCAGTCGGCGCACCAGCTCGCCGGTGCCCAGCTGCGGGTCCGCGGCCAGCTCGGCCAGGGCGAAGCCGATGCCGTACAGGTCGAGCAGGCCGAGCAGCCGGTCGCGGCGGTGCGGGCTGACCGGCGCCGGGCGGCTGCGGAACAGGTCGACCGAGGCCAGCAGCACCCGCAGCTCGGCGGCGGGCAGCGCGGAGAGTTCCTTCAGCGCCGCGCAGTCGGCGGCGGTGAGCCGGCCGGCCTCGCCGGTCTCGGCCAACAGGCCGACCACGGGCACGACCTCGGACACCGTACGGGCCAGCAGCAGCGCCTGCTGCTCGGCCAGGGGACCGGCGACCGGCCACGGGTCCCCGGCCCCGCCGACCAGCGTGTCGACCTTGCCGAACACCCCCAGCGCGTTGATCGGGCTGCTCGCCAGCCGCGCGGACGCCGTGCGGAACGCCTCCAGCGCCCGCACGTCGTCGGCGCGGACCGCCTGGGTGAACACGTAGACGACCGCTTCGGCCGCGGCGACCTCCGAGGCGGAGTCGGCGTCGATGTCGGTGTCGAACGGCGCCGTGCCCCCGCCGAGCTCGGCCTGCGCGCGGGCGCTGACCCGGGTGTCGGTCGAGGCCAGCCCGGGCGTGTCGACGACGGTCAGATCACGCAGTTTGTCGCTGGTCAGCGAGACGTCCACATAGGCGACGCGGTCCAGGCCCACGCCGAGGCGCTGCGGGATCATGCCGTCGTCGGCCAGCGGCAGGCTCGAGCGGGAGCCGTCACGCAGCACCACATCAACGCGGTCGGCCGGGCCGTAGCGGAACCGGGTGACCACCCGGGTGCACTCACCGACGGCCGTGGGAGCGACCCGGCGGCCTATCAAGGCGTTGACGAGTGTCGACTTTCCGGCTTTCAATCGCCCGGCGATAGCGACGCGTAACGGCTCCGACAGCCGGTCGCGGACCTGAATGGCCTGGCCACCGACTTCCGGGCCGACCCTGGCGACGATCTCGTCACACAGCGCAGCCACGCGGGCGGAGAGCGGCCCGACGGTCATGACTCGTCAGCCGAGCACACCGTCAGGGAGAATGTACTGACCGCGGCCGACGTTGCAGACACAGTCGCCACCCTTCCCGTTCGCGGGCAGGGCGGGACGCCTGCCGCACCACAGACTACGGAAGCTCGGGGCGTCGCAGATCCCGTGTTCGTGCCACCCGGGCACGGACGGCGGGCCAGGCAGGGAAACGGGGGATGCGGGTGGCACAGCAGGACCTGGCCGGGCTCGCCGCCGCGCACCTGCGCCGTCCCGGCCTCGTCGTGCTCACCGGCGCCCCCGGAGCCGGCCGTTCCACCCTGTTGCGGAAGGTGGCGGCGGCGGCACCCGGCCCGGTGCACGCCGGTGGCGGGCTGGCGATGCTCGCCGCCGTACCCGCGCTGGCCCTGTCGCGGGCCCTCAAGGCCCGCCTGCCCGCCCACGACGTGCCGCTGCTGGCCGAGGCCGTGCGCTCCCGGGTCCGCGGCGGCCTGCTCGTGCTCGACGACCTGCAGTACGCCGACCCGGCGACGCTGGCGGTCCTGCCGCACCTGGCCGCCCACGTGCGGGTCGTGGTCGCGCTGCGCACCCCGCACCGGCTGCCCGAGCCGAGCGTCGCGGCGCTGCGCGAGACGGCCACGGCCTGGCTGGAGGTGCCGCCGCTGACCCGCGAACCGGCGCTGGAGCTGGCCCGGCGCGCGGGCGGGCAGCTCAGCGACGCCGCCCTGGCCGCCGTCGTGGACCGGGCCGGCGGCAACCCCCTCGCGATCACCTCGCTGGCCCGGCAGGCGGGGGCGGGCCGCGGCAGCCCGGACACCGACATCGACCAGGTCGCGTACGCGATAGCCACCGCCCTGGCCGACCTGCCCCGCCCGGCCCGCACCGCCCTGGCCGCGCTGGGCCTGCTGGGCCGGCCGGCACCGGCCGCGCTGCTCGGGGCGGGCGCCGACGAGCTGCGCGCCGCCGGGCTGGTCACCGAGGACCCGGGCGGGCTGGTGCCGGTGTCGGCGTACTTCGCCGAGACCGCGGCCGGGCTGCTCGACGCGGCCGCCCGCATCGACCTGCACCGCGCCCTGGCCGAGCTGACCCCGGACGCGGAGGCGGCCCGGCACCTGGCCGCGGCCGGCGAGCATCAGAGCGCGTACCGGCGGGCGCTGACCGCGGCCGACCGCGTCGCCGGCGGCGACCGCGCCGACCTGCTGCAGTTCGCCTGCGAGCTACCCGGCGTCACCATCGACCCGCGGGTGCGGATCGCGGCCGCGGACGCGCTGCTGGCCGCGGGCCGCCCGCACGCGGCGGCCCGCGCGCTCACCACCACCGGACCGCTGGGCGTCGAGGCCGACGTGCTGCGCGGCGAGGCGTTGCTGCAGGCCGGCGACCCGGCGGGGGCCCGGGCAGCGGTACGCCCGGTGCCGGACGCGGCGGCGGGTACGGTCGTGGCGGCCCGCGACCGGATCCTGGTGCTGGCCGAGCTGGCCACCGATCCGGCGGGCGCCCTGGACATGGCGGGCAAGATCTCCGCCCGGTATCCGACCCCGCCGCCGGGGGTGGCCGCGGCGCTGGCCGCGGTCGGGGCCGCGCACCGCCGGCCGGGCTGGGACACGGCGCTGGCGGCGGCGATCGCCGAGGGCGCCGACCCGCTGACCGGGCGGTGGAGTGCGTGGCTGCTGGTGGAGCACCTGGCGGCCGACGGGCGGCTGACCGAGGCGGCGGCCGCGGCCCGGGACGCGGCGGCGGGGTGCGCGGCGGACCTGGCGTACAGCTGGCAGACCCGGTTCCTGGCGGTGGCCGACTGGGCGGACGTGCTGCAGGGGACGCTGATCGCCGCTTCGGCCGGTGCCGGCGCTGCGGCCTCGCCGGCTGCGGTCCCGGCCGGCGCGGCTGTCCGACCCGCCGGCTCCGATGTTCCCGGCGCCGGTTACTCGTCGCCGCCGCATGCCGGATCCCCGGAGTTCGGATCTCCGGAACCCGGACCTGCACAGCCCGGTTCCGCCGAGTTCGGCACTGCGGGGTCCGGTCTCTCGGCCGCTGCTGCGTCCGACGGGGTCTCGGCGCAGGCTCATGCGGCGGACCGGGCGTTGCGGCGGGCTGCTGATCTCACCGATCGGGCCCTGCCCGCCGACGCCCGCGGCTATGCCGTCGCCGCGACCGCGCTGATCGAGGCCGACACCGGCCTGCTGGCCGCCGCCCGGGCCCGGCTCGCTGTGCCCGACGGGCATCCGGCGACGGCGTGGGTGGCGCGGGAGGCCGCCTGGCTCGACGGGCAACCCGACCGGGCCGCCCAGCCGCCGGACGGCGCCACCGCCGGACTGCTCACCGGGCTGCGCCACATCACCGCGCGGTGGGCCGCGTACGACACCGGCGCCGCGGCCCGGGCCGCTTACGCGTCCGCGTTCGAGCTCGACACTCCGGCCCCGGCGATTCCTGCCGGGTTGCCGGCCGCCGCGCGGCGCACGCTGACCGCGTGGGCGACCGGCACCGGTTTCACCGCCGCCGCGCAGGGCTGGGCCGGGATCGCGCTGCGGGAGCAGATCCGCTGCCTGCTCGCGGCGGGCCTGCACGACACCGACCCGCAGCAGGCCGTGGCCGCGCTGCTGGAGGCCGAACAGCTGGCCGACACCGCCGGGCTGGTCGTGCTCGCCGGCCGGGCCCGCCGGGGGCTGCGCCGGCATCACGTGCACCGCGACACCCGCAGTCCCCGCTCCGGTTCGCAGCTGACCCGCCGTGAGACCGACGTGCTGCGCCTGGTCGCCGCCGGGGAGCCGACCCGCCGCATCGCCGGGCAGCTCGGCATTTCGGCCGAAACTGTGGACACCCACATCCGGGCGGGTATGCGAAAGCTGGGCGCACGGACACGGACCGAGGCGGCAGCCCTGGCGCTGACCCAGATCGAGGCTGCCGGACCACCGGGACGTGACCGTCGCTCGGCCGTACTGCCCGACCCTGAGGATGGCCGGTGACCCGACAGCCCGACGCTCCCCGCCACGTCGTCGCCTCCGGCGCCGACGCCGAATCCGTGGTCCGGCGCCTGGCCCGGGAGGGGTGGATCCCCCGGGAGGGCTTCGCCCTGCCCGACCCGTCGTGGGACGTCACCGCCGCGCGGCTGATCCTGCACGGCCGGGTCGCCGACCGGGAGAATCTGCAGCTGGCCGTGCTGGCGGCGGCCCGGGGAGCGGGCATCGTCGCGGTCTGCGACGCCGACACCCCGGTCGGGCGGGCCCTGATCGACGACCTGAGCAGGCTGGGCGCGGTGCACCTGGGACCGGGCGGGCAGCCGGCGCCGGCCGACCCGGGCGACACGGTGGCGGAGCTGGTCCCGGAGCAGCGGGCGCTGCTGGACCGGCTCGCGGCGGGTGACACGATCGCGGCGGCCGCGGCGGCGGAGTTCCTGTCGCTGCGCACGGCGAACCGGCGCATCGCGGAGGCGCGGGCCCTGTTCGGCGTGCGGACGACCCGCGAGGCCGTGCTGGCGTATCTGCGCCAGCGTCGTACCCCCGGCTGAGCGGCCGCCCGGTGAGGCCGGGCTGCCGCGCCCCCGGCTGAGTGGGCCGCCGCGTAGGGTTCCAGGTGATGAAGATATTGATCTCGGCCGACATGGAAGGCGTCTCGGGGATCGTGCATCCCAGCGAGACCAACCCGGGCGGCTACGACTACGAACGCGGCCGGGCCCTGATGACCGCCGAGGTCAACGCGGCCGTCGCCGGCGTCCTGGAGGCCGTGCCCGGAGCGGAGGTGCTGGTCGCCGACGCACACGGGCCGTTCCGCAACCTGCTGCCCGAGGAGCTCGACCGGCGCGCCCGGCTGGTGCGGGGCAAGCCACGCCCGCTGGGCATGCTCGCCGGCCTCGACGACGACACCGACGCGGTGCTGTTCGTCGGCTATCACGCCCGCTCCGGCAGCGGCCCCGCCGTGCTGGCCCACACGATCAGCGACGCCGTGCTCGACGTGCGCCTGGACGGGCGCCCGGTCGGCGAGATCGGCCTGAACGCGGCCCTGGCCGGTTTCCACAGCGCGCCGGTGGTGCTGATCAGCGGGGACGACGCGGCCTGCGCCGAACTGCTCGAGCTGGTGCCGGGCGCGGCGACGGTGGCGGTCAAGCAGGCGCTGGGCCAGGCGGCGTCGATCGCCCTGCACCCGGACGAGGCCCGCGACCGCCTGCACCGGGTGGCGGCCAAGGCGATCCGCCGGCACGACCAGGTGCCGCTGATGATCGTGCCGGGGCCGCTGAAGGTCGAGGTGGACCTGTACGGGCCGTACACGGTGGACCTGGCGACGCTGATCCCCGGGGTGAGCCGCGCCCCGGGCGCCCGCACGGTGTCGTTCACCGCGCAGGACGTGGCGGAGGCCTACCGGCTGGTGCAGTTGCTGACCCAGCTCGCCCAGATCAAACCGAGCTGATCCGCCGCCCGGCCGGGATCAGTGGGGGCTGGTGCCGGCGGTGCGGTTGCGGCGTACGCGGCTCATGTCCGGTGGCCGGGTGCGGTCGATGTGGTGGGGGGTCTGCAGCTCGTCCTCGCGCAGCGGCGCCAGGGTGCGGGCGATGCCCTCGACGATGCCGTCGGTGGCGCGCATCGCCTGGGCGCCCTCGGTGCCGGTCAGCCCGGACAGCTCGATCGGTTCGCCGAAGCGGACGTGCACCACCGGGCGCTGCCGGATCGTGCGCAGCAGCGAGCCGGCCAGACCTCTGGGCGCCGCGTACGGCAGCACGCGGTGGGTGTCCCACTGCGCGACCGGGATGACCGGGGCCCCGGACTGCGCCGCCATTCTCGCCACGCCGGTCTTGCCGCGTTCGGGCCACATCCACGGGTCCAGCCCGATGCGGCCCTCCGGGTAGACCAGCACCACCGATCCGGCCCGGAGCGCGGCCGCGGCGGCCGGTAGCGCCTGGGCGACCTGCGCGGTGTGCCGGTCGACCCGCAGGTGCCCGCACGCGCGCATGATGGAGCCGGCGACCGGGGCCTTGAACAGCCCGGCGGTGGCCATGAACCGCGGGGCGAGGCCGGCGCGGCTGCACGCGGCCATCAGCATCAGCGGGTCGATCGGGCTGACGTGGTTGGCCGCGAGGATCAGCGGGCCGTGCCGCAGCCGGGCCGGCACCTCACCGGAGACGCGCAGCCGGCACAGCAGCGGCACGACGGCCCGTGAGGCGCGCAGCAACGCCCGCCACAACCACGGCACCCGCCAGGTAGCTTCCATCAAGGCGACATGATCGCATGCCGGTCAGCCCGCGTCGCGCAACTCCGCCAGCCGGGCCTCGATCTCGGCCAGCTCCGCGCGCAGCCGCTCGGCCTGCTGCTCGGCCTCGGCGCGTTCGGCCGACACGATGTGCTCGACCGCCTCCTGCACGCCGGGCACGTCGACCAGCTGCACGATCTTCATCGCCTCCGACGGCTTGACGACGTAGGGCTTGGCCAGCGCTTTCGAGCCCTGATTGGCCGCGATGGTCCACTCGCCGTCGGTGTAGGCGAGGGTGACCGTCAGCCCGGGCGGCGGCTTGGGCCTGGCCGCCTTGGCCGTGGCCTTGCGCGCCGCGGGGGCCGGCGGCGCGGCGGGCTCGGCCGGGGGCGGGGTGGGCGCAGCCGCGGGGGCCGGGACCGGCTTGTCGATCACGAACTCCGGGGCCGGCTTGGCCGGCTGCGGCGGCACCGGGGCCGCCTTCTTCACCGGGCCCTTGGGGGCCACCTGCAGGTCGCCGGGGGAGAACGGCAGCTCGTCGCGGCCGAACCGCACGACCACCCACTCGTCGGACTCGGCCGGGTCGGTCAGGGCCACCACCTGCCCCACCTGCCCGGCGATCTGCCCCGCGGACTCGGTGAACATCACCCGCGGCCGCCGTCCCGCGGCCAGCCCGTCGCGGATGACCTGCAGCTCGTCCGTGCTGAGCCCTCGCACACCGGTGCGTGCCGCCGTTGCCATGGTCGTCCCTTCGTCGGTCAACGTGGATTCGAACGCGTGTTTCAATGCCGTAGTTCTACCAGGCCCCACCGACATTGCCGGCAGGCGCGCCCAACCGGCCGCGGCACGCAGCCCGCATTATGGCGGTGACCCCGGCCGCGGCCGGCATCGAGGAGCACGTGACCGATCCGCCCACCCAGGCAGTCATCCAGGGCAGAAGCCACCACGACCCCGGGAGCGCGCACTGTGCAGCAGAACCTGCGAGGCCTGTTCGAAAGTGCACTCGACGACGAACCTCTGCCCCCGCCGGGCGATCCCGTCGAGGAGGCGATGACCCGGGGACGGCGGATCCGCCGGCGCCGCGGCCTGCTCATCGGGGGTACGGCCACCGCCGTCATCACCGCCACCACGGTCGCCCTCAACCTGGCCCTGGCCCCCGCCGCACCGCCGCCGCAGGTGTCGATGGCGGCGATGCTGATGCCGCCGGCCAGCGCGACGTGCACCTGGCCGGTGCAGGACAACGCCTCCAAAGTCGCGGTCTTCCTCACCGACACCATCACCGTGGGGGAGATCAACACTCTCGGAGAGGCGCTCTGGCGCGACCCGGCGGTCCGCGACGTGCAGTTCGAGAGCCGCTATGAGGCGTACGAGAAGTTCAAGAAGTTGTGGGCCGACAGCCCGGACTTCGTCGCCTCGGTCACGGTGGACAACCTGCCGCAGTCCTACCGCGTGGAGCTGGCCCAGCCGTCCGGCTACCGGGATTTCGCCGCGCGGGTCCGCAGCCGTCCCGGCGTCCAGGACCTGGTCGGCGAGTCCTGCCCGGGACCGTCGAAGTGACCCCTGGGTGGCGCCGGGAACGCGCAGCCCGCGACGAGGAGTTCGCCGCGTTCGTCGCCGCCGCCACGCCCCGGCTGCGGCGCACCGCGTACCTGATGTGCCGTGACTGGCATCTCGCGCAGGACCTGACCCAGCTGACCCTGGCCAAGATGTACGCCTCCTGGCACCGGATCTGGCGCACCGCGAACCTGGAGGCCTACAGCCGCCGGGTGCTGATGAACGCCGTCTTCGACCAGCGCAAACGCCGCAGCGGCACCGAGGTGGTGCTGGCCGAGCTGCCGGACCGCCCCGGCCACCCGGCGCAGTCCGCGGAGCTGCACGTCACGCTCATGCAGGCGCTGGCCACCCTGCCGGTACGGGACCAGGCCATCGTGGTGCTGCGGCACTGGGAGGACCACAGCGTCGAGACCGTCGCCGAGATCCTGAACGTGTCGTCCTCGGTGGTGAAGATGCAGAGCATGCGCGCCCTGGGCCGGCTACGTGAGCTGCTCGGCGAGGACTTCGCCCGGCAATGAGCGGCTCAGAGCGGCCGGTCGGTGATGCAGTACGCCCGGCCGGCCGGATCCCGCAGCGTGGTCCACCGCTCGTACCCGCCCACCACCTCGGCCCCGAGCTCGCGGTGCCACGCCACCTCGGCCGCCCGGTCCGTACAGGCCAGGTCCAGATGCATGCCCGCGGCGGTCCCGCCGACCCGCTGCAGCAGCAACCGCAACGGCATCCCGTCCGGGCGTAGGAGAAAATCGAACTCCGGCAGCGACCCGGCCCGCCGCGGCCAGCCGGTCAGCGCGGCCCAGAAATCCGCCTCCGCGTCGAAGCCACCCACCGGCACGTCCAGGCACATCTGATCGACCAGGCTGCGCCCGCCCGCCGGGCGCACCGCCTCGCCCTGCCACGGCACCAGGCAGAACAGCAACCCGGCCGGGGAACGCAGCACCACCAGCTCCCCGTCGTCGAGCACGACCGCCGCGCCCAGGCCGACCGCCCGCCCGGCCTGCGCCGCCACGTCCTCGACGTGCAGATCCAGGTGCGCCCGCGCCGGGCCGTCCCCGACGACCTGCACCCGCAGGTACGCGTCCCCGCCCGCCGGCACCAACGTCGCGAACTCCCCGCCCGGGCCCCGCCGCGCCGACAACCGCGACCCGGTCACCGCCTGCCAGAACGGCTCGGCCACCCGCGAGGGCGTGTCCAGAAACCCCGTCACCCACCGCACCCGCATCACGCCTCCCGCTCCGGACGGCTCGCCCGCCGCTGCAACGCCGGCCCCCGATGCGCCGGCGCGTCCCCGCTCAGGTCCGCACCGCGCGCCAGGTCCGCGGCCGCCTCCTGCTCACGGCCCAGCGTGCGCAGCACCGCCGCCCGGTGCGTGAGCACCTGACCCAGCCGCACCCGCAGCCCGAGCCGCTCATAGTGCGCCATCGCCGTGTCGTACTCCCGCAACGCCGCCGTGTGCTGCCCCCGCATGTCGGCGATCTCACCCAGCGCCGCGTGGGCGCTGCCGACGCCGTGCCCGCTGCGCAACCGCTCGAAGATCGCCAGCATCGCCCGGAAGTCCCGCTCGGCGTGGTCGTAGGCCCCGTGCCGCACGAACAACCAGCCCCGCTCCTGCAGGCAGTAGCCACGCAACATCTCGTCACCGATGCGCTCGGCGATGCCCAGCGCGTCGGCGACCAGCTCCCGCGCCCGCTCGGTGCGCCCGTCGATCTCCGCGGCCAGACTCAGCCCCAGCAGCGCCCAGCCCCGCTCCGGCGCGTCCCGCTCCGGCAGCAGCTCCACCGCCCGGCTCAGCACCGGCACACTGAGCTCCGGACGCAGGAACGTGTTGTACAAGGTGCCCAGCGACAGCCGTACCTCGATCTCGTCCGCGACCGCACCCAGCCCGATCAGCAGCTCCAGCGCCCGCAGCAGCGCCGCCTGCGCCTCGGCGAAGCGGTCCTGCGCGCGCAGCGCGTCCCCGACCCGCCACACCGCCAGCGCGAACTCCCGCATGTCGCTGCCCAGAGCCTCGGCGGCCGCCAGCGCCTCCTGCGCCGCCGGCAGCTCGAGCCGCACCAGACCCGCCATCCCGTACGAGTGCGACACCCACCGCAACGCCCGAATCCGGAACGGCTCATCACCCAGCGCCTGCGCCACCGGCACCGCCGACTGCCACAGCCGCAACCGGTAACCGTGCTCGGACTCCCCGGTGACCAGCGGATGTACCGCCACGATCAACGCCCGCGCCTGCGCCGCCAGCCCCGCCCCGAGCGCCGCGTGCACCGCCGCCAGCACGTTCTCCCGCTCGGCGGCCAGCCACTCACCCGCACGTGCCCGCACGGTCAGCCACCGCAGGTGCCGGCGCAGGCACTCCACGCCCTCCGCGCCGTCGTCGGCCAGCTCCCGTGCGCACAGCCGCACCAGATCGTGCATCCGGTACCGGTCCGGCTCCGGCGACTCCACCAGGAACGCGTCCACCAGCCGCTCCAGCGACTCGGCCACCACATGCTCGTCCAGCTCACACCGTGCCGCCGCCGCGGCCAGCCCCACCGACGTACCCGGATAACCACCCACCCGCCGCAGCACCAGCCGCTCACCCGGGCCCAGCTCGTCGTAGACCGCCCGCAGCGTCGAACGCACCGCCCGGTCCGCCAGCTGCATCTCGTCCAGGCGCCGCCCCTCGTCGGCCAGCCGGTCCGCCAGCGCCGACGCCGACCACTGCGACCGCATCCGCAGCCGCCCACCGACGATCCGCAGCGCCAGCGGCAACCCACCGCACGCGTCCACCAGCCGCCGCGCCCCGTCCGGATCGGCCGACGCCCGCCCCGGACCGGCCGAGGCCGCCAGCAG
Source organism: Actinoplanes auranticolor (assembly GCF_018332655.1). Taxonomy (GTDB): domain Bacteria; phylum Actinomycetota; class Actinomycetes; order Mycobacteriales; family Micromonosporaceae; genus Actinoplanes; species Actinoplanes auranticolor. The sequence goes on along the minus strand of NZ_BOQL01000036.1, from coordinate 127,431 downwards.
CTGCAACGCCGCCGCCGCACTCAGCGCCCCGATCGTCAGCACCGACGCACCCAGCAGATCCGACAACAACCGCCGGCTCGTCACGATCGCCAGGCTGTGCGCCCCGCCGGGCAGCAGATACCGCACCTGAGCGGCGTCGCGGGCATCGTCGAGCAGCACCAGCACCCGCCGGTCGGCCACCACCGACCGGAACCGCGCCGCCAGCTCCACCACGTCCCCGCGCACCTCGTCGTCCGGGACGCCCAGCGCCCGCAGGAACCGCCCCAGCACCGCCTCCGGCGGCACCGGATCAGCCGAAGCACCCCGCAACGCCGCGAACAGCTGACCGTCGGGATAACTGTCCCGGGCGTCATGAGCGGCCCGCAACGCCAGCGCCGACTTGCCCGTACCCGCCGCGGCCGCGATCACCACCAGCTGCGACCCGCCCTCGACCGCCGCCTGCACCGCCGCCAGCTCCTCGGCCCGCCCGACCAGCGCCGGAGCCGCCGGCAGCTCACCCGGACGGTGGGGGAGCACCGCCACGGCCCGGTCCCCGCCCGGCTCGGCCAGCCGCTGCTGCCACCACCCCAGCGCGACCCCCACCACCGCCAGCAGACCCACCAGAGGCCAGGCCAACCACGTGTACGGCCGCAACGCCCCCGGCAACACCCCGCCCGTGGCCACGTTCACGGCCACCGCCAGCAACACCGAGAACAACCCCGACGTCACGACCAGCAACGGCACGACACGATGCCGCATCATGGGAGGAAACATACATGCCCGTCACTGGGATCAGAGCGCGGCACGCACCCGGCCCAGCGTGCCCGCGAACCGGTCCAGCGCCGCCGGGGACAACACCGCACCCAGCAACTCCCGCAGCTCCTGCTCGAACACCACATCGGCCGCAGCCAGCGCCGCCGCCCCCGACGGCGTCAACGCGATCAGCGACGAACGCCGGTCCTGCGGATTGGGCCGGCGCACACAATGACCGGCCGCCTCCACCCGGTCCACCACCTTGCTCGCCGCGCCCACCGTGATCTGCAACTGCGCCGAGACGTCCAGCACCCGGCACCCCGGCGTCGCCGCCATCACCCGCATCGGCATGAACTGCCCCAGCGGCAACGCGCAATCACGGCTCAACCGCGCGTCGACGGCGTTCCACACCGCGATCTCCAAACCCACCAGATCATCGAAGAGCCGCCGGAGATCCGTCACCGCCACACCCTAACGCCGCCCCCGGAGCAGCCCGACGGGCTACGCAACCACCCTGCGGCATGGCACCATTTCGCCTGTGACGAGCAGACCCGCCGCAGCGCAGCACCTCAGCGACCTCACCCGGCTGCGCCGCGTCCGCGACCGCATCGACCGCGAGTACGCCCAGCCGCTCGATGTCGAAGCGCTCGCCCGCGGCGTCGCCATGTCGGCCGGGCACCTCAGCCGCGCGTTCAAGCTCGCCTACGGCGAATCGCCGTACGCCTACCTCATGACCCGCCGCATCGAACGCGCCATGGCCATGCTGCGCCGCGGCGACCTCAGCGTCACCGACGTCTGCTTCGCCGTCGGCTGCTCCTCGCTGGGCACCTTCAGCACCCGCTTCACCGAGCTGGTCGGCGTTCCGCCCAGCGTCTACCGGCGCGAGGCGGCCCGTGCCACCGCCGGCATGCCCTCCTGCGTCACCCGACAGGTCACCAGACCGATCAGGAATCGAGAAGCGGCCGCCACCGCGGCGCACCTAGCCTGATCACCATGGACATCGTCATTCACAGCAGCTACCTGCCCCACGACGACCCCGACGCCGCCCTCGCGTTCTACCGCGACACCCTCGGCTTCGAGGTCCGCAACGACGTCGGATACAACGGCCTGCGCTGGATCACCGTCGGCCCCGCCGGACAACCCGGCACCTCCATCGTCCTGCACCCACCGGCCGCCGACCCGGGCATCACCGACGACGAACGCCGCACCATCACCGAGATGATGGCCAAAGGCACCTACGCCGGCATCAACCTGGCCACCAAGGACCTCGACGCCGTCTTCGAACGCCTCCAGGCCGGCGACGCCGACATCGTCCAGGAACCCACCGACCAGCCGTACGGCGTCCGCGACTGCGCCCTGCGCGACCCCGCCGGCAACATGATCCGCATCCAGCAACTGCGCTGACCCACCACGGCGCCGACCCACCCGGCCACCCCGCACCGAGGAGACCCGCATGAGCACCCGCCAGCAGCAGAGCACCACCACCAGGCACGACCTGATCCGCGTGCGGGGCGCCCGGGTGAACAACCTCAAAGACGTCAGCATCGAGATCCCCAAACGCCGGCTCACCGTCTTCACCGGCGTCTCCGGCTCCGGCAAGAGCTCCCTGGTCTTCGGCACCATCGCCGCCGAGTCCCAGCGCCTGATCAACGAGACCTACAGCGCCTTCCTGCAGGGCTTCATGCCGACCCTGGCCCGCCCCGACGTCGACGTACTCGAAGGTCTCACCACCGCCATCATCGTCAACCAGGAACGCATCGGCGCCGACCCCCGCTCCACCGTCGGCACAGCCACCGACGCCAACGCCATGCTGCGCATCCTGTTCAGCCGGCTCGGCCGGCCGCACATCGGCTCACCCCAGGCGTTCTCCTTCAACGTCGCCTCGATCAGCGGCGCCGGCGCGGTCACCATGGAACGCGCCGGCCAGACCGTCAAGGAACGCCGCACCTTCAGCATCACCGGCGGCATGTGCCCCCGCTGCGAAGGCCGCGGCTCGGTCACCGACTTCGACCTGTCCGCCCTCTACGACGACACCAAGTCCCTCAACGAGGGCGCCATCTCCGTGCCCGGCTACAGCATGGACGGCTGGTCCGGCCGCATCTACCGCGGCTGCGGCTTCTTCGACCCGGACAAGCCGATCCGCAAGTACACCAAGAAGGAACTGCAGGACCTGCTCTACAAAGAACCCACCAAGGTCAAGATCGAGGGCATCAACCTCACCTACACCGGGCTCATCCCGTCGATCCAGAAGTCGATGCTGAGCAAGGACGTCGAAGCCATGCAGCCCCACGTCCGCGCCTTCGTCGAACGGGTGGTGACCTTCACCGCCTGCCCCGAATGCGACGGCACCCGGCTCAGCGAAGCCGCCCGCTCCTCCAAGATCAAAGGCATCAGCATCGCCGACGCCTGCGCCATGCAGATCAGCGACCTCGCCACCTGGGTCGGCGACCTCACCGAACCCTCCGTCGCACCGCTGCTCACCTCCCTGCACCACACCCTCACCTCCTTCGTCGAGATCGGCCTCGGCTACCTCTCCCTGGCCCGCCCCTCCGGCACCCTCTCCGGCGGCGAGGCCCAACGCGTCAAAATGATCCGCCACCTCGGCTCCGCCCTCACCGACGTCACCTACGTCTTCGACGAACCCACCATCGGCCTGCACCCGCACGACATCCAGCGCATGAACAACCTGCTCCTGCGCCTGCGCGACAAGGGCAACACCGTCCTGGTCGTCGAACACAAGCCCGAGACCATCGTCATCGCCGACCACGTCGTCGACATCGGCCCCGGCGCCGGCACCTCCGGCGGCACCATCTGCTACGAAGGCACCGTCGACGACCTGCGCACCAGCGGCACCGTCACCGGCCAGCACTTCGACGACCGGGCCACGCTCAAGAAAACGGTCCGCACACCCACCAGCACCCTGGAGATCCGCGGCGCCGACGCCAACAACCTGCGCAACGTCGACGTCGACATCCCCCTCGGCGTCCTCTGCGTCATCACCGGCGTCGCCGGCTCCGGCAAGAGCTCGCTCATCCACGGCTCCGTCCCGCCCAGCGCCGGCGTCACCTCCGTCGACCAGGGCGCCATCCGCGGCTCCCGCCGCAGCAACCCCGCCACCTACACCGGCATGCTCGAACCCATCCGCAAAGCCTTCGCCAAAGCCAACGGCGTCAAACCCGCCCTGTTCAGCGCCAACTCCGAAGGCGCCTGCCCCACCTGCAACGGCAACGGCGTCATCTACACCGACCTCGCGATGATGGCCGGCGTCGCCACCCCCTGCGAAGAATGCGAAGGCAAACGCTTCCAGGCCGCCGTCCTCGAATACCACCTCGGCGGCCGCGACATCAGCCAGGTCCTGGCCATGTCGGTCACCGAAGCCGAACAGTTCTTCGGCGCGGGGGAGGCCCGCATCCCCGCCGCCCACGCCATCCTGCAACGCCTCGCCGACGTCGGCCTCGGCTACCTCAGCCTCGGCCAGCCCCTGACCACCCTGTCCGGTGGCGAACGGCAACGCCTCAAACTCGCCACCCACATGGGCGGCAACGGCGGCATCTACGTCCTCGACGAACCAACCACCGGCCTGCACCTCGCCGACGTGGAACAGCTGCTGGCCCTGCTCGATCGGCTCGTCGACTCCGGCAAATCGGTCATCGTGATCGAACACCACCAGGCCGTCATGGCCCACGCCGACTGGATCATCGACCTCGGACCGGGAGCAGGCCACGACGGCGGCCAGATCGTCTTCGAAGGCACACCGGCGGACCTGGTGGCCGCCCGCTCAACCCTCACCGGCGAACACCTCGCCGCCTACGTCGGCAGCTGAGCCGAGCGCCGGCACGCGGGGGAGGGCGGCAGTCGCCCGCCGCCACAGGGGAGTGCGCAAGCTCCGTGCCGACACGGAGGCGATGCGCATCGTGCGCTCGACGCCCCGGCCGCGGTGCCGGCCGGGGTGCAGTCGCGGCACAGGGGGAGTGGCGGCACACCCGCACCCCCGGCCGACGTGCTGATAAAGGCCCGGGCCGACACCCGGCGGCCGCGCACACCCCGGTACGCGAGCCCGGCATCCACCACCGGCCCCGCCGCCGTTCCCCGCAGCCTCATGGACCCGCCGATGTAGGATCCCGGCCCGCACGCTCCGTACCGAATTCTCCTGCAACCTTGATCGTCGGTAACGCGTGTATTGCCGTGACCACCACCACGGAGGGCCCTCCGAGGGGAGCGAGACTGACGATGCCGGCGGCCGACCCACCCGCGGACTTCGACGCGGTGTACGCCACGCAGTACGCCGACCTCACGGTGCAGCTCTACGCCTACTTCGGCGACCAGCAGGAGGCCCAGGACGTGGTCCAGGAGGCGTTCTGCCGCGCGCTGCGCCGGTGGTCGAAGATCTCGCAGTACGACGACCCCGTGGCCTGGGTACGGCGGGTGGCGTGGAACCTCGCGGTCAGCCGGTGGCGCCGGTCGCGCACCGCACTGTCGTTCCTGCGCCGGCAGCGGCTGCAGGAGCCACAGGTCGAGGGCCCCACCACCGACCGGATCGAGCTGGTGGAAGCCCTCGCCACGCTGCCGGCCGCCCAGCGCCGCGCGATGGTCCTGCACTACCTGGGCGACCTGAGCATCGCCGACATCGCCGAACGGGAAGGCGTCGCCGTCGGCACCGTCAAGTCCTGGCTGCACCGCGGCCGCGCCGGTCTCGCCGTCCAGCTGCAGCAGCCCGCCCACCAGGAGGTCCGCCGTGCCTGACGACCTCACCCCGCTCTTCGCCGACCTGCGCCGGCAAGCCCTGCCCCGGGTACGGCCGCCCGGCGCCGACGCCGCCCGGCGCACGGTGCATCGGCGGGCCACCGTGCAGGCGGCCACGGCCGCCGCGGCGCTGCTCGCGGCGGGCGGCTCGTTTCTGTACGCCCAGCGGTCCGGCACCGACGGCACGGTGACCCCGGCAGCCCCGCCAAGCGCGTCCACCATGGCGTTCGTGTCAGGCGAACCCCTACCGAAATCGTCGGGCGCGGTCCGGCGGGGCCTGCCGAACAAGGCTCAGATCGCCGGCCGCCTGGTCCCCGGCGCCGACCACGCCGGTGTCGTCAGCGACTTCGCCGAGGACGTCGGGATGGCGGCCGAGGCCGGGCGCCACCGCCTGCGCGTGGGCTGTTCGGGACCGGCGCCGCTGCCGGTCACGATCCTGGTGGACAACGACATCGAACAGCAGCACACCCTCTCCTGCGCGGACTCCGGCGTGGTCGAGGAGTACGAGTTCACCCTGGCGGAGGCTGGCTCCGTGCGGGTCCTCATCGGCAGCGGCGGCCAGTTCGACGCGTACGCCCTCAAGCTCACCAAGATTCGAGGCTGACCCATGGTGGAGCGCGGGCGCACCCGGCTGGCGGCGCTCGACGGGCTGCGGCTCGTCGCGGCCCTGGCCGTCCTGGCCTACCACTACACCGTGGCGTGGCGGATCGACGGCGTCAGGCTGCCCGAGTACTTCCTGCCCACGACGGTCCACGTCAGCATCTACGGCTTCCTCGGCGTGGAGCTGTTCTTCCTCATCAGCGGCTTCGTGATCTGCATGAGCAGCTGGGGCCGCAGCGTCGGGCAGTTCTTCGCCTCCCGGGTCAGCCGGCTCTACCCCGCCTACTGGGCGGCCGTGCTCCTGACCGGCACCGTCGCGCTCATCTACCCGCTCAGGGGCGGGATCGGCGACGCCGACCGCCCGAGCATCGTCGACATCCTGGTCAACCTGACCATGCTCCAGCAGCCGCTGGGGCACGACCCGGTCGACAGCGTCTACTGGACCTTGTTCATCGAGGTGAAGTTCTACCTGATCATGGCGCTGGTGCTGCTCCGCGGGCTCACGTACCGGCGGGCGACGCTGCTGTGCACGGTGTGGATGACGGCCGCGGTGCTCGCCCCGTCGCTCGGCAGTCCGCTGCTCAACATGCTGGTGATCAGCGACTATGCGCCGTACTTCATCGGCGGCATCGCGCTCTACCTGATCCACCGGTTCGGTCCCACGCCGCTGCTCTACGGCATCACCGGTTTCGCCTGGCTGGTCTGCCTCGCCCGCGTCGAGGACCGGCTCGGGCAGATGAACCCGGGCTTCAAGGCGCCCTCGTGGCCGGCCATGGTGATCGTCACGCTGTGCTTCGCAGTGCTCCTGGCGATCGCGCGGGGCCACACCGACCGCATCCGCTGGCGATGGCTGACCGTGGCCGGCGCGCTGACCTATCCGTTGTACCTGCTGCACGCCCGGCTCGGGCACACGATCATCCGGACCGCGTACGAGCACCTCACCGTCCCCGTCTGGGTGCTGGTGGCCGCCACCACCGTGCTGATGCTGAGCCTGGCCTGGCTCGTGCACCGCTGGGTGGAGCGGCCGCTGGCCCGCCGGATGCACGACATGGCGCTGATCACGCCGCTGTGCGCCGAGCCGGTGCGGGCGAGGCCGGCCACCGCCGCGGCGACCCGGGAACGCAGCCCGGTCGGCAGCGGCGTATAGCCCGGGCGAGCCGGCTGGGCCGGCTGGCAACGTACCCGGGGAAGCCTTGAGCCGCGGCGCCGATCCGGACGGTCGATAATTGACATTATGTCAATCTGAGCGTGGAAGAGGGGGTCGGAGAGGCCGAAACGGCGGCTGACCACGAAGCGAAACCTCAGGAGAACCCGTCTGGTGGAACCGGCCGATGAACCCCCGCCTGGACCGGCCACGAGCAACCCACCCGACTCGGCGTTGACACCGGGACCCGCGCGCCGACGCCGTCCGGAGAACCCGGAACGGCGAGCGCGCCGCGGACCGTCGGCGGCACACGGCGGGCCACAGAGATCGACCGCCAAATCGGACGCCGGTTGCGGAAGGATGATCGCGGCATCAGGAAACGGCGGCGAACGAGTTGATCGCGAACCGGGCGCTCACGGCGGACCGCCCTTAGCGTCCCCACCATGAGCACGCCGTGACGTGCTGGCTGGGCTGGCGCGAATGGACCGTGCACTCCACCGACAACAGGCAGCCGAACCCGGCGCCGGGTTCGACTCGAACCCGGCCAGGAACGAGACCCCACGGACTGGGTATTTCCTGCATAATATTCCTTATGCAGGACGAACAAGACACCAAGGTAGAAACTCTCATAGAAGACTTCCTCGGCGCAAGAGCCGTGCAGAAGCCGTCGGAACACACCCTGATGGCCTACCGCCGGGATCTCACCACCGTCCTGCGACTCATCGGTGAGGACGTCACTCTGCGTGACCTCTCCCCCAAGGCCCTGCGCGCCGCCTTCGCTGCTTTCGCCGCCGGCCGGGCGCCCGCCTCGGTCTATCGCTGCTGGTCGAGCTGGAATTCGTTCTTCGGATTCCTGGTGATGGACGGCGTCGTCGCCGGCAACCCGATGCCTGCGGTGGGTAAGCCCCGGATGGCGGTCCCCTCCCCCAAACCCTTGCGCGGTGAGGACACTCCGGAGCAGCTGTTGCAGGCGGTCAACCAGCCCGACGAGCGCCAGCGTGACCCGTGGCCGGAGCGGGACGTCATGGTGCTGGCGTTGGCTCTGTGTGCCGGGCTCCGGCTGTCGGAGTTGCTGGCGTTGAAGGCGGGTTCGGTGCTGGGGCGTCCGGGTGAGCGGCGGGTCGAGGTGGCGGGTAAGGGCGGCCGGCCCCGGACGGTGCCGATCGAGCCTGAGCTGGACGCGGTGGTGGAGCGTTATCTGGACAGCCGGCGGGTGCGGTTCGGGCGGTTGCGGCCGGGTGATCCGCTGTTGCTGGATCGTAAGGGTGCGCCGCTGAAGCGGGGTGGGCTGCAGTATCTGGTGGAGTCGTGTTACCGGCGGGCGGGGATCACCGATCGGGTTCCGCGGGGTGCGCAGTTGCATGCGTTGCGGCATACGTTCGCGACGCGGCTGGCCGAGGACGGGGCGAACGCTTCGGAGATCATGCGGTTGCTGGGGCATGCGTCGTTGACGACGTCGCAGGGTTACATCGAGGTGACGGCGGCGCAGCAGCGCGCGGCGGTACGGGCGAACCGTACCAACCGCGCGCTGGGTGAGCTGGCCGGTTAGCTGTTCAGGAAGCTGAGCAGGGCTTCGTTGAACTCGGCGGGGTGGGAGGCGTTGATGCCGTGCGGGCCGTCCTTGATGACGACCAGGCGGCTGCCGGCGATGGCTTCGTGGGTGCGTTTGCCGCTGTGTTCGAAGGGCACGATGGCGTCGCTGTCGCCGTGGATGACCAGGGTCGGTACGTCGATCTTGGCGAGGTCGCCGCGGAAGTCGGTGAGGCCGAAGGCGGCGATGCAGTCGAGGGTGCCCTTGGGTGAGGCGATGTGGGCGAGTTCCTGGGCGTAGCGGACCTGGGAGTCGCTCACCTTGAGAGTGGTGCCGACGGTGAAGAAATCGGTGGCGAAGCCGTCGACGAAGGCGATCCGGTCGGTGGTGACGCCTTGCTGGAAGCTTTTGATGGTGGCGTCGTCGAGGGCGCCGTCGGGGTTGTCGTCGCTCTTGTAGAGGTACGGCGGGACGGCGCCGGCGAAGACGGCGCGGGCGATCCGGTCGTTGCCGTAGGTGCCGAGGTAGCGGGCTACTTCGCCGCCGCCCATGGAGAAGCCGACGAGGGTGACGTCGCGAAGGTCGAGGGCGCAGGCGAGGCGTTCGGGGATGTCGGCGGCGTGGTGTTCGAGGGCGGCGCCGGCGTCGGTGGGGCTGATCCAGACGGTGCGTTCGTCGTCGGTGCCGCGTTCGCGCCGGATGAGGCCTTGGTGTTCGAGGCGTTTGAGCAGGGGTGAGAGGGTGCCGCTGTCGAGGTGCAGGGCGGTGCCGAGGTCGCGCACGGTGAGGCGGCCGCGGTGCCAGATGACGCGCAGGGCGAGGTACTGGGGGTAGGTGAGGCCGAGGGCGTCGAGGGCGGGGCGGTAGAGGCCGGTGATGGCGCGGGAGGCGGCGTGGAGTTCGAAGCAGATCATCTGCTCGAGTCCGGTGGTGTCGTCGGTGCCTGCCATGCGGTGAACGGTAGTAGGCGATTCAGTTGTGCACAACCTAGGTGTGGGTGAGGGTGGTCTCCGCCGTCACCCGGGTCAGCTTCTGCGGGTTGCGGACGTAGTAGAGCCCGGCGATGCGGTCGTCCTCGACGCGGATGGCCATGATGCCGTCGAGGTCGCCGTCGAGGCGTACGAGCAGGGCCGGGCTGCCGTTGACCACGGTCGGCTCGGTGGTGATCAGGCCCTGGACCTTGCCGAGGCCGCCGGCCGCGAAACGGACCACCTTCTCGGCGCCGACGACCGGTCGTACGGCGGCCTGCTTGACTCCCCCGCCGTCGCTGAGCAGCACGACGTCCGGGGCGAGCACGTCGAGCAGGCCCTGCAGGTCACGGGTCTCCAGGGCGCGCTGGAACGCCGCCAGCACCGCCCGGCTGCTGGCCGCGGAGACCAGCTGGCGAGGACGGCGGGCGTCGACGTGCCGGCGGGCGCGGTGGGCGATCTGGCGTACGGCGGCCGGGCTCTTGCCGACGGCGGCGGCGATCTCGTCGTAGCTGACGTCGAAGGCCTCGCGCAGGACGAACACGGCGCGTTCGGTCGGTGACAGGGTTTCCAGGATGAGCATCAGCGCCATGGACACGCTCTCGGCCAGCTCGACGTCCTCGGCCACGTCGGGGGCGGTCAGCAGCGGTTCGGGCAGCCAGGGCCCGACGTAGGCCTCCTTGCGGCGTTTCATGGTGCGCAGCCGGTTGAGGGCCTGGCGGGTGGTGATCCGGACCAGGTAGGAGCGTGGGTCGTGCACCCGGGCCGGGTCGACCTTGACCCACCGCAGCCAGGTCTCCTGCAGCACGTCCTCGGCGTCGGCGGCCGAGCCGAGCATCTCGTACGCGACGGTGAAGAGCAGGTTGCGGTGGGCCAGGAAGCTCTCGGTGGCGTGTTCGCTCATCGCTGGGCGAGCATCCGCGAGCGCTGGTCGTTGCGGGCCCACCAGGAGCGCGCGCCGGGGTGGCGGGACTCGTAGGCCAGCTGCCAGATGATGCCGCGGCAGATGAGCTCCTTGAGTCCGGCGCCGGGCCGGCCGCCGAGGTGGAGCCCGGTGGCGGTGTCGGTGCGGCGGGCGACTTGGAAGAGGCCGGCGCGCCGGCCCAGGCTGAGGCATTGGCCGGCGAAGCCGACTTCGGCGGGTGCGGGCTGTTGTCCGGCGATCCGGCTGAGCACGGTGCCGGCGGCCTGTGGGCCCAGCTGCATGGCGGCCTGGCAGCTCATCCGGTACGGCAGGTCGGACGGGGCGGCGGAGTCCCCGGCGGCGACGATGCGGGGGTCGTCGACGCTGGTGAGGGTCTCGTCGGTGCGTAGGCGGCCCAGCGGGTCGGTGCTCAGGCCGCTGCGGGCGGCCAGGTCGGGCACGCCGAAGCCGGCGGTCCAGATGGTGACGCTGCTGGGCAGTTCGCGGCCGTCGCGCAGCCGGACGGTGTCGCCGGTCACGGCCGTCACCGTCGCGCCGGGGCCGTCGAGCACGGTGACGCCGAGTTCGGCGAGCCGCCGGGCGACCGAGCGGCGGCCCCGGGGGTGCAGGTACGGGCCGAGCACGTCGCCGGCCAGGGTCACCGTGGCGCCGGTCCCGGCCAGTTCGGCGGCGGTCTCGATGCCGGTGGGGCCGGCGCCGACGACGGTCACCGGGGCCCCGGCGGGTGCGGCGTCGAGGACCGGGCGCAGCCGTTGCGCGTCCTCCAGGCCGGCGATCGGGTAGGCGTGCTCGGCGGCTCCGGGTACGCGGGGGTCGGCGCTGCCGCTGCCGACCGCGTAGACGAGGTAGTCGTAGCGCAGGGTTTCGCCGTCGGCGAGGGTCACGCTGCGCGCGGCCGCGTCGATGCGGGTCACGGTGTCGACGACGAGCTGTACGCCGGGGCTGAGGACCCGGCGGTAGTCGACGAGCGCGTCGTGGGTGCCGCCGGCCAGCTGGTGCAGGCGGATCCGTTCGACGAAGACCGGGCGGGGGTTGATCAGCCGCACCCGGACGTCGTCGCGGCGGGTGAGCCGGTCGGCTGCCATGACTCCGGCGTAGCCGCCGCCGATGACCAGGACTTCGGTGCTGTCCGTCATGATGTTTCCTCCGGGTTCCTGTTGGGTTCTGCCCTCAAGACACCGGGTGCGCGGTCGTTGTGACAGGGGTCAGTCGGCCGGGGGCGGGTCCAGGTGCACGACCAGGGGCCGGTGGTCGGAGACGCCGACGGCGGGGGTGCGGACCTGCAGGACCGGGCCGAGCAGGCCGGCGCCGCGCGGGTCGGCCAGGATGTGGTCGAGCTGGGCGCGCGGGGCGGGGCTGGGGTAGGTGGCCTTGCGGGCCAGCGGGCGCCAGCCGGAGAAGGCGCGGACCGGGCCGGAGGGCATGTTGAGGTCGCCGAGCAGGATCCGGGGTGCGGGCAGGCCACGCAGGGCGCGTACGGCGGCGCGCAGCTGGCGTACGTTCCAGCCGGGGACGAACGACAGGTGGGTGTTGGCCACGGTCATCGGGCCGGTGGGGGCGTCGATGACGGCGGCGATGAGCACGCGGGGTTCGTCCTTGAGCATCATCAGCCCGCCGCCGGGCCCGGGGATCCACACCGGTGAGCGCACCGGCGCGGCCGGCAGCTGGGTGATCTGCCAGCGCAGCACGGGCCAGCGGCTGATCAGGGCGATGCCGTACAGGGGGTGGGCGTTGTCGTCGTCGGAGCGCCAGGGCTGCCACTTCTCCCCCGGGGTGCCCACGACGGCCGCGGCGAAGCGGTGCGCGGGTGCGCCCATGGCCTCGGCGGCGATGGCGGTGAGGTCGAGCAGGCCGCTGCGGGGCTGGGCGCGGTCGACCTCCTGGAGGCCCAGCACGTCGGCGTCCAGGTCGGCCACGGCGGCGGCGACGCGGTCGGCGTGTACGTTGCCGTCGGACAGGGACCTGCCGTGCAGCAGGTTGAAGGTGGCCAGGCGCACGGGGTAAGACCTTAGCCGGGATGAGGGGTGGCGGCTGTGTTCAAAGTGGTGTGCTGTGCCGTGACGGTGTTCGTGATCCTGGGGTCGCTGGGGATCTGGCTGCGGCGCAGCCGTGGTCGCGGGTGATCTTTGCCGGACCGGTGATCTTTGCCGGACAATGGGCGCCATGACCGACGACGATCTCATCACCCGGCTCGAGGAGCAGGAGCAGCGCCTGACGTTCGCCCGGTTCGACAACGCGGACGCGTGGCATCTGGGCAGCCTGCTGGTCGATCTGGCGACGACCCGGGAGCTGCCGGTGGCGGTGGACATCCGCCGGGGCACGCAGCAGCTGTTCCACGCGGCGCTGCCGGGCAGCACGGCCGACAACGACGTGTGGATCGCCCGCAAGGTACGCGTGGTGGAGCGCTTCGCCGCGTCGTCGTTCCTGGTCGGGCGGCGGCTGGCGGCCAAGGGTGACGCGCTGGACGCCAAGTACGGGGTGGACCCGGCCGACTACGCCGCGCACGGCGGGGCGTTCCCGGTGCGGGTGCCGGACGTGGGGGTGGTCGGCGTGGTGACGGTGTCGGGGTTGCCGCAGGCCGACGACCACGCCCTGGTGGTGGAGGCGATCGAGGCGCATCTCAGCGGCGCGTAGGGGGCGTTGCCGCCCGGGAGCGGGGCCGCCGGGTTTCGCCGCCGCCGGTTACGCTGCCCGCCATGTCGTTGAACCCTGTGCGCCACATCACGATCGACTGCCACGACCCGCACGCGCTGGCCCGGTTCTGGATCGAGGTGACCGGTTACCTGCCCGACGAGGAGCCCGACGACGACGAGGTGCTGATCACCGCGCGGGTGCCGGACGCGCCCGGTCTGCTGTTCATCCGGGTCGACGACGCCAAGGTGGTCAAGAACCGGGTGCACCTGGACATCGAGCCGCCGGCCGGCACCCGCGACGAGACCGTGGAGCGGCTGCTGGCGGCGGGCGCGAGCATCTTCGAGGATCACCGGGCCCCCGACGGGATGGGCTGGGTCACCATGCGCGACCCGGAGGGCAACGAGTTCTGCGTCGAGCGCAGCGCTGTCGAGCGTGGCCTGAGCACGCCGTGAACGATCCGGGGCCGGTGGCGGGCCTGGTCCTGCGGCCGTGGCGGGACGACGACGCGGCCGCGTTGATCACCGCGGTGGGTGACCCGCTGCTGCACCGCTGGACCAGGGTGCGGGCCGCCGATGCCGCCGAGGCCCAGCAGTGGCTCGGGGTGCAGCACGCCGGGCGGCGCACGGGCAGCCGGTACAGCTTCGCCGTGCTCGACGACGCGGGCAAGCTGGTCGGCAACGTCGCGCTGAAACGTCCTGATCCGGCTGCCGAGGACGCTGAGGTGGGCTACTGGACCGCCGCGTACGCCCGGGGCCGCGGGATCGCCCCGCAGGCGCTCGGCTCGCTGACGCGGTGGGCGTTCGGCACGTTTCCCGGCCTGCTGCGGCTGCAGCTGCTGCATCAGGTGGACAACACCGCCTCGTGCCGGGTCGCCGTCAAGAGCGGTTACCCGTACGAGCGGACCCTGGCGGCGTGTGATCCGTATCCGCTGGAGGGGCACGTGCACGTGCGCGACCGGCAAGCCGGGGAACCAGAATTGGCACGCTGAGTGTCGGTCTGGTTACTCAGGAAAACTACCCACTGGTAGCGCTTGTGCCTGCCAGGACCGCCCGACATACGGTGGGCGAGGTGCTGCGCGACCCCGGCTAGCAACTCGAACGGCGGATTTCCCCCGGCGGTGTGCGGTGACGAGGTGCGGGTATCGCGAGACGGAGCCGATGCTGGTGGTCGCGTCACCGGCACCGGACCACCCCGCCGAAGGAGAGATGTGAGCAGAGTCGCCGTACTGCAAGGGCTGGGCACCGCGGTGCCCGGCCGCACGGTGTCCAACGCCGAACTGGCGCCGGCCCTCGGCGTCAGCGACGAGTGGATCCGCCGGCGCACCGGCATCGCCCAGCGCCGCGTCGTGGACCCGGGCACCACCACGGCTGACCTGGCCACCACCGCCGCCCGCAACGCGCTCAAGTCGGCGCAGACCGACGCCGTGGACGCGGTCGTGGTCGCCACCACGACCCCGGACCGGCTCAGCCCGGCCACCGCCCCCGAGGTCGCCTGGCGGGTCGGGGTCGCCCCGGCCGCCGCGTTCGACATCGCGGCGGTGTGCAGCGGCTTCGTCTACGGCCTGGCCACCTGCGCCGGGCTGATCGCGGCGGGCATCGCCGAGCGGGTCCTGCTGATCGGCGCGGAGACCAACTCGTACTTCCTGGAGCACACGCCGGAGGCCCGCGGCCCGGCGATCCTGTTCGGCGACGGGGCCGGCGCGGTCGTGCTGCGCGCCGGTGAGACCGGCGAGCCCGGTGCGATCGGCCCGTTCGACCTGGGCAGCGACGGCGCCGCCGCCGACCTGATCCGCATCGAGGCCGGCGGCAGCCGCCAGCGGGCCCGCACCGCGACGGATCCCGGCGACCCGTACTGGGCCGTGTCCGGCCAGGAGGTGTACCGGCGGGCCGTCGAGCACATGACCGCCTCGGCGCTGAAGGTGCTGCGCGCCGCCGGCCACACCGTCGCCGACGTCGACCGCTTCGTCGCCCACCAGGCCAACCAGCGGATCCTGGACCGGGTCGCCGAGCAGATCGGCGTGCCGCCCGAGCGGTGCATCGGCAACGTCGCCACGGTCGGCAACACCGGCGCGGCGTCCATCCCGCTCGCGCTGGGCGACGCCTGCCGCGACGAGGCCCTGCAGGCCGGGCACCGGCTGCTGGCGACCTCGTTCGGCGGGGGCCTCACCTGGGCCTCGGCGATGATGACGTGGCCGCAGGTGGATGTGATCGCCACCGAGCAGTGATCCGCTAGGTTGGCGCGATGCCCACCGACGAGATCAACGCCGCGGCCGCCGGGACGTTCACGCTGGCCGGGCACACCGTGCGCCGGCTGGGCTTCGGGTCGATGCGCCTGACCGTCGAGCAGGACCCGGGCTCGGCCGTACGGGTGCTGCGGCACGCGGTGGAACTGGGCGTCAACCACATCGACACCGCCGCGTTCTACGTCTCCCCCGGCGGCACCCTGCAGGTCGGCACCGGGGACAAGCGTTACGCCACCGAGCTGATCCGGGCAGCGCTGTGGCCGTACCCGGACGATCTGCTCATCGCGACCAAGGTCGGCCCGGGCGAGCAGGGCTGGGCGCGCAGCGCGGCGCAGCTGCGCGCGCAGGTCGAGGAGAACCTGCGCCGCCTGCGCCGCGACCACCTCGACCTGGTCAACCTGCGGCTGCGCGGGCCCGGGCACGGCAGCTGCGCCGAGGAGTTCGCCGCGCTGGCCGCCCTGCGTGAGCAGGGCCTGATCCGCCACCTCGGCCTGTCCGCGGCGACACCGGCCCACCTCGACGAGGCCCAGGCGATCGCCCCGGTCGCCTGCGTGCAGAACAGCTACGGCCTGGACTACCGCCGCAGCCAGGACGAGCTCGTGCGGATCTGCGGCGAGCGCGGCCTCGCCTTCGTGCCGTTCTTCAGCCTGGCCGGCGACGCCCGCGAGAAAGGCGCCGGCCAGGAGAGCAACGAGGCGGTGCGGGCGGTCGCGGCCGCCCACGGGGCCACCACCGGACAGGTACGCCTGGCGTGGGCGCTGCACCAGGGCCCGCACGTGCTGGTGATCCCGGGCACGAGCAGCGTGGGGCACCTGCGGGAGAACGTCGCCGCGGGCGCGCTGCGCCTCACCGCCGCGCAGCTGGCGACGCTCTAGTCGCCGCGGGCGGCGAGTCTGCGGCCGCGCTTGCCCAGCGGGATCTGTGCCATGTCGACCGCCTGCGAGCTGAGGTCCTTGAAGCCGTAGCCGCGCCCGCTCAGGTACGCCGCGGCGGCGGACTCGGCGCGGGTCACCACGGCCGGGATGTCCTGCTCCTGCTCGACCGTGCCGGCGAAGCGGAAGGTGAAGAACGGCCGGGCCGCGATGTCGTAGGTCAGCGACCCCTCGGCGGTGTACGCGGCGAACGCCACATCGTGCTCGGCCGCGCGGGACAGCAGCTCGGCGCGTTGGCCGTCGGTGAGACCGGCGAAGGCGCCGCGGACGGTGACCCGGATGGTGCGTGTGCTCATGCGCCGACCGTAGAGGGCGCCCGGGCCCCGCTCCACCGGATTACCGCCTCAGCGCCTGGGCGGGGCCGGCGGATCGCCGGACGGGCCGAACGCGGTCAGGAACTTGTCGCGGAACGCGTTCA
This sequence comes from Actinoplanes auranticolor, assembly GCF_018332655.1. Lineage (GTDB taxonomy): Bacteria > Actinomycetota > Actinomycetes > Mycobacteriales > Micromonosporaceae > Actinoplanes > Actinoplanes auranticolor. The sequence goes on along the minus strand of NZ_BOQL01000036.1, from coordinate 110,562 downwards.
TCGGCCAGACCGGCGCCTGCGGGGCCGGCTCGAGCCCGTCGGTCCAGCCCCAGCCCGCGATGCGGTCCAGCACGGCCGGGTCGCGGGCCACGATGCTGATCGGCACGTCACGGCTGGCGGTGTCGCCGACCACGATCGGGGCCGGCTGGTGGTCGCCCAGCATCACCAGGACCAGGTTGTCGTCGCCGTACTCGCGCGCCCAGGAGACGACGGTGTCGATCGAGTACTTGATCGACTTGGCGTACGCCTCCCGGACCCGCGCGGCGTCCTTCCACACCTCACCCGCCGAGGGCGCGCCGCGCTGCTGGGCGGTGTAGACCGATCCGTCGCCGACCTCGTCCCAGTCGAGCAGCGCCGGCAGCGGCGCCCACGGGGTGTGGCTGGACACGAAGGTGATCTCGGCCATCAGCGGGTCCCGGCCGGGCCGGGTGTACTCGCGGTCGGTGAACGACTTGATGGTGAACTGGTCGGGCATCGTCGCCCAGCTGAACGCCGGGCCGCGGTAGCCCAGGGTGTGCGAGTCGTAGACGCGGTCGAAGCCGTAGAACTGCCCCTCCGGCCAGGCGTAGGTGATGCCGGGCTCGACCCCGACCGTCTGCCAGGCCGCCGTCTTGCGGAAGGCGCCGGTCAGCGTCAGCCGGTCGCCGGAGACCAGGCTGCGGTAGCGCTGCTCGTTGTCGATCCACACCCCGGACTGGAACGTGGAGTGGGCCAGCCAGCTGCCCCCGCCGGTGGTCGGCGAGGTCAGGAAGCCGCTGCGGGCGGCGAACCCGTCCGCGGTGAGCTGCCGGGAACCCTCGGCCAGGGTCGCGTCGACGCGCTGGTTGAGCTTCGGATCCTCGATCGCGGACCGCCCGTAGCTCTCGATGAAGGCGACCACCACGTCCTTGCCGCGCAGCCCGGTCAGCAACTGCTCGGCGGGCACGTTCCGGAACGCGTCGTCGCGGGCCTCGGCGGCGAACGCGCGCCGGTCCTGCACCGCGGCCGGCACTTTCAGCACGTTGTCGTGGGCGAGCACGGCCGCGGTGTCGGAGGCCACGTACACCCCGGGCACGAAGGAGGTGCCCAGCAGGGCGCAGGCCAGCCAGGCGAGGCTGGCCGCGGCGATGCCGCGGGTGCTGGCGGTACGGTGCGCCGCCGCGACCGTGGCCAGCCGGCGCACCGCCAGCGTCATCAGGACCAGCACGGCCACCGCGAGCAGGATCGCCCCGGCGACCGTGGCGATGGCCCCGGTCCGGCCGATCGAGCCCTTGAGGAAGCGGTAGCCGTCGGCGAACAGCGGCCAGTCCAGCACCGGGTCGAACGACCGGGCCAGCACCGTGAAGAAGCCCATGTCGATGACCTTGATGACGGTCAGCAGCCCCAGCCCGGCGCCGAGCACTCCGGCGGCGGCCCGGCGGGCGCGGGCCGGCAACGCCAGCAGCAGCGCGAGCGCGGCCAGCGCCTCCAACGGGATGCGCACGAACGCGGCCGGGACCGACGCGCCGGGCGGCAGCCGGGTGATCTGGTTGGGCACGACCAGCGCGAGGAAGACCAGAACCGCGGCCAGGACGGTGAGCGCCGCGGCGATGACGCGGCGCCGGCGCAAGCGCGTAAACAACGACAACCCGACGATCCTTACCCAGCTGCGGTGGAGCCCCCTGACGACTGCGAACTGTACCCACCGGCGCGGACACCGCCCGGCGCGCGTCGTGCCGGGCGGTGTCGGGTTGCGGTCAGACAGCCGGGTTCAGAGCAGGGCGGGCACCCCGGTGAGCCGGTCCAGCGTGCCGGTGAGGTCCAGCACCCGCCGCACGATCCCGCGCGGGTTGATCACCGTCAGCTGTACTGCCTGCGCGGCAGCGTCGGCCCGGGCCCGCAGCAGCGCGTCGACGCCGGTCGAGTCGCACAGGCTCAGCCCGGCCAGGTCGATGATCACCTCAGCCGGGCGGGCCGTGGTGAGCACCTCGCCGACCGCGTCGGTGAGCAGGTCGGCGGTGCCCAGGTCGAGCTCGCCGGACACGGCCAGCCGGATCACCCCGTCGTTGACCAGGTGGGTGTCGATGCGCATGGTGCTCAGCCCTTGATCTGCCGTGGGGTTCCGGAGCCGGCGGCCACGCTGATCCGGCGCGGCTTGGCGCTGTCCGAGACGGGGATGCGCAGGTGCAGCACGCCGCTGTCGTACTCGGCCTCGAGCTTGTCGGTGTCCAGTGTGTCGCCGAGGAACAGCTGCCGGGTGAAGACCCCCATCGGCCGCTCGGCGATGACGCTCTCCACGCCGTCGCGGTGGGTGCGCTGCCGCTGGGCGCGGACGGACAGCACGTTGCGCTCGACCGTCAGATCGATGGACCCGGGGTCGACGCCCGGCAGATCGAAGTAGACGTGGAACCAGTCACCGTCGCGCTCGGCGTCGACGTGCATCACCGCGGGGCCCGTCGCGGTGCCGGCGAGCCGGGCGAACATGCGGTCGACGTCGCGGAACGGATCCGTGCGCATGAGCATGGTCATCTCCTCCTTGGTGCTCCCTCACCAGGGTTCTTGAGTCCTGCCGACTCAACTTCCTCTGAGATACAACGACTCTCAGTGTGCTGTCAAGTACCCTGCGCACTTCGCTCACCATAAAACGCTTTGCCGCCGGCGGTCGCGCGCCCGTACCGTGACCGCATGAACCTCAGGTCTGTGACGACGACGCCGGGACGACCCGGCGGAGCATCGCGCTGATCTGATCTGCGACGACGCGGCCCCGGGCATCCGCCCGGGGCCGCGTCGCTGTCCCTGGGTGGTTGCCGGGACCCGGCAACCACCCAGGAGAACCCCATGAACGTCGACCACCGCAAACTCGGACGCGAGCTCGACATCTTCGACTCCGACCCGCTGATCGGCGCCGGCCTGCCGCTCTGGTTGCCGGCCGGCGCCGCCGCCCGCTACGAGGTCGAGTCCTACCTGCGCGAACTCGAACGGCGCGCCGGCTACCAGCACGTCTACTCGCCGGTGCTGGGCAAACGGCAGATGTACGAGCTGTCCGGGCACTGGCGCAACTTCGCCGACGACATGTTCCCGCCCATGCACCTCGGCGACGAACTCGTGCTGCGGCCCAGCCTGTGCCCGCACCACGCGCTGATCTTCAAGGCGCGGGCCCGTTCGTACCGTGATCTGCCATTGCGGATCGCCGAGATCGGCGGCATGTACCGCGCCGAACGCTCCGGGGTCCTCGGCGGGCTCAGCCGGGTCCGCTCGATCTGGCTCAACGACGCGCACACCTTCTGCCCGGTGGCCCAGGTCGGCCGGGAAGTCTCCGCCGTGCTGGAACAGATCGGCCGGGCCCACGCCGCGCTCGGCCTGAAGGTGTCGTCCTACCAGCTGTCGCTGCGCGGCGCCGGCGGCAAGTACGCCGGCGCGGACGCCGACTGGGACCAGGCCGAACGGCTGCTGCGCGAGGCCCTCGACGCCGCTCAGGTCCCCTACGCGGCGGTCGAGGGCGAAGCCGCCTTCTACGGCCCGAAGATCGACATCCAGATCGCCGATCCGGCCGGCCGCGAATCCACCCTGTCGACCATCCAGATCGACTTTCACCAGCCGGCCCGGTTCGACCTGGCCTACACCGACGCCTCCGGCGCGAAGGCCCGCCCGGTGATGGTGCACCGCAGCCTGGTCGGCTCGATGGAGCGGCTGTTCGCCACCCTGCTGGAGCTGCACGCCGGAGTGTTCCCGGTCTGGTACTCGCCGGTGCAGATCAGCGTGGTGCCGCTCGGGGCGCAGCAGCGCAAGGCCGCCGACGACTTCGCCCGCGAGGCGATCGAGGCGGGGCTGCGGGCCCAGGTCGACGGCGAGGGCACCCTCGGGGCGCGGGTCCGGGAGGCCGCCCGGCGCAGGATCCCGTACGTGGCGGTGATCGGGCCGCGGGAGGAGGCCGACGCCCAGGTGGCGCTGCGGCTGCGCGACGGACGGCAGTTGCCGCCGATGGGGTACGCGCGGGCGGTCGCACTGATCAGTGCGGTGGCGGCGGCGCGCTCGCACGAGCTGCTGCCGCTGGTGGTCAGGCCGTAGCCAGGGAGAACCGGACTCCGGTGAGGCGTTCGGAGACCTCCCAGAGCTTTCGCGCGGTGTCATCGTCGAGGGCCGCGCCGGACAGTTCTTCGAGGACGGCGGGGCCGCGTACCCCGAACCGGCTCGGTCCGCAGAAGCCGGCGCCGGGGACGTCGCCGACGGTGGCCAGCAGGGTCGGCCGGGCCCCGCCGTCGGGGCCCTGGGCCAGCAGCCGCGTTCCCAGCGCGAGGGTGCGGTCCAGGAGGCGCCGGCCCGTGGCCATGGTGAACCCGGTAGCCGCCCAGCCGGGGTGAGCCGCGGTGGCCAGGACCGCCGAGCCGGCACCGGTCAGGCGGCGCTGCAGTTCCCGGGTGAACAGCAGATTGGCCAGCTTGCTCTGCCCGTAAGCACCGAACGGCCGATAGGGCCGTCGCTGCCACTGCAGGTCCGCCAAGTCGATGTGGGCGCCGCGGTAGTTGGCGGACGACACGGTGACCACCCGCCGGGTGATCCGGTCCAGGAGCAGGTTCGCCAACGCGAAGTGCCCGAGATGGTTGACGCCGAGCTGGCTCTCGAAACCGTCGGCGGTGTGCCGCAAGGTGGCGGTCATCGCTCCGGCGTTGTTGATCAGGTAGTCGACGGGTCCGTCGACCGTGCGGGCGAACTCCCGCACCGAGGCCAGCGACCCGAGGTCGAGCGAGCGTGACTCGGCGCGTCCGCCGATCTCGGCGGCGGCCGCACGGCCGCGGGTCTGGTCGCGTACGGCGAGGATGACCCGTGCGCCTTTCGCGGCCAGGGCCGCCGCGGTGGCCCGGCCGATGCCACTGCTGCCGCCGGTGACGATGGCGGTCCGGCCGGTCTGATCAGGGATGTTCAAGGTCATGCGGCAATGACAGCAGCGGGCCGGCACGGCCGTCCAAGACCCGTTTCGTACGCCGTCATGCCGGAAACGCATAACGCCGCACTAGCCTGGGGGCATGCTGCCTGATCTGGACCTGCGGCTGGTCCGGTACTTCACGGTCGTCGCCGAGCACCTGAACTTCGCCCGGGCGGCCGAGGAGCTGCGGGTCGCCCAGCCCTCACTGAGCCGCCAGATCCAGCGCCTGGAGAACACGCTGGGCGTACGCCTGCTGGAACGCACCACTCAGGGCAGCCGCCTCACCGCCGCCGGCGCGGCCTTCCTGCCCCAGGCCCAGCAGCTGCTGCACCGCGCTCAGCAGGCGGTCCGCACCGCCCGGGCAGCCGCGCCGGAGCGCACGATCACCATCGGGTACGCCGACGATCTGGTCATCACACCCGCGGTACGCAACCTGCGCCACCGGTATCCCGGCGCCCACGTCCGTACCCGTCACCTCAGCTCGCCGGACGCCTCCGCACTGCTCGATCGGCAGGTCGACGCCCTGGTCACCCGCACACCGCTGCCACTCGCGGCCGATGACATCGACGTGACGGTGCTGTACGCCGAAGACCGCGTGCTGCTCGTGCCCGCGTCGCACCGCCTCGCCGGGAAGGAGTCGGTCACGGCCGACGACATCGCCGCCGAACCACTGGTGGGCTGCACCGGCATGGGTGAGCCATGGACCTCGTTCTGGCGGCTCGAACCCCGTCCGGGCAGCGGACCGGCGCCGGTGGGCCCCACCTTGGCCGAGACCTACGAGGACAAGCTCGAGGCCATCGCCGAGGGCACCGCCATCGCCGTCGTCCCGGCCGGCGACCGGCGCTCCAGCCTGCGGCCCGGCCTGGCCACCGTTGCGCTCGACGGGATCGAACCCTGCCACGTGGTCGTCGCCACCCGGACCACCGACACCGACCCGCTGGTCACCGAGTTCATCCGGTCGGCGAAGGAACTGCTGGTCGGCGCCACACCGACAGCTCGCGGTCGCAGCACGACGACCTGATTCGGGCGCGTGCGCTACCGGGGTGGACGCGGGAGAGCGGCCAGGGCCGTCTCCGCCATGCTCCGCAGGGCGTTCTCGTCGAACCCGGCCTTGCCGAGGGCCTCGATGCCCCGGTGCACGGCCAGCAGCAGGCCGGCGAGTTGCCGCGCATCAGCGGCGGGGTCGATGTCGCCGTTGCGCTGACAGGCTTCGAGGCCGGCGGCGAGGGCCAGCTGAACGTTCTCGAAGGTGATCAGCGAGCGAGCCGAGACCACCTCGTCGTGCTCGGTCAGCTCGGCCGTGGCCTTGGCCACCAGGCAGCCGTGCTGGCGGCGCTCGGCACAGGCGGTCGCGTGACCCAGCAGATAGGCGCTGAGTCGCTCGAACGCCTGCTCGTCGTCATCGGGCTGGCCATCGCGCGGCGGTTCGTCGCCGAGGGGGCGTCGGTCTTCTTCACCGGCCGCCGTCAGGCCAAGATCGACGCGACGGCCGCGGAGCTCGGACCGCAGGCTGTCGGGGTGCGGTGTGACGTGGGGAACCTGGCCGAGCTCGACGCCCTGTACGAGGTCATCAGGCGGCGCGCGGGCCGGATCGACGTCCTGGTGGCCAACGCGGGCGGCGCGGTGCCGGCCGTACTCGGGGACATCACCGAGGAACAGTTCGACAGCATGTTCGCCACGAACGTCAAGGGCGCGGTCTTCGGGGTGCAGAAGGCGATGCCCCTGCTGTCGCGGGGGGCCTCGGTGATCCTCATCGGGTCGAGCACGTCCGTGCGCCCCAGCCGGGGCATGGAGGTCTACGGCGCGACCAAGGCGGCGCTGCGCAACTTCGCCCGCAGCTGGACGCTCAACACCCGGGAGAACGGTTTCCGGGTCAACGTGCTCAGCCCGGGGGCGGTCCGGACCCCCGGCCTGCTCGGCCTCGTCCCCGAGGACCAGCAGGGCGATTTCGCCACGGTGATGGAGAGCGCGCTACCGACCGGGCAGCTCGGCGACCCGGACGACGTCGCGTCGGCGGCCCTGCTCCTGGCCTCGGGCAGCGCTACGCACGTCAACGGCGCCGAGTGGTTCATCGACGGCGGATACACGAGCGTCTGAGGACAACGACTCCTCGCTGTCTTTTTGCGACGACCTGTCGTATCGTTTGCGACAGGTCGTCGTCAAAACTGTGAGGAGCCGACATGGATGATCGCGCGGAGATCTTCGAGCTGATGAGCCGGTACGCCGACATCGCTGACCTGAAGCAGTTCACCGAACTACCCCGGCTCGTCTTCACCGACCCGGTCACCCTCGACTTCGAGTCGGTCGCCGGCATCCCGGAGATGACGTTGCCGGTCGACGTCTACGCGCAGAGCCTGGCCGGGACGTTCTCGGCCTTCGCCGCGACGCACCACGCGATCACCGGCCACGTCATCACGATCGACGGTGACCGGGCGACGATCCACACGCACGTACGGGCCGAGCACTGGCTGCCGGGCCAGCTGGACCGGTGGCTGGTGGTCGGCTTCTACGACAACGAGGCGGTGCGCACGCCGGACGGCTGGCGGCTGAGCCGCGTCAAGCTGACGGCGGCGCACCAGGAGAACGCTCACCTGCTGGCTGCCATGCAGGCGGGCTGACAGTGGCGGCACGCCCGTCCGGGATCAACCGGGATCGGTCGGCCCGGCCCGGTAAGGGAGGATGCCCCCATGCCGCGGATCCGGGGAGCCAGCATTGAGGAACACCACGAGATGGTGTGGACCGATCTGGCCGCGGCCTTACGGGAACTCCTGGCCGAACGCGACTACGACACCATCACGATGGGCCACATAGCGACCCGGGCCGGGCTGGCGCGCAACACGCTCTACAACTACGGCCGGGAAAAGACCGGGCTGGTCGTGGCCCTGACCGAGCGAGCCGGCCGGCCCACGACCGTACGGGTGACGGAGATCGCCGCCCGCGTGGACGAGCCTGCGGCGCAGCGGCTGCGCGAGATCATCGAGCTGGTGCTGGTGGCTTTCACCGACCGGTTGCTGCAGCTGATCTTCCGGCCGGGCGCCGCGCTGCCGGACGTCGCGGCGCCGAAAGGGCCGGACTCGCCGTTCCATGCGGTCGTGGTCGAGCTGGAGAAGGTCGTCCGGGACGGCATCGCACGGGGTGAGTTCCGCGATGTCGACGACGTCGCCCTGACGGTGGAGCTGTTGTCCGGTGTCATGCGGTCCGCGGCCGAACGCATCGGGCGGGACCAGGGCACGCTTACGGCCACCACCCACGCGGCTACGACAATCGTCCTGGGCGCTTTGACACCGGGGAAGGCGTAGCCGGCACCGAGCACCGGCAGCGCCAACGGACAGGCCCAGCCGTAGCCGCGACGCCGCGTGCCACCGCCCCGCGGTGTATCGATCCTGACCAGCGGTGCTGCTGATTCCGGGCCGATGACAACGCGGCGGCCGCGGAGGAACGAAATAGCGTCGTCACGCCCTACCGGCTTGTTTCTTGCTTCAAGAGGCCATCGTCGCGAGGGCCCCAGTCCTCAAGCGCCTGACCGCGTACCTCGGTTATGCGTAGCTGGCGCACGTCGCGCGGGGGACGCCGCCCGCCACCGAGGAGGACCGTGACCGCTACGTCGATCAGGTCTCGCCTGCTCACCGCCTCGGACGCCGGTCAGGAGCGGGTGGTGCCGTAGCGGTCATGTGACGCCACGAGGCTTTCCCTGGTGACCGGTCCGTATGATCCGGCGATGATCAGTGAGTCGTTGCGCCCCGGCCCGGCGGCCACCGGGCGGCGACCGCCCAGCATCACCGCCAGCGTGCTGCTGTTCGCGTTCTGGTGGGTGTACGTGCTTGCCGTTGACATCGCGCTCCTGGCCGAGGTCGGCGGCGCCGGGAACTGGCTCGCCCTGGGCGGCTGCACGGTGGCCGTCGGTGTCCTGCTCCGTGGCCTCCGGCGCGGGGGCCCGACCGTGTGGCGGGTGGCCCAGCGATTCGCCGTGGGCGTCGGGCTTGCTTTTCTCGGTGGTGCCGGGACGATGCTGCTGTTCGGGCCGCGGCTCGGGTCGCTGATCACGCCGCCGGTCGAACCCGTTGTCGTCGTGGGGATCCTGGGTGGGCTGCTGGCAGTGCTGGCCCTGCTCGTCAGCGGGCTGCTGCTCCGCACCGCTTCGGCCCGGGCCTGGTGCAATCGCTGATCGCCCATCGACCAGGATGGCGCCATGCACTCGATCTTCACCGGCCGGCTCCTGCTGCCCCTGCTGTCCCCGCTCCGGCGTACTGCCGCGGTCACCCTGGGGGACGGAACTCCGGTGGCGGTGCTGCGCCGGAAGTTCGTGTCCAAGCGGCACCAGTTCGACGTTCTTGATGGCGGAGCTACGACGCTGCTCGCCACCGGTGCCGCCACCAGCTTCGCGAACGACCATCACCGGCTGGTCGGACCGCGTTCCGAGGTCATCCTGGATTACCTGATCGACTATGCGGGTCGCCGGCGGGGGACGGTGACTCTGCCGGACGGCCGGGTCTTCACGACCGACGGCGACCGCAGTGCCCAGCATTTCACCATCACCGACCGGTCGGGTCGCCCGGTGGCCACGCTGGTGACCACGAGCAGCGCCTTGTCGATGCGGTCGGCGAACCTGGTGCTCGACGTCGGTGCGCCGGTGCTGACGCTGCTCGAAGCGATCGGCATGGCGCAGTGCCTGCTCACCGTGGTCAACTCCCGGAGGGGCGACGCGACCTGACCGGCAGTCGCCGCCGGCGACCTTCAACCAACCCCAGGGGTACGTCGGCGCGAACGCAGACAACCCGGTGGTACGCCCTCGGCAAACTCTGGCCCGAACGACCCGAGGTGAGGAGTGACCTCCTCCGCCATGTCCTCGTACGGCATCGGGGCGAACAGAATACCGCTGCCAGCGGCCGTCGGATCTCCCTGGCCGGCGCTACGCGGCGCTGACCAGGGCGAGTCACCCACCAGGCGGTTTCACTCAGAACATCGAACGTCAGTATCCCTATTTTGGGTCGAGTCTCCCAGGGATGAGCGGAGCCGCTCCAGCAACGGCGGGTCAGCAGGGTGGCCTTGCCGGGCAGGACCGCGGCGTCGCCCCTGCCCTCAGGGTAGTGCCGGTGAAGCGCAGGGGTGGCCGGCCGGTGACGTTCCTGGACGTCGGGATGGTCGGGCGGTTGGCGTCAGGCGCACGGGAATCGGCTGGCTGCGGTGTCGGCGGCGTGCCGGTAGGTGGTGAAACGGCGGATTACCTCGTCGAGGGCATGGGCGAAGGGGAACAGCTCGGTGGTGACGAGTTGGTCGGGGTGGTCGGCGGCGACTGGATGCCAGTACACACCGTCGGCGGTGACGGTGATCTCGGGTAGCAGGGTTTCGACGGTCAGGTCGACGCCGTCGTCGGCGAAGCCGCGGTGGGCGACCGGCCGGATGAGCTGGTCGTCGCGGGTGATGCCCAGACCGTCGAGCAGGTCGTGCAGGGCGGTGGTCTCGGCGCTGTCGTAGGCCGTGACGGTCGCGGCGACGCGGACGCGGAAACCTTCGTCGAGGGCGAGGCGGATGCCGGTCATGGCGCGCTGCCAACTGCCGTCTCCGCGGTGCCGGTCGTGCTGGGTGGCGGTGGCGGAGTCCAAGCTGATCTGTAGGGCGAGTCGGTCGCGGGGCATGGCCCGGAGCAGTTGCAGGCGGCGGCCGCGCCAGAGCATGCCGTTGGTCAGCAGCGTGGTGGGTAGCCGGTCGGTGCAGGCTTGTACGACGGCGTCGATGTCGGGTAGCAGGAACGGTTCACCGCCGGTCAGGAACACCTCCCGGACTCCGGCGGCGGCGCCCTCGGTCACCAGACGGGTGATCCGGTCGAGGCCCAGGGCACGGCGGGGCGCCTTCGGTGATGACCGGGAACAGCAGTAGTCACATGCCAGGTTGCAGTCGAAGTTGGTGTAGAGCCACAGCCGGCTCCCGGGACGGTGCTCGGTGGCGACATCGCGCACCGCCGGTCCCTCGTCGACGCGTCCCCGGCGCACCACGGCGAGTCCACCGGCGGTGGAGACCAGCTCGTTACCGCTGTGGGCACACCAGGCCGACACGATCGGTAGATCGGCGGCGGCGGCGGGCAGCTCGACGATGCCGCCCACCGGCGTCATGCCGAGCCGCTCCACGAGGTCGAGCACGATGCGGCTCACCAGCGTGCCGAGACCTGCTGGTCGCGGACGGCGTCGAACAGCGACTCGTAGCCTTCCAGCCTCGGCGGCACCCACCGGCGCAGACCCTCCAGCTCGAGGATGCGGCGATGGTGGGGGTCGTCCCAGGACATCGCCATCAGCTGCGCTACCCACGGGTCGGTGCGTTCGGCAGGCACGGACGGCAGGGTGGTGAAGTTGCAGTGCGAGTATTGCGGCGATCGCCAGAACTCCTGCAGGGCGCCGGGCATCAGCTCGTCGCGACCGATCGCCTCCCAGGTGGTGATGCCCAGCGCGGCGGCGTCGGCCCGGTCGTCGAGAACCGCCCGGATGGCGTCGAGTTCGCTGCGTCCCGTGTCACCGTGCTTGCCGAGGTCACTGTCGATGCGGAGGAGTTCGACGTCGTCGGCGATACCGGCCTGTCGTAGGTAGTGCACCGGCAGGACGGCTGCCTGCGCGGAGTCGCGGGAGCCGAGGGCGAGACGGCGTCCCTTGAGATCATCCAAACTGCGCAGGCCGGCCCCGGTGCGGGTGACGAAGACGGTGGCGAAGGTGGCGTCGGTGTCGCGCATGGCCAGGGCACGGCATGCGCCGTCGGTCTGCATCACCGTTCGGACCCAGGCCAGGTTGGTGTTCCAGGCGATGTCGACGTGTCCGGCGAGCAGCGCGTCGACCTGACGTCCGTAGTTGGAGAACAGCACGAAGTCCATCTCGGCCGGGCCGCCGGCGAAGTAGTCGCGGATGCCTTCCCAGATCGGTACGACGTTCGGGGTGTAAGCGACGGCGCCCACCAGCAGGGGTTGATTCACGGTAACGAGCCTTTCGGTGTACTTCGGCCAGGACGGAAGGAGACAGTGGTCAAGACGGGCGGGTCAGTGGCGTCAGAACAGGGGTTGGCCGGTGAGGGCTTTGCCGTAGAAGTCGTAGAGCACGTCGGCGGTGGGGGCCATGACGTGCCCGGCGCGGGCGTCGCGGAAGTAGCGGTCGATCTGGAGGTGGGCCGAGAACGCCGCACCGCCGCACATGCGCATCGCGGCGTCGGTGACGTGCAGCGCGGCGTCGTTGGCAACCGCCTTGACCCCCAGAACCTGCAGCATCGTCGTCTCGTCCGGCGTAGCCACACTGACGGCCGCGGCATCGACGTACGCCGTGGTGGCGGCCAGCTCCAGCGCGGCCTTGGCCAGCGCGGCCCGGATCGTCGGCAGAGCCGCCAGCGTGTCGCCGAGGTGTTCCAACTTCGCGCCGGTGACGTGCCGGGTGGCGGCGTCCAGCGCGGCACGGGCCAGCCCGACGCTGACGGCGGCGTTGCCCAGGTTGAACCACGGCAGCACGGCTTGCAGCATCAGGTCCAGACCCGTACCGGCGTCGCCGAGCCGGTCGCCGGCCGACACGGTGAGGCCGAAGGTCATGGGCGCCGAGGCATTGCCGCGTAGCCCGAGGCCCCGCCAGGCGCCGGTGACCTGGACGCCGTCAGCGTCGGCGGGCACGACGTACAGGTCGCACTGTTCCTGCGACGCGCCCGGGGTTCGGGTGGACACCACGTACAGGTCGGCGTACCCGGCAGAGGTCACCCAGCTCTTGCGGACCGTCAGCAGAATCCCGTCGTCGGTCGTCTCGCCCTGCGATGTCGGGGCCCAGAAGTGTGAGCGCGAACCGGCCTCCGACAGCGCCAACGTGGCCAGCAGCTCTCCACCGGCCAATCGCTTGAGCAGGTCGGGACGGCCCGACGGTGAAGCCGCCGCGGTCGCCATCGTGGCGCTGATGTGCATCAGGTAGACCATGGCGGTCGATCCACACTCAGCGGAAAGCCGGCGCAACACATCGACCAGCTCGACTGGTCCTGCGCCGAGGCCGCCGATGTCGGTGGGCAGGGTCAGGCCGAGCAGGCCGCTGTCGCGCAGCGCGGTCACCGCCTCGATCGGGAAACGGCCCTCGGAGTCGACCTGGGTAGACGCGCCGCGGGCAGCGGCCAGCACCGGCTCCAGTCGTTCGGAGAGATTCATCGGTTGCCTTCCTCATGGACGTTGTCGAGACGTGCCGAGGGCACCGGCCAGAGCCGGTCGGTGATGCCCACCGTGATCAGGCCGACTCCGAGGCCGAGCCACCACGCCACGGTGGAGCCGTCACCACCTAGTTCGTTACCGCCGTCGGCCCAACGCGCGACCTGGATCACGGCGGCCACCAGGAACCCGACGCCGGCGATCAGCGCCAGCACCGGGCGGGCGAGTCGGCCGGCGGTCACGGCCAGCGCCCCCAACAGCAGCGACACCGCCACCCCGGCACCGCGTATCTGGACGAACTCGAATGTGCCGCGCAGGAACACGAACGCCGCACCGGTCATGGCCACGACGCCGAGCGTCGCCGCCGTCCGGTCGAGGCTGGAGTAGGCGCTCACGAGGCACGCACCAGCAGCCGCGCCGGCTTGGTTCGTGAGCGCCGCCAGCGTGGCCGCAGCACGCCGTCGATGCCGGCGACGCGACCGGCTGCCGTGGCGAACACCGCAGCGTGCATCAGCAGCATCAGCAAGTACGACCAGGGCCACTCGTGGGGTGCGTTGAGCACCGACAAAGTGATGGCCAGAGTCTGTCCGATGCCCACCAGCGCCCACAGTCGGGTGGCCAATCCGATCAGCAGAAACGCGCCGAGGGACGCCTCGACGAGCAGGGTCGTCCAGCCGAAGAAACTGAAGTTCGGCAGTACGACATGCTCGGTCAACCATGCATACGGACCAAGGACCGGGAACTCCACCGCGTACGAGGTGAACTTGAACAACCCACCGGGCGGATCGCCTCGGCCGAAGTCCGGTGGCGTCTTCCACGATGCGTTCTGAATCCACAGCAATGCCAGCCCGACCCGGATCACGACGATCAGCCCCCGGTTGAGACGTGAGTCCAGCGGTGGCGCCGCAGGTTGCGGCGTAACAGTTTGCGCGACCATGACCGTCCCTAATGGCTGCGGCAGCGGTTAGGGCAAATTAAAGAGCAGACACCGGCGGGCTGGAAGATCGCGAGTCATTACGAACTACTGACATCCGACATCACCACCGGTGGCGACCTGGGCGTGGACGTGTCTCCTACATCTGAACCCAGGTCGCGCAGTCGTGACACGGCGGTGAGCGCGGCAGCGCGAACTCGTCCTGCTGGTCGCCGCCGGATACCTGCTTCACCCGTCGGCAACCATGCCTGGCCGTGGACGCCGTGGCCACCGCCTCGGAGCGCTGATCATCGATCCGGTCTTCAAGCTGCTGGTCGAACGCCTGCGTCCGGTCGTGGACACCCACAACGCGGCCGCAGCAGTGGCTGCGGCGCGTCCCGGTGACCGCCCGGCCGGCGAGCACGTCCAGGACGACGACATGGGCGGCCGGCACACACACGCCCAGGGACACCGCGTCGCGGTCCGGGCGAAGGCAACGGTGAGAAACGGAGCAGCACGACGTTTCCCGGCCGGTCAGGTCTGGGGCGGCCAGATCGAGGCGCCACCGCCACGCCGGCGGTGACAGCCGCTGCTGATCTCGCAGCCCGGTAGCGAACAGGCTGTCGAACTCCGCCGGCCGCAGCGGCCGCGCGGCTGCGGGCAAGGTGCACGCGTCGACCACCCACGCCAGGTCATCACTGGTTCATCCGCTTTCGATGAGATGCTTCAGCTTTGCCAGGTTTCCCGGCATCTCTCTGCGGGCTTCGCGGCGCACCACCATGGGAACAAGGATCCTGCCGATGCCGTGACCTTCGAAGTCGACGGCGATGGTCAGCCGCGATCGGTGGGTGCTGAGGGATTCGACGGTGAGGTCGACGGTGGCTCTGATGGGGCCGTCAATGCCGCGGATGCCCCACGTTGTCGGTGGGCTGAAGTGCGAGATCTCGGAGGCGCTCGTCCGATTGGCGCCGCCGATGCGCCGGGTGGTGCGGCAGATCGCACCCGGTTCGGGTTCACCCGGGGAGTCGAGGTTTCCGTCGACGACTCCGTTCTGCCATTCGTGGAAGCGGGTCGGGTCGGTGGCGTAGACGAATACGTCCAGAGCAGGACGGTCGATCTCAGCGCTCACGGTGATCGGCGGCATCACAGGTCCTGGGTGAACAGAGCGGCGTAGCGGGCTAGGTAGAGCGGCCATCCCTCGTCGTGGGCGACGCCATCGCGGACGGACTCCCAGCCGGGGCCGTGCCGGTCGAGGTGGCGGTGTTCGAGTTCGACGCGGGTGCGGTGCGGGGTCTCGGCGATGAACCGGACCTCGACCTCGCTGGTGTTGCCGGAATCGGTCTTCCCCTGCCATTGCGGGCTGATGTCCCAGCTGAACACGACCCGGTCCGGGGGCTCGTAGGCGAGCATCCGGGCCCAGCGGCACTCGGTGCCGTCGGTGGCACGGTCGTAGATGTAGCCGCCGACCTTCCGCTCGAACACGGTCTCGGCGATCGGCGTGCCGAGCAGGTTGTGTCCCGGCGGCTTGAAGTCGCCGAACCGCTCGGTGAACACGACGAAGGCACGTTCAAACGGTGCTTCGATGACGATTTGCCGCTGGACCACTACGGCCGCTGGCTCTGCCATGACTTTCTCCTCGCTCGCGTTGCCGTCGACCCCGGCCGGGTTGAGCCGGTAGACCCGGCGGGTGCCGGCCGCCTCGTCGGTGACCAGGCCGGCGTCTTTGCGCACCTTCAGATGCTGCGACACCGCGGGCCGGCTGATCGCCAGGTCATCGGCGAGTTCACCGACAGCCCGCGGCCGATCGGCCAGGCAGGTGACGATGGAACGCCGGGACGGGTCAGCAAGCACGTCCCAGCCATCACCCGCTCGGTAAGCTGCCACGAACGGTAAGCTACGGCTAACGGAGCGGCGGGTCAAGACAAGCCCATCAATGGCTGGCTCACCCGAGTTGCGGGACTGCGGCTCAGTCTTCTGAGGTGGCGAGGCGCTGGACGTTGCTGGCACGGGGGTTGACCAGCCAGTGGCCGGCGATGTGCACGGTGGGCACGGTTTCGTTGCCGTCGGCGACGGCCCGGACCGCGGCGGCGGCTTGCGGGTTCTGCCAGATGTCGATCTCGGTGAAGGTGACGCCGCGGCGGCGAAGTCCGCGGCGTAGCAGGTAGCAGTAGGGGCAGCCGGGCCGGCTGTAGACAGTCACCTCGGCCTGGCTCACCGCAGGCCACCGGAGGGCAAAGTGGCGACGCCACGGCTATGCGGGGAGGCGGGGCTGGTCGGGCCGTTCGGTGGGAATGGGAACCGGTCGAGGTGGTCCAGGGTGAATCCGGCGGCGGTGATGGCGGCGACGGTGTCGCGGCTGGTGTGGCAACCGCCGAGCAGCAGCGGCCAGAGGGTGGCGTCGGCGATCTTCTGGGCGCGGCGCAGCGCGCCGGGCCGTTCGGCGCGGACGTGTTCGAGGAACCGTAGTTGGCCGCCAGGGCGTAGGGCCCGGCGGATCTCGGCGAGCGCGGCCGGCTGGTCGGGCACGGTGCACAGCACAAACGCAGTGACGGCGGCGTCGAACTCGCCGTCGCCGGCGGGCAGCGCGTCGGCGACGCCGTCGATGACCCGGATCGGCACCGGCGCGGACCGGGCGGCGGCCTCAGCGGTGGCACGAAGGCGGGGTTCCGGCTCGACGGCGAGGACCTCGGTCACCGTGGCCGGGTAGTGGGCGAACATCAGGCCGTTGCCGGCGCCGACCTCGATCACCCGCCCATGCAGTCCCGCTACCAGGGTGCGGCGGTGTTCGGCGGCTCCGGCGCGGTCCATCTGCACGCTGAGCTTCTCATAGACGCGGGCGAAGATCGGATGTCGCATCGGCTCGTCTCCAACGGTTCGGGATCGGTACGCTACCCACCGGAGGGTATACATAGTGAATGGCATACACAATCTGTCGGCCGGTTGTCCCGAATTCCCGGCCGTGCTGGAGCGGGTGTTCGGGTTCGCGGCGTCGGTGCAGCAGTACATGGAGGCGGGGCTTGCGGCGCACGGGTTGAGCCGGGCCCGGGCGACGGTGGTGTGGCTGGTGCACCGGGGCGGCCCGCAGACGCAGCGCGCGCTGGCGAAGGCGATCGGGGTGACGGCGCGCAATATCACCGCCCTGGTCGACGGACTGGAGGAGTCCGGCTTCGTGCGGCGCACCGCGCACCCCGACGATCGGCGGGCGCTGCTGGTGCAGCTGACCGATCAGGGCAAAGCGGTGACCGCCGGGCTGGCCGCGGAGTACGAGCGGCACTCGGCCTATCTGTTCGCCGGACTGTCGGAGGAGCAGGTGCGGCAGTTCGTGGCCACCATGGACACGGTCATGGGCCGGCTGGCGCAGGTCGCCACGGCGACCGCGGATCGGTGAGCACCGCCGCGCCGACCGGCTGCACTCCGTAGGTGGGGCGTTCGCCGGGCACGGGTCCGAGGTAGGTGTGGCCGGTCAGGTGGCACCAACCGGCAGGTCCAGCGGTGCGGCCGGGTCGGTGGCGATCAGGTGGATGACCGTGTCTGCGGGCACGGTGGTGATCAGCCGGCGCAGTTCGAGCAAGAGCAGCACGCAGCGGCGGTCGCCGCCGTCGAGGACGACCGGCCTCACGCGACGATCGGCAGCTGGTCGCGGCGCCATTCGAGCATGCCGTCGGCGAGCCGCACCGCCGGGCGGCCGTGGTCGGTGAGCAGCCGGACCGCCTCGTGGGAGAGCACGCAGTAGGCGCCCCGGCAGTAGGCGACGACCTCGACGTCGGCGGGCAGTTCGGTGATCCGCTCGGCGAGCTGATCCAGGGGGATGGAGACGGCGCCGGGGATGTGGCCGGCGGCGTACTCCTCGGCCGGGCGCACGTCCACGGCGATCACGTCTCCGGCGGCGAGGCGGCGGCGCAGTTCGTCGCGGTCGACGGCCTCGGTGTCGGCAGGGCCGAGGTAGGCGTCACGGGCGGCGGCCGCTTCGGCGTTGCGGGCGCCGGCGACGTCACGCAGCAGGGCGTAGAGGGCGGCTACGTCGGGTCCGGCCAGTCGGTAGTGGATCTTCGTGCCGTCACGACGGGTCGCGACCAGACCTGCCTGGCGCAGCGCCTGCAGGTGCGCCGAGCAAGTGGTCAGGCCCAGCCCGGCCGCGGTGGCGAGGTGCTCGACGCTGCGTTCGCCCTGCGCCAGCAGGTCCAGCAGTTCCAGGCGCTTGCCACTGCCGAGGGCCTTACCGACGCGGGCCAGCGCGTCGAACAGCGTTGCCTTGTTAGCGGGGTCACCCATCTTGCGCATCCTCCAATGTTTCATGGAATAGTGTAGGAGATCGCGAGGGTGATCGCCACACACGAGGGAGGGTGTCATGCACCTGGTGCCACTGATCGACGAAGGCTTGGGCAACAGCGCCTACCTGCTCGACGTCGGCGACGGCCGCGCCCTAGCCGTGGACGCCCCTCGCGACCTGCGCGCACTGCGCGCCGCAGCCGACCGGTGCGGGCTTAGCATCACGTGGGCGGCCGACACCCATCTGCACGCCGACTTCCTGTCCGGTGCGGTGCAGCTGGCCGCCACCGACGGCGCGCAGATCCTCGCCTCGACCGCCGGTGCACGCGCCTTCGAGCACCGGGGCCTGGCCGACGGCGACGACGTCGACCTCGGCGGCCTCACCCTGCGGGCGCTCGCCACTCCCGGGCACACCGACGAACACCTGTCGTTCCTACTCCTGGACGGGAACACGCCGGTGGGGGTGTTCACCGGCGGCTCGCTGATCGTCGGGTCGGCCGCGCGGACCGACCTGCTCGGCGACGAACGCACCCGGGAACTCGCCCATGCCCAGTACGCCTCGCTGCACCGGCTCGCCGCTCTGCCCGACGCGACCGCGGTGTGGCCCACCCACGGCGGCGGCTCGTTCTGCTCGGCCGTGCCCGGCGCCGCGCGCACCAGCACCATCGGCGCCGAGAAGGCCGGGAACCCGCTGCTGACGGCACCCGATGCCGATACGTTCGCCGCCCGGCTGCTGGCCTCGCTCGGTTCCTACCCGGCCTACTTCCGCCGGCTCGGCGAGATCAACCGGCAAGGTCCCCCCGTCGTACGCACCGCCCCGGTCCTGCCGAGCCTGTCCGTCGAGCAGGTCCGCCGTGCCGCCGCCGCGGGCGCGCTCATCGTCGACGTGCGCCCGGTCGCCGACGTCGCGGCCGGGCACATCCCCGGTGCGGTCGCGATCGCGTTGCGCGACCAGTTCGCCACCTGGCTCGGCTGGATCATCGAGCCCAGCATCCCGATCGTCATCGTCCGCAACCCGGACCAGGACCCGGCCGACATCCTGTGGCCGGCGCTGAACATCGGCGTCGACACCCTGATCGGTGAACTCGCCGGCGGCGTCGGCGCGTGGACCGCCGCCGGCGGCACGCTCGCCAGGACCCCGCTGGTCTCCCCCGACCAGGTCGGCGGAGCGGTGCTCGACATCCGCCAGGACAGCGAATACGCCGCCGGGCACCTCCCGCACGCCCTCCACATCGAGCTCGGTGGCCTCCCCGCCGGCGCTGACCGGATCGCGCCGGAGCCGACCGTGGTGATGTGCGGGCACGGCGAACGTGCCATGACCGCCGCGACTCTGTTGCAGCGCGCCGGTCACCCGGCCGTCTCGGTCCTCGACGGCGGCGCCCACGGCTGGGCGCAGGCCACCGGCACCCCGCTGGAGCAGCAATGACCGGCAACGCCACCAGCCGTACCGGGCTTGCCGGGATGCCGGTCTACCTGGACCACAACGCCACCACCCCGGTCGACCCGCGCTCGACGCAGCCTGACCCTCGCGTCACCCCGCGGGCATGTGCTGAAGCCTGCGCGCGGCGGCGATCCACCTCTCGGCACCATTCATGACCGCCCGGCCACGAGACGAGGAGATGTGGTGCAACCCCGGCACCATCGAGGAGAAAGGACCGTGACCACCATCCGGCTGGGGTTGGCCGCCAACGCCGCCCAGTTCACCCTGCTCGTCGTCGTCAACGCCCTCGTCGGCGGCGTGCTGGGCTCCGAACGCACCGTGCTCACCCCACTGGCTGAACGCGAGTTCCACCTCGACGGCTACACCGCGGCGCTGACCTACATCCTGGCGTTCGGCATCACCAAAGCCGCCACCAACTTCTTCGCCGGCACCCTGTCCGACCGGTACGGCCGCAAACCCGTCCTGCTCGCCGGCTGGCTGGCCGCCATCCCGATCCCCGCCATGCTGATCTGGGCACCGAACTGGGGCTGGATCGTCGCCGCGAACATGCTGCTCGGCGTCAACCAGGGCCTGGCCTGGTCCACCACCGTCATCATGAAGATCGACCTCGCCGGCCCGGAACGTCGCGGCCTCGCCATGGGCTTGAACGAGGCCGCCGGCTACCTCGCCGTCGCCGCCACCGCGATGGCCACCGGAGCCCTCGCCGCGCAGCACGGGCTACGCCCAGTGCCGTTCCTGCTCACCGCCGCCTATATCGCCCTCGGGCTCGGCCTGTCGCTGTTCTTCGTCCGCGAGACCCGCGGCCACGCTCGCCAGGAGGCCGCCACCCGCGCCACCGCCGGCGGTGACCTGGCCACGTCACAGGTGTTCGCGCTGACCAGCTGGCGTGAACCGGCCCTGTCCTCGGCCAGCCAGGCCGGCATGGTCAACAACCTCAACGACGGCCTGGCCTGGGGACTGTTCCCCCTCATGTTCGCGGCCGCCGGGCTGTCGCTCACCCAGATCGGCGTCCTCGCCGCCCTCTACCCCGCCGTGTGGGGCCTCGGCCAACTCGTCACCGGCCCCGCCTCCGACCGGTACGGCCGCAAACCGTTCATCGTCACCGGCATGCTCGCCCAAGCCGCCGCCCTCGCGATCTTCGCGGTCGCCGACACTTCCGGGATGTGGTCGCTGGCCGCGGTACTGCTCGGCGCGGGCACGGCAGCGGTCTACCCGACCCTGCTCGCGTCGATCTCGGATGTCGCCCACCCCGGCTGGCGGGCCCGCGCCGTCGGCGTCTACCGGCTCTGGCGTGACGGCGGCTTCGCCGTCGGTGCCCTGCTCGCCGGGATCGTCGCCGACCTCGCCGGCATCCGCGCCGCCGTCTGGACCGTCGCCGCCCTCACCGCCGCCTCCGGGCTGCTCGTCGCCGCCCGCATGTACGAGACCCATCCCGCAACAGCAAGGAACACTCCCCGTCATGACTTCCACCGATACCCCCGTCACCGCGACAGCTGAACAACAGGATGCCGTCCAGCGGCGCACCCTCGCGGTCGTCATGGGCTCCCAGGTGTTCAGCGGCGCCGGCCTGGCCGCCGGCGCTACTGTCGGTGCCTTGCTCGCCGCCGACATGCTCGGCACCACCACCCTGTCCGGACTACCCACCGCACTGTTCACCGCCGGATCCGCGGCAGCCGCACTGCTCGTCGGACGCCTGTCGCAGCGACTCGGCCGCCGCGCCGGCCTCGCCGCGGGATACGCCACCGGAGCCCTCGGCGGCGCCGGTGTGGTCCTCGCCGCCACCCTGGACAACGTTCTGCTGCTGCTCGCCTCACTGCTCGTCTACGGTGCCGGCACCGCCACCAACCTGCAGGCCCGCTACGCCGGCACCGATCTGGCCCACCCCTCCCGCCGCGGCCGGGCCATCAGCTCCGTCCTGGTCGCCACCACCATCGGCGCCGTCGCCGGTCCCAACCTCGTCGGCCCCGCCGGCACACTCGCCGAACACTGGGGCATCCCGGCGCTGGCCGGACTGTTCGCTCTTGCCGCGATCGCCTACGCCATCGCCGGCACCATCCTGTTCCTGCTGCTACGCCCCGACCCGCTGCTGTTCTCCCGCACCGCACTACCACCAGCCGCCACTACCGCGGGCACCGGACGTGACCGCGGTCGCCGTTTCGCCGGCACCGTCACCGCCGGGACGGTCACCATGGTCCTGACCCAGCTGGTGATGGTTGCCGTGATGACCATGACCCCGGTCCACATGCGCGCCCACGGCCACGACCTGCACGCCACCGGTCTGGTCATCGCCGTGCACATCGGCGCCATGTACCTGCCCTCGCCGATCACCGGCATCCTCGTCGACCGCATCGGCCGCATCCCGGTCGCTGTCGCCGCCGGCATCACCCTGCTCGCCTCCGGCGTCGTGGCAGCCACCACACCCGAGGACTCTGTCGTGCTGCTGACCCTGGCACTGGCCCTGCTCGGGCTCGGCTGGAACCTCGGCCTGGTCGCCGGCACCGCCATGATCACCGACAACGCGCCCAACCACACCCGCGCCAAGACCCAAGGCACCATCGACGTCAGCGTCGCCCTCGCCGGCGCCGGCGGGGGCCTCGCGAGCGGCATGGTCATGGCCGCCACCAGCTACGCCACTCTGTCCATCGTCGGCGGCCTACTGGCACTCGCAGTGATTCCCTTCGTAGCGTTCGGGGCACGGCGGAACTAGGTAGCCGGCCGTCGGAGGCCGCGCAGGAAAGAGGGCCGGCGATCCGTCAAAGGCCGGCTGAATGGTTTGTCGGTGACGTCGACGGCCATGTGTCGGTGACCACCGGCACCGGCCTGCGGCACCGGTGTTCCCGTCAGCGTCCTGCCGCTCGGGGCGCGGCGGCGCAAGGCGGTCGAGGCCGGGCTGCGGGCGCAGGTCGACGCGGAGGGAACCCTCGGAGCGCGGGTCCGGGAAGTGGCCGACGGCTGGGTGGCGCTGCCGGCGATGTCTCGCGGAAAGCGGTGGAGTTTGGTGCGCGCGGTGGCCCAGGCATGCTCACACGAGCGGCTACCGGCCGACCGTCGGTTCCAGACTCCGCACGTTGGCACCAGCGTCTGAGTCAGCGATGCCTCGTGAGGTAGGCGTGTACCGCATCCAGCAGGCCGGGATTGTCTTCCACGGCCCACGTGACCAGATTGCATCGGTGGCATAGCAGCTGGCGCACTGCCCCTGTGCGGTGGTCACGGTCGACCGCCAACCGGCGAGGCCGGCCGCCGCGACCCAGAACCCGTTCGGCCTTGCCGCAGATCGCGCACAAGCCGTCCTGCTCCGCCAGCATCGCGTCGTAGTCTGCGGGCGTTAGCTGATATTTGTCCCGTAATACCTGAGCGTGCGAGATTCGGTCGCCTCCGTTGGTGGCGTACCGGGCTCGCTTGCTCTCCGAGATGCACGTCTTGCACGGCCGTCTCGGTTGAGTGGTGTGCCGAAGGTCGTAGAACGCCGACCGCGGCTTCGTCTCCCCACATCGTCCGCACAGGACGAACTCTTCCCCCATGCACTACACCATACAACTAGTGTGGAAGCACCACATAACTGTCATTATGATGTAGCGATGTTTTGTCCGATTCCATGTGAGCGAGCCAATTAGTGTATTGCCGTTAATAGTAATTCGTTAATCTGGCCAGGCGGCGGTGGCGGGAGCGGGCGGCTGAGGAGCTTCCGCGTTCGGGCCGGCTCGGCGCCGATCCGTGGGCGCGCTGGCCGACTCCGACGGCCCGGCCACCCAGGGTCCGGCGAAGTGGACCACCTGGGCCTGCAGCCGTGAGCGCCGCCCTGCTCGCCGGGATCGCCGGCCCGGCTCTGCTCGACGCGCTGAATCCCGCCACGATCGCCGGGTGGCGTTGCTGCTGCTCGCCCCCATGGCCCATCCCGTACGGGCGGCGGCCGGGTTCGTGGCCGGCGCCTACCTCACCGTGCTCGGACTCGGGGCCATCGTCTACATCGGCGCCGACGCCGCCGGCAACAGCCTCGTCTGGGTACGGCGGGTGGCGGCCGTGGCACTGGCGGTGGCCGGCATCCGCCGCCTGCGGGCACGGGTCCGCCCGGCCGTCACCGTGCCCGGCTGGGTCAACCCGCTGACCGCAGCCCAGCTCGGTCTGGTCATGACCGGGGCGGACCTGCCCAACGCCTTTCCGTACTTCATCGCCATCGAACGCATCGTCAACGCCGACGTCGGTACCACCCGCGCACTGTTGATCATCGCCGGCGTCGCCCGTGGTGATCGGGTCCGCCGCCGCCTCGGCACGCTCTACGAACGCCTCGGCGCGGAGAAGAAGCAGCCGCGCAGCGTGCCGATCGCGGCGGGCTACCTCATCGTCACGCCGGCGTACTGACCATCGCCGTGCCGGCGTGACGCAGGGGGCCTACGACATCGCGCCGAACCAGCGGGAGAGCTGCACGTCGAGCTCCCCCTGGTCGTCGCCGATCCAGGCGACGTGGCCGTCCGGGCGCAGCAGCAGGCCCGGCACGTCCACCGCCGCCGTCCGATCCCCGAGGTAGTCGACCCGGTCCGACCAGCCACCGGCCCTCAGTCGTCCGGTGCGGTCCAGCAGCAGGCCGCGGCCGCGGTGCAGCAGACCGTAGAGGCTGCCCTGCTGCACCGCGATGTCGCGCAGGCGGCGCCCGAGCAGGTCGGGGCCCGCGCCGAAGTCGTAGCGGATGCCGATCGCCGTGATCTTGCCGATCAGGTGGCGGTTCACCTCGTCGAAGTCCATCAGCTCGGTGAGCAGCCGCCGTACCGCCCGCGGGCCCGGCTCGGGCGACGACAGCTCGATCTGGGCGCGGGTGTTGTCCAGCACGTCCTCGGCCACCGGGTGACGTTCGGCGTGGTACGTGTCCAGCAGCGTCTCCGGCGCCCAGCCGCGAATCTGCGCCGCCAGTTTCCAGCCGAGGTTGACCGCGTCCTGTACGCCC
Source organism: Actinoplanes auranticolor (assembly GCF_018332655.1). Lineage (GTDB taxonomy): Bacteria > Actinomycetota > Actinomycetes > Mycobacteriales > Micromonosporaceae > Actinoplanes > Actinoplanes auranticolor. Next base: position 85,972 of record NZ_BOQL01000036.1, on the reverse strand, counting down.
AGGTTGAGGCCCTGTCCGCCGGCCGGTGGGTGGATGTGCGCCGCGTCGCCGGCCAGCAGCACCCGGGCGACCCGGTACCGTTCGGCCAGCCGGGTGGCGTCGCCGAAACGGGACAGCCAGCGCGGCGAGTGCACGCCGAAGTCCGTGCCGGCGATGGTGCGCAACTCCTGCCGGAAGTCCTCGATGGTCGGCGGGTCCGCGCGGTCGCTGACTCCCGCGGCGGGGACCACGACGCGATGGATGCCGTTGCCGAAGGGCTGCACGCTGAACGCTTGATGGGTTTCGCGGACGGCGGCCACCGTGGTGGCGATCTCCTGCGGAGGTACGCTGACGTGCATCTCGCCCATCAGCGTCTCGGTCCGTGCGGGCTCACCGGGGAAGCCGACGCCGAGCAGTTTGCGCACGGTGCTGCGGGCGCCGTCACAGCCGACGAGATAGCGCGAGCGCAACCGTTCGCCTTCGGCCAGCTCGACGGTCACCCCGTCGTCGTCCTGCGCGACCCCGGCCACCGCGCACCCGCGCCGGACCTGCGCCCCCAGGGCGATCGCGTGGTCTTCGAGCAGCTGCACGATCACCGGCTGCGGAATGCCCAGCAGGTAGGCGTGGGCGGAATCCAGGTCTTCGGGCGCGGGTTTGTCGATGGCGGCGAAGTAGGCCCCGGCCGGACGCTGCCGGGCGTGCGGGCGTACGCGTTCCAGCAGCCCGCGCATGGCCAGCAGCTCGATGCTGCGGATGTGCAGACCGACGATGCGGACGAACGAGACGGGTTCGGTTTCCCGCTCCAGGACGAGGACTTGTACGTCGTGCAGCCGTAGTTCGGCGGCCAGCATCGCGCCGGTCGGCCCGCATCCGGCGATGATCACGTCGAACTCGCGGGGCGTAGAAGGTGAAGAAAGCACAGGTGGCGCCTTTCGGGAGTGCCGTGGTGGCGAGGCGCTCCCGGCGACACCTACGTCGATCGCCCGGCCGTGACGGACAGGGGGAGCACCCACATCGATCCAGCGTTCATGGGTCTCACCTCCTCGGGCCGTGTCACGTCAGTGGCAAGTTACAGCAGCCCGGCCAGCCGGTCCAGGCCGCTCCTGATCAGCTGCCCGTAGTCGTCGTCGCCGAGGCCCGCCCTGGCGAGTTGCAGCTGCTCGCGGGCGCGTCGGTGTTCGTCACCGGGAAGTTCTGAAATCGGTGGGCTGCGCGTGTCGAGAACGTCAGGGCGGCTGCGTCCCAGGGGACACAGCGGCCGGCGAGGCCCGCCACGACCAGAGAAGGACGACCATGCGACCGGACGAGATCACCGAGGTGCTGCACCGCCCGCTCAGCCAGGAACTGCTGGCCCGCGATCTGACCCGCCTGGCGTACGTCGCCAAGGACGGCACGCCCCGCAACGTGCCCATCGCGTTCACCTGGAACGGCTCGCACATCGTCATGTGCACCACCAAGAACGCCCCGAAGCTCGCGTCGCTGCGGGCCGACCCGGCGGTCGCGCTGACCGTCGACACCGAGGTGCACCCGCCGAAGATCCTGCTCATCCGCGGCCGGGCCGAGCTCGACGTCGTCGACGGCATCCCGCAGGAGTACCTGCAGATGAACGGCTCGTACACGATGACCGCCGAGCAGCGGGTGCAGTGGGAGGCGGAGGTCCGCTCGCTGTACGACGGCATGGTCCGCATCGTGGTGACGCCGACCTGGGCCAAACTGATCGACTTCGAGACGACGTTGCCCAGCGCCGTCGAGGAACTGGTGCGTCAGCGTGAGGAGAGGCAGCGGGTCTGAGCACAATGGGCCCTACTGCCTCAAGGAGACGATGATGGCCAGATATCTGCTGCTCAAGCACTACCGCGGCGCACCGGCGCCGCCCAACGACGTGCCCATGGACCAGTGGACCCCGGAGGAGGTGTCCGCCCACCTGCAGTACATGCGCGACTTCGCCGCCCGGCTCGAGAGCACCGGCGAGTTCGTCAGCGAGCAGGCGCTCTCCCCGCAGGGCACGTTCGTGCGCTCCGACGGCGAGGGGCGCCCGCCGGTCACCGACGGCCCGTTCGCCGAGACCAAGGACCTGATCGCCGGCTGGATGATGATCGACGTCGACAGCTACGAGCGGGCGCTGGAGCTGGCCGCCGAGTTGTCCGCGGCGCCGGGGGCGGGCGGGAAGCCGATCCACGAGTGGCTCGAACTGCGCCCGGCCTACGGTGAGCCCGAGACCATCACGGAGTGAGATGTGGACGAGGCCCTGCTGCGCAGCCTCACCCCCGCGGTGATCGGCGTTCTGGTCCGGCGGGGAGCCGACTTCGCCGCGGCCGAGGACGCCGTGCAGGACGCCCTGCTCGAAGCCGTACGCGGATGGCCCGGCGACCCGCCCCGCGACCCCAAGGGTTGGCTGGTCACCGTGGCCTGGCGCAAGTTCCTCGACGCGACCCGCGCCGACGCGTCCCGGCGGCACCGCGAGGTACGCGTCGAGGCCGAGCCGCCGTCCGGTCCCGGCAAGGCGGCCGACGACACGCTCCAGCTGTACTTCCTGTGCGCGCACCCGTCGCTGACCCCGGCGTCGGCGGTGGCGCTCACGTTGCGGGCGGTCGGCGGGCTGAGCACCCGCCAGATCGCGCAGGCGTACCTCGTGCCGGAGGCGACCATGGCCCAGCGGATCAGCCGGGCCAAGCGGACCGTCTCGGGCGTGCGGTTCGATCAGCCCGGCGACCTCGCCACCGTGCTGCGGGTGCTGTATCTGGTCTTCAACGAGGGCTACTCCGGTGACGTGGACCTCGCGGGCGAGGCGATCCGGCTCACCCGCGAACTGGCCGCCCGCACCCTGGACGAGGAGGTCGCGGGACTGCTCGCGCTCATGCTGCTGCACCACGCCCGCCGCCGGGCGCGCATCGGGCCCGGCGGCCGGCTGGTGCCGCTCGTCGAGCAGGACCGCAGCCGGTGGAACACCCGGCTGATCACCGAGGGCGTCGACGTGCTCCAGGCGGCTCTGGCCCGCGACCGGCTGGGTGAGTTCCAGGCCCAGGCGGCCATCGCCGCGCTGCATGCCGACGCCCGTACGGCTGAGGAGACCGACTGGGTGCAGATCGTCGAGTGGTACGACGAGCTGGTGCGCCTCACCGGCAGCCCGGTCGCCCGCCTCAACCGGGCTGTCGCGGTCGGTGAGGCCGACGGTCCGCGCGCGGGACTCGCCGCCCTGGCCGAGCTGGACCCCGCGTTGCCGCGCCACGCGGCCGTCGCGGCGTACCTGCACGAGCGTGACGGTGACCGGGTCGCCGCGGCGCGGCTTTACGCCGCGGCGGCCGAGGACGCGGCCAGCCTCGCTGAACGCGAGCACCTCACCCGGCAGGCCGCCCGGCTCAACGCCTTGCTGCGCGGCTGATCAGCTTTGCGTCGCCGCCGGGCGGCCCGCTGGTTGCAGCGAACCGGGGATTTCAGCGCGGGTCGCCGAATCCGCTGCTGGCGGCGCGGATGGCGGTGATGAAGGCGGCCACCGCCGGGTGGGTCGCGGCGCCGCGACGGTACGCGATCCGGGTCCGCCGGCGCGTCTGCAACGGCACGAGCCAGACGCCGGTGGGTGGGTTCGCTGTGGCCAGTTCGGGCACCAGCGACACGCCCTGGCCGGCGGCGACCAGCGCGAGCACCGTGGTGAAGTCGTCGGCCTGGTGCCGGGCCCGGGGTGTGAAGCCCGCCGCCCGGCACACGTGCAGAGTCACGTCGTGGCACAGCGTCCCGGGGCTCGCCATGATCCAGTCCGCGTCGCGCTGGTCCCGCAGCGATCCCGCGCCGGTGGACGGCAGCGCCAGGTAGACCGTCTCGTCCAGCAGCGGCACGGCGTCGAGCATCGGGTCGGGCTTGACCGGGACGACGTCGTAGTCGTGCAGCAGGCCCACGTCGAGCCGGTGCTCGCGCAGCGCGTCCGGGACGGCCGCCGGGTCCAGCTCGGTGACCATGAGTTCCAGCCCGGGGTGGCGTTCGGCCAGAGCGACCAGGGTGGCCGGCAGCAGGGTGCGGACCGCGGTGGGGAACGCGCCGATGCGCAGCGGCCCGGACAGGCCGGTGGCCAGCGCGGCTATCGCGGTGGTCGTCTGCTCCAGCGCGGCCAGCACGCTCTCGCCGTGCTGGACCAGGACCCGGCCGGCCGGGGTGAGGGCGACGCGCCGGCCGGTGCGTTCCAGCAGCGGCAGGCCGACTTCGCGTTCCAGGGCCGACAGCTGCTGGGAGACCGCGGACGGCGTGTACATGTGCGCCTGCGCGACAGCGTTGATCGTGTCGAGGCGGGCGAGGTCGCAGAGCAGGCGCAGGCGCCGGACATCCAGCATCAGCTGAGCTTACGGTTCTGCGCAGAAATGTGAACTGGACCTTATGGCATTGGGTGCCAGAGGCTGGGCTCATGACCTTCACCGGTGTGTACGTTCCGCTGATCACCCCGTTCGGCGCCGACGGGTCGGTGGCCCTGGACGCGTTGGAGTCGCTGGCCCGGCAGGTGCTGGCCGACGGTGCCGCCGGTCTGGTGGCGCTGGGCACGACCGGGGAACCGTCGTCGTTGAGTGCGCAGGAGCAGCGGGCGGTGCTGGACGTGGTGGCGCGGGTCTGCCGCGAGCGCGACGCGACCCTGGTGATCGGGGCGAACTCGGTCGAGGCGGTCCGCGCGGTCCGGGACCAGCCCGCGGCCGGTGCCGTGCTGAGCCTGGTGCCGCCGTTCGTCCGGCCCGGGGAGGCGGGTGTGGTCGCGTACTTCGAGGCGCTGGCCGCGGCGAGCCCGGTGCCGGTCCTCGTCTACCACGTGCCGTACCGGACCGGGCAGGTGGTGCCGGCCGCGACGCTGCGCCGGCTCGCGGCGATCCCGAAGGTGGCCGGGGTGAAACTGGCGGCGGGCGGCATCGACGCGGCGACGGTGGAGCTGATGGCCGATCCGCCCGCCGGGTTCGCGGTGCTGGGCGGCGACGACGCGTTCGTTTCGCCGCTGCTGGCGCTGGGGGCGCACGGCGGCATCCTGGCCTCGGCGCACGTGGCCACGGATCGCTTCGCCGAGCTGGTGCGTTCGTGGCGGGCCGGCAACGCGGTCGCGGCGCGGGCGGTGGGTCATCGGCTGACCGGGCTGGCGCTGGCGTTGTTCGCCGAGCCGAATCCGACGGTCATCAAGGGCGTGCTGCACGCGCAGGGGCGGATTCCGACTGCCGCCGTACGGCTGCCGTTGCTGCCGGCCGGCGCCGGCAGTGTCGAGGCGGCGCTCGAACAGCTCTAGCCGAGGGCGTCGCGGACGGCGGCGACGAGGCGGCGCCCGCGCCGGGGATCTCGGCGGTGAGCAGGGCGGGATCGTTCCAGCCGTGCGGTTCGTCCAGGCCGGGGAAGGCGAACGCGCCGTTCATGGTGACCATCCGCATGATCAGCGTCTCCGGGCCGGGCATCGGCGGGCGGCCCGGCGCCTCGCTCAGGCGGGCGAGCCCGCCGAGTTCCTCGCGGGGTACGCCGATCCAGGTCCGCACGCCACGCTCGACGGCGACGGCCGCGCGGAAGTAGGCGCCCGGGGTCAGCCCGGTGATCCGCCGGATCAGCTCACCGAGCCGGTGCGTCGAGGTCGAGGCGGCCCTGCTGGGCAAGCAGGTGGGTGCAGATGCTCACGACGGCCTTGGCGCAGGAGAACACCGGTACGACGGTGTCGCGGGTCCACGCCCGGCCGGTACGCTCGTCGGCGACGCCGCCCCACAGCTCCACCACCTTGCGGCCGCCGGCGTACACGGTGACGCCCGCGCCGAGCTCCTCCCCGTCGTCGAAGGCCCGGGTGAAGACGTCGGCCACCGCGCCGAAGCGCTCGTCGGCCTCTCCGCTGATGTCCACAGCGGGACACGGTAGGCGGCCAGGCCCGGCGCCTCCACCGATGTGGCGCCCACGCTCAGCGGATCAGGGCCAGTGCCTGCTCGGCCAGGCCGTCCGGCGCCGAGTGCGGCGAGCCGGCGGTGAACGGCGGGTCCGGGTCGTACTCCATGGCCAGCTGGACGGCCTGCGCGGTCCGGTCGTCGCGCTCGCGTGCGAGCAGGGTCAGGGCCATGTCGATGCCGGCCGAGACGCCCGCGGCGGTGATCACCGGGCCGTCGGTGACGACGCGCTGCCCGACCGGCTGCGCCCCGAACGCGGCGAGCCCGTCGCGCCAGCCCCAGTGGCTGGTGGCCCGGCGCCCGTCCAGCAGCCCGGCCGCGGCCAGCACGAACGAGCCGCTGCAGACCGAGGTCATCCATCGGGGCCGGGCGGCCAGGAGCCAGTCCCGCAGCTGCGGGTCGCGCATCGCCTCGGCGGTGCCGGGGCCGCCGGGCACGACGATGACGTCGGGGTGCGGCAGGTCGGCGTAGCCGGCGGTGGCCGTCAGGGTCAGGCTGCCGAGGTCGTCGGTGACCGGGCCGGGCTGCGCCGCCACGAAGGTCACGCTGACCTGCGGGGCGAAGCCCAGCACCGTGTACGGGCCGACGGCGTCCAGGGCGGTGAACCGGGGGTAGAGCGGGATGGCGACGTGCATGTCTCAGGCCTCTCTGTGCTGGAACCGGCGGCGGTAGTCGGCCGGGGAGATCCGCCAGCGGCGCCGGAAGGTGCGGTACAGGGTCTCGGGCAGGCCCAGGCCGCAGTCGCGGGCGACCCGGGCCAGCGGCGCGTCGCTGGACTCCAGCAGGCGGCGGGCGGCGTCGGCGCGGCTGTGCTCGACGTAGCGCCCGGGTGACATGCCGATCTCGCGGGTGAAGACGCGGGAGAAGTGCCGTTCGCTCATCGCCGCGCGCCGGGCCAGCGCCGGCACGCTCAGGTCCGCGGCCGGGTTCGCGTCGATGTAGGCGCGCAGCTCGCGCAGGGGCTCGCTGCGGGGGACGCCGGTGCGCATCGGCGTGCTGAACTGGCTCTGCCCGCCCGGGCGGTGCAGGTAGACGACCAGGCCGCGGGCGACGTCGGCGGCCAGGGCGGTGCCGTGGTCGTCGGCCACCAGCGCCAGCGCGAGGTCGATGCCGGCGGTGACCCCGGCCGAGGTCCACACCGTGCCGTCGCGCACGTAGATCGGGTCGGCGTCGACCTCGACCCGTGGATAGGCCGCGGCCAGGTCCTCGGCGACCAGCCAGTGCGTGGTCGCGCGGCGCCCGTCGAGCAGCCCGGCCTCGGCCAGCAGCAGGGCGCCGTTGCACACCGAGGCGACCCGCCGGGCGCGGGCGGCCAGCCCGGCGATCGGGCCGGCCAGGTGCAGGTGCTGCGGCGCGGACAGCCCGCCGGTGACCAGCAGGGTGTCGATGTCGGTGAGGTCGTCGAAGGCGACCGCGGTGGTGGTGACGCCGTTGTGGGCGCGGACCGGGCCGGCCTCGGCGGCCGCCACGTCGAGGCGGTAGCCGCCGCGGGCGATCAGCGCCGCGGTGGCGAACACGTCGGCCGGGCCGGCCAGGTCGAGCAGCTGAAAGCCGTCGTAGACGACGGCGGCGATGCGGCGGTCCCCCATGACGTCGATGATCGGGGGGTGACGGCGGTGGCGTCCACGCCACGACCATGACGATTCCGGCCATCGAAGGCTCAGCCCAGGATGCGGCGGGCCTCCGCGAGCACGGCCGGGGAGGCCAGGGGCGCCCAGGCGGCGAACAGGGCGCGGAAGTAGGCGCCGTGCCGGGTGACGAAGGTGGGATCCTGCTCGGCGACGTCGAGCTCGTTGACGATGCTCAGGTCGGTGAACGGGCGGACCTGCTCGGGGGCCAGGGCGTGGCTGCCGCCGGTGAAGCGGTCCCGGACCTGGCGGGTGTCGGGCAGGGCCGGCCAGGTGCGGGAACGGTCGCAGGCGCCGTACAGGTAGACCAGGTTCTCGGCGCGCTCGCCGACCAGCTCGCGCAGCACGGCCCGGTCCGCGACGGCCAGCAACCTCAGGTCGAAACCGTCGGTGCCGTAGACGGCGTGGGCCAGCCCGGCCAGCTGCACCTGCGGGTCGTGGCCCAGCGCACCGAGCCGGTCGTGGACGCGGCCCAGGTGGGCGTAGAGGGTGCCGCCGGGGTGCTCGATGCTCTCGGCGCCGCGCTCGCGCAGCCAGGCCCGCACGTCCTGCTCGGTGCTCATCGGGCCGCCGCCGCGCTGGTCAGCACCGCGACCTTGCCGATCTCCAGCGCCACCCACAGGTCGCCGTCCGGGCCGATGGTCAGGCCGTGCGGCTCGGACTTCGGGCTGGGCAGTTCGTGCTCGGTGACCGTGCCGTCGGCGCTGAGGTGGGCGACGCGGTTGGCGCCCCATTCGGTGAGCCAGCAGCCGTCGTCGCCCGCGACGATCGCGTGCGGGCGGCAGGCGCGGTCGGGCAGCGCGAACTCGCTCACCGAGCCGTCGGTGGTGATCCGGGCGACCTGCCCGGCGCCGATCTCGACGCACCAGAGCGCGTCGCTGCCGGCGGTGATGCCGACCGGGGCGGCGGCCGGGGTGGGCAGCCCGTGCACGGTGACCGTGCCGTCGGTGGTGATCCGGCCGACCGCGTTCGCCTGGTTGAGGGTGAACCACAGGGCGCCGTCGGGGCCGGTGGTGATGGTCGAGACGAACGCCTGCGAGACCGGCAGGGTGAATTCGCGCAGGTCGCCGGCGGGGGTGAGGCGCCCGATCCGGTCGGCGTTCATCTCGGTGAACCAGAGCGCGCCGTCGGGGCCGGCGGTGATGCCGTACGGCCCGCAGCCCGGCGCCGGCAACGCGAACTCGCTGAGCTCGCCGTCGGTGGTGATCCGGCCGATGCGGTCGTCCTGGGTGCGGGTGAACCACAGCGCGCCGTCCGGGCCGGCGGTGATCAGGCTCGGCCGGCAGGCCGGGGCGCCCAGGTCGTAGGTGCGCAGCTCGCCGGTGGTGCTGAGCCGGGCGATCCGTCCGGCGTGGACGAGGGTCAGCCACAGCGCGCCGTCGGGGCCGGTGGTGATGCCGTACGGGCCGGCGTCCTCGTCGGCGACGGTGATCTCCCGGATGTCCATGCCACCCACCTCTCCTGGGTCAGGGGATCTCGGGGTCGGGCGGGCGCCAGCCGCGGCGACGGCCCCGGCGCACGGCGGCGGCGGCCACCACGACCAGCACCACCACGCCGGCGCCGATGGCCGCGACCAGCAGGGACAGCTCCTGCGCGCGGTCGCGCCGGACGGCCAGGGCCACCGTGGCGGGGTCCTCGGTGTGCACGACCGCCGGTGCCGGCGGCGGCGGGCTCTCCGGCCCGAGGGTCTCGGTCAGCGCCCGGTACGGGTTCAGCACGCCGAAGCCGTACAGCTCGCTGCGCCGCCCGCCGGGGGCCGGGTCGGTGGTGGCCAGGATCCGCCGGGTCACCTGGGCCGAGGTCAGCGACGGGAACCGCTGCTTGAGCAGCGCGGCGGTGGCGGCCACGAACGGTGTCGCGTAGCTGGTGCCGTCGCCCTGGGTGTGCCCGGAGCGGCGGGCGGCGAAGGTGACCGCGACGCCGGGGGCCATCACGTCCACGTAGTCGCCGTGCTGGGAGAAGTCGCCGGCCACCCCGTTCGGGCCGATCGCGCCGACGCCGATCACGTCTGGATAGGACGCCGGGTACGGCCGCGGGTTGCCGTCGTCGGGCCGCCCGTCGTTGCCGGCCGCGGCGACCACGACGACCCCGGCGGCCACGGCCCGGGCGACGGCGGCCCGCACGCGGTTGTCGTCGGTGGTCATCACCAGCGACATGTTGATGACGTCGGCGCCGCCCTCGTCGACCGCCCAGTCGATGGCGGTGGCGAACTTGGCCGGGCTGACCGGCTCGCCGGCGTTCCGGTCGGTGTCGGTCTGCTCGCTGACGCGCACCGGCACGACGGTCGCGTCCGGGGCCAGCCCGCGCAGGCCGGCGCCCTCGACCGGCTCGGCGGCGATGAGGCTGGCCACGGCCGTGCCGTGCCCGACGCAGTCCTGGCGCCCGGACGCGTCGCCGTGCAGGAAGTCACGGCCGGCGGCGACCCGGCCGCGCAGCTGCGGATGGCCGGCGTCCACGCCGGAGTCGATGACCGCGACCCGCACGCCGGCGCCGGTGGCGAACGGGGCGAGGCGGTCGGGGGCGAACAGCTGCGTCTCGTACGGCTTGGCCGCGCTGACCTTGGCCGCACCGGGCAGGGTGGGGCAGACGAAGGCCCGGGCCTGGGCGGGCACGGCCGGCAGCAGCACGGCGACCGCCGCGGTCAGCGCCCCCAGCGCCGCCGTCACCCCGGGCAACCTCATCGCCACTCCCCCGCACCACGACCGGCTTGGATGTTACCGAGCCGGGCCCGGCGGCGGTGACCCGGCGCACCGCGGGCTCGATTGACCGGCTCCGGCGGGCGCCGCTAGGTTGTGGGGACCATCTGCGGCGTCGTGAGGGAAACCGGTGAGAATCCGGTGCGGTCGCGCCACTGTGAACGGATTCCCCCGGGGTTCCGTGAGTCAGGACGCTCACACGTACGCAGGCCTGTTGAACGGGACGCGTCATCCCGGTAGGAGGTCTGACCCAGTCATGTCGAACCCCACTCAGTCGGTACGCCCGCTGAACCCGCCCGCTGTCTCACCGCGGGTGCTCTGGACCGCCGTCAGCGCCGTCACCCTGCTCCTGCTGCTGGCCTACCTGGTCGCCTTCGACCAGGGCGCGGTCTCGCAGAGCGGCATGTACCTGCACGAGCTCATGCACGACGGCCGTCACCTGCTCGGCGTGCCGTGTCACTGAGCTCGGCCCGCACCACCCCCTCCTACGGCGCCATCCTGCTGCGGGGCCTGCTGGCCGGCCTGATCGCGGGTCTGCTGGCGGGCGTCTTCGCGTACGCCACCGGTGAGAGCCGGATCGACGCCGCGATCGCCATCGAGGAGGCCGCGGCCCACGCGGACACCGCCGGGGCGGCCGACGACGGACACCACGACGAGGAGCTCGTCTCGCGCAACGGCCAGAAGGGCGGGCTGTTCCTGGCCACCGCCCTGTACGGCGTGGCGATGGGCGGGTTGCTCGCGACGGCGTACACGTTGCTGCGCCGGCGGCTGCGCACCTCCAGCGACACCCGCGCGGCGTTCGGCCTGGCCGGGGCCGCTCTGCTGGGCATCGTGCTGGTGCCGTTCGTGAAGTATCCGGCCAATCCGCCCGCGGTCGGCGATCCGGCGACGATCAACCAGCGCACCATCGGCTGGCTGTCGATCGTGGTGATCGGCATGGTCGCGGTCTGGGCCGGGGTGCTGGCGTCCCGGTCGCTGCGCGCGGGTGCGCCGGAGTGGCTGCGGGCCACGGCGGCGCTGGCGGGGTTCCTGGTGGTGGTCGCGATCGGCTATGTGCTGCTGCCCTCGTTCGACGAGGTCCCCGACACGTTCCCGGCGAGCCTGCTGTGGACGTTCCGGCTGGCCTCGCTGGGCACCCAGGTCACGTTGTGGGTGGCGCTCGGGCTGGCCTTCGCCGCGCTGCTGCACCGGCTGGGCCGCGAGGTGCCGGCCGAGCGGGCCGGGGCTGAAGCTGTGGCCGGGTGAGCGGCGTACGGCTGCTCGCCGCGGCCACCACGCCGTCGCTGCGCCGGGCGGTCTTCGGTGGTGACGACGACGATCTCGACGAGGGCGGCCTGCGGGCCGCTCTCGCCCTGTGCGACCCGGACGGTCCGGCCGACCTCGGCGGCCGCGGCGATCTGTGGGTGTGCGCGCCGTCGCAGGCGGCGTTGCAGACCGCGCGGGCGCTGGGCCACGACGACCCGGTGGTGGAGAAGGCTCTGGCCGACCCGGGTTACGGCACGTGGAGCGGGCTGGGCCTGGGCGACGTGGCCGGCACCGATCCGGACGGCCTGCAAACCTGGCTGAGCGATCCGGGCGCGGCCCCGCACGGCGGCGAGTCGCTGACGGCCGTGCGGCAGCGGGCCGGCGCGTGGCTGGATTCGCAGCGGGAGCAGCGCACGGTCGCGGTCGCGCATCCGGTGGTGATCCGGGCGGCGCTGACGCACGCGCTGGGGCTGCCGGACGCGGCGGTGTGGCAGCTGGACGTGGCGCCGTTGTCGCTGATCCGGCTGACCCATCGCACCAGCCGCTGGCACGTGTCGTTCCCCCCGGCCGGGTAGCGGTGATGTCGCCGGAGGAGGCGCGCATCGTCGACGAGGTCGCGCGGCTGGGGGTGGCGGATCTCGACCAGCCGTGGGACCGGGCGGTGTTGGAGTTCCGGGCGCTGTCCGGCTCCGCGGAGTTCGGCCGCAGCGTGTACCGCGGCGGCGACCAGCTGGAGGACTTCCCGCCGGACGGCTCCATCTCTCCCCTGTTCGAGCTTCGCCGGCTGATGTACGTCCCGGGGGCGGGAACGTGGTTCAGCGTGGAGGTGGACGTGACGCCGGATCTGCGGGCCGCGACCCGGTTCGGCTACGACACCGAGCCCGCGTGGTACCTGCCCCGGGACGACGAGACGTACGTCGACGACCTCGCGCTGTTCCCCCGGGACGAGGAGCACCTGCCGGACTGGTTGCGGCAGAAGGTGGTCCGGGCCGGGAGCGAGCGTGAGCTGGACTGGTCCGGCCTGCGGTTCCAGGCATCCTTCACCCGGGACGGGCGCCTCTCGACGAGCCTGGACTTTCATCCGCCACCCGGCGCCGGACGCTGGGCGGCGGACATCGTCGGCAGGCTCGCGGCGCAAGGGATCCACGCTCGCGTCGGCCACAGCGTCGACGACGAGAGCGGCGTGACGTACCCGGATGTGCGCGTCCGGCTCGGCGACGGGTACTGCAGCGTGGCGTTCTGGGCGGACGACATCTTCTGGTCGGTCGACGTGGCCGCCTCCCAGTCGGACCCGCACACCGCGCGCCACGCTGTCACCGCCGTGCGTGAGGTGGTCGGGGACGTCACGGGGTGGACCTTCGTCGACGCCAAGGTGACCACCGGCTACGAACGCGCCATGCTCGGTCTGCCGCGATAGCCGCCGTCAGCGGGGGTCAGTCCAGGGCTTCGCGGGCCCAGCGGGTCACCTGGGCCAGCACCGGGGCCCGGCCGGCGAAGACCTCGGCGGTGTCCCGGGAGTCGTAGGCGCCGCGGTTCCTGCCCTGGGCGGCGGCGATCAGCATCCGCGGCGCCAGCCAGTAGTACTTCGCCGCGCCGGTCAGCTTGATCGCCCGGCTGATCGTCGTGTCGTCCAGCACGCCGCCCAGCCCGCGCCGGTAGCCGTCGGCGACCGCGGCCGTCACGTCGTCGATCAGGTTGATGTCGATCAGCCCGTCGAAGAACGTGTCCAGGGTCAGGTTGGCCACGTCCTCACCGATCGCGCCCGGCCCGGTGAACGCCCAGTCCAGCAGGACCGGCCCGGCCGTACCGATGATCAGGTTCATCGGCCACAGGTCGTGGTGGCACAGCGTGCGCGGCAGCGTGTCGGCGGCGGCGAGCAGCCGGGTGCGCCGGTGCCACAGCGTGCGCAGTTCCTGCCGCAGCTGCGGGGGCCAGCCGGCGACCGCGGCGGGATGGTCCCAGTCGGGTTCGGCGCTGACCGGCTGGGCGCTGGTGTAGTCGCGCAGGAAGTCGCGGGCCAGCCAGGCGTCGGTGGGCGGGCGGCCGAGCCAGCGGGCCTGCCCGGCCCCCATCCGGTACGCGACCTCGCCCAGGTCGGCGCTGCCGCAGGCGGTGCCGGCCGTGCCGGTGACGTGCTCGAGCCACATGGCCACGGAGCCGTCGGCGCGTTCCTCGGTGCCGAGCAGGGCGGGCGCGCTCAGCCCGGCGTCGGCGAAGGCGGTGTACGCCAGCCCGCTGCGGTACGCCAGCAGCTCACGCCGCCAGTAGTTCCAGTGCCCGGGCTCGTCGGAGGCCTGCAGGTGCGGCGCCGCGTCGCTGCGGCCGGGCGTGGAGATCTTCAGTACCGCGTCGGTGCCGTCGCGGCGTACCCGCCAGATGCCGCCGGTGGCGCCGTTGCCGGCGTTGTGGGGCAGCTCCTGGGCGGTGCCGGGCTCGGTCACCAGGTCGTCGGGAGGGGTGCGCACGCCGGTGAGCGTACCCCTGGACAAACTTTTTTGTCGGTGGGAGAGTGGGCGCCATGGAAGACGTCGCAGTCATCGAGGACCCGGCCGCGGCCGAGGTCAGCCTGGACCCGATCCGCAGCCGGCTGCTGGCCGCGCTGGCCGTGCCGGGCTCGGCGACGATGCTCGCCGCGCAGGTCGGCCTGCCCCGGCAGAAGGTCAACTACCACCTGCGCACCCTGGAACAGCACGGGCTGCTGGAGCTGGTCGAGGAACGCCGCAAGGGCAACGTCACCGAGCGGGTGCTGCAGGCCACCGCCGCCTCGTACGTCATCTCCCCCACCGCGATGGCCGCCGTCGCCCCGGATCCGTCCCGGGCGCCGGACCGGCTCTCGGCGCGCTGGCTGCTCGCGGTCGCCGCCCGCCTGGTCCGCGACGTCGGCGAACTGATCACCGGCGCCGGCAAGACCCGGCAGAAGGTCGCGACGTTCGCCATCGACGGCGAGATCCGCTTCGCCAGCGCGGCCGAGCGGGCCGCGTTCGCCGAGGAGCTGACCGTGGCGGTCACCGCGCTGGTGAGCCGCTTCCACGACGAGGACGCGCCGAACGGGCGCAGCCACCGGCTGGTCGTGGCCGTGCACCCGACCGTGACCCGGGAGCAGCGCTGATGGGCAAGGACTTCGAGGCCCGCCTGGACGCCGACGTGCCGGCCACCCCCGAGCAGGTGTGGGACGCGGTCGCCACCGGGCCCGGGATCAGCTCCTGGTTCGTCGGGCGCACCGAGATCGACGGCGAGACGGTCCGCACCTCGTTCGGCGCGGGCGCGATGCCGGCGGGCACCGTCACCGTCGCGCAGCCACCGCACCGGTTCGCGTACCGCCATGAGACCGGCGAGGACGGGCGCTTCGTCGCCTACGAGTATCTGATCGAGGGCCGCGCCGGCGCGGCCACCGTCCTGCGCACGGTGACCAGCGGATTCCTGCCCGGCGACGACTGGGCCGAGGAGTACGAGGCCATGCGGTACGGCACCGAACTGTTCTTCCACACGCTGACTGAATGCCTGCGCTGGTTCCCCGGCCGCCTCGCGAGCCCGCTCACCGCCTTCGGCCCGCCGGTCACCGACTGGCCCCGCACCTGGCAGGCCCTGCACCGGGCCCTGGGCCTGGGCACTGCGCCCCGCGCCGGCGACCCGGTGCACACCGCGATGATCCCGGACGGCGTCGTGTCGTTCACCAACCCGCACACGCTGGCCGTGCGCGGACCGGACGCCATCTACCGCTTCCTGCGCGGCTTCCACGGCTCCCTGGTCGTGGCGCACGCGCTGTTCTCCCCCGCGGATCACCGGAACTGGCCCGCCTTCCTGGACTCCCTCGACAGCCACGACTGAAGGACCACCACCATGCCTACCGTCACCTCCGCCGACGGCACGACCATCGCGTACGAGACCACCGGCACCGGCCCGGCCCTGATCCTGGTCGACGGCGCCATGTGCTACCGCGGGCAGGGCCCGGCACGCGGGCTGGCCGCCGCGCTCGCCGACACCTACACCGTGTACCTCTACGACCGTCGCGGCCGCGGCGACAGCGGCAACACCCTGCCCTGGTCACCGCAGCGCGAGATCGAGGACCTGGCCGCGCTGCTCGCGGCGGCCGGCGGTACGGCGTACCTGCTCGGCTGCTCCTCCGGAGCGGTCCTGGCCGCCGACGCCGCCCACCACCTGCCCGGCTTCAGCGGCATCGCCCTCTACGAACCGCCGTTCATCGTCGACGACACGCACGCACCCCGCCCGGACACGTTCCTCGCCGAGACCGAGGCGCTGATCGCCGCCGGCGACACCGGCGCCGCGGTCAAGAAGTTCCTGCGCTCGGTCGACATGCCCGGCTTCGCGGTGCAGATCCTGGCGCTGCTCCCCCCGTTCCGCAAGATCAAGGCGGCGGCCCCCACGCTGCCCTACGACCTGCGCCTGCTCGGCGACACCGGCCGTGGCGTGCCGCTGGACCCGCAGCGCTGGTCCGGCGTGACGGTCCCGGCGCTGGTGATGGACGGGGGCAAGAGCCCGGTCTACATGCGCAACGCGGCCCGGGCGCTCAGCGAGGCGTTGCCCAAGGCCGAGTACCGCACGCTGCCGGGACAGACCCACTTGGTCAAGCCGGCGGCGATCGCCCCGGTGGTCAAGGAGTTCTTCGGCGGCTGAGGGCTCAGGACGGCCGGTTTCAGGGCAGGGCGGCGGTCAGGTCGGCTGCGGTGTCGAGGGCGGTGGCCGCCCGGGCGGTCTGGTCCGGGCTCAGCGGCACGCTGCGGGCGCGGGTGAGCATCGCGGCCGCGGTGGCCGGGTCGTCCAGAACCAGCGCCACCTCGGCCCGGTAGACCAGGACCTCCACCCGCGTCACCGGATCGTCGTCGTCGCCGGGGCGGGCCAGGGCACTGTCGAGGATGCGGGCGGCCTGGCCGGGGTCCCCTTTGGAGTCGGCCAGCACGACAGCGTTGGCCAGGTCCTTGGCGAGGCGTCCCACCGGCGCCGGTGCCGGCTCGGCTTGGCCGTGCTGCACGACGCGGATCCAGTTCCCGCCGGGGTCGACGACGCTGAAGCCACTCATCCCGTCGTAGTTCTTGCGCGGCCGCGGACGGGTCATCCGCGGCGTGCCGGCGACCAGCACCTTGCCGTAGGCGGCCCGCATCCCCGCCGCGAACGCCCGGTGCAGCTCGCCGATGTCGGAGGTCAGCACCAGGCACGAACCGTAGGACTGCGCCGGGTCGAAGCCGGCCATCTCGAAGAAGTGCAGATTCAGGTCCTCCCGCCGCATCGCCGCGTACGGGTTCGGCTTGCGCTGGCGGTACGTGGTGCGAAAGCCCAGCACCTCGTAGAAGGCGACCATGTCGTCGAGGGAGGCGCAGGGCAGCAGGGGGACGGTGACTTCGTTGCTCATGTGCTCTTCCTAGCCCTCGCCGGCATCATGACGCCCATGGAAATGGCCGAACGGCGGCGGTATGCCCCCGAACGGCCGGTGCGCGCGGGAACGTGGCGGTGGTCCGGCGCGGTGGCGGGACGTTGCCGGTGGTGGACGTTAGGGTCGGTCCGCGATGGTGGATGACGACACTTCCCTGACGAGCGACCCGCTGATGACCGGCCCGGCGGCCGGCGATCCGGTGCCCGAGACGCGCCCGTGTGCCCACTGTGGGCGGCCGGTGCCGCAGCGGGCCGCCGCCGGCCGGCCGTTCCGCTACTGCCGCGACAACGACGGCGAGTGCCAGCGGGCTTCGCGCAACGTGCGGATGCGGCACCGGTCCTCGCCCGGGCTCGCCGGGCAGGTGGCCCGGACCTGGGAGGCCGTCGACCGGCTCGACCAGCTCGTCGGCACGCTCAGCGAGGCCCTGCACGCCGAGATGTCGCCCGCCGGGGTGGAGCGCCAGGTGGCCGAGGTGCGGGCGGAGACCTCCCGGCAGATCGCCGCCGCGCACACCGAGCGCGACGACGCCCGCCGCGACGCCGACCGGGCCGCCGAGGCGGCCGGGGCCGCGGCGCAGGAGGCCGCGGTCGCGCGGGCCGAGCGTGACGACGCGCAGCAGGCGGCGATGCAGGCCCGGCGGCTGGCCGAGGCCGCGGCCCAGGACGCCCGGCTGGCTGTCGCCGGCCGGGACGAGGCGCAGGCCGCTGCCAGTGCCGCTGCCGCGCTGCGGGAGCAGGCCGAGACGGAGCGGGACCGGGCCCGGGCGGAGACGGTCGCGGTCCGCCGTGAGCTCGAAACGCAGGCCCGCGAGCTGGACAGCGTCCGCCGTGATGCCGAGGCCCGGGCCCGGGAACTGGAAGCCGCGCGCCGCGACGCGCAGGCCGCTGAGGTGAGCGTGCAGACGGTGACCCGTGACCTGGCCGCCGCGCGCGAGCAGGGCGAGGCGTTGGCTCGTGACCTCGCTGCGGTCCGCGAGCAGGGCGACGTGTTGGGCCGTGATCTTGCGGCGGCCGGGCAGCGGAGTGAGGCACTGGGCCGCGAGCGGGACGCCGCCCGGGTCGAAGCGCAGCAGGCAGTGCGCGATCTCACTGCCGCGCGCGCCGACGCGGTCCGGGAAGCCGAAAACGCCGAGCGCGCCGCGCGGGAAGTCGAGGCGCTGCGGCGTAGCCTGGATCAGGAGCGGGCGGCGCTCGTCGCGGCCCGCAGCGACGCGGATGCCGCGCACACCCGGGTGGCTCAGCTGTCGGCGCAGGTCAGCGACCTGGCTTCGGCGCTGGCGTCGCTCGGCCCGGCCCGGGCAGTCCCGGCCCAGACGCCGGGCAACGGCTCCGGCAACGGGTCGGCCGCCGGAGCGGGAGCCGACTCGGCGGGCGGGCAGCACGGCGAGCACGGCGGCGGACAGGGCACCGGGACCGCCGGACCGGCCGTCGCTCAGGCGCGGTGACCGACATCGCGCTATCCGCAGATCTCGCAAAGTCCCGTAAAGTGGACCAAGGTCCACTTCAGGACGGGGCTGAGTCGGCCGATAGGGGACCCGGGCGGTTACGCTCGAAGCGTTAACACCGTCGACATACGGCGGTCGCGGCAGGAATCTCGCGACCGCCCCTTTCGTTACACCAACGGAAGCAGCACCACGAGCGAGGGGAAAGCCGATCATGGGCGAACGCATGCTGCGTGGCAGCCGTCTAGGCGCAGTCAGCTACGAGTCCGACCGCAACACGGAGCTGGCGCCCCGGCAGACCCGCGAGTACCTGTGCGTGAAGGGTCACCAGTTCGAGGTGCCGTTCGCCGTCGACGCCGAGGTGCCGATCACCTGGGAGTGCAAGTTCGACGGCAGCGTCGCACGACTGGTCGACGGCAACGAGCCGGAGCAGAAGAAGGCGAAGCCGCCGCGTACCCACTGGGACATGCTGCTCGAGCGCCGGTCGATCTCGGAGCTGGAGGACATCCTCAACGAACGGCTTCAGGAGGTCCGCACCCGCCGGGGTCGCTGACCGCAGGTAGCAACGTCGATCGCCGTCCCGCTCAGCGAGCGGGACGGCGATTCTGTGTGCGTGCCGGGTTGTCCTAGCGGACGATCTCGCCTTCGACGACCTCGCCCTGCACGATCTGCCCGGGGGCGCCGAACGACGCGGGCGCGGACGGGGCATCGGTGGCCGGCTCGTCGACCGGGGCGGACTGGCGCACCCGCACGTGGCGGGGGCCGAACAGGTCACCGGCGACCGCCGCCGACACCCGCCGCTCGGTGGCGCGTTCCACGCCGCGGCGGGCCAGGATCCGCCCGGGCGGCAGGACCAGCAGCAGCCCGGCGACCGCGGAGATGAAGCCGGGCACGGCCAGCAGCAGCGCACCGAGCAGACCGACCAGGGAGTTGCTCACCTGCGGGCCCGGCGGGCGGCCGGCCTCGGCGGCGGCCCGGAACGCGCGCCAGCCGCGGATGCCCTCCCGGCGCAACAGCGCCAGCCCGGCCACACTCGACGCCGCGATGATCAGCAGCGCCCAGCCGGCGCCGAGCGCATGCACCACGGCCACGAACACGAGGATCTCGGCCACCGCGAGCAGGAGCAGCCCCAGCGGCAGCAGAGCCAGACTTCGGCGCATCATCCACAACCTTCCGGCGTCCCTTCGACGCCCACGGCAAGCATGACACGCCGATGCCCGGTCACGGCCAGGTCGAACCCTGCCGCGGCTTGCGCCCGAGCCGGGACAGGACGGCGTCCTTGCGCGCCGACACCCCCCACACAGTGACCCTGAGCAGCTGTTCCTTGAAAATGTTGCCGCTCATCTTGCTGACGCCGTGTTCGCGCTCGGTGAACGTGATCGGCACCTCAGCCATCCGGAAACCCTGCCGGTAGGTGCGCCAGGCCAGCTCCACCTGGAACGAGTAGCCGGTCGAGGCGACCGCGGCGACGTCGATCGCGTCGAGCACGGCCATCCGGTACGCCCGGTAGCCGCCGGTGGCGTCCTTGAACGGCATGCCCAGCGCCATCCGGATGTAGATGTTGCCGCCGCGCGAGAGCAGCAGCCGGTGCAGCGGCCAGTTGTGCACGCTGCCACCGGGGATGTACCGGGTGCCCAGCACCGCGTCGGTGTCGCGCAGCACGTCGAGCAGCTTGTGCAGCTCCTCGGGGGCGTGCGAGCCGTCCGCGTCCATCTCCACGACCGCGTCGTAGCCCTTGTTCTTGGCCCAGGCGAACCCGGCGACGTAGGCGGCGCCGAGGCCTTCCTTACCGGCGCGGTGCAACACGAAGACGTGGTCGTCGGCGGCGGAGATCTCGTCGGCGATGTCGCCGGTGCCGTCGGGCGAGTTGTCGTCGGCGACGAGGATGTCGACGCTCGGCACGGCCTCGCGGACCCGCCGCGTGATCAGCCGGATGTTGTCCGCCTCGTTGTAGGTCGGGATGACCACGAGGACACGTCCGACCCCCGGGTATCCTTCCGCGCCCGAGACCGTCGGGTTCGCGTCGCTCACCGTTCCTCCGTCGTCGACTCTGCGGCCGCCCGGTCGCCGCGCCGGCGCCGCCTCATGGGGGCTGCCGCCACGAGGACGAGCACGGCCAGGGCCACGGCCGCCAGCTCCGGCCAATGCCCCGAACGAGTCGCCAGCGTACGCGGTCCGTCCACCCGCATGTCACGCAGGACCACACCCGGCTCGTTGAAACCGGTGGACGAGTACACCTGACCGGCCGTGCCGACAAAAGCGGACACTCCGACCGTCGACACCATCAGCGCCTCCCGGCCGTGCTCGACCGCGCGCAGCTGCACCATGGCCAGCTGCTGGCGGGCCTCGGCCTCGTTGAAGGTGGCGTTGTTGGTCTGCACGGCCAGGATCTGCGCCCCGCCGGTGACCGTGTCCCGCACGATCGAGTCGTAGGCGACCTCGAAACAGATGACGTCACCGATGGTCGCCGCCGGGGTCCGGACGACGCCGGGGGTGTCCCCGGGGACCATGTTCTTCACCAGGTCGACCTTGTCGCTGACCACCCGGGCGATCGGGCGCAGCGGCATGTACTCGGCGAACGGCACCGGGTGCCGCTTGATGTAGATCTGCTCCAGGTCGGGGCCGGTGACCGGCTGCCACAGGATGCCGGCGTTGCGGATCTCGCCCTCGACGTCGCTGCGCAGCACCGCCCCGAGCAGGATCGGCACGCCGATCGCGGTGGCCGCCCCGGCGATCTGCTGCGCCGCGTCGGGGTTGCGCAGCGGGTCGATGTCGCTGGCGTTCTCCGGCCAGATCACCAGCTGCGGCTGCCGCTGACGGCCGGCGCGGACGTCCTCGGCGAGTTTCTCCGTCGCCCGGACGTGGTTGAGCAGCACCGCCGCCCGTTGGGCGTTGAAGTCCAGCCCGAGCCGCGGCACGTTGCCCTGCACGATCGCGACCGTGCGGGTCGCCGCGCCGGGCTGGGCCACCGGCACCAGTGCGGGCCCGGCCATCATCGCGGCGGCCACGACGGCGAACCCGGCCGCCGGCAGCCACGTGCGGGGACTGCCCCAGCGCCGCCAGGCCAGCGCGACCAGGGCGCCCCCGGCGATCCCGACCGCGAAGGTCACCAGCGGCGCGCCGCCGAGCACCGCCAGGCGCACCGACGGGGCGTCGCCCTGGCTGAACGCCAGCCGTCCCCACGGGAACCCGCCGAACGGCGCCCGGTCCCGCAGTGCCTCCTGTGCCACCCACAGCAGCCCGGCGGTCAGCGGCCACAGACCCCGCAGCCGGTCGTGCAGCGGCGACAGCCACGCCCCGGCCAGGCCGAGCAGCGCCAGGTAGCGGCCTGGGCCGACGACAGCAGGATCCACGGCAGCCAGCCCGCGGTCAGGTTCGTCCAGTCCAGCAGCGGCACGAAGAACACCAGCCCGGCGATCATGCCGATCCCGGCGCCGCCGCGCAGCCGGCGGCGGTGTGTTGCCGCGGCCAGTACCGCCACGGCCACCGGCGCCAGCCACCACAGCCCGTACGGGGGGAACGACACCAGCAGGGCCACCCCGGCGGCCAGCGCGAGCAGCACAGACACCCACAGGCGCAGCGGCCGGGGCGCGGCCGCGGCGACCGGGTCCGGCGCCGGCGCGGGCGTTGGCTGAAGCGTCAATAAATCCACCCGCGGAAGGCTACCTGTCGGTGGTCACAAAACTGTCGCACACACTTCCCGCACACCGGGCGGCGCACATACGTCGGGGCGCGGCCCGCGAGCCGCGCCCCGATTGCACCTTGAGATCCGTCCGGGCCCGGTGCGACACGACGGCGCGTGACCTTCGGACCGACGCGGCGCGGGCTGGCTGCCCCCGACGTGCCGTTGTCTACTGGCCACGAGTCGCCCTGACCGACACCGGAACAGCGCGGCCGGTCCGCGCCGCCCCGCCGACCCCCACCCCCTGGACCTGGCGTACGCGGGCACCCCGGGGTGCGGGTGCGGGCGTGGCCAGTGGGCGAAGGAACGAAGCGAACAACAGCCGCTTCCCGGATGAGGACTTGAAGACGGTACGTCGCACCCCCGGCCGTCTGTCAACCGGTGTCCCCGTGTCCGGGCGTGTCGCATTTCCCGGGCGTGTCCCTGCCGTTCACCCGCAGGACCACAGCGCGTCAACCAGAGCGGCCGCCGCCCGCGGATGCTCGGCGGCGAGCAGCCCCGCCGCGGCCAGCACGTACTCGGTGTCGACGGCCCGCCGAGCCCCCGCCGGCGCCGCCCAGCCACCGGCCGTGTCACCCAGCACCGCGTCCAGGACCGCGTCGCCGCCGCCGTGGCGCAACACCCCGCCGGAACCCACCACCAGCCGCACGTCCCGCAGATCCCGGCCGCCGGTGCGCGGCTGGCCCGGCCCCGCCGACGAACCCCGCGCGTGGCGCCGCAACGCGATCATCGCCGCCGTCGCCGCCAGCTGCCGGTCCGTGGCCGCGTCGTACGGCCGGCCACCGGCGATGTCGGGCACCGGCAGCTTCTCCGCCGCCGCGGCCGCCACCACCCCGCCCGCACCGACTCCGACACCCAGGTCGCCCTCGACGGTCCGCGAGCGCCACAGCGTCCCGGCCACGTCGCGGCGCGGGCCCGTCTCGGCCTCGGCGTCCGGCACCAGCGCCGAGTACACGTCCGTGGTGGCGCCACCGACGTCGACGACCAGCACCCCGGCGCCGCTGCGGTCGGCCAGCAGCTCCACCCCGGCCAGCACCGCGTCCGGGGTCGCCGCGCGCACCAGCGACGCGAACCGCGACCCCCGCGACAGCCGCTTGCCGCCGATCACGTGCCGCAGGAACACCTGCCGGATCGCCAGCCGCGCCGGACCCGGGTCCAGCACCCCGATGCGGGGCAGCACGTTGCCCGTCACGGTCACCGGGATGCCCCGCCCGGTCAGCACCGCGGCGGCCTGTTCCCGCACGTCGGCGTTGCCGGCCAGCACCACCGGCACCCGCAGCCGCGAGGTGCCCAGCCGGCCCGCGTTGTGCAGCAGCACCTCACCGTCGCCGCCGTCGGTGCCACCGACCAGCAGGATCACATCCGGACGGGCCGCGCGCAGCGCCGCCACCGCCCGGCCGTCGAGCCGACCCGCGGCCACGTGCACCACCTGCGCGCCGGCCGACAGGCCGACCCGGTGCCCGGCCTCGGCGGTGACCAGCGACTCGTAGCCGATCACGGCCAGCCGCAGCCCGCCACCGGCCGACGAGCACACGAACACCTCGCCCGTGCCGCCCAGCGCGGCCACGGCGGCGTCGAGACCGGTCAGCACATCCGAGCCGGACGTCGTCGGCACCTCCGAGCGCCGCACCAGCCGCCCGTCGTCCAGATCGACCAGGCAGCCCTTGGTGTACGTCGACCCGACGTCGACACAGACCGCGAAGGTCATCCCCTGGCCGGCACGACCACCGTGCCCGTGGCGGTCACCGCGACGATCGGCTCGGCCAGCACCGCCGCCGCCGACCCGCCCGTACCCCGGCACACCACCACCGACCGGAAGTCGATCGTCCGCGACCGGGTGCCCATCCGCGTCACCGTCGCGGTCACCTCCAGCACGTCACCGGCCTGCACCGGCGCCGTGAACTGCACGTCGGAGTACGACGCGAACAACCCCTCGTCCCCGTCGAGCCGGATGCACACCTCGGTGGCGACATCGCCGAACAACCCCAGCGAGTACGCGCCGTCGACCAGATTGCCCGCGTAGTGCGCGTGCGCGTACGGCACGTACCGGCGATGCGTCACAGTGATCATGATTGGCCTTCAGTCCTTTCAGGGGCGGCGGCGGGGTGGTTGGACGGGCCCACGAGTGCGTGTACCAGGTACGAGGCGACCTCGCGTGGCGTCGTACCCCGGCCGAAGATCCGGTCCACGCCCAGCTCACCCGCCATCAGTTCGTCGAACCGCGGCCCGCCCACGATCAGCAGCGGCCGCTTGCCGGCCGGCATCGCCTCCCGGAACGCCGCCGTCATCGCCCGGGTGTTCTGCAGGTGCGCGTCGCGCTGGGTCACCACCTGCGACACCAGCACCGCGTCGGCCTTGCGCGCCCGGGCCTCCTCGACCAGCTCCGGCACCGACACCTGCGCGCCCATGTTGGTCACCGACAACTCCCGGTAGTACTCCAGGCCCTTCTCCCCCGCGACCCCCTTGACGTTGAGGATCGCGTCGATGCCCACCGTGTGCGCGTCGGTGCCGATGCACGCGCCGACCACGTTCAGCCGCCGCCGCAGCCTGCGCTTGATCACCGCGTTCACCTCCTTCGCGCTCAGCAGCGGGAAGTCCCGCTCGACGACCTGCACCTTGTCGGTGTCGACGAGATGACTCACCCGCCCGTACACCACGAAGAAGGTGAACCCGTCACCCATCGCCTTGGCGTGCACCAGCAGCGCCGGGTCCATGCCCATCCTGTTGGCCAGCTGCACCGCCGCACCCTCGGCGCGCTTGTCGTGCGGGATCGGCAGCGTGAACGACAACTGCACCATCCCGTCACCGGTGGTGTCCCCGTAGGGCCGCACGATCGTCATGACTCCAGCGCCTCCGTCACGGGGTTGTAGTAGCCGTCCTCGTGACGGGCGACCCCGTCCAGGCCCTTGCCCCGGTCCGCCGGCCGCTTCATGATCCCGAACGTGCCGTCGGCGATCGCCGTCAGCATCGTGTCGTCGACGATGCGTTCCAGCAGCTCGATCGCCTCACCGAGCACCGCATGGGCCCGCGACTGGATGAACCCGCCCGGCGCCGGCACGAAATCCTCGTGCAGGTTGCCGGCCCCGTTCAACACGTACCGCACGTTCTGCAACGCGATGTCACGGTCGGACAGCCACGGCGTCACCACCGCCTCGGTCATCATCCCCACCAGCAGGATCCCCTGCCCGGTCAGCGCACCGACCAGGTTGAAGAACCCGTCCAGCAGATTGCCGCGGAACACGTCACCGGTCATGTGCTTGGTCGGCGGCATCCACTTCAGCGGCGCGTCCGGGAACAACTCCCGCGCCAGCAACGCGTGCGCCAGCTCCAGCCGGAACGACTCCGGCAGCTCCGGATTGATCTCGAACGCGTGCCCCAGCCCCAGCTGCCAGTCCGCCAGCCCCGCCTCGTGCGCGAAGAACTCGTTGAGCAACTGCGACACCGTCACCGTGTGCGCCGCCTCGACCGCGTCCGCCGTGGTCAGGTAGTTGTCCTCACCGGTGTTGATGATGATCCCGGCCCGGGCGTGCACCTGCCGCGAGAACCGCTGATCCACGAACGTGCGGATCGGGTTGATATCGCGGAACAGGATCCCGTACATCGAGTCGTTGAGCATCATGTCCAGACGCTCCATCCCGGCCAGGGCCGCGATCTCCGGCATGCACAACCCCGACGCGTAATTCGTCAGCCGCACATAACGGCCCAGCTCCTTCGACGTCTCGTCCAGCGCCGCCCGCATCAGCCGGAAGTTCTCCTGGGTGGCGTACGTGCCCGCGAAACCCTCCCGGGTCGCCCCCTCGGGCACATAGTCCAGCAGCGACTGCCCCGTCGAGCGGATCACCGCGATCACGTCCGCGCCGGCCCGCGCCGCCGCCTGCGCCTGCGGAATGTCCTCGTAGATGTCCCCGGTCGCCACGATCAGATAGATCCACGGCCGCTGCTGCGGATCCCCGTACCGCTTGATCAGCCGGTCCCGCTCGGCCCGGCGCCGGTCCACCAGCTTCAGGCCCGCGTCGGTCGCCCGCCGCGCGGCCCGCCGGGCCGCCGCCACCTCGGCCTTGGACTCCGGTACGGCGAAAGTCACCGCCCCCGCCGCGGCCTTCTGCGCCAGCACCGTCACATCCTCCACGCCATGGGTAGCCAGGGCATGGAACACCGGCAACGCCACCCCCCGGCCCAGCGGAACATCGGCACGCACCGCGTCGACCAGCCGGTTCACCCACGGAATCCCGTCCGAATCGGCCCCCGACACCCCGGCCAGACGCAGCACCGCCCGCTCCACCGACACCGTCGTGTGCGAGCGCGCCAGGTCCACGACCGGCTGCCCCGCCCGCGCGGCGAGCGCCCTGGCCCGCCGCACCACGTGCGGATCCAGCCCCAGCTTGTCCACGTCACTCCTCGAAGATCGTCTCGCCGTGCAGCACCGTGCGCCGGCACACCGGCCGCGCCGGCACCACCCCGTCCACCCCCGGCAACAGCACCGGCAGGCCCCCGTCCACCCCGCCCGGGGTCTCCCACACCGCGAACGTCGCCGACCGGCCCGGCGTCAGCACCCCCACGTCGTCCACCCCGGCCGCCCGCCAGCCACCGCGCGTACTCGCCCCGAACGCCGAACGCACACTCATTCGGTACGCCGGATTGCGCGGCGCCGCCGCAGCCACCACCGCCGCCCACGGATCCAGCGCCGTCACCGGCGAATCCGACCCGAACGCCAGCGACACCCCGACCGCGTACATCGCCCCGATCGGATTGGTCGCCATGGCCCGCTCCACCCCGAGCCGCTGCGCGTACATCCGGTCCGGGCCACCCCACAACGCGTCGAACACCGGCTGCACGCTGGCCACCACCCCGAACTCCACCATCCGGGCGATCATCGCCTTGTCGATCAGCTCCACGTGCTCGATGCGGTGCCGGCCCTCCCGCAACCGGTCCACGCCCACCCGCCGCGCCGCGATCGCGAACCCGTCCAGCACCGCCTCGATCGCCGCGTCCCCGATCGCGTGGAAACCGCCCTGCACCCCCAGCTCGATGCACTCCAGCAGATGCGCCCCGGCCTGCTCCGCCGACACGAACGCCTCACCACAACCGCCACCGTCGGCGTACGGCACCCGCACCGACGCCGTCCGCGACCCCAGCGCCCCGTCCGCGTACAGGTCACCGGCCGCACCGACCGCGCCCAGCTCCTTGGCCCGCGCCGCACCACCGAGCTCACCCCAGTAGCCGAACACCTGCGGCAGCCCCGCACCCGACAACGCCAGCACCGACCCGAAATCGGCCTCGCTGGAGGTCCCCGGCCCCGCACACTCGTGCACCGCCGCCACCCCCCGCGACGCCGCCAGCCGCAACGCCGAGGTCTGCGCCGCCGTCCGCTGCGCCACCGTCAACGAACCCAGCGCCACCGCCCGCACCGCGTGATGCGCCTGCTCCCGCAGCCAGCCCGACGCGGCGTACCCCGGCACCCCCTCGATACCGGGGCACGCCGCCAGCAACGACCGCGACGCCAGCGCCGAATGCACCGACGCCTGCGACAGATACACCCGCCGGCCGTCCGCCGCCCGCTCCAGCACATCGGCCGACGGCGGCTCCTGCACCGCCCACGTCGACTCGTCCCAGCCGTGGCCGTGCACCACCCCGTCGACCGGCCGCGTCCGCGCGAACGCCGCCACCGCCTCCAGCAGCTCCGCCGCCGACCGCACCCCGGACAGGTCCAGCCCGTCGGCCGCCAGCCCGGTGTCCGTCGCATGCAGGTGCGCGTCCACGAAAGCCGGCGTCACCAGCGCACCGCCCAGATCCACCGTCACGTCCGCCGACGGGGCATCCGCCGCCGCGCCCAGCCACGCGATCCGCCCGTCACGCACCAGCATCGCCGACGCCCGCGGATCCGCCGCCGAGTAGAACCGACCGTTCGCATACACCACCGAAGGGGAAATCATGACCGTCAGTGTGCCGCGATCCGCGCCTCGAACAGAGCCCGCACGGCCGGAGTGCGCCGCACCACATCCAGCGCGAACGCCGCATGCCCCGGCACGTACCCGTTACCGATCAGCATCGTCACGTCCGCCGCCAGGCCCTCGGCCCCCAGCGCCGCCGCCGGGAAACTCGTCGCCATCGAGAAGAACACCACCGTGCCGCCCGCCGCCGTCGCCAGGATCGCCCCGTGCTCACACCCCGGCACATCCACACACACGACCGTCACCGTCGCCGGCGCACCCAGCGCCGCCACCACCGCCGACGACACCGCGAGGGGATCACGGGCATCGGCGACCGCGACGTCATCGGCCAGCCCGGCAGCCTGCAGCGCGTCGCGCTCGGCGTCCGACACGACCACCCCGACCGTACGGGCCCCGGCCAGCCGCGCCGCCGTCAACGCCAGCGAACCGCTCTTACCGGCCCCGCCGAGCACCGCCACCGACACCGGACCGGCCGCCGCATGCCCGCGCACCACCCGGTCGGTCAACGCCGGCGCCCCGCACACGTCGAACACGGCGAGGGCCAGCTCCGGAGCCAGATCATCGGGCAGCACCGCCACCACCGAACGGCCGAACAGAATCGCGTGACCGGCCGCCGGCACCTGCTCACTGCGCCCGTCCCAACCGGCCAGCCCGTCGGTCACCGCAAGCGGGGTCAAGGTCAGCGACACCAGCGTGGCGACCCGGTCACCCCCCTTCACCGGCAACGGCGAGCGCGGCCCGACCTCGTCGACGACCCCGATCAGCATGCCGCCCGAACCGGTCACCGGGTTGTGCATCTTGCCCCGCGTACCGATGATCTCCAGCACCTCGGCCCGCACCGCCGCGCCGTCCCCGCCGTGCTTGCCCGACAGCTGCCGGAAGCTCGCCGCGTCCAGATTCAGCCGCTCCAGCCGGATCCGCACCTCGTCCGCGCCGATCTCCGGGCGCGCGTCCAGCCGCCACGCCGCCTGCGGCAGCACCCCTGCCGGTTCGAGCACCCGAGCCAGACCCACCGGGAACGACATGCCCACCATCCTCACAAGAAACAAACTGTCATGCGGCCGTCACACCGTAAATCCTCCGGGCCGACGGTTACTAGACCGCAGATTCTCCAGTATCGTCGATCACGATCACCCCCGACCCCAGGAGGCCCCGTTGACCGAGCTGAAGAACGACGCGGCCACCACGGCCGGGCAGCCCTACAACTACCAGCGCCGCCCCCTCGTCGAGCCCGACTGGACCCGCTTCCCCGGCTGGAGCAAAGTCACCACCCAGCAATGGGAATCCGCCCAGTGGCAGCGCGTGAACTGCGTCAAGAACGTCAAACAGCTGCGCGCCGTCATGGGCGACCTGCTCGACGACCGCTTCTACGCCGACCTCGAAACCGACATGCAGCGCCTGGCCACCATGTCCATGCTGGTGCCACCGCAGATGCTCAACACCATGGTGCCCGACCGCACCCCCGACACGGAGTCGTTCTACGCCGACCCCATCCGGCGCTACATGATCCCCGTGGCCACCGACCGCCACCTCGACTGGCCGTCCCACCCGCACGCCACCCGCGACTCCCTGCACGAACACGACATGTGGGTCGCCGAGGGCCTCACCCACCGCTACCCCACCAAGGTCCTCGCCGAACTGCTCAGCACCTGCCCGCAGTACTGCGGCCACTGCACCCGCATGGACCTCGTCGGCAACAGCACCCCCACCGTCGACAAGCTCAAGCTCACCCTGAAACCCGTCGACCGCTACGACGCCCACCTGGCCTACCTCAAGGCCCACCCCGGCGTCCGCGACGTGGTCGTCTCCGGCGGTGACGTCGCCAACGTGCCGTGGAAACAACTCGAGACTTACCTCATGGGCCTGCTCTCGGTCCCCACCGTCCGCGACATCCGGCTGGCCACCAAAGCCCTCATGGGCCTGCCCCAGCACTGGCTGCAGGGCGACGTCGTCGAAGGTCTCAACCGCGTCGCGATCACCGCCGAACGCCGCGGCGTCAACCTCGCCGTACACACCCACGTCAACCACGTGAACTCACTGACCCCGCTGGTCGCCCGGGCCGCCCGCATGCTGCTCGAAGTCGGCGTCCGCGACGTCCGCAACCAGGGCGTACTCATGCGCGGCGTCAACGCCACCACCGCCGACCTGCTCGACCTCTGCTTCGGCCTGCAGGGCGAAGCCGGCATCCTGCCGTACTACTTCTACATGTGCGACATGATCCCCAACGCCGAACACTGGCGCGTCCCGGTCTGGTACGCCCAGCAACTCCAGCACGACATGATGGGCTACCTGCCCGGCTACGCCACCCCGCGGATCGTCTGCGACGTCCCCTTCGTCGGCAAGCGCTGGGTCCACATGCTCACCGAGTACGACCGCGAGCACGGCATCTCCTACTGGACGAAGAACTACCGCACGTCCATCGAGGCCACCGACGACGAAGCGCTCAACAAGCTCTACGCCTACTACGACCCGATCGACACCCTGCCCGAGTCCGGCCAGCAGTGGTGGCTCAAGCAGCAGGTCGCCCAGTAACAGCGCACAGAAAAGGCCCCCGGGACCGTCGTCCCGGGGGCCTCGCTGGGGGCCGGCTCAGCTGAAGGCGTCGCGAACGTCCTTGCCCGCGTCCTTGACGTGCTCACCGGCCTGCTTGGCGTGTGCGGAGGTCTCCTGCGCCTGACCCTCGGCGGCGAGCCGCTCGTTGTCCGTGGCGTCGCCGATGCCCTGCTTCGCCTTACCGGTCAGCTCTTCGGCCTTGTTCTTGACCTTGTCAGTGAAGCTCATCGTCAACCTCTCCGAAGACTCGAACTCGAATGTTCTTGTCGGTGAAAAAGTGCCCGAAGGGCTCGTGTCTAAAACACTGTCCGCTCGGAGTGGGACAGCGCACCGCGTGTAGAGCGTCCTAGGATTCTTGGCTATGAGCGATGAAACCGCCGCCGCCTCCTTCGGACTCGCTGCCGCCGTCTACGAGCGCGGGCGCCCGCCGTACCCCGCTGAAGCTCTCGACTGGCTCCTGCCGGCCGGAGCCGGCCAGGTCGTGGACCTGGGTGCCGGCACCGGCAAACTCACCCGCCAGATCCGCGACCGCGGCCTGCACGTCACCGCCGTCGAACCCTCCGACGGCATGCGCGCCGAACTCGGCCGGGTCCTGCCCGACGTGCCGGCCCTGGCCGGCAGCGCCGAAGCCATCCCCCTGAGCGACCACAGCGCCGACGCCGTGCTGTGCGCCCAGGCCTGGCACTGGGTCGACCCCGAACGGGCCGTCCCCGAAGCCGCCCGCGTCCTGCGGCCCGGCGGCCGGCTCGGCCTCATCTGGAACCTCCGCGACGAACGCGAGGACTGGGTCCGCCGCCTCGGCGAACTCATCCACTCCCCCGAACAGCACCGGCGCGCCGAGTTCGGGCCCCCGTTCGGCACCGTGGAGATCCGCGACTTCACCTGGACCCACGAGATCACCCTCGACCGGCTCCTCGACCTGGTCGCCTCCCGCAGCTACATCATCCTGCTCAGCGAGAGGGAACGCGCCGCCGTGCTGGAAGCCGTCCGCGAGCTGACGGCGACCCACCCCGCCCTCGCCGGCCACGACACCTTCCCGCTGCCGTACGTCACCGAGTGCGCCCGGGCCGATCTACCGCAGAGCTGACCGCCACACCGGCAAGTGCGCGGCGAGATAGTCAGCCGCGCCACCCCAGTGCACGCCGTGGCCCTCGGCCCACAACCGGGCCCACGGCACAGCACCGGTGCGGGAACCACGCGCCAGCAGGTCGTACATCGCCCGGGTACGCACCACGAGCTTCTCCGGCAGCGCAGCCCGCCCGGCGGCATCGAGGTCGTAGCCGTCGACAACCGCACGCAACCGAGGCGCGTCCGCCTCCGGATCACCGCCGGCGACCAGCGGCGCGAACGTCTGCGCGACGTAGGCCAGGTCCCACAGGCGGGTGCCCGGAGCGCAGGCGTCCCAGTCGATGAACGTCCAGGTGTCGCCGTCGCGGATCAGGTTCCACGGCGCCAGGTCCTGATGACAGACGAGCTCGGCGCCGTCGGGCGGAATCGCCACTTCCCACCGGGCGCCGGGTGGCGACTCGAAGTCGATGGACGCGTCGTGCAGATCGCGGACCATCGCACCCAGCCGGCGTAGCTCCGCCACGGTCATGGGAGGCGCCGCATCGCCCTGCCGGCCGGGCACGTACTCCAGCACCTGCCGGCCCTGGTCGTCGCGGCCGAGCACCGCGGGGACGCCGGCGACGCCCTTGGCGTGCAGGTGGCGCAGGAAGGCGTGCACGGAAGGAGTGGCCGGCGTCCACGGCTTACGCACGGTGGAACCGGCACGGACCACGGACGTGGCGACGTTCCCTCCGGCCAAGGGCTCCTCCAGGTGGGCGCTCAGCCGGCCCAGCCCATGCGGACGTTCCATTCGCTGGTGTCGGCGCCCTCACGGGGGTCCTGCTGCAGGTGCAGCACGGCCTGCAGCGGAATCGTCTGCTCCGGCGTGATCCTCGGTGGCAGCTGCCGGAAGTCCTCGCGGCTGCGCACGGCCCGCTCCTTGTTCTCCACGAGATCAAGCTAGGCGCCGAAGGTCCTTCCCCACAATCGTGTTTGTCGAGGCGGTCGCCGTAGGCGGCGTTTCTGGGTGTGGTGCGGCGCACGCCGCGTAGAGCGTCCTAGGACACTAGGTGGTGTTCGACGGCAGGGTTCCGTTGACAACATGCAGGTGATTGCCTGCATAATGGTCCGCGTGAGCCTCGAACCGGGAGCGATGGACCCGGTCTTCAAAGCCCTGGCCGACCCCACCCGACGACTGCTGCTCGACCGCCTGCGCGAGCAGAACGGCCAGACCCTGCGCGAGCTGTGCGACCGCCTGGCGATGACCCGCCAGTCCGCGACCCAGCACCTCGACCTGCTGCAGGCGGCCAACCTCGTGACCGTCGTGCGCCGCGGGCGGGAGCGGCTGCACTACCTCAACCCGGGGCCCATCCACGAGATCGAGCAGCGCTGGATCTCCGGCTTCGACAAGCCCCGGCTGCGGGCCCTCGACGCGATCAAGAACCAGGCAGAGGAGTACGCCATGAGTGACCGACCCCCGCCCGTGCCGGCCTACGTCTACACCACCTACATCCACGCGAGCGCCGGACAGGTGTGGCAGGCGCTCACGGACGCGGACCTGACCGCCCGCTACTGGGGACACGCCAACGTCTCGGACTGGCAGCCCGGTGCAACCTGGGAGCATCGCCGCGCCGACGGGTCGGGCGTCGTCGACGTCGTCGGCCGGGTCCTCGAGGCCGAGCCACCGGCGAGGCTGGTGATCACCTTCGACGACGCCCCCGACGAGCAGCTGCCCCGGGAGCCGTCGGTGGTGACGTTCCTGGTCGAACCGCACCAGGACATCGTGCGGCTCACCGTGACCCACGAGAAGCTGGCCAACCTCGAGATGCTCAACGGCATCTCCCGCGGCTGGCCGGCCGTGCTGGCCAACCTGAAGTCCCTGCTCGAAACGGGCGACGTCCTCCCCCAGGCCCCCTGGGACATGTCCCCCGCGCACAGCTGAGCACGATGGACACCACCGCGCTCAGCGCCGCCTACAACGCCCTGGTGGACGCCGCCACCACCGTTGCCGACGCCGGCGAAGCGCCACCGCCGGGTGAATGGAACGCCGACGAGATCCTGGCGCACGTCGCCCTCGTCACCGCCGCCACCATCGCGACAACCGCATCCGTGGCCGCCGGAGCACACACCACGTACGACAACCGCCTGGCCCAGGACACCTGGACCATCCACCGCGTCATCTCCCTCGCCGGTGGCTCGGCGGAGCTGCGGGAACGGATCCGCAGCCAGGGCGAAGCCCTGTGCGCCCTCGCCGGCCCGGCGCTGAGCGGGACCGAACTCGACACGCCGGTGCCCGCCCTGCTCCTGTCCCACGACACCGCCCTGGTCAACGGCCCGGTGCCGCTGCGGGACATCATCACCGGCCTGGCCGCGGCGGAACTGCCCGGCCACAC
This sequence comes from Actinoplanes auranticolor, assembly GCF_018332655.1. Classification (GTDB taxonomy): domain Bacteria; phylum Actinomycetota; class Actinomycetes; order Mycobacteriales; family Micromonosporaceae; genus Actinoplanes; species Actinoplanes auranticolor. The sequence goes on along the minus strand of NZ_BOQL01000036.1, from coordinate 52,089 downwards.
CCGGCAACTCCTGGCCCTGCTCCCGACCGAGGACAAACCATGACCGTCGCCAAGCCCGCCTTCGTGTACGTGACCTACATCCACGCCACCCCGCAACGGGTGTGGCAAGCGCTGACCGACGCCGATCTGACCGGCGTCTACTGGGGACACCACAACATCTCCGACTGGCAGCCCGGCTCCAGCTGGGAGCACCGGCGCACCGACGGCTCCGGCATCGCCGACGGCGGCGGTGTCGTCCTCGAAGCCCAGCCTCCGCACCTGCTGACCATGACCTTCGGCGAAGCAGGCTCCGACGCCGGCCCCGACGCCTCCACGGTCACCTTCCGCATCGAGGCACACCGCGACATCGTCCGGCTGACCGTCACGCACGTGAACCTGACCGAGGAGGACGCCGCGGAGGTCTCCGCCGGCTGGCCCGCCGTCATGGCGAACCTCAAATCCCTGCTCGAGACCGGGCACGCGCTGCCACAGGCGCCCTGGGACATGACATGACCGACGGTGCCGCCGCGCACCGCGCCTACGGCGTCCTAGGAAACTACGCCTCCGGCTTGACCGCGGGGGCGATCCGCGGCGGGCGATTCTCGTACGGGGTGCTCAGCACCACCGTCGTGCGGGTCGTGACGTTCGCCGCCGTACGGATCTCCTGGAGCAGCCGTTCCAGGTCCGCCGGGCTCGCCACCCGGACCAGCAGCAGGTAGAAGTCCTCCCCCGCCACCGAGTAACAGGAGTCGATCTCAGCCAGATGGGCCAGCCGCTCCGGCGCGTCGTCGGGCTGCGACGGGTCGAACGGGCGGATCGCCACGAACGCCGTCAGCGGCAGCTCCAGCGCCTCGTACGACACCTTCGCCGTGTATCCGCCGATCACGCCGCGCTGCTCCAGACGGCGTACCCGCTGGTGCACCGCCGACACGCTCAGGCCGACCCGCTCCGCGAGATCGGTGTAGGACAGCCGGCCGTCCACGGTGAGGGCGCCCACGATCGCCCGGTCGATCTCTTCCACCGCGACAAGATACCGGTCGTGGCCGCGCGGTAACGAACCCGTTCAGCCGCGGGTGAGCGACCGGCTGATGACCAGGCGCTGGATCTGGTTGGTGCCCTCGACGATCTGCAGCACCTTGGCCTCCCGGAACCAGCGCTCCACCGGGTGGTCACTGACGTATCCGGCCCCGCCCAGCACCTGGATCGCGTCGGTGGTCACCCGCATGGCCACGTCCGTGGCGAAGAGCTTGGCCTTGGCCGCCTCCACCGTGAACGGGCGGCCGGCGTCCTTGAGCCGGGCGGCGTTGAGCAGCAGCGCGCGGGCCGCGGACACCTGCGTCGCCATGTCGGCCAGGATGAACCCGACGCCCTGGAACTCGGCGATCGCCCGGCCGAACTGGATGCGCTCGCGGGCGTACCCGGCGGCGTAGTCGACCGCGGCCTGGGCCAGGCCGACCGCGCAGGCCGCGATGCCCAGCCGGCCCGCGTCCAGGGCCTGCATGGCGATCCGGAAGCCCTCGCCCTCCGCGCCGACCAGGCGGTCGAGCGGCACCCGGGCGTCGTCGAAGACCATCTGGGCCGGCGGCGACGAGCGCAGACCCATCGTCTTCTCCGGCGTCTGCGGCAGGATCCCGGGCGTGTCGGCGTCGGCGACCAGGCAGGAGATGCCGGCCGGTCCGGGGCCGCCGGTGCGGCAGAACACGTTGTAGAAGTCGGCCCGGCCGCCGTGGGTGATCCAGGCCTTGGTGCCGGTGACGACCCAGTCGTCGCCGTCGCGCACGGCCCGGGTGGTCAGGGCGGCGGCATCCGAGCCGCCCTGGGGCTCGGAGAGACAGTACGCGCCGAGCAGGTCACCGCCGAGCAGCTCCGGCAGGGACTTGCGCTGACGCTCGCTGCCGTACGCGGAGATCGGGTAGCACGACAGGGTGTGCACGCTGACGGCCTCGGCGATGCCCAGCCAGGAGCCGGCCAGGATCTCCAGGACCTGCAGATAGACCTCGTACGGCTGGCCGGCGCCGCCGTCGGCCTCGGGATAGGGCAGGCCCAGCAGCCCGGCCCGGCCCACCGTGCGCAGCACGTCGCGCGGGAACAGGCCCTCCTGTTCGTACTTCGCGACCCGGGGAGCCAGCTCGCCGTCGGCGATCTCCTTCGTCAGGCCCAGCAACTCGTACGCCTCGTCCGTTGGCAACATCCGCTCGACCGTCACACCAACCAGCTTAACGGTCGTTTGGTTCACCGTCAGCTCCGCCCGGCGCGCGCCGGGCGAAAGTGTCGGTGGGTGGCACTAGGTTGGGACCCGTGACTCAGCGACCTCTGCTGGCGGTCGACGCCCCCAGCCTGTATTTCCGCGCGTTCCACGGCATCCCCGAGTCCGCGGCCCGCACGCAGGCGGGTGAGCCGGTCAACGCCATCCGCGGGTTCCTCGACATGATCGCCCAGCTGATCCGCACCCGGCGCCCGGACCGCCTGGTGTGCGCGCTCGACGCCGACTGGCGCCCGGAGTGGCGGGTCGCGCTGGTCCCGTCGTACAAGAAGCACCGCGTCGCCCACGGCGACGTCGAGGAGGTGCCCGCGTCCCTGGAGAAGCAGGTCCCGGTCCTGCTCGAGGTGCTGCGGGCGATCGGCATCCCCGCCTTCGGCGTCGCGGGGTACGAAGCGGACGACGTCCTGGGCACCCTCGCCGCCACCCAGCCCGCCCCGGTCGAGGTGGTCTCCGGCGACCGTGACCTGTACCAGCTCGTCGACGACACCCGCGGCACCCGCCTGCTCTACTGCGGCCGCGGCGTCGCCAAGCTGGAGGACAGCGACAACGCCGCGGTCGAAGCCAAGTACGGCGTCCCGGCCCGCTGGTACGCGGACTTCGCAGCGATGCGTGGCGACCCGAGCGACGGCCTGCCCGGCGTGCCCGGCGTGGGCGAGAAGACGGCCGCCCGCCTCATCGCCCGCTACGGCGGCATCGAGCAGATCCTGGCCGCCCTGGACGACCAGGACGCCGGCTTCGCCCCGGGCCTGCGCACCAAGCTGGACGCCGCCCGGGGTTACCTGGCGGCGGCGCTGCCGGTCTGCAAGGTGGCGCTGGACGTCAAGCTGCCCGACTTCGACCCGGCGCTGCCCGCGTCGCCGAAGGACCCGGAGGCGCTGCTGGCGCTGGCCGAGCGGTGGAACCTCGCGGGATCGGCCCGGCGGCTGGTCGACGCTCTGGCGGGCTGAGCCGGGGCTGGGACTACAGCGGCGCTCCCCCATCAGCTTCCTGGACCACGGTGGCGGCGATGGGATGGGCACCCAAGGCCGGCCGCGAGCGGCGAACAACGTGGAGCAGGCCGGGCTGGTCGAGAGCCGGCTGGAAGGGGTCGCCTCACCTCTGGACGGCGAGCTGGCTCAGGAGAAGATCGAGGCGATCGCCCAAGCCCAGGCCGAGGGCACGATGCGGCGGTGGGCCCGGCGGACATCCTCGCCCTGGTCTCGCACGTCGCCCTGACCAGGTCGGTCGTCGGCATGGCCCCACTCGTGGCGAGCGGGCCGGACCGGGACGGCCACCGCGCCGCCCTCCGGCACGTCATCACCCTCCGGCACGTCATCACCAGGGCGCTGATGACCCAGCCGTGACTGTGGCCGGTGCGGCCAGCGCGGGCGGTGCGGCCAGGGCGGCCGGGGCCGAGGACGGGGCGAGCCGGGGACCGAGGCCGGGGCGAGCCGGGGACCGAGGCCGGGGCGAGCCGGGGACCGAGGCCGGGGGCCGGGGGCCGGGCTGGGGCCAGGGGCCGGGCTGGGGCCAGGGGCCGGGCTGGGGCCAGGGGCCGCGGGCTTACTCCGCAGGGGGCGACGAGCGGCGGCGGCTCGCTACGGACAGGCCGGCACCGGCGACGACCAGGGCGATCAGCGCCCAGAGCCACCAGAGTGAGGATCCCTCGTCGGAGATTGGCTCGGCCAGGATCGGGGTCGTGGCCGTGGGGGCGACCGGGGCGGCGGAGGCACTCGCCGGCGGGGCGGCCTGCGAGGGGGCGGCGCTGGTGGTCGCGGGCGCTGTCGACGGGCCCGGCTTGAGTTCGATCAGCGGGGCCGGGTTGTCCGACTCCTCCTTGCCCTGCTCCTGGATCTCGATCCAGCGGGAGACCTCGCCGTCGGCGTACGTCTCCAGCGTCTTGAACGACAGCCGCGTCTCGCCGTCGGGGAGCTTCGCGATCTTGACCTTCCACTCGGCGTCCTTGCCCGACGCCAGCGCCTTGCCGCCCACCGTGAAACCGTCCGCGGTCGCCTGGAACGTCCAGCCGGCCGGGGCCTTGACCAGGGTCACGTCGGCCGGGGTGATGCCCTCGGGCAGCACCACGCGCTCGCTCTTGATGCCGGACGGGTTCTCGGCCTCGCCGTGGAAGGTCAGGGTCACGTCGGTGGCCCCGGCCCGGTTCTTGTCGGCGCTCACCTCGACGTGCGCCGCCGCCGGCCCGGCCGCGGCCAGCACCCCCAGCGCCGCCAGCACACCGATCGTCGTCATCCGGGACCTGTTACGCACGCCGAGGACCACCTTCGCGGGAGAGAGTCAGCCGGTTCCACAGTCGCTCGCCGTCGGCGGAAAGTTCCCGCTACTTCGGCGGGCGGGTCAGCCGACGCGCTGCGGTTCCCGGTCGGCGGCCTGGTCCTCGTGGGCCGCGGCGCGGCGGGCGGCGACGACATCCGCCAGGGCCGCCACCAGGGCCACCAGCACCAGGCCGATGGTCACCAGCAGAGCCGTGCGCAGCGCCGAGGACCAGTCGTCGTCCGTCGACGCCAAGCGATTGAAGAAGACCGCGCCGACCACGGCGATGCCCACCGCCGTACCGATGCGCTGGCCGGTCTGCAGGACCGCGCCCGCGCTGCCGGCCCGCTCGACCGGCACCTCGGCCAGCGTCAGGGTCTGGTTCGGACTGATCACCAGGCCGCTGCCGAGGCCGGCCACCAGCAACGGCAGCGCCGCGGCCCAGCCGCCGTTCGTGCCGGGAACCAGGTCCAGGGCGAGGACCGTGCCGGCCAGGCCGGTCGCGACCAGGGCCAGGCCCACGGCCACCAGCGGGCGGCCGTAGCGGTTGACGATCCGGCCGCCGAGCGCCGCCGCGCCGGCCGAGCCCAGCGCGAACGGGGTGATGGCCAGCCCGGCCAGCAGCGCGCTGTAGCGCAGGCCGTTCTGCAGGTAGAGCGTGTAGATGAAGAAGAGCGTGGTGAAACCGGCGAAGTACAGCAGGCCGATCAGCGCGCCGAGGCCGTACGAGCGGACCCGGAACAGGTTCAGCTCGATGAGCGGGGTCTCGCGGCGGGCGTACCGGCGCTCCCAGGCCAGGAAACCGCCCAGCAGGACCAGACCGGCGACCAGCAGCAGCCATTTGGCCGGGCCCTGCCATTCGCGCTCCTCGACCAGGGGCAGCAGGATCAGCAGGATGGCGACGCCGAGCAGCACCACGCCGACCGGGTCCAGGCTCTCGTGGCGGCGCTGGTCTTCGCGGCGGGCCGGGATCCACTTGTAGCTGAGCAGGATCGCCGCGGCGCCGATCGGCACGTTGATGAAGAAGATCCACCGCCAGCCCGTCTCGGCCCCGAAGACCTGGATGAGCAGGCCGCCCAGCAGCGGGCCGACCGCCGTGGAGATGCCGATGGTGGCGCCGAGCAGACCGAACGGGCGGCCCCGCTCGGCCGGGCGGAACAGCTGCTGGATCAGGCCGGACACCTGCGGGTTGACCACGCCGGCGGCGGCGCCCTGGACCAGGCGGGCCACGATCAGCCAGATCGCGCTGGTGGCCAGCCCGGCCGCGGCGCTGGCCAGGGTGAACACGGCCAGGCCGGCAATGAAGACGTTGCGGCGGCCGCGGGCGTCGCCGAAACGGCCGGCCGGCACCAGCAGCAGCCCGAAGGTCAGGGCGTAGCCGGAGAGCACCCACTGCAGGCCGCCGGAGCTCAGGTCGAGGTCGGCGCGGATCGAGGGCAGCGCGACGTTCACGATGCTCACGTCGAGCAGGGTCATGAAGCCGACGACCAGGGCGACGGACATCGCCTTCCAGCGGTTGGCATCCCGGGTACTCGTCACGGTGCCGCAGATGCCCTGCGGTTCTGGCGGCAAACGCGGGTGTGGTCAGGCGTACGGGACTGCCACGTCACACATCACGTCGTCCGGGGAGCCGTGGTCGAGGTCGGCCGGGTAGGCGTACACCTCGCGCGGTGGGGCCGTGACCAGCAGGCCCCGCTCGCGGACCCAGCGGCGCGCGGCGTCGTAGACCGACAGGATCTGTGGCGGTTCGAAATGGCCGCGGATCACCTGGATGTACGCCTCGCGGTGCGCTGGCTCGTGGCGGGTCGCGGCCACCATCGGGTCGACGGCACCGGGGGTCACGGGCACGCAGACCTCGACAGGGCCGTCGCCGTCCTCGCTGACCTCGTTGTGGAACACCACGAAGCGGGGTCCGGCCGGACCGCCGTGCCGCCGGGCGACGGCGGTGAGCCGGGCGGCCGCCTCGCGGGTCCAGCCCAGCTCGGCGGAGGTGACGTACCGCTGCTCGGTGAGCACGGTCTGGGCGGGCACCTCGCGGGTGGCGACCGGCCAGTCGCCGGGCGGGGCGCCGGTCTCCCCGGCGAGGCTGCGCACCAGGCGGTCGGCCAGGTCGCGCTGGGCCGCCAGCCGCCGTTCCACGTCCGTCCAGTAGCGGGCCAGCAGCTCCCCGGCGTCCGCACCGCCGGCCCCGAGGATCTCGGCGATCTGGGACAGCGGCATGTCCAGCCGGCGCAGCAGCACGATCAACCGGGCCGCGTAGAGCTGGTGCTCGGCGTACCGGCGGTAGCCGTTGCCCGGCTGGACCTCGGCCGGGCGTAACAGGCCGCTGCGGTCGTACAGGCGCAGGGCCTTGACGGACAGCCGGGACCGGCGGGCGAACTCGCCGGTCGTCAGCAGCCCGGACAGCTCCTCAGCCACGGGCGGCCACCGGGAAGGAGACGTCGAAGACCGGATCCTGCGCCCCCGCGGCAGAAAAGTCGGTCCAGTACGTCTCCTGCGGCGCCGCCGCCACGACCAGGCCCTGCTCGCCGATCCACTTCTCGATGGCCTCGTACACGCCGCCGAGCGCGCCGGTGAGGACCTGTTCCTTGGTGACCCGCACGTACGCCTCGCGGTGCGCGAGAATGGTGCGCGTCGCGGCGGTGGCGTCGGCGATCGGGGCGCAGACCTCGACCGGGGTCTCCCCCTCGTTCGGGTTGCCCTCGTAGACGACCACGAACACCGGATCCTCGGTGGCCGGGCGCTCCAGGTACGGCCAGGCGGCGATGCCGAGCACCCCGCCGGCGTCGGTGGCGGCCGCCGCGACGCGGGCCATCGCGCCGGGCAGCCAGGCCTCGAGGGCAGCCTGGTCGACGCTGCGCTGCTCGCTGACGAGGTGCTGCTCGGGCACGTCACGGGTGCGGATGTCCATCTCACTTCTCCTGATCGTCGGACCGGGCCCACCGGGGCAGGCGTTCAGGGTGCCGCCTGCCCCAGGGGCCGGGTCAAGCGATCATCGGTACAGCCGCAGATCCGCGATGCTCCACCAGCTCCCGCTGCCGGCTGTCGACGTGACCCGCAGGTAGCGGGCCCGGGTCGGTCGGACGTCGACGTTGGTGAGCTGGCCGGTGCCCGTACCCCGGGCGAGGGTGCGCCAGCGGGTGCCGTCGGTGCTGGCCGTGAGTTCCCAGCCGCGGGCGTAGTCGCCGGTGCTGGCGCCGCTGTCGATCGCCACCCGGCGGAACGTCCGGGTCCGGCCGAGGTCGACCTGCACGTACTGGCCCGGCTGCTGCGCGGCGCCGCTGGACCAGCGGGTGGATCCGTCGCCGTCGACCGCGGCCGCCGGGGTCTCCCCCGCCGGGGAGGCCGTCGCCGTGGCGCCGGTCAGCGGCAGGAGGTCCAGCTCCGAGGTCAGACCGCGGGGCCAGGTGAAGGTGGCCAGGGCGCCGCCGGGCAGGGTGTACTCGAACGACCGGTCCCCGACGGCGACCGCGAACGTGCGCGGGTCGTCGTTCTCGTTGTGCACGACCAGCGCGGTGGAGCCGTCCGGGTTGCGGAACGCCACGTCCATGAGCTGGCCGTTCCAGCCGGTGGTGCCGAACGAGGTGCTGGCGATGCGGACCGCGCCGGGGCGGACGAACTTCGCCAGGTGCCCGATGGTGAAGTACTCCGCGTCCCGGGTCACCGTGCCGTCGGCCTGCAGGGTGAGCAGCCCGGTGCAGGTGCCGCAGCCGCCCAGGTGCGGGCCGCCGGTGCTGTCCAGGGCGATGTTCCAGTTGACCACCGACTTGGCCCAGTTGCGGGTGGTGCCGATGGTCAGGGTACGGGCGTGCCAGGTCAGCGTGCCGCGGAAGATCTGCTCCGGGGTGTCGGTGGGGCCGTGCGAGCCCGAGCACTCGGTGAACCAGATGCCCTTGTCCGGGTGCGCCTCGTGCAGCGCGGTCTGGGCGCTCGGGTCGCCGGAGTAGCAGTGGTACGCGGTCCCGGCGATCCACTTGGCCGCCGGGCTGTCCAGCAACCGGTACGGGTAGTCGGTCTCGGGGTCCTCGCCGGCCGGGGTGGTGGCGACGTCACCGGGATGGGTGCTCCAGTTGTGGTCGTAGCCGAGGATCTTCGTACGCGGGCTGACCCGGCGCAGCAGCGGCCCGAGCGCCGAGATGACCTTGGCCTCCTGGGCCACCGGTACGGCCGCGCCCGGGTAGCCGCCGTCGTGCCGGTTCTGCGGCTCGTTCTGCACGGTGAGGTAGTCGATCGGCACCCCGGCCCGCGTGTACGCCTGCACGTAGGCGACCAGGTAGCGGGCGTACGCGTCGTAGATCCTGGGGTCGTCCTTGAGGTGCCCGCCGATCAGTGAGTCCGTCGTCTTCATCCACGCGGGCGGGCTCCACGGCGTACCCATGATCTTCAGGCCGGGGTTGAGCTGCTTGGCCCGGCGCAGCAGCGGCAGGATCTGCGCCCGGTCGTGGGCGATGCTGAAGTGCCGCAGGGCGAAGTCGGTCTGCCCGGCCGGCACGTCGTCGTAGGTGTAGTGCGCCGCGGCGGCGGTGAAGTCGGACGAGCCGATCGGCTGGCGCAGGAAGCTGACGCCGATCCCGGTGCGCGGGTCGAACAGCGACCGCATCGCCTGCTCGCGGGCGGCGGGATCCAGACGGTAGAGCACACTGGCGGCGGAGTCGGTCAGCGAGGCACCGAAGCCGTCCATGCTCTGGTAGCGGGTGCCCGGGTCGATCGTGATGGTGGTCTCGGGGCTGCCGCCGCGGCCGAACGCGACCGGGGCCCGCTCGTGCAGTTGCTCCACGCGGTCGACCGTGGTGACCCAGACCCGGGCCTCGGGTGCCCGGCCGCCGTGGGCCTGTGCGGGTGCCGTCGTCAGTATCAGCAGGGCAGCGGTGGCCGCCGCCCCGAACGCTCGCCGTCTCATGGCTCGCTCCCCAACCTGTAACAGATGGAACAAGAGGTTCCGTCGCCATCGACAGGAAACAATCCAGAAACCCGTCTGTCAACAAGGGGAACCCGCTGCTACGGTCCTTTCTGTGAAACAGAGCGATGTAACACGGACCGGCCGGAGCACCGTCCGGGAGGTCGCCGCGGCGGCGGGCGTCTCCATCGCCACCGTGTCGCGTGTCCTCAACGGCCGCGGCAGTGTCACCGCCGAGACCCGCGAGCTGGTGGAGAACACAGTCGCCCGCCTCGACCGGCCCGGGCCACGGCCGCGTGGGCCCGGGCGCTCGATCCCCGGGGCCGTCCTGGTCCGCTGCCCGTACCTGCTGACCGACTACTTCGGCATCATCGTGTCCTCGATCGCCGAGACGCTGCAGCTGCACGACCGCCCGCTGCTGCTGAGCGCCGGCGAGGCGGCCCAGGACTCCCCCGTGCTGCCGGGCCTGCCCGGGCGGGCGGGCATCGCCGGCGCCGTGCTCATCCTGCCGCCCGAGCCGGCCGCCGACCTGGAGACCCTGCGCAGCCGCCGGTTCCCGTTCGTCGTCGTCGACCCTCGGCTGCCCCCGCCGCGTGACGTCGCCGCCGTCTCCGCCGCGCACGCCGCGGGCGCCCGCAGCCTGACCGCCCACCTCACCGGCCTGGGCCACCGGCGCATCGGGGTCGTGGCCGGGCCGCGCGAGTGGCTGGCCAGTGACGCCCGGCTCGCCGGGCACGCGGCGGCGCTGGCCGACGCCGGAGTGATCGGTGCGCCGGGGCTGATCCGGCACGTCGAGCCGACCGTCGCGTGGGGCCGCCGGGCCGCCGGCGAGCTGCTCGATCTGCCCGAGCGGCCCACCGCTCTGGTCGGCTTCAACGACAAGGCTGCCGTCGGCGCGCTGCAGGCGGCGGCCGAGCGTGGCCTGCGGGTGCCGCAGGACGTGTCGGTGGCCGGCTTCGACGACATCGACCTCAGCCGGGCCACCAGCCCGATGCTGACCACCGTCCGCCAGCCCCTGGCTGAGCTGGGCCGGATGGCCGTCACGCTGCTGGCCCGGCTGCTGGACCGGCACGCCCTGGAGGCGCTGCACGTCGAGCTGGCCACGGAACTGGTCGTCAGGGACTCCACCGGCGCGGCCGCGGGCCGCTAAAGTGCGCCGGTGACCTCCTTCGCAGTGGTGGGCGCCGGCTGGCGCGCCGAGATGTTCTGGCGGCTCGCGGCCGGCCTCGAGGGTGTGCGCTGCGCCGGAGCCGTGGTGCGCTCGCCGCGGGAGCTGCCCGTGCCGACATTCGCGTCGCTGGCCGAGTGTGTGGCCGAGACATCGCCGGACTTCGTGGTGACCGCGGTGCCCTGGCCGGTCACTCCGGGCGTGATCATCGAGGCCGTCGAACGCGGCCTGCCGGTGCTGGCCGAGACGCCGCCCGCGCCCGACGCCGCGGGCCTACGGGAGCTGTGGGCGGCCGTCGGCGAGTCGGGCCTGGTGCAGGTGGCCGAGCAGTATCTGCTCATGCCCTCGCACGCGGCCCGGGCCGCGGCCGTCCGCGCCGGGCTGATCGGCACCCCGACGCAGGTGCAGGTGTCCTCGACGCACCAGTACCACGCGGTGTCGCTGATGCGGGGACTGCTCGGCGTCGGCCGGGGCCCGGTCACCGTCCGCGCCAGCCGCAGCAGCGCCCCGCTGGTCGACCCGCTGACCCGCGACGGCTGGACCGACGACCCGGACCCGCGGCCGGCCACCACGACCATCGCCACGCTCGACTTCGGCGACGGCCGCTCGGGGCTCTACGACTTCACCGACAACCAGTGGCACAACCAGCTGCGGTTCCGGCGCCTGTTGGTGCGCGGCAGCCACGGGGAGCTGCGCGACGACGAGGTGATCCGGCTGAGCGAGCCGCGCACGCTGGTGCGCTCGCCCCTGGTACGCCGCCAGACCGGTTACGACCTGGACCTCGACGGCTTCGACACCGACACCATCACGCTCGGCGGTGAGGTGCTCTACCGCAACCCGTACCCGGGACGGCGCTGGAGCGACGAGGAGATCGCCATCGCGACGTTGCTGGACGCCACCGCCGCATGGGTGCGCGGCACCGCCCCGGCGCCCTACCCTTTGGCTGACGGGGCACAGGACCACCTGATCGCGCTGGCCGTCGAGGAGGCGGCTGACACCGACCGGACCGTCACCACCGGTACGGAGAACTGGGCCTAAACCATCTCAACCCGGCCCGATCGCCGCCGATGGGAGAGGTGACCTGCCCGCAGTCCGCCGAACGGAGGCCGGATGACGACGCGAATCGTTCGCGCCTGCTTCGCCGTCTGGCTGGCTGTGCTCACCGCGGTCTACTACATCTGGCCCGGGCTGCACGTCTTCACCTGGGGACTGATCGGGCTGACCGGCGCGGCCGCGATCCTGCTGGGCGTCCGCGTGCACCGCCCGTCGCGAGCCCTGCCCTGGTACCTGATCGCCGTCGCGCTGGTCTTCTTCGTCAGCGGCGACATCATGTACTACGCCCAGGTGGCCCTCGACGTCGAGCCGCCGTACCCGGGTCCCGCCGACGTGCTGTACCTGCTGGTCTACCCGCTGCTCGCGGCCGCGCTGGCATTGTTCATCCGGGCCCGCTCCGGCGAGGCCAACCGGGCGGCGCTGCTCGACGCACTGGTTCCCACGGTGAGCCTGGGGCTGCTCTCCTGGGTCTACATGATCGCGCCGTACACCCGCGCCACCGATCTGACCCTGGCCGAGAAGGCCGTCTCGGTCGCGTATCCGCTGGGTGACGTGCTGGCCCTGGCGATGATGCTGCGCCTGCTGGCCACGGCCGGGCGCAAGCCGCCGGCGGTGAACTGGCTGGCCGCCTCGATCGTCGGGGTGCTGGTCTCCGACGTCGTGTACGGCCTCGGCCGGCTGGACAGCGACTGGGCCGTCGGCGGACCGATCGACCTGGGCTGGGTCGTCTTCTACGCGGCGGCCGGCTATGCCGCGCTGCACCCGTCGATGATCTGGCTCACCGACGACCGGACGCAGATCTGCACCCGCGTCGAGACCGGCGGGCGCCGCCTGCTGCTGCTCTCCCTGGCCACCCTGATCGCGCCCTCGGTGCTGCTCGCCCAGTACGTCAACGGCGAGGTGGTCGACGCGCCGGTCATCGCGGCCGGCTCGGCGCTGATGTTCCTGCTCGTCATGGGCCGGGTCCGGGACCTGCTGGCCGAGCAGCGCCGGACCAACCTGCGCGAGACCGCGCTGCGCCGGGCCAACGCCGACCTCGCCGGCGCGACCACCGAGGACGACATCATGGCCGCCGTGCGGGCCGCCGTCACCATGCTGATGCCCGCCGACCACCGCTACGAGCTGATCGTGGGCGAGAAGACGCCGCTGACCGACGGCGGCACCGTGGAGTTCGGCGTCAGCCTGGTGCCGGCGCCCGAGTACGGCTTCGAGTCCGCCCTGCACGCCGTCATGATCCTGCCCGGCAATCCGCCCCAGCGCGGCTCGATCCACCTGGCCGCGCCCACCGCCACGCTGCGTTCGCTGCGGCCGGCCGTCCAGTCGCTGTTCGACCAGGTCACCATGGTCGTGGAGCGGATCGGCCTGGCCGGCGAAATCAGCCGCCGCGACGGCGAGGCCTACTTCCGGACGCTGATCCAGAGCGCCTCCGACGTCATCCTCATCATCGGCGACGACGACCGGATCCGGTACGCGAGCCCGTCCGCCACCACCGTCTTCGGCTGGACCGACCTGACCGGCACCCCGCTGGCCGTGCTCATCGCCGACACCCACCACGACGCCCTGAACGACGCCCTGGTGCGGATCCGCACCGACCGCGGGCACGCCGAGGGCATCGACCTCACCGCCGTCTGCGCGGACCGGCGCCTGCTGCAGGTCGAGTGCGGCGGCCGCGACCTGCGCGCCGACCCGACCGTCGCGGGCGTCGTGCTGACCGTCCGCGACGTCACCGAGCGCCGCCGGCTGGAGAACGACCTGGCCCACCAGGCGTTCCACGACGGCCTCACCGGCCTGGCCAACCGGGTGCTGTTCCGCGACCGGCTCGACCACTCCTTCGTGCTGGCCGAGAGCGGCGCCGGGGAGCTCGGGGTGCTCTTCGTCGACCTGGACGACTTCAAGGAGGTCAACGACACCCTCGGGCACGCCGTCGGCGACCAGCTGCTGGTCGCGGTCGGCCAGCGCATCGCGCAGACCATCGGAGCGGGCAACACGGCCGCCCGGATGGGCGGCGACGAGTTCGCCATCCTGGTCGCGCACGCCGCCGACTCCAGCGCCGCCGAGGAGGTGGCGGCCCGGATCATCAGCGCGCTGTCCACGCCGGTCGAGGTGAGCGACGGTCTCGGCGGTACGCACATCGTCAGCGGCGCGGCCAGCGTCGGCGTGGCGACCAGTCACGACGCGACCAGCCCGACCGAACTGCTGCGCCACGCCGACCTGGCCCTGTACCTGGCCAAGGGAGCGGGCAAGGGCACCTGGCAGCGCTACCAGAACGACCTGCACACCGCCATGGTCGAGCGGCTGGCGCTGCGGACCTCGCTGCTGGAGGCCATCGACGCGCACCAGTTCGTGCTGCAGTACCAGCCGATCGTGGACGTCGGGTCCCAGGCCGTCGTCGGGGTCGAGGCGCTGGTGCGCTGGCAGCACCCGGAGCGGGGGCTGCTGGGCCCGTACCACTTCATCGACCTGGCCGAGGAGAGCGGCGCGATCGTCGGCATCGGCGCGTGGGTGCTGGGCGAGTCGCTGCGCCAGTTCGCCGCGTGGCACGCCGCCGATCCCGAGCTCGCCCCGGGCTACGTGAGCGTCAACGTCTCGGCCCGGCAGTTCCGCACCCCCGGCTTCGTGGACCAGGTCCGTCAGGCCCTGACCGACGCCGGCGCCCAGCCCGACTGGCTGTTGCTGGAGATCACCGAGAGCCTGGTGCTGCGCGACGCCGAGCAGGTCTGGGCCGACCTGCGGGTGCTGCGCGAGCTGGGCGTCCGGATCGCCATCGACGACTTCGGCACCGGCTACTCGTCGCTGAGCTACCTGCGGCAGATGCCGGTCGACGTGCTGAAGATCGACAAGTCCTTCATCGACGACATCATCGCCAGCCCGCAGCAGCGTGCCCTGGTCAACGCGATCGTCACGCTGGCCCGCAACCTGGACCTGACCGTGGTGGCCGAGGGCATCGAGGACGGCGCCCAGCGCGAACTGCTGGAGCGGATGGGCTGCCCGTACGGCCAGGGTTACCTGTTCGCCCGCCCGCTGTGGCCGGCCGAGATCCCGCCGCTGCTCGGCGCGGTGGGCGTCGCGGCCTGAGGCGGCCGGGCGCTCAGGAAGCGCCGGTACTCCTCGTAGTTGAGCGGATTGCCGTCCGCCCTCGGTCTGCTCGGTGCCGGCCCGCGCAACGGCCGGTCCGGGCCTGGACGGCTCCACACGGCGCCCTCGCCGTGGGTGAGGCCGGGCAGGGCGGCGGTCAGCTCGTGCATCAGCCGGGCCGGCACGAGGCCGGTGACGACCCACGACGCCTCCCGCTCGGCCGAGCCGGTGACGTCGGCGCCGAGGCCCGCGAGCCGGCCGAGCACCGCGCTGAGCGCCCCGGCGGGCACCTCCGCCTCGAAGGCCTGACACGGCTCGCACACGCGGGTGCCGGCCTCCCGCAGGGCACGCAGGAGCACGACCGGCGTCAGGCCGCGGAAGTCAGCCGCCGTCGAGGACGGCGCCTTGAAACCGGTACGGATGACCGTGACCGTGCAGTCGACCACCTCCCAGCCGCTCAGTCCCTGCTCCAGCGTGCGGCGGACGGCTTCCTCGGTCGCCCGGTGGAACGCCTTGGGCACGGCGCCCGGCTGCACCTCGCGGCGGTAGCGCAGCCCGGAGCCGGGTGGTCCGGGTTCGACACGGAGCCCGACGGTGGCCCAGAAGTCGTTGGGCCGGCGCGGGTCCAGCGCGATCACGTGCTCGCCGACACCGGCCGGCCGCTCGAAGTAGACGGGGCGGATCTCGCCGAACTCCGCCGCCAGGGCGAAGTCGCGGGCCAGCCGGTCGGCCAGCACCTCCCGCTGGACCGCGCCGTACAGCAGGACGGAGGTGCCACCGCCGGGCACGGTACGGACGCGGATCAGCGGGTCCTCGTCGGCCAGGGCGGTCAGGGCGGCGTGCAGCCGTACCTGCTGGGCCGGGTCCCGGGGCCGCACCAGGGACTCCAGGCTCGGCGGGGAGAACTGCGGCGCGGGCGCGGGACCGTCGGCGGGACCCAGCCGGTCGCCGACGCGGACGCCGCCGAGGCCGTGGACCCGGGCGATGGCACCGGCGGCGAGCTCGGTCCCCGTGCTGCCCACGACCTCCAGGGTGCTGACCCGGCCGCGGATCTCCCCGAAGGTGCCGTCCGGGCGGGGCCGGTGCAGCACGACGCGCTGCCGGGCCCGCACCGCACCGGCGAACAGCCGCAGATAGGCGACCTTCTCGCCGCCGGGGTCGCGCTCGACGGCGAACACCAGCCCGCGGGTGCCGGTCGCGGTCGCCGGACGGGGGCGCAGCAGCATGGCAATGCCGTCGGCCAGCGGTGCCGTGCCCGCGCCGGTCGTCGCCGAGCCGAAGAACACCGGATGGACATGACCGGCGGCTGTCTGCGCCGCCAGCACCTCGCGGACGTACGCCGGATCGGGCGCCCGGCCGTCGAGCAGCTGGGCCAGCAGGTCGTCGTCGTGGTCCGCCAGGGTCTCCGCGGCCTCGTGCTCCCATGCCCGCGGCACCGTCCGGGCGGTGGCGGTGCCGGCGTCGCGGACGGCGTTGAGGGCCACCACGCCGACGCGCAGCTTCGCGCGGATGTCGGCCAGCAGGGCGTCGCCGCGGGCGCCCGTCCGGTCCACCTTGTTGACGAAGATCAGGGTGGGGATGCCCAGCCGGCGCAGTGAGCGCATCAGCACCCGGGTCTGGGCCTGCACCCCCTCGACGGCGGAGAGCACCAGGACCGCGCCGTCGAGGACGGCCAGGGCGCGTTCCACCTCGGCGATGAAGTCCGGATGCCCGGGGGTGTCGATGAGGTTGACCCGCAGGGCGCCGAGCGGGAACGAGGCCACGGCGGAGCGGATGGTGATACCGCGTTCGCGTTCGAGCGCGCCGCTGTCGGTGGTGGTGCTGCCGGCGTCGACGCTGCCGAGCGTGGCGACGGCACCGTGGGCGAACAGCAGGCGCTCGGTGAGGCTGGTCTTACCGGCGTCGACGTGCGCCAGGATGCCGAGATTGAGCGTGGGCAAGGAGATCCTCGGAGGTCAGGGAACGGATGGACGGCCTGGGCACACCGATTCCTCGCATGTCCGTCCCTTTCCCTGAGCTCCGGCGATCCCCGCCACCGTAGGGCGGCGGGGCGGCGGGCGCTACCGCTTTACCAGCTCCGCGACCGAGGTGGCGGGACGGCCCGTCAGGCGCGGCACCGCGTCGCTGACCGTGGCGACCTCACCGGCGGCGATGGCGGTGTAGGTGGAGACCCAGGCGTCGACCAGCCAGCCCGGGGCGCCGTACGAGCTGCGCGACCGGTACGCCTCCTCGATGGTCTGGGGCTGGTAGCCGACCCCCAGCAGGTCCGCGATCTCGTGCAGGGTGAGCGCCTGCGGGCCGGTCAGGTCGTACGTCTGCCCGGCGTGGGCGGCCGGATCGGTGAGCACCACGGTCGCCGCGTCGGCGATGTCGTCCTGGGCCACGGCCGCGACCCGGCCGTCGCCGGCCGGTCCCCGGATGACGCCGTCCTCGCCGGCCAGGTGGGGCAGGAAGTCGGCGTAGAGGTTGTCCCGCAGGAAGGTGAACGGCAGCCCGGCGGCCCGGATGTGCTGCTCGGTGTGCCAGTGGTCGCGGGCGTGGGTGAACGTCGCGTCGGGCGCGGCACCGAAGAACGAGACGTACACCAGGTGCCCCACCCCGGCGGCGGCCGCGGCGTCGGCGAAGGCCCGGTGCTGCTCGACGCGGTCGGGGCTCTCCGAGGCCGAGACCATCAGCACGACGGGAGCACCCTCCAGGGCCCGCCGGACGGCGTCGCCGTCGGTGAAGCTCGCCCGGACGACGGTGGCGCCGGGCAGCTGGGGTGCGCGGGCGGGGTGGCGGACCAGTAACTGCTGCGCGATACCGCGGGTGGCGAGACGGCGGGCGACCCGGCCGCCGAGCTGGCCGGTCGCGCCGGTGACGGCGATGGCACTCATGACGGTGACGCTACGGGCAGGGCCGGCTGACCGGGGCATGACGCGTGCGGAACAAGCGTGCCAGGCGGCCAGGGCCAGTTGCAGGGACTTGCCCGGATCGCTGCGGCGGAACTGCTCGCATCGTCGGCCAGCAGCCGGGACGCCGCGGTGCGCACCTG
Organism: Actinoplanes auranticolor; assembly: GCF_018332655.1. Lineage (GTDB taxonomy): Bacteria > Actinomycetota > Actinomycetes > Mycobacteriales > Micromonosporaceae > Actinoplanes > Actinoplanes auranticolor. The sequence goes on along the minus strand of NZ_BOQL01000036.1, from coordinate 34,370 downwards.
CTGCCGGGCTTCCTCCGTCTGCTGCCGGGCCACCAGGGCGAACATGCCCGCGAGCACGGTCAGGACCACGAGAGCGGCCGTCAAGCTGCGGCGGCGACGGGCCCGGCGCGGTCACCGCCGCGTGCAGCTGCGCGGCGGTCATCGGCGCGACCAGCACCAGCCCGGCCTGCATGGCGGCGGCGGTCTCGCCGGTGGCGACGGCGTCGAGCCGGCCGCCGCGCAGGGTCAGCACCACCAGCAGGCGGGGCGAGCCGTCGGGCCGGATTCCGGCGGCCTCGGCGAGGCGGTACAGCCTCTCGGTGACCGCCCCGGCACTGTCGCGGAACCGCACCACCGCGGACCCGGGCTGGGCCAGCTCCGCCACGCCGTTCTCCGATCCCCCCTCGGCAACGAGCCTCGACTGTGGCGGGACCGTCCACTGTGGTAGCGGGCACAAATCGCTGCGCCCGGTGGGTATCCACCGGGCAGAATCGGCGGCGTGCATGTACTGGACAATCCCGCCTGGGCCGCGCTCACCGGCCCGCACGCCCACCTGGCCGAGCGGCACGGGCGCAGCGCCCGCTACCCCGCGGACGTCAGCCCGTTCGCGGCCGTGGACGACCCCGCCGACCCGGCGGCCTGGCGGGATCTCGCCGCGCTGGCCGGGACGGCCTACGAGCCGCTGCTCGCGGCGCCGGGGCTGGCCGGGCCGGCAGGCTGGACGCACGTACGGGGCATTCCGGGTGTGCAGATGATCGGCCCGGCGGTGCGCGGCGCGCCGGATCCCGAGGCGCTGGTGCTCACCGCCGACGACGTGCCGGAGATCCTCGACCTGGTCCAGCGGACCCGGCCCGGCCCGTTCGGCAAGCGCACCCCGGAACTCGGCACCTACCTGGGCATCCGGCGCGACGGGGTGCTGGCGGCGATGGCCGGGGAGCGGCTGCGGCTGGACGGCTGGACCGAGGTCAGCGCGGTCTGCACCGATCCGGCGTACCGCGGCGCGGGGCTGGCGACGCGGCTGATCGGGGCGGTGATCGCCGGCATCCGGGCCCGCGGCGAGGTGCCGTTCCTGCACGCCGCGGGCACCAACACCGGCGCCATCCGGCTCTACGAGCAGCTCGGCTTCACGCTGCGGACGCCGATCGTCTTCGCCGCGTACCGGCTGGGCAGTTAGGTCCTGCCGATCATGACGGCCTGCGCCGGGCCTCGCCGTCGCCATGATCGGCAGGACAGGCCCTAAAGCTGGCCGTGGTTCGGCGGTTGCACGCCGGCCAGTTCCCAAGCCGCCAGGTGGTGGTACTTCCAGTCCAGCGGGTCGTGCACGCTGTGCGTCCGGGCGTTGCGCCAGTGCCGGTCGAGGTCGTACCTGGCCGCCGTCGAGCTGGTGCCGCACATCGCGAACAGCTCCGAGGCCGTCTCGACGGCCACCTCACTGGCGAACGCCTTGGCGGCGGCCACGGCCAGGGAACCGCGGGCGGCGGCCTGCGCGTCGGCCGGTACGGGCCCGATCTCCTCGAGGACGGCCGCCGCCTCGCGGAGCAGGGCTGCCGCCGCTCGGACGCGGGTCGCCGTGCGGCCGTACCGGTGCAGCACGTGCGGGTCGCCCGCCGCCGTGGCGGCACCGGCGCGCACCGCCTCGGTGGACGGCCGGGCTTTCTCCCGCAGGTAGGCGGTCGCGTCGCGCAGGGCGCCCTCGGCGATGCCGACCTCGATCGCCGCGTGCACCAGCTGCGCCCGCGCGCCGAGCTGCTGCGGCACCTCGAAGGCGCCGGCGTAGTCCAGGACCAGCTCGACCGGCACGTCGGTGAAGGTGGTGGTGCCGCTGATCGTGGCGCGCTGGCCCATCACGTCCCAGTCGGTGTCCACGGTGACGCCCTCGGCGGCCCGCGGCACGAAGGCCAGCACCAGGCGGCCGTCGCCGTCCAGGGCACTGACCGCGATCCAGGCGGCCGTCAGCGCGCCGGTGCAGTAGTACTTACGGCCGCTGAGCAGGCCGTCTTTCAGCCGGGTGGACAGGTCCTGGGCGTGCTTGCCGCCGCGCTCGGCCAGCGCATTGCCGATCCGCCGGCCGGCCAGCACGTCGCCGAACAGCCGGGCGCGCACTGCCGCGTCGCCGTGCACCGCGAGCACGTCGACCAGCAGGTAGTGCGCCTGCGGGACCTGCGCGATGGCCGGGTCGACCGCGGCGATCACCCGCGTCACCTCGGCCAGGGTGACCGGGCCCAGCGCCGGGCCGCCGTCGGCGGCCGGCACGGTGATCGCCAGCAGCCCGGAGCTGTCCAGGGCCGCGAGAGCCTCGACCGGTACGGCGGCAGCCCCGTCCCGGTCGCGCTGGATCACCCCGGGGGCGAGTGCCGCGGCGACCTCCGCGGCGGCGGCTAGGGCGGCGTCATGCGAATCGATAGTCGGCACCGCCCGATCGTAGGGGCACGCTGGCCCGGACGCCGTCGGGTCAGACCTTCTCGGCCGGTGTCGCACAGTGGGACGGCTCCGAGACCTCCGAGGATCCCATCCAGCGGGCCGACGCCGGCCTGTACGCGGCCGAGGCCGCCGGCCGCAACCGGGTCGCCGCCGCATCGTCACGTGAACATATGCGCAGCTCAGCATAGAGCGACTCACGCGGTCGCGGGATGCCCGGGTGCCGAGCGGGGTCGGTATGGTGGGCGGCGGCCGACCGACCCACCGCGATCCGGAGTGACCACTGTGACCGCACCCGAGGACGTCACCGAACGGCGCGACGGCGCGCCCGGCGACGACACCGACCGGACCCCGGCACCGCCCGCGCCACCGGACGGCCCGGCCCCGGGCCGGCGCGTCGGCTCGGTCGAGATCCTGGCCGTGCTGCTGGTGCTGCTGGTGGTCTTCCGTAACCCGCTGGCCGAGCTGGTCTCCGCGCCCCGGCTGCAGACCTGGACCACCGTTTTCGTGTCGGTGCTGGTGCAGGCCGTGCCGTTCCTGGTCTTCGGCGTGGTGCTGTCCGCGGTCATCGCCGTGTTCGTGCCGCGCTCGTTCTGGGCCCGGGCCCTGCCGCGGCATCCCGCTCTCGCGGTGCCCGCGGCCGGCCTGGCCGGGGTGGTCCTGCCCGGCTGCGAGTGCGGCAGCGTGCCGATCGCCGGGTCGCTGATCCGCCGCGGTGTCACTCCGGCCGCCGCGCTGGCGTTCCTGCTGGCGGCCCCGGCGATCAACCCGATCGTGCTGACCGCCACCGCGGTCGCCTTCCCCGGCAACCCGGAGATGGTGGTCGCGCGCGGCGTGGCCAGCCTGATCGTGGCCGTGGCGATGGGCTGGCTCTGGCTGCGGCTGGGCAAGGCCGAGTGGATCAAGCTGCCGGCCCGGCCGCACGAGGACGGCTCGCGCCTGAAGGCGTTCGTCGCGGCCTGCCGGCACGACATCATGCACGCCGGTGGCTTCCTGGTGGTCGGCGCCGCGGCCGCGGCCACCATCAACGTGGTGGTGCCGGAACGCTGGCTGCAGACCCTGGCCGACAACGAAGCGCTGTCGATCATCGCGCTGGCGGTGCTCGCCGTGCTGCTGTCGATCTGCAGCGAGGCGGACGCCTTCGTGGCCGCGTCGCTGTCGCAGTTCTCGCTGACCTCGCGGCTGGTGTTCCTGGTCGTCGGCCCGATGGTGGACCTGAAGCTGATCGCCATGCAGACCGGGGTCTTCGGCCGGCGCTTCTCCTCCCGCTTCGCCCCGGCGACGTTCGTCGCGGCGGTCCTGGTCGGCACCGGCATCGGGGCGGTGCTGCTGTGAACAAGCAGGCCCAGGCCGTGATCATGCTGCTGTTCGGCGGCGCGATCCTCAAGGCGAGCCTCTCCGACCTCTACCTGCGCTACGTCAAGGAGGGCCTGCGGCCCTTCCTGATCGGCGCGGGCCTGCTGCTGGTCGCGGCGGCCGTGCTGACCCTCTGGTACGACCTGCGCGGCAAGGCCCAGGCGCACGGTGAGCACCACCACGAGCCGAAGGTGGGCTGGTTGCTGCTGCTGCCCGTGCTGGGCCTGCTGCTCGTGGCGCCGCCGGCGCTGGGCTCGGACGCGGCCGGGCAGGCCGGCACGGTGCTGACCGCCCCCGGCACGGATTCGGACTATCCGGCGCTGCCGCCGGGTGACCCGGTCGATCTCGGGCTGCTGGACTACGCCTCGCGGGCGGTCTTCGACGGCGGGCGCAGCCTGACCGGCCGCAATCTGCGGCTGACCGGCTTCGTCACGCCCGGCCCGGACGGCGAGCCGATGCTGGCCCGGATGGTGATGTCCTGCTGCGCCGCCGACGGCCGGCCGATCAAGGTGGCGCTCAGCGGGGAGGTCCCGGCGGCCGTACCGGCGGACACCTGGATCCAGGTGGTCGGCACCTGGACGGACAGGACCGCGCAGGACCCGGTCAACGACGCCAAGGTCCCGTACCTGCAGGTCGCCTCCTGGCAGGAGATCGCCGCGCCGAAGCAGCAGTACGAGTGACGCCGTACCGCACCCTCGCCGCGCTGGCCGTGGCCGTCGCCGCGGGCGTCGCCCTGCTGGTGTACGCCCCGGGCGAGCCCGAGACCGCCCCCGCCGCCCGGACCGGCCTGACCGCGGCCTGGCCCCGGGCGCAGCGCGCCGACCTGCCCGGCAACCTGCGCGACGGGCCGATCTACCACCCGGGGATCTTCCTGGACGCCCGCACCAGCGTCGGCACCGCGCCGAGCCCGGACGGCGCCGCCGAGCGGCTGCTCGTGCGCAACGCCGACGAGACGGTCCGGGAGCTGCGCCGGCGCCCGCAGTCGGGCAACCCCGAGTTCGGTGCCTTCACCGTCAGCGGTGAGGACCTGGTGTGGACCGAGTCCGCCGACGGCAGCCCGATGGAGATCTGGACGGCCCGGACCAGCGGCGGCCCGGCCCGCCGGCTCACCGCCGACACCGGCAACGCGGTGTTCTTCGGCTCGCAGTGGGACCTGGTGCTGGCCGAGGGCCGGGTGCACTGGGCCGCCGCCGCGCCGGAGGGCCGGCCGGTCACCGAGATCCGCTCGGTCGCCCTCACCGGCGGCAAGGTCGCCGTGCGCGAGGAGCCCGGCACCTGGGCGCTGACGGCATGGCCGTGGCTGACCAACGGCGGCGGCGACCAGTCCGGGACGAGCGTCCTGCGGAACATGACGGCCAACCGGGACACCCCGGTGCAGACGAGCGGCCCGGAGCTCATCACGTGCTCCGCGGCGTGGTGCCGAGTCCTGGTGATGAACGGCGACGGGCTGGCCCGCATCGACCTGATGCACCCGGACGGCTCGGCCCGCCGCCGGGTGGCCGGCAGCGCGGCCGGGGCGGCCGTGCCCGACGTGGCGGTCCTGGACCGCTTCGAGCTGCTGTCGGAGACCGGCCCGGACTCGGACCTGACCGGTACGGCTGGCCTGCTGATCTACGACCTCGAGACGGACCGTACGGTCGACGTCAGCCCGGCCGTCGACGGCGTCTTCAGCCGCAACGGCGTGGTCTGGTGGGCCACCGGTGACCAGGACTCCCTCATCTGGCACACGCTGGACCTGCGCACCGTGTGACCCGGCCGCTCCCGGCGCCGGGGTGGCGCCGGGAGCTCGGACCGGGTTCAGCTGCCGACCGGGCCACCGTCCAGGCGCCAGGTGACCACGACGGCGGGCTTGGCGAAGTCGCCGTCGGGCCAGGTCGAGGCCGGCTTCTCCACGCTGGCACCGGAGATCTCGCCCGGGTGCTGCACCGCGACGAAGACCGAGCGGTCGTCGCCGGTGATGAACGGCCCGCACGTCTCGGCGCCCACCGGCACGGTCAGGAACTGCTTGAGGTGGCCCCGCTCGGACCCCTCGATCGCCGTGGCGAACAGACCGTCGTTGCTGCCCAGCGCGTTGCCGTCGGTGGAGATCCACAGGTTGCCGGCGCTGTCGAAGGCCACGTTGTCCGGGCAGGAGATGGGCGAGACGGCGCTCTTGTCGTAACCGGCGAAGTAGGTCGACGCGTCCGCCGGGTCGCCGCACACGATCGGCAGCGACCAGGTGAACGACTCCCCGGTGTGGTCGCCGCGGTCCTCGGTCAGCTCGAAGATCTGGCCGTGCTTGTTGGCGTTGCGCGGGTTCGCCTCGTCCACGCCGGGGTTGGTCCCGACACCGCGGTTGGTGTTGTTGGTCATCGCCGCGTAGATCTTGCCGGTACGTGGGCTGGGCTGCACGTCCTCCGGGCGGTCCATCTTGGTCGCCAGCACCGCGTCGCCGGCCAGCCGGGTGAAGGTCAGCACGTCCGCGGCGGTCATGCCGGGCACGTACGAGCGGTTGCCGGACACCAGCTTGATCCAGGTGCCGGTGCCGTCGAAGGCGCCGTCGGAGGGCAGCTTGCCGGTGCCGTCGATCTCTTCCGCCGGGCTGTCCCCGGTCAGCTTGGCGACGTAGAGGGTGCCGGACTCCAGCAGGGTCAGGTTGTGCCGGCGGGCGTGGGCCGAGTCGCCGGGCAGGTACTTCTTGTCGGAGACGAACTTGTAGAGGTAGTCGAACCGCTCGTCGTCACCCATGTACGCGACGACCTTGCCGTTCTTGGCCACGATGACGTTGGCGCCCTCGTGCTTGAACCGGCCCAGCGCGGTGTGCTTGCGCGGGGTCGAGTCCGGGTCGAACGGGTCGACCTCGACGATCCAGCCGAAGCGGTGCGCCTCGTTCGGGTGCTTGGCCAGGTCGAAACGCTCCTGGGCGCGGTCCCAGCGGCGCGAGCCGCTCGGCACCCGGGCGGTGGTGGAGATGCCGTAGCGGGCCAGCTTGGGCTTGAGTGCCTCGGGGGCGCCGTCGCCGCCGACGAAGTACTGGTTGAAGTTCTCCTCGCCGGACAGCACGGTGCCCCACGGGGTGACGCCACCGGCGCAGTTGTTCAGGGTGCCGATCGCGGTCCGGCCCCTGGGGTCGGCGGCCGTCCGCAGCCATGCCGAGCCGGCGGCCGGGCCGGTGAAGGCGAACGGCGTCTCCAGCGCGGTGATCCGCCGGTTGTACGGCAGCCGCCGCGCGCGTACGGGCTGCCACTGCCCGGTGCGGCCGACCCGCTCCAGCTCGACCACCGACAGGCCGTGGGCCGCCATCGCGATCTTCAGCTGGTCCACGGTGAGCGCGTCGAGGCTGGTGAAGCCGGGGAACATCAGCTCCTCGTTGGTGTACTCGTGGTTGACCACCAGCAGCGCCCGGCGCCCGTCGCGGCCCAGCGGCAGCACGCCGACGAAGTCGTTGTTGTAGCCGAACTGCGCCGACTGGCGGCGCACGCTCTGCGCGGTGATGTCGAACTCCGGGGCCCCGGCCAGGACCGGGTCACCCCAGCTCAGCACCACCGCCGAGTCGTAGCCATTGGGGACGATGAAGTTGTCGAGCTTGTTCGGCGGGATGGCCTTGAAGGTCAGCGGGCCGGCCTTGCCCTTGGAGAGGGTCTCCAGCAGCGCGTCGGCGACCGGCGCGGCCGGGGCGGCGGGCGCGGCGGCCGCCGGGCTCGCCGCACCGGCCGCCGCGCCACCGAAGCCGAGCACGAGCGCGCCCACGGCACCGGCACGCACCACCCCACGGCGCGACATCTCGGTGTTCACGACGTCGCCGAGGTACGGGTTGTCCGTCCGGTTCGGCACGGGGTGGTCGCAGGCGTTGCCGCAGCGGTAGAGGCACGTCATCGCGTCACGACCGGTGTGGCCGAGCAGCGGCAGCAGGCGGGGTCGTTCAGTCATCGGGGCAGAGCTCCTCGCAGGCAACATGGCCCCCGTCGGGGACGGGGTCGCCTGACGTTAAGAGCTGCGATTGAGGCTGGTCAGGACGTGCGGTGAACGGCGGATGAACACGACGCCGGTCACGGCGTACCTCAGGTGGGGATGCGTAGATTGCGGTGCGTCACCGCGTAGGGGAAGTACATCCGCACGGTGGTCCGTCCGTCCCCGGTGTGGGTGACGAGGACGTCCGCGAGCTGGCGGGCGACCCACAGCCCGGCCGAATCGGCCGGAGTGACCGGCAGCCAGTAGCCGGCGTGTGCAGGGATGGGCCGTCCCCCGTGGTCCTCGACGTCGACGATCAGCGTCGCGTCCTGGCTCCACGCGCGCGTCCGCACCGGTGGCCGGCCGTGCCGCAGGCCGTTGGCGACCACTTCACTGGTCGCCACGACGACCTGCCGGACAGCCGTGGGAACGAAGTGCTGCGACGCCGCCCACCGGGCGACGGCGGCGCGGCAGTCGGACAGCTCCTCGACGCGCCGGACGGTGATGTCTAGGTCGGTGGCCGGGGGAACCGGCGTGATGGCGGCCTGCGCCCGCTCGCCGAGATAGTCGTCCGGCGGTACGTAGCCGGGGTTCTCCACGACGCCCTGTGTGCTCAGCTCCCGCTGGTGGACCTTGCGGACCTCGTCGATGGTCGACGACGATTGCCGGCGGCTGTGCCAGACACAGGTGATCGAGCAGCGGTAGGAGGTGTACACCTCGTTGGCCATCGCCTCGTAGCCCAGGTAGGCGGCCGCCCGGTCCACCGGCGACTCGGGATCGGTCACCACATCGGGCTCGGCGATGATGTGCACGACCTCCTGCCGGGAATGCCGTTCCCGCAGGTACCGGTGGAACCGGGAGTAGGTGAAACCCGTTCGCTGGTAGAAGGCGTTCGTGGGCGCCCACTGCAGGGCGTGGGCGTCGGGGCCCAGCCGATCGCGGATGATCGCTTCGGTGTCGCCGCCGACGACCATCAGCACTGCCTGGTCGCGCGTGATCCGGCGGCGGAGCTCGGGCAGGAGCAGCCGGGGGATGGTGTCATCCGCGTCGACGACGAGGGCGCGATGGTCGAAGGTCCCCGAGCGGCCACGTTGGGGCGGGCTGGTCACCGTCGGCTCCCTGGACTGTCGTCGCTCTCCGGCCTCAATGCCACGCCGGGAAGCCCCCGCACACCGCACAAGGTCAGAATCTCCGTCATTTCCGGCGAGCAGTGCAGGCACACGGTCGTGCCCCCGGCCCGGGCCAGGAGGCCCAGCCCGGCGAGCATGCGCAGACCGGCGACATCGAGGAACGTGACGGAGCGGCAGTCCACGGCGAGTTCCCCCGGGCCGACGAGCGCACGCATACGTCGCTCGAGCACGGGCGCGCCGGCCACGTCGATCGCGCCGGACACCATGATCCAGCCGGCCGACCACACCACCTCGCAGCCGGCCGGAACTTCCGGCTGCCGCTCCAGAGATCACCACCACCGCCATCGACCGGCACCCGCACAACGCTGCCGCACCAGGGTCCGACGCCGCCGGATGAGGACGCAAGTTGCAGCCACGAAAGGGGTAACGCTCAGCTGCCGATCCGGCCGCCGTCCAGGCGCCAGGTGACCACCAGGACGCTGTCCTCGAATCGCTGCTCATCGCCGCGGGAGACCTCGTCCGCGAAAGAAGCGGCCAGCTCGAGCAGTCGCTTCGCGACGCTCAACCCGCCCCTCCGGCCCCAGGATCTGGCGAACGTCCCTCACCCGCCAGGAGCCGGCGCACCCGCGTCACCGGCGGGTGGCACCGGGGCGTCACCGCCGGAGTCGCAACCGGCGGCCAACGCGAGCAGGCCGACGAGTATCCACCTGCGGGCCATGGCGGAGCCCCCGTTCGTCGGCAACGGGCGCAGACTACCGATTGCCGGGCAGGGCGGGACGAGGTCACCTGGACGGCACCCCGTAGGACGTGGCACAGCCCGGACCGGGCCGAACCGGTACCATCGATGTAGATCAATGGATGGAGCGGACATGGCCTGGCGTACCCGGATCGTCTCGATGGTGACCACGACGGCGCTGGCCGTAGCCGGGGGCGTCCTCGTGGTCCCGGCCGCCGCCCCCGCCGCCGGCCCGGCCAACCCGTTCGCCGGCGCGCGTGGCTACGTCGATCCGGACTGGTCGGCGGCGGCCCGCGCGACCGCCGCGCAGGGCGGCGATCCGGGCCCGGCGTTGTCGGTGGTCGCCCGCCGGTCCACGGCGGTCTGGCTGGATTCGATCGCGGCGATCAGCGGTACGCCGGGCCGGCGCGGCCTGCGGGCCCACCTCGACGAGGCGCTCGCTCAGCAGCACCGCGGCCACCGGCCGGTGGTGATCACGCTGGTGCTCTACAACCTGCCGAACCGCAGTTGCACGCGCGCGCCCAGCGCGGAGCTGGACGATGTGGCCGCCTACCGGACGCAGTTCGTCGATCCGGTCGCGGCGATCCTGGCCGAGCCGGCCTACCGGCGGCTACGGGTGGCCGTGGTGGTCGAGCCGGACGCGCTGGCGAACGCGCTCTACTCCCATTTCGAGTGTGCGCGGGCCGGCGAGATCTATCAGGCCGCGATCCCGTACGCGCTGAGCCGTCTGCACGAGACGCCGAATGTGTACGCGTACCTGGACGTCACCCAGTCGAATCAGCTGGGCTGGGACGATTCCCGGCAGGCCGCGGTCGCCCTGGTCCGCCGGGTGGCCGACCGTACGCCCGCCGGGGTGGAGAGCGTCGACGGGTTCGCCGTGAACGTCGCCGACTACGATCCGGCGGACGAGCCGTTCCTCGACATCGCCATGACGCGCGCCGGCGTGCCGATCAGGCAGACCCGGTGGGTGGACTGGAACAGTCACCTGGAGGAGTCCACCTTCGTCGACGCGATGCACGCGGCGCTGGTCGCCGCCGGCTTCCCGGAGCGGGTCGGGGCGCTGCTGGACACGTCCCGCAACGGCTGGGGCGGCCCGGCCCGGCCCACCGCGGTCAGCACGTCCACCGCCGTCGACACGTTCGTCGACCAGAGCCGGATCGACCGGCGCCCGACCAGATCCACCTGGTGCAACCAGAAGGGCGCGGGCCTGGGCGAGCCGCCGCGGGCAGCACCGCGGACACATGTGCACGCGTACGCCTGGGTCAAGCAGCCGGGCGTGTCCGACGGGAACGAGGCCGCCGACGTGCGGTGCGACCCGAACGGGCAGATACCACCGATCGGCGCCTCGAACCGGCCGACCAACGCGATGGCCGGGGCGCCGCCCCGGGGCGAGTGGTTCCCGGCCGCCTTCACCGAGCTGGTGCGCAACGCGTATCCGCCGGTCCGCTGACCCTCCGAGGTAGGGACCGTAGGACGCCACGGGGCTCAGCTGCCGATCGGGCCTCCGTCCAGCCGCCAGGTGACCACGACGGCGGGCTTGGCGAAGTCGCCGTCGGGCCAGGTCGAGGCCGGCTCGTCCAGGGTGGCGCCGTCGATCTCCCCGGGGTGCTGCACGGCGGTGAAGACCGAGCGGTCGTCGCCGGTGATGAACGGCCCGCACGTCTCGGCGCCCGGCGGCACGGTCAGGAACTGTTTGAGGTGGCCGCGTTCCGGGCCCTCGATCGCCGTGGCGAACAGACCGTCGTTGCTGCCCAGCGCGTTGCCGTCGGTGGAGATCCACAGGTTGCCGGCGCTGTCGAAGGCCACGTTGTCCGGGCACGAGATCGGCGAGACGGCGCTCTTGTCGTAACCGGCGAAGTAGGTCGACGCGTCCGCCGGGTCGCCGCACACGATCGGCAGCGACCAGGTGAACGACTCACCGGTGTGGTCGCCGCGGTCCTCGACGATCTCGAGGATCTGGCCGTGCTTGTTCTCCCGGCGGGGGTTGGCCTCGTCGGGCCCCGCGTTCGCCTCCGCGCCGCGGTTGGTGTTGTTGGTCAGCGCCGCGTAGATCTTGCCCGTCCGCAGGCTGGGCTGTACGTCCTCGGGCCGGTCCATCTTGGTGGCGCCGACGGCGTCGCCGGCCAGCCGGGCGAACGTCAGCACCTCGGCGGCGGTCATACCGGGCACGTGGGACCGGTCGCCGGACACGAGCTTGATCCAGGTGCCACGGCCGTCGAAGGCGCCGTCGGAGGGCAGCTTGCCGGTGCCGTCGATCTCGGCCGCCGGGCTGTCCCCGGTCAGCTTGGCGACGTAGAGGGTGCCCGACTCCAGCAGGGTCAGGTTGTGCCGGCGGGCCGCGGCCGAGCCGCCCGGCACGAACTTCTTCGCGGAGACGAACTTGTACAGGTAGTCGAACCGCTCGTCGTCACCCATGTACGCGGCGACCTGACCGTTGCGGGCCACGATGACGTTGGCGCCCTCGTGCTTGAACCGGCCCATCGCGGTGTGCTTGCGGGGCCGTGACCCGGGGTCGTACGGGTCGACCTCGACGATCCAGCCGAAGCGGTGCGCCTCGTGCGGGTGCTTGGCCAGGTCGAAGCGCTCCTGGGCCCGGTCCCAGCGCCGCGACTCCTCCGGCACCCGGGCGGTGGTGGAGATGCCGTAGCGGGCCAGGCTCGGTTTGAGCGCGGCCGGAGCGGCGTCGCCGCCGACGAAGTACTGGTTGAAGTTCTCCTCGCCGGACAGCACGGTGCCCCACGGGGTGACGCCACCGGCGCAGTTGTTGAGCGTGCCGATCGGGGTCAGTCCGCGCGGGTCGGCCGCGGTGCGCAGCAGCGCGTGGCCGGCCGCCGGGCCGGTGAACCGGAACGGCGTGTCCAGCATGGTGATCCGCTTGTTGTACGGCCGGTGCCGCCCGCCGACGGGCCGCCACTGCCCGGTGCCGTCGACCCGTTCGAGCTCCACCACCGACATCCCGTGCGCGGCCATGGCCACCCGGACCTGCTCGACGCTCAGCGCCTCCTGGGTGGTGAAGCCGGGGAACATCAACTCCTCGTTGGTGTACTCGTGGTTGGCCACCAGCAGCGCCCGCCGCCCGTCGCGGCCCAGCGGCAGGACCCCGAGGAAGTCGTTGTTGTAACCGAACTGTCCGGACTGGTGCCGCGCGCTCTGCCGGTGCACGTCCAGACGGGGCACGCCGGGCAGGATCGGGTCGCCCCAGCGGATGACCACGGCGCTGTCGTAGCCGTTGGGCACGATCACCGTGTCCAGGACGTTGGGCGGGATGGGCTTGAAGGTCAGCGCCCCGGCGCGCCCGCCGCCGTGCCGCGGTGCCGCCGCGGGAGCGGTGGCCGGTGCGGCGTTCGCGGCGCCCGCCGCGGCCGGTGCCGCGCCGAAGCCGAGCACGAGGGCACCGACCGCGCCGGCCCGGACCACGCCGCGGCGCGTCATCGCGGTGTTGACCACGTCACCGAGGTACGGGTTGGCCGATTCGTTGGGCACGGGATGGTCGCAGGCGTTGCCGCAGCGGTACAGACAGGTCTTCGGGTCGCGGCCGGCATGTCCGGCCGGTCCGAGGATGGGTAGCAGACGGGGTCGGTCGGTCATCGGACGGTCTCCTCACGCGGCGCTGCATGATTTATCAAGATCGATGCCGTAGGAATCTGAGCCTAGCCGCGCCGGAAGATGAACGGAAGGTGAACGGCCGTTGTCAGAGAGCAAGCGCGGCGACCTCGTCCGCGCAGCCCCAGCAGAGCGTCATACCGGCGCCTCCGTGCCCGTACGCGTGCACCACCGTCCCGCCCGGCCACTTCTCCGCCTCCACCCGCGGGCCACCGCGCCGCACCGGCCGCAGTCCCACCCGCTCCCCCACGATCGGCGCGCCCGCCAGCTCCGGCACCAGCGCCACGCAGCGCTCCAGGATCGCGTCGCGGGTCGCCGGGTCGGGCGTGGTGTTCCAGTCCCCCACCTGCCAGGTGCCGCCCAGCACGACGTCACGGCTGCGCGGGTGCACGTAGGTCGACGGCTCCCCCTCGTCGCGGACGGAGGTGTAGATGCCGGTGTTGGCGACCAGCACGATCTGCCCGCGGGCCGGCAGCACGTCCGGGTCCCCGCACAATGCGCCGGCGGCCAGCCCGGTCGCGTTGACCACCACCGGCGCCTCGACCAGGGCCTCGTCCAGCCGGTCGACCCGGCGCCGGAGGACCCGCACCCCGGCGGCCACCGCCCGCTCGCGCAGCCACGGCAGATACACCCCCATCTCGACCAGCGGCGCCTGGAAACGCAGCTCCCTGGTCCACGGCGGCTCGGCCGGCAGACAGCGCACTCCCCGCGCGGCCGGCGCCCACCACGGCTCACCGGTCGCGCCGGACCGCTCGAGGTTGCGGGTCTCGCGCACGAGGACCCCGGGCACCCGGTCGAAGGCGTCCCGGCGGAACTGGTCGTAGGTCGCCGCGGCCCAGGCCAGGATCCGCTCGTCGAAGCCGGTCCGGGTGGGGTACCAGGCCGCGGCGGCCACCGCGGAGACCGTCCGGGCGGGGTCCTCCGGTGTCCACACGGTCACCGCCGCGCCGCGTTCCCGCAGCCGCATCGCCGCCGTCAGACCGATGATGCCGCCACCCACCACGACCACGTCCGCCATGCCCGTCATCCTGTCGTAACCCGGCTCTGAGTACCTGGGCTCAGTCGGACGTACGACCGCGCGGACCAGACTGCGGCATGGACACCAATCCGCAGCCGAGGACCACCACCGCCTTCTACGTGCAGTCCATCGCCTCCTTCGCCCTCTCCCTGACCGCCGTCGCCACCGGGATCGCCTATCTGCCGGTGGGCAGCTGGATCCGCGCCTTCCTGGCCGTGGGCCTGCTCTACGTGGTCACGTCGGCGTTCACGCTCGCCAAATGCGTCCGCGACATGCAGGACGCGGGCACCGTGGTCCGCCGGGTCGACCAGGCCCGGCTGGACAAGCTGCTGGCCGACCACGACCCGTTCAAGGTCCCGGCCGGCTGAGCCCGAATGCCGGCCCCGTATCCTTGTCGTCGTTGATGCCGGCCGCCGATGTGGCCGGCGCACGATCGATCCGGAGCAGAGATAATGAGCGAGCACCTGTTCGCGGACGCGACAGGCTTCGCCGGTCTGGCGCTCCGTCCCGAGCTGCTGAAGGCACTGACCAGCTTGGGCTACGAAGAGCCGACGCCGATCCAGCGCGAGGCCATCCCGCCGCTGCTGGAGGGCAACGACCTGCTGGGCCAGGCCGCGACCGGCACCGGGAAGACCGCGGCGTTCGCGCTGCCCCTGCTGCACCGGCTGGAGCCGGACGCCAAGGGCGGCCCGGCCGCCCTGGTGCTGGTGCCCACCCGCGAGCTGGCCGAGCAGGTCTCCCAGGCGGTCCACCGCTACGGCCGTGACCTGGGCGTGCGCGTCCTGCCGGTGTACGGCGGGCAGCCGATCGGGCGCCAGCTGCAGGCCCTGCAGCGCGGCGTGGACGTCGTGGTCGGCACCCCCGGCCGGGTGCTGGATCACATCAGCCGCGGCACGCTGGACCTCAGCGACGTGCGCACGGTCGTGCTCGACGAGGCCGACGAGATGCTCGACATGGGCTTCGCCGAGGACATCGAGGCCATCCTGGCCGAGACCCCGCAGACCCGCCAGACCGTGCTGTTCTCCGCGACGATGCCGCCGCGCATCGACGGCATCGCCCGCCGGCACCTCAAGGATCCGGTCCGCATCCAGATGGGCCGCGAGGCCTCCGCCCCCGGCGAGATCCCGCTGGTGCGGCAGAGCGCGTACATCGTGGCCCGGGCGCACAAGCCGGCCGCGCTGGGCCGGGTGCTGGACGTGGAGGCGCCGACCGCGGCGATCATCTTCTGCCGCACTCGCGAGGAGGTCGACCAGGTCACCGAGACGCTCAACGGGCGCGGCTACCGGGCCGAGGCCCTGCACGGCGGCATGAGCCAGGACCAGCGGGACCGGGTCATGGGCCGGCTGCGCGCCGGCAGCACCGAACTGCTGGTCGCCACCGACGTGGCCGCCCGCGGGCTGGACGTCGAGCAGCTCACCCACGTGGTCAACTACAACGTGCCGTCGGCGCCCGAGGCGTACGTGCACCGCATCGGCCGGGTCGGGCGCGCGGGCCGCGAGGGCGCCGCGATCACCCTGGCCGAGCCGCGCGAGTCGCGGATGCTCAAGGCGATCGAGCGGCTCACCCGCCAGCGCATCACCCTGGAGAAGGTGCCGACGGTAACCGACCTGCGGGCCCGGCGCCTGGAGCTGACCCGCGCGGCGCTGGAGAGCAGCCTGCAGACCGACGACCTGGAGCGGTTCCGGGTCGTCATCGAGTCGCTGACCAGCGAGTTCGACATCGAGACGGTGGCCCTGGCGGCGGTCAAGCTGGCCCACGAGGCGGCCGGCGGCGACGTCGACGAGCAGGAGATCCCGACCCCGCGCGAGACCGTCCGGGAGCGTCCCGAGGGCCGCGACGGCAAGCGGCCCGAGCGCCGCAGCGGTCCGGCCGGCGCGGGTGTCGCCCGGCTCTTCATCGGCCTGGGCCGGCGCGCCGGGCTGCGCCCGCAGGACCTGGTCGGTGCGATCGCCGGCGAGTCCGGGCTCAGCGCCCGCGACATCGGCGCGATCCAGATCACCGACCGCTTCTCGCTGGTCGAGGTGCCGGAATCGGCGGCCGAGATGGTGATCGACGCGGTGTCGCAGACCACGATCCGGGGCCGCAAGCCGACGGTACGCCGGGAGCGTTACAGCCGCTGAACCGTGGCCGGGTCGTCCTCGCCGCCGTAGTAGCGGTCCAGGACGGCCCGGAACACGGCCGGGTCGTCGGCTGCGTGGGCGAAGAGCGTCATCGACGACCGCAGCTTGAGGTCGTCGGGGGTGCCGAGGATCTGCGTGGCGGTGCGACCCGGCACACCGAGCAGGGCCCGCGCGCACTCGGCCAGCCGGGGCCCGAGCACCGGGTGGGCCAGGTAGGCCCGGGCCTCGACCAGATCGGCGATGGCGTAGCGCTGCGCGGTGGCGGTGCGGCCGAGCCCGGCGATCTGCGGGAACACGAACCACATCCAGTGGCTGCGCTTGCTGCCGGCCGTCAGCTCGGCCAGGGCCTGCTCGTAGACGTCCTGCTGGGCGCTGACGAAGCGGGCCAGATCGCTCACTTGCCGCGCGCCTTGCGGGTGCTCTTGGCGTTGGCTTTCTGAATGGCCTCGACCAGCTCCTTCTTCTTCATCTTGGTCCGGCCGCTGATGTCGAGCTTCTTGGCCACGCTGAGCAGGTGCTCCTTGCTCGCGTTGGCGTCGACCCCTCCGGCGGTCTGCTTCGGGGTGTCCCGCCCGCCGGCCGCCTTGGCGTCGCTGGGGCCCTTCTTCGCCTTGGGCTCCCAGTGGTCGCCGACCTTCTCGAACGAGTGCTTGACCGCGGCCAGGGCGGTCCGGTGGGCGCGCTCGCCCTCGCCGTACTCCTTGACGGCGGAGTCGTGCGCCGCGACGTAGGTGTCCTGCGCCTTCTTCGGGGAGCGTCTGAGCGTCCCCGGCATGTCCTCACGAGTTGGCATACCGATCAGGTTTCCCGGCCCGTGCGCCCGCAAACCGTGCCTGCCGCAGGCTGCTGAACCGGTGCTGCGTAGCTCCTACCCGTCGTGAACCCGTGGACCACACCAGTCGATGACCGTGCGAGCGTAGGCGGCGGGGGTTTCGAACGGGGGCGCATGACCCGCGTGGTGAAGGACCGTCAGGTTCCAGTCGGGCCGCTGTGTCGTCCAGTCGTCGATCGACGCGCGCGGAGTGAGACGATCCTCATCGCCGCAGACGAGGAGAGTCGGCGACGCGACCCGGCGCATCGCCTCGAGCACGCGTCGCCGCCGGACGAACATCAGCGACATCAGTGAGGCGTACACCGTGACCACGTTCGCCAAGCGGGCCGGCGCGACAGCGGCCATCTCGTCCCGCATGAGATCCGCGATCTCCGGCGACATTCTCGTCAGGTCACCGCCCGCGTTCCAGCTGCTGCCCGCGATCGACGCGGGGTCGTTCAATACCCGTAGCTGCGCAGCGAGCAGGCGCCGCCCCGAAACGCGGAGCAGCGCACGGGCGATCGGTGCGACGACGGCCAGGCCGGCCGGGCCGAGGGTCCGCCAGAGGCGTGCCTCACCATCGCTCACCGGGGGAGGAAGCGCCGGCGCCACCAGCACGAGCCCGGCGACCCGTTCGGGTGCCTGGTCGGCGAACAGCAATGCGACCATCCCGCCCGCCGACCAGCCGTGCAGCACGACCCGATCCAGGTGGAGTACGTCAGCGAAATCGCGCAGGAACAGCGCGTTCGTCTCGATGCCCGCCGCGCGCCGGTTCGGCAGTCCGGTGTGGCCGGCGATGGTGCCGGGCAGGTCCACCGCCATGGCGTACGCGTGTGGTCGCAGTTCGCCGAGTACGTCGAGCCAGTTCGAGGCGCTGTTGGCCGGATTGGGAACGAGCAGGTGAACCGGCACTTCCGGGGTCCGCGTCCGATCAGTCACCAGATAGTGCACCTTCGTGCCGTGCACATCGACTGTCCCGCTGCGAATTCCGGACCAGCGAGACGCGCGCTCACCCCAGTCGGTGTACTGCACACCCCCAGGTTACGCCCGGCGCCGCCTTCGGCCGGCTCCGCGGACGCCGCGGCCCGGCCCCGGGGGGCCGGGCCGCGGTCTCTAGGCTGACCACATGACGGATCTTCGCGATCGTTTCCGGGCGCTGCACGAATCCGGCACCTTCCTGCTGCCGAATCCGTGGGACGCCGGCTCGGCCCGGCTGCTGGAGAGCCTGGGCTTCGCCGCGCTGGCGACCACGTCGTCGGGCCTGGCGGCCGCCCTGGGCAAGCTGGACCAGCAGGTCACCCGGGATGAGCTGGTCACGCACGTCGCGGCGGTCACCGCGGCGGTGCGGATCCCGCTGAACGTCGACGCGGAGCGCTGCTACGCGGACACCCCGGCCGGCATCGCCGAGACGGTGGACCTGCTGGCCGGCGCCGGCGCGGCGGGCATCTCGATCGAGGACTACGACCCGGCGGCCGACCGGGTGGAGACCCTGGAGGCGGGCGCGGAGCGGGTCGAGGCGGCCGCCCGGGCCTGCGCCCGGCACGGCATCGTGCTGACGGCCCGCGCGGAGAACCACCTGTACGGCCACGACGACCTGGACGACACGATCACCCGGCTGCGCGCCTACCGCGAGGCGGGTGCCGACGTCGTCTACGCGCCCGGCCTGCGCGCCGGGGCGGACATCGCCCGGCTGGTGGAGTCGGTCGTGGCGCCGGTCAACGTGCTGGCCCTGCCGGACACACCGGCGGTCGCCGAGCTGGCCGGGCTGGGCGTCCGGCGGGTCTCGACCGGTGGGGCGCTGACCTGGGCGGCGTACGGCGGCCTGCGCGACGCGGCCCGGGAGCTGCTGGAGAGCGGCACCACGACGTTCCGGTCCCGCGGCCTGACCGGCGACGAGATCGACAAGGTTTTCGGGCCCCGCTAGGGCGCGGTGCCGCCGGTGAGGCCGAGCAGCGGCCCTGCCCGCCGGCAGCGGGCCGGGTCACCGAGGATCTCGGTGGAGTCCGTCACCTGATCGATGGTGCCGGGCAGCGTCGCGATGGGTCCGCCCTGGCGCCCGCCGAGCCGGTCGACCAGCGCCCGGGTCCCGGGGTCGGTGATGGCCGCGGCCAGCGCCACGGTGAGCCGGTCGGCGGACAGCACCCGGATGTCGCGGGTGTGGTACGTCCGCGGTGCCGGGTCGACCGGTGCGGCCAGGCCGAGGTTGTTGGTCGCGGTGACCAGCACCCCCGCGGCCTCGACCAGCGCGGCCTCGCGGTCGCGCCAGTGCGCCGCGGCGGTCGCGGCGGCCAGCGCCGGGCCGGCCGTCGCGGCGAGGTCCAGGCGGGCGAAGCTGCTGCCGAGCCATTTCGGGTACGGCGCCCAGCGGCGCTCGATCAGGAACGCCAGCCGCACCAGCTCGCGGGCCAGCCGGGCGGCGACCAGCCGGGAGCCCAGGTCGTCACCGACGGCCCCGGCCCGGCCCACGAAGGCTTCCTCCTGGGCGACACGCAGCCAGCCGGCCGCCAGGGCGTAGCGCCACACGTCAGCCGGATACCAGCGCAGGGCCTCGCGGCGGCGGGTCAGTTCGCCGTCCGGGTCATGGAACACCGCACCGGCGGTCAGCGTCGCGAGGGTCTGCGTCGGGGTCAGCAGCCAGTCGGCCAGGGCCAGGCCACCGGCCGGGTCGACGCCGAGCCGGCGGGTGAAGAAGGCGGCGGCGCTCGTCACCTCGACCTGGTGGCCCGGCTCGCCGTCGTTGCGGTCCGTGGTGGCGAAGACCGTGGGGTGGCCCTCGAAGGTGTCCGGCAGCGCGGCGAACGACGGCGGTGCCGCACCGTCGGGCAGGAAGACCTGCACGCGGGGGCCGAAGTCGTGGTCGGTGGAGACCGTGTCGTCCAGGCCGAGGACCTCGGAGCCCTCGCCGAGCAGGGCCGCGGCGTGCGGCCGTCCGCCCAGCAGAGGGCGGACGGCCTGGTCGTAGAAGCGGTGGCTCAGCGCGATCCCGGTCACGGTGCCAGCCTGCCGCACCGGGCAAGCGGGTTTCAGTACCGGCAGCGCAGCACGACCATGGTGTGGCCCTCGACGTCGCGCTGCCCGCCGGCCTTGGTCGTGCGGCGCCGGGCGGCCAGCAGCGGGTCGGCCGTGTCGACCACGGCCTCCCAGGTGCGGCCGAACGAGCGCGGCGGCAGCGTGAACGTCACCCCGTCGGCGAGCGGGTTGAACAGCACCAGGAACGAGTCGTCGATGATCTCCTCACCCAGCGCGCCGCGCTCGGGGATGCCGTGGCCGTTGAGGAACACGGTCATCGTCATCCCGGAGCGGGTGTTCCAGTCCTGCTCGGTCATCGGCTCGCCGTCGCGGCGCAGCCAGGCGATGTCGGGCACCTTGGCGTCGCCGGCCGGTTCGCCGGTGAAGAAGCGGCGGCGCCGGAAGATCGGGTGGTCCGCGCGCAGCTTGGTCAGCGACGCGGTGAAGCGGGTCTGCACGTCGTGCATCCGGGCGTCTTCCCAGTCGACCCAGCTCAGCTCGCTGTCCTGGGCGTAGACGTTGTTGTTGCCGTGCTGGGTGCGGCCCAGCTCGTCGCCGTGGGCGATCATCGGCACGCCCTGCGACAGCACCAGCGTGGTGAGGAAGTTGCGCTTCTGGCGTTCCCGCAGCTTGACCACCTCGGCGTCCTCGGTGGGGCCTTCGACACCGCAGTTCCACGAGCGGTTGTGGCTCTCGCCGTCGCGGTTGTCCTCGCCGTTGGCCTCGTTGTGCTTCTCGTTGTAGGACACCAGGTCGTTGAGGGTGAAGCCGTCGTGCGCGGTGACGAAGTTGATGGACGCGATCGGGCGCCGGCCGTCGATCTCGTACAGGTCGGACGAGCCGGTGAAGCGGGAGGCGAACTCGCCGAGGCTGCCCGGCTCGCCGCGCCAGAAGTCGCGGACGGTGTCGCGGTACTTGCCGTTCCACTCCGTCCACAGGGGCGGGAAGCCGCCGACCTGGTAGCCGCCGTCGCCGACGTCCCACGGCTCGGCGATGAGCTTGACCTGGCTGACGATCGGGTCCTGGTTGACCAGGTCGAAGAACGCGGCCAGCCGGTTCACCTCGTGGAACTCGCGGGCCAGGGCGGAGGCCAGGTCGAAGCGGAAGCCGTCGACGTGCATGTCGGTCACCCAGTAGCGCAGCGAGTCCATGATGAGCCGCAACGACTCGTGGTGGCGCACGTTGAGGCTGTTACCGGTGCCCGTGGTGTCGTAGTAGTACTGCTTGTCGTCGTCGACCAGCCGGTAGTACGCCGGATTGTCGATACCGCGGAACGACAGGGTCGGCCCGAGGTGGTTGCCCTCGGCGGTGTGGTTGTAGACCACGTCCAGGATGACCTCGATGCCGGCCGCGTGCAGGGCCTTGACCATGGACTTGAACTCCTGCACCTGACCGCCGTGCCCGCCGAACGAGGCGTAGTCGTTGTGCGGGGCGAAGAAGCCGATGGTGTTGTAACCCCAGTAGTTGCGCAGCCCGCGGTCGACCAGGGTGCTGTCGTGCACGAACTGGTGCACCGGCATCAGCTCGACGGCGGTGACCCCGAGCTCCTTGAAGTGCTTGATCATCGTCGGGTGGGCCAGGCCGGAGTACGTGCCGCGGACGTCCTCCGGGATGCCCGGGTGGCCCTGGGTCATGCCCTTGACGTGCGCCTCGTAGATCACCGTCTGGTGGAACGGGATCTTCAGCGGCCGGTCGTTGGCCCAGTCGAAGAACGGGTTGATCACCACCGAGCGCATCGCGTACGGCGCCGAGTCCTCGTAGTTGACCTCGCCCGGGTTGCCGAAGTTGTAGGAGAACAGCGCGTTGTTCCACTCGTGGTGCCCGTCGATCGCCTTGGCGTACGGGTCGAGCAGCAGCTTCGACGGGTTGCAGCGCCGCCCGGTGGCCGGGTCGTACGGGCCGTGCACGCGGTAGCCGTACCGCTGACCGGGCACGACCCGCGGCAGGTAGCCGTGCCACACCAGGGCCTCGCGCTCCGGCAGGTCGACGCGGGTCTCGGTGCCGTCGTCGTCGAACAGGCACAGCTCGACCCGGTCGGCGATCTCGGAGAAGAGTGCGAAGTTGGTCCCCCCGCCGTCGTACGTGGCCCCCAGCGGGTACGGCGAGCCGGGCCAGATCTTCATGTCTCTCCTCACCACCAGCGGACGCTCCGCGCAAGGCTTCCCACTCTGCCGTGCCTCGAACCCTGAATCCGGTGCGGGGCACGACACACCACGACACCCCCCGAATACCAGGACCCGGGGGGTGTCGGATGGTAATGATCAGCGGCGGTTGCGGCCGCTGGTCTCGTCGTCGAACTCGATCTGCTCCTTGCGGACCTCACCGGAGACGCGCTCCTCGTCGGTGACGGTCTCCTTGCCGAGGCGCACCCGCTCCACCGGCACGGCCTCGGTGTCGACCACCGGGCGCTCGGCGTGCAGCGTGACCTCGTGCTCCTCCTCGGAGATGGCCGGGCCGTCGAGGGCCGCACCACGGTTGGCGTCCGTGATCGGCTCGCGCTCCAGGCGTACCTCCTCGCGGCTGACCGGCACGGTGACCTGCTCCTGCTCGGTCACGACGTACTTGCGCAGCCGGGCCCGGCCGGCCTCCTCGGTACGGGTGTCGGCGACCAGGCGCTCCTCGGAGCGGGTCATCGCGTCGTCGGTGTCGCGGCCGGACGTGTCACCACGGTCGTCGCTGCTGTCGTACGCGGTGCCCGTCGTGCCCGTCGTGTTCGTCCGCGTCGTGGTGGTGGTCGTGTCGGTGTAGCCGTCACCGTCACGGTCGAGGTTGCCGCCGGTCGACGAGAGGCCGTAGTAGCGGTAGAGCTCGTCCTCCTCGGCCGGGCTGAGCCGGCCGTCGGGGTCGATCCGCGGGGCGTCCTTCACCTGGTCCTTGCTGAACGCGACGATGATGCGGTCGCCCTCGAGGCTGGCCCGCTCCAGCGGCACGAAGCTCTGCTTGGTACCGAACAGGCCGGTCTTCACCGAGACCCACTCCGGGTCGCCGGTCTGCGCGTCGAGGTAGACGTCCGCGGCCGACCCGATCTTGGTGCCGTCGGTCTCGTAGACGTCGGAGCCGATGAGCTTCTGGGTGTCGTTCTGGGTGAGCATGCTGGTTCCTTTCCGGTGGGTGGGCACGACCGATCGTCCGGCCGGCCCCGGTGTGCGGTCCTGCGGTGTGTGGTGGTGCGGTATCAGGTGATGCGGGCGGTCAGACCCCGAGGCCCGCCTTGTCGACCTTGCGGTGGTACCGCATGCCGGCGAGGCCGCCGAGGATCGCGCCGGCGAGGGCCGCCACGACGGCCACCACGATGGCGATGATGCCGCCGGTGGTGACCTCGCCCTCGTTGATCGGCAGGCGCGGGAAGCCGCCCAGCCGGGCCAGGATGTCGAACTCGGCGCCGGCCAGGGCCCCGGCCACCGCGACCACCACGGCGATCACGATGGACCAGACCCAGACGCCGATCCCCTGCTTGGCGCCGCTGAGGCGGGCCATCCGGCCCGCGACGTAGCCGCCGCAGTAGTAGGCGATCAACAGCACCACCAGCAGCGCGATGCCGCCGACGATGCCGACCGTGCCGGCGTTGTCCGCCGCCCGGCCGGCCGCCTCACCGGCGTCCGTGTCGTTGGCCACGCCCACCGCGGTGCCGGCCGCGGCCAGCAGTGCGGTGAGCAGGATGGCCGTTCCGGTGGCGGTGAGCCAGCCGAAGAACGCCGAGCCCCACTTGATGCCGCCGTAACGCTCCTTCTCGCGCTGGAGCACGGCGTGGCGGTCACTGGTGACCGCGGTGGCTCCGGTGTCGCCCGACGCGCCCGCCTGGTCGGTGGACTCGTCGCGGGAATACCGCGTCGCGCCGACGTCGTCGCGCGCATTTCGGGGATCATTCATGACCGGCTCCGGGGGGAGATGCCTGCGGGGGATCGATCATCGAAGCCGCTGCTCAGCGCCGCGGTCCGACATCCTTACGCTGGCAAAAGTGCCCGGTTGTTTACCGCATAAACAGGCGATCTCTCATTCTTTCAGGAGACGCTCAGGACGTTATTGATCGCCATTACGGGGTACTGTCCGGCCCCGCCCTCGCGGGCGGGCCGGCTGCATCAGCGCAATGCGGTCGAGCAGCGTCTCGAGGGCCTCCTCGAAGTCCCCGGCCGAGTGGTCCTGCGACAGGTGCGCCTCGAGGCGCCGCAGCACCGGGTACGCGTTCAGGTCGTGCACCGGCGCCACCTCCGGCTCCTCCACCGGGCCGGTCTCGACGCCGAGCGCGGAGACCTCGAGCAGCAGATGGCCCAGCAGGAAACTGCTGAACGCCCGGTACACCGCGGCGGCGTCCTCGTCGGAGAACCCGGCCGAGGTCATGACCTGCAGCAGCGACTCGATCCCGCGCAGGCTGCGCAGCGGGGGCCGGACCCAGGGCGCGGCCGGCGGCCGGGTGGCCACGAGCGGGAACACCTCGGGGTGGGCCAGCGCGATCCGCCGCAGCCCGTGGGCCAGCCGCTGCAGATAGTCGACCCAGCTGCCCGGCGCCTCCAGGCCGAGGTCCGGGTCGCCGTACAGCTCGTCCACGACGGACTCGACCACCGCGTCCAGCAACGCCTCCCGGCCGGGCAGGTAGCGGTACAGCGCCATGCCCTCGACCCCGAGGTAGGCCCCGAGGCGGCGCATGGTCAGCTCCCGCAGGCCGCGCTCGTCGATGAACCGCACCGCCGCCTGCACGATGCGCCCCTGGTCGAGTCCTGTCTCGCTGTTTCGCATGGTCCCTCCGACCCGTACGCCGCACAGCCGGATGAAGTGTGTCACGTCGCCCCGCCGGGTTCACCGGACCCGGCCCGGCCGAGGGGTACAAAGGACCCGATGCCCGAGCTCAGTCACCGCCGCCGCCAGCTGGTCCTGGCGATCTGCTGCCTGAGCCTGTTCATCGTCGGGCTGGACGTCACGATCGTGAACATCGCCCTGCCCTCGCTACGGGCCGATCTGGACGCTTCGGTCTCCTCGCTGCAGTGGGTGCTGGACGCGTACACGCTGGTGCTGGCGAGCCTGCTGATCCTGTCCGGCTCGACCGCCGACCGGGTGGGCCGGCGGCGCACCTTCCAGACCGGGCTGGCCCTGTTCACCGTGGGATCGCTGCTGTGCAGCGTGGCGCCAGGGCTGGGCTGGCTCATCGTGTTCCGGACGGTGCAGGCGGTGGGCGGCTCCATGCTGAACCCGGTCGCCATGTCGATCATCACGAACACGTTCACCGAGCCCCGCGAGCGGGCCCGGGCGATCGGCGTCTGGGGCGGGGTGGTCGGGCTGAGCATGGCGCTGGGGCCGGTGCTGGGCGGCGTGCTGGTCGCCGGGCTGGGCTGGCGGTCGATCTTCTGGATCAACGTGCCGGTCGGGGTGGCCGCGATCGTGCTGGCCGCGCTGTACGTCCCCGAGTCGCGGGCCGAGCACCCGCGCCGCGTCGACCCGGTGGGTCAGGTGCTCGTGCTGCTCGTGCTGGCCTCGGTCACCTTCGGCATCATCGAGGGCCCGAACCTGGGCTGGGGCTCGCCCCTGATCGTGGGGTGCTTCGTGCTGGGGGCCGTGGCGCTGGTCTCGCTGCCGGCGTACGAGGCGCGCCGCGCCGAGCCGTTGCTGGATCCGCGGTTCTTCCGCAGTGTGCCGTTCTCCGGCGCGACGGTCATCGCGGTCTGCGCCTTCGGCGCGCTCGGCGGCTTCCTGTTCCTCAACTCGCTGTACCTGCAGGAGGTGCGGGACCTGTCGGCGCTGCACGCGGGCCTGTACACGTTGCCGATGGCCGCTCTCACCGCGGTGATCGCACCGCTGTCGGGCCGCATCGTCGGCGCCCGCGGGCCCCGACTGCCACTGATCCTGGCCGGCTCGGCGATCGCGCTGGCGATGCTGCCGCTGACCCGGCTGACCGCGGACACCCCGGTCTGGCTGCTGTTCACCGCGTACGCGATGTTCGGTTTCGGCTTCGGCATGGTGAACGCCCCGATCACCAACACGGCGGTCTCCGGCATGCCGCGCGCCCAGGCGGGCGTCGCCGCGGCGATCGCCTCGACCAGCCGTCAGGTCGGCGCCGCCCTCGGGGTGGCGGTGGTCGGCGCCGCGGTGGTGTCCGGTCTCAGCGGCCCGGCCGCGCAGCACTTCGCCCAGGCCAGCCGCACCGGCTGGTGGATCCTGTTCGGCTGCGGACTGGCCGTCCTCGCGTTGGGGCTGGCCACCACCGGCCGCCGCGCGCGGGCCACCGCCGCCCCCGTCGAAAGGCCCGTACCGGTTCCATGAGTGCTCTGCTGGACATCCGCCGGATCTACGTCGAGCCGGAGGCCGCCGCCCTGCCCCGCGGCCGGGAGATCCTGGCCCGCTTCCCCGAGGCGGAACGCGTCGAGGTCGAGAGCCACCACCGGATCCCCGAGCTGTACGGCGACGAGACCAACGTCGACCGCTGGGTCCGGATCAAGCGCGAGGCGCTGGTCCTGGGGGTCAAGAAGTCGCTGGCCGCCCGCCCGAACGGCCGCTCGGCGGACTTCATCGCCCCGTCCACGGCGAACGGCTGCGCGATGGCTTGCGCCTACTGCTACGTGCCGCGCCGCAAGGGCTACAGCAACCCGATCACCGTCTTCGCCAACATCGACAAGATCCAGGGGTACGTGCAGCGCCACGTCAGCCGCCAGGGCGTGAAACCGGCGCCGAACGAGTGCGACCCGCACGCCTGGGTCTACGACATCGGCGAGAACTCGGACTGCTCGCTCGACGCCCGGATCAGCGACAACGTGCGGGACCTGATCGAGCTGTTCCGCTGGCTGCCCACCGCGAAGGCCAGCTTCGCCACCAAGCACGTCAACCGCGACCTGCTGGAGTGGGACCCGCAGGGCCGCACCAGGATCCGCTTCTCGCTGATGCCCGCGCGCGACGCCAAGCTGCTCGACATCCGCACCAGCCCGGTGGCCGAGCGGATCGCCGCGATCGACGACTTCGTGGCGGCCGGCTACGAGGTGCACGTCAACTTCAGCCCGGTCGTGGTGCGCGACGGCTGGCTCGAGGACTGGGCCGGCCTGCTCGACCAGCTCGACGCGGGCATCGGCGCGGCGGCCAAGGCCCAGCTCGCCGCCGAGGTCATCTTCCTGACCCACAACAAGGACCTGCACGAGGTCAACCTGGGCTGGCACCCCAAGGCCGAGGAGCTGCTCTGGCGCCCCGAGCTGCAGCAGGTGAAGCGCTCGGAGAACGGCGCCCTGAACGTGCGGTACCGCACCGGCGACAAAGGACGCTACGTCGCCGCCCTCACCGGCCTGATCGCCGCCCGGACCCCGTATTGTCGGATCCGCTATGCCTTCTGAACTGCCCGCGATGGTCGGGACCTTCGACGAGGCGGCCGCGAGCTACGACAGCGTGGGCGTCGACTTCTTCACGCCGATGGGCGCCGAGCTGGTGCGGCGCGCGGCCATCCGGCCCGGTGACCACGTGCTCGACGTCGGCTGTGGACGCGGTGCGGTACTGCTGAGTGCCGCCGCCGCGGCGGGGCCGACCGGCCGGGTCGTCGGCATCGACCTGGCGCCGGCGATGGCCGAGCTGACCGCGGCCGCGACCGCCCACCTGCCGGGCGTGACGGTGCAGGTCGGCGACGCGCAGCAGCCGGCGTTCGGGCCCGGCACCTTCGACGTCGTCACGGCCGGGCTGGTGCTGTTCTTCCTGCCGGATCCGCCCGGGGCGGTGGCGGCGTACCGGGAGCTGCTGCGTCCGGGTGGCCGGCTGGCCTTCAGCTCGTTCGCCCAGTTCGACCCGCGCTATGAGCGCGCCATGAAAGCGCTGGCCGCGCACACCCCGACACCGCAGCGGCGCGAGCAGGCGCCCGGCATGTTCGGCTCCGAGGCATCGCTACGCGCCGCCCTGAGCGCCTGGTCCCGGATCCGGATCACCGAGTTCACCCAGGTGAGCCGCTTCGCCGGGATCGAGCAGTGGCTGACCTGGGTCGGCTCGCACGCCGGCCGCGCGGTGCTCGCCGCGGTCCCGCCGGACCGGCTGGCCGCGGCGACCTCCGCGGCCGAGGCCGAGCTGGCCGGCGCCCGGGCCGACGACGGGAGCATCCAGCTGACCACGGCGATCCGCGTCGTGGTGGCCGATCGTTGAGTGAGCCGGCCGGTCCGGTCCTGCTCGTGGTCAGCGGGCCGCCCGGCAGCGGCAAGACCACCCTGGCGCACGCGCTGGCCCGCGAGCTCGGTTGCCCGGCGATCTGCCGCGACGAGATCCGCGAGGGTGTGGTGCGCGCCGGGACACCCGACCCCGGCATGCTGCACACCCTGGCGACCTTCTTCGACGTGCTGACGCTGCTGGTGCGCGCCGGGGTGACGACCGTGGCCGAGGCGGCTTTCCAGGACCGGTTGTGGCAGCCCGGGCTGGCCCCGCTGAACGGTCCGGCCCGGATCCGGGTCGTGCGCTGCGCGGTCCCGCCCTCGACCGCACGCACCCGGATCGCCGACCGCCTGCGGACCACGGCGAACCGGGTCGCCCACGACGACGCCGGCCTGCTGCGCCGGATGGACGCCGGCGAGGCGACCTGGGAGCCGATCAGCCTGCCGGTGCCGACCCTGACGGTGGACACCGCCGACGGCTACTCCCCCGGTCTCCGCGAGATCGTCGCGTTCGCTTCTTGACATCCCCGCGCCCAGCGGTACTCTCAACCTATCGGTTGATTAACCGACTAGTTTATAAGCCAGGTGGTTGAGCATGACGACGGCCGACCCGATCAGCGGCGTCTTCGCCGCCCTCGCCGACCCGACCCGCAGGGCGATCCTCGCCCGGCTGGCCAGCGGCGAGGCCACGGTCAACGAACTCGCGGAGCCCTTCCCGATCAGCCTGCAGGCGATCTCGAAGCACCTGAACGTGCTCGAGCGCGCCGGCCTGATCGCCCGGACCCGCGAGGCCCAATGGCGGCGCTGCCGGATCGAACCCGCCCCGCTGCGTGACATCGCGGGCTGGGTCGAGCAGTACCGGCGCCTCTGGGAAGAGCGCTACGACACGCTCGGCGGATACCTGGACGACCTGCAGAAGGAGCAGTCATGAGCACCATCAGCGTCAGCACGCCCACCCCCACCGACCTCGTCATGAGCCGCACGTTCGACGCCCCCAAGGAGCTCGTGTTCGCCGCGCACACCGAGGCCGAGCACCTGCGCCACTGGTGGGGCCGCGGCAACCCGCTCGACGTCTCGATCGACTTCCGGGTCGGCGGCAAGTGGCGTTTCGTGGAGACCGCCGACGGCAAGGAGCACGCGTTCCGCGGCGAGTTCCGCGAGATCTCGGCGCCCGACTCGTACACCTGGACGTTCGAGTACGAGCCGATGGCCGGCCACGTGATGGTGGAGAAGTTCGTCTTCACCGAGGAGGACGGCAAGACCACGGTGACCGCGTCGAGCACCTTCGACTCGCAGGAGGACCGCGACGGCATGCTCCAGTCGGGCATGGAGGCCGGGGCGAACCAGAGCTACGCGGCGCTGGACGCGTACCTGGCGAAGGTGGGTTGATCCCGGATACACGAAAAGGGCCGCCCATCGGGCGGCCCTTTTTCGATGGTCGAGGAGATCAGCCGACCAGGCTCGGGATCCTCTCGAACAGCTGCGTCGTGAAGGTGACCATCTCGTGCAACATCCAGTTCCCCGAGAACAAGATCGCCGCACCCACACCCACCGCCTTCGGAACGAACGACAGCGTCGCCTCCTGGATCTGCGTCACCGACTGGAACAACGAGATCGCAAAACCGATCAGCAACGCCGTCAACAGCACCGGCGCGCACATCTTCGCGGCGATGGTCATGGCCTGCAGCCCCAGCTCAACGATCTGCGTATCCGTCATGCCATCCCCTTCGGGCTTCCGCAGAAGCCGGGGAGCGCAGAACGGGCGCGTCACGGTTGCCGTTCGGTGCGGGCTCACACCGCCTATCGCGTCCTAGGAAGATAGGTCAAACGCCCGAGGGGAAGGTCTCCGGTTCGTGGGTGTCGATGGTCGCGGGATGCATCGGGCGGACCGCCCGGCTCTCGTCGAACCAGAGGAAGGCGTCGTAGCGTTCGCCCAGCACCGTCGGGACGTAGTTGCCCCAGCGTTCGCGCTCCGGGCGGTAGACCACGCCGATCGCGCGATGGGCCAGCTCATCCGTCAGCAGAGCCGGACCGTCCCCGGGGAAGACGACCATCGCGCGCGAGGGCGCCGTCGCGTGCAGCACGTCCTCCAGCGAGTCCGGCCGGGCCGGCGGCACACCCATCTCCTGCATCGGTGCGCCCCACGAGTCCCCCGCGATGACCGAGCCACGGTGCGTCCCGAAGCCCACCAGCACCACCCGGTCCCGGCCGTAGCGGTCGCGGGCCAGCTCGCCCAGCGTGTTCTCGCCGTGCCGGGACTGGTCCGTGGCGCGCGCGTCGCCCACATGGGTGTTGTGCGCCCACACCACCGCCTTGGAGTCCGGGCCGTAATGGGTCAGCAGCCGGTCCAGGGTCTGGTCCATGTGCCGGTCGCGGACGTTCCACGAGCGCGGGCCGCCGTGCACCATGGCCCGGTAGTAGTGTTCCGCGCCCGCGACCACCTCGGCGTTCTGCCAGGCGGCGAACTCCCCCGCCGCGACCGCCGCCCGCTCGCGCAGCCGTACCAGCAGGTCAACCACCTCGTTCTCACAGCTCGCCGACACGAACCGGGTGGCCCACGCGTACGACTGCGGGTCCTCGGCGAACGGTTCGAAGCACCGGTACGCGGCCAGCGCGGCCGGCACCTGATCCGGGTCGTGCTCGCGCAGGTGCACCAGGATCTCCCGCAACGACTCCCACAGCGAGTACACGTCCAGGCCGTGGAAACCCACCGGCCGGTCCGATCCCTCGTTGCGGGCCCGCAGCCAGCGGCAGAAGTCGGTCACCTCCTCGTTGGCCCACATCCACGTCGGCCACCGGTCGTACGCCAGCAGCGCCTCGCGCGGATCCGCTGGCTCACCCGGCATCCCCCGCACGCTGCGGTCCACCCGGGCGCAGTCGGGCCAGTCGCCCTCGACCGCGACGAACGAGAAACCGTGCTCCTCGATCAGCCGGCGGGTGAGCGCCGCCCGCCAGGTGTAGAACTCGTGGGTGCCGTGGCTCGCCTCGCCCAGCAGGACGACCCGGGCCGGCCCGGCCCGTTCCACCAGCTCGCCGAGGTCACCGGGGTCCCGCAGCGGGGTCGCCAGAGCTGCCACTTCGTCGCCGTAGCGCGCCATGGCCCGCCGCCTACCCGGGCCCGGCGCCGTTCATACGTCTGACCCTTGCGTCTCACCGCAGCGAGACCGCGACCGTGCGGGCCTCCTCCAGGTCGGCCAGCCCCTCCAGGCGGTAGGTGAGCCCACCGCTGGTCCAGATCAACGTGGGACCGGCCAGCCGGGCGGTCGCGGTGCGCTCGACGCCGTCGCGCCCGACGTAGGTCACCGGGTGCGGCTGCGGCAGCCAGATCGCGTCCGCGCCGGCCACGTCGGTCCACCGGGCCTCGGGAGCGGACTTGAAGAAGGACGGGCCGACCCGGCCGTCGAACTCGTCGAGCCGGACCGCGCCGCCGCGGTAGACCAGCGTGACCACCCGGGGCGCGCCGGACGGGTCCGGGTCGCCCAGGTCCACCCGCTCGGGCCCGCCCAGCTCGTCCGGGACCAGCACCGGGAACAGCGCCACGCGCCGGGCGTCCTCCAGGCTCCCGGTGCGCACCGACGGCAACGGGCTCGGGTCGGCGGGCAGGCCACCGGGGGCGGGCTCCTGGCGTACCTCGATCCCGGCGATCCGCAGCAGGCCGCCGACCGCGTCGACCACCGCCGCGCGGGCCGGGGCGATCCCGGCGACCAGCGCGATCAGCGCGGCCACGACGGCGACGATCCACCGGCGGCCCGGCAACGGCCGGACCGCAACGGCCGGGAACCACCGGCGGCGGGGCGCGGGCCGGGCCAGCCGGGCACGCACCGCGGCCCGCTGATCCGCGGCCGGGGGTACGTCGAGATGGGTGGCGAGCGCGCGCAGCTCCCGGGCGAGGTCGTCGAGATCGTCAGGCACCGGGCACCCCCTGCCCCACCAGGCGGCCGCGCAGTTTGGTCAGCGCCCGCGACGTCCGCGACTTCACCGTGCCCTTGGGCAGGCCCAGCATCTCCGCCGTCTCCGCCTCCGACAGGTCCAGCAGGAAGCGGCAGACCAGCACCTCGCGGTCCTTGGCGTCCAGCTGCTGGATCTGCTCGACCAGGTGACGCCGGCGTTCCCCGTCGAGGACCGACTCGGCCGGATCCGGCTCGGACGCCTCCGGATGCAAGCCGGTGGCGGCCCGCAGCACGAGGCCGTCGCGCCGGCGGCGGGACCGGTGCAGGTTGCGGGTCTCGTTGGCGACGATGGCCAGCAGCCACGGCCGGAACCCCGACCGGCCCTGGTAGTGGGCGAGCTGCCGGTACGCCTTCACGAACGCCTCCTGCACCACGTCGTCGGCGTCGGCACCCGCACCCAGCAGAACGGCGGCCCGGTGCGCGGGCGTGGTGTAGCGGACGACGAGGACCTCGTACGCGTCCACGTCGCCGGTGCGGGCCCGCGCCACCGCCGCCGCATCGTCCAGTTCGGTCACCATCACCTCCTCGACACCGCGGGCCGGGGAAAGGTTCCCGGGAACCCGAGGAGCACCTCGCGGTGTCGACAGGACATGACGACCCGGCGGGATCTTCTCATCATCGCGGGCGGCGCCGCCCTGCTGTCCGGCTGCCGCGACGAGCCGCGCCGCGCTGTGTCCGTACCGGATGTGGTGGTGGTCGGGACCCGGCAGGGGCTGGTGGTGCTCGGCGGGCCGCACCCGCGCGGCCTGGGCCGGGAGGCGGTGACCAGCGCCGACGGCGCGGCCGCGGGCACGCTCGGCCGCGACCACGCCGGGCAGCCGGCCCTGGTCCGGCTGGACCCGGCGGCCGGCGAGCTGGGCCGGCCGCTGCCACTGGCCGTGGGCTGGCTCCCGCGGGTGATCACTGCGGACGGCGGATCGTGCGCCTTGACCCGGACGCCCGCCGCGGCCCGCCCGGCGGCCCGGGCCCGGACCAAGATCATGGTGCTGTCCGGTACGGGACAACAGGAGTACGACCTCAGCGGCGTCGTCGAGCCGGACGCCTTCACCCAGGACGCCACCGGCCTGTTCGTGCTGGAGTGGCTGCCGGCGGCCGCGCCGGACCACTACCGGGTACGCCGGCTCGACCTCGCCACCGGGTCGTTGCAACCGCTGCTGACCCGGGACAAGTCACCGGTGCCGGCGGGCGCCGAGGAGGAGATGCGCGGCGACGGCCGGCAGGCGGTGCTCTCGCCGGACCGGCAGATCCTCTACACCCTCTACACCCACCAGCCCGGTCATCTGCACACGCGTGACCTGCTGGCCGGGCGTTCCAGCGGCGTCCACGCGTTCGTGCACGTGCTGCACCTGGCCCAGGGGTGGGCGTACTGCCTGGACCTGCCGGACCCGTTCGGACTGGGTCCGGCCGAAGGGCAGGCCCTGGCGGTGAGCGCGGACGGGCAGCGCCTGGCGATCGCCCACGCGATGGCGGGCGTGGTGCTGTACGCCGACACCGCCGCGCTGGCCATCGAGGGCACCGCCACGGTGCCGAAGGTCGCCGCGGCGGCGAGCCTGGCCTTCGCCCCCGACGAGCAACGGCTGCTGGTCGGCGCCGGGACCACGGTGACCGCGCTGAAGCCGGGCGGCACGGTACAGGCGGGCTGGACGGTGCCGGCGCCGGTCCGCGGTCTCGGGGTCAGCAGCGACGCGTCCCGGATCTACGTGGGCGGTGCCGACGAGGTGCTGTGGCTGGACGCGGCCACCGGCGGGGTGCGGGGGCGGGCGCCGGTCAGCGGGCTGACCGAGCTGCGGCACGTGCGGTAGGCGCGGTCCCGCGGTCACCCGCCGGTGTCCGGGCCCCGCCGAGGGGCCTCGGAGCGGGGGCGGGCACCGGTCGGTGACCGCGGGAACGGCGACACGGCTGCGGCTTTCTGCCAGGGTGACGGTATGTCCCTCTACGAGGCGGCCGGGGGCGCCCCGGCGATGCTCGCGCTGGCCACCGACTTCCACGCCCGCTGCCTGGCCGACCCGCAGCTCGAACACCCCTTCTCCCACCCCGGCAACCCCGAGCACGTGCAGCGCCTGGCCGACTACTGGGGTGAGGTGTTCGGCGGCCCGCCCGTCTACTCGGACTCCTACGGCGGGCACTCCGGCATGCTCGGCATCCACGCCAACCAGGGCGCCGAGACAGAACTCGGCGACCGGTTCGTGGCGTGCTTCGTGGCCGCCCTGG
>NZ_BOQL01000035.1 GCF_018332655.1 Actinoplanes auranticolor | reverse complement strand
TCCGCCGCGGGTGGGCTCAGTCGTCGTCGCCGTGCAGCCGGCGCCGGACCGAGAGCAGCTCGATCTCGGGGCGGCCGGCCATCTGATGCTCGCAGGTGTCGATCACCGCGCGGGCCTGGGACGGCTCGGCGGCGACCACGGCGACCCCGATCTGGGCCCGCCCGTGGACGTCGTGGTCGCCCACCTCCGCGACGCTGACCTCGTATTTGCGCAGCATCGCGATGATCGGGCGGACGTAGGAACGCTTCTGCTTGAGCGAGCGCGAGTCGCCGGGCAGCAGCAGGTCGAAGAGTGCGGTCTCGATATACATCAGCGAGCGAGAGTACCCGGGTCACCCCGGACCATTCAGCTGGATTTCCGGGCCACCACCACGTCACGCTCGATGCCCTGGTCGACCCGGTGGCTCAGGTCCTCGTACGGCACCAGCGCCAGCCCGTTGGCGACCAGGATGTCCTCGGCCAGCTCACGCCGGGCCACCTTGGTGTTCCAGGACAGGCCGATGGCCCCGCCGGGACGCAGCAGGTGCACCCACTGCGGCACGGCCCGCTCCAGCAGGTCCAGCGGGCGCCGGGACATGCCGCCCTCGTCCTCGTAGCTGCCGTGTGCGACGCCGTACGGCAGGTCGACGACCAGCACGTCCACGCAGTTGGCCCGGAGCAGGCCGTCGAGCTGGGTGGTGTCCGCGTTCAGCATGATCACCTTCTGCACCGCGCCGGCCTTGTGGTCCTCCTTGCTGGCCGCCATGGTGATCTCCATCCGGCGGGCGGCCTTGCGGCCCTGCCGGCGGACCGGGTTCAGCTCGGCGGTGTGCTTGAGGCGCTTGCGCTTGAGCCAGGTCTGCAGGAACAGTTTGTACGCCTCGACGTCCTTGCCGTCGAGCTCCACGCCGATGGCGTCGTAGCCGTACATCAGCGCCTGGTTGAGCGTGGTGCCCCGG
Organism: Actinoplanes auranticolor; assembly: GCF_018332655.1. Lineage (GTDB taxonomy): Bacteria > Actinomycetota > Actinomycetes > Mycobacteriales > Micromonosporaceae > Actinoplanes > Actinoplanes auranticolor. The sequence goes on along the minus strand of NZ_BOQL01000035.1, from coordinate 58,042 downwards.
CCGGCCAGGAAGTCGCCGACGACCAGGTGGCCGTCGAGCATCCGGCGCGCCGAGGCCGAGGCCAACAGCGTCAGGTTGAGCAGGAGCTTGGTGAACTGCTCGTTGGTCTTGCCGGCGTACTTGGGGATGGTGATCAGGTCGCTGTCGTAACGGGCCAGCGGGGTCAGCTCCAGCGGCCGCAGCAGGTCGTCCCCGGCCCGCTCGAACAGGGCGTAGCCGGCCGACATGTTCGACAGGAACGCGATGTCCCGGGGCTGCAGGTCCGCGGTGAACGTCAGGTACTCCACGCCGCCGATCCGGGTGGCGTCGACCTCGGCCACCTCCGAGGAGAGCACGGGCCGGAACGCGGCCAGCTCCGCCCGCGACAGTCGACCTGCCTGGTCGGCGTAGACGCGGTTGGCGGAGGGCGCGAGGAGGAGGGCGTAGCGAGACATTCCAGTAGTAAAGACAACGGCCCCCGGCGCCTCAGCGCCGGGGGCCGGTCAACCGGGGGTGTTACGCCCGCGGCTTCTCACGCATCTCGAAGGTCTCGATCACGTCGCCGGGCTGCGGCGACCCGAAACCGCTCAGGGTCAGACCACACTCGAAGCCCTCGCGGACCTCGGTGGCGTCGTCCTTGAACCGCTTCAGCGAGCTGATCGTGACGTTGTCCGCCACCACGGTGCCCTCGCGCAGGATGCGCGCCTTGGCGTTGCGGCGGATGAGACCCGACCGGACCATACAGCCGGCGATGAGACCGATCTTGGACGAGCGGAACACCTCGCGGATCTCCGCCGTGCCCTGCTCGACCTCCTCGTACTCCGGCTTGAGCAGGCCCTTGAGCGCTGCCTCGATCTCCTCGATGGCCTGGTAGATCACGCTGTAGTAGCGGATCTCCACGCCGGCGCGGTCGGCCATCTCCTTGACCTTGTTGCTGGCCCGGACATTGAAGCCGATGATCGTGGCGGTCTGGTCCGAGGACGCCGACGCCAGGTTGACGTCGCTCTCGGTGATCGCACCGACGCCGCGGTGGATGACCTTGAGCTGCACCTCGTCCGGAATCTCGATCTTGAACAGTGCGTCCTCGAGAGCCTCGACGGAACCCGAGCCGTCGCCCTTGAGCACCAGGGTGAGCGAGGTCTTCTCGCCCTCCTTGAGCTGCTCCATGAGCGTCTCGAGAGTCGCCTTGCCCTTCGAGTTGGCGAAGCTGGCCGCCCGGCGGCGGGCCTGCCGCTGCTCGGCGATCTGCCGCACCGTGCGGTCGTCCTCGGCGGCCAGGAACGTGTCGCCGGCGCCGGGCACCGACGTCAGACCCAGCACCAGGACCGGACGCGCCGGACCCGCCTCGGTGACCTGCTGACCGTTCTCGTCGAGCATGGCGCGGACGCGACCGTGCGCGCCGCCCGCCACGATCGAGTCGCCGGCCCGCAGCGTGCCCCGCTGGACCAGGACGGTCGCGACAGCGCCGCGGCCCTTGTCGAGGTGGGCTTCCACCGCGACACCCTGGGCCGGCCCGTCGATCGGAGCGGTGAGCTCCAGCGACGCGTCGGCGGTCAGCAGGACGGCCTCGAGCAGGTCGTCGATGCCGAGACCGGGCTTGGCGGCCACGTTGACGAACATCGTGTCGCCGCCGTACTCCTCGGCGAGCAGGCCGTAGTCCGTCAGCTGCTGCCGGACCTTGTCCGGGTTGGCGTCCGGCTTGTCGACCTTGTTGACCGCGACCACGATCGGCACCTCGGCCGCCTTGGCGTGGTTCAACGCCTCGACCGTCTGCGGCATGACGCCGTCGTCGGCCGCGACCACGAGGATCACGATGTCGGTCACCTGGGCACCACGGGCACGCATGGCGGTGAACGCCTCGTGGCCCGGGGTGTCGATGAAGGTGATCGCGCGCTCTTCGCCCTGGTGCGGGACGACGACCTGGTAGGCACCGATGTGCTGGGTGATGCCACCCGCCTCGCCGGCGACCACGTTGGTCTTGCGGATCGCGTCGAGCAGCTTCGTCTTACCGTGGTCGACGTGACCCATGACGGTCACGACCGGCGGCCGGGTGACGAGGCGGTCCTCGGCGATCTCGGCGTCGAGGTCGATGTTGAACCGCGACAGCAGCTCGCGGTCCTCGTCCTCGGGGCTGACGATCTGCACGTCGAAGCCCAGGTGCTCGCCCAGCAGCAGCAACGTGTCGTCGGAGCACGACTGCGTCGCCGTCACCATCTCGCCCAGGTTGAACATCTCCTGGACCAGCGAGCCCGGGTTGGCGTTGATCTTGTCGGCGAAGTCGGAGAGCGACGCACCACGCGAGAGCCGGACCTCCTGGCCCGAACCGCGGGGCGCACCCGACGACATCTGCGGAGCCGACAGGTTGTCGAACTCCTGACGCCGCTGCTTCTTCGACTTGCGGCCACGCGTGGGCCGGCCACCGGGACGCCCGAAGGCACCCGCGGCACCGCCGCCACGACCGCGACCGCCACCACCGGGACGACCCGGGGCACCGCCGACGGGACCGCCGCCACCGGGGCGGAAACCGCCACCGGCACCGGCACCACCGCCGCCACCGGGGCCACCGCGGTAGCCACCGCCGCCACCGGCACCGGCACCACCGCCGCGGTAACCGCCGCCACCGGCACCGGCACCGCCACCGGGGCGGAAACCGCCACCGGCGCCGCCACCCGGACCGCCACGACCGCCACCGGGACCGCCGGGACGGCCGGCGCCACCGCCGGGACCGCCACGACCGCCGCCGGGACCGGCGGGACGCTGCGAGGGCATGGACGCGGGACTGGGCCGCGGCGGCATCGAGGCAGGGCTCGGCCGCGGGGGCATGCCCGGCTGGTTGGGCCGGGGCATCGCCGACGGGGTCGGCCGCTGGCCGCCACCGGAGACGCCGAACGGGTTGTTACCGGGACCGCGGGCCGGCGGGCGCGGCGAGCCGCCCGGGCCGGGACGGCCGGTAGTGGGCGCGCCCGGGGCTCCGGGACGCGTTGCGGCGGGAGAGCCGGGACGCGGCGGCACCGTGCCGGGGCCCGGGGGCCGCGGACGGGTGGTGCCGTCGGCCGGAGGCTGCTGCGCCCGGCGCTCGGCGTCCCGCGTGCGGGCCGCCTGGGCAGCCTTGACGGCGGCCTCCTGCTCGGCCTTCAGCGCCGAGGCGCGGGCCTCGGCGGCTGCCACCTCGATGTCGTGGGCACTCGCCGGCTTGGCGACCGGACCGGGCACCGGGCCCGGACGGCCGGGAACCGGCGGCTTGGGCCGGACCATCGAGCCGGGCGACGGCGCCGAGGACGTGGGGGCGCTGGTGGGCGCTCCCGCCGTCGGCGCAGCGGGCCGGCGCGGCGGCTGCGGCCGCATGGCCGATGGGTTGGCCCGGGGGGCGCTGGGCGCACTCGTGGCGTTCGGCGCGGCGGGCGCGGGCGCCGCCGGAGCGGCACCGCCCGGAGCGTCGAGGGCACCACGAAGTCGCCGGGCCACCGGGGCCTCGACCGTGCTGGATGCGGATTTGACGAACTCGCCCATCTCCTTGAGCTTGGCGAGAACGGTCTTGCTGTCGACCCCGAGCTCTTTGGCGAGCTCGTGAACGCGGGCCTTGCCTGGCACTGCACTCCTCATCTCGAGGTCGTACGAGCAGCGCCCGCCGACCTCACTCGTGCACTAGAAGCCTGGTCATTTCAGGGACTTCATCGTGTGCTCATCTGGGTCGTCCTACCTTGCTGGACATGGATGGGGCACCTACGCCACATCATCGGTGGTTCCGGACGGCACGGTGACCGCTCGGATGTGCTCGGCAAGCAATCCGGTGTCAGCAACACCGGTGAGTCGCAGCGCACGCCCGAAGGCGCGACGCCGCTCCGCCTGCGCGAAGCAGGCCGGATCAGGATGCACATGTGCTCCCCGGCCCGGCAGCCGGCGGCCCGGATCGGGCTGGAGCCGGAGTTGACCTCCTGCTCCGACCGCGACGAACCGCAGTAAATCGGAGGCCGGCACGCGTGAGCGACAGCCAACACAGGTGCGTGTCGGACCGGCCACCCGAAAGTCTACCCCGCTTGCCTCGTGCTCGGGTATCCGGTCAGCTCCCGGTCTCGGCGGCATCGCGCTCGGAGGCCGGATCCGGCTGCTCGTTGTCCGGACGGATGTCGATGCGCCAGCCGGTCAGCCGGGCGGCCAGCCGGGCGTTCTGCCCCTCGCGGCCGATCGCCAGCGAGAGCTGGAAATCGGGCACGGTGACCCGCGCGGTGCGGGTGGCCGCGTCGACCACCTCGACCCGCAGGGCCTTGGCCGGGGAGAGCGCGTTGCCGACGAACTGCGCCGGGTCGTCCGAGTAGTCGATGATGTCGATCTTCTCGCCGTGCAGCTCGCTCATCACCGCCCGGACCCGCTGGCCCATCGGGCCGATGCAGGCGCCCTTGGCGTTGACCCCGGCCACCCGCGAGTGCACCGCGATCTTCGAACGGTGACCTGCCTCACGTGCGATGGCGGCGATCTCCACCGTGCCGTCGGCGATCTCCGGCACCTCGAGCGCGAACAGCTTCTTGACCAGCGCCGGGTGGGTACGCGACAGGGTGATCTGCGGCCCGCGGAAGCCCTTGGCCACGTGCACCACGACGCAGCGGATCCGCGACCCGTGCTCGTACGTCTCCCCCGGCACCTGCTCGGCCTGCGGCAGGACCGCCTCGAGCTTGCCCAGGTCGACGATGACGATGCCCTTCTCGGCGCGCGCCGCGTCGGCCTGCACGATGCCGGTGACCAGGTCACCGTCGCGGCCGGCGTACTCGCCGAAGTGCACCTCGTCGGTGGCCTCGCGCAGCCGCTGCAGGATGACCTGCTTGGCGGTCATCGCGGCGATCCGGCCGAAGTCGTGCGGGGTGTCGTCCCACTCCCGGACCAGCGAACCGTCGGCGTCCAGCTCCTGGGCGAAGACCTGGGCCGCGCCGTTCTTGCGGTCGATCTGCACCCGGGCGTGGCTCTCGGCCCCGTCGGTGTGCCGGTACGCGGTCAGCAGTGCCGTCTCGATCGCCGCGAGGATCGTGTCGAACGGGATCTCCCGCTCGCGCTCCAGGGCGCGCAGCGCCGCGAGGTCGATGTTCACTTGTCCTCGCCCTCCCCATCCTCGTCGTCATCTTCATCGTCCTCGTCCTCGTCGCCCTCGTCGGGCTCGTCGGGGAAGACGGCTTCATCCAGCCGCTTGAACTCGATCTGGACCTTGCCCGGCCCCAGCTCGGCGTACGGGATCTCCGTGCTCCTGCCGTCGACGTCGAGCACCACGCAGGTGTCGTCCGCCGAGGTGACCCGGCCGGTCAGCGACCGGCCCGCGACGGTGACGGCGACCAGCCGGCTGACGTTGCGCCGCCAGTGCCGGGGCAGGGTCAGCGGCCGGTCCACCCCGGGCGAACCGACCTCGAGCTGATACTCACCCGCCAGCACCTCGCCCTGGTTCTCCTCGGCCGTGTCGAGCGCCTGGGAGATCTCCCGGGAGACGACCGCGACGTCGTCGAGGCTGATGCCACCGTCGGCGTCGACCAGGACCCGGAGCACGTGCCGGCGGCCGGCCCGGGAGAGGTTCACGTCCTCGAGGTCGAACCCCGCGGCGACCACGACCGGCTCGATCACCGCGCGCACGCGGGCCTTCGCAGCCACCAGATCGATGCGCGGAGCAGCGGGCTGACGCGTTTCTTCGGCGGCCTCTCGGCCCCGGCCCCCGCCGGAGCGGCGGTTCGCCGGCCGGGCACCGCCGCGACCACGCTGCGTCATCGGGCCCAACCCTTCTGCTCGAATGCGGCGCGCGGCAAACGCTCCGTGCGCCGATCGCCGGCAACACCGGCATGCCACCGGGGCTGGAAATCCCCGGCGGCTGACGCAGAGCGTAACGCGCCGGCGGCGCGGGCCGGCCGCCGCCGCTCCGATTCGGCGCCCGGTGCAGGTCAGCGACGCGTGGTGCGGATGGTGTTGACTGACCGGGTGAAAAGACGTCACCTGATCGGCGTGACCGCCGGTGGGGCGCTGAGCGCGACGGCACTGGGCGGCTGCGGGCTCTTCTCCGATGATCCCGAGCCCGCGCCGGCCCCCGACGCCTTGCAGCCCGTGCTTGACGAGGCCCTGGCCCTGGCGGCGGCTTACGACCGGGCCGTGCTGGCCGAGCCCGGCCTGGCCAAGAGGCTGACCCCGCTCGCCGCCGACCACCGCACGCACGCGGCCGAGCTGTCCCGGGTGATCGGCCGGGCGGCCCCGTCCGGGGCGCCCGCGTCCAGCGCCCCGAGCGGCGCGGCAGCCGACTCGGTGGCCGCACTGCGCAAGGCCGAGCAGGCGGCACAGAAGACGGCGGCCGCGGCCTGCCGGACCGCCCCCGCCGACCGCGCCGGGCTGACCGGCTCGATCGCCGCCGCCCGGGCCGCCCACGCGGAGGCCCTGCGATGAGCGCGTCGTCCACGCCGCGTCCGGCGACGGTCATCGCGGAGGCGGCATGAGCGCCCAACTGGCGGCCGCGCTGGCCGCGGAGGAGGCGGCGATCTACGCGTACGGGGTCCTCGGGGTGAAGCTGACCGGCGAGGGTGACCGCACCGAGGCCCGCGCCGCCGAGGCGGTCCACCGCGGCCGCCGGGACGTGCTGGTCAGCCGGTTGTCGGCGCTGAAGGCCAGCACCGCCCCGGCCCCGGCCGGCTACGAGCTGCCGTTCGACGTCACCGACCGGGCGAGCGCGCTGAAGCTGGCCATCCAGGTGGAGGACGGGGTCGCGCAGGCCTGGCGGGCGGTGCTGCCGGCGACCACCGGCGCGGATCGGGCCACCGGGCTGAACGCGCTGGTCGACGCGGCGGTCCGGGCGACCCGCTGGCGCCGGCTCGGCGAGGTGACCCCGGCCACGATGGCCTGGCCAGGACGCGCCTAGCGGCCCTTTCCCGGCGCCGGTCCATGCCCGACAATGACGCAGTGTCGCAGGACGAGTACGACCTGGCCAACCCGCGCTGGCACCTGGCCACCCGATTGCGTGACGTGATCCTGCGGCGCTGGTCGGCCGAGGTGCGGGCGGTCGGCGTGCACGGCTCCCTGGCCCACGGGGACGACAGCGACAGCAGCGATCTCAACCTGCACGTGGTCACGTACCGGCCGAACGCCGGACCCCGCGCCGCCCTGCGCCGGGTGGACGGCATCCTGGTCGACCTCAGTGTCGGCACCGCCGACGACGGCCTGCGCCGGGCCCGGGAGCTGACGCCGCGCTGGCCGCTGGAGGCCGACCGCTACCTGACCACCCGCGACCTGTTCGATCCCGGGGGCTGGTTCGCCGGCCAGCGGGACGCGCACCTGGGCAAGCTCGCCGAGACCCGGCCGGGCGAGTTCAGCGCGCTGGCCCGGCGCAACTGGTGTGTGGCCTCGGCGGCCCACGCCCGGGCGGTCCGGCTGGCCGAGTGGTACGAGACCGACGCGGCGCTGGTGCTGCTGGCCGAGGCGAGGTTGCACGCCGCGATGGTCACCGGCCTGCTCAGCCGCACGTATTTCCGCAACCGGGCCGACGCCGTGAAGCGCACCGGGCTGGCCGGGGCGGACATGACCGAGCTGGCGGCGGTGCTGAAGACGCAGGCCGACGACCTCACCGCCCGGGGCCGCCCGGTCGACGGGCCGCTCAGCGCCCTCTTCGAGTGATCCCGCTCAGGCGACGCCGACGCCGATCAGCGTGCCGATGACGTAGGTCGCCCCGGCGGCGGCCGCGCCGAGCAGGAGCTGCCAGAGGCCGCTGCGCCACCACGGGCGGGCGGTGAAGCGGGCGATGAGCGCACCGGCGGCGAACAGCCCGGCGCCGCCGACGACGAGCGCCGCGAGCAGGCTGTCGAAGCCCAGCAGATACGTCAGCAGCGGCACGACCGCCCCGATCGCGAAGCACACGAACGAGGACACCGCCGCCGTCCACGGGCTGGGCAGCTCGTCCGGGACGACGCCGAGCTCCTCCTGGGCGTGCACCCGCAGCGCCTGCTCCGGGTGGGTCTTGAGCACGTCGGCGACCTGCCGGGCGAGCGGGGTGGGCAGCCCCCGCGCGGTCCACATGGCGACCAGTTCGTCGGCCTCGCCCTCCGGGTTGAGCCGTAGCTCGCGCAGCTCCTTGGCCAGCTCGGCGGCGACCTGGTCGTTCTGCGTGCGGACGCTGGTGAACTCGCCGAGGCCCATGGAGATCGCCCCGGCGACCAGGCCGGCCACCCCGGTCAGGATCAGGGTGTGCCGGCTGACCCCGCCCCCGCCGACCCCGGCGATCAGCGCGATGTTGGTGACCAGGCCGTCCATCGCGCCGAAGGTGGCCGCGCGCAGCCAGCCGCCCGAGACGTCCGCGTGGTGCTCGGGGAGGGTCACGGCAGGGTCAGGATCTCGTACCCGTCCTCGGTCACCACCAGCGTGTGCTCGAACTGGGCGGTCCATTTGCGGTCCTTGGTGACGACCGTCCAGCCGTCGTCCCACATCTCGTACTCGTGGGTGCCCAGGGTGATCATCGGCTCGATGGTGAAGGTCATACCGGGCTCCATCACCGTGTCGAGCCGCGGGTTGTCGTAGTGCGGGATGTAGAGACCGCTGTGGAACGTCTCGCCGATGCCGTGGCCGGTGAAGTCGCGCACCACGCCGTAGCCGAAGCGGCGGGCGTACGCCTCGATCACCCGGCCGATCGCGTTGATCCGCCGGCCCGGGGCGACGGCGCGGATGCCGCGCATCATCGCCTCGTGGGTGCGCTCGACCAGCAGCCGGGCCTCCTCGCTGACCTCGCCGACGCAGAAGGTCGCGTCGGTGTCACCGTGTACGCCGTCGAGGTACGCGGTCACGTCGACGTTGACGATGTCGCCGTCGGCCAGCACCGTCGTGTCCGGGATGCCGTGGCAGATGACCTCGTTCAGCGACGTGCAGCAGGACTTGGGGAAGCCCTTGTAGCCCAACGTGGACGGGTACGCCCCGTTGTCGATCAGGAACTCGTGCACGACCCGGTCGATCTCGTCGGTGGTGACGCCCGGCTTGCAGTGCTCCCCGGCGAGCTGGGTGGCCTGCGCGGCGATCCGCCCGGCGACCCGCATCTTCTCGATGGTCTCGGGGGTCTGCACGTGCGACCCGCGCCACTCTTTCGGGCGCTTCTTGCCGACGTATTCCGGGCGGATGATCTGCGGCGGCACCGCCCGCCAGGGTGAGAGCTTTCCCGGCGCGAGGGGGGCACGAACGGTCATCGACCCAGCTTATCGCCGAGCCCGGCGGGCACCGCGGGAGTGTGACCGCGGACAACAGCTCGGCCGGCCCTTTACCGGGCCGTTGTTGCCGCCCCCGGGCGCCTGTGTAATCGTGTCAGCGTGGATCAAGACGGCGCCGAGACGGACTTCTCGGCCAGTTCCTCCGTGACGGGCGACCGCGCCACCGTGGTGGTACGCGGCGAGGTTGACATGTCCACCGCCGACGCGATGTACCAGGCCGCCACCGGCAAGGGAGCCCGCGGCGCCACCCTGGACCTGCGCGCCGTCACCTTCTTCGACTCGGCCGCCATCCACGCGCTGATCCGGCTGGCCGAGCGCTACCCGGACGCCTTCGAGGTGATCCCGTCGGCGCCGGTCCGCCGGGTGCTCGACATCTCCGGCCTGAGCACCCAGCCCTGGCTGGTCCAGGGCGAGCCCGGCTGAGGCCCGGCCGGGGCTAGGCGGGTCAGGAGGAGCTCAACGGCCGGCGCAGCGTCACGGCCGTGCCGGAGCCGGTCCGCGCCACCGACAGCTCCGACAGTGCGCCGATCAGCGCCAGTCCCCGCCCGCGGAAGCCGGCCGCGCCGGCCGGGCGCCAGCTCCCGGTGTCACGGATGGTGGCCAGCACCGATTCCTCGTCCAGCGACACCTCGACGGAGATCACCGGCTCGGCCGGCTCGACGGGATGCTCGATCGCGTTCGCGGCGGCCTCGGAGATCGCCACGGTCAGGTCGAAGATGTCGTTCTCCGGCACGCCGTGGGCGGTGAGGAAGTCCTCGAGCCGCCGGCGCAGCACGCTCAGCCGGGTCGGGTCGGCGGGCAGCCGCAGCTCGAACTTGCGTGGCTCGGTGGCCTGCAGGGCGAGCAGCGCGATGTCGTCCCGGCGGGTCTGCTGCGCCGCCTTGGCCAGCAGCCGGTCGAGCAGGTCCTCGACGTGTTCGGCCGGCTCGGCGAGCTCCGCCCGGACCTCGGCCAGGCCCCGGTCGATACCCAGCCGGCGGTCCTCGACCAGCCCGTCGGTGTAGAGCAGCAGCCGGTGACCGGGCTCGAGGGCCGCGGTCAGCGTCGGGTACGTCACGTCCTTGAGCGCGCCGATCGGCGGGCCGAGCGCGCCGGAGTAGAGCAACTCGCCCTTCTCCCCCGGCGCGGCGAGCATCGGGGACGGGTGCCCGGCCGACGAGAAGTGAAGTCGCCTGTTCCGGATGTCGAAGCGGACGCAGACCACGGTGGCGAACTGGCGCCGGCCCAGGTTGTCCACCAGCCGGTTCAGCCGGGTCAGCGCCTCACCGCAGTCGAAGCCCTCGAGGATGTACGCCCGCAGCGCGTTGCGCAGCTGTCCCATCACCGCCGCGGCCTGCACCCCCTTGCCCACCACGTCCCCGATGACCAGCACGAGCTGGTCGTCCGGCGCGAGGATGACGTCGTACCAGTCGCCGCCGACCTCGGCCTCGGTGCTGCCCGGCAGGTAGCGGCTCGCCACGATCGCGCCGGGCACCCGGGGCAGCGACTGCGGCAGCAGGCTGTGCTGCAGCGTGCTGGCGATGCGGTGCTCGGCCTCGTAGAGCCGGGCGTTGCCCAGCCGCAGGCCGATCAGGCGGGCGAGCTGGGTGAGCAGCGCCGGCTCCGGGGGACCGTCCGATCCGGACCAGACGCTGAGCTCGCCGAGCGGCGCGCCGGAGGTGTCCGGCAGCGGCAGCACGACGTCCGGGGCGGCCGAGCCGCCGGCGCCGCCGTCCACCTCGGCGCGGGCGCCGGGGGCGGTCAGCACGACCCGGCCGGCCGACGTCATCGCCCGGACGTGGCGGGCGGCGACGGCGAGCACCTCGGCGGTGGTGCTGACGGTGTTGACCGCCGCGGCCGCGTCGACCAGGCCGCGCAGCCGGCTGATGATCTGCCGGCGGGTCTGCCCGAGCTCCAGGTTGGCCCGGACCCGCGCGGTCAGGTCCCGCACGGAGAACGGCTTGACCAGGTAGTCGTCCGCGCCCGCGGCCAGGCCCTCGACCGACGCCTCCTCACCGGCGCGGGCGGAGAGCACCACGATCGGCACGTCCCGGGTGCGCTCGTCCGCGCGCAGCGCCCGGATCAGGCCGAAGCCGTCCATCCGGGGCATCATGATGTCGGTCAGCACCAGGTCGAACTGCTCGGTACGGGCCAGTTCCAGCGCCTCCAGCCCGTCCGACACGCTGGTGACGTCGAAGGACGGCCGCAGCAGCCGGGAGACGTGATCGCGCAGGTCCACGTTGTCGTCGGCGAGCAGCACCCGGCCGCGCCGGCCGGCCTGCACCTCGCCCGGCGCGACGGGGGCCGGCGCGGTGTCGCCCACCCACCAGTGCGCCTCCTCGACGTAGAGCCGGGACTGCTCCTCGGGCAGCGCGGACGGTTGTTCGTTGATGATCCGGTCGGCCGGCAGGTGGGCCGTACCGAGGGGGATGCGCACGGAGAACGTGCTGCCCACGCCGAGCTCGCTGCTTGCGGTGGCCGTACCGCCGTGCAGCTCGGCCAGCTCGCGGACCAGGGCCAGGCCGATGCCGGTGCCCTCGTGGCTGCGCGCCCAGGCGCCGGTCACCCGGTGGAAGCGGTCGAAGAGCAGCTGCTGCTCCTGCTCGGACACGCCGACGCCGGTGTCGGTCACCTCGAGCACCGCGGCGCCGTCGCGGGCACCGACCCGGACCGTGATCCCGCCGGCCGGCGTGTACTTCACCGCGTTGGAGAGCAGGTTGAAGACGATCTTCTCCCACATCTCGCGGTCCACGTGCACCGGCGCCGGCAACGGCGGGCACTGGATGTCGAGCCGCAGCCCGGCCCGTTCGGCCGCGGAGCGGAAGGTGCTGGCCAGCCGGGCGGTGTAGTCGGCCAGGTCGGTCGGCCGGTAGGCGGCGCGCAGCCGGCCGGACTCCAGCCGGGAGAAGTCCAGCACCGTGTTGACCAGCTTGAGCAGCCGCAGGCCGTTGCGCTGCATCGGCACCAGGCGCTCACGCGCCTCGGGGGTGAGCCCGTGGTCGCTGAGCAGTTCCTCCAGCGGGCCGAGGATCAGGGTCAGCGGGGTACGGAACTCGTGGCTGACGTTGGAGAAGAAGTTGGTCTTGGCCGTGTCCAGGGCGGCCAACTCGGCGGCCCGGCGGCGCTCCTGCTGGTAGGCCCGCACGTTGGCCACCGCCCGGGAGATCTGCGCGGTGGCGAGCTCGAGGAAGTCCCGGTAGCCGCGGTCCAGGGCCAGGAACCGGCTCACCCCCACCACCAGCGCTCCGGCGCCGCTGGTGCCGGCCCCGATGGGCAGCACCAGGGCCTGGTCGGCGGCCGACAAGGGCGGTGGATGGGCCACGGTGCCGGCGGCGATGGTCTCCGCCTCGTCGGACCGCATGACCGCCTCGACGACCTTACGCACCCGGGGATCGAGCGGTCGGCAGGCGGACGGCGGGAGCCCGCACACTCCGGCCACGGCCGGCACGCCACCGCCGTCGGGGTCGTCCAGGTAGAGGAGGGCGAACGGCACGTCGGCGTCGTTCTCGCCGAGGACCTGCGCGACCTGGGTGCCGAGGGCGTCCTGGTCGGGCGAGTCGGCCAGCCGGGAGCCCAGGGCGCTGAGCGTACGGACCCGGCGGTCGGCCAGCACCCGGCCCGTGGTGTCGCTGACGATGCAGAAGATGCCGCCCACGGCGCCCTCGGCGGTCCGGATCGGGTCGTAGGAGACGTCGAAGTACGTCTCCTCGAGGAAACCGAAACGCTCGAGCATGAAGAGCAGGTCGGCGGCCCAGAACGACTCGTCCCGGTCCTTCACCCCGTCGAAGAGCTTCTGCAGCACCGCCCAGGTCTCGGGCCACATCTCCCGGCCGGGACGGCCCACGTGGCCGGGGTGCTTGCTGCCCATCGTGGGGATGTAGGCGTCGTTGTAGAGCGCGCAGTGGTCCGGGCCCCAGAACAGCACGATCTGCGCCTTGGAGGCGAGCATCCGGGCGACGGCGTCAGCGAGCTCCGGCGGCCAGCCGGCCGGGCCGCCCAGCGGGGTCGCGGACCAGTCGAGATCGAGCATGCGCCGGCCCATCTCACCACCGCGCTCGAACGCCGTCCGCAACCGCTGCGGCAGGGCATCGCCCGCGCTGGCCCCCATACGTCCTCCTGCGGATTCCTCCGGCCGACAGGGCTGCACGGTAACACCGACAGCGACGGCTTTCAGCCGTAGCTAACCTTGCCCGCGTGACATCGCCCGCCCTGCACCGCGCGTTGACCGAATCGAACCTGAGACCGTTGCCCGAACCGGCCGCCGAGCTGTTGCGGGCCCTGGACGCACCGCCCCGGCTGGGTGCGCATCTGCGCGCGGTGCACGACGTCGCCTGGTCGCTGACCGACGTGCTGGGGCGGCGCCGGCCGGATCTGGAGTTCGACACCACCGCGGTGCTGTTCGGCGCGGCGACGCACGACATCGGCAAGATCCTGCACGTGGCCGAGCTGTCCGCGCCCGGACACCGGCACGAGGAGGCGGGCCGGGACCTGCTGCTGCGCTACGGCGTACCGGCGCACCTGGCCCGCTTCGCGGGCAGCCACGGCAGCTGGGACGCGCCGGAGGTCGCGCTGGACGACCTGCTGGTCAGCCTGGCGGACAAGGTGTGGAAGGGCGCCCGGATCACCGGGCTGGAGGATCGGGTCGGCGGCCACCTCGGCGGGGCCCCCTGGGAGGCGTTCCTCGTGCTGGACGACATGCTGCAGAGCCTGGCCGCCGGCGCGGACGAGCGGCTGGCTTTTCAGGCGGCGCATCCGGTCACGGTCTGACTTTCAGGCGGCCAGCGCGGTACGGCCCAGCCCGGAGCTGTCCGCGGCCGCCTCGACCAGCGCGGCGAAGACCCGCAGGTCACCGGTGCGCTCGGGGTGCCACTGGACGCCCAGCGCGAACGACCGGTTGCGGTCCTCGATGATCTCGACGACCCGGTCGTCGGGGCAGCGGCCGACCACCGTGAAGCTGCCGGGATCGTCGATCGCCTGGTGGTGGAACGAGTTCACGGTCAGCCGGGCGCCGAGCAGGGACCGTGCCGCCGAGCCGGGGGTCAGCACCACGTCGTGCCGGCCGAACGCCGAGGAGTCCACCGCGAGCGGGTCGGTGCCGGCCGCGGCCCGGTGCCGGTCGTGGCCCACCAGGTCGGGCAGGTGCTGGTGCAGGGAGCCGCCGGTGGCCACGGCCATCACCTGCAGGCCCCGGCAGACGCCGAGCACGGGCAGGTCTGCGTCGAGCGCGGCGCGCATGAGGAGCAGCTCGGAGGCGTCCCGGACCGGGTCCGAGTCGGTGGCCGGGTGCGGCTCGGCGCCCCAGTTGGCCGGGTCGACGTCACCGCCTCCGGCGAAGACGATCCCGTCGAGCGACTCCAGCACGTCGGTGCCGGGATCATCCGGGGTGATCAGCACCGCCCGTCCCCCGGTGGCGTGCACCGCCCGGACGTAGGACATCGGCAGCATGCCGACGACCTGTTCGTTGCTGCCGTACTGGACATGCTGCGCGTACGCGGTCAGTCCGATCAAGGGCCTGCGCATGCTGGTGCGATCCTCCTTCGTTCGTAGAACCTGCGTATCGGCGCCCGCGCCGGATGTCTTAGGCCGCCGCCTCGACCAGGGCCCCGAACAGCCGTTTGTCCCTGGTCACCTCGGGGTGCCACTGCACGCCGAGCACGAACCGGTGCCTCGGGTCCTCGACCGCCTCGACGGTCCCGTCCTCGGCCCGGCCGGTGACGGTCAGCGTGCCCGGGTCGTCGACGCCCTGGTGGTGGAAGCAGTGCACCCGGGTGTCCTCGCCCATCAGGCCGGCGATCCGGCTGCCGGGGGTGAAGCCGGCCTCGTGCTCGCCGTAGACCCCGGGCGCCGGGCGGTGCCGGTCGTGACCCAGCACGTCGGGCAGGTGCTGGTGCAGGGTGCCGCCCCCGGCGACGGTCAGCAGCTGCATGCCCCGGCAGACGCCGAGCACCGGCAGGTCCCGGGTGAGGGCCGCGCGGGCGAGCAGCATCTCGGCGGCGTCGCGCTCGGGCCGGGTGACCGTCTGCGGGGCGGCCGGGGCGCCGTAGAGCTCCGGGCCGAGGTCGGACCCGCCGCTGAGCACCAGCCCGTCCAGGATGCGCAGCACGTCGGTGTCGAGGTCGTCCGGTGGCAGCAGCACGGCCCGGCCGCCGGCCCCGGTGACCGCGGCGACGTAGTCGTGCGGCACCAGCGTGGTGGGCAGGTTGTGCCAGACACCCCAGGTGGCGGGCTCCACATAGGTGGTGATGCCGATGACGGGTCGCATCTTGACCACGGTATCCACGTCCTGTTCGGATGACGTCGACCGAGTGGGTGATCCGCTCGCCGGACCGGACGAGCGCCGCGAATTAGTGAGCGGCGCCGACTCCACGAGTCGGCGCCGCGCCCGGGCCCTTCGAACCACCCGTACAGCGATCGCAGCGTGCGCGGGCGGAGATTCGACCCCTGCGTCCGGCGTGAACTGGACGTACTTGTCTTCTCTCCGCTGCCCGGGGGTGCTAAACCGCTACAGCGGAGTTACATACGCACCGGTGATGCCACCGTCGACGACGAACTGGGACGCGGTCATGAACGACGCGTCGTCGCTGGCCAGGAACGCGACCGCGGCGGCGATCTCGGCCGGCTCGGCGAAGCGGCCCATCGGCACGTGCACCAGCCGGCGCGCGGCCCGCTCCGGATCCTTGGCGAACAGGTCCATGAGCAGCGGCGTCGCGACCGGTCCGGGGCACAGGGCGTTGATCCGGATGCCCTCGCGGGCGAACTGCACACCCAGCTCCCGGGTCATCGCCAGCACCCCGCCCTTGCTCGCGGTGTACGCGATCTGCGAGGTCGCCGCGCCCAGCAGCGCCACGAACGACGCGGTGTTGATGATCGACCCCTTGCCCTGGCGCTGCATGTGCGGGATCGCGTACTTGCAGCAGAAGAACACGCTCGTGGTGTTCACCCGCAGCACCCGCTCCCACGCGTCCAGGCCGGTGACGAGGATCGAGTCGTCGTCGGGCGGCGAGATCCCGGCGTTGTTGAACGCGATGTCGACCCGGCCGTACCGCTCGGCCACCCCGTCGAACAGCGCCTTGACCGCCTCCTCGTCGGTGACGTCACAAGCGACGAACTCGCCGCCCGCCTCGTCGGCGGCGGCCTTGCCCGCGTCCGCCGAGATGTCGACGCAGACGACCTTGGCCCCCTCGGCCGCGAACCGGCGGACGGTGGCCAGCCCGATGCCGCTCCCGGCACCGGTGATGACGGCGACCCGATCCTGCAAACGCTCCACAGCTGACCTCTCAGGCTTCCGTCGAGATGAAGACGTTCTTGACGTCGGTGAAGGACAGCAGTGCGTCGGGACCGAGCTCGCGGCCGAGGCCGGACTGCTTCATCCCGCCGAACGGCGTCCAGTAGCGCACCGACGAGTGCGAATTGACGCTCAGGTTGCCGGTCTCGACTCCGCGCGAGACCCGCAGCGCCCGCCCCAGGTCGCGGGTCCAGATCGAACCCGAGAGGCCGTACTCGGTGTCGTTGGCCAGCCGGACCGCTTCCTCCTCGTCGCGGAAGGGCAGCACCGACAGCACCGGCCCGAAGACCTCCTCCCGCCAGTGCGGGTCACCGGTCGAGTGGGCGAGCAGCACGGTCGGCGGGAACCACCAGCCGTCGCCGGTGGGTGCCTGCCCGGCGAACGCGACGTCGGCGTCAGCGGTGTACGACGCCACCTTGTCCCGGTGCCCGGCGGAGATCAGCGGGCCCATCTCGGCGGTCTCCAGGGCGGGGTCCTGCACCCGGAACGCCTTGACGGCCGGCTCCAGCAGGGCGAGGAAACGGTCGTACACCGACTCCTGGACCAGCAGCCGGGACCGTGAGCAGCAGTCCTGGCCGGCGTTGTCGAAGACCCCGCCGGGTGCCGCCGCGGCGGCACGTTCCAGGTCGGCGTCGGCGAAGACGATGTTGGCGCTCTTGCCGCCGAGCTCGAGCGTCACCCGTTTCACCTGGTCGGCACAGCCGGCCATGATCGACTTCCCGACCCCGGTGGAGCCGGTGAAGCAGACCTTGCGGACCGCCGGATGGGTGACGAAGCGTTGCCCGACCACGCTGCCCTTGCCCGGCAGCACGGTGAACACCCCCTCCGGCAGGCCCGCCTCGAGCGCCAGCTCGCCGAGCCGGATGGCGGTCAGCGGGGTGAGCTCGGCCGGCTTGAGCACGACGGTGTTGCCGGCCGCGAGCGCCGGGGCGAAGCCCCAGCCGGCGATCGGCATCGGGAAGTTCCACGGCACGATGATGCCGACCACGCCGAGTGGCTCGTGGAACGTCACGTCCAGGCCGCCGGCCACCGGGATCTGCCGGCCGGACAGTCGCTCCGGCGCCCCCGCGTAGTAGTTCAGGACGTCCCGGACGTTGCCGGCCTCCCAGCGGGCGTTGCCGATCGTGTGCCCGGCGTTGCCGACCTCCAGCGCGGCGAGTTCCTCGAGGTGGTCGTCGACGACCGCGGCGAAGCGCCGCAGCAGCCGCGCCCGGTCCCCGGGCGCCACCAGACGCCAGGATGCGAAAGCTCGCTGCGCCCGCTCGATCGCGGCGTCGGTTTCGGCCGGACCGAGCGACGGTACGGAGGTGAGCACCGTCCCCGTAGCGGGATTGATGACATCTGTCACAGCCCCCGTCCAACCGCCCCGCCGCCGCCCCTGACCTGTCTGAAGACTCACAGCCTTTCGAACCCTCGCTTGAGCTCCCAGTCGGTGACCGCGGCGTCGTACGCGGCCAGCTCGATCTTGCCCATGTTCGCGTAGTGGGCGACCACCTCGGGCCCGAACGCCGCCGCTGCCACCGGGCTGAGCTCCCACAACTCCACCGCGTCACGCAGATGCCCGGGCACCCGCGGCGCGGAGGCGTCGTCGTAGGCGTTGCCCCGGAACTCCTCCTCGAGCTCGAGCTCGTTCTCCAGCCCGTGCAGCGCGCCCGCGACCAGCGCCGCGATGGCCAGGTACGGGTTCACGTCACCGCCGGGCACCCGGTTCTCCACGCGCATGCCCTGACCGTGTCCCGCCATCCGCAGCGAGCAGGTGCGGTTGTCGACGCCCCAGCGCAGGGCGGTCGGCGCGAACGAGCCGGGCTGGTAGCGCTTGTAGGAGTTGATGTTCGGCGCGAAGAGCAGGCTGAACTCACGCATGGTGGCGAGCAGGCCGGCCAGCACCCGCTGCCCGGTCACGCTCAGGTGGGCCGGGCCGTCGCCGAGCATCGCCGAGCGGCCGTCCTCGCCGCGCAGCGAGAAGTGGATGTGGCAGGAGTTGCCCTCGCGCTCGTTCGGCTTGGCCATGAAGGTCAGCGCCATGCCCTCCTGAGCGGCGATCTCCTTGGCCCCGTTCTTGTAGATCACGTGGTTGTCGGCGCAGGTCAGCGCGTCGGCGTAGCGGAACGCGATCTCGTGCTGGCCGAGATTGCATTCACCCTTGGCGCTCTCCGGGACCAGGCCGGCGCCGTACATCTCGTTGCGGATGCGGCGTAGCAGCGGCTCGACCCGGGCGGTGCCGAGCAGCGAATAGTCCACGTTGTACTGGTTCGCCGGGGTCAGGTCGCGGTAGCTCTTGCTGAACGCCTGCTCGTAGGTGTCCTGGTAGAGCACGAACTCCAGCTCGGTGCCGGCGAAGGCGGTCAGGCCGTGCTCGGCGAGCCGGTCGAGCTGGCGGCGCAGGATCTGCCGGGGCGAGGCGTAGACCGGCTCACCGTCGGTGGTCTCGAGGTCGGCCAGGACCATGGCCGTGCCGGGCTGCCACGGGACCGGCCGCAGGGTGGCGAAGTCCGGGCGCATCACGAAATCGCCGTAGCCGCTGTCCCACGACGACATCGCGTAACCGTCGACGGTGTTCATGTCGACGTCCACCGCGAGCAGGTAGTTGCAGCCCTCACTGCCGCCGCCGGCGACCTCGTTCATGAAGAACGGGCCGTGCAGCCGTTTGCCCTGGAGCCGGCCCTGCATGTCGGTGAGCGCGAGCAGCACGGTGTCGATGCTGCCGTTGGTGACGGCGACGTCCAGATCTTCGAGATCCATCCGGTTCCCTCCAGGGGGTACGAGGGGCCGGGCAGGTGCCCGGCCCCGCCTACTAATAGATCACTCCCCGGCCGGCAACGTCGGCTCTCCGTGCGCGGCTTTCTCGATCAGGTTCTGCTTCGGACCCGTGAACCACTTGCGGGCGCTGATCAGCCACCACAGCGTGGCTCCGCCGACGACGACGAGGACGGCCACGATCGTGTAGTTGAAGTTCGCCGCGCTGATCGGGCCGGCCACCGGCAGGACGAACAGCACGCAGATGAACGCCACCCAGACGATCGCGATCCAGCCGATCGGGGCGCTCCACCGGCCCAGGTTCCACGGCCCCGGCTGGAAGTCCGGGTTGAGCCGGCGCAGCAGCACCGGGCCGACGTAGGCGATGTAGAGCCCGATGACCGCGATGGAGGTCGCCGCCGCGTACGCCGTGGTGTTCCACAGCGACGGCAGCACCAGCAGGGTGGACAGCGTCACGCAGAGCCAGATGGAGTTGGTCGGCGTACCGGTCCGGGCGTTGACCTGCTTCCACAGCCGGGAGCCGGGCAGCGCACCGTCGCGGGCGAACGCGTACGACATCCGGGAGTTGGCCGTCACCGACGCCATGCCGCAGAAGAACTGGGCGACCACGCAGATGAACAGCAGGAAGGCGCCCAGGTTGTCGCCGGCCGCGTCGATGAAGATCTGCGCCGGCGGCAGCCCCAGCTCGGTGGTGCGTTGCGCGTCGTAGTCCTGGATCGACCAGGTGATCGCCGTCAGCAGCAGGAAACCGGCGATCACCGAGACCACGACCGAGAGCACGATGCCGCGCGGTGCGGCGCGGGCGGCGTCGTGGGTCTCCTCGGCCACGTGCGCCGAGGCGTCGTAGCCGGTGTACGTGTACTGGGCCATCAACAGGCCGATCAGGACCGCGTACACGGCCGCGCCGGTGAAGGTGAAGCCGGTCTCGTTGCGGACCTCGAAGAACACCTCCGAGATCGGCTTGTGCTGGTCGGGCACGACGGCGAGGACGACCACGATGACCGCCACGCCGATCAGGTGCCACCAGGCGCTGACGTCGGAGAGCAGCCGGACCAGGCTGACCCCGAAGGTGTTCAGCAGGCCGTGGGCCACGATCAGGCACAGGAAGATCAGGAACGTGCGGCCCTTGGTGACCTCCATGTCGAAGGTCAGGCTCAGGAACGCCGACGTGGTGATGGCCGCGCCGAAGTCGATCGCCGCGGTGACGGCCACCTCGCCGAGGAAGTTGAACCAGCCGATGAACCAGGCCCACGCCGCCTTGTTGCGTTTGGCGAGCGCGGCGGCCCACCAGTAGAGGGCGCCGGCGGTGGGATAGGCCGAGCAGACCTCGGCCATCGCCAGCGCCACGAAGGTGACCATGATGCCGACGAAGAGCCAGCCGAGCGTGATGGCCAGCGGGCCACCGGCGTTCATGGCGATCCCGTACGAGGTGATCGCGCCGGCCAGGATGGAGATGATCGAGAAGGAGACCGCGAAGTTCGAGAAGCCGGACAGTCGGCGGTGCAGTTCCTGCTGATAGCCGAGCTGGGCGAGGCGTTCTTCGTCGGTGCTGGGAGGCTCAACGCTCATAACGACTCCCTGGATCCGAGGGGCAGATGTGACCTGGGCCACCGCTGTTCGGTGATGATCTACCCGCGGTGTTACGGCCGTCAATGAACCGCGTTAATTGCGTTGCCGGGCGCCAGAAGCAACCCGCACACTCGTAGACATGTCAGGGCAACTGCACTGACGACGCCACTCGGCGCGCGGGCCCTCGGCAGGCTTCGCGGAAGACCCGGGGCAGCCCACGGCTCCCCACCCGCGGCGGCGCGGGGCGCGGTCACCTCTCTCTCGACGCAGCATCGCGCTGTGCCACGCGCCCGTCCCGTGCCGCCGCCCCATTCGCCCTAAAAATCTACAGCGGCGAGACTAGAAATATGCTTGTGGCGGGCCTAACATCACAGGAGTCGGCCACGCACAGCCGGCACGCAACTGGCAATGACTCTGAGTTGGTAAGGAGGACGAGATACCGCAGCAACGCGAACTCGCAAAGTCCCCGACCCGACAAGAGGTGATGGCAGCCGATGCCCCTTACTCAGGCCATCCGCTAGCGGCACGCAAGCAGATGAGCCTCGCCGACGACGGTCGGCCACAGAATTGAACAGCCAAGGCCCCGGTAACCCGCCGGGGCCTTGGACTGTGTCCAACCCCCCACGGAAGGCACCATGAGCACCGCGTTCGACGACGCCGACTTCCCGGCGTACACCATGGGCCGGGCCGCTGACATGATCGGCGTGACGCCGGCTTTCCTGCGCAGCCTGGGCTCGGCCGGCCTGATCGAGCCGGAACGCTCGCTGGGCGGGCACCGCCGCTACTCGCGGCACCAGCTGCAACTCGCCGTCCGGGTCCGGCAGTTACTGGACGAGGGCATGCTGCTCACCGCGGCCTGCCGGATCGTGACCCTGGAGGACAGGCTGGCGGCGGCGCACCGGCGCATCGTCGAGCTGGGCGGCACGCTGACCGCCGACGACGACGCGGACCTGCCGACCACCACCCGGCCGGACATCGCGACCACCCATTACTACGGCTCGCCCCGCGGCGACCGCTCCCCCTCGGCGCCGTAGACGGCGGCCAGGCTGGAGTCCCAGAGGTGCCGGGCGCGGGCCGGATCGACGGAACGCCCGGTGGCGCCGAACGGCCTGCGCCACGCGAAGTAGCCGCCGGGCATCGCGGCGGCCGGATCGCCGGCCAGCCACAGCAGCGTGTCCGCGCCCTGCTCCGGGCTGCGGAAGACCAGCTTGCCGAGGGAGAACAGCGGGCTCTGCCGGCCGAAGCGGCTGCGGATCAGGCCGGGGAAGAAGCAGGTCGGCACGATCCCGTACGGGCCCCAGCGCCGGGCTGCCTCGATCGTGAACAGCAGGTTGGCCTGTTTGCTGGCGCCGTACGCGGCCCACCGGCTCACCTGACGCCGCCCGGGCCGCCGCACGTCCAGCGTGCCCCACGCCTCGGCCGCGGAACCGGTCGTGACGATCCGCGCGGGCGCCGCCGCCCGCAGCCGGTCCAGCAGCAGGTGGGCGAGCAGGAAACCGCCGAGATGGTTGATCTGGACGCACGGGTCGAACCCGTCGACGGTCAACCGCCGCGCCGGCGCCAGCTGCCCGGCGTTGTTGACCAGCACGTCGACCCGCTCGTGGACCGCCGCCAGCGCGGCACCGGCCGAGCGCACCTCGTCCAGCACCGCGAAGTCGGCCCGGTACGCCGCCGGCGTGCGCCCGCCGGCCTCCCGCACCACCTCGACCGCACGCCGCAGCCGGCCGGGATCGCGGCCGAGCAGCACCACCTCGTCACCACCGCGGGCCAACGCGGCGGCCGCGGCCAGCCCGATGCCCGAGCTGCCACCGGTGACCACGATCGTGCGCCGCTCTCCCACACCCACCATTGGATCAGTCCGGGCGCGCCGCCGGGCTACGGTGGAGATCATGGTTGCGCTCGGGTACCGCCACGACCGGGTCGCTGCCCTGGCCGGCGCGGCAGTCCTGGTGGGCGCGCTCACCATGCTGGCCGGGCTGGTCGCCGCGCCGGGCCCCTGGACCGAGGGCTACGTCAGCGAGGCGGGCACCACCGGCATGCCGCTGGCTGTCGCGTACCGCTGCGGGCTCGTCGGGCTGGCCCTGGGGGTGGCGCTGCTGGGCCGGGTCCTGGGACGCGACTCGCGGCCGGTGGCGACGCTGCTCGGCCTGGCGGCGGTGCTGGCCGGGACGTCGGGTGTGGTGCCGTGCACCAGCGGCTGCCCGCTCCCGCCGTACGAGCCGACGACCGTCGCCGACGTCAGCCACACCGTGGCCAGCGTCATCGGCATGGTGCTGCTGGCCGGGGCCATGGCGCTGGTGGCCCTCTCCGCACCCTTCGGGCCGGTGCTGCGCCGGCTGGCCACCACCGCCGTCGCGATCATCGTGCCGCTCGGTGCCGCCCTCGGGCTGACCATGCTGCTGGCCGGCCGCGGGCCGCTGAGCGCCGGGCTCGAACGGGCGGCCCTGGTGGTGGCGGTGAGCTGGCTGGTCGGCACGTCGATCGCCGCCGCCATGATCCGCCGCACCCGCCCTGCCCCCGGGCCCGGGAGCCGTGCGATCGTCGGTGGATGACGTCCCCGACCGTCGACGACGGGCCGCGCCCCGGACCGACACCGCGCCAGCGCCGCATCGACCTCGGCATCGCCTTGACCGTCGCCACGATCGCGGTCCTCAACGTCTTCCTGGCCCGCAGCTTCGGCCTGCTGTCCTCCGGCTCCGCGCCCTCGGTGATCGAGCAGATCGGCTGGTCGCTGGCGGTGACGCTGCCGCTGATCTGGCGGCGCAGCCACCCGGACGTCGTGGTGGTGCTGGTCGCGATCTCCTACATCGGCGGTCAGGTCCGCGGCTCGCAGGAGCAGCAGCTGGTCACCGGGGCGCTCTTCGTCGCGATCTACACCCTCGGCGCCTGGGGCCGGGACCGGCGCCGGAGCCGTCGGCTGCGCCTGGCCGTCATCGCCGCGATGTTCGTCTGGCTGGGCGTCGCGTGGTTCCTGGCCCACGACGAGATCCTGGCGGACGGGCCGCCCGGCGCCTCCGGCGAGCTCCCCCCGCTGCTGGCCGGTCTGCTGAACAGCATCATCGTCAACGCGGCGTTCTTCGGCTTCGCGTACGCCCTGGGCGAGGCCGCGCGGCGGCAGTGGCAGCTCGAGCGGCGCACGGCCGAGCTGCGGGCGGCGCAGGCGGTGGCCGGTGAGCGCGCGGTCATCGGCGAGCGGGTCCGGATCGCCCGGGAGCTGCACGACGTCGTCGCCCACCACGTGTCGGTGATGGGCATCCAGGCCTCGGCCTGCCGCCGGATGCTGGACAAGAACCCCGAGCGGGCCCGCACGGCGCTGACAGCCGTCGAGGACAGCGCCCGGACCGCTGTGGAGGAGCTGCGCCGCATGCTGGGTGCGCTGCGCGACACCGGCGGCGCCGGCGAGCAGCCGCCGGCCGAGGCCGCCCTGGAACGGGTCGACGAGCTGGTGATCCGCGCCCGGGAGGCGGGCCTCACCGCGACCTGCAACGTGTACGGCGACCCGGTGCCCCTGCCCGGCTCGGTGTCGCAGGCGGCGTACCGGATCATCCAGGAGGCCGTGACGAACACGCTGAAACACGCCCACGCGACCACCCTGGACATCCGGATCCGGTACCTGGCCGGCGAGCTGGAGGTCGACGTGGCCGACGACGGCCGCGGCGCCGTTCCCGGTCCCACCGGCGGACTGGGCCTGATCGGCATGCGCGAGCGGGTCGCGGTGCACGAGGGCGTACTGGAGAGCGGACCGCGCATCGGCGGCGGCTACCGCGTCCGCGCGCGGCTGCCCCTGTCCCGGGCCCTGGCCGTCGCCGGGGAGCAGCGATGATCCGGGTGCTGCTGGCCGACGACCACCAGCTGGTGCGGACCGGTTTCCGGGCCATCCTGGAGAGCGAGGACGACATCGAGGTGGTCGGTGAGGCCGCCGACGGCATCCAGGCGGTCGACCTGGCCGGGCGGCTGCGGCCCGACGTGATCCTGATGGACGTCGAGATGCCCGGCATGGACGGGCTGGAGGCGACCCGGCGGGTCACCGCCCGGGACGGCCCGTCGGTGCTGATCCTGACCACCTTCGACCGCGACGACTACCTGTTCGCCGCGCTGCAGGCCGGGGCCAGCGGCTTCCTGCTCAAGAACGGCACCCCGGAGGCGCTGACCGAGGCGGTCCGGGTGCTGGCGGCGGGGGACGCGTTGCTCGCGCCCGCGATCACCCGGCGGGTCATCGAGACCTTCGCCAATCCGGCCCTGCGGCAGCCCGGCGCCGGGGCCCGGCTGGCCGAGCTGACCCCGCGCGAGCACGAGGTGCTGGTGCTGATGGCCGGCGGGGCCACCAACGCCGAGATCGCCGGGCGGCTGCGGCTGGGCGAGACCACCGTCAAGACGCACGTGAGCCGGGTGCTGATGAAGATCGGGGCGCGGGACCGGACGCAGGCGGTCGTGCTCGCGTACGAGCTCGGGGTGGTGCGGCCGGGGTCCTCCTAGCGGAGGACCCCGGTGATCATCCTCGGGCCGGACTCGCGGGCGGCGAAAGCGCCCTAGCGTGGTCACCATGACCAACGTGCTGAAAGTCGAGGCCGTCAGTCGCAGCTTCGGGGACCGGCGGGTGCTCGAGGACGTCTCGTTCACTGTGGAGGCCGGGCGGATGACCGGCTTCGTCGGCGCGAACGGCGCCGGCAAGACCACAGCGATGCGGATCATGCTCGGCGTGCTCGCGGCGGACGCCGGCGAGGTGACCTGGCAGGGCGTCCCGCTTACCCGGCAGCTGCGGCACCGGTTCGGGTACATGCCCGAGGAACGCGGCCTTTATCCGAAGATGACGATCAGCGACCAGATCATCTATCTGGGCCGCCTGCACGGGCTGAGCGCCGACGCCGCCCGCCGCAACACCGACGCTCTGCTGGAGCGTCTCGGGCTGGGCGACCGGGCCGGCGAGCAGGTGGAGAAGCTCTCGCTCGGCAATCAGCAGCGCGTGCAGATCGCCGCCGCGCTGGTGCACGACCCCGAGGTGCTGGTGCTGGACGAGCCCTTCTCCGGGCTCGACCCGCTCGCCGTCGACGTGGTCGTCGGCGTGCTGCGTGAACGCGCGGCCGCGGGGGCCCCGGTGCTCTTCTCCAGCCACCAGCTCGACGTGGTCGAGCGGCTCTGCGACGACCTGGTGATCATCGCCGGCGGCCGGATCCGGGCCTCGGGCAGCCGGACGGAGCTGCGGGCCGGCTATGCGCTCCCCCGGTTCGCCGTCGAGGTCGACACCGACGCCGGCTGGCTGCGCGACCAGCCGGGGGTGACGCTGATCGACCTGGACGGCGCCCGCGCGGTCTTCGATCTGGCTCCCGGCACCGACGACCAGGAGGTGCTGCGGGCCGCGCTGGCCCGGGGCCCGGTCCGTTCCTTCGGTCCGGTCACGCCGTCGCTCGCCGAGATCTTCCGAGAGGTGAACCAGTGACCACCCTTGCCGCCGCCCGGCTCGTCGCCGCCCGCGAGATCCGGGTCAAGCTCCGGGACAAGACGTTCCTGATCAGCACGGCCTTCTTCCTGCTGATCGCCATCGCCAGCACCGTGCTGCCGAGCCTGCTCGACGGCGGCCCGGCCAAGGTCGCCACGACCGACCCCACGGTGGCCACGGCGCTGCAGCGGGCCGGCCTGGAGGTGCGTCCGGTCACCACCGACGCCGAGGCCGAACGGCTCGTGCGCGACGGCGACGTGGAGGCGGCCGTGGTCGCCGGCCCGACCGTGCTCGGCCTGGAGGAGGCGCCGGGTGAGGTGGTGGAGGCGCTCAGCACCGCGCCGCCGGTGCGGTTGCTCGACCCGGACGCCACCGACCCGTTCCTGGCCTTCCTCGTGCCGTTCGCCCTGGCCTTCCTGTTCTTCATGACCTCGTTCACCTTCGGGCTGCAGATCGCCATGAGCGTGACCGAGGAGAAGCAGACCCGCATCGTCGAGATCCTCGTCGCCAGCGTGCCCGTACGGGCGCTGCTGGCCGGCAAGGTGGCGGCGATGACGCTGCTGGCGTTCGGGCAGATCGCCCTGATCGCGGTGGTGGCGCTGGTCGGCATGCGCATCGCCGGGGTCGACGCCGACGTGACCGCTCTGGTCGGGCCGACCATCGCCTGGTTCCTGCCGTTCTTCCTGATCGGCTTCGTCATGCTGGCCACCCTGTGGGCCGGGGTGGGCGCGCTGGCGGCGCGGCAGGAGGACATCAACGGCGCCTCGGCCCCGCTGCAGCTCGCGGTGATGGGACCGTTCTTCGCGGTGCTGTTCCTGCAGGAGAACGCCGCGGCGATGACGGCGCTGTCCTACATCCCGTTCTCCTCGCCGATCGCGATGCCGGTGCGCCTGTTCACCGGGGACGCGGCGGGCTGGGAGCCGGTGGTGTCCCTGCTCGTGCTGGCGGTCTCCACGGTGGTGTTCCTCGCCGTCGGCGCCCGCGTCTACGAGGGGTCGCTGCTGCGTACCAACGGGCGGACGTCCTTCGCGACCGCCTGGCGCAGCCGCTCCACCGTCGGCTGAGGTGTGGTGCCGCCGGGTCGCTCGAGCGACCCGGCGGACGCCCTTGGCGACCCTGGCCCGGTGGTGGACCTCACCTCGATCACAGGGCAGGATCGGGTGATGTCGACGCGATGGGGAATGACCGTACCGCTGGGCGGGGTGCCGCTGGCCGAGCACGCCGCGGTGTTCGCGGCGCTGACCGACGCGGGTTTCACCGACCTGTGGTCGTCCGAGGTGGCCGGCACCGACGCCTTCACCCCGCTGACCCTCGCCGCCGCCTGGCAGCCACGGGCCCGGCTCGGGACCGCGATCACCCCGGTCTTCACCCGCGGCCCGGCTCTGCTCGCAATGACGGCCGCCGCCCTGGCCGAGGCCGCACCGGGCCGGTTCCAGCTCGGCATCGGCGCGTCGTCACCGGTCGTGGTCGGCGACTGGAACGCGGCCGACTTCACCAGCCCGTTCGCCCGCAGCCGGGACATGTTGGAGTTCCTGCGCGCGGCCCTGGCCGGCGAGATGGTCGACCGCGAGTTCGAGACCTTCCGGGTACGCCGTTTCCGCCTCGAACGCCCGCCCGCGACCCCGCCGGGAGTGCTGCTCGCCGCCCTGCGTCCCGGCATGCTCCGGCTGGCCGCGTCGGCCGCCGACGGCGTGATCCTGAACTGGCTGGCGGCCACCGACGTGCCCCGGGCGCTGGCCGAGGCCAAGTCCGACCGGCCGGGCTTCGACGTGGTCGCGCGCATCTTCGTGTGCCCGACCAAGGACGCGGCCTATGCCCGCACGGTCGGCCGCCGGATGATCGCGGCCTACCTGACGGTCCCGGCGTACGCGGAGTTCCACCGCTGGCTGGGCCGGGAGCCCGTGCTGGCTCCGATGTGGACGGCCTGGGCGGCCGGCGACCGCAAGGGTGCGCTGGCGGCGATCCCGGACGAGGTGGTGGACGAGCTGATCGTGCACGGCTCACCGGAGCAGTGCCGCGAGCACGTGGCGCGCTATGCGGAGGCCGGCGTCGACGTCCCGGTGATGGCCCTGGTGCCCACACCGGAGCTGCAGCAGGGTGGCGCCGCGGCGCTGGGTGAGCTCATCACGGGGCTGGGCCGGCCCTAGAAGAGGACGGTGGCGAAGCTGCCGTTCGGCACGAAACCGCAGCGCGCGTAGACCCGGCGGGCGGGCGCGTTGTAGTCGTTGACGTACAGGCTCACGGTCGGCGCCACCCGGCGCAGCGCGTCCCGCAGCACCGCCGCCATGGCCCCCGCGGCCATTCCCTGCCCGCGGAATTCCGGGTCCACCCACACGCCCTGCACCTGCGTGGTGCGCCGGGTGACGATCGCCAGCTCGGCCTTGAAGACGACCCGGTCGCCCACGAACCGCGCGTAGGCCCGCTTCGACCGCACCAGGTCGGAGATCCGCCGCTTGTAGCCGCGCCCGCCGTCGTCGACCAGCGGCGAGACGCCGACCTCCTCGGTGTACATCGCGACCGCGGCCGGGAAGAGCTGATCCACCTCGCCGGGCTGCACCAGGCGCACCTCGGGGTCGGGCGCGACCGGGGCCTCCCGGTCGGCGACCAGCAGCGGCTGGTGCGGCCGCACGTCGCGGGCCGGGCCCCAGTGCCCGCCGAGACGCTCCCAGAGGTCGAGCACGGCCTCGGCCCGCCCGATGATCGACGAGCAGATGCGCGGCTCGGCGCCGAGCAGGTCGGCGTAGGCGGCCACCGCGGCCGGCGTCGTGCACACCGGCACGAGATGTGCGCCGGACCAGCAGAGCGATTCGATGCGGCGGCCGGTGCCGTAGCCGTAGATCCGGCCGTCGGAACGCCACCAGTTGAGCCCGTGCGCCGCTACGCGCTCGGCGATCTGAGCGCCGGCGTAGGGGTCTTGGTCGAGGATCCGCTCGACCGTCGCCCGCTCGGACTCACCGAGCTGGCGGATGGGCACCGTCAACACAGCTACCAGATTGCCAGATGGCAGCCCGGATACACCCGCGCCGCCCCCTCCGATCGGAGAAACCCTTGCCGATGACATGTTGCCGATATATCGTCTAACTATCGACAACAGATCGGAGAAGGTCATGCGACACCACCACATGCGCGAGGGACACGGTCACCCCGGCAGCCTGCGCGAGGGCCTGATGCGCGGCTTCGGCTTCCCGCCCGGGTTCCCGTTCGGTCAGGGCGGGCCCGGCTTCGGCGGTCCTGGTTTCGGCGGCCCCGGCTTCGGCCCGGGCGGACGCGGCCATCGCCGCGGTGGCCGCGGTAGCCGGCCCAACGTGCGCCCGGCCCTGCTGGCCCTGCTGCTGGAGCGGCCGATGCACGGCTACGAGATGATCCAGGAGCTGGAGAGCCGCACCGGCGGCATCTGGCGCCCGAGCCCGGGCTCGGTCTACCCGACCCTGCAGCTGCTCGAGGACGAAGGCCTCATCGAGGCCGAGGCGACGGGCGGCCGCAAGCGCTTCACCCTGACCGACGCCGGCCGCGAGGAAGCGACCGTCGCGGCGGAGAACCCGCCGTGGGCCCAGTTCAGCAACGACACGATGTCCCAGGTCCAGGACTTCCGCGACGCGGCGATCGGGATCATGGACGCGCTGCGCCAGGTGGGCTTCAACGGCACCCCGGAGCAGCGCGACAAGGCCCTGGAAGTCCTCAACGAAACCAAGCGCAAGCTCTACGCGATCCTCGCCGACGAGTGAGCGGGGACCCCTTTCCATTCAGCTACGGCGAGCAACGGTCCCCAACCGCAACACCGTCCTCCACCCGCACACAGGCGAGCCGGCGGAACTCCGGCTGAGCACCCGCCGCCGGGCGATTCCGGTGGCCGCCCGGACGCCCGGCGCGGCGGGTGCGGTTCAGTCGGGGGTGGTCACGACGGCGTTGACCGCGATCGCCCGGACGCATGCGGCGGCGAGCAGGCCGACGCCGGCGGCCTGCGCCCAGTCGATGCGCCGGTCGCCGTTGTACTACGCGAAGCTGAACGCCACGACGGCGACGGCAAACAGGGCACTCGCCACGCCGGCGGCTGTCGCTGCCATGGCCGCGTCCAGGGGACGTGCCCGCCCACAAGCCCGCCACTCGGCCCGGGCTGTCACTTCTCGGCGCGGTAGAAGGCGTAGGCGCCGAAGCGGGCTCTCTCGCGGCCGTTCTCCTGGACGCCCGTCAGGCCGGCCTCTGTCATCGAGGCCAGCACGCGTTCCGGGACGCTGTCCGCCACCAGGGGACGGCGGTGCGCCCGGCCGGTGCCTGACGGCGTGGCGTCGATGTCGACCACGTGGAACTCGCCGCCCGGGCGCAGGACGCGACGGACCTCGCCCAGCGCTCGCCCGCGTTCCTCCTCGTCGAGGTGGTGCAGCATGAACGACGACAGGACGCGGTCGAAGCTCGCGTCGGGCTGGGGCAGGTGGCCGGCGAACGCCTGCTCGTACCGGATCGGCAGTCTGCGGCGGGCGGCCTTGCGCCGGGCCCGGCGCAGCGCCGCCGGGTCCGGGTCGATGCCCACGGCCTCGATGTCGGGCGCGCGCCGCCCGAGGGCGGTCAGCAGATTGCCCGTGCCGCAGCCGATCTCCAGGATCCGCTGGCCCGGCCGCAGGTCCGCACGGTCGAGCAGCTGAGCGTGGATCCGGCCGACCCGCGCCAGCCGGGTGAACGGGTCGTAGAGGGGCAGCAGCCAGTGTCTGCCCATGGCCGGCAGGTAGTGCTGGTCGTCCCGGGCGTGTGTCTGTCGGTTCATGTCGCGCTCCTGTCGAGTCCGACGAAGTTCGGTCGTACTCTCAGCCTCATGCGGGACGAGGAAAGCAACAACGGGCGATCCGTGGCCGGGATGCGACGATCTTCGGTGCCGACCTGGGGAAGGGCCCGGCAGGTGGGGGCGACCGGCCGGGGTGTCCCGGTCATCGCCTTCGGCCACGTGCCCGGCGCCGCCCCGATCGCGATCACCCGTCTGCCGGAGAACCCTGCGAGCGGCGGTCCGCCCGCCGGCTCGCACACGCACGACTTCCTGGTGCTCTTCTACGCGCACCGGGCCGCCGGGACGATCGTGCTCGACGAGCGGGAGTGGCCGGTGGCCGACGGCGATCTGTTCGTCATCGCGCCCGGGCAGGTCGTGTCCTTCACCGGCCCGCACGAGGAGGTCGCCACCGACGGCTGGGTGGTCTGGTTTCCGGCCGACGTCATCCGCCCCGGTACGCCCGGAGCCTATTCGTCGTGGCGCGCGCACCCGCTGCTGTTCCCGTTCGCCCGCGGCATCGACCGCGCGCAGCGACTGGAGATCCCCGCCGCCGACCGGGACGCCTGGGTGGCCCGCTTCGCCACGCTCGAAGCCGAACTACGGGCCCGGCGCGACGGCTACCAGGAGGCCGCGCTCGCCCACCTGACTCTCGTGCTGGTCGCCGCGGCCCGGCTGTCCACCGACGTCGCGGGCCAGCTGCGCTCGTCCGACGAGCCGCTGCTCGCCGCCGTCTTCGAGGTCATCGAGCGGCGCTACCACGAGCCCATCTCGCTGACCGACGTCGCCGCCGAGCTGGCCCTGACCACCGGCCATCTCACCACGGTCGTCCGCCGCAAGACCGGCCGGACGGTGCAGCAGTGGATCGCGCAGCGGCGCATGCAGCAGGCCCGCCTGCTGCTGTCGACCACCGGCCTGACGGTGGCGGCGATCAGCCACCGGGTCGGGTATCCCGACGTCAGCTACTTCATCAAACGGTTCCGCGCCGAGCACCAGGCGACCCCGGCGCAGTGGCGCGACGCCGACCGGCCCGGCCTGCGGCGAGGCGGGTCGGGATCGGACGGCGCGGACCTCAGTGGACGGTGACGGTGGGGCCGGGCAGGAGCTCGCGGAGCTCGTCCGGCAGCTCGGCGCCCATCTGGTCGGCCAGCCGCAGGGCCTCCTCGACCAGCGTCTCCACGATGATCGATTCCGGCACCGTCTTGATGACCTGGCCCCGGACGAAGATCTGGCCCTTGCCGTTGCCGGAAGCCACCCCCAGGTCGGCCTCGCGGGCCTCGCCCGGGCCGTTCACGACGCAGCCCATGACCGCCACGCGCAGCGGCACCGGGAAGCCCTCGAGCGCCGCCGTCACCTGCTCGGCCAGCGTGTAGACGTCCACCTGGGCGCGGCCGCAGGACGGGCAGGAGACGATCTCCAGGCCGCGCTCGCGCAGGCCCAGCGCCTCCAGGATGCCCTGGCCGACCTTGATCTCCTCGACCGGCGGCGCCGACAGCGACACCCGGATGGTGTCGCCGATGCCCTCGGCCAGCAGCGCGCCGAAGGCCACCGCGCTCTTGATCGTGCCCTGGAACGCCGGACCGGCCTCGGTGACACCGAGGTGCAGCGGGTAGTCGCACTGCTCGGCGAGCTGGCGGTACGCGCGGATCATCACCACCGGGTCGTTGTGCTTGACCGAGATCTTGATGTCGCGGAAGCCGTGCTCCTCGAACAGTGAGCACTCCCACAGCGCCGACTCGACCAGCGCCTCGGCGGTGGCCTTGCCGTACTTCTGCATGATCCGCTTGTCCAGCGAGCCCGCGTTCACGCCGATCCGGATCGGCACCCGGGCGTCGCCCGCGGCCTTGGCGATCTCCTTGACCTTGTCGTCGAACTGGCGGATGTTGCCCGGGTTGACCCGGACCGCCGCGCAGCCGGCGTCGATCGCGGCGAAGACGTACCGCGGCTGGAAGTGGATGTCGGCGATGACCGGGATCTGCGACTTCTTCGCGATGGCCGGCAGCGCCTCGACGTCGTCCTGCGACGGCACGGCGACCCGGACGATCTGGCAGCCCGAGGCGGTGAGCTCGGCGATCTGCTGCAGCGTCGCGTTGACGTCGGCGGTCAGCGTGGTCGTCATCGACTGCACGCTCACCGGCGCGCCCCCGCCGACCGGCACGTTGCCGACCATGATCTGGCGGCTCTGCCGGCGGGAGGCCAGCGGCGGCGGCGGTACGGCCGGCATACCGAGACTGACAGCGGTCATGTGCGCACTCTCACTTAGAGAAGATGGTAATCGGGTTGATCACGTCGGCCGTGGCGGTGAGCAGCGTGAACGCCCCACCGATCAGGATGACGGCGTAGGTCAGCGGCATCAGCTTGAAGTAGTCGACGCGGCCGGGGTCGGGCTTGTGCAGCTTGCCGTAGATCCACGAGCGGACCCGCTCGTACCAGGCGATGGCGATGTGGCCACCGTCGAGCGGCAGCAGCGGCAGCAGGTTGAAGATGCCGATGAAGACGTTCAGCGAGATGAAGATCAGCAGGAAGATCTCGGGCACGCCGCGCTCGATCGCCTCGCCGCCCAGCCGGCTGGCGCCGATGACGCTGATCGGGGTGTTCGGGTCGCGCTCCGAGCCGGTGATCGAGTTCCACAGCGCCGGGATCTTCTCCGGGATCCGCTTCATCGCCACGAACGAGCCCTCGACCAGGCTCCAGTCGTACCGCAGGCTCGCGGGCACGGCGTCGAGCGGGCCGTAGGTGACCGTGCCGGGGATGTTGATGCTCTGCCCGATGCCGACCACCGAGACCTCGGCGACCTTGCCCTCCGGGTCGGCCAGCGGCGGGCGCTGCGCGGCGATCATGGTGACCGTGGTCCTACCGGGCTGGCCGTCGCGGGTGTACTCGAAGACCGTCGGGCCCGGCCGGCTGCCGCGGATGGCGTCGGTGAGCTGGCCGTAGCTGGTGATCGGGGTGTTGCCGACCTTGGTGATGACGTCGCCGGTCTTCAGCCCGGCGGCGGCGGCCGGGCCGGCGACGTCGGTGCCCGTGCCCACCTTGCACTCGTTCGCGCTGAGCACGATCGGCACGCAGTCGGCCACCGTGATCTGGGCCGGCAGGGCGACCTGCTGCTGCACGGTCTGCGGCACGTCGGGGTTGGGCAGGCCGACGAAGACCGCGGCGCACCAGGCGGCGACGATCGCGAGGGCGAAGTGGGTGAGGGAGCCGGCCGACATCACGACCGTGCGCTTCCACACCGGGTACCGCCACATGGCCCGCGGCTGGTCCTGCTCCGAGACGTCGTCGTCCTGCGGCGTCATCCCGACGATCTTGCAGAACCCGCCGAGCGGGATGGCCTTGAGGCCG
The DNA here is from genome assembly GCF_018332655.1 of Actinoplanes auranticolor. GTDB lineage: Bacteria > Actinomycetota > Actinomycetes > Mycobacteriales > Micromonosporaceae > Actinoplanes > Actinoplanes auranticolor. The sequence goes on along the minus strand of NZ_BOQL01000035.1, from coordinate 23,741 downwards.
TACTCCGTCTCGCCGCGGCGGAACGAGAAGATGGTCGGCCCGAAGCCGACGAAGTACTGGGTGACCTTCATCCCGTAGCGCTTCGCCGTGATCATGTGGCCCAGCTCGTGCAGGCTCACCGAGATCAAGATAGCCAGCGCGAAGGCCGCCGTCCCCAACCAGTACAGCATCAGGCTCCTTCAGCCGCCGTAGCGATCATCCGCTGGGCCTGGGCACGCGCCCAGGCCTCCGCGGTCAGCACGTCCTCGACGGTACCCGGCTCGTCGAAATCGGGGGCCGCCGCGAGCACCGCCTCGAGGGTGTCGACGATGCCCAGAAAAGGTAGCCGACCGGACACGAACGCGGCCACACACTCCTCGTTCGCGGCGTTGTAGATGGCCGGCCGGCACCGTCCGGCCGTACCGGCGGCCTTGGCCAGCCGGACGGCCGGGAAGGCGTCGTCGTCCAGCGGACGCAGCTCCCAGTTGTGCGCCAGCGTCCAGTCGACGGCCGCCGCGGCGTCGGGCACCCGCTCCGGCCAGGCCAGCGCGAGCGCGATGGGCAGCCGCATGTCCGGCGGGCTGGCCTGGGCAAGAGTCGAGCCGTCGGCGAATTCCACCAGCGAGTGCAGCACCGACTGCGGGTGCACCATCACCTCGATGGCGTCGTACGGCACGTCGAACAGCTCGTGCGCCTCGATCACCTCGAGACCTTTGTTGACCATGGTGGCGGAGTTGATCGTCACCACCGGGCCCATGTCCCACGTCGGGTGCTTGAGCGCTTCCTCCGGTGTGACGTTCGTCAGCTCCGCGCGCCGTCGGTCGCGGAACGCTCCCCCGCTGGCGGTCAGGACCAGTCGCCGGACCTCGGCGGCCGATCCGCCGCGCAGGCACTGGGCCAGCGCCGAGTGCTCCGAGTCGACCGGCACGATCTGCCCCGGCCGCGTCACCGCGGCCTTGACCAGCGGGCCGCCGGCGACGAGGGACTCCTTGTTGGCGAGCGCGAGGGTACGCCCGCAGCGCAGCGCGGCCAGCGTCGGCGGCAGCCCGAGACTGCCCACCACCCCGTTGAGCACCACGTCACAGGGCCACTGCGCCAGCTCGGTCATCGCATCCGGCCCGGCGACGATCTTCGGCAGCTTGAAGTCGCCGGTGGCCCAGCCGCGCTTCTGCGCCTCGGCGTAGAAGGCGAGCTGCAGGTCCTGCACGACGCTGGAGCGGGCCACGCCGACCACGTCGACGGCCAGCTCGAGCGCCTGCGCGGCGAGCACCTCGACGTTGCCGCCGCCGGCACCGAGCGCGACCACCCGGAACCGGTCCGGGTTGCGCCGGACGATGTCGATGGCCTGGGTGCCGATGGATCCGGTCGAGCCGAGCAGTACCAACTCACGCATGACGTTCATCTTCCCCTGCCGGGTCGAGGCGCCGGCGGGTGGATCGTAGCGCCGCACTGGGTAAGGGTGAGCCATGAGATCCCGGGTGGCGGACGTGCGCCGAAAACTGTCGGCGCCGTTCCGGCTGCTCCGTGGGCGTGACCTCGCCCTGTACTCGGCCGCGGTGACCTTCTACGCGGGGATCGCCGTGGTGCCGGTGGCGCTGCTGGCGATCTGGATCACCGGCCTGATCGCCGGGGCCGACCGGGTCCGCCGGCTCACCGGGCGCACGATCGACGCCCTGCCGGACGCGATCGGGGCGCCGCGCGCGCTCGCCGCGCTGATCGAGGCCGGTCTGCACCTGACCCCGATGCTCGCCGTGGCCAGCCTGCTGCCCGCCACCCTGTACGGCGAGGGCCTGCGCCGCGCCTTCGTGTCCCTGCGTGAGCCGGGCGAGGCGCTGGTCGGCTGGCGCGGCCGGATCCTCTGGCTGCCGCTGCTGGCCGCCTCCCCCGCCCTGCTGCTCGCGCTGTTCCTGGCGCTGCCGGTGACCAGCGGCCTCTGGGTCCGGGGCGGCTGGTACGCGGTCGCCGGGGTGATCCTGTCCTTCTTCGCCGCCTGGCTGGTCCTGACCCCCGTGGTGATCTGGGTCTACCGCGGGGTGGCCCCGGGACGCCCGGAGTGGCTGGCCACCACGCTGGTCGGCTCGTTCACCGCGGCGAACCTGTCCGGCTTCCTGCACGGTTTTGTGCTCTTCTGCTCGCTGCCGCTGGACCTGGGCGTGCCGTTCGGCGGCTTCACCGAGATCGGCGGCGTGGTCGCCGTCGGGCTGTGGCTCTACCTCTTCCACGTCATCCTGCTGGCCGGCTTCGCCGCGACCCAGAGCGCCAGCGCCTTCCAGCGGGCTAGACGGGTGCGGGCCGGCGATCCGGAGCCTCCGGAGCCGGCGGAGCCGGGGTCTCGTGGATCCCGTAGCGGCCGTAGAAACGGGCCAGCGGACCCGGCGCCCACCAGTTCCACCGCCCCAGCAGTCGCATCGTCGCGGGGACCAGCAGCGCCCTGACCAGGGTCGCGTCCACGATGATGGCCACGATCATGCCGACGCCGATGGTCTTGATGACGGTCACCGAGCCGGTGGCGAAGCCGGCCACCACCGTGATCAGCAGCACCGCGGCGGCGGTGATGATGCCGCCGGTGCGCTGCAGACCGGCGGCCACGGCAGCGGTGTTGTCGCCGCTCGCGTCCCACTCCTCGCGCACCCGGGAGAGCAGGAACACCTCGTAGTCGGTGGCCAGGCCGAAGAGCACAGCGAGCACCAGGATCATGTTGCTCGGCTCGACGAAGCCGGTGGACTCGAAGCGCAGCAGGCCCTCCAGGTGGCCGTCCTGGAAGATCCAGACGACCACGCCGAAGGACGCCCCGATCGAGGCCAGGTTCATCAGCACGGCCTTGATCGGCAGCAGGATGGAGCCGAAGGCCAGGAAGAGCAGCAGCATCGTGGCCACCGCCATGATCAGCGCCATCCAGGGCAGCCCGGCCGCGAGGCTCTCCAACAGGTCGAGGTCGATCGCGGGCCGGCCACCGACGAGCACCTCGGCGCCGACGGGCGCGGGTAGCTCCCGGATCTGCGACACGATCTCGCGGGACTCGGCGCGGGACAAGTCGGCCGGGTAGGTCACGGTGATCAGCGACGAGGTGCCGCGCTCGGCGGTGACGGTGGCGGCGGCGACGTCGGGCAGGCCGGCGATCCGTTCCGCCAGCCCGCCGGCCGGCGCACCGGTCACCAGCACGGTGATCGGTTCCTCACCACCACCGGGGAAACCGGCGGCGAGCCGCTCACCGACGATCCGGGCCGAGCTGTCGGAGGGCAGCACCCGCTCGTCGAAACCGCCGAACTCCACCCGCAGGAAAGGTGCCGCGAACGCGGTCAGCACGACGAGCACGCCGACGACGTACAGCACCGGGCGGCGCATCACGCTGTGCGCGATCCGGGCCCAGCCGGCGCCCGGGTGGGCACTGTGCGGCAGCGGGATGCGCAGCTTGTCGATGCGGTGGCCGAGCAGGACCAGCGCCGCGGGCAGCACGGTCAGCGCGGCCAGCATCGCGATCAGCACGGCGGCCATGCCGCCGATGGCCAGGCCGCCGAGGAACGGCTGCGGGAAGATCAGCAGGCTGGACAGCGCCAGCACGATGGTCAGACCCGAGACCACGACGGTACGGCCGGCCGTCGCCACCGTAGTCCGGATGGCGGCGCTCACGTCCTGCCCGTTCGCCAGCTCCTCGCGGAACCGGCTCACCACGAACAGCGAGTAGTCCACGGCCATGCCCAGCCCGAGCAGCGTGATGACGTTGATCGCGAAGACCGAGATGTCGGTGAGGTAGGTCAGCGCCCGCACCGCGACGAACGCCCCGAGGATCGCGATACCGCCGATGACCAGCGGCGACAGTGCGGCGATCAGGCCGCGGAAGATCAGCACGAGCAGGATGAACAGGATCGGCAGCGAGAAGATCTCGGCCCGGGTGATGTCCTGCTCGGTCTGCGTGTTCGCCTGGTCGGTGAAGGCGACGAGCCCACCGACCTGGGTGGTCAGGCCGGGTGCGGCGAAGGCCGGCTCGATCCGGTGGTACGCGGCGGTCTTGCCGTCCTCGTCCGTGGCCCGCAGGTAGACCGCCGCGTAGGTGGCCCGCCGGTCGGTGCTGACGAGGGCCGGCGACGCGTTCCCGTCCGTGTACGCGGCCACCTGGGCCACGTCCGCCTCGGCCCGGATCCGGCCGACGGCCTCGCTCACCGCCGTACGGAACGCCGGGTCGGTGACGGTGCCGGTGGCGCTGGACCACAGCACGATCAGGTCGGGATCACGCTGCCCGAGCTGCTCGGCGATGCCCGCGGCTGCCCTGTTCGAGGGACTGTCCGGGTCGTCGTAGCCGCCGCCGGTGAGGGCGCCGAAGACGCCGGCACCCCACGTCGCCCCGGCCACGACCAGCGCAAACGCCGCTGCGATGACCCACCAGCGCAGCCGGACGACGGCTCTGCCCCACCAGCCGAACATGTGTCTGCCTCCCGCACGGCCCGTTAGAGTCGCTCCAGATCTTGGCCAACCCAGTGAACGCCGTTTACCCTCGCAAACACCGTTCACCTTCGTCAACGGAGCACCCTATGACGACGACCACGCCCGGCCGCCGCGAACGGCTGCGCGCGGAGACCGTCACCGAGATCAAGCACGCCGCCCGCCGCCTGCTCGTCGCCGGCGGCCCGACCGCCATCTCACTGCGGGCCATCGCCCGGGACCTCGGCATGACCGCCCCCGCCCTGTACCGGTACTTCGCCAGCCTTGATGCCCTGATCCTGGCGATCGTCACCGACCTGTTCGAGGATCTGCGGGCCACGGTGGCCGACGCGGCGGTCGCGCACGGCGACGAGGAGCCGCTGGCCCGGGTCGGCTACATGGCCCGCGCGTTCCGCCGCTGGTCGCTCGACCGGCCGGCCGAGTTCGCGCTGATGTTCGGCAGCCCGGTGCCCGGGGTCACGCCGTTCGCCGAGCGGTGCGGCCCGCTCAACGACGCCGGGGCCCGGTTCGGGGAGACCTTCTTCACGGTGCTGGGCGAGCACTACGCCCGCCACCCGTTCGGCGGCGAGGCCCCCGACCTGCCCGACCCGGCACTGCGCGAGCTGTTCAAGCCGTACCTGGACATCTTCGGTGACCGTTTCCCGCTGCCCGTGATCTACCTCTTCGTGGCCGCCTGGACCCGGTTGTACGGAATCGTGGCGATGGAGGTTTTCGGCCATCTCAGGTGGGCCATGACGGACGTGGAGCCACTTTTCGAGGTCGAACTGGCCCGGACCGTCAGCCGATTGGCGCGCTAGGCTCCGCTGCCATGAGCTCTCTGCCCGAACGCGCGGACGTGGTGATCATCGGGGCCGGCCACAACGGCCTGGTCTCCGCCGTGCTGCTGGCCCGCGCCGGACTGGACGTCGTGGTGCTCGAGGCGGCCGGCGTGCTCGGCGGAGCCACCCGCACCGAGCGGCCGTTCCCACGGGTGCCCGGCCTGGGCCAGTCCACCGGCTCGTACCTGCTCGGTCTGATGCCGCCGGAGCTGCTGCGCACGCTCGACGTGGACATCCCGGTGCTGCGCCGCGACCCGCACTACTTCCTGCCCACTCCGGGCGGCCCCGGTTCGCCGTACCTGTTGTTCGGCACGGACCGCGAGGCGACCCGGGCGCAGATGCAGCGGTTCTTCTCGCCCCGCGACGTGACCGCCGACGAGGCGATGCAGGTGGAGATCGCGGCCCTGCGCGCCGATCTGGCGCCGGCCTGGCTGCGGGAGCCGGGCACGGTCGAGGAGATCGCCGACCGGCACATCCGCCCCCAGCTGCAGAGCACGTTCATCGACCTGGTCCGCGGGTCGGTCGCCGACTACCTGTCCCGGTTCGGCTTCAAGAGCGAACTGCTGATGAGCATGTACGCGGTGACCGACGGCCTGTCCGGGCTGAACGCGGGCCCCGACGACCCGGGCACCGGCCACAACTTCCTGGTGCACAACATGTGCCGGCTGCCGGGCTCGGATGGCACGTGGATGATCGCGGCGGGCGGGATGGGCACGGTGTCGCGCACGTTCGCCGACGCGGCCCGCGCCGCCGGTGCGTCGATCTTCACGAGCACTCCGGTCGCGGAGGTGACGGTCTCCCAGGGCGCTGCCACGGGCGTGGTGCTGGCCGACGGGCGGGCGATCTCGTCCCGGGTCGTGCTGGGCTCCTGCGACCCGTACAGGTTGATGAGCCTGGTCCCGGAGGGTGCGCTGCCCGCCGCCCTGACCGACCGGATGGCGGCGGTCCGCCGCCCCGGCACGACCCTGAAGGTCAACCTCGCGCTCAGCGCTCTGCCGCGCTTCTCCTGCCTGCCCGACGACGCGGCCTCGCCGTTCGGCTCGACGATCCACCTGCTGCCCGGCTCGGCGGGCCTGGCCGGCCTGGCCGGGACCGACTCGCCGATGGCCGCCCTGCGTGCGATGTGGGCCGACGTGCAGGCCGGCCGGCTGCCGGCGGAGCCGACCATCGAGTGGTACCTGCACACGACAGTCGACCCGTCCCTGCAGGACGAGGCGGGCCACCACTCGTCGGCCCTGTTCGTCCAGTCCGTGCCGTACGCGCTGGCCTCCTCGTCCTGGGAGGCGGAGCTGCCCGGCTACGTCGACCGGCTGCTGGCCATCGTCGACCGCTACGCACCGGGCACATCGGAGCTGGTGGCGGACACGATGCCGCTGAGCCCGCCGGGCATCGAGAAGCACTTCGGCATCACCGGCGGCCACATCCACCACGTCGACAACACCGTGGCCTTCAACGAGCGCATGCCGTACGCCACCGGGCTGGACGGCCTCTACGCCGGCTCGGCGGGCGCACACCCGGCCGGCAGTGTGATCGGCGCCGCCGGTCACAACGCCGCCAGGCGCATCCTCACCGATCTGGGTCGCTGACCGCCGTATCGCCGCCGGGGGCCAGCAGCGGCATCAGCCCGGTCATCTCCAGCACCTTCAGCGGCGTCTGGTGGGCCCGGACGATATGGAGCTCCCGGCCGGCCTCCCGGGCGGCGTTGAACGCCCGGACCAGGACGTTGATCGCGGACGAGTCCAGGAACTCCACCGCGTCGAGATCGATCTGGACGCACGAGATGCCGGGACGCGACATTTCCGCCAGCAGGACCGCGGCCAGTTCGTCCTCCGCGCTCATGTCGACTTCGCCGGACAGGACGACGAGGGACATTTCGCCCTGCCGGCTGACACGGTAAGCCCAGATGTCGTCCATGGGTCCCTCCCCGAGCGCTGCTGATCAATGCCAGACCTAAGAGCGCTCGGGGCGGGCCCGGCGTTACTCCGCTCGCGCGGGCATGTCCGCACCCGACTTCTCGGCGCGGATCTTGTGGCCGACGCTGGTGAGGCACCGGCCGGTCGGCAGGTCGAACTTCCAGCCGTGCAGCTGGCAGGTCAGCACGTTGCCGTCCACGATGCCGAAGCGGCTCAGGTCCGCCTTCAGGTGCGGGCAGCGGCGCTGCACGGTCCAGCCGCCCAGCTCGGTGTCCTCGGCGTCGACCGACTTCTCGTGCTCGTCGTACCAGCCCTCGGCGTACTGCAGGCGCTCCTCGGACAGGCACTTGAAGAACGCGTAGACGAACTCGTTGTACTGGCCGATCCGGGCCGCCGAGAACCGGCAGGACAGGAACAGTGAGTTCACCCAGTCGCCCTCGTCGATGAAGATCAGGTGCTCGATCAGCTCGCGCTGGGTCTTGAACCGGTAGCGGACCTTCTCGTCGGCGTACGGCCGGACCTGCTTGCCCGGGAAGTCGACCACGATCGACTCGACCGATTCGCCGTCGTAGGACAGCAGGTCGAAGCGGACCGGGCCACCGACGCCCTTGGCCAGGTAGATCGACTCCTCGAGCAGCGGCTCGATGCGCTTCTTCAGCTCGCCCAGCACGTCGATCTCGGGGTGCCGCCAGGACGCCTTCTCGGCCGCGATGATCGGCGCCTTGCGCTCGCGCATCTCCTCGAGGTGGGCCTGCTTGTCGGCGAAGAACTCGTCCACGTCGGTGGGGTGGGTGGTCTCGATCGACCCGGTGGTGAGCTCGGACACGCTGCCCGGCAGCAGCACGACGCCGTTGGTGCCGCCGACCTTGGCGTACTCGCTCATGAAGACCGACTGGTCCGGGAAGATGTTTCCCTCGTCACCGTGGATGTCGTTGAACTGCCACAGCTCGTCGTCCAGGAAGCACGGCGGGCCGGCGATCGGGAAGACGTGGTCGGCCTTCAGGTCGTCGATGTAGCGCCAGGTGCGGTCGAACTGCCGGTCGCGCTTCTGCTTGCCGAACGCCGTCTTGGCCGCCTGCGGCAGCTCGTAGACCATCGGGTACCAGATCGCGCCGGAGAACTGCAGCATGTGCGCGTGCACGTGGCCCAGCTCGGCGAACGTGGACAGGTCCGTCGGGCGGGCGTCGTTCTGGTTGAGCACCCGGACGCCGTCGTGTTCGACCCACAGCGACGAGTCGCCGATCGGGCCGTCGGTGGGGCTGATCAGCGCCTGGATCATGACCTTGAGGCCGCCGTCGAGCTCGTGCACCTCGTTGCTCTTGGTCTTGAAGAAGCTGGTGAAGCCGAGCTCACGCAGCTCGTCCTCGAGCTGGCTGGTCGGATACTCCGGCAGCAGCACCGTGGCCTTCTTGTTGATGAAGCGCTTCAGGTGCTCCGCGTCGAAGTGGTCCCGGTGCAGGTGCGAGACGTACAGGTAGTCGACGTCACCGAGGCTCTCCCAGTCCAGCTGGGAGTTGTCCGGGAACGGGAACCACGACGCGAAATACGCCGGGTTGACCCACGGGTCGCACAGAATGCTGCCCGCGGCCGTGTCGATCCGCATGCTCGCGTGGCCAGTGCCCGTGATCCGCACCGTTCAGCTCCCTCGGTTCACCCATATCCGACGGCATCGAAGGTACCGCCGGGTTGCCCGGATGCCCTCATCGGCCCCGTGTCAGACTGGACGGCAGACGTGTCCGTGCCTGAGGAGGAACCGACAGTGGCAGCCGAGAACGAGCCGGTTTACGCGCCCGACCAGCTCAAGCCGGGCAATCGCAAGGGCGCTCGGCGCGGCGCGATCGCCTCGGTGGTCGTCCTGCTGATGTACCTGTGGGGCAACCACGAGGGCAACACCGAGAACATCTGGATCATCGGGACCGCGGTCGGGCTGATCGCCGTCCTCCTGATCGATGTCGTGCTGCGCCGTAACGGCCTGCGGCCGAACGACCAGTAACCCCCGGACACAGCAAGGCCCGCTCCCCGGCCGGGGGCGGGCCTTTGCCGTACGTGCTCAGCGGTGGCGCAGCAGGATGTCCTTGACCTCGCGCAGGGCCGCGTCGACCTCGGCCTCGAAGTAGCCACCCGGAACCAGCCCGAACTGCAGCGTGTCGAGCTCGTTCTCGGGGACGGGCATCGGGCCGCGGCCGGTCATGGCCTGCAGGATGCTCTCGAAAAGCCGGTCCACCTGCACCGGGTCGTAGCCGCTGCCGAAGCGGCGCGGCTGGAACGTGCGGCGCAGCTGATCCACCCGGTACAGCTCCGGGCTGCCACCGGGGCCGCCACCCATCGGGGGGCCACCCATCGGCGGGCCACCCATGGGCGGGCCACTCATCGGGGGCGCGCTCATCGGGGACGGACCGCCGAAGCCGCCGCGGTCCCGGTCCGGCATGCGGATCTCGGCCGTCATGTCGGTCTTGCCGTGCCGGCCCGGCTCGAAGCCGTCGTAGCTGCCGGTGTCGTAGCCGGCCGGAGCGGGCGGCCGCTGCTGTTGCTGCGGCTGCTGGCCGTACCCGGGCTCCTCGTAGCGGCCGTACGGGTCCGGAGCGGGCATCTGGGGCCGCTGCGGGAGCTGCTGCGGCTGCATCCGGTCCTCGCGGCCGTACGGGTCCTCGCGGGCGAACTGGCTCTCGCGGGCGTACTGGTCGTCCCGGCCGAACTGGTCCTCGCGGGCATACTGGCGGTCGTCGCGCACCGGCGCGGGCAGGCGCTCGGTGGGCGGCGCGGACCGGCCCAGCGCCTGGCTCATCCGGTCGCCCGGCATGCCGCGCATCGGCTCCGGCTGCATCCGCTCCGGGGTCATCCGCGGGTCGGGGGAGCGCCCGCCCCGGTCCTCGAACTCGGCGAGCTGCCGCTCCACCCGGTCCAGGTGCAGGTCCACCTGCCACTCGTCGTAGCCGCCGAAGCGCACGCGGAAGACGACGTCGTGCACCTCCTGGGCACCGACGGGCGCGCCGGACTGCTCACCGGCCAGGGTCGCTTCGACCCGGTCCAGGAAAGCGTCGACCTCGTCGACCTTGTAACCGCGGCGCAGCGCGCGCCGCCGGAAACGCTGTCCCTGACTCGTCACAACGTCTCCCAAATCAGCGTCCGCAGGGAACTGAGCCCCGTCATCGTGCCACCTCCGCGTCGGCGACGGCGCCCCCAGCGTCCACCACCGTCAGCTCACTTGCGGCCAATTGGCCGCATGCACCGTCGATCTCCCGCCCCCGGGTGTCTCGGACCGTGGTCGCCACGCCGGCCTCGCGCAGCCGGCGGACGAACTCCCGCTCGACCGGCTTGGGGCTGGCGTCCCACTTGCTGCCCGGCGTCGGGTTGAGCGGGATCAGATTCACATGCGCCAGCTTGCCGTGCAGCAGCCTGCCAAGCAGGTCGGCACGCCAGGGTTGATCGTTTACGTCCCGGATCAGGGCGTATTCGATGGAGATCCGACGACCGGTCTGCGCCGCGTAGTCGAACGCGGCATCGAGCACCTCGGCCACCTTCCAACGCTGGTTGACGGGCACAAGCTCATCGCGCAGATCATCATCGGGGGCGTGCAGGGACAGCGCAAGAGTCACCGACAACCCTTCGGCGATCAACCGCCGCATAGCGGGCACGAGGCCCACGGTGGAGACGGTGATGTGCCGTTGTGAGAGACCCAGGCCCTCCGGGGCCGGAGCCACCAGCCGGCGCACGGCCTCGATCACCCGCGGGTAGTTGGCCAGCGGCTCGCCCATGCCCATGAACACGACCCGGGACAGCCGCGGCGGCGACCCGGTGACCGCGCCGGAGGCGGCCACCCCGGCGAGATAGACGACCTGGTCGACGATCTCGGCGATGGAGAGGTTGCGGGTGAGCCCGGCCTGGCCGGTGGCGCAGAACGGGCAGGCCATGCCGCAACCCGCCTGGCTGGACACGCACGCGGTGATCCGGTCGGGATAGCCCATCAGGACGCTCTCGACCATGGCGTTGTCGTGCAGCTTCCACAGCGTCTTGCGGGTGGCGCCGTCGTCACAGGCCAGCTCGCGCTGCGGGGTGAGCAGCGTGGGCAACAGGTCGGCGGCGAGCTTGGCCCGCGACGCGGCGGGCAGGTCGGTCATCGCGGCGGGGTCACGCACCAGCCGGGCGAAGTAGTGGGTGGAGAGCTGCTGGGCCCGGAACGCGGGCTCGCCGAGAGCGGCGACGGCGGCGCGGCGGCCGGCCAGGTCGAGGTCGGCGAGGTGGCGCGGCGGCATCGCGGGGCGACGGCGGGTGACCACCGCGTCGGGGGCGTCGGGGCTGATCGGGATGACCGGAAGAATCGTCATGGCGTATCCAGTCTCCCACGTCGCGCGTCCATGCCTACCCCGGCGGCGCGATGAGCCAGAGCAGCAGGAAAGCCGTCGGCACCGCGAAGAGGATCGAGTCGAGCCGGTCCATCAGGCCACCGTGGCCCGGCAGCAGGTTGCTCATGTCCTTGATGCCGATGTCCCGCTTGAGCATCGACTCCGCCAGATCGCCCAGCACGGCGACCACCGAGAGCACGGCACCGAAGAGCAGGCCCCAGTAGAACGGGACGTCGAGCAGGAAGTACGCCAGCGCGGAGCTGCCGACGGCCGCCGCGGCGACCGAGCCCGCGAAGCCCTCCCAGGACTTCTTGGGGCTGATCGTGGGGGCCATCGGGCGCTTGCCGAAGAAGACGCCGGCCGCGTAGCCGCCGGTGTCCGACAACACCACCGCGAGCAGGGTGATGAGCACCCGGTAGTCGCCGTCGTCGGGCTTGGCCAGCAGCACCCCGAAGCTCAGCAGGAACGGCACGTAGACGGCGATCAGCGCGGTTGCCGCGAGGTCTTTGGTGATTCCGGTGACACCGTCGGCCAGCCGCCAGAGCAGCGTGGCCAGGACGGTCACCACGAGGCCCAGGATCAGCGCATCGGTGCTGCCGTACCAGGCCAGCCCGGTCATCAGCACGCCGCCGGTGACCAGCGGGATCAGCGGCGGCTTGGCGCCGGTGACCTTGAGTGCCCGGACCATCTCCCAGATGCCCAGGCCGGCGGCCACGGCGATGACCCCGAGGAAGGCCGGCCGCCAGACGAACAGCGAGGCCAGGACGACCAGGATCATGCTGACCCCGACCGCGATGGCGGCGGGCAGGTTGCGCCCCGCCCGCCCGGTGGGCTTCACCGGGGGCTTGCCGTCGCGTCCGGCCCGGCGCTTACCCGGCCCACGGGCTCCCTCCGCTTCGGTGGCGGTCAGCTCCCATTCCGCCTGGGAAGTGGAGGTGGCGGCCACGGGCGGGTCCCACGGCGGCGCCGCGGGCTCGGGGGCGGGCGTGAAGGCGTTCCACACCGGGCCGTTCTCAGCCGCCTGCTGCGCGGCCTGCCGGCGGTGCTCGGCGTACGGATCGGGCTCGGCGGCAGGCGCGTCGAGGCCGTACGGGGCCGGGACGTCGGGTTGCCCGGACGCCCGGCCACCGGAAGGGGTCTGCCCACCGCGGGGCTCGAGGTACGACATCAGACCTCGAGCAGCTCTGCTTCCTTGTTCTTGACCAGCTCGTCGACCACCGCGACATAGCGGTGCGTGACGTCGTCGAGCTCCTTCTCGGCGCGGCGGCCGTCGTCCTCGCCGGCCTCGCCGTCCTTGACCAGGCGGTCGAGCTGCTCCTTGGCCTTGCGGCGCACGTTGCGGATCGCCACGCGCCCCTCCTCGGCCTTGGTGCGGGCCACCTTGATCATGTCGCGGCGGCGCTCCTCGGTCATCTGCGGGAGGTTGATCCGCAGCTGCGTACCCTCGTTGTTGGGGTTGACCCCGAGGTCCGAGTCGCGGATCGCCCGCTCGATCGGGCCCAGCTGGGACGCGTCGTACGGCTTCACGATCACCATGCGCGGCTCCGGCACGCCGACCGACGCCATCTGGGTGATCGGGGTGAGCGCGCCGTAGTAGTCGACGACGATCTTGGAGAACATCGCCGGCGTGGCACGGCCCGTACGGATCGCGGCGAACTCCTCCTTGGCGTGCTCGACCGCGCTCTCCATCTTCTCTTCGGCCTCGAAGAGGGTCTCGTCGATCACCGCTCCGTCGCCTCCTTGTTCCTCGTGGTCGTTGCGAAAGTGTGGGGTAAGCGCGGGATCACGTGGTGATCAGGGTGCCGATCTTCTCACCGCTGACGGCGCGGACGATCGTGTCGTCGCCCTGGGCGCCGAAGACGAGCATCGGCAGGCCGTTCTCCTCGCAGAGGCTGAACGCGGCTTGGTCGGCGACGCGCAGGCCCTGCTGGAGCACGCTGGCGAAGGTGATGTGGTCGATCTTGCGGGCGTCCGGGTCGGTCCGCGGGTCGGCGGTGTAGACCCCGTCGACGCCGTTCTTGCTCATCAGCACGAGGTCGGCGTGGATCTCCAGCGCGCGCTGCGCGGTGACCGTGTCCGTGGAGAAGTACGGCATGCCGGCGCCGGCGCCGAAGATGACGACGCGGCCCTTCTCGAGGTGCCGGATGGCGCGCAGCGGGATGTACGGCTCGGCGACCTGGGCCATCGTGATCGCGGTCTGCACCCGCGTCTCGATGCCCTCCTTCTCCAGGAAGTCCTGCAGGGCCAGGCAGTTCATGACCGTGCCGAGCATGCCCATGTAGTCGGCCCGGTTGCGGTCCATGCCGCGCTTCTGCAGCTCGGCGCCGCGGAAGAAGTTGCCGCCGCCGACGACGACCGCGATCTGCACGCCGCGGCGGGTGGCCGTGGCGATCTGCCGCGCGATGCCCTGCACGACGTCGGGGTCGACACCCACCGCGCCGCCACCGAAGACCTCGCCGGAGAGCTTCAGCACGACCCGCCGGGGCCGCTCGGCCCGGGGCGTCGTGACCTCGTCCACCACGACAGCCTGCTCGGTCACCATCGTCATGCCGGTCCGCCCTTTCCTTCGCTAACCCGAGACCCTATGTGACGGGGAGGCCGGGCGCTTGTCTCGCGTCCCGGCCTCCCGCGCAGTGCGCTGGCGCCTGGATTACTCCTGGCCGACCTCGAACCGGACGAAGCGGGTGACTTCGATCCCGGAGTCGGCCGTGACCTGCTTGACGGTCTTCTTGTTGTCGGTGACCGACGGCTGCTCCAGCAGGACGAAGTCCTTGAAGAAGGAGTTCACCCGGCCTTCGACGATCTTGGGCAGCGCCTGCTCGGGCTTGCCCTCCTCGCGCGCGGTCTGCTCGGCGATGCGACGCTCCGACTCCACGGTCTCGGCGGGCACCTCCTCGCGGGTGAGGAACTTCGGCCGCATGGCGGCGATCTGCATGCCGACCGCGCGCGCGTCGTCGGCGCCGGCCTCGTCGGTCTTGCCGGTGAACTCGACCAGCACGCCGACCTGCGGCGGCAGGTCCTGCGCCTTGCGGTGCAGGTAGACCGCGACGTTGCCGTCGAGGATCGCGAAGCGGTTGAGGACGATCTTCTCGCCGATCTTGGCCGAGAAGTCCTGGATCACGTCGGCCACGGCGCGGCCGTCGGCCAGCGTGGAGGCCAGCAGCGCGGCGGCGTCGGCCAGCTTGGCCTGCTCGCCGTGCTCGACCAGGGTCTGACCCAGCGCGACGAAGTCGGGGGTCTTGGCGACGAAGTCGGTCTCGCAGTTGAGCTCGAGCAGCGCCTTGCCGGAGTGCGCCACGATGCCGTTGGCGGCGGTCCGGCCGGCCCGCTTGCCGACGTCCTTGGCACCCTTGATGCGCAGGAACTCGACGGCCTGGTCGAAGTCACCGTCCGACTCGTCGAGCGCCTTCTTGCAGTCCATCATGCCGGCGCCGGTGAGGTCGCGGAGCTTCTTCACGTCCGCGGCGGTGTAGTTGGCCATGACTCTCTCTCGATGCTTGAGGTCCGGGATCTTCCGGGGCCGGCCGCCGCGGGCGGCGGCCGGCTTCCTTGAAGTTTGTTACTCCGCGGTGGCGGCGACCTTCTGAGGGGCGTCCGGTACGGCATCGACGGCCGGGGTGGCGTCGTTGCCGGCGACGGCGGGAGCAGCCTCGCCGGCGGGCGGCGCAGCGTCTCCGGCGGGCGGCGCAGCGTCTCCGGCGGCCGGCGCAGCGTCTCCGGCGGCCGGCGCAGCGGCGGTCTCGGTGTCAGCGGCCTTCTTGTCGGCGCCCTCGTAGAGGTCGCGCTCCCACTCGGGCAGCGGCTCACCGGCGGCGACGGTGCCCGGCTCGGGCTTGTCGTCGGCGTTGCCGCGGTTACGGCCGGAGCGCTTGATCAGACCGTCCGCGACGGCGGCGGCGATGACCTTGGTCAGCAGCTCGGCCGAGCGGATCGCGTCGTCGTTGCCCGGGATCGGGAAGTCGACCTCGTCCGGGTCGCAGTTGGTGTCCAGCACCGCGATGACCGGGATGCCCAGCTTGCGGGCCTCGTCGACGGCGATGTGCTCCTTCTTGGTGTCGACGACCCAGATCGCCGACGGCACCTTCGTCATGTCCCGCAGACCACCGAGGGTCTTGGTGAGCTTGGTCTGCTCACGGAACAGCTGAAGGGTCTCCTTCTTGGTGTAGCCGGCGGCGGTACCGGTGAGGTCGCCGATCGCCTCGAGCTCCTTCATGCGCTGGAGCCGCTTGTACACCGTCTGGAAGTTGGTCAGCATGCCACCGAGCCAGCGGTGGTTGACGTACGGCTGGCCCACGCGGGTCGCGTGCTCCGCGATCGCCTCCTGGGCCTGCTTCTTGGTGCCGACGAAGAGGATGTGGCCACCCTCGGCGACGGTGTCCCGCACGTACGCGTAGGCCTTCTCGATGTAGTCGAGGGTCTGGCGCAGGTCGATGATGTAGATACCGTTGCGCTCCGTCATGATGAATCGCTTCATCTTCGGATTCCAGCGCCGGGTCTGGTGCCCGAAGTGGACACCGCTCTCCAGCAGCTGACGCATGGTCACGACGGCCATGGTGAATTGCTCCCTGTTATTTCCCTGGTTGTCACGCTCACCGGCGGTGTGCGTCCTGGCGCCCGGTCGCCGGCCCAGGTGGACCCGAGAGGATCGGGACCAGGGAGGACCGTCGCTGACGGCTCATGACCCTCGCCGCGAGGTGCAGCCGGCGAGTGATCAATCATGGCTCGTGCAGAAGGCGCGCGAAGTCGACCGCACGAGGCGGTCGCCGTGGACAAGCATACGCCGTGGGCGGGGCGGCCCGCTTCCGGGCGGGCGCCGCCCGACTTCCGGGGTTTTTGTCGGATTAAGCGACGCCGAGGCCGGCGGCCAGCAGCAACAGCAGGCCGATCGGCAGATACGCGAGCGGCGGACGCAGCCAGGCGTCACGGACACTCGCCCGGCCGCCGCCGGCCAGCGAGTACAACCCGAACCCGGTGAGCGGCAGCCCGAGCGTCAGCAGGACCGCGGGCACGACACCCCGAGCGGTCGGGTCGTCGACGAACGTGGCCTGGATCAGCAGCAGCAGCGCCGGGATCAACAGGACGACGGTGACGGCCGCGAACACGATGGCCGAAACCGGACGGCGGGAGTGGTACACCGGGTCGGGAGCGCCGCCACCCGGCTTGGCCATGGGGACCATGCTGGTCGGCTCGTCGTAGGGGGACGCCGCCGCCGGCGGGGGCTCCGGCGCGGCGCCGTACGTGGTGGTCGTGGTGACCGTGGACACGGCCGGGGCGTCGGCGAGCGACGTGGCCCCGCTGCTCGGCCGGACCGCCGGATACTCGGGCCCGCGCACCGGGATGCGGATCGAGCCGGAATCGGCGGACGACAACGCGTGGCTGCCGGAGGTCGTCACCGGATCGGGTGACGCGTAACCGGCCGGCGGGGCGGAGTACGGGTCGGCCGAGCGCTGGTCCGGCAACCGGAACGCGCCGCTGGGACGCTCGTGCACAGCCGAGTCGTAGGGGTTCGTCTCCGGCGGCTGAGCTGCGTACGGGCTCGGGACCTCAGGCGATCGCGACCCGGTGTACCAGCTGGGTTCCGGCTCTTCGGCGTACCGGCGATGTCCTTCCACGATTTCGCACCGTAGGTGACGCGGAGGCCGGATGCCACCGGTGGGGGCCTATCAGATGCCGACGATGACGCTGCGGTTATCCACAATCGCGCTCTGTCCACAACCGGGTCCGCGCGAGGCCGCCCGGATGCGCGAGGGTCGCCGCCATGACGACGGAGAGAAGGGCGGTCGGCGCGTACGGCGAGCGACTGGCCGAGCGGCACCTGCGCGACCAGGGGCTGGTGGTGCTGGCCCGCAACTGGCGCTGCGCCGAGGGCGAGGTCGACCTGATCCTGCGCGACGGCGAGGACGTCGTCTTCTGCGAGGTCAAGACCCGCCGCGGCGACACCTTCGGCGCGCCGGCCGAAGCGATCCGCCCGGCCAAGGTCCGCCGCCTGCGCCGGCTGGCGGCCCGCTGGCTCGAGCAGACCGGGGTGCACCCGAGAGAGGTCCGCTTCGACGTGGTGGCGGTGCTCCCCCAGCCGCGCGGCGCGACCGTGGTCGAGCACGTCCGCGCGGCGTTCTAGGTGAGCTACGCACGGGTGCTCTGCGTCGGTCTCGTCGGCGTCGAGGGACACCTCGTCGAGGTCGAGGCGGACCTGTCCCCCGGGCTGCCCGCGGTGGTGCTGACCGGACTGCCGGACACGGCGCTGCACGAGGCCCGCGACCGGGTGCGCGCCGCGGTGGTGAACTCGGGCCAGAGCTGGCCGAACAGGCGCATCACGGTGAACCTGCTGCCGGCCACGGTGCCCAAGCACGGCAGCGCGTTCGATGTGGCGATCGCCTGCGCGCTGCTGGCGGGGGCGGGCGAGCTGCCGCTGGCGCCGCTGGAGGGCGTGGTGGTGCTGGGCGAGCTCGGCCTGGACGGCGCGGTGCGGCCCATCCGCGGGGTGCTGCCGATGGTGGCGGCGGCCGCCCGGGCCGGGATCGGGCGGGTGATCGTGCCGCTGGGCAATGCCCGCGAGGCGACCGTGGTGCCGGGGGTGACGGTTCGCGGGGTCGACTCGCTGCATCGGCTGGTCGCGTACGTCCGGGGCGAGGACCACCTGCCGGAGCCGGCGCCCGCACCGCCACCGCCACCGGCCGGTGGACCCGACCTGGCCGACGTGGCCGGCCAGGAGCTGGGCCGCTATGCGCTCGAAGTGGCGGCCGCAGGCGGACACCACCTGGCTTTGATCGGGCCGCCCGGCGCGGGAAAGACCATGCTGGCCGAGCGCCTGCCGTCCCTGCTGCCCGAGCTGGACGACACGTCGGCCCTGGAAGTGACGGCGCTGCAGTCGATCGCGGGCGTGCTGCCGCCGGACGGCGGCCTGGTCCGCCGCCCGCCGTTCCAGGCACCCCACCACAGCGCCAGCCTGGCTGCGCTGGTCGGCGGCGGCTCGGGACTGGCCCGGCCCGGCGCTCTGTCGCTGGCCCACCGCGGGGTCCTGTTCCTGGACGAGGCACCGGAGTTCGCCAACGCGACGCTGCAGGCGCTGCGGCAGCCGCTGGAGAGCGGGCGGGTGCGGCTGGCCCGGGCGCGCGGAAACACCGAGTATCCGGCCCGGGTGCAGGTGGTGCTGGCGGCCAACCCGTGCCCGTGCGCGAACCCGGCCGGCGACCAGTTCTGCGTGTGCAATGCGACGGCCCGGCGCCGGTATCTGGCGAAGCTGTCCGGCCCGTTGCTGGACCGGATCGACATCCAGATCCGGATCCAGCCGTTGAGCGCGGCCCAGCTGATGACGACCGCGGCCCCCGCCGAGTCGTCCGCTGTGGTGGCGGCACGGGTGGCCGAGGCGCGGGCGGCGGCGGCCGAGCGGTGGTCGAAGGCGGGCTGGCGGGTGAATGCGGAGGTCCCGGGGCCGTACCTGCGGCGACCACCGTGGCGACTGGCGGCACGGGACACGGCGGCGTTGCGGGCAGGGCTGGACCGGGGCGCCCTGTCGGCGCGGGGATTCGACCGGATTCTGAGGTTGGCCTGGTCGATCGCGGACCTGGACGGGCGGGGGCGGCCGACGGGCTCGGACGTGCACGAGGCGGCACAACTACGAATTGGAGAGGCTCATGACCAGAGAGACCAGACCTGACCAGCACCGGCCGCCACGGATTGCCCTGCGGTCCCCGGCGCCGTTTACACCGCGGTCCTCGCCGCGGGTTGCCATGCAGCCCCTGCCGCCATCCTCGCCGCGGGATCTGCCACCGTCCCCACCGCGGGGCGTCAGGCAATCCTTACCGCCACCCCCACTGCGGGATGACAGGCAATCCCCACCGCCATCCCCACCGCGGGATGTCAGGCAGCCCCTGCCACTGTCCCCACCGCCCGGGGTCAGGCAATCCCCACCGCCATCCCTACCGCTCGGCGTCAGGCAATCCCCACCACCATCCCCACCGCGGGATGTCAGGCAGCCCCTGCCACTGTCCCCACCGCCCGGGGTCAGGCAATCCCCACCGCCATCCCCACCGCTCGGCGTCAGGCAATCCCCACCACCATCCCCACCGCGGGATGACAGGCAGCCCCTGCCACCATCCCCACCGCGGGATGACAGGCAATTCCCGCCACCACCCACACCGCGGTATGTCAGGCAATCCCGGCCGCCGTCCCTGCGGGACGTCAGGCAGTCCGTTATTGGGCGGGAGCCGACTGCGGCGGGCGTGGATGTGGCCGGCGCGGATGTGGCGGCGGTCGTCCGGCTGTGGCCTGACGGCGGCTCGGGCGCCGCGATCGGCTGGCCGTCCGGTGGCCGGCACCGTCGCACACGCCGGCCCTGGCTGATCCCCACCTCGTCCGTCCCGTCCGGGGACGACGACGGCGGGAGGGCGGCATGAGCGGGTCGCGGCCGGGTGATGACGCCGACCGGATGGCGCGGGTGGCACTCACCTGGCTGGCCGAGCCCGGCAACCGGGCCGTGTGGCAGCTCGTCCAGGCGGGCGGCGCCGAGGCCACCCTCGACCGCCTGCTCGGCGGGGACATCCCGGAGCCGACGTTGCGCGCGGCGGTGATCTCCCGGACCACCGCCGGCGACCCACGCCGGCTCGCCGAGGCGGCACTGCACCGGGCGGAGCGGCTCGGCGCCCGGGTCGTGGTCCCCGCGGATCCGGAGTGGCCGACCGGTGTGGACAGCTTGAGCACTCTCGAGCTCGAAGGCGGCGACCGGATCAACCGGAACGTCCGACCGCCGCTGTGCCTGTGGGTCCGGGGCGGGCGGCGGCTCGATGAGGCGTTCGCCCGTTCGGTCGCGGTGGTGGGCGCCCGCGCTGCGACGAATTACGGCGTCCACGTGACCAACGAGTTGGCGTACGGGCTGGCCGAGCACGGGTGGACGGTGGTGTCCGGCGGCGCGTTCGGGATCGACGCGGCGGCGCATCGGGCGGCGCTGACGGCTGGCGAGCTGACGGTCGCTGTACTGGCGTGCGGGGTCGACCGGCCGTACCCGGTGGGGAATTCCGCCATGTTCGAGCAGATCGCGGAGAGCGGTCTGCTGATGAGCGAGTGGCCGCCGGGATCGGATCCGCTGCGGCACAGGTTCCTGATCCGTAACCGGGTCATCGCGGCGGCGACGGCGGGCACGGTGATCGTCGAGGCGGCCGCCCGCAGCGGCGCCGTGCAGACTCTCAGCCGGACGGTCGCTCTCGGCCGGCGAGCCATGGTCGTGCCCGGCCCGGTGACGTCGGCGATGTCGGTGGGCTGCCACGAGCTGCTCCGCCGGCATCCCGAGACCGTCGTCGTGACCGGGACGGCCCAGGTCCTCGAAGAGGTCGGCACGATCGGCGAATATCTGGCGGAGATACCGCGCGGCCGCGATCACGTCCGGGACGACCTGGACGAGGATTCCGCCCTGGTGCTGGAGGCGATACCGCGCCGGGGAACGGTCGGGCCGGAGGAACTGGCGGCCCGGGCCGGGCTGGGCGTTCGTACGGTGCTGCGCCGGCTCTCCCTGCTGGAGATGGCCGGCCTGGTGGTACGTCGCAGCGACGGCGTGGCACTGGCCCGGTCGGCCAGACGAGCGCCGCCGGGTCCGGTGTAGAGCGCGGCGTCAGGCCTCGACGTCGTCCACGTCGCGGCGGTGTGCCTTCATCCAGGCCTCGACGTCCTCGGTCGCCCACACCTTGCCCTGGGCCAGATCAGCGACAGGCGCGGGAAAGTCCGCCCTGCTGGTGATCTGGTACGCGCGCTGACGACTGACCCCGCCCAGGCGAATGCGGATCTCGTGCGCGCCCATCAATCGAATCGGCTTGCTTCCCACATGATCGACCGTAGACGTATGACTATTAGTCATGGGTCAACTTCGCAAACGACAGCTAGTCGCTGAGCAACTACGGTGGCCGCATGAGCATCCCCGACAAGCGGACTCTCGGATTGGTGGCCGGATGACTGACCCCGACAAGCGGTTCCCCGCAGAGGCGGCCGGATGACTATCCGTCGCAAGCGGCGCCTCGGCCCGGTCCCGCACGAACCGTCCCACCGGCGCCTCTGGCGGTCGCTGTGGCGACGTTGCTCGTGCGGACTCCCAGCCCCGTGCGTGGACCGCCTGGTCCCCGCGCCACGACTACCGTTCCCTCTCCCGCCGGGCGGCGACACCGTGGACACCGGCATGCCGAGCGTCGCAAGTGCCCGGTACGACCAGGCGGACCAGGCAGCAAGCACACCGACCGGACGCGACGTGACTTCCCGGGCGTGCCAGGGGCATGGGTCAATCCATCGGCCCGGGCGCCAGTCTGCCCAGCCCGGGCACGAGGCACCGAATCGCCCCGGCGGCCAGTCCCGGGGCGCGCCCGGAGCCGGTCGACCCGCCCGGACCCGGCGGCTACCTGGCCAACACGCATGTCAGCAGTGACAGCCGACCCGAGGTGGTCGGCAACGTCGCCGCGGAGCCCGAACGCCCGGGTATCACCACGCCGCCGGCTCCCCACACCGCCGCCCAGACCGGTGAACACTCCGACAAACTGCGGCCACTGGATCTCCGCACTGCCGTCCGAACCGACGGATTCCTCAACGAGCTGCCGCCACTGGATCCCCGCGCCGCCACCCGAACCGACGGATTCCTCAACGAGCTGCCGCCGCACGATCCCCACACCGCCACCCAGACCGACGGGTTCCTCGACGGGCCACGGCCGCGGGATCCCCACACCGCCACCCGGACCGGCGAGCACTCCGACGAACTGCGGCCACTGGCTCCACGATCCGCCACCCACACCGACAGGATCCTCAACGGGCCGCAGCCGCGGGATCCCCACACCGCCGCCTGAATCGGCGAGCACTCCCACAAACAGCGGCCACTGGGTCCCCGCACCGCCACCCAGATCGGCGAGCAAGTCGATCAACCACGGCCGCTGGATCCCCGCGCTACCGCCCAGATCGGCGGAGTCCTCGACAGGCCGCGGCCACTGGATGCCCGCACCGCCACCCAGATCGGCGGGTTCTTCGACGGGCCGCAGCCGGTCGAGCCGAGCCTCGCGCCCAAGGCACGGTGCTCAGGCGGACAGCGCCGTCGAGCACGCCGAGGACCCGTTCCACCTCGGCGACGACCGGACGCCGACCCGGGCGAGCACACCCCAGGGATCCGCGCCGGCGTCTCCGCCCGCTGAGCACTCGGTCCGCAGCCGGCCCGGCCGCCGACGGCCCCCCTACCGCCACGCCTTCGACCGCGAACACCTCCCCGGAGGAAAGGAACGTTGTCATGCCGTCAGCGGAGCCGACACGGCTCACCGACGACCTGTGGCTCGCCGCGCACGACGGCGTCAAAGGCGCTCGCCTGATCGGTGACTGGCCGCTCGGGGTCGCTCTGGCCACCGGGCTGCTGGCGGAGTTCATCCAGGGCGGCTTCCTGGAACTGCGCGAGGGCGAGCTGTTCCGCACCGCGAAGGCCGCCGCCGCCCTGCCGAGCGATCCTGCGCTGCGCCCGGTGCTGGTCACGATGCAAGCCGAAGAGCAGACCTGGCCCGTCCCGACGGCTCCGGTGCGGGCATGGGCGCACGACGAGCACAGTGGCTGGCTACCACCGGTCAGGCAGGAGACCCGGCACCGCCTGCCCGGCCACCAGCTCAACGCTTGGATCTCCTACCTGGCCTACGAGCAACGCGCGGAGACCCGGGTCCTCGACCGGCTGTCCCGCACCGGTCTGGTCCGGCGTGAGGAGCACCGTCGGCTGTTCGGCGGCACCACGGTGCGCTACGTCCCGTGTGATTCCTACGCCTCGGGGACGCCGGCGAACACCATCACCCATGCGGTGCAGACCGGTCGCCGCCTGTCCGGGTCGGACGTCGTTCTCGCCGGCCTGTTCCTGGCCAGCGGGCTGCACCACCATGCCCTGGCCACGCTGTCGCCGTACGAGCGGTCGCTGCTGGCCCAGCAGATCCAGGCCGGGCTGACCGACACCGGCGAGCCCGGCATCAAGGCGATGGTGCGGGAGCTGCTGCAAGCGGCGGACGCCGCGATCGGTGAGGCCGCCATGCGCTGAACGACCGCAACGCATCACCCACCCCTCAACCCACTCCGCAGGAGGAACCCCCGTGTCCGCACCTCCCTCTGTCGCGCAGTCCCCCGTGTCCTACGCGCTCGCGCGTAACCGGCTCGGTCCGTTGGCGATCGGCTCGGCGATCTGCTCGTCCGTGGCGCCCCTGACGGTCATCACCCTCGTCGTGCCCCTGGCCATCGCGGCGACCGGCCTGCTCGGCTTC
>NZ_BOQL01000034.1 GCF_018332655.1 Actinoplanes auranticolor | reverse complement strand
CGCTCCGGCAAGCCTTCGCGGAAGCGGTTGGTGATCGGCAGGCGGCGGTCGCGGCCGAAGGCCTTGATGGAGATCTTGGTGCCCGGCGCGGACTGCCGGCGCTTGTACTCGGCCAGGTCGACCATGCGCAGCACCCGGT
The DNA here is from genome assembly GCF_018332655.1 of Actinoplanes auranticolor. GTDB lineage: Bacteria > Actinomycetota > Actinomycetes > Mycobacteriales > Micromonosporaceae > Actinoplanes > Actinoplanes auranticolor. The sequence continues at coordinate 98,826 of NZ_BOQL01000034.1, read as the reverse complement.
CCACCAGGGCGGCGTCGTGGCCCGCCGCGATCAGGTCGTCGCGGCCCTGGTCGCCGTCGATGTAGCCGGCCAGGATGGCGTCCAGCAGGTCGTAGTCGGGCAGCGAGTCGCTGTCCACCTGGCCCGGGCGCAGCTCCGCGCTGGGCGGCTTGGCGATCGAGTTCTCGGGGATGGGCGAGCCGGCCCGGGTGTTGCGCCAGCGGGCCAGCTTCCACACCATCGTCTTCGGTACGTCCTTGAGCGGGTTGAAGCCGCCGACCGAGTCGCCGTAGAGCGTCGAGTAGCCGACCGCCAGCTCGCTCTTGTTGCCGGTCGTCAGCACCAGGTGACCCTCCTGGTTCGACAGCGCCATCAGGATGACGCCGCGGACCCGTGCCTGCAGGTTCTCCACCGCCAGACCGGAGAGCGACATGTTGGCCAGGAAGGCGTCGACCATCGGCTGGATCGGCTCGCTGCGGTAGTCCAGGCCGGTGCGCTTGGCCAGGTCGGCGGCGTCGTCGCGGGAGTGGGCGGAGGAGTAGCCGCTGGGCATCGAGATGCCCACCACTCGCTGCGGGCCGAGGGCGTCGACGGCGATCGCGGCGACCACCGCCGAGTCGATGCCGCCGGACAGGCCCAGTACGACCGAGCTGAAGCCGTTCTTCTCCACGTAGTCGCGCAGGCCCAGGGTCAGCGCCGACCAGATCTCCGCCTCGTCGTTGACCCGCTCGGCGATGCCGCCGACCGCCGGGCCGTCGGTGAGCGGGCGCAGCGGTGCGGCGACGGTGACGCGGGTGATGCCCATGGCGTCGTCCGTGCGTTCCTCGACGCGGGGCGCCTCGGCGGCGGGGGCCGGTCCGGGCTCGTTCTCGACCGCGTCCGCCTCCGGCAGCTCCAGGTCGTGGACCAGCAGCTCGGTGGTGAACTGCCCGGCCCGGGTGAGCAGTTCGCCGGCGGCGGTGACCATCATCGAGTCGCCGTCGAAGACCAGCTCGTCCTGGCCGCCGACCATGTTCACGTACGCGATCGTCGCGCCCGCCTCGGCCGCCCGGCGCTTGACCAGCGGCAGCCGGATGTCGTCCTTGTTCAGCTCGTACGGCGAGGCGTTGATGTTCACGACCAGCCCGACCCCGGCCCGCCGGGCGGCGGTGAACGGCCCGCCGGCCTGCCACAGGTCCTCGCAGACGGTGAGCCCGACGTCGACGCCGCCGAGGCGCACGACCGTCAGCGAGTCGCCCGGCTCGAAGTAGCGGTCCTCGTCGAAGACGCCGTAGTTGGGCAGGTGGTGCTTGAAGTACGTCGCGGCGATCCCGCCGCCGAACAGCAGCGCGGACGCGTCGCGCCGGCCGCTGCCGGGCACGGCGTCGGCGCTGGTCGGCGCGGGGCCGTCGGCGTCGACGTAACCCACGACCACGGCGACGTCGCCCAGGCCGTCGGCGGCCAGGTCGGTGGCGAGGGTACGCAGCGCAGCCCGCGACGCCCGCACGAACGAGTCCCGGAAGACCAGGTCCTCGATGGGATAGCCGGTGAGCATCATCTCGGGAAAGGCCACCAGCTGCGCCCCGGCGCCGGCGGCCACCCGGGACCAGTGCCGGACGGCCGCGGCGTTGCCGGGGATGTCCCCGACGGTGGAGTTCACCTGGGCGAGAGCGACGCGCAACGAAGGCATGACCGGTATTCTTCCCCAGCGCCGGCTACGCACGTAGCGGGCCTCACCCGGGGCAGGCTGTGAGCCATGGTCAGCGTAATCTCGGCGTAACGGGACCGGGAGAGACTGGGCGCCGGCAAGTACGAGGGGTTGACGTGGACCGACAGCAGGAGTTCGTGCTTCGTACGCTCGAAGAGCGCGACATCCGTTTTGTCCGGCTTTGGTTCACCGACGTGCTCGGCACGCTGAAGAGCGTGTCGGTGGCGCCCGCGGAGCTGGAGTCCGCCTTCGAGGAGGGCATCGGCATCGACGGCTCGGCCATCGAGGGCTTCGCCCGGGTCTCCGAGTCCGACATGGTCGCCATGCCCGACCCGACCACGTTCCAGGTCTTCCCGTTCGAGGGTGGCGCCAGCGGCGAGAGCGCCCGGATGTTCTGCGACATCCTGCTGCCCGACGGCAGCGCCGCCTGGGCCGACCCGCGGCACGTGCTGCGCCGGATGCTGGCCAAGGCGGCCGAGAAGGGCTTCACCTTCTACACCCACCCCGAGGTCGAGTTCTTCCTCGTGCAGGACGGCCCGCTGGACGGCTCGGTGCCGGTCCCGGTGGACGGCGGTGGCTACTTCGACCACACCACGCACTCGGTCGCCCGCGACTTCCGGCGTCAGGCCGTGCTCGCGCTGGAGCGGATCGGCATCTCCGTCGAGTTCAGCCACCACGAGGTCGCCCCCGGCCAGCAGGAGATCGACCTGCGGTACGCGGACGCGCTGACCACCGCCGACAACATCATGACGTTCCGGCACGTCGTCAAGGAGGTCGCGCTCTCCCAGGGGGTCCGCGCGACGTTCATGCCGAAGCCGTACACGGACCAGCCCGGCAGCGGCATGCACACCCACCTGTCGCTGTTCGAGGGCGAGCGCAACGCCTTCCACGACGGTGACGACCCGCTGAAGCTGTCGAAGACGGCCCGCGCGTTCATCGCCGGCCTGCTCGTGCACGCCCGCGAGTACACCGCGGTCACCAACCAGTGGGTCAACTCCTACAAGCGGCTGTTCCCCATGCAGCTGCCCGACCGGATCACCGAGTCGCCGGCGTTCGTGAGCTGGGGCGCGCTGAACCGTTCGGCGCTGGTGCGGGTGCCCGCCTTCGGCAAGCCGAACTCGGCCCGGGTCGAGGTCCGCTCGCTGGACTCGGCGACCAACCCGTACCTGGCCTTCGCGGTCATGCTCGGGGCCGGGCTCAAGGGCATCGAGGAGGGCTACGAGCTGCCGCCGGGCGCGGAGGACGACGTCTGGTCGATGTCGCCGGCCGAGCGCAAGGCGGCCGGCTACGACGCCCTGCCGGAGAACCTGGCCGAGGCGATCGACGTGATGGCCAAGTCGGAGCTGATCCCCGAGGTGCTGGGCGAGCACGTCTTCGACTTCTTCCTGCGCAACAAGCGTCAGGAGTGGGAGCAGTACCGTCGTGAGGTGACGCCGTACGAGCGTCAGCGGTATCTCGGGGCCCTCTGATATCCACAATCGGCCCGGCGGTGGATCACCGGGGTGCGCTGGTCCGATACGGTGCCCTCTGACGTCGTGACGAGGGAGAAGCCGTGCTGGAAGATCTGCTTGAGGGTGCTGGGCGCAGCATTGTGTTCGGCCTGGTCGGTATCGGGCTGATGGCTGTCGGCTTTCTGCTGGTCGACCTGCTGACCCCGGGCAAGCTGCGCGACCTGATCTGGGTGGACCGCAACCCGAACGCCGCCCTGCTGCTCTCGGCGAATCAGCTCGGCATCGCCCTGATCGTCTTCACGGCGATCTTCACCAGCTACGACGAGTTCGGCCGGGGCCTCGCGTCCACGGTGATCTTCGGCCTGCTGGGCATCGCCGTGATGGCCATGGCGTTCCTGGTGCTGGACTGGATGACCCCCGGCAAGCTGGGCGAGGTCATCTGCACCCCGGACCGGCACCCGGGTGCCATGGTCAGCGCGGCCTCGCACTTCGGTGCGGCGCTGATCGTCTGCGCCTGCATCGCCTGACCGCGCCGGGGGCTCGGCCGCCGGTATTGCCGGGCCGGGCCGGGGGCTCGACCGCCGGCATCGCGTGACCGGGCCGGGGGTGCGGCCGCCGGCCCGGTGACGCAGCTGACCCTGGGCTGAAACCGGTCGCCCGGCCGGCCGTCGTCGGCGAGGATGCCCGGCGTGGACATCACCATCGAGCCGGTCACCGCGGCCAACTGGCGGGCCTGCGCCGCCCTCACCGTGCATCCCGGCCAGCGCGAGTTCGTCAATGCCGTCACCTACTACCTCTGCCTGTGCAACTACGGCGACACCTGGCAGCCGCTGGCCGCCGTGCGCGACGGGGAGGTCGTCGGCTTCTGCATGTGGGGGATCGACGACGACCGCAGCCGGTGGATCGGCGGGGTCGTGGTCGACGCCGCGCGGCAGCGCACCGGGATCGGCCGGGCCATGATCGGCGCGCTGGTGGAGCGGCTGGCCGCCGACCCGGACTGCCCGAACGTCGCGCTCAGCTACTCGCCCGCCAACGAGGCCGCCCGGGCGCTCTACGCCTCGCTGGGCTTCGTCGAGACCGGTGAGCTGGAGGACGACGAGGTCGTGGCCCGCTGGACGAGATCGTGATCACCGCGGCCCGGCACGAGGGCTGACCCACCCGCGGCGGAAAACCCAGGCAAGTTCTTCCGTGAGCCACGGGAACGGGTGGGCCGGGGGCCGGCGCCGGCCCCACCCGATAGCCTCGGAGCGTGGGTACAGCGCTGGTAATCGAGAACGATCCGTCCGACGACCTCCGCAGGCTGGGTGAGTGGCTCACCGAGGCCGGCCTGGAGCTGACCGTCGTGCGCCCGCATCTGGGCGACCCGCTGCCCGGGACGCTGGACGAGCACGTGGCCCTGGTCGTGCTCGGCGGCGACCAGAGCGCCTATCCGAACGCCGCCGGCGATCCCGGTGCACCCTGGTTCCCCGCCGTGGAGGGATTGCTGCGCAAGGCGGTCCGCCACCACGTCCCCACGCTCGGGGTCTGCCTCGGCGGGCAGTTGCTCGCGACGGCGCACGGCGGCCTGGTCGAGCGCAGCACGTCCGGACCGGAGATCGGGCCCGGCCTGGTCGGCCGGCGCGACGCCGCGGACGGCGACCCGCTGTTCAAGTACGTGCCGCTGCTGCCCGACGTGGTGCAGTGGCACAGCGACGAGATCACCGAGCTGCCCATCGGCGCGGTGCTGCTGGCCGCCTCGTCGCGCTACCCGCACCAGGCGTTCCGGCTCGGTGACCGGGCCTGGGGCCTGCAGTTCCACATCGAGTGCGACGCCGGCATGATCGCCGACTGGACCCGCACCGACGTGGCGGCGCTCGACGAGCTCGGCTACGACGCCGAGGCGGTCGTGGCCGCCACGGCCGAGATCCTGCCCGACGTCGAGGAGGTCTGGCAGCCGTTCGCGGCCCGGTTCGCCGCGCTGGCCCTCGGCACCCTCCCCGACGCCGACATCCCCAATCCCGGCACGATCCGCACCCTCCCGCTGCTGGGGCAGTAGGCATGACCGCCTGCACCGAGCGGCACCAGGCTGCGGCGAACGACGGCATCGCAGGCGAGGGCCGGAAGGGCATGCCGAAGGAGGGCGCCGCATGACCAGGCCCAGCCGGCTGGCCCGGTACGGCTTCGCCGACAACGGCACCCGCGCCGCCGACCTGCTCGGCCCCGGCGGGCTGCGGCTGTGGGACGCCGAGGCGCAGGCCCCGGTCGACGGGGACGCCGGTGAGCTGATCCACGCCCTGTCCCGGGCCGCGGATCCCACCCTCGCCCTGCGCCAGCTGCACCGCATGGTCGACGCGGTGGCCCGGGCGGCCCAGCGCGGCAGCGGCGGTCCGGTGACCGGGCCCGGCGAGGAGATCTCCGACAGCCCGGCGGCCGACGCCGTACTGCACGCCGTCTACTCCGACGCGGGCCTGCGGCGCCGGCTGGTCGCGGTGCTCGGCGCCTCGTCCGCACTGGGTGACCACCTGGTCGCCAACCCGGACCAGTGGCGGGTGCTGGCCACCGGCAAGACCGGCCTGCCGCCGAACGCGGAGGGGCACCTGGAGTTCGGCGACTCGACGGGGGAGGGCCCGCCGACCGTCCCGCTGCTGCGCACCGCGTACCGGATGGCGCTGCTGCGTATCGTCGCCGCCGACCTGACCGGCGGGCGGGGCCTCGAGCCGACCATGGCCGCGTTGTCCCGGCTGGCCGACGAGACCCTCGCGGCGGCGTACGCGATCGCGCTCGCCGGGCTGCCCGCGGGCACCGCCCCGCCCCGCCTGGCGGTCGTCGCGATGGGCAAGTGCGGCGGCTACGAGCTCAACTACGTGTCCGACGTGGACGTCATCTTCGTGGCCGCCGGTGACGAGGACCTCAGCGCGGGCACCGCCGTCGCGGCCCGGCTCATCGAGGTGTGCGGACACGTGGCCTGGCCGGTCGACGCCGCGCTGCGCCCGGAGGGCAACCGTGGCCCGCTGGTCCGCACCCTGGCCAGCCACCAGGCGTACTACCGCCGCTGGGCCCGCACCTGGGAGTTCCAGGCGCTGCTCAAGGCCCGTCCGGCGGCCGGTGACCTGGACCTGGCGGCGGAGTGGATCGACGACCTGGCCCCGCTGGTCTGGCACGCGGCCGAGCGTCCCGAGGCGGTCGAGGACGTCCGGGACATGCGCCGCAAGATCATCGACAACGTGCCCGCCCGCGAGGTCGAGCGCGAGATCAAGCGCGGCCCCGGTGGCCTGCGCGACATCGAGTTCGCCGTGCAGCTGCTCCAGCTCGTGCACGGCCGGATCGACGAGACGCTGCGCGAGCCCGGCACCCTGGCCGCGCTGCGCGCGCTGGTGGCGGGCGGGTACGTGGGCCGCGAGGACGGCGAGACGCTGCTGCGCGGCTACCGCTTCCTGCGCAGCGTCGAGCATCGGCTGCAGTTGCAGAACCTGCGGCGGACGCACACCGTGCCGGACGACCCGAAGGCGCTGCGCTGGCTCGCCGCCGCCCTGGGCTACAAGGCGCTGGCCGGGCGCGACGCGGTCGAGGCGTTCCGGTCCGACTGGGTGGGCCACGCCGCGCACGTCCGCCGGCTGCACGCCAAGCTGCTCTACCAGCCGCTGCTGGAGGCGGTCGCCCGGGTGCCGGCCGAGGCGCTGCGGATGACACCCGAGTCGGCCGGGCGCCGCCTGGAGATCCTGGGCTTCGCCGACCCGGCCGGGGCGCTGCGCCACCTGCAGTCGCTGACCGGCGGGGTCAGCCGTACGGCGGCGATCCAGCGCACCCTGCTGCCGATGCTGCTGCAGGACTTCGCGGACTCGCCCGAGCCCGACCGCGGCCTGCTCAGCTACCGGCACGTCTCGGAGAAGCTGGGCACCACCCCCTGGTATCTGCGCCTGCTGCGCGACGGCGGCCCGGTCGCGCGCCGGCTGGCCCGGGTGCTGAGCCTGTCGCGGTACGCCACCGATCTGCTCACCCGCGACCCGGAGGCGCTGCGGCTGCTCGCCGACGACGCCGAGCTGCAGCCGCGCCCCCGCGACGTGCTGCGCGACGGGTTCATCGCCGCCGCGGACCGGCATCTGGCCGCCGACACCACCGACGCGACCAAGGCCATCACCGCTGTCCGGGCTCTGCGCCGCCGCGAGTTGTTCCGGCTGGCCTGCGCCGACATCCTGAGCCGGGCCGGCGAGCTGGCCCCGGCGCAGCCGCTGGACGTGCACGCGATCGGCATCGCCCTCTCCGACGTCGCCGACGCGACGCTGGGCGCGGCGCTGCACGCCGCCCGGCGGGTGCATCCCGGCCCGGAGGGACTGCGGTTCGCGGTGATCGGCATGGGCCGGCTCGGCGGGTACGAGCTGAGCTACCCCTCCGACGCCGACGTGCTGTTCGTCTACGCCCCGCCGGAGGGCATGTCCGACGGTCAGGCCAGCGCCTCGGCCCACGCCATCGCCGAGGAGATGCGCCGTACCCTCGGGGCCCCGGCGCCCGACCCGCCGCTCGGTGTCGACGCCGACCTGCGCCCTGAGGGCCGCCAGGGCCCGCTGGTGCGCAGCCTCAACGCCTACGCGCAGTACTACGCCCGCTGGTCGAAGGTGTGGGAGTCGCAGGCGTTGCTGCGGGCCCGGTTCGTGGCCGGCGACGCGGAACTGGGCCGCGAGTTCGAGCAGCTCGCCGACGGGATGCGCTATCCCAGCGGGGGCCTGACCCGCGAGCAGGTCATCGAGATCCGGCGGATCAAGGCGCGGGTGGAGACCGAGCGGCTGCCCCGCGGAGCGGACCCGAACACGCACACCAAGCTCGGCCGGGGCGGCCTCGCCGACGTCGAGTGGGCGGTGCAGCTGCTGCAGCTGCGCCACGGGTACGCGCTGCCCGCGTTGCGGATGACCCGCACCCTGGAGGCGCTCTCCGCCGAGCTGCGGGCGAAGCTGATCGACAAGGTGGACGCGGCGGCGATGACCGCGGGCTGGACGCTGGCGGCCCAGGTCCGCAATGCGCTCACCCTGGTCCGGGGCCGCCCGACCGACCAGCTCCCGCGCCACGGCGTGGAACTGGCCGGGGTGGTGCTGCTGCTCGGCGGCGGCGACCCGGGTGAGTTCGTGGACCGGTACCTGCGCATGACCCGGCGTTCGCGGGCGGCGATGGAGCGCGTCCTCGATGCATGAGGAGCACCGGCGCGGGCTCCTGAGGGTGCTGGCGCCGACGCTCGGCGCCGCCGTGGCGCTGGCGGTCGCGTTCCTGCTGGCCCCGGCCATGGGCACTGACCTGGCCGCGCAGCAGGCCCGCGCGGAGTTCTTCGCCGCCCACGGCTGGGCGCCGGTCGACTTCGGCTGGTACGGCGGGGTCGGCCAGTTCGGCTACAGCCTGCTGACGGCGCCGCTGGGATCACTGATCGGGATGCGCGTGCTCGGGGCGCTGGCGGCGGTGGCCGCCTCGGTCCTCTTCGGGTGGCTGCTGTGGCGCACCGGGGTGCGGCGGCCGCTGGCGGGTGCCCTGCTCGGCGTGCTGGTCTTCGCGGCCAACCTGGCCAGCGGCCGGATCACCTTCGCGGTGGGCCTGGCCCTCGCCCTGGCCGCCCTGTGCGCCGCAGCCGACGCCGGATCGGGATGGCGGAGGCGCGGGCGGATCGTTGCCGTCTTCGGACTGGGCGCCCTGGCCACCTGGGCCAGCCCTGTCGCCGGCCTCTTCGCCGGCCTGGCGGGCGCGGCCCTGCTGCTCACCGGCCCGGTCCGGGCCGGCTTCCGGTCGTGGCGCCCGGACGCCCACTGGCCGCAGGCGCTGGCCCTCTGCCTGGGCCCGGTGCTGGCGCTGGCCCCCATGGCCCTGCTCTTCGGCAACGGCGGCCGGCAACCTTTCACCGCCGAGTCCATGAAGATCCATGTCGCGCTCGCCGTGCTGGTCGCCGTGGTCGTTCCGCCGCGCTGGCTCGCCGTGCGGATCGGGGCGGCGCTGACCGTCGTCCTGCTGCTCGGTGCGTTCTATCTGCCCAGCCCGATCGGTTCCAACGCGCTGCGGCTGCCCATGTTGTTCACGATCCCGGTGCTGGCCGCCCTGGTCGGGTTCGGGCGGGTCCGGCCGGCCCTGCTGCTCGTGGCCGTCTTCTGGTGGCAGCCGTTCGTGGTCACCGGTGACCTGGGCCGCGCGGGGTCGCCCGAGTCGCGCCCGTCGTTCCATCGGCCGCTGGTCGAGGAGCTGGCCCGGCGGGAACCGGGCCGGGTCGAGGTGGTCCCGCTGCGGGACCACTGGGAGTCCGTGTACGCCGCCGCGCAGGTCCCGCTGGCCCGCGGCTGGGAACGCCAGGTCGACACGGACCGCAACGCCCTGTTCTACCGCGACGTCCTGTCCCCGCAGGACTACGTGACCTGGCTGCGCGCCAACGCCGTCACCTACGTCGCCATCGCCCCCGGCTCGGTGCCCGACCGGTACGCCCGCACCGAGTCCGCCCTGGTCCTCGCCGGATTGCCGGAGCTGCGCCCGGTGTGGCAGAACGACACCTGGCGCCTCTACGAGGTCACCGACGCGCAGCCGCTGGTGTCGGTGCCGGCCGAGCTCGCGCGCAGCGACCGCGGCGGCGTCACCGTGCGCGTCCCGGCGCGCGCCGACGTGCTGGTCCGGGTGCACTGGTCGCGCTGGCTCAGCGTGCGCGGCCCGGGAGCCTGCCTGGCCCCCGGACCGGAGGGCTGGACGGAGCTGCGCGTCACCACCCCGGGTGAGTTCCGGCTCACCAGCTCGCTGCGGCCCGGACCGGCGTGCTGAGCGCAAGCCGATGGGTACGCTGACGCGCATGCCACGGTCACGAGGGGTCCGCACGAGGCCGTTGTCATGATCTCAGGGCTGCTGGCCCGCCCCGCGTTCCTGCGCTGGCTGGGCTTCTTCGGTGCCGTGTGCTGCGCGGTGGACGCGTTCCTCTACGGCGCCGCGCCCTTCATCCGCCGCAACGTGAACGTGGTCAGCGTGCTGCGCGAGCCGGCCGGCGCCCTCATCCTGCTGCTGTGGTTCGCCGGCCTGACCGCCCTCTGCGTCGCCTGGTGGTACGGCCGCCGCCTGCAGCTCACCCCTCGGTGGATCCTGGTCACCGCCGCCCTCTGGTCCGCCCCGCTGCTGGTCGTGCCGCCGCTGGCCAGCCGGGACATGTACGCGAACGCCTGCCAGGGCGCCCTGGTGCACGCCGGCTTCAACCCGTACCTGGTCGGGGTCTCGGCCCAGCCCTGTCCCTGGCTGGACTCGGTCTCCGTGGTCTGGCGCGACACGCCCACCCCGTACGGCCCGGTCTTTCTCGTCCTGGCCGGGCTGGCCGCCGCGTTCGGTTCGCAGCTGGCCGCCCTGATCTCCTTCCGGGTCCTCGCCGTGCTGGGCGTCGTCGCGATCGCCGCCTGCCTGCCCGTGCTGGCGCGGCGCGTCGGCGCGCCCGTCGACCGGGCGCTGTGGCTGGTGCTCTGCTGCCCGCTGGTGCCGGTGCACCTGATCGGCGGCGGCCACAACGACGCGCTCACGGTGGCGTTCATGGTCGCCGGTCTCGCGGTGCTGGCAGCGCCGGTCAAGAGCTGGACCACCCTGCTGATCGGCGGGGCCCTGCTCGGCCTGGCCATCTCCATCAAGATCACGATCGGGGTGGTGCTGCCGTTCGCGGCGCTGCTCGCCGTCGGTGGACTGCGGGCCGCGGGCTGGGCCGGGCTGATCAAGCGCGGGGGAGCGGTCGTCGGTGCCGCGCTCGCCGTGCTGGTGGCCGGCTCGTTCGCCTCGGGGCTGGGCCTGGGCTGGCTGACCGCGCTGTCCGGCGCGGGGGAGTCGGTGAACTGGTCGTCCCCGCCGACCGCCGTGGGTCTGGCCGTCGAGGCGGCCGGCCGCTGGTTCGGCGCCGACCTCGGGGTCGTGCCGGCGGTGCGCGCGGTGGCGCTGGTGCTGCTCGGGGTGTCCCTGCTGGTGATCCTGTGGCGTTCCCGGGACCGCGATCCGCTGGTCGGAGCTGGGCTGGCGCTGCTCGCGGTGATCTTCTTCGCGCCGATCACCCAGCCCTGGTACCTGATCTGGCCGCTGGCGTTGTTCGCGGTCGGCACCGCACGGGCCCGGTGGCTGGCCGGGACGGTGGTCTTCGCGATGGCCACCATCCTGCCCGAGGGCACCGGGGTGTTCCGGCCGCTGGGCGTGCCGATGTCGTTCGCGATGATCGTCCTGATCGGCTGGGTCGCGTACCGCAGCGTGACCTGGCTGCGCGGGAGGGAACTGGTGACCGCGGCGTGAGGCTGATCAGGTGGGGCGGGCTGGCCGGGAGCGTGCTGGTCGCGGCGGCCGCCTACCTCGGCGGTTCGCCGTTCGCCCGGGGGACCACGGTCACGCCCGGCACGATGCTCGCCGGGCGCGAGGGCGTGCTGCTGCCGCTGTGCTGGGTGCTCGGCCTGGCGGCGTTGCTGTGCGCTTGGTGGTTCGGGCGCCACCGGGTGCCGTCGACGCGGTGGGCGCTGGTCACCGCGGGGCTGTGGATGCTGCCGGTGCTGCCGATGCTGCCGCTGGGCAGTGAGGACGTCTACTCGTACGCCTGCCAGGGTTTCGTCCAGCACGCCGGGGGCGACCCGTATGCCGGGGGCGTGCAGGATTTCGGCTGCCCGTGGCTGGGTTCCGTGTCGACCACCTGGCGCACCTCGCCGGCGCCCTACGGTCCGCTCTTCCTGCTGCTGGCGGGCTGGGCCGTCGCCCTCGGCGATTCGCTGGCCGGGGTGATCGCCGGGCTGCGGGTCATCGCCCTGGCCGGGCTGGGCCTGGTCGCGGCCGGGCTGCCGGTGCTGGCCCGGCGCGCGGGCATCGACCCGGCCCGCGCGGTGTGGACGGTGCTGGCCTGTCCGCTGGTGCTGATCCACCTGGTCTCCGGCGCCCACAACGACGCGCTGATGGTGGGTCTGCTGGTGGTGGGGCTGGCCCTGGTCGCCGCCCGTCCGTCCCCGGCGCTGCTGGTCGCGGCCGGGGTGGCGCTGGGCCTGGCCGTGGCGGTCAAAGCCACCGCGGTCGTCGTGCTGCCTTTCGCCGTCCTCGCGGCGGTGCCACCGTCCTCGCCGGTACGGGCCCTGTGGCGGCCCGCGGCCCTGATCGCCGCCGGTGCCGCCGGCGCCGTGGGCCTGGTGTCCCTGGTCTCCGGGCGCGGCCTGGGCTGGATCGCGGGACTGCTGCGCAGCGGCGACACCGTGGCGTGGACGTCGCCGTCGACCGCCGTCGGACTGACCGTGCAGACCGTCACCGGGGTGGACGCCGTGGGAGCGACCCGCGTCCTCGGCGTGCTGCTGCTGGTGGTGCTGCTGCCCGTGCTGTGGTGGCGGGCCCGCGACGGCGGAGCGCTCCCGGGCGCCGGCTGGGCGCTGGGCGTGACGGTGCTCTGCGCGCCTGTCTTCCACCCCTGGTACGCGTTCTGGCCCCTCGCCGTGCTGGCCGCCACCACCGCGGAACGGCGCTGGGTGCTGGGCCTGAGCGCGCTCGCGGCCACGCTGACCCTGCCGGCCGGCTACAACTGGTCGCTGTTCACCCGCGTGCCCGGTGCGCTGGTCGTCACCGCCGTCCTGGTCGTGCTGGCCGTCCGGCAGGCCCGCCGCCTGCGCCACCGTAGAGTGTCCGCGTGACGCGCCGGGCCTGGATCTTCGCCGCCCTCGCGGCCCTCGTCTCCGCCGGTGTCCTGTGGTGGAGCGCCGAACTGCACTTCTTCTTCGACTCGCGGGTCTACTCCGGCGCCGTGCGGTACTGGTTCCGCGACGACGGCATGGTCTACGACTGGCTGGAGGACGGCACCCCGTACGGCTTCACCTACCCGCCGTTCGCCGGTCTGGTCATGGTGCCGATGGCGTACCTGCCGTTCGGGCTGGTCCTGGTGATCGCGGGCGCGGCGACAGTGGCCAGCACCGCCTTCGTGACCTGGTGGCTGGCCGGGCCGATCATCCGGCGCTCCCGCTGGACGCCCTGGCTGGCCGGCAGCATCGCGGTGGCGCTCGCGCTGTGCTTCGAGCCGGTCCGCGAGACGTTCGGCTTCGGGCAGGTCAACACCGTGCTGCTGGCGGTCGTGGCCGGGGACGTGCTCTTCGGGGTGGCCCGCGGGCGCAAGTGGGGCGGGGTGGGCATCGGACTGGCCACCGCCGTGAAGCTGACCCCGGGCGTCTTCATCCTCTATCTGCTGGTCACCGGGCGCTGGCGGGCGGCCGGTACGTCGATCGCCGCGGCCACCGCCGTGACCCTGGTCGCCGCCGGCCTCTTCCCGGACGAGTCCCGCGAGTTCTGGACCGCCGCCCTGTGGGACACCAACCGGGTCGGCAACCTTGAGTATCTGTCCAACCAGTCGCTGCGCGGCCTGCTGGCCCGGCTGCCGCTGGACACCGTGGAGGCCCGGGTCTGGCTGGTCTGCGTGCTGGCCACCCTGGCGTTCTGGGCCTGGCGGGTCCGCGCCGCCGCCCGGGCCGGGGACTATCTGGGCGGCCTCGCCCTGACCGGTCTGCTGGGCTGCCTGATCAGCCCGGTCACCTGGGTGCACCACTGCGTGTGGCTGCTGCCGGCGATCGTCCGCTGCCTCGACGCCGGCCTGTCCGCCCGCCGTGACCGGCGCTCCCTGTGGCTGGGCGGGGCCGCGTACGTCGTGCTGACGTCCCGGCTCACCTGGGCCTGGGAGAGCGGGCCCCGCCCGCCGCTCGCGATCATCGGCAGCAACCTCTACGTCTGGTTCAGCCTGGCCCTGCTGATCTGGATGCCGCTGCGCGCGTCGCCGGCCGCCGAAGTGCCCGATGCCGAGCCGATCGGCAAGGCGGAGTCACCGGACGTTTCCCGGGTGGCCACCTGAGGGTCGGAGGGTGCCCGTAGGCAGAGCGGGACGCGCGACCCGCTCTCACCCGGAGACACCTCATGCCCGCAACACCGTTACGCCGTACCGGAAAAGCTGTGGCCCTGGGCAGCATCGTGGCCCTCGCCGCGGTCGCCGCGCCGCCCGCGACGGCGGTCGCGCACCCGCAGCGCCAACCGCTGAGCTTCCAGCGGCTCGCCACCGTGCCCGTCTACCTGAACTCGGGCGTCGCCGACACCGCCGCCGCCGAGATCTCCACCGTCACCGGGGACGGCCGCACGGTCGTCTACACCGACAGCCCGGGCCGGCGGCTCGGCTTCGTGGACATCACCGATCCGGCCCGGCCCCGGCCCACCGGCACCCTGGCCGTGCCGGGCGAGCCGACCTCGGTCGCCCACCTCGGGAACCTGCTGCTGGCCGCGGTCGACACGAGCGCGAGCTTCACGGACCCGTCGGGCCGGCTGCTCGTGGTCGACGCCCGCACCCGGGCGATCGTGCGCACGCTGGAGCTCGGCGGCCAGCCCGACTCGGTGGCCGTCGCGCCCAGCGGCCGCTACCTCGCCGTCGCGATCGAGAACCAGCGCGACGAGGACGTCGCCGACGGGGCGCTGCCGCAGGCGCCGGGCGGCCACCTGGCCGTGATCGACACCCGCACGTGGGCGGTCAGCCGGGTCGCGCTGACCGGACTGGCCCAGGTCGCGCCGGGCGACCCGGAGCCCGAGTACGTCAGCATCAACTCCCGCGACGAGGCGGTCGTCAGCCTCCAGGAGAACAACCACCTGGCGATCGTGTCGCTGCCCCGCCGCCAGGTGGTCCGGCACTTCAGCGCCGGCACGGTCACCGTTACGGGGGTGGACACCGAGGACGACGACCGGATCAGCCGCACCGGCTCGATCACCGCCGCGCGGGAGCCCGACGGCGTCACCTGGCTCTCCGACGAGCTGTTCGCCACCGCCAACGAGGGCGACTACCAGGGCGGGTCCCGCGGCTGGACGATCTTCGACCGGCGCGGCGCGGTGGTCTGGGACGCCGGCAACTCGCTCGAGCACCTCGCCGTCGCGCACGGGCTCTACCCCGACAAGCGTTCCGACGCCAAGGGCATCGAGCCGGAGAACGTGGCGTTCGGCCGGTTCCACGGTGTCCCGTACGTCTTCGTCAACGCCGAACGCGGCAACTTCACCGCGGTCTACGACGTCTCGCGGCCCTCGGCGCCGAAGTTCCGGCAGTTGCTGCCCACGACCAACGGCCCCGAGGGGGTCGTGGCCGTGCCGTCGCGGGACCTGATCGTCGTCTCCAGCGAGGAGGAGCTTCCGGAGGAGGGCATCCGCGGCACCGTCCAGATCTACGGGGCCGGCCCGTCGCTGTTCCCGTCGGTGGTCTCGCGGCGCGACATCCCGTGGGGCACGCTGTCCGGGCTCTCCGCGGTGCCCGGCCGGCCGCGGCAGCTGGTCTCGGTGACCGACAGCGCGTACAGCCCGACCCGGCTGCTCACCATCGACGTGGCCGCGCGGCCCGCGGCCGTCGTCCGCGAGCTCACCGTGACGAAGGACGGCACGGCGGCCGGCTACGACGCCGAGGGCGTCGCCGCCCGGACGGACGGCGGCTACTGGCTGGCCGTCGAGGGTTCCGCCACCAGACCCGACCTTCTCGTACGGCTGGACGCGCGCGGCGCCGTCCAGCAGGAGATCCCGTTGCCGCCGGAGGTGGCCGCCGCGGTGACCACGAACGGCCTGGAGGGCATCGCCGTCACCGGCGCTGACGTGTGGGTCGCGGTGCAGCGCCCGCTCAAGGGCGAGACCACCGCGCGGATCGGCCGCTACCGCGACGGTGTGTGGTCCTGGCTGGCGTACCCGCTGGACGTGGCGCCGGCCGGCTGGACCGGGCTGTCGGAGCTGGTCGCCGTCGACCACGACACCTTCGCGGTGGTCGAGCGGGACAACCAGCGGGGCCCGGCCGCCGCGATCAAGAAGATCTACCGCTTCGACGTGCCGCGGACCTGGACCGGCGTGCCGGTCGTCGGCAAGCGGCTGGTCAGGGACCTGCTGCCGGCGCTGCGGGCCGACCACGGTTGGGTGCAGGACAAGGTCGAAGGGCTCGCGGTCGCGGGCAACGGCCAGGCGTACGCGGTGACCGACAACGACGCCGTCGACGACGCCACCGGCGAGACGGTCTTCCTGCGCCTCGGCCGCCTGTTCTGACTCAGGTGCCCGGGAGCAGGCCGGTGGCCTCGACAGCGGTCGCCATGGTGACCGAGGTGCCCGAACTGTAGGCCTGGTGGTAGCCCGCGTCGCCCAGGGCGGCGCGGGCCAGCACCGTGAGCCGCTCGGTGTCCGGCATCGACCGGTCCGGTGCGCCCCGGACCGCGTCCGCCGCGCCGAGCAGCATCGCGGCCCGGGCCGGGTCCCCGATCCGGACGGCGTAGTCGGCCACCCCGACCAGGACGTGGGCCATCACCGGCGCGTCCCTCGACTTCGCCGCGATCTCCACCGCACCCCGGTGCAGGTCGTGCGCGGCGGCCAGGTCACCGGCGGCACCCTCGATCAGCGCCCGCGTCGAGCGGGTCATCGCGCGGAACTGCGGGGCGTGCGTGGAGTTGTCGATGAGTTCCGCCGTCCGGGCCATCCGCTCGCGGGCCTCGTCCAGTGAGCCCTCCTCGCGGGCGATCGTGGCGTAGCCGTACTCGACCGACGCCAGCACCTCGGACAGCCCGACCTCCTCGGCCGTCTCCCGGGCCCGCTTGAGCATCCGGCGCGCCTCCGCGCGGTCGCCGGACAGCCACAGCTGATGGGCCAGCTTCATCTCGAGCTGCGGCAGGTCCTCCCGGATGCCGATCTCGCGGACCAGCGCCAGGGCCTCGCGCTGCCAGGTCACCGCGTCCTCGAACTCGCCCTGCGCCGCGGCCATGTCGCCGAGCGCGCTGAGCGTGAAGCCGACACCCCAGCGGTCGCCGATCGCCCGGAACCCGTCGAGGGCCTCGCGCAGCTCGGCCCGGGCGGCGCCGGGATCCTGCCCGAAGTTGAGCCGCAGCTGCGCGACGACCATCCGGGCGATGGACCGCAGCCACGGGTCGGGGTCGGTGAACAGCGCCTCGACCAGCTCGAAGCTGCGCTGCCGGCCGCCCGGGGAGAAGATCAGCGACAGCGGGCGCAGCAACCTCAGCACGGGATGCGCGGCCTGCGGACCGGCGCCCTCCCGCCCGGCAGCCTGGAACCACCCCTTGACCTCGTCCATCGGCGCGGCGCCCTCCAGCCCGTTCAGGGCCGAGTACGCGTACGCCAGCGCCCGGTCCTCCGGGTCCGTCTCCCCGGTCAGGGTGAGCACGTCCCGGGCGAGCCTGCACCCCTCGGCCCGGTGCCCGCGCAGCCACCAGTACCAGCCCAGCCGGGCGGTCAGCGCCGTCGCGGTCCGCGCGTCCCCGGCCTCGATCGCGGCCCGGACCGCCGCGTGCAGGTTGTCGTGCTCGGTGCTGAGCCGGTGCAGCCAGCTGAGCTGATCACGCCGGCGCAGCTCCGGCTCCGCGGTGCCGGCCAGCGCCAGCAGGTAACGGGCGTGGGCGACGCGCAGCTGCTCGGTCTCCCCGGCCTCGGCCAGGCGTTCCAGGCCGTACTCGCGAATGGTCTCCAGCATCCGGTAGCGGTCCCCGGCCAGCACCAGCAGCGACTTGTCGACCAGCGCGCCGAGCAGGTCGACGTCCGCGCCGCAGACCTGCTCCACCGCGGTCACGTCGGCCCCGCCGTGGAAGTAGGCGAAGCGCCGCCACAGCGCCCGCTCGTCGTCGTCGAGCAGATCCCAGCTCCAGTCCACGACCGCCCGCAGCGTCTGGTGCCGGGGCAGCGCGGTGCGGCTGCCGTTGGTGAGCAGCCGGAACCGGTCGGCCAGACGGTCGGCCAGCAGGTCCACCGGCAGCGTGCGCAGCCGGGCGGCGGCCAGCTCGATGGCCAGCGGCATGCCGTCCAGCGCCCGGCAGATCCGGACCACCGGACCGATGGTCCGGGCGTCGAGCGTGAAACCGGGCCGGGCCGCGACCGCCCGGTCCAGCAGCAGGCGTACGGCCGGATAGCTCGCCGCCTGCACGTCCGTCGGCGGCAGGGCGAGCGGCTCGACCGGCCACAGCTGCTCACCCGCGATGCCCAGCGGCTCGCGGCTGGTGGCGAGCATCCGCAGCCCCGGCGCACCCCGCAGCACGGCGTCGGCGACCTCGGCCGAGGCGGCGATGAGGTGCTCGCAGTTGTCCAGGATGAGCAGCAGCTCCTTGCCGGCGAGCGCGTCCGTCAGCCGGGTCAGCGGCGGCACCGCGTCGCCGGCGGGAGCCCCACCGGGCAGGCTGATCACGAACTGGCCGCGCAGCTGCAGCGCCGTCAGGATGGCCTGCGGCACCTCGGCGGGGTCGGTGAGCGGCGCCAGCTCGACGCGCCACACGCCGTCCGGGTGGCCGGCGGTGAGGGTCTGCCCGGCCTCCACGGAGAGCCGGGTCTTGCCGCTGCCGCCGGGACCGATCAGGGTGACCAGCCGGTGCGCGGCCACCAGCTCGCGTACCGCCCGCAGGTCCGCCTCGCGGCCCACGAAGCTGCTCACCTCCGCGGGCAGGTTGCCCCGGACCCGCCGGCGCTGCCCGCGCAGCGTCTCCACGTGCAGCGCGGCGAGCTCCGCCGACGGGTCGGCGCCCAGGGCGTCGGCCAGCTCGGCCCGGATCCGCTCGAAGACGGTCAGGGCGCGCCCGGGATGACCGGCCGCGGTCAGCGCGCGCATGAGCAGTCCGGCCAGCGGCTCGTGCAGCGGATGGGCCACGGCGAGCGACTCCAACTCGCCGATCAGGCCGGCGTCGCCGCCGGCCCGCAACCGGGCCTCGGCCCGCTGCAGCCGGGCCGTCAAACGGAGCTCATCGAGGCGTACGGCCTCAGCCCGCGCCACGTCGGGGAACTCCGTCGGGCCCCGCCACAGCGCCAACGCCTCCTCCGGCCGGCCCTGCGCCACCAGCCGCGCGAAGCGGTGCGCGTCGACGTCGTCCCGGTCGAGGTCCAGGCGGTAGCCGGACGGCGTGACGGCGACGGCCAGCCCGGGAGCGGCGCGGCGCAGCCGGGAGACCAGCGCCTGCAGCGCCCCGGCGGCGCTGCCGGGCGGATCGGCCCCCCACAACCCGTCGATCAGGCGGTCGGTGGAGACGGCGCGGCCGGCGTCGAGGGCGAGCAGGATCAGCAGGGTACGCAGACGCGCGCCCGCAACCGGCACCGCCGTACCGGTGTCGGCCCGCAGCTCGACCGGGCCGAGCACCGCGATGTCCACCCCGTCGATTCTGCTCCCCGTCCGCGACCCGGTTCCGGCAAGCCTAGGGTTGCCGGATGCCTGTCGCCCGCCGTAGCCCGATCCGTCAGAGCGCACCCCGCAAGCCGGCCGTGCCCGCCGCCCTCGACGAGCCCCGGCAGGAGCTCGAGCCGGAGGTCGCTTTCCGCACCGTCGCCTTCGACGGCCACGACCTGTCCGGGCGGGAGGCGGAGTCGGTGGAGTTCGCCCAGTGCCGGTTCCGCGGGGCGGACCTGTCCTCCTCGGTGCTGGCCCAGCTCACCATGACCGACTGCGTAGTGCAGGTCTCGAACTGGGCCAACGTGCGCGCCGACGGCGGGGCCGTCTGCCGGGTGACCTTCGACGAGTCGCGGATGACCGGGTTCAGCGTGACCAACGGCCGGCTCGGTGAGGTGACCTTCGAGCAGTGCCGGCTGGACCTGTCCGGCTGGCGCTTCACCGGCTTCGACAGCGTGCGCTTCACCGGCTGCAACCTGACCGGGGCCGACTTCACCAACGCCGACCTGCGGGGCGCCCGTTTCACCGGGTGTGACCTGACCGGCGCCCAGTTCCACCACGCCACCATGGACGGCACCCGGTTCCGGCGTTGCGGGCTGGACGGCATCGCCGGGATCGGCAGCTGGCGCGGCGCGATCGTGCACCCGGACGACCTGCCGGCGCTGAGCTACACCCTGGCCGGCGGCCTCGGCATCAAGGTCGACTCCGAGGACTGACCAGGGCTTTCTCCCGGTGCTACGGACTCTTGGGCAGGGCCACGACGATGGAGCCGGCGGCGCGGTCGTGCAGGCCGCGGCGCTGGGCGTCCATGATGATCGCGGGGACCAGCAGGGCCAGCAGGACGCCGCGCAGCAGGCCGCGCGGGATGCCGATGGCACCGCCGTCGGCCGCGGACACCGCGCGGATCCGGGCCAGCGACATTCCCAGAGTCTGTCCGAACAGGCCGATGAACAGCGCGTTGAACAGGATCAGCACCAGCACGGGCGGCCAGGCCACGACCCGCGGATCGGCGTAGAAACTGGCGATGACCAGGCACAGCGCCCAGTCGATGAGCAGCGCGGCGAAGCGGCGGCCGAACTCGGCGGGCTGCAGCTTCGACAGGTCGAGAGCCCCCGCCTTCTCGGGCGGGGTGGGTGATCCGTTCGCGCTTGTCGCCACGGGGTCGAGACTAGTCGCGGGCGTACGGTTGCGGCATTTCCGCCCCCGGCGACGGGTCACCGGCGGTAGGGTCGTCGATGGTCTTCGGCTCCGTCAGACAGCTATCCGGCTCCGTAACACGGCGGAAACAATAGGGATACGCCTGGGCAACTACGGGGCCATAGCGTCGCGACAGCCTAGCCTCGTGGCGGCTCACGCCGCCCCGGTTCGAAAATCATGTGCCAGGAGGACGTGTGTTCGCCAATCCCGAGGAACTCCTGCGATACCTCAAAGACGAGGACGTCAAGTTCGTCGACGTACGGTTCTGTGACCTTCCCGGCGTGATGCAGCACTTCAACATGCCGGTGGAATCGTTCGACGACAGTGTCGTGACCGACGGCCTCGCCTTCGACGGATCCTCGATCCGCGGGTTCCAGGCCATCCACGAGTCCGACATGATGCTGCTGCCGGACGTGACGACGGCCTTCGTCGACCCGTTCCGCATCCAGAAGACGCTGGCCCTGAACTTCTTCATCCACGACCCGTTCACGCGGGAGGCCTACTCGCGTGACCCGCGCAACGTGGCGAAGAAGGCCGAGACCTACCTCGCGTCCAGCGGCATCGCCGACACCGCGTACTTCGGCGCCGAGGCCGAGTTCTACATCTTCGACTCGATCCGTCACGAGACCGCCGCCAACCAGGCGTTCTACTACATCGACTCGATCGAGGGCGCCTGGAACTCCGGCAAGGACGAGGAGGGCGGCAACCGCGGCTACAAGACCGCGTACAAGGGCGGCTACTTCCCGGTCTCACCGATCGACCACTACTCCGACCTGCGCGACTCCATGGTGCGCCGCCTGATCGACGTCGGCTTCACCGTGGAGCGTTCGCACCACGAGGTCGGCACCGCGGGCCAGGCCGAGATCAACTACAAGTTCTCGACGCTGCTGCACGCCGGCGACCAGATGCAGATGTTCAAGTACATCATCAAGAACACCGCCTGGGAGCACGGCAAGACGGCGACGTTCATGCCGAAGCCGCTCTTCGGTGACAACGGCTCGGGCATGCACACCCACCAGTCCCTGTGGCTGGGCGGCGAGCCGCTGTTCTACGACGAGACCGGCTACGCGGGCCTGTCCGACATGGCCCGCTGGTACATCGGCGGCCTGCTGCACCACGCGCCGTCGCTGCTGGCGTTCACCAACCCGACGGTCAACTCGTACCGTCGTCTGGTGCCCGGCTACGAGGCCCCGGTCAACCTGGTCTACTCGCAGCGCAACCGCTCGGCCTGCACCCGCATCCCGGTGACGGGCAGCAATCCGAAGGCCAAGCGCGTCGAGTTCCGCGTGCCGGACCCGTCGTCGAACCCGTACCTGAGCTTCTCGGCCCAGATGATGGCCGGCCTCGACGGCATCAAGAACAAGATCGAGCCCCCGGCCCCGATCGACAAGGACCTGTACGACCTGCCCCCGGAGGAGTGGGGCAGCGTCAAGCAGGTCCCGGGCTCCCTGGACGCGGTCCTGCAGTCCCTGGAGAACGACCACGAGTTCCTGACCGCGGGCGGCGTCTTCACCGACGACCTGATCTCGACGTGGATCGACTACAAGCGCGTCAACGAGATCGACCCGGTCCGCCTCCGCCCGACCCCGCACGAGTTCGAGATGTACTACAACGTCTGACCTGATGTAGCCCGTTGACCTGCGGCTCCGGTTCTAGCCGGGGACGCGGACGACAGCTCACGAAGCGGCGGTCATGCCCGGCCCACAGCCGGCGTGGCCGCCGCTTCCGCCTTCCCCAGAGCGCTGTTGACTAGCGCGCGGGTGCGGTCCAGCACATCCGGCCACTCATGCACGTACTCGTTCAGCGTGATCGTCGGCGTCGAGTGCCCGAGCGCCAGCTGCACCGTTTGACGCTCGCACCCGCATGGATCAGCAGCGTCGCGTAGTAGTGCCGCAGGCCGTGGAAGCCCCACCGCGACGGCAACCCCACTCAGGTCTGGCGTACAACCGCAACTCGACCGGTTATGAGCGGGGGAACAGTCCGCCAACGTCCATGCACGTCCGGCTTGGTAGGCCCTGATTTGTCACCCAGTTAGTCACTCAGCCCTTGAACATGCCGAAGACGCCTGTAACGGTGCCGATCAGCCCGGTAAGCGTCGCAAGCTTCGCCGGAGGGCCGACCCACAACCCCTTAGTGTTCTCGCGCCACCTCGCGGTCCACCACAAGCTCTTGAGCTTCTGCATCTTGTGCTGACGCACCCGGCTGCACCCGAGCAGGAGGCCTGACGAATTGTTGCGGCAATAGTCAACAGGACCGTTGCTCCTGGTGCGGTTGACAGCTCCGCACCAAACAGGCGCCTGGAACAGCACGTAGAACATCAGAAGGCCGATGAGGATGAGGTACGTGCCTGGGCCAAGGCCGCTTGCGGTACCCACCGAGATGATGATGATGGCGAAGGGAATCAAGCCCCAGTAGCGCCACAGCGCTGTGGATTTTCGAGATGCCACGTAGACGGACAGTACAGACACGAACGCCGACAGTGAAGACCTTCGATCGGATGCCCGACAGTACGCAACCTTGAATCAGGCATCGACCCTTCGCTTGTAAGGCCTGGGCGCGCCGTCCAGCTACGGCTGCCACCTCGGAAGGTCGTCCGCTGCCGCCCGGCTCTAGTCCGTCTCGTCCATGCCGGTTGCTGTCAGCGTTGCTGTCAAAGACACGGCGGCGTGGGGAAACCTGCCGAGTGTCGATCCAGGCGTCAGGCTTGTCGTACGGTTGTTCGATGCCTTACGAGTCGACGGTATCAGTTGACAGTACCTGTACCAGTTCACTCAACGCCTCGCTTCGTGGTACGCGGTCCAGCATGCTGGGCGCATGACGAAACCCGAGGGCCCAGATGCTAGCGGCGGGACTGGAACTGGCTGAGCACTACGCGCGCAGGCCATTCAGCAATTTTCGATCGCTTTGATTACCTGTGCCGACTCATCAGATTCAGGTAGGTCCTGAAAGTCTGATGGCTGACTTCGAGACAGGGAATCACTTACGGTCCACGTACTTCCGTTCTCCGAGAAGTGGACGATTGCCGCAACGTAGGTGAAGATTTCCTCGCTTGGCATCGGCACGATCATGTTCATCATGCTGCATGGTACTTCCCCAGCGAAGAGCGTCGAGTCGATCAGTTTATTGGCACTCGGTGAGAACCCCGGGCTTTCCATTAGATCAAGGGAACGAGTTCCGAGCCGCTGTTCCTTGTTGTCCACAATCGGATCTTCGATTAGCTCCTTGTAGGTGCGACCAGTCTGTCCAGGCCGGCGCGGTAGCCGCCTCCGTGCGGTCGATTCCCACCTTCAGTTCTCAGCGCGACATATGCGCACCGAACCCTAGGCGGGGGGTACGACAACCGCGCACGGCGGAGCAACGGCGCCGTCGGGCGTTGCAGCAGATCTTCGACAATGGAATTCACGGTCAGGGGTACCCCGCTTCCGGCGGGTAGGGCGTCCGGCCCTGCAACCCGGAGAAGGCCTCCAGCGGCCGGGGCTACCCGCCCTGGACCCGGGCAGCTCCGGGATGCCGGCCGCCGCTGGACTCCCGACGCACACCGGAAGCGACCAGACCGCGCCCGGGTGGCGAAGGTCATTCGTTCGGCAGAGCGCTCCACCGTCACCACCCGGGCGCGGCCCGGCAGGGCGAAGCCGACTACCTCTGATCGCTTCCTGCCCATGGCGTCGGCGATCAGCCGCAGCTCGCTCGCGACCGCGATCAACGCCCGTACTTGAGCAGCCGCAATCCCGTTCCCCAGCTTCGGCTGTTTCAGGCGCCGGGTGTTCCGGAGCGGTTGGCCTGCGAGAAATCCCTGCCGAGGGGCAGGAAGTCGGTGACGGGCATTTCCGCGTACGCCAAGCGGGCCCGGACGGCTTGCCGGTCCGCCTGGACGAGAGCGTCGCGGCTGACGGACGGGTCGACGAACGATCCCCGGCCACGCCGGTCGCGCCAGGAGACGTAGCCGGCGACTGAGGCGATCGCTACGGCGATGCCTGCCAGGAAGACCATGAGTGTCATGCGCTCACAGTACGTGATGCCCGCTACACACTCCGTTCTCGAGCAAATCAGCTCATGCGCCGGTGATCAGGTGGGCGCTGGGGGTGTAGTCGATCTTCCAGTCGGTGTAGACGCCGAGGGTGCCGTCGGTCAGGCAGCGCAGGCCCACGCTGATCCAGCGGACCTCCTCGTCGGCGGTCAGGGCGAAGCCGAGGGCGGCGGCGAAGGTTTCGTTGCCGCAGGGGAGCAGATTGGCGCCTGAGGCGTCCAATGATCTTGGTCTTCGTTGATGCTTGCTGACGTAGTGGGCGGTGGCGGCAACGTAACTGGTTGGAGCAGTGACGATGAGATTCAACTACTGTCCGGACACGACTCCTGCGGGTTGGCTTGTCGGGTCGCGGACGGCCGACCAGCAACTGATCACGTTCGGGCCGGCGGGCTTCGAGGCGTACGCCCGGCTCCGTTACCTTCCGGACCCCACTGCGCCCGGCCAGGAAGAAGCCGATGCCGGCCTTTCCGACGATCATCCGTCGGACATTGCGCAGGCGCGGCGGGCGCTGCACCGGCTGGCGTCGTTCACGGCCACCGCGCAGGAGTGCTACTTCTGCGTCTGGGAGGGGTACTCCGACATCCTGCTGCCCGCGGACGCGCTACACGGCCCGTTGGTCGAGCTGGAGCACCGTCGCTACGTCCTGTTCCGGGGCGCGCTGCGCGACGTCGATCACTGGGAGACCGACTTCGGCGGTGGGCAGCCCGTCGCGCCGCCGGCGTTCGTCTGGCCGGCCGATCGGCGTTGGTGTTTCGCGGGTGATGTGGATCCGCACTGGGCCGGGATCGGCGCTGAGCGGGCGGCCGTTGACATCCTCGTCGGCGACCCGCAGCTTGATGTCGTTCCGGCCGACCCCGAGGGAAGTCAGCCGCTGTACTACTGAGAGCCGTCAGCCGATGCTGCGAGCGAAGACCGCCGGAGCGCCGCCGTCCGCTCCCAGTATGACCTGGCTGCCGCCCGCCCGATCGACAGCCGCATCCCAGCCCTCCGGCGCGGTGTCGCCCTCGGCCGTCATGCGCGGCAGCAGGAATCCTTCGTCCCCCGGCCCGTCCACGACGACCAGCGTGACCCGGTTCATGAGGGACCATTCGCCGGCCGCGGCGTCGGCGGGCACGTCGACGGCGAGGGCCAGCACGGGTACGCCGTCACGAATCTCGAATCGTGCGGCATCCGGCGACAGCATGTGCGGCATCGGGCGAGTATGCCAAACCCTCAGCGTGGCATCGAGCGGGCAAGCTCCTCGCTGAGCCGGAGCAGCCGTTCAAGATTCGTGCTGGAAGTACTTGCTCACCAGTCGCGCCAGCCGTCGGTGAGTTCGCTGCGGTGCAGGTTCCGGGTGGCGGTCAGCGCCGTGACGTCGACGCCCGACTCCGTCAGGACCGCGTCGATGTACTCGCAGAGTTCCTCGCGCTCGCCGGTTTCGATGACGGCCTGCTCTTCGTCGACGGCGTTGAGGGCGAGCACCACCCGCTCCACGGCGGCCCAGGCGGCCTCCTCCGTGACAGCCGGCAGGCCGGCGATCTCCTGGGCGTACGCCGTCAGCACCACGTCGACAGCCGCAGTCGCCTCGGCCGGCCACAGCTCGGCGGCGTACGCCTGGTCCCGGGGGAGCGTCCCCGCCGCGACCGCCGCCTCCTGCTCGGCCACCCGGCGCTGCCATGTCTGACTCGGCCTGAAGATCATGGCCGTCAGCGTAGGGCCTGCCGCAACGGTCCCCGCAGCCACTGCTCGACCTCCGCGCGGCTGCGCAGGCGGACCACGGTGAGGCCGGGGCGTTCGCGCGTCAGCGTCAGCACCTTGGCCGCCGTCTTGCCGTGCGTCTGCCAGGCCCACCGCACGATGTGGTCCTTCGTCGTGAGGATCGTCCACAGTGGCGCTTCGACGTTGCCGTTCCACAGCTGTTCGCGGCGCAGGCGGCGGAGCACCGTGCGGCGGATGACCTGGCGCATCACCAGGGTGCGGGGGAGATCCAGCCACACCAGCAGGTCGGCCCGCTCCACCAGGCGGGCGCGCACCTCGCGGTACTGCCATTCCACGACCCAGGCCGGCGCGGCGGTCACCCGGTGCACGTCGGCCTCGAAGCTCGGCCGGGGCGTCCAGTCCGGGCCGTGGTACAGGCCGTCGATCTCCGTGTGCGGGATCCGCAGCAGCGTGGCGATCCGGGCCGCCAGGGTGGTCTTGCCGGACCCGGAGGTGCCGGCCACCAGGATCCGCTGCGGACGCGCCGGCAGCGGATCCGCGGCGGTGAGCAGGGTCAGCGGGGGCGCGGCTGGCGCATGCCCTTGCCGCCCGGGCGCATGTTCTTCGGGATCGCGCCCTTGGGCATCTGCGGGCGGGCCATCAGCGCGCCCAGGCGCTTGTCCAGGGCGTTGACGTCCTTGCCGGTCAGGTTGCGGGGCAGCTTCATCACCGTCGTGCGGAGCTTGCGGATCGACAGCTCGCCCTCGTTCGGGCCGATCATGTAGTCGTACATCGGGGCGCTGCCGATGACCTTGGACAGGCGGCGCTTCTCCTGGCCCATCAGGTTGCGGACGCGCTGCGGCTGGCCCTCGCCCAGCAGGATCACACCGGGGCGGCCGATCACGATGTGCACCATGTCGAACTGGGTGGTGGAGCTGGCCGCCGGGCGGACCCGCCAGTCGCCGCGCATGTTCTCCATGATCGAGGCCGCGGCGCCGGGCTGGCCCTCGGCCGCGTTCATCATCGCGGTGTTCGACCGCAGGTTGAGCACGATCAGCGCGGCCAGCAGGGTGACCATGATGCCGATCGGGATCCAGATCCAGCCCAGGCCCAGGAGGACGAGCAGCACGGTCACGGCCAGCGGGATCAGCACCGCCGCGACGATCAGCGGGACGAACCACTTGTCCTGCCGCGCCGTGAACGCGAACACCTGGCCGATCTGCTTCAGGCGCTCGAAGAACGACACCTTCTCCTGGGGTTTTGCCATACCCGAAAGTGTAGTGGTCAGCCGGGTGCCTTACTCGCCCAGGACCCGTAGCTGAGGAGGCCCGGCGGCGGATATGGGGCACCTTCCCCATGCGGGGCCGCCACCTTCACGCGAAGAGTCGAGGACAGCAAGGACGACCGATCGCGAGGAGTTGTGATGTTCCCGCTCAGTGACCCCGAATTCCAGCTCGACCTGCACCGCCAGCGCTCCCGGGAGTGGCGCAGCGCCGCCGCCGCTGATCACCTCGCCCACGAGGTCGCCGCGGGCCGGCACCGCCGCTCCCGGTGGCATTGGCCGACCCGCCGGCCCCCGCACGGGCGAGCGTCCGCGTCGTCGTGACCGTGCTCTTCGGGGCAGGCGCGCCGGGCCCGTGGCGTGACATGCTCGACGGCGTGACGGCGCAAGCCAGCAGTGAGTTCCTGGTCGGCCGGGAGGCCGATCTCGCCGCGCTGCGCGACGCCCTGAAGCGCACCCGCAACGCCGAGCCGTCGACCGTGCTGGTCGGCGGCGAGGCGGGCGTCGGCAAGACCCGCCTGGTGGAGGAGTTCTGCCGGGTGGCCACCGCGGAGGGCGCCCGCGTGCTCACCGGCCAGTGCCTGGAGCTGGGCGAGGAGGGCCTGCCCTTCGCGCCGATTGCGGCCGCGCTGCGCCGGCTGGTGCACACCGACGGCCCCGAGGTGCTCGACGGGCGGGAGCAGGACTTCGCGCGACTGCTGCCCGAGCTGGGCCCGCCGCCACCGGACGCTGTCGGTGAGGCCCGCCGCGGCTACCTGTTCGAGCTGGTCGCGGCGCTGTTCGACCGGATCTCCGAGCGTCAGCCGCTGGTGCTGGTGATCGAGGATCTGCACTGGGCCGACCGCTCGACCCGGGACCTGATCGGCTTCCTGATCCGCTCGGCCCGGCTGCCGCACGTGCTGCTGCTGGCCACGTACCGGACCGATGAACTGCACCGCGGCCATCCGCTGCGGCCGTTCCTGGCCGAGCTGGACCGGGTACGCGGCGTGCAGCGCGCCGACCTGGACCGCCTCGACCGGGACGGCACCGCCGAGATGCTGACCCACCTGCTGGGCGCCGAGCCGGAGCCGCGCACGGTCGACGCCGTCCACGAGCGCGCCCAGGGCAACCCGTTCTTCATCGAGCAGTTCGCCGCGTCCGCCGACCCGACCTGCTGCGACATCCCGCACAGCCTGCGCGACCTGTTGCTGACCCGGGTCGACCAGCTCAGCGACGCCGCCCAGCGGGTGCTGCGGGTGGCCGCGGTCGGCGGCACCACGTTCGGTCACGAGCTGCTCAGCCGGGTTGCCGGCATCGACGAGGCCGACCTGGAGTCCGCGCTGCGCGCCGTCGTCGCGGCCCAGCTGATCGTCTTCGACGCGGACGGCGGCTACGAGTTCCGGCACGCCCTGGTGCGCGAGGCCGTCCACGACGACCTGCTGCCGGGGGAGCACGCCCGGCTGCACGCGCGCTACGCCGAGGTGGTCGAGGCCGAGCCGCACCTGGTCGCGATGGGCCGCGCCCCGGCGGAGATCGCCCATCACTGGTACGCGGCCCACGACCACCCCAAGGCCCTGGTCGCCGCCCGTCGCGCGGCGCAGGCGGCCGGCCGGCGGTACGCGTACGCGGAGCAGGCCCGGCTGCTGGAGCGGGTCCTGGAGCTGTGGGAGCAGGTCCCCGAGGCAGCGCAGCTGCTCGGCGCCAGCCACCTCGACCTGCTCGAGGAGACCGGCCTGGTCGCCATCGACGCCGGGGACCACCAGCGCGCCCTCAAGCTGACCAAGGCGGCGCTGGCCGACCTGGACGCCGGGGCCGAGCCGTTGCGGGCGGCGCGGCTGCTCGTGCGCCGCAGCAAGCTGCTCTACAACGCGGGCACCAGCGACGGCGCGGCCGAGGCCCGGGAGGCGTACCGCCTGCTGGGTGCGGCGCCGCCGTCGCAGGAACGGGTGACGCTGATCGCCGACGTCGCGTACGCGCTCGGTGGGGTCGACGACGAGGAGGCCGGCCGGGTGGCCGAGGAGGCCATGGCCGCCGCCCGTCAGATCGGCGACGTGTCCGCCCAGGTGTCCGCGACCATCACGTACGGCCAGGTGTGCGGCGGCCGGTTGTCGGCGGTGGAGGCGCTGCCCGCGATGCAGGCCGCCGCGGTGCGCGCCCGGGAGACCGGCGACCTGCCCAACCTCGCCCGTGCCCTGGTGAACGTCTCCGACACCCTGTTCGAGCTGGGCCGCTACGAGGAGTCCGCGACCACGGCGGCCGAGGGCGTGCCGTACGCGGACCGGGTCGGGGTGCACCGCACCACCGGGGTGTTCCTGCTGGCGAACCACGCCGAGGCGCTGATGGCGCTGGGCCGCTGGGACGAGGCGGACGCCCGGTGCGCGGAGGCGGCCCGGCTGGATCCGCCGGGCACGCTCGCGCTGCCGTGGATGCGGCTGCGCGCCGCGCTGCGCCTGGCCCGCGGACACGAGGGCGCCGAGCCGCTGGCCCACCGGGCCATCGCGTTCCTCGGCCGCCCGTTCCTGCACCGGGAGAACAAGCTGTCCCTGCTGGAGCTGCGCATCCGGCTCGCGCGGCACACCGGCGACCCGGCGGGGGCGGTGGCGGCGGCGCGCACGGCGGTGGACGAGCCGACGCTGGCCGATCGCCCGCGCTACGGCTGGCCCTTGCTCGCCGTCGCGGCCGCCGCCGCGGTCGAGTCGGCCGACGACGAGCTGGCCACCCGGATCCGGCAGCTCGCCGGGGCGATACCGCAGCGCTATCCCGCCGACCGCGCGTACGCGACGCAGGTCGCCGCGACGCTGACCGGCCGGCCGCAGCTGTGGCGGGAGGCGGTGGCCGCGTGGCGGGCCGACGGTCAGCGGTATCCGTTGGCCGAGGCGCTGCTGGGGCTGGCCACGGCGGCGGCCGGAGCCGGTGACCGCCCGGGTGCTGGAGCAGCGGTCGAGGAGGTGGCGGCGGTGGCGGGCGCGCTGGGCGCCGGGCCGCTGACGGAGGCGGCGGACACCCTGGCCCGCCGGATCGGGTTGCGCTCGGCGGCGCATCCGGCCGCCACGGGTACGGAGACGCTGACCGACCGGGAACGGGAGGTGCTGCGGCTGGTGGCCGAAGGGCTCAGCAACAGCGGCATCGCCAAGCAGCTCTACATCTCGCCGAAGACGGCCAGCGTGCACGTCTCCCGGATCATCGCGAAGCTGGCGGTGGCGAGCCGCGGCGAGGCCGCCGCGGTCGCGCACCGCCTGGGACTGCTCGACGACTGACGGCTCAGCGCCGGGCCAGCCACGCCGCGACTCCGGAGACCCAGAGCGTCGCGGTGATCGCGCCGATGGCCAGGGTCAGGGATCCCGCGGCGCCGCCGCTCATCGCCCACAGGTTGCCGGCCAGCAGCGCCGTGCCGGCCACCGCGGACCCGACCGCGGCGGCGCGCTGTCCCGCGCGGCTGAAGTGCCGGGCCAGCACGTAACAAGCGGCGATCGACGCGGCGAAGGCGACCGTGCCCGCGGCCATGTG
Organism: Actinoplanes auranticolor; assembly: GCF_018332655.1. GTDB lineage: Bacteria > Actinomycetota > Actinomycetes > Mycobacteriales > Micromonosporaceae > Actinoplanes > Actinoplanes auranticolor. The sequence continues at coordinate 67,935 of NZ_BOQL01000034.1, read as the reverse complement.
GCCGTAACCGGGCCAGCTCAGCGTCGCGGGCATCCCGGCCGGCGTGCCGGCCGGGAAGCCGTCCGCCGGGTCCATGGTGAAGATGCCGGCGGCGATCATGCCGGCCCCGTTCGCCGCGACCAGCCGGGGCAGCCACCTGCTCGGCAGCGCCCGCCGCAGCCCGGCCGCCCCGATCATGGTGAGCGCGCCGGCGACGACGAAATTGGTGATCTGCAACCAGCCGAGCGAGCCGTTGCTGAGCATGCTGAGCGGATGCCGCGTCAGGTCGAAGCCGTCCCGGGTCGCGGCCTGGGCCAGAGCGACGGCCGCCCACAGCGGCCCGCCGACGGCGGCGCAGGTGAGCAGGGCACGGGTGCGGGACACGGTACGGGCGGCGATCGCGGTCATGGTCTGAGCCTCTCTGTGGCTTCGTAAGCTGCCGTTCTGCCGCTACGTCGGTTCCGCGATGTGACAGGGAATGGTTCCATTACCTGTCAGATCCGTTGGTCGACGTTGGTGCACACGACAACGCGACCACCGAGAACGGAGCAGGACATGCGCTACCTGATGACGACCCGGCCCACCGAGCAGTCCGCCGACGAGACCCTGTACGCCGAGATGGGCAAGTTCATCGAGGAGCTGACCGCCGCCGGGGTCCTGCTGGCCACCGGGGGTCTGGAGCCGGGCGGTGTCCGGGTCACCTCGGTGGGCGACGAGATCACGGTGACCGACGGCCCGTTCACCGAGGCCAAGGAGGCAGTGGCCGGCTTCGCCCTGGTGGAGGTCCGGTCCCGCGAGGAGGCCATCGAACTGACCCGCCGCTTCCGCCGCATCGTCGGTGACGGGGAGAGCGTCATCCAGCAGGTCTTCGGCCCGTGACCGACCCGCCGACCGCCGCCGGCCCGGCCACCGGGCCGGCGGTGACCGACGTGCACGCCCGCATCGACGCGGTCGTCAAACTGGAGTCGGCCCGGATCGTGGCGGCGCTCATGCGCGTCGTGCACGACGTCGGGCTGGCCGAGGAACTGGCCCAGGACGCGCTCGTCGCCGCCCTCGAACAGTGGCCGGCTGCCGGCGTACCGGAAAATCCCGGCGCCTGGCTGACGGCGATCGCCAAACGCCGGGCCGTCGACCACATCCGTCGCTCCCGCCGGCACGACCGCAAGGCCGAGCAGTACGCCCGCGAGCAGGACCAGCCGCCGGAGCCCGCGGCGGAACGCGACGACGTGCTGCGGCTGATGTTCATCTCCTGCCACCCGCTGCTGCCCACCGAGCAGCGGGTCGCGCTGACCCTGCGGGTGGTCGGCGGCCTGACCGCCGCCGAGATCGCCCGCGCGTTCCTGGTCACCGAGCCGGTCGTGGCCCGCCGGATCGCGACGGCGAAACGCACCCTGGCCGAGGCCGGGGTGCCGTTCGCTCTGCCGGAGGCGGACGACCTGGCCGCACGGCTGTCGTCGGTCCTGGAGGTCGTCTACCTGATCTTCAACGAGGGCTACTCGGCGAGCTCGGGCGACGACCTGATCCGCCCGGCTCTGTGCCTGGACGCGCTGCGGCTGGGCCGTCTGCTCGCGGAGCTCGCGCCGCAGGAGGCCGAGGTGCACGGCCTGGTCGCGCTGATGGAGATCCAGGCGTCCCGCTCGGCGGCGCGCACCGGCCCGGCCGGCGAACCGGTCCAGCTGCACGAGCAGAACCGCGGCCGCTGGGATCAGCTGCTGATCCGGCGCGGCTTCACCGCGATGCTCCGGGCCCGCGAGATCGGGGGTACGCCGGGACCGTACGTCCTGCAGGCGGCGATCGCCGTCTGTCACGCCCAGGCCCGCACGGCGGCCGACACCGACTGGGCGCAGATCGCGGCCCTCTACGGCGCTCTCGCCCGGCTGCTGCCGACGCCGATCGTCCAGCTGAACCGGGCAGTGGCGATCGGCATGGCGGCGGGACCCGAGGCCGGGCTGGAGGTGGCCGACGCGTTGCTGGCCGACCCGGCGTTGCGCGACTACCACCTGCTGCCGGGAGTGCGGGGTGACCTGCTGCTGCGGGCAGGCCGGGCGGCGGAGGCGCGCCGGGAGTTCGAGCGGGCCGCGGGGCTGGCGCGCAACGCCGCCGAGAGTGCTTTCCTGCGCCGCCGGGCCGCGGAGATCACGGTGCCGGAGCCCGCCGGCCGCACGGTGGGGGAGGCGAGCGCGGCCTTCCTGGCCCGCGACGATCTCGATCCGGCGACGCTGCGGTCCTACGGTCAGACGCTGACGCGGCTGGGCCGGGCGGTGGGGGAAGGCTTGCCACTGTCGTCGCTGACGCCGGATCTGGTGAGCCGGGCCTGTGTTGTGGCCTGGGGGGATGCGGCGCCTCGGACGTGGAATCGGCATGTGGCGGCGATCCGCTCGTTCAGCGCGTGGGCGTCCGGGCCGGGTGGGGAGCGGCCTTTCGGCGCAGCGGCTGGTGGTCTCGCGCCGGCTTCGGCGACCGGGAATGCCGGAGTCGTGGCGGGTCGTGCAGCTGGGGGTGCGGCGGGATTGGGGGATGCCGGGGTTTTCGCGGGTGGGCTCAGGCGGAGGCCGGAGACCGGGGGTCGGATCGCGGCGCTTGCCGGCCCGGATCTGGATCGGCTGTGGGAGCGCGCCGACGTGGCGGTGCGGGAGCGCACCCTGTGGCGGCTGTTGCACGAGTCCGGCGCCGGTGTCCGGGCGGTGCTTGGGCTGAATGTCGAGGATCTTGATCTGGACGACCGCCGGGCCCGCGGCGGCGCCGGTCGGGTGAGCTGGCGGGCGGGCACGGCACGGCTGCTGCCCGAGCTGCTGGCGGGCCGGACGCGGGGACCGCTGTTCCTGGCGGACCGCCGCCCGGGCCCGGGACGGATGCCGGCGGAGGCCGACCGTTGCCCGGACACCGGCCGCGGCCGGCTCTCCTACGAGCGCGCGGAATACCTCTTCAAGCAGGCCACCGGCGCCACTCTGCGCATGCTCAGGCCGCGCTGACCCTCAGCGCGTCGCCGCTCGCCAGCTGTCCGCGGTGCTTTCGTCGTAGTAGCGGGTGAAGTCGCAGGTCCAGACCTTGGCGTCGGCCACGGTGGAGCCGTCCCTGTCGTACTCGCCGCTGACCAGCAGGCGGGTTCCGATCCCGTAGGCGGGGGGCCCGTATCCCATCGAGACGGAGTAGCCGTCGGGTGGGGGCATGTCGACGGCGACGGTGGCGCCGGAGCCGCCGGCGAACCATTCGTGCACGGTGAACGTCACGCCTGCCTGGTTGCGGACGCTGTCCGGCCGGTCGATGTGGCCGGTCCCGATGGCGGTCACGGTGCCGTCGAAGGCGAACGCGCGGCGGGCCACCTCTCTCGGTGAGTAGGCGAGGGCGCAGGAGCCGCCGGGGGCGCCGGGCAGGGCACCGGTCCGCCGGTCAGCCGACGGGTGGGCGGCCGGGGGCGCGGTGGTCCGGTCGTCGGGTGGTGAGCTGGTCAGCGCGCCCGCGCCCACGACGGCTGCCATCGATGCGGCCACCAGGCTTCCCGCACCCCAGGCGATCCGCGACCGGCGCCACCGGCGCACCCGTCGCCCCTCGGCAGGGAGCGCGGCGAGTGCGGGCGGTTCGGCGGGCGCGGGCGGTGCGGTGAAAGTGAGCGGCGCGGTGAGAGAGGGGGAGGGGGACGCGGTGAAGGTGGGGGGCGTGGTGGGAGAGGGCGGCGGGGCGAGGGCAGTGAGGGCGGCAAGCGCGGCGGGGGACAGGGCGGCGGGCGCCCGGTCGGCGTCCTCGGCGAACAGCAGCCGCAGCTCGCGTTCCAGCTGGTCGGTCATGACGTCTCCTTCAGGGCAGCCGCGACGCCGCTGGCGCGCAGGGTGGCCAGCGCCCTGGAGGTGGTCGCCCGGACGGCGCTGACGGTCACTCCCATCGCCTCGGCGATGCCGGCGTCGTCGAGGTCGGCGTAGTAGCGCAGGACGAGCGCGGTCCGGGCGCGGGGAGCGAGGGTGGCCAGCACCTGGCGCAGCTGGTCGCGGTCGGCGACCCCGTCGGCCGGGTCGGCTGTGCCCGCCGGTTCCCAGCCGGCCAGGTCGGTCGGTCGTTCGGTCGACGAACGCCGCCGGTGCCAGTTCAGGTGGGCGTTGACCAGTATCCGGCGCACGTAGGCGTCGGGCTGGCGGGCGGCGGCGACCTTCCGCCACTGCCGGTACGCGTCGGTGAGAGCGGTCTGCGTCAGATCTTCGGCGCGGTGGGCGTCACCGGTCAGCACATACGCCAGCCGGAGCAGGGAGTGGCCCTGCTCGGTGACGTACTCCTCGAAGCTCACCCGTGACCCCCTCGATCCGCCTCACCTCAAGAGACGCATCGGGGCGGCGCATCCGCTGCATCAGCGGGCGGCCGAGGGCTCAGCCGCGGGCGGCGAGGGCCTGCTGGTAGAGGCGGCCGGCGCGGTAGGAGGAGCGGACCAGGGGACCGCTCATCACGCCGGCGAAGCCGATCTCCTCGGCCTCCGCGTTCAGCTCGACGAACTCCTCCGGCTTCACCCAGCGCTCCACCGGGTGGTGGCGGGGGGTGGGGCGCAGATACTGCGTGATGGTGATCAGCTCGCAGCCGGCCGCGTGCAGGTCGCGCAGGGCCTGGGAGACCTCGGCGCGTTCCTCGCCCATGCCCAGGATCAGGTTGCTCTTGGTGACCAGGCCGGCCGCGCGGGCCTGGGTGATCACGTCGAGGGAGCGCTCGTAGCGGAAGCCGGGGCGGATGCGCTTGAAGATGCGGGGGACCGTCTCGACGTTGTGCGCGAGGACCTCGGGCGCCGCGCCGAAGACCTCGGCGAGCTGGTCGGGCTCCGCGTTGAAGTCGGGGATCAGCAGCTCGACGCCGCAGCCGGGCTGCAGCTTGTGGATCTGGCGGACAGTCTCGGCATAGAGCCAGGCGCCGCCGTCCGGGAGGTCGTCGCGGGCCACGCCGGTGACCGTCGCGTACTTCAGGCCCATTGTGGCGACCGACTCGCCCACCCGGCGCGGCTCGTCGGCGTCGAACTCGGCCGGCTTTCCGGTGTCGATCTGGCAGAAGTCGCAGCGGCGGGTGCACTGGTCACCGCCGATGAGGAAGGTCGCCTCGCGGTCCTCCCAACATTCGTAGATGTTGGGGCAGCCGGCCTCCTGGCAGACCGTGTGCAGGCCCTCTTTCTGCACGAGGCCACGCATGTGCGTGTACTCCGGGCCCATCTTGGCTTTGACTTTGATCCACGGCGGCTTGCGCTCGATGGGAGTTTCGGCGTTGCGCGCCTCGATGCGCAGCATGCGGCGGCCCTCGGGAGCAATAGTCACAAGGCTGAGGTTACGCCGAAAGCAAGATCAACCGTTGCGGGGGCGGTGAGGCTCACACAGCAGTTTCTGTGAGTGCTCTCACGCGTGCCGGGGAAACCCGGTTTGCCGGTCGTCCGGGCGTTGTTAAGGTCCCGTCCACGGTGATGACGGAACCGAGTAGCGCCCCGATCCCATCGGCCGAGAGAGCCACCACGAGCTGTGACGGTGGCCCGGTGCCGGGGCGTGAAGACACTCCCGAGCCGGGTACGACAAGAGGCGCCTGATCGAGGCGTGAAGGTGTGGTGGCACCGCGAGGATCCCGCTCGCCCACACCTCCCTGGGGCCGCGTTGCAGTCACCGAGGAGGTAAAAGCCGTGCAACGCATCCTCTCCACCGAACTGGCCCGGCACACCGGCGAGACCGTCACGGTCGCCGGCTGGGTCCACCGCCGCCGGCTGCTCAAGTCCGTGGCGTTCCTGATCGTCCGGGACGCCGCCGGGCTCACCCAGGTCGTCGTCACCGAGCCCGAGCTGCGGGCCCGGATCGAGACGCTGGGCGAGGAGTCCGTGGTCGAGCTGACCGGCACTGTCACCGCCAACCCGGCCGCGCCGGCCGGGGTCGAGCTCACCGCTCCCGCACTGCTGCGGGTCCTGAACGCTGTGTCCGTACCGTTGCCTTTTGATCTGCACCGGCCCGCCCTGACCGCGGCCCTGCCCACCCAGCTCGACCAGGCCGCCCTGTCGTTGCGGCATCCGGGCCGGGCCGGTGCCCTGCGGATCGCGGCCGCCGCGGCCGCGGGCTTCCGGGCCGCGCTGGAGCAGCGCCGCTTCGTCGAGATCCACACGCCGAAGATCGTGGCATCGACCAGTGAGTCTTCAGTCCGGTCAGGGGTGGTGGCGGGGCGGTCGGACGGGGAGTCCGGGGCGAACGTCTTCGCGCTGGACTACTTCGGCCGGCCCGCCTACCTGGCCCAGTCGCCGCAGTTCTACAAGCAGCTGATGGTCGGGGTGTTCGAGCGGGTCTACGAGGTCGGGCCGGTGTTCCGGGCCGAGCCGCACGACACGGCCCGGCACCTGGCCCAGTACACGTCGCTGGACGCGGAGCTGGGCTTCATCGCCGACCACCGCGACGTGATGGCCGTGCTCACCGAGGTGGTGGCGGCGATGACGGCCACGGTGGCCGAGCGGACCGGGGCCGCCGTGCCGAAGGTGCCGGCGGAGATCCCGGCGCTGCACTTCGCGGAGGCATTGCGGATCGTGGGTGCGCCGGCGGACGAGCCCGACCTGGCCCCGGCGCACGAGCGGGCGCTGGGGGAGTGGGCGCTGCGCGAGCACGGGTCCGAGTTCGTCTTCGTGACCGGTTATCCGATGCGCAAGCGGCCGTTCTACACCCATCCGCAGCCGTCCGACCCGGTCTGGTCGAACAGCTTCGACCTGCTGTTCCGCGGGCTCGAGCTGGTCACCGGCGGCCAGCGGCTGCACCGCTACGCCGACTACGAGGCCGCGCTGGCCGCGCGGGGGGAGCCGACGGGGGCCTACCGGGGCTATCTCGACGGTTTCCGGTACGGGATGCCACCGCACGGCGGCTTCGCGATCGGCCTGGAACGTTTCGTGGCCCGGCTGACCGGCGCCGCGAACGTCCGCGAGGTCACCGCTTTTCCCCGCGACCGGCACCGGGTCACGCCGTGACCGCCGGCAACGCGGGGCCGCGGGCGGCACCGGCCGGGTCGGCGCGCCCGGTCCCGGAACCGGGCGTCAGACCAGGACGGCGATCGTCACGCCGACCACGATGATCAGCGGGACGATCGTGGTGCAGACCAGGATCCACCAGGCGACCGGATGGCCGAAGTTCAGCGCGAGCCCGCCGCCCTGCTTCGGCACGAAGACCCGCTTGTCGCGCGGGTCGCGGTAGGGGCTCAAAGCAGAGCCGGCAGGTGGCGTTCGACGACCGGCAGCAGGTCGTCGACCGTCACCGGCCGGCCCAGCTCCGCGCTCAGCGACGTGACGCCCGCGTCGCGGATGCCGCACGGCACGAAACGGTCGAAGTTGCTCAGGTCGCAGTCGCCGTTGATGGCGAAGCCGTGCTGGGTGACCCCGCGGGCCACCCGGATGCCGATCGCGGCGATCTTGCGGTCCGGGCCGCGCTCGTCGGCGCGCACCCAGGCGCCGCTGCGGCCCTCGACCCGGTCCGTGGTGACGCCGAACTCCGCGCACACGTCGATCAGCAGCTGCTCGACGCGGCGGACGTAGGCGACCACGTCGATCGGGTCGGCGAGCTTGACGATCGGGTAGCCGACGAGCTGGCCCGGGCCGTGCCAGGTGATCTTGCCGCCGCGGTCGACGTCGACCACCGGGGTGCCGTCCAGCGGGCGGTCCATCGGCTCGGTGCGCTTGCCGGCGGTGAAGACGCTGGGATGCTCGAGCAGCAGGATCGTGTCCGGCTGGGTGCCGGCCACCACGGCGTCGTGCAGCCGGCGCTGGGTCTCCCAGGCCTCGCGGTAGTCGACCAGCCCGGGACGCAGCACCTGCAACGTAGAAGTCGTCACGCTGCCAGCCTAGTCCGTCAGTTTCCGCGGGCCACCGGGTCGATGCCCGGGCGGATGCGCCACAGCAGCACGCCGCCGACGCGTTCCGGCTCGCCGAACAGGTCGGTGGCGGTCATCTCCAGCGCGGCCCGGAACACCGGGCCCTGCGAGCCGGTCACCTGCGGCGCCAGGAACACCGCCTCGACCTTCCAATAGGCCAGGTCGTTGCGGGTCTGCTCGCGGTCGTAGTCGCCGATCGGGACGATCTCGCCGTACAGGGCGGCGCGCAGGAACTTCCAGTCGGTCTGCCGGGGGCTGGCACCGATCTGCCCGACCCCCTCCGGGCCGCCGGGGCCGAGGAAGTAGCCGTCCGGGATCCGGAACTGCTTGCCGCCGCGGGCCATCGTGTACGCCTGCCAGCGCTGCCCGTCCGCGGTGTCGGTGGTCGCGAACGGCAGCGCGGTCAGCACCCCGCCGTCGCTCACGTACTCCTTCCAGATGCCGTCGGCGATGAACGCGGGCTCGGGTGCGCGTTCGCCGGTCAGCACCGGCATCGGGAACAGCGGCACCAGCGCGACCGCGAAGGCGGCGGCCCACTGGGCGCGCTCGCGCACCGGCGGCACCGGGTCGGTCAGCAGGCGGTCCGCGGCCAGCGCCAGCAGCACGCCGATGACGCAGGCCACCACCAGGGCGAAGCGGCCGGGCAGGGCGGAGTCGAACAGCGGCAGGTCGATCAGGGCCGCGTACGGCAGCTTGATCTCGGTGGTGTCCTTGAAGAACTTGAGCTGCGGCCCCAGGGACAGCAGCAGGAAGACGGCACCCACCGTGTAGAGCCCGATCAGGGTGTCGAACCGGCCGGGGCGCGCGTGCCGGCGCAGCGTCACCAGGCACGCCACGGCCAGCACGATCAGCGGCAGGCCGAAGAACGACGTCTCCTCGGTCGGGTTCGGCGCCAGATCGCTGCCCAGCCCCAGCCAGCCGGCCAGCGAGCGGGTCGGATACCCGAGGTAGGCGCCGATGTCCTCGGCGTAGTGGGCCTGATTGAAACCGGTGCCCTTGAAGGTCTGCGGCCCGGCGAAGTGCATGTAGAGCGGGTACGCCAGCAGGATCCCGGCGACCGCGGCCGTCACGCCCAGCCCGGCCAGCACGGTCGGCAGCGCGGCGCGGGCCGCCGCCCGGCTGTGCGGCATCAGCGACCGGGTCACCAGGAACACCCCGGTCGCCAGCGCGGTGAAGAACAGCCCCTCGGCGGCGATGGAGAAGCCGACCGCCACCAGCACGCCGAGGATCAGGCCGTGCCGCAGCCAGCGGCGCGGCTCGGGCAGCTTGAGCACCCACCACAGCACCAGCGGCGGGATCCAGCCGGCCGTCCAGTTCAGGTGGCCGTTGGCGTGCGAGATGAAGCCGGGCGCGAAACCGCAGAACAGTCCGCCCAGGGCCGCGGCGGCCGGCTGGCGCACCAGGTAGCGGCGCAGGAACAGATACCAGGTGAAGGCCGCGGCGGCGAGGTTCAGGGTGAGGATCGTCGCGAAGCTGATCTCGGGGCCGGCCAGGACGGTCAGCGGTGAGAACAGGACGATGTAGACGGTGATGGAGGTGTTGGCGGCCAGGTTAACGCCGACCGGGGTGTTCATCAGGTCGGTGAAGAACGGATCGGCGCCGTGGCCCAGCAGGTAGACGCCGTAGCCCAGCAGCCACTCGAAGAAGGCCTGATCGCCCGCGTTCTTGGCGATGACGTGCCCGGCCGGGTCGCGCCACAGCCCGTTGGTCACCCAGACGGCGAGCGCCAGGGCGACCACGGCGACGATCAGATGAGGGCGCCAGGAACGGCCGCCGCGGCGGGTCGGGGACTCGACCGGCGGATCGGCGGGCTCTGACGGGGCTGCGGCGACGACGGACACCAGGCGCAGGTTAGCAAGCTTCGGCGCTACGGCCTGCCCGCCGTACTCGATTGCTGATCGATCGCGGCCCGCAGCGCCGTCTCCAGAGTCGGCTGGGTGAAGGTGAAGCCCGCCTTCCGCAGGACCCCCGGCAGCACCCGCTGACTGCGCAGCGCCTCGTGGGCGAACTCGCCCAGGGCGACCTGCAGGGCGATCCCCGGCACTTGCAGCACCGCCGGCCGGTTCAGCACCTTGCCGAGGACCTGGGTAAACGTGGCGTTGGTGACCGGCTCGGGGCCGACCAGGTTGACCGGGCCGGCCAGATCGTCGCGCTCCAGCAGGAAGTCGACGGCACCGAGCCAGTCGGCCAGGCCGATCCAGGGGACCCACTGCTTGCCGCCGCCGAGCTTGGCCCCGGCGCCCATCCGGAACGGCATCATCTGCGGTTTGAGCAATCCGCCGTTCTCATCCAGTGGGAGGCCGGTGCGCAGCAGGGCGACCCGGGTGCCGGCGTCCTCGGCGGGACGGGCCGCGGCCTCCCAGACCCGGCACACGTCGGCCAGGAAGCCGGTGCCGGCCGGGGCCTCCTCGGTGACCGCGCGGTCGCCGGTGTCGCCGTACCAGCCGACGGCGGAGGACTGCAGCAGCACGCGGGGGCGGTCGGCGGCCGGCAGATTCCTGATCGCGTGGGCGATCGTGCCGGCCGTGTCCACCCGGCTGCTGCGGATCAGGCTCTTGTAGCGGGCGTTCCAGCGCTTGTCCCCGACGCCGGCCCCGGCCAGGTTGATCACCGCGCCGGCCCCCGCGACCACCGCCTGGTCGAGCTGGCCGGAGGACGGCTTCCAGGTGGCCTCGTCGGCGGCCTGGGCGGGGTGCCGGACGAGCCGGGTGACGTCGTGGCCGGCGGCGCGCAGCCGCTCGGCGAGCCGGGTGCCGAGGAAACCGGACGCGCCGGCCAGGAGAATCCGCATATCTCCATCATTCCCGAAGTTGAACCCGCTCAAAACAAAGAAGGGGCGCAAAAGCGCCCCTTCTTCATGTTCTGTCCGCGGTCAGGCGGTGAGCCCCAGGTCGCCCTCGAACTGACCGGCCTCGAGGCGCTCCTTCATCGTCACCAGGAACCGGGCGGCGTCCGCGCCGTCCACGATCCGGTGGTCGTAGCTGAGCGCCAGGTAGATCATCGAGCGCGGCACGATCAGCTCACCGAGGTTGGGGTCCTCGACGACCACGGCGCGCTTGACGACCGCACCGGTGCCGAGGATGCCGACCTGCGGCTGGTTGATGATCGGCGTGTCGAAGAGCGCACCGCGGCTGCCCGTGTTGGTCAGCGTGAAGGTGCCGCCGGAGATCTCGTCCGGGCTGATCTTGTTGTTCCGGGTGCGCTCGGCCACGTCGGCGATCCGCTTGGCCAGGCCGGCCAGGTTGAGGTCGCCGGCGTCGCGGATGACCGGGACGATCAGGCCCTTCGGGGTGTCCACCGCGATGCCGAGGTGCTCGCCGTCGTGGTAGGTGACCGTGCCGGCCTCCTGGTCGATGGACGAGTTGACCACCGGGTGCTGACGCAGGGCCTCGACCGCGGCCAGGGCCAGGAACGGCAGGAAGGTCAGCTTCGCGCCGTTCTTGGCCAGGAAGTCGGCCTTGGCCTTGTTCCGCAGGTTGGCGATCTTGGTGACGTCGACCTCGACCACCGTGGTCAGCTGGGCCGAGATCTGCAGCGACTCGACCATGCGGCGGGCGATCGTCGCGCGGGTGCGGGTCAGCTTCTCGGTGCGGCCCCGCAGCGGGCTCGGCGCGGGCTTGGCGGCGGCTGGAGCCGCGGCCGGTGCGGCAGAGGTCTCCCGAGAGGCGGGCTTAGCCGCGGCTGCGGCGGCCTTGTCCGCGGCCTCGATGACGTCCTGCTTGCGGATCCGGCCGCCGACGCCGGTGCCGGTGATCGACGACAGGTCGACCCCCTTCTCGGCGGCGAGCTTGCGGACCAGCGGGGTCACGTAACCGGCGTCGCCGGCCCCGTTGGCCTTGACCGACTCGGCGGCCGGGGCGCTGGACTGCGCTGGCGCGGCGGGTGCGGGGGCGGCGGGCTGACCGGCCTCGACCTCGGGCGACGGGCCGGCGTACGACTCGCCGGCCTGCTCCGGGGCGGGCTTGGACTCGACCAGCGGCGCGGACTGCTGCTGCGGCGCGGGCTTCGGGGCCTCCGCCTTGGGCGCCTCCGCCTCGGGGGCCTCGGCCTGCTGCGGGGCCGGCGCGGACGGTGCCGGTGCCGCGGCGGGCGCGCTGCCCGGGGTGCCGATGATGGCCAGCTCGGCGCCGACGTCGGCGGTCTCGTCCTCAGGGACCTTGATCTCCAGGACCGTGCCGGCGACCGGCGACGGGATCTCCGTGTCGACCTTGTCGGTGGAGACCTCGAGCAGCGGCTCGTCGACCTCGATGGTGTCGCCGACCTGCTTGAGCCAGCGGGTGACGGTGCCCTCGGTGACGCTCTCGCCGAGCGCGGGCATCTTGACGGCCGTGCCCTCGGAGCCGCCGGTGGGGGCGGCGGTCTGCGGCGCGGGAGTCTCCTCCTCGACGGGCTTCTCCGTCGACGGGGTGTCGAGCGCGGCGGGCTCGGGCTCCGGCTCGGGCTCCGGCTCGGCCTCGGGCTCAGCGGCGGGTGCGGCCTGCTGGGCGTCCTCGGCCGGGGCCGGGGCGGACGAGCCCGCGTCCTCGCCGTCACCCGCGATGATCGCGAGCTCGCTGCCGACGTCGGCCGTCTCGTCCTCGCCGACGACGATGCGCGAGAGCACCCCGGCGGCCGGCGACGGGATCTCCGTGTCGACCTTGTCGGTGGAGACCTCGAGCAGCGGCTCGTCGGCCTCGACCCGCTCGCCCTCCTGCTTGAGCCAGCGCGTGACGGTGCCCTCGGTGACGCTCTCACCGAGCCGCGGCATGGTGACCGATACCGGCATCTCTCAGAACTCCTTAAACCGCTCTTCTTGGCGTGATCGACGTATCAGCTGTGCGCGTGCAGAGGCTTGCCCGCCAGGGCGAGGAACGCCTCGCCGAGCGCCTCGTTCTGCGTCGGGTGGGCGTGCACCAGCTGAGCGACCTCCTCCGGGAAAGCTTCCCAGTTGTAGATCAGCTGCGCCTCCCCGACGAGCTCGCCCATCCGCGCGCCGACCATGTGCACGCCGACGACCGGGCCGTCGTTGACCCGGACCAGCTTCACGAAGCCCGCGGTCTTGAGGATCTGGCTCTTGCCGTTGCCACCGAGGTTGTAGTTGTACGACGTGACCTTGTCGGCGCCGTACTGCTCCTTGGCGCGGGCCTCGGTCAGGCCGACGGAGGCGATCTCGGGGTCGGAGTAGGTGACCCGGGGGATGCCGTTCTCGTCGATGACCGCCGGGTTCTTGCCGGCGATCTCCTCGGCGACGAAGATGCCCTGCTGGAAGCCACGGTGCGCGAGCTGGAGGCCGGGCACGATGTCGCCGACCGCGTAGATGTTGCCGACGCCGGTGTGCAGCCGCTCGTTGGTGATCACGAAGCCCCGGTCGAGCGTGATGCCCTGCTGCTCGTACCCCAGGTCCTTGGTCGTCGGGCCGCGGCCTACCGCGACCAGCAGGATCTCGGCCTCGACGGTCTCGCCGCCGGCCAGGGTCGCCTTGACGCCGTTCTCGGTGTGCTCGACCTTCTCGAACGGCTTGCCGACCTTGAAGTTGATCTTCCGCTTGCGGAACGCCCGCTCAAGGGTCTTGGAGATCTCCTCGTCCTCGGCGGCGACCAGCCGGGGCAGCGCCTCCAGGATGGTCACGTCGGCGCCGAAGGACTTCCAGACGCTGGCGAACTCGACGCCGATGACGCCGCCGCCCAGCACGATCGCGGAACTCGGCACGCGGTCCAGCTTGAGGGCGTGCTCGCTGGTCAGCACGCGCTTGCCGTCGACCTCGAGGCCGGGCAGCGAGCGGGAGTAGGAGCCGGTGGCCAGGATGACGTTGCGGCCGGTGTACTTCTTGCCGTCGACCTCGACGGTGTCCTGGGCGACCAGCTTGCCGGCGCCCTGGACCAGGGTGATGTTGGGCTGCTTCATCAGGCCCTGCAGGCCCTTGTAGAGCCGGCCGACGACGCCGTCCTTGTACGCGTTCACCCCGGCCATGTCGATGCCGACCAGGTCGGCCTTGACGCCGAACTGCTCGCTCTCGCGGGTCTGGTCGGCGACCTCGGCCGCGTGCAGCAGCGCCTTGGTCGGGATGCAGCCGCGGTGCAGGCAGGTGCCGCCCAGCTCGGCCTTGTCGATCAGTGCCACCGACAGGTTCAGCTCGGCCGCGCGCAGAGCCGCGGCGTAACCGCCGCTGCCGGCACCGAGGATCACGATGTCGAAGGTTCCGCCAGGCTGGCTCACGTCTACTCCCAGATCGCGTACGTCTCCCCATGGGTCACATGGTGGAAACGGTCACAGCTGTCCTGGCCATCTTGTCACTTCCCGCAACGATCGATGTAGTCAGGTGCCCAACGACACGGGGTGAGGACGTACCCTGGCCGCAGTCGAACGTGAGGAGCGCGGCGTGGCTTGGTTCCGGCGGCGGAAAGAGCCGTCCCGTGGCAGCGGCCGGCCGGCCGACCGTGCCGATTTCGAGCACCTTGCCGAGTTCGCCCGGTCCCGCCGCGGGGTGGAGGGTTTCATCGAGCCCAAGACGACAGTGACCGAGACCACGCTGCTGCTCGTGGCCCACGACGGTGAGTGGACCCGCCGGCGCGTCGACTCCCCGGAGGGGGCCCGGCGCTTCGCCCACCAGCTGGCGATGCCGATCTACGACATCCGGCTGATGGGCTACCCGCAGCGGATGCGCGACTACAACGAGCGCCAGAAGCGCCGCCCGGCCTCGTAGGGCCGGGCGGCGCCCGCCGCTCAGCCGTTGGCGGCCACGTCGTCGACCAGCGCCAGCAGCGTGCGCACCGGCACCCCGGTGCCGCCCTTGGTCCAGTAACCGTTCGGCTCGCCCGTGTGGTACGACGGCCCGGCGATGTCGATGTGCGCCCACTCGACGCCCTCGGCGACGAACTCGCGCAGGAAGACGCCGCCCTGCAGCATGTGCCCGGCCCGGTCCATGCTCGCGTTGACCTGGCTGATGTCGGCGATCTCCGAATCCATGCCCTTGCGCACGTCGTCCGGCAGCGGCATCGGCCAGGCCGGCTCGCCGACGGACTCCCCGGCCACCTTGACCCGCTCGCAGGTCTCCGGCGAGCCCATCACCCCGGCGATCCGCTTGCCCAGCGCGATCACCTGACCGCCGGTCAGCGTCGAGGTCTCGAAGACGTAGTCGGTGCCGTCGGCGCAGGCCCGGGCGATCGCGTCGGCGAGCACCATCCGGCCCTCGGCGTCGGTGTTGAGCACCTCGACCCGCTTGCCGCTGAACATGGTGATGACGTCGCCCGGCCGGTACGCCGTACCGGAGGGCATGTTCTCCGCCATGGCCAGGTAGCCGGTCACCGCGACCGCCGGCTTGAGCGCGGCCACGGCCAGCAGGGCCGCGCCGACCGCGGCAGCGCCGGCCATGTCCGACTTCATCTCCCACATGCCGGCGGTCGGCTTGATGCTGATGCCGCCGGTGTCGAAGGTGATGCCCTTGCCGACCAGCGCGACCCGCTTCGGATCGGTCACGCCCTCCGGCGTGTAGCTGAGCTTGACCAGGCGCGGCGGCGCCTCGGAGCCCTGACCGACGGCGACGATGCCGCCGTAGCCACCGGCCTTGAGCGCGTCGAAGTCGAGCACCTCGACCTCGAGGCCGGTGCCCTCGGCCGCGGCGACCACGGCGTCGGCGAACTGCGGCGGGCGCAGCTCGTTCGGCGCGGTGTTGACCCAGTCGCGGGTGAGCCGGACGACCCTGGCGACCACCTCGGCCCGGGCCACCTCGGCCAGGGCCGCCGCGTCGGCGGCGTCCGGCACGGTGACCTGCAGGGCCTTGACCGGGTCACGGCGGGACGGCTGCGGCTTGGTCTTGTAACCGGCGAAACGGTACGACCCGAGCAGCGCACCCTCGAGGATCGCCCGCAGCACACCCGGCGCGTCCGTGTCGTCGGGCACCGGCAGCGCCAGCGCGACCGTCCCGCTGCCGGCGAGCGCGCGCACCGCGGCGCCCGTGCCTCGCCGCAGCGTCTCGGTGGCGGGCGCGGAACCGGACGGCTCGTCGCCCAGACCGACCGCGATGACCAGCGGCGCCGCGATCGTGCCCAGGGTGGCCAGCTTGGTCACCTCGCCCGGGGCGCCGGTGGCGCCGAGCAGAGCCAGGGTCGAGGTCAGCTTGCCGTCGAACGCGGCGGCGATGCTCTCCGCGCCGGCGGCCGGCAGCAGCGCGCCACCCTCGTCCGGCTGACTGTGCAGCCCGATGACGATCGCATCGACGGCCAGTTCGGCGGGGTCGTTGTCGACCAGGGTGAGAGAGGGGGCGGGGTGGGTCACTCGGGCTCCGCGACGATGAGGGGCCGGAGCCCCCTCGTGGGCCGCCCCGGCGGTGTGGTCACCCCGGCGCGGGTCGCGCCGATCGGTGATGGTGTCCCGCCGATGCTAACCACATGCGAGGTCACCGGTAAGTTGCCACTCATGTCGACCGAGGCCGCACCCCTGCTCCGTTCGCCTCTGCACGAGCGCCACGTCGCGCTCGGCGCCAAGTTCGCCGCCTTCGGCGGCTGGCAGATGCCCCTGGAGTACGCCGGTGGTGGCGTCCTGCGCGAGCACACCGCCGTCCGTGAGGCCGTCGGCGTGTTCGACGTGTCGCACCTGGGCAAGGCCCGGGTCACCGGCCCCGGCGCGGCGGACTTCGTGAACTCCTGCCTCAGCAACGACCTCGGCCGCATCGCCCCCGGCAAGGCGCAGTACACGCTGTGCTGCGACGACGCGACCGGCGGCGTGGTGGACGACCTGATCGCGTACCTGATCGGCCCGGACGAGGTCTTCCTGATCCCGAACGCCGCCAACACGGCCGAGGTGGTCCGCCGGCTCGCCGCCGCGGCGCCCGAGGGGATCACGGTCACCGACGAGCACCGCAGCTACGCGGTCCTTGCCGTGCAGGGCCCGCACTCCGCCGAGACGGTCACCAAGCTGGGCCTGCCGACCGGCCACGACTACATGTCGTTCAACCCGGCCCGGATCGACGGCGTCGACCTGATCGTCTGCCGCACCGGGTACACCGGCGAGCAGGGCTACGAGCTGGTCGTGCCCTGGGACGACGCGGTCACGGTCTGGGACGCGCTGGTCGAGGCGGGTGTGCGCCCGTGCGGGCTCGGCGCCCGCGACACGCTGCGCACCGAGATGGGCTACCCGCTGCACGGCCAGGAGCTGTCGCTGGAGATCACCCCGGTGCAGGCCCGGTCCGGCTGGGCGGTCGGCTGGTCCAAGCCCGCGTTCTGGGGCCGCGAGGCGCTGGTCGCCGAGAAAGCGGCGGGCCCGCGCCGGCTGCTGCGCGGCCTGGAACTGACCGGCCGCGGCATCCCGCGGGGTCACATGCAGGTGTACGCCGGGGACGCGCTCGTCGGCGAGGTGACCAGCGGCACGTTCTCGCCCACGAAGAAGATCGGCATCGCGCTGGCCCTGCTCGACACGTCCGCCGGGCTGGCCGAGGGGGACCTGGTCGAGATCGACATCCGGGGCCGCCGCACCGAGGCGAAGATCGTGAAGCCGCCGTTCGTGCAGACCTCGGTGCGGTGACCGTACGACTCAGCGCACGGCCAGGCCGATCAGCGTCACCGTGGTGGCCACCTCCACGGCGGCGCCGATCACGTCGCCGGTGATGCCGCCGAACCGGCGTACCGCATGGCGCACCAGCAGGACCGTCACCAGCAGCGCGCCGGCGACGGCGAGCGGCCCCTGCCACGGACGGCCCGGCACCGCCCACACCGCCCCGGCCGCGACGGCGGCCGTGGCCAGGACCACCACCGGCACCGGCACGGTCGCGGCGACCAGCGCACCCAGACCCTCGGGCCGCGCGGACGGCACCCCGCGGCGGCAGGCCAGGGTGACGCCGAGCCGGCCGGCCGCCCAGGCCGCGACGATCGCCCACGGCGTCAGCCCGGTCAGCGCGGCGGCCTGGATCAGCAGGGTCAGCGCGATGGCCGCGACACCGAACGGGCCGATGTCGGACTTCTTCATGATCTCCAGGGCGGCGTCGCCCCGGCGGTAGGAGCCCAGCGCGTCGGCCGTGTCGGCCAGGCCGTCCAGGTGCAGACCCCGGGTGAGCAGGGCGCTCGCGGCTACGGTCACCGTGGCGGCGAGCAGGCCCTGGCCCAGCAGGACGAAGAGGGCGGCCAGGAGGGCGCCGAGCAGGGCGCCGACCAGGGGAGCGACGCTCATCGCGACGGCGGCGCTGCGGCGGTCGATGCGGCCGGTGCCGACGGGCAGGACCGTGAGGGTGGTCAGCGCCAGACGCAGGCCGTCCACCATCGGCAGCCGGCCCCCGGCCGGCTCGTCCCGCGCCGGTTCAGCCCGCGCCGGCTCGGCGTCCGCCGGCTCGTCCCGCGCCGGTCGGGGATCGTCAGGCACTGGCCGGGCCGGGGCCGTGCGGCTCCGGCTCGGTGAAGTCCTGCTCGTCGTCCCCGTCCTCGTCGTCCCCGTCCGGCTCGTCGGCGGTCAGGCCGGCGTCGCCGTGTCCGGCCAGCAGTGCCGGGTGCACCGGCAGCGCGCCCGCCAGGGTGAGTGCCGAGCGCAGCAGCGGCAGCACGGCCAGCGCGTTCGCCCCCTCGCCGAGGTCCATGCCCAGCTGCACGACCGGGGTCACCCCGAGCACGTCGGCGCCCTGCCGGACCAGCGCCTGGGTGCCCGCGTCGGGCAGCAGGCACCAGTGCCGGGCCTGGCTGGCCAGGTCGCGGGCCACCAGCCCGGCCGCGATGCCCAGCGGCCCGTCCAGCAGCACCGGCATCCGCCGGGCGGCCGCGCCCAGCAGCGCGCCGGTGGCCACGGCCAGGTCGGCTCCGCCGAGCTGGGCCAGGACGTCCTTGGCGCCGCGCGGCTCCTGCCGGATGCGGTGCATCGCGTCGCGCACGGCCGCGCAGCGCACCATCCACGCCGCGTCGTCGTAGAAGCCGCCGGGCACCAGCACCCGCGGCAGGATCGCCACCGGTTCGGCGCCGGTGGTCGCGGCCAGCACCGCGGTCGCCGCGGTTTCCGTGCCCACGCCGCAGGACGCCAGGATGACCGCCTCCCGGCCCGCCTCGCCGGCCGCGTCGGCCAGCGCCCAGCCCTGCCGCAGGGCCGCGTCGACGGCCTCGGCGTCCAGCACCGGGCCGTCCTCCATGGCCCCGGAGGCGGGTGTGCGGACCACCACGATGTCGGCGTCCGCGGTCGACGCCAGGCGGGCGAGTGCGCCCTCGCCGGCTTCGGCCTCGTCGGCCCGGCGGGTGGCGTCCTGCTCGTCGCCGCCGGCGGACGCGCCGCCACCGTGCCGGCCGTCGATCAGCAGCACCCGGACCGGGCCCCAGGCCCGCGGGGTCGCGGTGCCCTGGGTGGCGGCGGCGAACTCGACCGCCTCGAGCAGCGAGCCGATGCCCGCGCCGGGCAGGTCGACCCCGGTCAGCCGGTCCCGGGCGTCCGGGCCCGCGTCACTGTCCGGCAGGGGCAGGTCCATGCCCGCCTCGATGACCGCGCCACTGGCGACCAGCGGCAGCACCATGGTCGGTGCGTGCAGGGCGCCTTCGCCGGCGTTCGCGGTGCGGGCCCGGTGCGCGGCCACAGCCTCCTCGGCCGAGGGCGACTCCGAGCCGGTCCCGGGCGTGTCGGCGGCGGTGCCGGGAGAGTCCGTGGGGGTGATCACGGGCGTGCCGGCGGCCGGCGTCGCCGCGGTCATCGCGTCGTGCATGGCGACCTCGTCGACGGCCAGCGGCGACGCCTGCGTCTCGGCGTTCTCGGCCTGCAGGTCCGTGACGATCGCGGGCGCGTCCGGCCCGGTCTTGAGCCAGGTCGGGCGGCCGGCGACGACGAACGCGACCCGGTCACAGGCGCCGGCCAGGGCCTGGTTGGCCGTACCCAGCGCATCCGCGAACGCCCGGCCGATCGGCGTGGCCGGCACCAGCGACAGGCCCACCTCAGGGCTGACCAGCACCAGCCGGGCGGCGCACGAGCGCACCGCCTCGGCCAGGGCCGTCACGGTGGCCAGGTCGTCGTTGGGCTGCTGGGCGGGGTCGAGCAGCGCCGCCACCCAGCCGCCCAGGTCGTCCACGAGCAGCGTGTCGTCCGGCTTGGCCTCGGTGAGCAGGGTGGCCAGCCGCGCCGGGTCCGCGCCGGTCTCCTCCGTGGTCCAGGACTGCGGGCGGCGGCGCTGATGGGACTCGATGCGGGCCCGCCACTCCGGATCGTCCTCGCCGCCGACGGCCGTGGCGACATAACGGACCGACGCGGCCCCGGCGACCAGCGCCTCGGCGAACGCGGACTTGCCGGACCGGATCCCGCCGAGCACCAGGACCGAACTCCACCCGTCAGCAGACATGCCCCGTACTTTAGGGCCGCCCGCCGCGATCATGCGGGGCGACCCGGCTTCGATGGGCCCGGGCGTACCGGGCGTACCGCCGTGCACACCGTAGGGTGGGAACAGGAGCACGGATCGACACCTGAGGGAGGCGGCGGAATGCCGTGGAGTTGGCGGTACGAGGGCGTCGACGGACAGCCGGTCGCCGGCCCGGCCGAGACGTTCAGCAGCCAGGCCGACGCCGAGTCGTGGATCGGCCAGGCGTGGCGTGAGCTGGCGGCCGCCGGGGTCACCCAGGTCACCCTGGTCGAGGACGACCGGGTCGACTACAAGATGAGTCTGCTGCCGGCCGAGTGAACTACCAGGTCTCACGCGGCGCCCCGAAGAGCGCCTTCGTACCCAGCCCGGTCTTCGTCGGGATCCTGGCGGTCACGGTGGTGGCCGGCTGGATGGCGTGGACCGGCTACGGCAACGTCCGCTTCGACGTCTTCCTGCTGATCGTGTCGGGCTGGGTGCTCTCGCTGTGCCTGCACGAGTACGCCCACGCGGTCGTCGCGTACTTCGCCGGCGACCGTGGCGTGGCCGACCGCGGCTACCTGCGGCTGAACCCGCTGAAGTACACCCACCCGGTGCTGTCCATCGTGCTGCCGCTGGTCGCGGTGGTGCTCGGCGGCATCGGCCTGCCCGGCGGGGCGGTGTGGGTGGACCACGCGCACATCCGCAGCAAGGTCAAGGAGTCGCTGATCAGCGCGGCCGGCCCGGCCACCAACGTGCTGTTCGCGCTGATTCTGGCCGTGCCGTTCCTGTTCGGCGCGGGCAGCGACGTGGTGCTGCTCAGCGACGGCTCCGGCGGCTTCACCATCGGCGGCAGCCACGGCGACTTCTGGGTGGCGCTGGCCGCGCTGGCGTTCCTGCAGGTCACCGCGAGCCTGCTGAACCTGCTGCCGGTGCCCGGCCTGGACGGCGGCAACGTCGTCCAGCCCTGGCTCAGCCCGCCCTACCAGCGCGCTTTCAACCTGTTCGCGCCGTACGGCTTCATCCTGCTCTTCGTCCTGCTCTGGCAGTCGCAGATCAACGTCTGGTTCTTCACGCTGGTGAGCTGGCTCGCCGGGCTCATCGGCGTGCCGGACAGCATGGGCGAGGTCGGCCTCGCCTACATGCGCTTCTGGCAGTCGCTCTGATGCCCGCCCGGCGTCCCGCGCGGGGACGCCGGGCGGAACGGATCAGGGACGCTTCGCGGGGCTGACCGTCTTGGCCGGGTCCCGCTCGGTGACCGGCGACAGGACCTCGTCGATCGCCTTCATCAGGTCGCTGTCGAGCTTCACGCCCGACGCCTTGGCGTTGTCGTGGACCTGCTCCGGGCGCGACGCGCCGATGATCGCCGCCGAGACGTTCTCGTTCTGCAGCACCCAGGCCACCGCGAGCTGGGCCAGCGACAGGCCGGCCTGCTCGGCGAGCGGCTTGAGCTGCTGCACCGCGGTCAGCACCTCGTCGCTCATCCAGCGCGAGATGAACTCGGCGCCCGACTTGTCGTCGGTGGCCCGCGAGCCCGCCGGCGGCTGCTTGCCCGGCTCGTACTTGCCGGTCAGCACGCCCTGCGCGATCGGCGAGAAGACCACCTGGCCGATGCCCAGCTCGATCGAGGTGGGCACCACCTCGGCCTCGATGACCCGCCACAGCGCGGAATACTGCGGCTGATTGGAGACCAGCTGGATCTTCAGATCCTGGGCCAGCTCCCAGCCGGCGCGGATCTCCGTCGCGGTCCACTCCGACACCCCGATGTAGAGGGCCTTGCCGGAGTGCACGATGTCGGCGAACGCCTGCATCGTCTCCTCGAGCGGGGTCGTGTAGTCGTAGCGGTGCGCCTGGTACAGGTCGACGTAGTCCACCTGCAGGCGGCGCAGCGAGCCGTTGATCGACTCCATGATGTGCTTGCGGGACAGGCTGCGGTCGTTCGGGCCCGGGCCGGTCGGCCAGTAGACCTTGGTGAAGATCTCCAGGCCCTCGCGGCGCTCGCCCTTGAGCGCGCGGCCCAGCACCTCCTCCGCGCGGGTGCCGGCGTACACGTCGGCGGTGTCGAACGTGGTGATGCCCACGTCGAGGGCGGCCCGCACGCACGCGGCGGCGGCCTCCTCCTCGACCTGGGAGCCGTGGGTGATCCAGTTGCCGTACGCGATCTCGCTGATGAGTAGGCCGGAACGGCCGAGGTGACGGAACTCCATGCCTGGGACCCTACCGGCCCCTTACAGAACCGGCCGGGTACCGGAGAGCAGCCGCTCTATCTCGTCCACCACATCCGCGGGCCGGGCCCGGCTCACCTCGAGGACCGGATCCCCCTCGCGGTCCAGCGCACCCCAGCGCCCGTCCCGGTCCCCGACGACGAACGCCATCGGATGGATGAGCAGCCGGGCGTGCACCGGCGCCACCCGCAACTGCCCGGTGCGGTCGACGACGCCGAGCCGGTCCCCGGCGTCGATCACGGCCAGCCCGTCGCCGGTGAAACCCTCGACGGGCCCGCCGGCGGTCAGCTCGGTCGCGAACCGCTGATACTTCAGCTGCACCACGATGCGCCCGTGCCGGTCGATGGCACCCCACCCGCCCCGGCGCACCACGGCGAGCCCGTGCCGGAACGGCCGTACGTCCTCGAACCCGCCGGGCACGATGACCCGGTTGTGCCAGTCGACGGCGAACCAGCCGCCGGCCGGATCCCGCGACACCCAGGCCAGCCCGTCGGCGAACCGGCCGACCTGCACGTACCCGCTGGACGCGTCGATGACCAGGGCGCCGGTCTCGTCGATCAGCTCCCAGGCGGCGGTGCCGGGACGGCGTACCCAGGCCACGCCCTCGTGGAACGGCTGGGCCTCGGCGTAACGCTCGGGGATGACGACCTCGCCGTTGCTGTCGGCGTACCCCTGCCACCCGGAGTCGTAGTCCAGAGCCGGATGCGGCGGCTCACTACGCTGCAGAATCTCCTCGCGCGAGCGAGGGTAAGGTCCCCAGCCGGCCTCGCGCACCCGGGCCATGACGGCGTCGAGCGCGTCCCCGGTCCGGGCGACCAGCCCGGGATCCTCGACCCGCCGCAACTCCAGCGCGGCCTCGAACTGGTTGCAGGCCTCGAGATAACGCCCCTGCTCGTAACAGGACTTGCCGGCCTGCACATGCAACTCGGCCCGCAACAGATCGGGCAGCTCGACGGAGTTGGCCTCCTCGAACAGCCGGTCGGCCTCGGCGTAATCGCCCCGCCACTGCTGCACATGGGCCAGCCGGGCCTGCACGAGCGCGATCCGCCGCAGCTCACCGGTGGCCTCGGCATGCCGCAGCCCCTCCCGCGCATCGGCCAGGGCCCGCCCGAGGTCACCGAGCACCCGCGAGACGACGGCACGCAGACTCAGCAGACCGGCGCAGACGGTGTCCCGCTCGGCGTACTCCAGCCGGTCGGTGAGCCGATCCCGGACGGCCAGGAGCGGCTCGGGGTCGTCGACGGTCTCCCGCAGGGTGACCGGATCGATCTTCCAGGGGTACGCGGCCAGGATCTGCTCGGGGTCGGCGCGGCGCCGCTCGGGTTCGAGGCCGGGCAGTGGAGGCGGGGGGACGCTGAGCGTCGGCAGCTGCATGCTGGGCGTCCGGAGAGCGCCCATTCCGGTACGCGGGGGAGCGGGCCGTTCCCGCGGGGCGGCGGGTGCGGTCCGCTCTGCCGACTCGGTCTCGACGGCCTGGTTCTCGGGGGCCGGGTTCTCGACGGCCTGGCTATCGGAGGGCGGGGCTTCGGTGGGGTCGGGGGCGGTGGGGTCGGCCGGTGCGGTGTCGATCAGCTTTGCGGCCGCCGCGGTTTCCGGGTCGGTGATCGCGGGCTCCGCGTCGACCAGCTCGGCCCGGACCGGATCCGCCGGCTGCGGGTCTTCGATCTCAGCCTGGATCGGTTCGGCGGGCGCTGCTCCGGTCTGGTCCGGCAGCGGATCGACCAGCTCGGCATCGACCGTTTCGATGGGGGCCTGAGGCGCATCGACCGGCTCGGTCGCGTCATCCTCGGTCCGGACCGGCGAGGTATCGGTCAGCTCGGCACCGTTCTGCTGGCCCTCGACCAGTTCGGGAGCAAGCTGCTCGTCCTCGATCGGCTCGGCGGTGACTCGCTGGTCCTCGATCGGCTCGGCGGTGACTCGCTGGTCCTCGATCGGCTCAGCGGTGACTCGCTGGTCCTCGACCGGCTCGGCAGCGATCCGCTCAGCCTGATCCGGCGACGCGGCGAAGCGCTCGTCCTCGGTCGGCTCGACGACCTGCACCGGCTCGGCATCGCTCGGGGCGGAGTCGACGATTTCCGCATCAACGACGTCTGCGGCGAAGGGCTCCGCGTCGACCGGTCCAGGATCGACCAGTTCGGCCTCGACCAGTTCGCCTTCGACCAGTTCGCCTTCGACCAGTTCGGCCTCGACCGGTTCGGCGTCGGCTGGCTGTGGGGCGGTGACCTCTGGGTTGGTCGACTGCAGGTCGGCCGGCTCTGCGTCGGCCGGCTCTGCGTCGGCCGGCTCTGCGTCGGCCGGCCGAGATGCTGCCGGCTCCGCGGAGGCAGGCTGCCGGTCGGCCGGTTCGATGTCGGTCCAGTCGGTGTCGACCGGTTCGGAGATCGCGGGTTCCACCACGACCGGCTCCGCATCGACCGATTCGACGATGGTCGACACCGCGTCGATGGGCTCGACGTCGGCGGATTCGCCATCGGCCGGTTCGACGTCAGCCGGGATGGCGCCGCGGAACTCATGGCCGGCGGCGGGGTCTTCGGTGGGGTGTGGCTGCTCCGGGTCCGGATTGTCGGCCTCAGCCGGGTCTGACTCGGGCAGGTCGGGACTGACGACACCGCGATCGGCGACACCGGGTGCTGCCGGGTCGGGTGCCGCCAGGTCCGAGGCTGGCATGTCGGGTGTCGCCAGGTCCGAGGCCGGCATGTCGGGTGTCGCCAGGTCCGAGGCTGCCAGGGCGGGCGCTGGCTGGTCCGCGGCCGCCAGGGCGGGCGCTGCCGGGTCTGGGGCTGCCGGGTTTGGGGCTGCCGTGTCGGGCGCTGCCGCGTCCGGCAGGTCTGGCCCGGCCACGTCCAGAGTTTCTGCATCCGGGGCTGCCGTGTCAGGACCCGGCGCGTCGGGCGGTGCCGCGTAAGCGGTCGGGTGTTCCTCCGCCGGTGTCCGGTCCTCCGGAGAGACCTCCGGGGCCTTCGGCCTCACCATGCGCGTCTCTGTGGTCGGCGAGAACCAGTCCTGCTTGACGGCGGCACCGCTGGTCGGCAGCGAGCTGACCGGCGCGCCGCTGACCGGACCGTCAGTGGGCGCCGCGTCGGCGATCGGGCCACCGCTGACCGGGGTCGTGCTGGCTGGTGCGCCGCTGGTCGGAGCACCGGTGGCAGGAGCGCCGCCGGCCAAGGTGTCGTCGGTCGGCACGCCGCTGACCGGGGCGGTGTCGATGACCAGGTCGGTCGGGTCGGGGGTGACCGGTTCCGGTTCGGGGGTCACCGCGCCGAGTCCGCTCATCGACAGCAGCCAGCCGAGACCGTGCGGCTCCTCCGCGGCTTCTTCCTCCTCGACAACCGGGTCGGGCTCAGCCGGTACCGGGGTGATCGCCGTGATCTCGGCGGATCCCACGGAGTCTTCGCTGACCGGCTGCGTCTCCGCAGCGGTCTCACGCGCCGGCTCGGGACGAACCGCGGTGTCCGGCGCAGCTGCCCTGAAGGGCGGGATCGGCCGGGTGGTCTCGAGATCGGACGCGGCCGGGCCGCCCACATCAGGCTGACCGGTCGGTCGCGAGCCGGTGGACTCGACGGGGGCCGCCTCGACGGGCACTCCGTAAGGAGGCCGCAGTGCTTGCCGTTCGTCCGCCGGGGTGGGCGTCGGTGGCGGCGGCGGGGCGTGCCGCGGCTGGGGCTCGTAGGGCTGGGTCGGCGGAGCCGGACGGTAGTGCGCGGGCTGCGCGGACGTCGGCCGGACAACCGGCGGCGCCTGCTGCTGCCCAGCGGGCGGAGCCGACACGGCCGGCGGCGCGGCATATGCGGAAGGCGCCCCAGACTCCGAAGCCGGACGACCCGCCTCAGGCCGCGCGGGCTGCGCCGGCGGCCCGGAGTGGACCGGCGGCGCCGAGTGCACGGGTGGGGTGGGTTGTGCCGATGGCGTGGAGTGCGCAGGCGGCACAGAACGCACCGGCGGCGCTGGTTGCGCTGGCGGTGTGGCAAAGGCGGCAGGCGGGGGAGGCGCCGGCATGCCCGGCGGCATCGATTGTGCAGGTGGCGCGGAGTGCACGGGCGGCGCGGAATGACCATGCGGCGCGGAGTGCGTCGGCGGTGTCGCGAAGGCGGCAGGCACCGCAGGCGGTGGCGCGGCCAGTGGAGCGGAGTGCACGGACGGTGCGGAGTGGACCGGCGGTGCGGAGTGGACCGGCGGTGCGGAGTGGACCGGCGGTGCGGAGTGGACCGGCGGTGCGGAGTGCACGGGTGGCGCGGAGTGCACCGGGGGCGCTGAATGCGGCGCCGGCGGTGTCGTGAACGTGGTGGGCGCGGCGGGTGTCGGCGTGGCCGGTGGCGCTGCGTAGGCAGCTGGGCGCGCAGCCGGTGGCGTCACCCTCGGCTGGGCGGTCTCCGGAGCTGGGACAGCCCGCAGCGGCGCCGGGAAACGCGGATCTGTCGGCGGTTCCGCACTGTGCGCCGGGCGCCGGGGCGCCGGTGGTGCCGAGCGGGGCGCCACCGACCGGGGGTCTCGCTGCTCAGCTTGGGGTCCCAGCGGCGTCTCGGGCCGGGGATCAACCGGGGATGCCCAGGCCCGATCGGGCGGGACCGGACGCGGCGCCGGATAAGGAGCCACGGGCGTAGTGGCACCGGGTCCCTGGTAGGGCGGCGTTTCGTGACTGACCGGCCGGGCCGGCTGCTGGGCCGCCGGCTTCCCCCGCTGGCCGTAGAGCTGTTCGTCCCCCTGCCGCGGCGAGGACTGCTGTTCTGTCCCGGGCCGCGGTGGTTCCTGGGCGGGCCGCGACGGGGACTGCGAGGCCGGGCCGATCCGGTACGGAACGTAGGCATCCCCACCCGGCCGCGCCGGAGCCGGGCGCGACTCCGGACGTGGTTGACCGCTCGGGGAGGCTTGTCCCGGGTAACGGCCGTCCTGCGGCGCGGCCGTCTGGTGCTGGTCGGGGCGGCGAGCGTCCGCCGATCGAGGGTCCGCCGATCGAGGGTCCGGCCCCGGGCGTGCACCAGCCGACCGGGAGTCGTAGGACCGTCCGTCCGGAAAACGGGTGTCCGCGGCGGAACCCGTTCCCTGCTGACCACCCTGGTATCGCGAGTCCTGGAACCGCGGGTCCGGCCGCTGCTGATCAGGACGACGAGCATCCTGCGAGACCTGCCGCGCTTCCTGTGGAGGAGCGTGGCGAGCATCCGAGGAAGGAGCTGGTCGGGCGTCCGGCGAAGGAGGCCGGCGAGTATCCGGCGAAGCGGGCCGCGCCGCCGGATACGAAGCCCGCGGCGCCTCCCCGTACAGCGGCGGCGCGGACTGCGGCCGTTCCGCTGACGGCCGCTGATGCCGGCGTTCCGCCTCCGGCAGGCGTTCCGGCAGCGGCACCGGCCTGTTCCAGGACGGTCCCGGCGGCGGGGGCGACGACGACGAGCCGGCTACGTACGGTGTCCGGCCCGCCGGTGCGGCGTACCCCTGCTCCTCGGGGCCGGTCCACGACGGTGGCGGCTGCGGCGGACGGCCGACCGTGGCGCGCCCGGCCGCCGGTGACACCGGGCGGGCCGTCGACGGGCCACCCGAAGACGGCGACGGTGACGGCGCCGGTGGGCCGGAGGCCTGGGCGATGGCGCGGAAGTCGGCGTCCCATTCCGACGCTGCTTCGGCGGCCCGGGAGGCGTCGTAGACAGGGTGGTGCACGGCCCGGCGGCGACCCGGGTCGCCCGGGTAGCGCTGGCCGGGCAGGGGTTCCCATTCCCAGGTGATCTCGTACACCCAGGCGGGTTCGTCGTCCCAGCGGTCCGCGCCGGAGTGCGAGCTCCAACCGTTCATCGGGCAGCCCTGTGGGCGCCGGATGGCTGGTTACGCTCCGTCACGACGATTATCCACCTTGTCGGAAATAGCTCGGTGGCAGGGCGGTGCACCGGGTACAGTCGCCCGGCTCCGCTGCGGGGGTTGTGGAAGGAGATTAACGGCGTGGACCGGCTCGACGCCAGGGTGCCTCAGATCTCTCCGCGCCGTCCGTTCCGGGACACTGCCGCGACTTTCGGAGCGCTCGCATGGTCGGGTTTCCGGAGGTACCTCACCTACCGGCAGGCGACGATAGCCGGATCGTTCACCAACACCGTCTTCGGGTTCCTCCGCTGTTACGTGCTGCTCGCCGTGGCGGCGGGTGCGGTCGGCGGCCGGCCCGGCGGCTACGACGCCGCCCAGCTGACCACTTTCGTGTGGGTGGGACAGGGGTTGCTCAGCGTAGTCGCGCTCTGGGGGTGGACGGAACTGGCCGACCGGATCCGCAGCGGTGACGTGACGGCCGATCTGCTGCGCCCGGTGCACCCGGTGATCAGCTATCTGGCTCCCGACCTGGGCCGGGCCCTGCACGCGCTGCTCTTCCGGTTCGTGCCGCCGTTGGTTGCCGGCTTCGTCTTCTTCGATCCGTACGTGCCCGGCCGCCCGTTCACCGTGCCGCTGTTCGCGGTGTCCGTGCTGCTCGCGGTGATCGGCAGCATGGGTGTGCGGTTCCTGGTCAACGCCACCGCGTACTGGCTGCACGATGCGCGCGGGCCGATCGTGCTGTGGACGCTGGCCGCCGGTCTGCTGGCCGGGCTCTACTTCCCGCTGCGCTTCCTGCCCGACTGGCTGGCGGTCACCCTGTGGGTGGCCACCCCGTTCCCCGGCTTCCTGCAGACGCCGCTGGACGTGCTTGTCGAGCGGGACTCCACCCCGGTGCAGGCCGGCCTGGTCGGGCTGCAGGCCTGCTGGGCGGTGGTGCTGCTGGCGCTGTGTGCGCTGGTGCAGCGCCGCGCCGAGCGCCGGCTGGTGGCTCAGGGTGGCTGAGCTGCGGGCGTACGCGGCCCTGCTGGGCGGGCAGTGGCGGTCGATGATGGCGTACCGGGCGTCGTTCGTGGTCGAGATGATCACCAACATCGGGGGTACGGCGCTCGACGTGCTCGCCGTCCTGGTGATCTTCCGGGCCACCCCGACCATCGCCGGCTTCACGCTCCCCGAGGCCGTTCTCATGGTCAGCCTCTCCTCCTGCGCCTTCAATCTGGCCGACTTCGTGGTCGGCAACATCGACCGGCTGACCTCGTACGTGCGGACCGGGATGCTGGACACCGTGCTGATCCGGCCCCTGGGCGCCCTGGGCCAGCTCGTGTTCATGGACCTGCCGCTGCGCAAGGCGCTGCGGCTCGCGCTGGCCGTCGTGGTGCTCGTGGTGGCCCTGGGGCTCAACGACATCGACTGGACTCCGGCGCGGGTGACGCTGGCCTTCGTGGTGCCGGTCGCCGGGGCGGTGTTCTTCGCCGCGATCTTCGTGCTCAGCGCCAGCCTGGCGTTCTGGTGGGTGGACTCGGGACAGCTCGGCAACGCGTTCACCTACGGCGGGCGTGACTTCACCTCGTACCCGGTGCCGGTCTACGCGGGCTGGTTCCGGGCCGTTTTCGCGTACGGCCTGGGTTTCGCCTTCGTGTCCTACCAGCCGGCGCTGGCGCTGCTGGGCCGCGCCGACCCGCTCGGTCTGCCCGGCTGGACCGGTTACGTCTCGCCGCTGGTCGCGCTGGCCGTGGCGGGCATCGCCGCGCTGGTCTGGCGGTCCGGCATCCGGCACTACCGCAGCACCGGATCATGAGGGGGAGATCGTGACGGTCATCCGGATGGACGGCCTGCGCAAGGACTTCACGGTACGGGTCCGCGCCGGCCGCCTGCGCCGCACGAAACGCACGGTGGCCGCGGTCGACGGCATCGACCTGCGGATCGAGCGCGGCGAGATGGTCGGCTACATCGGCCCGAACGGCGCCGGCAAGTCCACCACGCTGAAGATGCTGACCGGCGTGCTGACGCCCTCGGCCGGGACGGTGTCGGTGTGCGGGCTGACCCCGGTGCCGCAGCGCACCCGGCTGGCGCTGCGCATCGGCGTGGTCTTCGGCCAGCGTTCACAGCTCTGGTGGGATCTGCCGCTGCGCGAGTCGTTCAGCCTGCTGCGCCACATCTACCGGGTGCCGGCCCAGGAGCATGCCGCCAGGCTGCGGCGCTGTGTCGGCCTGCTGGACCTCGACGGCTTCCTGGACACCCCGGTACGGCAGCTGTCGCTCGGCCAGCGCATGCGCGGGGACCTCACCGCGGCGCTGCTGCACGGGCCCGAGGTGCTGTTCCTGGACGAACCGACGATCGGCCTGGACGTGGTGAGCAAGCAGGCGGTGCGCTCGTTCCTGGCCGAGCTGGGCGCCACCGGCGACGTGACCCTGGTGCTGACCACGCACGACCTGGCCGACATCGAGCGGCTGTGCCGGCGGCTGGTGGTGATCGACCACGGCCGAGTCGTGCACGACGGCACGATCGAGGCCCTGCACACCCGGTACGGTTCCCGCCGCCGCCTGGTCGTGGACCTCGACGCGCCGCTGCCGAGCGGCTTCACGGTCGACGGCGCCACGCTCGTCTCCCTCGAGGCCGACGGGCACCGCGCCTCGTTCGACCTGCTCTCGGACGAGGCCGGGCCGGTGGTGGCCCGGCTGGCGGCCCTGTCGTCGCTGCGGGACCTGTCCCTGGTCGAGCCGGACATCGAGGACGTGGTGGCCCGCCTGTACGCGTCCTAGCGGTGCTCCATCACCAGCACCGCCCAGGTGCCCGGCTCCAGGGCCTGGTAGCTGTGCGGGATGTCGCCGGGGAAGGTCACGTAGTCGCCGGGGCCGAGCTCGATCTCCTCCTGCGCCGGCCCGACCCGCAGCCGGCCCGCGGCTACGACCAGGTGCTCGACGCTGCCCGGCAGGTGCGCGTCGGCCTGCCGGGAGCCGCCCGGCTCCAGCTCCATGACGTAGAGGTCACGCCGCGCGTGGGCGGCGCCGGCGGCGAGCAGGGTGGCGAAGAAGTCGGCGTGGTCGGACTGCAGCCGCGGCCCCTCGCCGGCCCGGACCACGCGGATCAGCGGGGCGGGCGGCTCGACCAGCCGGCTGAACGGCACGCCGAGCGCCACCCCGAGCGACCACAGCGTCTCCACGCTGGGGTTGCCGGTGCCCGACTCGAGCTGGGAGAGCGTCGACTTGGCCAGCCCGGCCCGGCGGGCCAGCTCGGCCAGGGAGATGCCGACCCGCTCGCGCTCGCGGCGCAGGGCTGCGGCGATGGTGGCGAGCGGGGGAGTGGGGTGTGACATGTTCACTCCGTCGATCGAGTCGTTCGGTTTGACGAACGCAGGGCGGTTCGTTCATTATTCTGAACCATGCGTACGCCATCCCGAACGCCGGACCGGGCGCTGCTGCGCGACGCGGCCGCCATCGCGGCGGCGATGATCGCGGTGGGTGCGTCGTTCGGCGCCATCGCGATCGCGTACGGGCTGCCGACCTGGGTCCCGTTCCTGATGTCGACGGCGGTCTTCGCGGGCGGCGCCCAGTTCCTGGCGGTGGGCCTGATCGCGGCGGGCAACCCGATCGCCGCGGTCTTCGCCGGCCTGCTGCTCAATGCCCGCCACCTGCCGTTCGGCCTGGCGGTCTCGGCGACGGTCGGCCCTCGCTGGCGTGACCGGCTGATCGGCAGCCACCTGATGACCGACGAGGTGGTCGCGTTCACCCTGGCCGAGCCGGACCCGGTACGGCGCCGGCGCACCTACTGGCTGATCGGCATCACGCTGTTCACCTCGTGGAACACGGGCACGGCCCTGGGGGTGTGGCTGGGCGGCGCCACCGGCGACCCGGCGGCACTGGGCCTGGACGCGGCCTTCCCGGCCGGCCTCATCGCCCTGATCCTGCCGTCCCTGCGCGACCGCGACACCCGCCTGGTGGCGCTGCTGGGCGCGGCGGTGGCAGTGGCCCTGACCCCGGTCCTGCCGGCGGGCCTCCCGGTCCTGTGCGCCCTCCTGGGCCTTGCCGCGGTATTCCGCCCTCGCCGCCGAATCAAGACGAGCGAGAGCCCCACCAAGACGAGCGGGACCCGGCCCGAAGCCGAGGACGACCGGCGCACCGAGTCCGAGGAGGCGTCATGCTGATCGCGGCGATCCTGACCCTGGCCGTGGGCACCTACACGATGCGCCTGGCCGGCGTGCTGCTGCGCGACCGCCTCGAACTCTCCGACCAGCTCCAGCGCCTGCTCCCGATGGCCGCATCAGCCCTGCTGGCAGCGCTCGCGACCACCGCCGCCCTGATGGAGGGCACCGGCTTCGCCGGCATCGCCCGCCCGGCCGGCGTGCTGGTCGGCGCCCTGCTGGCCTGGCGCCGAGCACCCTTCGTCGTGGTCGTCCTCGCCGCAGCCGCCACCGCCGCCCTGCTCCGCCTGGCCGGCATCGAGTAACCCGACGAGGCGGGTGGGGGTGGACCGGTTGCGGGAGGCCGGCACCGCATCGAGCACGTGGAGCTGGGTTTCACCCAGCACGGACCTGGCAGGGTGAGGGTGGCCGCCCATGAGCCGCCAGGCGATTGGTCACCCTCGCCCGGTCTCGGCGGGAGCGACGGTCAGCACCCTGCAACCAGGCACGACATCCAGCTCCTGACCTTGATCTGGATGATCAGACTTTGTCGCCCAACTCCACCTGAGGCTTCGGGACGCGCATGCGGCGGAAGGTCAGCCCGCGCATGATCCCGTAGAGGTAGAGCGACCCGATCCGCTGCGTCGTGTCCGGGAAGCGCTCCGAGACCAGCTTCTTCACCTTGCGGGCGATCAGCACGCTGTCGACGAGCACCGCGATCGCCAGGATCGCCCAGAGCAGGTTCGCGCCGATCTGGACCACCGGGGGCATCGCGCCCGTCGAGCCGACGAAGACGATGATCGCGCCGGCGAAGAACCAGGTGCCGGCGGTGCGCTTGGCGTCGACGATGTTGCGGACCAGGGCGCGCTCCGGGCCGCGGTCGCGGGCCAGCAGGTAGCGCTCGTCGCCGGCGCGCATGCCCGCCGACGCCTCGGCGCGCTCGAGCTTCTGACGCTCGCGCATCTGCTTGTAGGCCTCGCGCCGGTTGGCCGGGGCCTGCGCCGTGTCGTGCCGGCGCTGCGCGTTGGTGCGCTTCGGCGTCGCGACGCCGAGTTCCTTCTTCGAGGGCGTGTAGGCCTTGGGCTTGGGCGCGGCCGACTGCCCGGGCTCGTCGGTCACCGTGGCGGTGGCGTCGGACACGAGGTCGGTGGACTTTCGGCGAAACAGCGAGGACACCCCCGCAGCGTAGCCAAGAGCCCCCACAAACCCGAAACCGCGCCGGCGGAGAGCCGGCGCGGTTTCCTGGAGCGGGGAGATCAGATGCGTTCGACCAGCGCGCCGAGGGCGGCCAGCTTGCCCTCGAAGTCCTCGTAGCCGCGGTTGATCAGGTCGACGCCGTACACCCGGGAGGTGCCCTCGGCGGCCAGCGCGGCGATCAGGTGGCTGAAGCCCGCCCGCAGGTCGGGGATGACCAGGTCGGCCGCGTGCAGCTTGCTGGGGCCGGCGATGACCGCGGAGTGCTTGAAGTTGCGCCGGCCGAAGCGGCACGGGGTGCCACCGAGGCAGTCGCGGTAGACCTGGATGGTCGCGCCCATGGTGTTCAGCGCCTCGGTGTAGCCCAGGCGCTGCTCGTAGACCGTCTCGTGCATGATCGACAGCCCGCGGGCCTGGGTCAGCGCCACGACCAGCGGCTGCTGCCAGTCGGTCATGAAGCCGGGGTGCACGTCGGTCTCCAGCGCCACGGCGTTGAGCTCGCCGCCCGGGTGCCAGAACCGGATGCCGCCCTCGACGCCGGTCACGCCGGTGCGGCCGACCCGGGCGTCGGTGATCTCGAACTCGCCGCCGATCGAGCGGAAGACGTTGAGGAACGTCATCATGTCGGCCTGCTGCGCGCCCAGCACCTCGATCTCGCCGCGGGTGGCGAGCGCGGCGGCGGCCCAGCTCGCGGCCTCGATCCGGTCCGGGATCGGCTTGTGGTTGTAGCCGTGCAGCCGGGGCACGCCGAGGATCTCGATGACCCGGTCGGTGTGCACGGTGATGATGGCGCCCATCTTCTGCAGGACGCAGATCAGGTCCATGATCTCCGGCTCGATGGCCGCGTTGCGCAGCTCGGTGACGCCCTCGGCGCGCACCGCCGTGAGCAGCACCTGCTCGGTGGCGCCCACGCTCGGGTACGGCAGCTCCAGCTTGGTGCCGTGCAGTCCGTGGGGGGCCGTCAGGTGCATGCCCTCGGGCGTCTTGTCGACGACCGCGCCGAACTGCCGCAGCGCCTGGATGTGGAAGTCGATCGGCCGCGGGCCGATGTGGCAGCCACCCAGGTCCGGGATGAACGCGTGCCCGAGCCGGTGCAGCAGCGGACCGCAGAACAGGATCGGGATCCGGCTCGACCCGGCGTGCACGTTGATCTCGTCGCTGCTGGCGCTCTCCACGTTGGTGGGGTCCATGACCAGCTCGCCGTCGTCGGCGCCGTCGGTGACCTTCACACCGTGCAGGCCGAGCAGGCCGCGTACGACCTCCACGTCGCGGATGCGCGGCACGTCGAAGAGCCGGCTCGGCGACTCGCCCAGCAGGGCGGCCACCATGGCCTTGGAAACCAGGTTCTTGGCGCCACGGACCCGGATCTGTCCGTGCAGCGGCGTACCGCCGTGTACGGCCAGGACGTCGTCGGTCAACGCAACCTCCAGAGGCGGGCGCGTCAGCGCGCCCGGATGCGAACAGGGGTGCAGCCGACGGTGGGGGACCGGGCGGCTGCCGCCCGGGCAGCATAGCCCTGCGTGACCAGAGCAGAAATCATCACAACGCCCAAGGCGGCACGAATTGCTGATGATTAAGGCAACAAAAAGGTGCAGCCGTGCGTACGGCTCATCGACGGTTACCCAGGGTGAGAATTTACGGCAGTGCCAGCATCTGATCGAGGGCCACCCGCGCGTACTTCGCGGTGTCCTCGTCGACGGTGATGCGGTTGGGCACGCGGCCCGCCACGAGCTCCTCGAGCGCCCACACGAGGTGCGGCAGATCGATGCGGTTCATGGTCGAGCAGTAGCAGACCGTCCGGTCCAGGAACGTGATGTGCTTGTCCGGGTGCGCCAGGGCCATCCGGCGGACCAGATTGAGCTCGGTGCCGACCGCCCAGGCCGAACCGGCGGGCGCCGCGTCCAGGGCCCGGATGATGTATTCCGTCGAGCCGACCTCGTCGGCCGCGCGGACCACGTCGTGCCGGCACTCCGGGTGGACCAGCACGCGGACGCCCGGCACCCGCTCGCGCACCTCGCGCACGCTGTCGATGGTGAACCGGCCGTGCACCGAGCAGTGTCCGCGCCAGAGGATCATCTTGGCGTCGCGCAGCTGCTCGGGGGTGAGGCCGCCGTGGGGCTTGTGCGGGTCGTAGAGCACGCAGTCGTCGAGGTCGAAGCCCATCTCCAGCACCGCCGTGTTGCGGCCCAGGTGCTGGTCGGGCAGGAAGAAGACCTGCTGCCCCTGCTCGAACGCCCAGTCCAGAGCGCGCTTGGCGTTGGACGAGGTGCAGACCACGCCGTTGTTGCGCCCGACGAAGCCCTTGATGTCGGCGGAAGAGTTCATGTAGGTCACTGGGACGACGTCGTCGGCGATGCCGAGGTCGGTGAACTGCTCCCAGGCGGTCTCCACCTGGCCCAGCACGGCCATGTCGGCCATCGAGCAGCCGGCGGCCAGGTCGGGCAGGATGACCTGCTGGCCCGGGCCGGTCAGGATGTCCGCGCTCTCGGCCATGAAGTGCACGCCGCAGAAGACGATGAACTCGGCGTCGGGGCGGGCCGCGGCCTCGCGGGCGAGCTTGAACGAGTCGCCGGTGACGTCGGCGAACTGGATGACCTCGTCACGCTGGTAGTGGTGGCCCAGCACGAAGACCCGCTCGCCGAGCGCGGCCTTGGCTGCCGTGGCCCGGGCGACCAGATCGGGGTCGCTGGGCGCCGGCAGATCGCCGGGGCAGTCCACGCCGCGCTCGCTGGCGGGATCGGTGCCACGGCCGAGCAGCAGCAGGGCCGTGGCGGTGTTCGCAGGTTCGGTCCAGGTCGACGTCACGAGATCCATGTTTCCACAAGGTTGCCGCGCCGTCGGCCGGCGAAGGAGTGTCCTAGGGCACTCAGCGCCGACGGCCCTGGAACTTCGTCGCGAGCCGGCGGAGCTTCTCCTGGTTCTCCGGCTTGGCCAGCTGGCGCTGACCCTGCTGGACGATCTTCTGCCCCTTCGGGCTGCGCAGGAACATCTGCAGTCGCTGCATGAGAGTGGCCATGCCACCGAGCGTGACACCCCAACCTGTGTGATGCCTGTACTTTCTCCCCGTGCGCGTATTGATCTGCCCCGACAAGTTCGCCGGCACGCTGACCGCCTCCGAGGTCGCCACCGCGGTGGCCGGGGGCTGGCACGAGACCGCCCCGGACGACGAGACCGTGCTGCGCCCGCTGTCCGACGGCGGCCCCGGCTTCGTCGAGGTGCTCGGCACCGCGCTCGGCGGCCGCCGGCTCGCCGTGGACACCGTCGACCCGCTGGGGCGCCCGGCCCGCGGTGAGGTGCTGCTGGTGGGAAGCACGGCGTACGTCGAGAGCGCCCAGGCCTGCGGCCTGCACCTGCTGACCAGGCAGGAGCGGGACGTCAACGCCGCGACCTCGTACGGGCTGGGCCTGCTGCTCGCCGCCGCAGTAGAGGCGGGTGCCGCCGAGGTGGTCGTCGGGCTCGGCGGTTCGGCGGTCAACGACGCCGGCGCCGGGATGCTCGCCGCGCTGGGTGCCGGCCCGGTCGACGTGAGCGGCTACGCCCTGCCGTACGGGGGAGCGCCGCTGATCACCGCGACCGCGCTCGCCGGCGCGCCCCAGCTGCGCCAGGTCCGCCTGGTGGCCGCCACCGACGTCGACAACCCGCTGGTCGGCCTGCACGGGGCCAGCAACGTCTACGGCCCGCAGAAGGGCGCCACCCGCGAGGACGTGCTCCGGCTGGACGCGGCGCTGGACCACTTCGCGGGCGTCCTGGAGCAGGCGTTCGGCGTCGAGAATCTGCGCACCCTGCCCGGCGGTGGCGCGGCCGGCGGGATCGGCGCCGCCCTGCTCGCCCTCGGCGGCCGGGTCGTCTCCGGGATCGGCCTGGTGACCAGCCTGATCGGGCTGGAGGAGCAGCTCGACGCGGCCGACCTGGTGATCACCGGCGAGGGCTCGTTCGACCACCAGTCGCTGCGGGGCAAGGTCGCCGCCGGCATCGCCAACGGCGCGCGCGACCGGGGCCTGCCCTGCGTGGTCATCGCCGGGCGCAACGAGACCGGTCACCGCGAGGCCGCCAGTGCCGGGGTGACCGAGACGTACGCCCTGATCGAGCACTTCGGTTCGGAGCAACAGGCACTGGCCGAGCCGGCCCGGGGCCTGCGCGAGGTCGCCGCCGCGCTCGCCCGGCAATGGAGCAGATGACCAGGTGTTCGACATCTCGGCCCCAGCGATTGGGAATAAGACCGGACAGCGTTAGCGTTGGCGGGTACGGCACATCACCGGACCGGCAGGAGAACCGCAACGTGACCACTGAAGCGCACACCGAGTCGACCGAGGCCACCAAGGCCGCGCCGACCGGCGTCATCTTGACCGACGTCGCGGCCGCCAATGTCAAGCGTCTCATCGCGCAGGAAGGTCGCGATGACCTGCGCCTGCGTATCGCCGTGCAGCCCGGTGGCTGCTCCGGCCTGCGCTACCAGCTCTTCTTCGACGAGCGGTCGCTGGACGGCGACATCGTGGCGGAGTTCGACGGTGTCGAGGTCGTCGTCGACCGGATGAGCTCGCCGTACCTGGCGGGTGCCACGATCGACTTCGCCGACCGCATCGACGCCCAGGGCTTCACCATCGACAACCCGAACGCGCAGAACTCCTGCGCCTGCGGCGACTCGTTCCACTGATCCGCAGCGCCGAGGGCCGTTCCCGTGACCGGGAGCGGCCCTCGACCATGTCCGGCAGATGACGCCCGGATGTCCCGCGGGCCGACGGCCGGTAGGCTCACCCGGTAATCGCACCCGACCTCGAGGGCCGACATGAAGATCGCCGTTACCGGCTCGATCGCCACCGACCACCTGATGCACTTCCCCGGCAAGTTCGCCGAGCAGCTGATCGCCGACCAGCTGCACAAGGTCTCGCTCTCGTTCCTGGTCGACGACCTGGTCGTGCGGCGCGGCGGCGTGGCGTCGAACATCGCCTACGGCCTGGGCAAGCTCGGCCTGCGCCCGATCCTGCTCGGTGCGGTCGGTGCCGACTTCGCCGACTACCGGTCCTGGCTCGAGCGGCACGGGGTCGACTGCGACTCGGTGCACGTCAGCGAGGTCGCGCACACGGCCCGCTTCGTCTGCACCACCGACGACGACCTGAACCAGATCGCGTCGTTCTACGCCGGCGCGATGAGCGAGGCCCGCAACATCGAGCTGGCGCCGGTCGCCGCCCGGGTCGGCGGCCTCGACCTGGTGCTGATCAGCGCCAACGACCCGGCCGCGATGATCCGC
This sequence comes from Actinoplanes auranticolor, assembly GCF_018332655.1. Taxonomy (GTDB): domain Bacteria; phylum Actinomycetota; class Actinomycetes; order Mycobacteriales; family Micromonosporaceae; genus Actinoplanes; species Actinoplanes auranticolor. The sequence goes on along the minus strand of NZ_BOQL01000034.1, from coordinate 29,284 downwards.
CACTCGCAGGAGTGCCGGGCCCGCGGCTTCGCGTTCGCCGCCGACCCGTCGCAGCAGCTCGCCCGGATGGACGGCAGCGACGTGCTGACGCTGATCACCGGCGCGGAGTACCTGCTGACCAACGACTACGAGCGGTCGCTGCTGGAGACCAAGGCCGGCCTCACCGGCGAGCAGGTCCTGGAGCAGGTCAAGATCAGGGTCACCACCCTCGGCAAGGACGGCGTCGAGATCACCGGCCGCGGCCTGGAGCGGATCCACGTGCCGGTCGCCCGCGACGTCATCGCGGACGACCCGACCGGCGTCGGCGACGGCTTCCGGGCCGGCTTCTTCGCCGCCCTGGGCTGGGGCGTCGGCCTCGAGCGGGCCGCGCAGGTGGGCTCGCTGGTCGCCGCGCTCGTGCTGGAGACGGTCGGCCCGCAGGAGTACGACATCAAGCCGGACTTCTTCCTCAAGCGCCTCGCCGACTCCTACGGCGACGAGGCCGCCGCCGACGTCCAGCCACACCTGCCCGCCACGGTCCAGTAGAAGCGATGGTGCTAGCCGTCTTCGCCGGCCTGCCGGGCGTGGGCAAGAGCACGCTCGCCGAGCGGGTGGGGGCGGTGCTGCCGGCCGCCGTGCTGGCGGTCGACACCGTCGACTTCACCATGCGGGCGTACGACGTCACCGAACCCCGGCCCGGCTATGCCGCGTACGGGGTGGTGGCGGCGCTTGCGGAGGTCCAGCTCCGGATGGGGCACCACGTGATCATCGACGCGGTGAACCCGGTGAAGGCGGCCCGGCAGCACTGGGTGGAACTCGCCGAGCGCCTCGACGTCCCGCTGCGGGTCGTCGAGGTGGTCTGCGGCGACGATGCCGAGCACCGCCGCCGGGTCGAGAGCCGCTTCGCCGCTCGCGCGCACGATGGGATCCCGGACTGGGTGCGCGTGCTGGAGCGCCAGGCGGAGTACGAGCCGTACCTGGGTCCGCGCCTGGTGGTCGACACTTTCCTGGCCGAGGAGCCAGTGGGCCCGGTCGTCGACTACCTGAGCCTGCGCACCTCGTAGACGTCCGGCGCCGGGCTGCCCAGATACTCCTGGGCCTTCATCCGGCACCAGGCCGGGATGTCGTTGGCCGCCGCCGGGTCGTCCGCCAGCACCCGCACGACCTCGCCGACCGCCACCGTGGGCAGCCGTCTGGCCAGATCGATGATCGGCAGGGGACAGCGCCGCCCTCGCGAGTCCACCTCGATCACATCCCCGCCTCCGCCCGGAGCCCGGCGACCACCCCGGGCAGGACCGCCAGGAAGCGGTCCACCTCATCCTCGGTGGTCCCGCGGTGCAGCGACACCCGGACGTTGCCGTGGCTGAGCACGCCCATCGCCTCCAGCACGTGACTGGGCCGCAGCGTGGAGGCGGTGCACGACGAGCCGGAGGAGACGGCGAAGCCGTGGCGGTCCAGCGCGTGCAGCAGGGCCTCGCCGTCGACGTACAGGCAGGAGAAGGTGACCAGGTGCGGCAGCCGCTGCACCGGATCGCCGACCACCTCGACGTCGGGCACGGTGGCCGCGACGGTCGCGCGGATCCGCTCGACGAGCCCGGTGAGCCGCACGGCCTCGGTCTGCGCCTCGACCAGCACGGCCCGCAGCGAGGCCGCGGCCGCGACGACGGCCGGCAGATCGAGCGCGCCGACCGGCCGCGGCCGGTGACGATCATCACCCGGGTACGGCGAGAGCCACCGCACCCCCTTGCGCACCACCAGCACACCGACCCCCGGCGGACCACCCCACTTGTGCGCGCTGGCCGTCAGCAGCGACCAGCCCGGCGGCACCGGCACCCGCCCGATCGACTGCGCCGCGTCCACGAACAGCGGCACGCCGTGCTCCGCGCAGACCTCCGCGGCGGCGGCCACCGGCTGCACGGTGCCGACCTCGTGGCTGGCACTGATCAGGCCGGCCAGGGCCACTCCGGGCGCACCGACCTCGGAGCGCCAGGCGTCGAGGTCGAGCCGGCCGGCCAGGTCGACCCCGACCGGCACCGCGTCGCCGGCCTGGGCCGCGGCGTGCAGCACCGCCGAGTGCTCGATCGCCGAGTGGACCAGCGTCCGGCCGGCCCGGGCCCGGCCGGCGAGTCCGCCCAGGACAGCGGCGTGCACCGCGGCCGTACCCGAGGACAGGAAGGACACCTCGTCCTGCCGTACCCCCAGCGAGTCGGCGACGCTGCCCTGCGCCGCCTCGCGCAGCTGCTGGGCCCGCCGGCCGGCGGCGTAGAGGCGGTCCGGATCGGCCCAGCCGTCCGCCAGGGCGGCGAGCAGCGCCTGCCGCGCGACGGGATGCGGGGGTGCGGCGCTGGCCGCGTCCAGGTAGGCGGGCGCACCGGCGGGATCGGCAATGAATTCCACCTTCCGAACGGTATCGTCCACATGATCAGTCGTTTCGCGGGTACGCCGCAGATCCGACCCCCGGTCAGCGGGTGGCAGGGCCAGGTCGAGTAGTGTGCGACCGTCGGTGACACCTTGCCGCCGGTGTCCGGATTTCGCACCGGGCGGTGCTCTAGGGAGGCAGGAGCAGGTGGTCTCAAGGAGTTCGGTCGCACGGCCGCGTGTCGTACGGCTCGCCGGGCTCGGTGTCGGTGGTGCCATGCTGCTGGCCCTGCTGTCGGGCTGTTCCGTGGACAGCGTCGGAAGCGCCTTCGGCGGGTTCGGCTGGCCCCAGCACGGCATCAGTCTGCAGGCCCACAAGATGTACGACCTGTGGATCGCGTCGACGATCGCGGCACTGGTCGTCGGGTTCTTCGTCTGGGGCCTGATCTTCTGGTGCATCATCCGGTACCGCAAGCGTGGCGACACCCTGCCCGTGCAGACCCGGTTCAACATGCCGCTCGAGGTCCTGTACACGGTGACCCCGGTGCTGATCGTCGCGGTGCTCTTCTACTACACGGCGATCGTGCAGACCGACGTGGACAAGTTGTCGGCCAAGCCGGACATGACCGTCGAGGTCGTCGCGTTCAAGTGGAACTGGCAGTTCAACTACCGCGACGCGCCCGGGGCGGAGGCCAGGACGGTCGCGTCCAACCTCGGCTCGAGCGACGTCATCCCGCTGCTGGTCCTGCCCACGGGCAAGAAGATCCGCTTCGAGGAGACCAGCCGCGACGTCATCCACTCGTTCTGGGTGCCGGAGATGCTGTTCAAGCGGGACGTGTTCCCGGGCAACGTGCGCAACACCTTCGAGGTGACCCTCGACCGTGAGGGCCGCTACGTCGGTCGCTGCGCCGAGCTCTGCGGGACGTACCACGCCTTCATGCAGTTCGAGCTGGTCGTCGTCTCCCCGGAGAAGTTCGACCAGTTCCTCGCCGCGAAGCAGGCCGGCGGTTCCACCCAGGACGCGATGGGTGCCATCGGCTTCACCGGCGACGAGCGCTTCGCCGTCACCACGCAGCCATTCGACACCCGCCGGACCGGACAGTCGTGGAACCAGTCCGGCAACACCGCGGCGGGGAAGTAGGGACCAGAGTTGAAGACCGAATACAAGATCTTCGCCGGCGTTGCCGTCTTCCTGTTCGGCGCGGCCGCCGTCTACGGCGCCTACACCTACGGCGAGGTGGGCCAGCTCGAGTGGATCGGCTTCATCGCCCTGATCCTCTCCGGCCTGCTCTGCTCGATGTGCGGCGGCTTCTTCTGGTTCGTGGCCCGGCGCATCGACCTGCGCCCGGAGGACCGCGAGGACGGCGAGATCGCCGAGGGCGCCGGCGAGGTCGGCTTCTTCAGCCCGGGCAGCTACTGGCCGTTCGGCCTGGCCCTGGCCGCGTCGGTCGCCGGCCTGGGCCTGGTGTTCTGGCAGTGGTGGCTGGTCGCCCTGGGCATGATCCTGGTGATCTTCGCGTCGTGCGGCCTGCTGTTCGAGTACTACTCCGGCACCCGGCACCCGGCCGAGCACTGATCCGGACGCAGCAACGTTCAGAAGGCCCGCATCCCTGAGGGATGCGGGCCTTCTGCTTGCCTGTGCCGCCCGCACCGGGGCGCGGGGTCAGCCGGGTATGGGTCAGGCTGCCCGGCGCTGCTGGGGGGCCACTCGGGACCCGCCCGCGGACAACAGCACGCGGAAGGTGACCGGGGCGACGATCTCCGCCGCGCCGCAGCGCGTGCAGAGCAGCTCGGGGCACTCCTCGGCATGGCCGTCGGCGCAGGGTGGTGTCTCGAACGGCATCTCGGTGTTGCAGATGACGCAGCGCAGTTCTCGATCTCGCACGGGTGGCTCCTCTTCGCCGGAAGGTGGAATTACCCGAATGTCCTTCGAACGTTGTCACGGGCCGTCGCGCAGGTCAGGAACCCGGTGCGGCGTGTCAGGAAAATATTGTCCGCCCGCCGCCCGGTCCTCCGCGTCAGGCGGACTCGGCGGCCTTCGCCGCCTTGGCGGCCTCGACCCAGCGGCCCAGCAGCGCCGTCGCCGCCCCCGAGTCCACCGTCTCCGCGGCCCGGGCGATCCCGGCGCGCATCGTGTCGGCGAACGTGCCCGGGAAGCCCGCGTGGGCCGCGAACGCCGCCGCCGCGTTGAGCAGAACCGCGTCGCGGATCGGCCCCTTCTCGCCGGCGAACGTGCGCACCGCCGCGTCGGCGTTGAACGCCGCGTCGCCGCCGCGCAGGTCACCCGGGTTGCTGCGGGGCAGTCCGAAGTCGACCGCGTCGACCACGGACTCGGTCACCGACCCGTCCTTGACCGTCCAGATCCGGGTCGGCGCCGCCGTGGTGAACTCGTCCAGGCCGTCCTCGCCGCGCATGACCAGCGCGGAGTCGCCACGGCGGGCGAAGACCTCGGCCATCACCGGGGCCATCCGCTGGTCGAAGCAGCCGACCGCGGCCGCGTGCGGCCGGGCCGGGTTGGTCAGCGGGCCGAGCACGTTGAAGAACGTCGGGTGGCCCAGTTCGCGCCGGGTCACGGCGGCGTGCCGCATGCCGGGGTGGTAGCGGGCGGCGAGGCAGAAGCCGATCCCGGCCTCGGCGACCGTGCGCTTGACCCCCTCGGGGCCCAGGTCCAGCGGGATGCCGAAGAACTCCAGCAGGTCGGCGGTGCCGCAGGCGGACGAGGCCGCGCGGTTGCCGTGCTTGACGACCTTGACCCCGGCCGCGGCCGTGATGATCGCGGCCATCGTGGAGATGTTCACCGTGTGGGCCCGGTCCCCGCCGGTGCCCACCACGTCGACGGCGTCCGCGCGGACGTCCTCGCTCAGCTCGACCACGGTGGCGTTGGCCAGCATGGCCCCGACCAGCCCGGTCAACTCGCCGGGGGTTTCACCCTTGGCCCGCAGCGCCACCGCGAAGCCGGCGACCTGCACCGGGGTCGCGTTGCCGGCCATGATCTCGCCCATGGCCCAGGCGGTGTCCCGGGCCGAGAGCTCCTCCGAGCGCAGCAGGGTGCTCAGCAGGTTCGGCCAGGTCGGTGCTCCCATGCGGGGCACTCCTTCGGGGGAGGGAGGCCGGCTCGCCTTCAGTCCGGTCAAGGGTGGCGGTGGGGTGGTTGGACGGGGGGAGTCAGCCCAGCTTGCCCATGGTGCCCAGCGGGATCACGCCGTTGCGGCGGCCGCGGAGCATGCCGGCGATGGTCTGACCGGTGGTCACCGGGTCGAGCGGGTGCACCAGGGTGGCGTCGACCTGGGCGAACGCGGCCAGCCAGCGGTCGGCCGCACGGGCGATGACCACGCAGGTGGGCGGCGGGTCGGCGTACTCGTCCTTGGTCTGGCGGGCGATGCCCAGACCGCCGGCCGGGGCCGCCTCGCCGTCGAGGACCATCAGGTCGATCTCGTAGTCGTCCAGCAGGTTGCGACAGTCCTCCCAGGTGGAGGCGTCGACGAACTCCACGGAGAGGTCGGCGGCGGGGCGGACGCCGATCGCCAGCCTGATCCGGTCGCGCACCGCTGGGTCGTCGCTGTACAGCAGGACGGTGTACTTGTCCGGCTGCGGCTTGTTGTCGTCGCTCATGTGTGCCCCGGTTCCCACGCTCGTAGGTGCCCGCTGATGGTACCGAACCGGTCAGCGCGCGTCCGGCTGTGGTCGTACCGTCGGGGCCGGCTCTGTGATCTTGGTCGCCGCCGCCGTGGCCGCCCCGGCCGGCTCGTCCGGCGCCGGGCCCGCGCGCCGCTGGTCCTGGGCCTCCGCGCGGTCCAGGGCCCGGTCGATCCGCTTGGCCTCGCGCTCGGACTGCCGGATCCACTGCAGCACCAGGATGCCCAGCATCGTGACGCTGACGATCTCGCCGCCGGCCCACAGGATGCCGCCCGCCACCACCTGGTCGTTCCACGGGTTCGACCAGTCCAGGCCCAGGTTGGGGTACCAGTCCCCGCCGAGCAGGGTCCGGCTCTGCATGATGGTCAGCCCGAGCACCGTGTGGAACGGCACGGACAGCACCATGAGCAGCGCGCGGGCCGGGTACGGCCAGCGGTTGGGCAGCGGGTCCAGGCCCAGCAGCGGCCAGAAGAACAGGCAGCCGGTGACGATGAAGTGCACGTGGATGAACTCGTGCAGCCAGGCGTGCTCGAGGGTGGCCCGGTAGAGCCCGGTGAAGTAGAGGACGAACGGGTTGGCCACGAAGATCCCGAAGGCGACCAGCGGGAAGGTCAGCACCCGGGCGACCCGGCTGTGCAACACCGCCAGCAGCACCCTGCGGTTGGCCGCAGGCAGCGTGCGCAGGGCCAGTGTCACCGGGGCGCCGAGGGCCAGGAAGATCGGGCCCACCATGGACAGCACCATGTGTTGCACCATGTGCACACTGAGCAGGCTTGTGTCATATGCCTCGATGCCGGTCACGGTCACCGCGGCGATCGAGCCCAGCCCGCCGGCCAGGAAGGCGACCGTGCGCCCGGGCGGCCAGTGGTCGCCGCGCTGCCGCAGGCGGTGCACGCCGTAGAGGTAGACGGCACCGGCGATGACCAGGAACAGCGCGAGCAGGCTGGTCAGCCGGATCTGGGAGAAGATCTCGGCGACGCTGAACGGCGGGGGCACAGTATCCCCCGGGGCCGCCGCGAGCGTGGGCATTTCGACTGGCTGCACCCTTCGAGGCTAGGCCCCGACCGACCGTCACCGGCGCACGGGGCGCGAACACACCACGGAATAGGCCCCCCGCGACATGTTGAAGTGATCGCGGGGCAATAATGAGCCCGTGACAGCGGCAGCCATCGACAAGAGCCGGATCCACTCGCTGACCCGACCCAACATGGTCAGCGTGGGGACCATCGTGTGGCTCTCCAGTGAACTCATGTTCTTCGCGGCCTTGTTCGCCATGTATTTCTCGATCCGTGCCGCCGCCCCGGAGTTGTGGGAGGAGCACACCGAAGCGCTCAACATCCCCTACGCCACCACCTTCACGGTGATCCTGGTGCTCTCCTCGGTCACGTGCCAGCTCGGTGTCTTCGCGGCGGAGAAGGGTGACGTCTTCGCGCTGCGACGCTGGTTCACCGTCACCTTCGTCATGGGCCTGATCTTCGTGCTCGGCCAGGCATTCGAGTACCGCACGCTGGTCCACGAGGGCATCAAGCTCAACAGCGACGGCTACGGCTCGATGTTCTACCTGACGACCGGGTTCCACGGTCTGCACGTCACGGGCGGTCTGATCGCCTTCATCGTCTACATGATCCGCACCACCATGGGCCGGTTCACGCCGGCGCAGGCCACGTCGGCGATCGTGGTGTCGTACTACTGGCACTTCGTCGACGTCGTGTGGATCGCGCTGTTCGCCATGATCTATTGGCTGCAGTAGCCGCCCGCCCGTGAGTTTCAAGGTCAAAACCCAGAGGACACAACCCATGACTTCTGACACCCCCGCCGGCCGGCGCTTCCGGGTGTTCAACCGGCGGCGGTCGGCACCGAGCCGGATGCGGCGGCGCCTCGGCGCGGCGGCGCGCATGCTCGCCGCGCTCGCGCTGGCCGGAGGCGTCTACACCGCCTTCGCCCCGGGCGCGTTCGCCGAGGACACCCCTCAGCTCTCCGCGTCCGCGCAGGAGGGCAAGGCGCTCTTCGACAACAGCTGCATCTCGTGCCACGGCCGCAACGCCGAGGGTGTCGAGGGCCGCGGGCCGAGCCTCATCGGCGTCGGCGCGGCCTCGGTCGAATTCCAGGTGGGCACCGGCCGCATGCCGATGACCCGTCAGGAGGCCCAGGCCGAGCAGAAGCCGCCGCAGTTCGACAAGGCGCAGACCAAGCAGATGGGGCAGTACATCCAGGAGCTGGGTGGTGGCCCGGAGATCCCGTCCGGCGACCTGACCATGAGCCTCGAGGAGAACCCCGAGGCCCTGGCCGCCGGTGGCGAGCTGTTCCGGATCAACTGCACCTCGTGCCACGGCTTCGGCGGCGGCGGCGGTGCGTTGTCCTCGGGCAAGTACGCGCCGAGCCTGCACGACGCGACGACCGAGGAGATCTACGCGGCCATGCTCACCGGCCCGCAGAACATGCCGGTGTTCGGGGACAACCAGCTGACCCCGGAGCAGAAGCGCGAGATCATCACGTACGTCAAGATGCAGCTGCAGGAGGACAAGGACCCGGGCGGCCTGTTCAACCTCGGCCGCTACGGCCCGGTCACCGAGGGCGTGGCGATCTTCATCGTCGGCATCACGATCCTGGTCTTCGCGGCGCTGTGGATTGCGGGGAAGTCATGACCGTTGTCAAGGAACCGCACGGCGCCCACGGGGCCGGCGAGGAGCCGCTGGACCTCAGCGACCCGCGGCTGTCGCGCTTCGAGATCGTGCGCGAGGGCGCCCGGCGGGACGACATCGAGATCGTCACGTACGAGTCGCAGTTCCCCGGCCCGAACACCCGCGCGGAGAAGCGCATCGAGCGCTCGGTCGCCCTGCTGTTCCTGCTCGCCGGCCTGCTCGGCTTCGTCTTCCTGATCGCGTACATCTTCTGGCCGTGGGAGTACGAGCTGGGTCACACCACCAGCGACTACTACACGCCGGTGCTCGGCATCTCCCTGGGCCTGGCGCTGCTGGCCATCGGCTTCGCCATCCTGACCTGGGCCAAGAAGCTGCTGCCGCACGAGGTCTCGATCCAGGACCGCCACGAGGCGATGTCGACCGACGAGGACCGGCAGATCGCCGGCCAGACGATGCTGTTCACGGCCGACGAGCTGGCCATCCAGCGCCGGCCGCTGCTCAAGGGCGCGGTCGCGCTGGGCCTGACCCCGATCGCCCTGGCCGCGGTGGCCCCGCTGGTCGGCGGCCTGATCCGCAGCCCGCACAAGCCGGACCACGGCCAGGACCCGCCGTTGTTCCGCACCGGCTTCGACCCGGTGCCCAACGAAGGCAAGCTGGTCCGGCTGACCCGCGAGGACGGCACGCCGATCCGGCCCGAGGACGTGAGCGTCGGCGGCCAGATCACGGTCTTCCCGGGCATCCCGCACGGCGCGACCAACCAGTACGCCGACTCGCCCACTCTGCTCATCCACCTGCGCGCCGGTGACGCCGCAGCGGCCCGCGCCGCGACCGACGGCGATGCCAAGAACAAGGGTGCGATGTGGGGTAACTACGTCGCATACTCGAAGATCTGCACCCACGCCGGCTGCCCCGCCAGCCTGTACGAGCAGCAGACCAACAGGCTCCTCTGCCCGTGCCACCAGTCGCAGTTCCTGATCACGGAAAACGCCAGGCCGATCTTCGGTCCCGCGAGCCGCCGCCTGCCCCAGCTGCCCATCACGGTGGACGAGGAAGGCTACTTCGTGGCAACGTCGGACTATCGAGAGGCCGTAGGGCCAGACTTCTGGGAGCGGCCATGAAGCGCCGGAAATTCGATCTAGCAGCCGTACCGGGTAAGACAGCCAAGGGTCTCGACGAGCGTCTGCAGGTCGCCACCCCCCTTCGCGGCCTGCTCAACAAGGTGTTCCCCGACCACTGGTCCTTCCTGCTCGGCGAGATCGCGCTCTTCTCGTTCATCGTCCTGCTGCTCAGTGGCGTCTTCCTGACCCTGTTCTTCGACCCGTCGATGAAGGAGATCGCGTACGACGGTGCCTACCCGGCACTGCGCGGCACCGAGATGTCGACCGCGTACGCGTCATCGCTGGACCTGTCGTTCGAGGTTCGCGGTGGTCTGTTCATGCGCCAGATGCACCACTGGGCGGCCCTGCTCTTCATGGCCTCCATGATCGTGCACATGGCGCGCGTCTTCTTCACCGGCGCGTTCCGCAAGCCGCGTGAGGCCAACTGGATCATCGGCATCGCGCTGTTCCTGCTGGGCTTCCTGGCCGGCTTCACCGGCTACTCCCTGCCGGACGACGGCCTGTCCGGTACCGGCCTGCGCATCGCCTCGGCGATCATGCTGTCCATCCCGGTCGTCGGCACCTGGGTCTCGGCGTCGATCTTCGGTGGCGAGTTCCCCGGCGAGCTGATCATCGGCCGCTTCTACATCGCCCACGTGCTGCTCATCCCGGGCGGTCTGCTGGCGCTGATCAGCGTGCACCTGGGCCTGGTCTTCAAGCAGAAGCACACCCAGTGGCCCGGCCCCGGCCGGACCAACTCGAACGTCGTCGGCGAGCGCATGTTCCCGCGGTACGCGCTCAAGCAGGGCGGCTTCTTCATGGCCGTCTTCGGTGTCATCTCGCTGATGGCCGGCCTGTTCCAGATCAACCCGATCTGGCTGTTCGGGCCGTACCGGGCCTCCGAGGTCTCCTCGGCGAGCCAGCCCGACTGGTACGTCATGTTCATGGACGGCCTGGTCCGCCTCATGCCGGCCTGGGAGATCACCCTTCCGATCGGCGAAGGCTACGTGATCCCGCCGCTGTTCTGGCCGGCCGTGGTCGGCCTGGGCGCGCTGTTCACGGTCCCGATGATGTACCCCTTCATCGAGGCCCGGCGGATGAAGGACAACAAGTCCCATCACCTGCTCCAGCGCCCGCGGGACGCACCCGAGCGCACCGGCGTCGGCGCGATGGCCTTCACGTTCTTCGTCATCGCCACCATCTCCGGCGGCAACGACGTCATCGCCGACAAGTTCCACATCAGCCTGAACGCGATGACCTGGGGCGGCCGCATCGGCCTGGTGATCCTCCCGCCGCTGGCCTACTGGCTGGCCGTACGGATCTGCCTGGGCCTGCAGCAGCACGACCGCGAGGTCCTGGCCCACGGCGTGGAGACCGGCATCATCAAGCGGGCTCCCGACGGCCGCTTCTACGAAGTCCACCAGCCGCTCGGCCCGGTCGACGACCACGGCCACCCGCTGCCGCTGGACTACGCGGGCTGGGTCGTCCCGAAGAAGATGAACCGCCTCGGCGCCCTGGCGCCCGCGGTGAAGGGCTTCTTCTTCCCGGTCGAGAAGCCGGCCGAGGCGCCGGTGTCGCCGGGCATGCCGCCGGTGACCGCCCGCGAGGAGCGCGAGGAGATCACCTCCGGCCGCTAGTCGCTTGGTGCACAGCACGGCGAAGGGGACCCCACGGGGTCCCCTTCTTCATGTGCGCAGGCTGCCCACGGTGGTGGCCGAGGCGTGCCAGGCGTCCGGGATCGTCGGCTCCCCGGCGACGCGGGCCTCGATCTCGGCCAGATGGTCGATGAGGTGGTCGGTGACCCGGCGGATGGCCTTGTGCGGGGTGTAGAGGCGGGCGCCTGGACGGTGCTCAGACCGCTGCCGGCGGTGCTCGGCGGCCGGGCGGTGATCAGTCGGCGTCGGGGAGGCCGATGGCGAAGGCGTCCTCGAGGTCGTGCTTGGAGTAGGCGCGGAAGGCGATGTGCGACTCCGTGTTGAGCACGCCCGGGGTCTTGGAGATCCGTCCCGCGATGACCTCGGCGATCTCGTCGAACCGGGCGACCCGGACGATCGCGATCAGGTCGACGTTGCCGGCCACCGAGTAGACCTCGCTGACGCCGGGCAGCGCGGCGAGCGCCTCGGCGACCTCCGGGATGGAGTCGGTGGCGCACTCGATGTGCACGATCGCGGTGTTCACGCTGTCGTCTCCTCGGCGGTGAGGCGGATGAGTCTGTTCATGCTATCCACGGGGCGGCCGGCGGTCAGGCGGGGACGGTGAGGTCTTTGCCGGCCCGGACGACGTCCCGCAGCGACTCGCCCTCGCGTACCGTCGCGCCCGGCCAGATCACGCAGCGGGTGACGCTGCCGTGGACCTCGGCGTGGGCGCCGATCACCGACTCGCTCGCCCGGCCGGTCAGCGTGGCCGTGGGATCGGTCAGGCCGGCCGCAGCGTGCAGGTTCGCCGCCAGATAGTCCGCCGGGGTGCCGGTGTCGATGTAGACGCCGTCGTAGGTGACCAGCTCCAGCTCGCCGGCCGCCTCAGCCGGGCGCCAGACGGTACGGACCAGGTCGGACGGCTGGTCGGTGAGGTCGCGGAGGTAGCGCCACGGCAGCAGCGAGAAACCGGCGAACCGGTGGCCGCTGAAGCCGCCGGTCGTGCCCGGGGGCAGGGGACGGGTCAGCATCCGTACCGTCTCGCCGCTCCAGCCCTCCAGCAGCGCCGCGATGTCCTTGCCGGGCTCGCGCCGCGGGTCCGCCAGGTAGGCGTCCGCGTTGCCGACCAGCGCGCCCCGGCCGTCGATCCAGTCCCGGAGGCGGCCCAGGCCGCCGGACGTGCCCAGCGGGCCGTCAGGCTCCACGGACAGGTGCGCGCGGTCGCCGGTGTGGGTGACGACCTGACCGGCGAGGTACGCGGCGTTGACGGCCACCTCGGACGGTCCGCTCAGGCCCAGACCGCCGATCCGGGCCAGCGCCCGGTCCAGCAGGGCGACGTTGCCGACCGGGCAGAGGGCCTTGGGCAGCAGCTCGGTCAGCGGGCGCAGCCGCTGGCCCTCGCCGGCTGCCAGCACCACCGCGGCGAACGCCGGCGTCATGACGGGCTGTGGGCCGCGTGCGGGCCCATGCCGTAGACGCCGAGGACGATAGCCGTGTTCGGGGTCAGCCGGGGCAGGTCGTCCAGCGGGAACCAGCCCGCCTCCAGGACCTCCCCGCCGTCCACCACCAGCGGCGTGGTCGACGCCGGCACCGAGCCCATGAAGATCGTGTCCACCCAGCCCTTGGCGTGCACGATCGCGTTCGGCACCGCCGGGACCAGGTCCTCCGGGGCGATGACCACGCCCGACTCCTCGGACAGCTCCCGGGCCGCGCCCACCGCCGGGGCCTCCGCCTTCTTCAGCAGGCCGGCCGGCAGGCCCCAGCTGCGACCGGGCGGCTGGCGCAGCAGCAGCAACCGGCCGGGCTCCGGTGCCTCGGAGTCGCGGATGATCGTGACGGCGCCGACGAGGTACTTCGGGACGACCAGGCGGACGATGCGGCGGCGCACGGGGTGCGGCAGCCGGTAGAACGTCTGGTACGCGACGCCACGCAACCGCCGGTGGATATTCACCCCGCCAGGCTATCGGCCGGGCGCGATGGGCTCAGCCGGGGTGGTCGACGGGGCTCAGTCGGGGTGGTCGACCAGGGCGATGAGCTGCTCGACCACCTGGTCGGGCTCCAGATTGCGCTCGGTGACCGCCACCAGCATGGTCTCCAGGTCGGGATAGCCGAGCTCCTCGGCCAGCCGGCGCAGCGGGACCTCGCTGGCCAGGCCCCGGTCGTGCTTGCGCAGGGTGAGCCCGATCGTCGCGCGGCCCAGCCGGACCTTGTCGGCGATGCTGATGCCGGGCGAATTCTCCTCGGCGAAGTAGCGGTTGATCTGCATCTGCGCCTGGGTCGACTTCACGAAGCCGAGCCATTCCTTGCGGGGGCCGCGCGGCGCCGTGCCCCGTTCCACCTCGACGGGGCCGTCGGTCTCGGTGAAGATCTCCACCACGTCGCCGTCGTGCAGGGGCGAGCTCAGCGGGGCCAGCCGGCCGTTGATGGTCGCGGCCAGCGTCTCGTCGCCCTTGTCGGCGCTCAGCTCGTACGCCAGGTCGACCGGGGTCGAGCCGGCGGGCAGGTCGAACGTGTTGCCGTGGGCGAACACCTGGATCTGGCCCTCGGCGAGGTCGCAGCGCAGCGAGGCGAGGAACTGCCCGGCGTCGGTGGTGTCCTCCTGCCAGTCCAGCACCCGCTTGAGCCAGGTCAGCTGGTCGGCGCCCGCGGCCTCGGCGCCCTCGGTCGACTTGGGGTAGCGGTAGCCGGTGGCGACGCCGTACTCGGCGCAGCGGTGCATCGAGACCGTGCGGATCAGCACCTCGACCAGGCGGCCCTCGGGGCCGGTCACCGTGGTGTGCAGCGAGCGGTAGAGGTTGTTCTTCGGGGAGGCGATGAAGTCCTTGAAGCGGCCGGCGACCGGGCGCCACTGGCCGTGGATCGCGCCGAGCGCCGCGTAACAGTCGGTCTCGGGCCCGTCGACGATCACCGCGATGCGGGGCAGGTCCAGCGGGACCGCATGGCCGCCGGCGACGGTGTCCTTCCAGATCGAGTAGTAGTGCCGGGGGCGGGGCATGACCTTGGCGTCCACCCGCGAGCGGCGCAGCGCGACCTGGGCCTTGGCCTTGACGTCGTCGAGGTACTCGGCCCAGCCCGGGCGGTTCTTCACGTGCTCGTCGATGCGGGCGTAGGACTCCGGCTCCAGGTGGTAGAGCACCACGTCGTCGAGGTCGCGCTTGAGGGCCTGGATGCCGAGGCGGTCGCAGAGCGGGACCAGTACGTCGAGGGTCGCGGTCGCGATCCGGGCCCGGGAGGCAGGGGAGCGGGCGTCGAGGGTACGCATGTTGTGCAGGCGGTCGGCCAGCTTGATCACCAGCACCCGGACGTCCTTGCCGGCGGCCACGATCATCTTGCGGATCGTCTCGGCCTCGGCGACCTTGCCGTAGAACGCCTTGTCGAACTTCGTCACGCCGTCGACCAGGTGGGTCACCTCGGGGCCGAAGTCGCCGTGCAGCGTCTCCAGCGTGTAGCTGGTGTCTTCGACCGTGTCGTGCAGCAGCGCGGCGACCAGGGTCGTGGTGTCCATGCCGAGCTCGGCGCAGATCTGCGCGACCGCGAGCGGGTGCGTGATGTACGGGTCGCCGCTCTTGCGGAACTGGCCCCGGTGCATGTTCTCCGCGACGGCGTAGCTGCGGCGCAGCACGCCCGCGTCGGCGGAGGGGTGGATGTGGCGGTGGGTGCGGGTGAGCGTGGTGACGGGGTCGTCGTCGTTGCCCTGAAAACTGAGGAACGAGCGCAGCCGGCGCGAAAGCGGGATCTCCGTCGGTGCTGGAGACAGGGCACGTCCAAGGGCGGCGCCGTGGCCGGCGTCGACGTCCACTCGGACACCCCCTCACCGATCTACCGCACGATCTGCCCGGCCCGCTCCACTTACCCCGAACGGTACGCACGGATCCCACCGATTTTCACGGCTTCGTGCGCCGTGTTCCTTACAGCCTAAGCGAGCGAGCGTCATCCGAACGGTCAGTTACCGATGAGCGAACGGACGAGTCTCTTCTCGACGCCGCGGCTTCCGCCCTGGTGAGCAGCGTAGTGAAGCGCGCAGCGCCACGCGCCGGTGACACCCAGTCGCCAGAAGTTTCCACCAGCCGGGTGTCGGGGCGTTCCAGCCAGGCGAGAATCCGCTCGGTCTCCTCGGCGGAGGCGGCCGGAACCGGACCCGGTCCTGTCAGGACCGTCTCGGCGGTGGCGCGGGCCATGTCCAGGGTCGGCCGGGGATGCAGCCGGGGCGGTGAGGTCGCCGCGGCGGCGAGCCGGCCGTGCCGGACCACGACGATCTCCCACCCGTACGCGTCGTTGCGCCGGGCCGCCACCAGCTCGCTGATACCGGTGAGCGCGCCGAGGCGTTGCATCCGGACGGTGGCGCGCAACAGCGCCACGAGCCGGGATCTGATCACCGCCGCCTCCTCGTAGCGCTGCCGGTCGGACAGCGCCTCGATGCGGGCCAGCAGGGCGTCCACCAGCGGCTGCGGGTCGCCGTAGGTGGCCGTGCGGAACGGCAGGGCGGCTCGGTGGGCGTACTCCTCCGGGGTGATCTCGTGCTCGCAGGGTGCCGGGCACCGGCCCAGCTCGGCCAGCGCGCAGGCCGGCGTGCGGGTCTTGACCGAGAGCTTGTGGGTGCACTGGCGCAGCGGCACGGCGTCGTAGACCCCGGCGGCGGCCAGCTCGGCGGTGCGGCGCGAGGAGAACGGGCCGAGATAGGCCGCGTCGTCGTCGGCCAGCGACCGGACCACGGACAGGCGGGGGTACGCCTCCGCGGTCAGCTTCAGCCAGACGACCCGCTCGGGATACTTCGACCTGCGGTTGTACGGCGGCGCGTGGGCCGCGATGAGCCGCAGCTCGCGCACCTCGGCCTCCAGCGAGTGGGCGCACTCCACCGCCTCCACCCGGACCGCCGCGCCGATCATCTCCGACATCCGGGCCCGCTTCTCACTGGCCGTGAAGTAGCTGCGCACCCGGGTCGCGATGTCGACCGAGGTGCCGACGTAGAGCGGGCGCTCGTCGGCGGCGCGGAAGACGTAGACCCCCGGGACGTGCGGCAGGCCGTCGGCGAGGTGCCGCTGGCGCCGCTGGGTCGGGGTGACCGCCTTGGCGAACTCGATGGCGTCACCCAGGGTGTGCACCTTGTAGCTGCCCAGCCGCTCGATCAGCCCGTGCAGCACGTCGACCGTGGCCCGGGCGTCGTCCAGGGCCCGGTGGGTGGGCTGGACGGCGGCCCGGAAGAACTGGGCGAGGGTGCCGAGCTTGCGGTTGGGCACCTCGTCCTTGGTCAGGGCCCGGCGGGCCAGCGCCGCGGTGTCGAGCACCCGCACCTGCGGCCAGGGGTGCCCGTGCCGGGCGCAGGCGGCCTTGAGGAAACCGACGTCGTACGGCGCGTTGTGCGCGACCAGGACGGCCCCGCGCAGGAACTCCAGCAGGCTCGGCAGCACCGCCTCGATCGGCGGCGCCGGGGCCAGCATCGCCTCGGTGATGCCGGTCAGCACGGTGATGAACGGCGGGATGCGCTCACCGGGGTTGACCAGGGTGCCGAGCACGCCCAGCTCCTCGCCGGCGCGCACCTTGACCGCGCCGATCTCGGTGATGCCGCCGCCGTCCGGCGCCCCGCCGGTCGTCTCCAGGTCGAGCACGACGAAGGTCGTGTCCCGCAGGGACAGCGCCGCCGGATCGACGGAGCCGTCGGCGCTCAGGAGGGTGTCCAGAGTGCCCTGCACGTATGCCGGTTGTGCCACGACGGGCAATTTAGAGAGGGGGTATGACAAACTCCGGCCGCGGCGGGAAAAGATCACTTGCTACCGCAAGCTTTTCCGCTGCCCACGGTGGGAGAATAGAGAAATGTCCGCGCCGCCGCCGTTCGACGACCGCCCCTTCGAGGAGGCGGCTCGTGGGACTGACGGTGCTCCGGACGCGGCCGGCGACGACGGCGCCGGGCACAGCCGCGGCCCGGACGTGTCCGACGCGGCCGGCGCCGACGCTTCCCACGTCTCTGACCAGGGCCTCGACCCGTCCGCGGACCTTGCCCCGGGTGCGGACCTCGGCCCGGGCGCTGATGCCGGCCCGGGCGTCGCCGGCGACGTCGATCACGACCTGGGCGCTGACCTCGGCGCTGCCGCGGGACGCGAGCCGGCCGCCGGGTGTGATGCCGAGCCCGGTTCCGCCGACGGGTCGGACGAGGATCACGGACCTGAGCCCACCCTGCCCGAGGCCGTCCGGCAGCGGATCACCGTGCTCGCCGCGGCCGCGCTGACCGGGCTGCCGGCCGACGAGACGCCCGTACCGCTGCGCCGGGTCGCCCGTTTCGCCCCGAACCGCCGGGCCCGCCTCGGCGGGCCCGCCATCGCCGCCCAGCTCGCCGCCGACCCGCTGTTCCGGCAGCGGATCAGCGGCCGCATCGTCACCGACGCCGGCGACCTGGGCGCTGCCGTGGCCGGCGGGATGGCGCCCGCCGCCGCCGACCCCGTCGAGGTCGCCGCCCTGGCCTATCTGGCCAGGCCGGAGGGCTGGCGCGAGCTGATCGAGGCCGCCGGGGAGTCGGTCCGCGCCGAGGCCGACGTCGCCGCCATCGCCGGCCAGATCCGCGACGCCGAGCTGCGCGCCGCCCGCGCCGAGCACGACCGGGCGGTCGCCAAGGTCGAGGCCGACAAGCTGCGCGACGAGCTGGCCCGGGTCCGTGAGGAGCTCGGCCAGCTGCGCGAGGAGGCCCGTTCCACCTCCCGCGCGCTGCGCGAGACCCAGGCGGCCCACAAGCGGGCCGCCGACCTGCTGGCCACCGAGAAGGGCCGGCAGGCCAAGGTGACGGCCGATCACGAGGCCGAGGTACGGCGGCTGAAGACCCGGCTCGCCGAGGCCGAGGCGGCGGCTGCCTCCGGCAAGCAGAGCGCCAAGGACGCCCGGGCCGCCGACGAGACCCGCCTCTGGCTGCTGCTCGAGACGATCGGGCAGGCGGCGTCCGGGCTGCGGCGTGAGCTGGCCCTGGGCCCGACCGACAAGCTCCCGGCCGACTTCGTGGCGGACACCGCGGCGGACCGGCCCGGTGCGCTGGAACGGTCCCGCCCGCGCGCCCAGGACACCGACGACCCCGGCCGGCTGGATCAGCTGCTGGCGCTGCCCCGGGCGCACCTGATCGTGGACGGCTACAACGTCACCAAGCGCGGCTTCGCCGAGATGTCGCTCGAGCAGCAGCGCAAGCGCCTGATCACCGGGCTCGGCGGGATCGCCGCGCAGACCGGCGACGAGGTCACGGTCGTCTTCGACGGCGCCGAGCGGGTGCACGGGCTGCCGCCGGCCCCGCGCGGTGTCCGCGTGCTCTTCTCGCACAAGGGCGACACCGCCGACGAGCTCATCCGCCAGCTCGTGCGGGCCGAGCCGGCTGGCCGGCCGCTGGTAGTCATCTCGTCGGACCGCGAGGTCGCCGACGGGGTACGCCGGCACGGCGCGTACCCGATGGGAGCCGACTCACTTCTGCGCCGGCTCGCCCGCACCTGATTTTTGTCATACCCCTTCCTTAGCGTGACTGTCACCGATGGTGGTCGGTCCGCGACAGCTCTACTTCCCCCTGCGCGGGCCGCACCCCCCACGATGCGGAGGAAATGATGATCATCGACTGCGGGCGCTGCGCCGAGCGGACCGATGAATGCAACGGATGCCTGGTCAGCACGTTGTACGACACTCCCGACGGCATCGCCGACCTGACCCCCGGCGAGTTGCGGGCGATCGAGACGTTCGAGCTGGCCGGCTTCGAGGTGGAGCTGCTGGAGACCCCGGATCCGCCGGTCTCCGTCCCGCTCTTTCCGCGCCGCCGCCACGTGGCGTGATCAGCTCTCTAGGATGGCCCGATGACTCCCCGGCTCTGGGCGGCGTGCGCGCTCGGTGTGCTCGTCGTGGCGCTGATCGCGTACGCGGCGGTGGTCATTCCGTGGCACCGGCCGCCGGCGCCCCGGGCCGACCAGCTCGACGCCCTGCGCGGCCTGCCCGGCGACCAGGTGCAGCGGGCCCGCGCCTTCCACGCCGACCTGCGCCCGGGCTCGTACGGCGCCATGGCGGTCAGCATCCTGGCGGCGCTCGTGCTCGGGCTCACGCCGCTGGGCGCGCGCCTGGTGTCGCTGGCCGGGCGCCCGTTCGGTGACCACTGGATCGCCCAGGCCGTCCTCGGCGGTCTCGTGATCGTGCTCGTGGTGGAGGTGCTCACCCTGCCGTTCGCGGCCTGGCGGCACACCGTCGTGGTCCGCTACGGCATCTCCACCCAGACCTGGGGCCCGTGGGCCGTCGACCTGGCCAAGTCCTATGCGGTCGGCGCGGTCATCGGCGGGCTGGCCCTGCTCGGTTTCTTCACCGTGACCCGGCTCGCCCCGCGCTGGTGGTGGGCGTTCGGGGCGGCCGGCGCGGCGGCGCTGGTGGTGCTCCTGTCCTTCGTGCTGCCGGTGCTGGTCGAGCCCATCTTCAACAAGTTCACCCCGATGGCCCAGGGGCCGCTGCGCACCGAGCTGATGAGCCTGGCCGCCCGCGACGGCGTGCCGGTGCGCGATGTCCTGGTCGCCGACGCCTCCCGCCGCACCCGCGCGGTGAACGCGTACGTGTCGGGCTTCGGGCCGACCCGGCGGATCGTCGTCTACGACACGATGCTCACCGAGGCCACGCCCGAAGAGGTCGTCTCGGTGACCGCCCACGAGCTGGGCCACGCCGAGCGCGGCGACGTGCTGACCGGCACGATCATCGGCGCGCTGGGCGCCGCGGCGGCGGTGATCGCGCTGTATCTGCTCGGCTCGCTGGGCTGGCTGCTGCGGCTGGCCGGCACGGAGTCGATGGGCGAGCCGCGCACGATCGCCTTGTTGCTGGCCCTGGTGAGCCTGGCCGGGCTGGTGGGCGGGCCCGCCCAGGCGCTGATCTCGCGGCGCATCGAGGCCCGGGCCGACGCGCACGCTCTCGAGCTGACCGGCGACGCGGCGACGTTCGAGGCGATGCAACGCCGGCTCGGCTCCGTGAACCTCTCCGACCCCGACCCGCCGACCTGGGAGTACGTCATGTTCGCCTCGCACCCGTCCACGGTGGAGCGGATGGCCGCCGCCCGCGCGTACGCCCGCGGGGAACGCTGATGGGCCGCACGCTGCTGATCACCAACGACTTCCCGCCGCGCCCGGGTGGCATCCAGCAGTTCGTGCACAACCTCGCCGTGCGCCGGCCGCCCGGTTCGGTGGTGGCCTACGCGTCCACCTGGAAGGGCGCGGGGGCCTTCGACGCCGAGCAGCCCTTCGAGGTCGTCCGCGAGGAGACCGGGGTGCTGCTGCCGACCCCGGCCGTCGCCCGGCGGGCCGCCGAGATCGCCCGGTCGCACGGCTGCGACAGCGTCTGGTTCGGGGCGGGTGCCCCGCTGGGGCTGCTCGCGGACGGGCTGCGCCGGCGGGCGGGCATCGAGCGGGCGGTGTCGCTGACCCACGGCCACGAGATCGGCTGGGCCGCGCTGCCCGGGGCGCGTCAGCTGCTGCGCCGTATCGCCCGGGGCAACGACGTGATCACGTACCTGACGGAGTACCAGCGGGTGCGCCTGGACCGGGCGCTGCACGGGCTGACCGCGCTGGAGCGCCTGACGCCGGGGGTGGACGTCGACGCGTACCACCCGGGGGTGGACGGGGCGCAGGTGCGTGCCCGGCACGGTCTCGGCGACCGGCCGGTCATCGTCTGTGTGTCGCGGCTGGTCCCGCGCAAGGGCCAGGACACGCTGATTCGCGCGCTGCCCACGATCCGCCGCCGGGTCCCGGGCGCGGCCCTGCTGATCGTGAGCGGCGGGCCGTACCGCGACAAGCTGCAGGCCCTCGCCCGGGCCGAGGGCGTCGAGCCGGACGTGGTGTTCACCGGCTCGGTCCGCTGGGAGGAGTTGCCGGAGCACTACGCGGCCGGCGACGTGTTCGCGATGCCGTGCCGCACCCGCAACGCCGGCCTGGACGTGGAAGGGCTCGGCATCGTCTACCTGGAGGCTTCGGCGACCGGCCTGCCCGTGCTGGCCGGTGACTCCGGGGGAGCGCCGGACGCGGTCCGCGAGGGCGAGACGGGCTATGTGGTCGGCGGCAGCGACGTGCCGGCGATCGCCGGCCGGCTGGCGGAGCTGCTGGCCGACCCGGCGCGGGCCCGGGCGATGGGCGCGGCCGGCCGGGCCTGGGTGGAGCAGGAATGGCGCTGGGAGACCAAGGCGGCTCAGCTGACCGAGCTGCTGGAGCGGGGTGCCCGAAGTGGCGTGAATGAGTAATCACTCCTGGTATACGGATGGACACAGTGCGTTCGGTGGGCGTAGGAACGGCTGAGAGCCCACGGGACGGGAGCCGTCGATGCAGGACGCCATCCGGCAGGACGCCATCCAGCAGCAGGACCCGCCGAAGGAGGAGACCGAACCGGCCGCGCCGGGGCCCGGGGGAGCCGGGCCCGGTGACGGGCGGGTGCCGAACGTCGGGCAGGACTCCGGTGGGGACGGTGAGTGGTCCGACGATGCTGAGCTCGCGCTGCCGTACTGGCTGACCAGCACCGAAGAGGCCGCCAACACCACGTTCCTGCGGATGCTCCGGCGGCTGCCCCGGCTGTTGCGGTCCGCCTGGTCGCTGGCCTGGCAGGCGAGCCGCCGGACGACCATCGCCGTGGTGGCGCTCCAGCTCTCCGCGGGAGTGGCCAGCGCGGTGGGGCTCATCAGCGTCGTCGGTGTCTTCGACGGGCTGCTGCGGGACGGGCCGACGCCCGAACGCGTACGGGCCGCCGTACCCTCGTTGCTCCTGCTCGTCGGCTCGGCCGTCGTCCGCAGCGTGCTCACCTCGGCCGGTGCGGCGGCCAACGGCCGGCTGTCTCCCAAGGTCTCGCAGGCCGCCCAGATGCGGCTGCTCGATCTGACCACCCGCGTCGACCTGTCCACCTTCGACGACCCCGGCTGGCGCGACGCCATGGAACGGGCCCGGGACCGGGGCATCGACGCCGCTCAGCAGCTCGTCGACCGGGCCATCGAGCTCGGCACCAACCTGATCGGCCTGGCCGCGGCGGCGGGTGTGCTCGCGGTGCTGCACCCGGTCCTGTTGCCGCTGCTCGTGCTGGCCGTGCTGCCGATCGGGTGGGCGGCCGTGCGCTCCGCCCGGCTGCGGTACCGGCGGATGCTGCGGCTCATCGCTGTCTGGCGGCGTCAGCGGATGCTCGCCGAGCTGCTCGCCGCCCGCGAGCCCGCGCCCGAGCTGCGCGCGTTCACCGTGCGGGAGTACCTGCTGGCCGAGGTGCGGCGGCTGCTGGCCGTCTCCACCAACGAGGAGATCCGGATCACCACCCGGCAGGTCCGCACCAACCTGGCCGGCACCGCGCTGAGCAGCGTGGCCACCGGGCTCACCTACGTCACGCTGCTCTGGCTGCTGTGGACCGGACGGATGGAGCTGGCGGTCGGCGGCGCGGCCGCGTACGCGATCAGCATGGGGATCGGCAAGCTCACCGAGCTCGCGCACAGCGCCAACCGGGTCTTCGAGCAGGGCCTGTACTTCGCCGACTTCCAGGGATTCTGTGACCTGTCCCTGACCCGTACCGAATCGACCTCCGGCGCCGCCGTGCCGGCGCTGTCCCGCGACATCCGGCTCGACGGCGTCACGTTCAGCTATCCCGACGCCGAACGCCCGGCTGTCCGCGACGTCAGTATGACGCTGCGCCGCGGCGAGATCGTCGCGCTGGTCGGCGAGAACGGGTCGGGCAAGTCCACGCTGGCCGGCCTGCTGGCCGGGCTCTTCCAGCCGCAGAGCGGCAGCATCACCTGGGACGGCGTCGACCTGACCCGCTACGACCCGGAGACCGTCCGCGGCCAGGTCGCGGTCGTCATGCAGGAACCCACCCGGTGGCCGCTCTCCGCGCGGGCCAACATCACCATCGGACGGTACGACCACAGCGTCGAACCGGAACGGGTGCTCGGCGCGGCCCGGGCCGGCGACGCCCACGACTTCGTGATGGAACTCGCCCGCCAGTACGACACGCTGCTGTCCCGGCACTTCACCGACGGCGCCGACCTCTCCGGCGGGCAGTGGCAGCGGCTCGCGGTCAGCCGGGCGTTCTACCGCGACGCCCCGCTGCTGATCTGCGACGAACCGACCGCGAACCTCGACGCCCGCGCCGAGCACGACGTCTACCAGCGGCTCCGGGAGCTGGCCGCGGGCCGTACCGTCGTGCTGATCACCCACCGGATGGCCAGCGTCCGGGAAGCGGACCGGATCTTCGTCCTGGACCACGGCGCGGTGGTGGAGGAGGGCGACCACGAGACGCTGATGGCGGCCGAGGGGATCTACGCGCAGCTGTTCTCGTTGCAGGCGAGTGCGTACCAGTCGGCGTCGTAGGTCACATCGCGGCCGAGTGCCGGGCGTGCCAGAGTTGGCGGCATGGAGACCACCGGGCTGATCGTCGTCGCGGCGGTGCTCGTGCTGGGCACGGTGGCCGGGTTGTGGCGGCGCCGGACCGATGGCCGGTTCGTCCCGGCGGCGGGTCCGGTGGCGGGCTCGGTCGCGCCGGGCACGACGGCTTTTGCCACGGTGGTCGATGGGGGATCGGGCCCGGCTGCGCCGGGGGCGGCTGCTGAGCGGTCGGCCGCAGGCGTGGCGGCGGGCCATGTCGCCAGCTCTTCTGGGCGTGAGGCCGGCTCGGGTGGGCGCGACGCTGATTCTTCTGAGCTCGATGCCGGCTCGGGTGGGCCCGATGCCGGCTCTTCTGGGCGTGAGGCCGGCTCGGGTGGGCGTGGCGCTGTTCCGCCTGGGAATGACGGCTCGGGTGGGCGTGACGTTGGGGCGGGGGAGATCGGGGCCGCGGATGCCGGGGCCGCCGGTCAGTGGATCGATCCTGCCCTGCTGGCGCAACTGGGGGTCGAGCCCGCCCAGGCCACGCTGCTGCAGTTCTCGTCGGCCTTCTGCGCGCCGTGCCGGGCCGTCCGGCGGGTCAGCGGCGAGGTCGCCGACCTGCTCCCCGGCGTGCGGCACGTCGAGGTGGACGCCGAGAGCCACCTGGACGCGGTTCGCGCGCTGGGCATCTGGCGTACCCCCACGCTGCTGGTCCTGGACGCCGAAGGCCGGGTCGCCAAGCGCGCCACCGGCGTACCGGGGAAGGCGCAACTCATCGCCGTGCTCGGCGAACTGCTCCCCGCCGCCTGAAGTGGCCGACCCGATCCCCGGCCATGCGTCCTGACCTGGGAATCTGTACCTCCACGGCGGTGATGGGACTCACCGGGTCGCCAGCGGCTCGCCCTCACCGCCGCTGATCCGCGCCGTGGGCCGTACGCCCTGCTTTACCGCTTCCTCGTCGCGCCGCGCCTCGGGGGCCTACCTCGCCGCCCGTCGGCTGACCGCCGGCCGTGCCTGATGCTGAACATGGTCGTCACCGCCCGGCGCGTCGCCCTCCGCGGGAGGCCCAACCCGAGCGCATCCGCCCGGCCCGCCACCGTCCAGCGCGACCCGGCCGTCCCGTAGCAACGCACCGGCCCCATCCGACCCCACGCCGAACCCCCACCACTCCACCCATCAATTGAGTAGACATATCGCCCACCCCGGTGAAGCCGCCCTAGCTCGATAGGGCTGAAAATAAGTAGCGCCCGGAAACGCCCAAGATGCCACTTCCATGCCCGGAAAGACAGATCCGCCCGCCACCCTCAGCGAGGGTGACGGGCGGATGCCGTGAGCAGATCAGAACTTGGGAGCGTCCGGAGCCTCGAGCAGACCCAGCCGCAGCGCCGTCATCAGCGCCTGGGCCCGGTTCGCCGCGCCCAGCTTCTCGTACAGTTTCGAGATGTGGGTCTTGGCCGTGGACTCGCTGACGAACAGCTGCTTGGCGATGCCGGCGACGCTCATACCGTCGGCCAGCAGGCGCAGCACCTGTCCCTCGCGGGGCGAGAGCTGCGGACCCGACGGCGCCAGGCGCCGCTTCATGGCCTCGGCGAGGTCCGCCGCGGTGAAGGCGCTCGGTGCCGAGGCGGCGTGCCGCGCGGCCGCCACCACCTCGTCGGCGGGGGCCGTTTTGGGCACGAATGCGCTGGCCCCGGCCTCGAGCGCGCCGAAGAGCTGGTCGTCGCCCGCGTACATGGTGAGCACCACGATGCCCATGTTGGCGTTGTTCTTGCGCAGCGCGCGGGTGGCCTCGAGGCCGCTGCCGTCGGGCAGCCGCAGGTCCATGATGACCACGTCGGGCTGCAAAGCACCGGCCTGCCGGACTGCTTCGGCGGCCGTGGCCGCCTCACCGACGACCTCGAACTGCCGGTCCCGCTCGAACGCGTGCCGCAGCCCCTTACGGATCAGGTCGTGATCGTCGACGAGCAGCACCTTGGTGCGGGTCGTCGGCATCGGACTGGTCGACATGCTCGGGTTACTCCCCTTCTGGTGCGGAAACGCTATCCCGCACGCTATCGCGCCGAGCGGAGGTTCCGAGCACTACCGCAACGGTTGTCCCGCTGGGGTGTCGCGGCCGGATCTCCAGTCGGCCCCGGATACGTTCCGCCCTCTCGGCCATGATCGCAAGGCCGTAGCGGCCGTCCGGGCGGTCATCGGCGAATCCCTTGCCGTCGTCGGTGACCTCGATCTGCGCGTACGGCGGGTCGACGGTGCACGTGACCCACAGATTGGACGCGCCGGCGTGCTTGCGGGCGTTGGTGATCGCCTCCTGGGCGATGCGCAGCAGCTCGGCCTCCGTCGCGGCGGGCAGCCGGGCGGTGGACTCGTCGAACGTGAAGTGCACCCGCAGCCCGGCCGACGTGCCCAGGGTGCGGGCGTACTCGGCGATGGCCGCGGCCAGGCCGCCGTTGCGATCCACCTCGGAACGCAGCTCGAACAGGCTCAGCCGCAGCTCGGTGATCACCCGGGTGACCTCGCCGCGCAGCGTGCGCAGCTCCTCGGCCGTCTCGTCGGCGCCCTCGGGCAGGGTCGCCTGGGCGTTGTCGATGCCGTACCCGACCATGACCAGCTCCTGCGCCACCCCGTCGTGGATCTCCCGGGCCAGCCGCTGACGCTCCTCATTGGTCGCCAGCGACCGCACGTCGTCGAAGAGCAGCGCGGCCTCCAGCCGCAGCGCGGCCGGGCCGGTCACCTCGGTGACCTGGGCGACGACCGCCGACGGGTACGCGCTGGGCACGTCGGCCTCGAGGATCACCAGGCCGATCGTGCGCACCCCGGCGACCAGCGGCACGACCAGCGACGAGGCGTCCCCGCCCTGATGCGACCGGGCCTGCGAGCGCGAAGCGGTCTGCGGCTGCTGCGAGGCCCACGCGTCGGCGATCGCCGAGTCGGCGTCGAGGGTGACCTCCCAGTCGACCCGTTCGGCGCCGGTCTGCGCCAGCACGACCAGCCGCCCGCCACCGCTGGCGGACAGCACGGCGGCGCGGTGACCGGGGGCGACCTGGCGGAGCTCCTCCAGCAGATGCTCGGAGATGCCGCCGGGGTCGAGCGTGGCGCCGGGCAGCGACCGGGCGACGCTGCGCAGCTGGGTCAGCAGGCGGGTCGCTTCCGCGTACGGCTGCGGTTTGTTCTCCACCGGGGTCATGAGCTGGCGCATGGTGTCGGCCGCGAAGGTGATGATCGCGCCCAGGACCAGCCACTGCCCGCACGCGGCGAGATAGCCGGGTTGCAGGATGACCGTGTCGCCGTCGCCGACCACGAGCCCGCCGGCGACCATCGCGACGGTCGCGACCCCCAGCAGCGCGGCGCCCTCGGTGGCCCGGCGTTGCAGCCCGGCGGTGAGCAGCGGAACGACGAGGTACGGCAGGATCGCCTCGGCGCCGAAGCCGGCGGCGATGGTCCCGTTCGCAGCCACGGCGACGGACCCGGCGGCCAGGCCGACGACCGCGGCCTCGGCGAAGCGCCCGATCGGCGCGGCGATCCGGTGGTCCGGGGCGAAGAACGCCGGCAGGGCTGCGACCAGCAGCAACGCGATCCAGCGGAGCTGACCGGGATCCCGGGTGGCGATGAGCGTGAGCGCCGCGACCAGGGCGAGCACGATGAGGCGGGCCGCCACCGCGAGCGGATGGACGCGCGCGGGGACGCTGGCTGAGGCTGGCACGTGACGGATCGTAGCCGTACCCCCTGACAGCAGCGCATCCGCGACCCGGCGGAGATCGGTGCCCGCAAGGTCAGGAGCAGGATCAAGAGGTTCCGGTCGTAGGTCCGTGCATGGCCCGGACCGTCGCTCCCGCCGAGAACGGCCTGATTGCATGGGGCAGACCGGTGTGGCCGGGCCCGGCGGTCCGGCGCCGGGCCGCGGGGCGGCCGAGGGGTCCGCGGCGGGCCGGAACGGGTCCGCGCCGGGCGGTGCCCGGTGGCCCGGATGCGGGCTCGTACCGGGTAGCCTGCGAGCCATGGCGGACACCTCGACGCAGTCGATCCAGGTCCATGCGCCCCTCGCTCAGGTGGCCGCGGTGATCTGCGATTTTCCGCGCTACCCCGAGTGGGCGGACGCGATGAAACAGGTCGAGGTGCTCGAGGAGTACGAGGACGGGTACGCCGCCCAGGTCCGGTTCGTCATCGACGCGGGACCGCTCGCCGACGACTACACGCTGGACTACGCGTACGCGGAGGACCTGTCGCGCATCGAGTGGCACCTGGTCGCCCCCTCGAAGATGCAGCGCACCCTGAACGGCTCGTATGACCTGGCCGACAACGGCGACGGAACCACGACAGTGACGTACATGCTGGAGGTGGAGCTCTCCATCGGCATGCTCGGCATGTTCCGCCGCAAGGCCGAGAAAATGATCATGGACACGGCGCTGAAGGAGCTCAAGCGCCGCGTCGAGAGCCTCGCCAAGGCGTAGCCGGGCAGCACGTCCGGCCGCGCCGCACACGCGGCCGCGAGCAGGGGAGCAGGACATGGCAGAGCCCACAGGAACGGCACGCCAGGAGGCCGAGAAGCTGGTCGCGACGGTGCTCGCCATGGCGTCCCAGGCGGGCCTGGGTGGCCCGCCGAAGGACCGCGACCCGGCCGCTGCGACCGGCCTGACCGGCCTGACCGACAAGCTCTCCGGCCTGATGGACCAGTTCCTGGGCGGCACCCCGGACAACCCACCGGCCCCGCCGAGCGAACCCACCGACCCCGACAATCCCACCGACCGGCGCGAGGCCGGCTCGGGCGGCGAGCGTGCCGCGGGTGGGCGGGGAGCTCGCTCGGGCGCGGGGGAAGAGCGTGCCGCTGGTTGGCGGGGAGCGGGCAGCGAGTATGCCGCCGACCGGCGGGAAGCCGGTTCCGGTGCCGATGATCTATCTGCCACCGGCGCGCCGGAGGCCGGTGCGCCGGGCGCGGCCGAGCGCGGACACGGATCGCAGAGTGCGGGTGCGCGGGGCGGCAGCGAGCCGCAAGGCGCTGGTCCAGGAGGCGGGGATCCGCGGAGCGCCGGCTGGTGGAGTTCCGGTCCGGAGGGCGCAGAGGGCCGCGGTGCCGGGGGATTCGGTGGTGATCAGCTGGGTTTCGACTGGCGTGAAGCTTATCAGCACACGCTCGACTCGCTGGGTGCGCAGGCGCGGCAGGCCGCCGGGCGGCAGTTGTGGGCGGGTGTCACGCGGTTCGGGGGCTGGTCCACGGGCAGTGCGGAGTGTTGTGTCTGCCCGATCTGCCGGGCGATCGCCGGGGTGCGCAACCCGACTCCCGAGCAGGCGGAACGCCTGGCGACCGGGGCGGGTGACTTCGCCAGCGGGGTGGCGGGTCTGCTCCGGGCCTTCTCCACCGTGACCGGCACGACCGGCACGTCGGCCCACCGCAAGCCGCCGCCGCGCCCGACGACGACGCCGGACCAGGCGTGGTCGGCGGCCACCCGCAGGAGCGCGCCGGCCGGCGCCACCCCGCCCGGCTACGAGGTCCGCGAGGGCGACGACCCGTGGACAGCCGCCACCCGCACCTCCCGCCCCCGGCCGGCAGCACGAGCAGCAGCCCCGCAGGACCCGACAACCCGGGCAGCGGCCGACCAGGCGGCCACCCAGACCGACGCGACCGGTCCCGGAACAGG
>NZ_BOQL01000033.1 GCF_018332655.1 Actinoplanes auranticolor | reverse complement strand
GGGCTGGCTCTGGTCGCGGGGTGTGCTGACGGGGGCCGGGCGCTGGGCATCGGGTGCTAGCTTGCCCGCATGGACGCGGGGCAGCACAACGGCACCGAGCCCGACACGGCCGCCATGCTCTACACCGGCGCGATCGCCGGGGTGGTGCTGCGCGGGGGCACGTGGGTGGCCAGCGCCTTCACTCTCGGGCCGGTGCTGGGGATCGTGGACACCGTCGCCGGCGAATACGTGGCGCGTCGCGAGGCGCTCTTCGTGCAGGCGATCGTGACGCTCGCCGCGGTGCTGGCCGCGGTGCTCGGCGGGCTCGGGCTGCAGACCGACCCCGCCAGCTTCCGATGGCCGGTGCGCCTGCTGTGCGGACTGTTCATTGTCGACGCCATCCTCTACCTGGCGCCGATCGTCGTCGCCGCCGGCTTCGAATCGATCGAGTTCACCACTCTGGCGTGGGCGGTGTTCGGGGTGGCGGTCGTCGGGAATCTCGGCCTGGCCGGACTCTCCCTGCTGATCATCATCCGAACCCGGGCGCCGCGGCGCGAGGCGGACCGGGCGGCGGCGCCACTGATCATCGACTTGAGTGCACCGGCTCCGGACGCGACGCCCAGGTCGGTTTCGTAAGCCGGCTGACCCTGACAAGGGCGGCGGGTCCGGTGGCACCGGCGGCGCGATCTCGCCCAGCGCATCACTCCGGAGATTGTGGGGTGCTGCCCGACGCCCGCTCCCGGCTCGCAGTACGCAGATGCTCGACGTACGCCATCGCCACAGTTGCCGCCACGGGCACGGCGAGCGTCCACCAGATCCCGTAGGCGAAGCCCAGCACGACCGCCACGGGCAGACCCAGCGCCAGCATCAGGCAGCCGGCAAGGAAGATCGGCGGCGGCGTCTCGTCATCCGGCGCAGCGGGCGGAACAGTCGCGGTCGGCAGCACCGGATGAGGCGGTGGGAGATCTGCGAAGAGCAGCAGCAGCTCCGATTGCGTGCGTGCCTGCTTGGCGGACTCCACCCGCCGCTCGTACTCGGCGGGTTCGAGCCGCTTCTCGATCAGGTGCCCTTCCAGCACCTCTTGCGCCGAGTCGCGCTCGGGCGCACCGACCAGCAGATCAGGCGCTGACGCGTCACCGCTCGGATCGCCACCGTCAGGACCTGTCACAGCGACAGCCTAGTGATGCGGCCGCGAGCCTGACGCCCGCATGATCCGAACGCCGGGCACCTCCTTGCGGCGACACCGACCCCCGCCGACAAACTGCACCCGGCCCGGTAGGCCATCCGGCCCAGCAGACAAGCGCCAGCCGTTCGTCAGCCGCGAACAGCATCCTGGCGAAGCAGAATCCTCCGAATCTCCCGCGTCTCCGCACTGCTGTGCCGGTCGAGCAACTGCTCCAACTCCACCCGATCCGCCTCACTCCTGAAGGCGGCAAGCTCAGCACTGAGCCGCCGATGGGCAGGCCCCCGACCCGGGCGGGGTACCCGGGGGTGTGGCCGGACCGCCGGCAGGGAACATCGGCCAGGTGCGCCACTACTCCGTGAAACTCGACTCGCCGACCAGCAGCGCTTCCGGCACGGTCGCCGTCTACGGGCATTTCGGCCGGCCCGTTCTGGTCTTTCCCACCGAGCTGGGGCAGGCGTGGGAGTTCGCGGACAACGGGATGGTCGCCGCGGTCGAGGGGTTGATCGATGCCGGGCGGGTGAAGTTGTACTGCGTTGATTCGTTCGACGCCGCCACCTGGTCCGCCGATTATCTGCCGCTGGAGGAGCGCGCCCGCCGGCATGCCTCCTACGAGTCGTGGATCGTCGACGCTGTCGTGCCGCACGTGCGGGCCGATTCCGGGGAGGAAGCCGAGATAGCCACGGCCGGGTGCTCGATGGGCGCGTTCCACGCCCTGAACTTCGCCCTGAAACGGGCCGACCTTTTTCCGCTCGCCCTGTGCTTCTCCGGCAACTACGAGCCGGCCGCCTGGCGCAGCTGGGGCGAACGCGGTGACGCCGTGTATTTCAACAGCCCGGTGGACTACGTCGCCAATCTGCACGGGGAGCACCTGGAGTGGCTGCGCTCGCGGGTGTCGGCGCTGCTGGTGTGCGGGCAGGGCCAGTGGGAGGACACCACCGGCGCGCTGGGTTCGACCCGGCGGATGGCGCAGTTGCTCGGCGCCCGGGGCCTGCGGCACGAGCTCGACCTGTGGGGTCCCGACGTACCGCATGACTGGCCGTCCTGGCGCGCCCAGCTGGCCCACCATCTGCCCCGGTTCTGCTGACCGGCCGGTCGCCGGCGTATCGCCGGGTCGGTGCCGACCTTTGACCGTTCCGGCCGACCCGCGGGAGGCTACTGCGGGGTACGGTCTCCCGGGCCCACCCACGTCCGCACCCCCGGGAGACTCACCATGCGCCGGATCCTCGCCGCTGTCGCCGTCACGGTGACCCTGTTCGCCGCGGCGGCCTGCAGCTCGGAGACCGAGCAGCCGGACAAGGCCGGCGTCGGCACCAAGGTCAGTGTCGGCGTCATCCCCATCGTCGACGTCGCACCGATCTACCTGGGCAAGCAGAAGGGCTTCTTCAGCAGCCGGGGCATCGATCTGACGCTGGTGCCGGAGCAGGGTGGCGCCCCGATCGTCAAGGGCGTACTGGCGGGCAAGTACCAGTTCGGCTTCAGCAACGTGACCTCACTGATGGCGGCGAAGTCCGACGGCGCCCCGCTCAAGGCGGTGGCCAACGGCGTCGCCTCGACCGGGCGCGCGGGCCGGGACTTCTCGGCGGTCGTCGTGGCCGACGGCAGCCCGATCCGGTCGGCCAAGGACCTCGCCGGCAAGCGGGTCGCGGTCAACACCCTGAAGAACCTGGGCGACACCACCGTGCGGCAGTCGGTACGCCAGGACAAGGGCGATCCGGCCACCATCCAGTTCCAGGCGATGCCGTTCTCGGAGATGCCCGCTGCGTTGCAGAATCAGCAGGTCGACGCGGCGTGGGTGGTCGAGCCGCAGCTGTCCGAGGTGCTGACCCAGGGCGGTCAGGTGGTCGCGTCGAACTACGTCGACACCGCGCCGGACCTGACCGTGGCCATGTACTTCACCGGCACCGCGGTCATCGACAAGGATCCCGAGCTGGTGAAGAACTTCGCCGCGGCGGTCAACGAGTCGCTGCAGTACGCCGCGGGCCACCCCGAGGAGATCCGGGCGACGGTCGGCACGTACACGAAGATCAACGACGTGGTCCGGACCGCGATGATCCTGCCGAGCTGGCCCAACGACATCAACCGGCCCTCGCTGGAGCGGCTGGCCACGCTGGGCCGTACGGACGGCATCTTCACCAAGCCGCCCGTCCTGGACGACCTGCTCCCCTGAGCGGACGCCGGGCCAAGTAAACGCTTCCTGGCCACTTGCTGCGGAAACTGTCGGAAGCGCTTCCCGACGCGGCCCTGACCGCTCTGTTCAGCGGAATCCTCGCCGTCACGACGGCGGGCACCGCCACCGCAGCCACCAGCGTCGTGCGCAACACCGCGGGCGGCGACTTCGTCAACGTCAACTGGTTCTCGTTCGGCGACGGCGCGCCGAGTGACGCCGGCTGGGCGACCAGCTGCAAGCCGGCGTACTGGATCCCGACCCTGTACGAGCGGCTGGACAGCCCGACCCACAAGGCGCACGTGGCGTCGAAGATGGCCTCCTCGATGCCCGGCGACGCGTTCCTCTCCTGGGACAACGCCGCGCTGGGCCACCGGGTGAAGAACTGCGTGGTCCAGCGGGCCAAGTGCAACACCGCCGGCGACTTCTGAGCCGTACGGCCGCAGCGGCAGCACCCGGCGGAATAATCCGGGCCCCGATGACTTGCACCATGGCGAGTCCTTCGACGAAGACGGAAAGGCACCACCATGGCCAAGACTGTGTTGCAGCCCGGACCGAATCACCCCATCACGGTCACGCCGAACCCGGCGCGGATCGTCGTCACCGTGGCCGGCAAGGTCGTCGCCGACACCACCCGGGCGCTGACCCTGCAGGAGTCCACCTACCCTGCCGTGCAGTACCTCCCGATCGAGGACGTCGACCGGTCGCTGCTCGAGCGCACCGAGACCAGCACGCACTGCCCCTACAAGGGCGACGCGAGCTACTACTCCATCCCCGCCGGCGGTCAGCGGTCGACCGACGCGATCTGGGTCTACGAGGACCCGCACGACGCGGTCAAGGAGATCAAGGACCACGTCGCGTTCTACCCGGACCGGGTCGACAGCATCGAGGTCCAGGGCTAGACAGCGGCCGTCACCGCCGGGGCGTGACGCCGCGCTGAGGTCCGCAGCAGCTGGTCACGCAGGCGGACGGCGTCCTGCCCCGGCGGGACGCCGTACGCCCGGCGGTATTCGCGGTTGAACTGGGTCGCGCTGGCATAGCCGACCCGTTCGCCGACGATCGCCGCGGTCGTGTCCCCGGCGACCAGCAGGCGGCGGGCCTCCTGCAGGCGGACCACTTTTTGATACTGCAACGGGCTCATCCCGGTCGCGCGCCGGAAGTGCCGGTGCAGGGTCGCCGTGCTCATGTGGGCCACGGCGGCCACGTCCTCGATCCGCAGCGGGCGCGCGTAGTTCGCCCGGATCCAGCCGGCCGCCCGGCGCACCTGGGTCACGTGCGAGTCGGCCAGCGCGAACTGCCGCAGCACCGGGCCGAGCGGGCCACCGAGCAGGCGGTACAGGATCTCGCCCTCGATCCGGCCGGCCAGCGGCCCGATGTCGTGCGGGGCGTCGAGCAGACGGACCCAGCGGGTCACCGCGTCCACCAGTTCGGGACTCATCGGCGTGCTGACTACCCCGCCCGGGTCCGGCGCCGGCAGGGCGGCCTCCGCGCCCAGCTCGAGCAGGAGATCCGCCAGCACCCGCTCATCGAGCGTGAGCACCACCGAGCGGTACGGCAGCCGTTCGAACGTCGCGGTGACCGGCACCTCCAGCGAGCTGACGAACATGTGCCCCGCCTCGACGAGCGCGCTGTGCTCACCGGCGGTGGCGCGCTTGGCGCCGCTCGCCACGAAGCAGAGCATCGGCGTGTACATCATGTCGACCACGGCGGGTGCCTCGTCGGCCGCCACCAGCGCGAGCCGGGGCACCGCGGATTCGACGAAGAACCGCGGGCAGTGGCCGGCGATCGCGCGGGCGAGCTCGTCCAGCATCGTCGTCCTTCCGGTGAGCGGATCAGGCAAGACTATGCGGTTGCCGGCCCATGCCGGCCGGCCCCGCCCGGCCTAGCGTCGAGGCATGACAAAGCTGGAGATCCGCAGGCTGGGCGGGCAGGGCCTGACGAGCTCGGCCCTCGGCCTGGGCACCATGGGCATGACCATCGCGTACGGCGCCGGAGACGACGAGAGCAGCATCGCGACCATCCGCCGTGCCCACGAGCTCGGCGTCACCCACTTCGACACCGCTGAGCTGTACGGCCAGGGCGCCGGCGAGGAGCTGCTGGGCCGGGCCGTCCGGGGCTTCCGCGACGAGATCGTCATCGCCACCAAGTTCGGTTTCGACCTCACCGACCCGGCCCGCTACGGCGTCGCGCTGGACAGCCGGCCCGCGCACATCCGCGAGGTGACCGAGAACAGCCTGCGCTACCTCGGCACGGACCACATCGACGTGCTCTATCAGCACCGGGTCGACCCGGCCGTGCCGATCGAGGATGTAGCGGGCACCGTCGGCGAGCTGATCCGCGAGGGCAAGGTGCGGTGGTTCGGGCTCAGCGAGGCCGGTCCCGAGGTCATCCGCCGGGCCCACGCGGTCCAGCCCGTGTCGGTGCTGCAGACCGAGTACTCGCTGTTCGAGCGGGCTGTCGAGACGGACGTGCTGCCGGTGCTGCGCGAGCTGGGGATCGGGTTCGTGCCGTACTCGCCGCTGGGGCGGGGCTTCCTGACCGGGGAGGTGCGGCCGGCCGACAGCTACGCCGAGGACGACATGCGGCGCTGGGACGACCGCTGGCAGCCGGGCAACTACGAGGCCAACCTGGCCGCCGTACGGGCGCTCACCGAGCTGGCCACCGCCAAGGGTGTGGGGGTCACCCAGCTCGCGCTGGCCTGGCTGCTCGCCCAGGGCGACGACGTGGTGCCGATCCCGGGCACCCGCAGCCCGCAGCGCCTGGCCGAGAACATCGCCGCCACCGAGGTGACGCTGACCCCGGCCGACCTGGCCCGGGTCGACGAGATCGTGCCGCACGGCGCGGCCGGCTCCCGCTACCCCGCCGCGATGATGCCGTCCTGGTGACCTCGCGGGCAGACTGAGCCGCATGACCTTGACCAGCCGGGTGGCGTCACACGCCGATCTGCCGCAGTTGCGTCCGTTGATCGCCGCCGCGATCGAAGAGCTCCAGCGGGGCTTCCTCGACCCCGCGCAGATCGCCGCCAGCCACGCCATCATGGGCCTCGACACCCAGCTCATCGACGACGGCACGTACTTCGTGGTGCTGGCCGACGGGCAGCTCGCCGGCTGCGGCGGCTGGAGCCGGCGGGCCACCCTCTACGGCGGCGACCACTCCGGCGGGCGGGATTCAGCACTGCTGGATCCCGCCCGGGAGCCGGCCAGGGTCCGGGCGATGTACACCCGTCCCGGCTTCACCCGCCGCGGCGTCGGGCGGCTGATCCTGGACCGGTGTGAGTCGGCCGCCGCCGCCGAGGGGTTCCGCACTCTGGAGCTGATGGGCACCCTCGCCGGCCGCCCGCTGTACGAGGCGGCCGGCTTCACCGTCGTCGAGCACGTGACGGAGACCTCGGGCGGGATCGCTGTACCGCTGGTCCGGATGCGCAGACACTTGCCTTGACGCCGGTGGCAAGGCCTAGCGTCGGTGCGGACCAACGAACGAGGTGAGCCGGATGCTGATCGGGGAGCTGGCCGAACGGGCCGGGACGAGCGCCCGCACGCTGCGCTACTACGAGCAGCACGGGCTGGTCGAGCCGCAGCGCGACGCGAACGGCTACCGCCGCTACGACGAGGCCGAGCTGCGGGTGGTGCACGAGATCCGGGCGTTGCTGGCCGTCGGATTCGGGCTCGACGACATCCGGCCGTTCGTGGCCTGCCTGCGGGCCGGGAACGCCACCGGGCACGTCTGCCCCGACTCCGTCGCGGTGCTGCGCCGCAAGCTCACCGAGGTCGAGACCTATCTGGACCAGCTCGCCGGCGTCCGTGACCGGTTGCGCGGGCAGCTCGCCCAGGCCATCGAGGAACGGGAGAAGCAATGCTTGCGGATGCGCTGACCGAGGTCACCGACGACACCTTCGCCGAGCTGGTGCTGGGCAGCCCGCGGCCGGTGCTGGTGGACTTCTGGGCCGAGTGGTGCCCGCCGTGCGGGCCGGTCGCCCGGACCCTGGCCGAGCTGGCCGGCGACTTCCCCGGCGTGCTCATCGCCCAGCTCAACGCGGACGAGAACCCCGTCACGATGCGGGCCTACCGGGTGCTGTCCATGCCGACGCTGCTGTTCTTCCGCGACGGCACGGTGGTGCACACCATCGTGGGTGCCCGGCCCAGGTCGGTGCTGCGCCAGGCATTGAGCGGGGCTTTCGAGCCGTACGTGAACCGTTAGGGCGCGGGAGATCGCCGTACCGGAACACTCAAGCCGGGTCCCGGCCTGGCGATGAGAACCTCGTGGCAACGGACCCGCGAGGAGGCACGGTATGACCGGCACCAGCCTCGTGGAGCAACGCCCGGCCGGCCCCGCCGTCGTCCAGGTCGCCGTGCTGCTGGAGACGGCCGAGGACTACCGGCTGGCCGGCGACTACCGCAGCGGTTCTGCGGTGGCGCGTCAGGCCGCGGAGCTGGCCGGGGCCTCGGGCGATCCCGCCGGCCAGGCCCGGGGCCTGCGCTCGCTGGCCAACCAGCTGCTGCGCCTCGGCGAGCAGGAGGACGCGGTCACCGCCTGCCGCGAAGCGGTCGCGGTGCTGGAGGCGACCGGTGACGAGGCCGGCATCTGCGAGGTGCTGACCCTGCAGGCGTTGCCGCTCAACGATCTCGGCATGCACGACGAGGCGCTCGACGTGCTCGCCCGGGGCCGCGACATCGCGCAGCGGCTCGGCGACCGTGATCTGCTCTACTGGGTGCACAACCGGACCGGCGTCGTGCACGGCAGCATGGGCGACCGGGAGATGAGCACCGAGTACCTCATGCGCGCGCTCACCATGGCCGACGGCATGGACACCGAGGCGCGATTCTGCATCCTCAACAACGTCGGTGACAACGCCGTCCACGAGGTGAAGCGGTTGCGGGCCGCGGGCGAGCAGGACCGCGCCGAGCAGACGCTGCGCAGCGCCCTCGGCTACGTCGAGGAAGCACTCGGGCTGGCCCGCGCCGCCCGGCACCCGTTCCGCGAGTCGATCTGCCTGGACAATCACGGGATGCTGCTGGCGCTGGCCGGTGATTTCGCCGGGGCCGCCCGGATGATCGAGGACTCGCGGGCGATCGCCGTCATCCACGGCTACCGGTCGCTGGAGTCGGCCGCCCTGCAGCACCAGGCGCACGTGCGGCTGATGCGCGGGGACTGCGCCGCCGCGGTCGAAGGGCTGCTGGAAGCGCTGGACCGGGCCGTCGAGGCCGGCGAGAAGCCCATGGCCATGGAGATCCACCGGGAGCTGTCGGACGCGTACGAGCTGGTCGGCGACCCGGCCGCGGCGCTGGCCCACTACCGCTCGTTCCACGCCCTGGAACGGGAGGCACACAACCACGTCGCCGTGGCCCGTGCTCGGATGGCGGTGCACCACTTCGAGCTCGACAACGCGCGCCTGGAGGCCGACAAAGCCCGTCTCGAGGCCGAGCTGCACCGGGTCCGCAGCGTGGAGCTGGAGGCGGCCAACCTGAGCTGGCAGCGCCAGGCGTCCGAGGACGCGCTGACCGGCCTGCCGAACCGGCGTTTCGCCGAGCTGCGGCTGCCGGAGCTCGCCGCGGCGGCCGGGCCGCTGTGCGTCGCGATCGCCGACGTCGACCTGTTCAAGGGGGTCAACGACCGCTTCGGGCACTTCGTCGGCGACGAGGTGCTCCGGCAGATCGCCGCCCTGCTGCGCGACAACGTCCGCGACAACGACCTGGTCGCCCGGTTCGGCGGCGAGGAGTTCCTGATCGCGCTGGACGGGCTGAGCCTGCCGGACGCGCTGGCGCGCTGCGAGCTGCTCCGGGCCCAGGTGGCCGGCTACCCGTGGGAGGTGCTGCAGCCCGGGCTGTCGGTGACGATCAGCCTGGGTGTCGCGGTGGTGCCGGCCGGCGGTGACCTGCCGGCCGCCCAGGCCCTGGCCGACGAGCGCCTCTACGCCGCCAAGCACCAGGGCCGCAACCGGGTCATCGCGGGCTGAGGCCCGTCACCAGGGCACCACCCCCGCGTCCTCGAAGAACCCGCCGGTCGGGCCGTCGTCGGGCAGCGTCGCCAGCCGGATCGCGGTCGCCGCGCCCTGCTGCGGGGTACGCACCCCGCGGAAGCCGTTGAGGTCGGTGGCCACGAAGCCGGGGCAGGCAGCGTTGATCTTGATGTTGGTGCCGCGCAGCTCCCGGGCGTACTGGACGGTGACGCCGTTCAGGAACGTCTTCGACGGCGAGTACGCGAGGGCCACCGGCCCCGTCGTCAGATCGTCGGCCGGGCCGGACTGCCGGGTGAGGGAACCGACGCTGCTGGACATGTTCACGATCCGCGGCGCGGCCGAACGGCGCAGCAGCGGCAGCATCGCGTTGGTGACCCGGACGACGCCGATCACGTTGGTCTCCACGACCGTGCGGATGATCGCGAGATCCACGCTGCTCGGCTCCTGCGGGCGGCCCCCGGTGATCCCGGCGTTGTTGACCAGGACGTCGAGGCGCCCGGCCCGGCCCTCGATCAGCTCGGCGGCGGCGCTCACGCTCGCATCGTCGGTCACGTCCAGCGGTACGCCGAACGCGTCGACGCCGCCCGCCCGCAGTTTCTCCACCGCCGCCTCGCGGCGCTGGTCGTCGCGGGCGCCCACGCCGATGCTCCAGCCCAGGGCACCCAGGCCGGCCGCGATCTCGTACCCGATTCCCTTGTTCGCGCCGGTGACCAGCGCGATCGTCGTCTCTGTCATGCCAGGAATCCTGGCCGCGGCCCGGACCGCCACCAACACCGTTTGAGAAGGCATCGATACCTCGCGGGTATCGATGCGGAGCCGCCGCCGGTACCGTGCAGGAATGGAGACGCGGGAGCTGCGGTACTTCGTCGCCGTCGCCGAGGAGCTGCACTTCGGCCGGGCCGCCCAGCGACTCGGGATCGCGCAACCGCCGTTGTCGCGGGCGGTCGCCCAGCTCGAGCGCCGGCTCGGCGTGACGCTGCTGGAGCGCACCAGCCGCAGCGTCGTGTTGACCGAGGCCGGGTCGGTGCTGCTGGCCGAGGGGCGGGCCGCCCTCGATGCGGTCGACGCGGCGGACCGCCGTACCCGCCGGGCCGCTCTCTCCGTGACCGGCAGTTCCGGGCTGGTCCTGGTCACGAAGGCCGGGGCGTCCGGCGAACTGCTGGCCAAGCTGCTCGACGCGTACGCGGCCGAACCCGGCGCGGCGACCGTCGACGTGCTGCTGTGCGGCATCGGCGAGCAGGAGCGGATGCTGCGCGACGGGCGGGCGGACGTGGCGCTGCTGCACCTGCCGTTCGACTCCACGGCCGGGCTGGACACCGAGGAACTGTGCACCGAGGGGCAGGTCGTGGTCCTGCCGGCCGGGCATCCCCTCAGCACCCGGTCGCAGGTGACGCTGGCCGAGATCACCGCCCTGCCCGGCCTGCCGGAACCACGCCGGCCCCGCCCTGACGGCACCTTCCCGGACGGGCCCGGCCCGCAGGTCCGCGACAGCGCGCAGCTGTACCAGCTGATCGCACTGGGCCGGGCCTCGGCGGTGTTGCCGGAGTCGAGCCGGGCCCAGCTCAACCCCGGCCTCGTCGTCGTGCCGGTGTCCGACGCGCCGGCCGTGACGACGGTGATCGCCTGGCCGCCGCACAGCCGTTCCCGGGCCCTCGCCGGCCTGGTGCGGACCGCGACCCGCCTCTGAGCCCTTGCATCTCCCACCGGGGGAGGCCGCAGAGTGGGGATCATGGCGATGCTGTCGATCGGTGAGCTGGCCCGGCGGACCGGGCTGACGGTCAAGACCGTCCGGTTCTACGCCGATCGCGGGATCGTGCCGCCGGCCGGCCGCAACGTGGCCGGTCACCGCCGCTACGACGACGCCGCCGTGGCCCGGCTGGAACTGGTCCGCACCCTGCGCGAGCTGGGACTGGACCTGGCCACGATCCGCCGCGTGGTGGACCGCGAGGCCACCCTGGCCGAGGTGGCGGCGGCCCACACCCGGGCTCTCGACATCCAGATCCGCACCCTGCGACTGCGCCGCGCGGTGCTGTCGGCGGCGGCGCGGTACGGCTCCACCCCGCAGGAGGTCCAGCACATGCGCGAACTGGCCGGGCTCGGCGAGCACGAACGCCGGGCCCTGATCGACGACTTCCTCGGGCAGGTCTTCGGGGGCCTGGACGGCTTCGACGGCGTGGCCCGCTCGCTGACCCCGCAGTTGCCCGACGACCCCGGACCGG
This sequence comes from Actinoplanes auranticolor, assembly GCF_018332655.1. GTDB lineage: Bacteria > Actinomycetota > Actinomycetes > Mycobacteriales > Micromonosporaceae > Actinoplanes > Actinoplanes auranticolor. Next base: position 25,660 of record NZ_BOQL01000033.1, on the reverse strand, counting down.
CCCAGCTCGAGGCGTGGATCGAGCTGGCCGCCCTGGCCCGCGATCCGGCGTTCCGCGGCCTCATGCGGCTGCTGGCCGAGCAGCACGCCGCCGACCGCGACCCGGTGCGCCTGCGCCGCGACCCCGTCGCGCTGGTCCGCGACGAGGCCGCGCCGGCGCTGGCGGCCGGCGTCGACCCGGCCTCGCCGCGGGCCGGGCGGGTGGTCAGCGCGGTGCTGACCCGCTATCCGGTACGCGAACGGCTGGCGGCCCAGCTCGAAGCGGCCCGGGATCCGCGCCGGGAGCGCTATCTGCAACTGCTGTCGACGGTCAACGGCTGGCCCCCGCCGGAGCGCCTCGGCCCGGTGCTCGGCTGGTTCCTCACCGCGCTGCGGCATCGCTGACGGCTACCCGACACCCGCGCCCGGCCGGTATCAACGGCACCGGCCCGGGGCTCTGCATCCAGCGGATGCGGCCGAGGGGGACGTGTCCTCGCCGCCCGTCCCTCCCCGGGCGGGCGGCGACTCACTCGGGCGAAAGGTGTGCGCACTCGTGAAACGTCACATGCGCGAGAACTACTACGTCGTCGGCGAGGGAATCCTGACCACGGACGGCAAGAGCGGGGTGTGTGAACGGCCGTCCACGGAGGCGTCCCTGCGCAAGTTCCGGTTCTCCCGGCTGCTGCCCAAGGGCGGCACCCTCGACCCGGCCGTCCTGGAGAAGGTCGCCACGGCGATGACCGTGGCGCCCCCGGACCCGGCGGTGCAGCCGGAGTCCGCCGACCCGCCGGTCCCGGCCGGCTTCACCTACCTGGGCCAGTTCGTCGACCACGACCTGACCCTGGACAACACGGCCCGGGCACTCGGTGAGCACGTCACCGTCAACGAGCTGCTGCAGGGCCGGTCGCCCGCCCTGGACCTGGACTCGATGTACGGCCGCGGCCCGGGTGACCGCGACGACGACCGCTTCTACGCCCCGGACAAGCTCAAGCTGCGCGTCGGCATCACCGCGGCGATCGGCACCGGCGGCACCAACGTCAACCTCAACGGCTACGACCTGCCGCGGGTCACCCAGGGTTCGACCAAGGCGGAACGGCAGCGCGCCCTGATCCCGGACCTCCGCAACGACGAGAACCTCATCGTGGCCCAGACCCATCTGGCGTTCATCCGCTTCCACAACCGGGTCGTCGACCAGCTCGCCGACCAGGGCGTGCCCAGCGCGATCCTGTTCGAGCGGGCCCGGGAAACCGTCGTGCGGCACTACCAGTGGATGCTGCGCACCGACTTCCTGCCACGGATCGTCGACCGGGAGATCGTGGAGGACGTGTTCACCACCGGTCGCCGGTTCTTCGAGGTGCCCGGGGACGGTCGCACCAACGGCCACCAGCGGTACGCCAAGGCCGGTGACACCCCGACCATGCCGATCGAGTTCTCGGTGGCCGCGTACCGGCTCGGGCACAGCATGGTGCGGGCCGCGTACGACTGGAACCGGATCTTCTCCGGCACCCGGGGCAGCCTGCGGTTGCTGTTCACCTTCAGCGGCACCAGCGGCAACTTCGACCCGGCCAACCCGGACGTCAACGACCAGGAGTCGGGGCTGTTCGAGCGGCTGCCGACCAACTGGGCCGTCGACTGGCGGCGGATGTACGACTTCGCCGCCGAGGCCGGCCGCGCCGACCTGACCGCGCCGGCCGGCGTCAACATCGCGCAGCGCATCGACACGCTGCTGGTGAACCCGCTGGCCGGGATGCCCAAGGGCACGTTCGGCGGCAACGGCACCAGCCCGCCGGAGATCCAGCTGAACCTGGCGTTCCGCAACCTGGTCCGGGCCAACATGGTGGAGCTGGCCAGCGGCCAGCAGGCGGCGGAGTTCCTCGGCGTCGCCCCGCTCACCGCGGAGCAGATCATCGGCGGTACGGACGCCGGCGCGGTGCTCACCACGCTCAGCGACGACGAGCGGGACGCGTTCGCCGCCCGGACGCCGCTGTGGTTCTACATCCTGCGCGAGGCCGAGCTCAACGGCGGGCGGCTCACCGGCGTGGGCGGCCGGATCACGGCGGAGGTGTTCCACCGGGCGATGGAGGGCAGCCGCATCTCGATCGTGCGCGACCCGTCGTGGCACCCGAGCCTGGGCCCGGACGCCGACACGTTCCGGATGGTCGATCTGCTGCTGTTCGCCTTCGAGGGCCGTGCCGAGCTGCTCGCGCCGCTCGGCGACACCGACCCGGCCGCACCGCCGGCCGGCCCCGCGGCGCCGCCGGCCCCGCCGGCGGCCTGAGGCTCGCCGAGGCTGCTCGCGGGCCGGGATCATCGAGGATCCCGGCCCGCGGGCTCGTCACGTCACGTCACCGCCGGGACACCGGCTGCTGGTGACTGCGGGTGACCGCCGTACGTCTGCCATCATGGCCGGATGGTTGTGACCAGAGTCGTCCGCGCCGCCCTGGCCGTGTGTGCCGTCGCCGCTTTCGCCGGCTGCTCGTCGGACGACTCCCCCGACCCCGACGGCACCGTCACCGTCGACACCGTGCGCAACGCTCTGCTCAAGCCGGCCGAGGTGGGCCCGACCTGGAAGGCCCCGGCCGAGTCGGCGGCGCCGAACCAGCTCGTCAGCATCTGCGGCGCCGACACCGCCCCGGCCGGCGTCCCGGGCAAGCCGCAACTGGTCGCGGCCCCGCTCTCCGACGAGGGCACCGAGGGCGTGCAGAGCCTGACCCAGCTGGGCCTGGTCTACGAGGACGCCGTGTCGGCCGCGACCGCGCTCGCCACGCTGCGTACGATCGCCGACGCCTGCCCGCCCAGCGTGTCCCGGCCCGCGAAGTCCGGCGACCGCGAGGAACCGGCGTACACGGAGACCGCCACGACGGCCCCGCTCGAGGAGGGCGGCTGGATCGGCTTCGTGACGACCCGCCAGAAGCAGTACGACAAGGCGCACCCCGCCACCGCCGACGTGGCCGTGGCCGCCCTGGCCCGGGGCAACGTGGTGCTCGTCGACCAGTACGCGATCTACCGCCTGGGCAAGTCGGACGCCAGCGCCAACCCGCAGTTCTCGGCCGACTGGCAGAAGCTGGTCGGCACGACCGTCAAACGCCTCAGCGGCCAGTAGGTCAGGGGGCGCGGCCCTCGAGCATCATCGCCACCGACCGGGCCACCCGCCGGGCCCGGCTGACGCCCAGCCAATAGCTGCCGCTCATCTTCGCGATCGAACTGCGCCATTCGAAACCGTTGACGGTCACGACGACCTTGGGCCGGCCACCGCCGTCCAACGCGGCCACCACCTCGTCGCCGACGGGGAACCCGGCGGTGTTCCCGCCCGTCGCCGTCAGCTCGGCACGAAACCTCATGAGCCGGCAATCTACCCGCTCAGGGCACGGGTTCGAGGTCACGTTCGGGCTCGGTCGGGGCCGGCTCGTCGCGGACCCGGGTCAGCCGCCCGGGCCACCACATCCACCGTCCCAGGTCCAGGTTGAGCGCGGTCACCAGCACCGAGCGCACGATCAGGGTGTCCAGCAGCACGCCGAACGCGACCGCGAAACCGATCTCGGCGAACGCCACCAGCGGCAGGCTGCCGAGGGCGGCGAAGGTGCCCGCGAGCACGATGCCGGCCGAGGTGATCACCCCGCCGGTGGCGGCCAGGCCGATCAGCGCACCACGGCGGGTGCCGTGCGGGTGGGCCTCCTCGCGGACCCGGGTCATCAGGAAGATGTTGTAGTCGATGCCCAGGGCGACCAGGAAGACGAACACGTACAGCGGGAACGACGTGTCCTCGCCGGCGAAGCCGAACACGTGCCGGAAGACCAGCGCGCTGACGCCCAGCGCGGCGCCGAAGGACAGCACGACCGTGGCGATCAGCACCAGCGGGGCGACGATCGCGCGCAGCAGCACGCTCAGAATCACCAGCACCACGAGTAGGACCAGCGGGATGATCAGCCGGTTGTCGTGCTCGTTGGCCTCGTTGATGTCCAGCGTCATCGCGGTCATGCCGCCCACCCGGGCGTCGCCGACCGGATGCACGGCGGCGCGGAGCCGCTTGATGGTGGCCATCGCGGCGTCGCTGTCCGGCGGGTCGGCCAGCAGGCCCTCGATCAGTGCCAGATCGTCCCGGACCACGGGCTCACCGGCGGAACTGATGCCCGGCGTACCGGCGACCGCCGACCGGATCTGCGCGGCCGAGGACGCCTGGCCGATCACCACGACCGGCTGGCCCTGGCCGGCCGGGAAGTGCCGGGCCAGCGCCTCCTCGCCGGAGACCGACGACGGCTTGTCGACGAACTGGTCGGCCTGGCTCAGGCCGTTGGCCTCGAGCTGCAGCAGGCCCAGCGACATCGCGCCGAGCACTGCCGCGGTGACGATCCAGACCAGCCGCGGCCGGCGGGCGATCCGCGCGCCGAGCCGGGCGTAGATGCCGGTGGCGGTCGGCTCGGCCGTGCCCAGCGCCGGGCGGACCGGCCAGAACAGCCAGCGGCCGAAGATGACCAGCAGCGCGGGCAGCAGGGTGATCATGGCGAGCAGCCCGACCACGATGCCGAGGGCGGAGACCGGGCCCAGACCGCTGGTCGAGTTCACCTCGGCGAGCGTCAGGCAGGACATGCCCACGGCCACGGTGGCGGCGCTGGCGATGATGGCGGGACCGGCGCGGTGCAGCGCGAGCGCCATCGCCTCGTGCCGGTCGTCGTGCCGGCGCAGTTCCTCGCGGTAACGGGCGACGAGCAGCAGGGCGTAGTCGGTGCCCGCACCGAAGACGAGCACGGTCAGGATGCCCGCGCTCTGCGCGTTCACCACCAGCCCGGCGTTCTTGGCCAGCAGGTAGATGACCGCCTGCGAGGTGGTCAGCGCGACCCCGGCGGAGATGATGGGCAACAGCCAGAGCACCGGACTGCGGTACGTGATGAGCAGGATGATCGCCACGATGGTCAGCGTCGTGTAGAGCAGCGTGCCGTCGATCCCCTCGAACGCCTCGGCGCTGTCCGCGGCGGTGGCGGCCGGCCCGGCGTACTGGATGCTGAGCCCGCCGCTCCCGGCACCCGTGGTGGCCCGCAGCTCGTCGACCGTGTCGACGATCTTGTCCCAGCCGTCCGCATCCACCTTGATCGGCACGATGGTCTGCAGCGCCTGACCGTCCTCGGCCGGAACCGGGCCGGCGATGTCACCGGTGACCCCGGCGACCCGGCCCATCGCGGCGGCGTCCTGAGTGGCCCTGGCGGTGTCCGCCGGGGTGATGCCGCCCGCCCGCTCGTAGACGATGACCGCGGGCGCGATGTCGTCGGCCCGGAAGCGGGCCTGCAGCTCGGAAACCTTGGTGGCCTCGGCGTCACCGGGCAACCAGGCGGCGTTGTCGTTCTTCTGGACGTCGGTCAGCTTGCCCGCCATCGGCGCCGCGATCATGAGCACCACGACCCACAGGCCGAGCACCACCCACTTGCTCCAGCGTCCACATACCAGCCCGGCCATCTCGGAACCCCCCGTGTCGTCCGATCCGCCGGAGCGTAGGCCCGCCCGATGACCGCACCAAGCAGAAGAACGACAGCTCAGGGTTTTCTCGGGGTCGAAATCGGATGATCGGCCGGTGGATATATCGGTTTCCCGGACCCGGCCGCACCCCTAACCTGATCGAGACACCGCGACCCGAGGGGAGACTGCCGTGCGCTACCGCACCGTCGTCGTCGTTCCCTCGTCGCTCTTCGAGCTGATCCTCGTCTCCGGCCTGCCCAGCCCCGGCTGCGCCGCCGGTGCTGGACGTTCCTGACCGCTGTCGTTCCTCGCGGTCGGGCGGGCGCCGTCCGCACGAAGGATCGATCGAAGGACCATCGCCATGCGCGTCCGCAATCTCGGCATCCTGGCTCACGTCGATGCCGGCAAGACCACCCTGACCGAACGGATCCTGTACGTCACCGGAGCCACCTACAAACGGGGCGAGGTGCACACCGGGACGACCGTCACCGACTTCGACCCGCAGGAGCGTGACCGTGGCATCACCATCTTCGCCGCCGCCGTCAGCTGTGACTGGGCCGGCCACCGGCTCAACCTGATCGACACCCCCGGGCACGTCGACTTCAGCGACGAGGTCGAGCGCTCCCTGCGGGTGCTCGACGGTGCCGTCGCGGTGTTCGACGCCGTGGCCGGTGTGGAGCCGCAGAGCGAGTCGGTGTGGCGCCAGGCCGACCGGTACGGCGTACCGCGCCTCGCGTTCGTCAACAAGCTGGACCGTCCCGGCGCGGATCTGGACACGGCCGTGGCCTCGATCCGGGACCGGCTGGGGGTGACCCCGCTGGTGGTGCAGGTGCCGATCGGGCGTGAGGCCGGCTTCACCGGTGTCGTCGACCTGGTCGGGATGCGCGCGCTCACCTGGACCGACGGGGTGCTGACCGAGCGACCGGCGACGGATCCGGCGACACGGGCAGCCCGGCAGCGGCTGGAGGAGGCCGTCGCCGAGCTGCACCCGGACGTGCTGGAGGAGCTGGGGGCCGTGTCGCAGGACACGCTGCGCCGGGCGCTGCGGGAGCTGACGCTCTCCGGGGCCGGGGTGGTCGTGCTGTGCGGTGCGGCGTACCGGGACCGGGGTGTCGAACCGCTGCTGGACGCGGTGGTGGACTACCTGCCGGCACCGGCCGGCGACGCGACCGGTTCCCTGGCGGCGCTGGTGTTCAAGGTGCACACCGCGGCGACCGGGCGGCTCACCTACCTGCGGATCTACGAGGGCACGCTGAGCAAGGGGGACGTCGTGTGGGACGCGGGTGCGGGCCGGGCCGAACGGGTCGCCCGGATCCTGCGCGTCCAGGCCGACCGGCACACCGAGGTGGACCGGGCGGTGGCCGGTGACATCGTCGCGGTGGTCGGCGTCAAGGCGGCGCGGACCGGGACGACGCTGTCCAGCCGGGCAGCTCCGGTGCTGCTCGAAGCGCCGGTCACCGCCGAACCGGTGGTGTCCGTGGCGGTCGAGGCGAAGCGGTCCGCCGACACGCAGCGGCTGGCGGTGGCGCTGGCCGGCCTGATCGAGGAGGACCCGTCGCTGGCGCTGCGGACCGATCCGGAGACCGGGCAGACCGTGCTGTCCGGTCTGGGCGAGCTGCATCTGGAGGTGGCTGTGGAGAAGCTGCGGCTGGTCAACGGCCTGGCCGTGACCGTGGGACGGCCGCAGGTGGCCTACCGGGAGACCGTCGGGCGCGGGGTGTCCGGGCTGCTCTACCGGCACGTCAAGCAGGACGGCGGCGCGGGGCAGTTCGCCCACGTCGTGCTGGACCTGGCACCGCTGGCGGGTGACGGCTTCGAGTTCCGGTCCACGGTCACCGGTGGGCGGGTGCCGCGCGAGTACGTGCGCGCGGTCGAGGCCGGCTGCCGGGACGCGCTGGCGTCGGGTCCGCTGGGCGGGCACCGCGTCGTCGGGGTACGGGTCACCCTCACCGACGGCGCGACCCACCCGAAGGACTCCTCGGAGCAGGCCTTCCGTACGGCGGGCCGGCTGGGTCTGCGGGAGGCGCTGCGGGCGGCGACGATGACGCTGCTCGAACCGGTCGCGGAGGTCACGGTATCCGCGCCGGAGGAGACGCTGGGCGCGGTGCTCGGTGACCTCGCCGCCCGGCGCGGCCAGGTGACCGGCACGACCGGTCAAGCGGTGACGGCCGTGGTGCCGCTGGCCGAGTTGTTCGGCTATGTGACGCAGTTGCGTAGCCGCACCCGTGGGCGCGGCACCTGCACGACCCGTCCGGCGGGCTTCCAGCCGGCGACGTGAACGCCGAGGGACGGGCCCGGCACCACCGGGCCCGTCTCGCGCCGGCCGTCGCGGCGGCGGACCGCTCGTAGAGTGGCCGCATGCATCCCGACCCCGAGCTGCTCACCACCGCTGAGCAGCAGGCCTACCGGTTGCTGGTGCGGCTGGCCGGCGCCGGCCCGGACGAGCTGGCCCGGCTCGCCGGCACGTCCGCGGGGCAGGCCGCCGACGTGCTGGAGTCGTTGCGCGCCAAGGGCCTGGTCACCCCCGGCCCGACCTTCCACGCGCTGCCACCGGACGTTGCGCTGGGTGACACTCTGCTGCGCCAGCAACAGTCGCTGGAGTCGGCCCGGCAGGTCGTCGCCGCGCTCAGTGAGGACTACCGCAGCAGCACCCGGCGGCGCAGCGCCGAGCACCTGGTCGAGATCGTCGTCGGGGCGCAGGCCCTGCGGCGGCGGCTGCGCGAGATGCAGGACACCGCCCGGGAGGAGATCCTCTGGTTCTGCCGGGCCAACCCGATCGCCATGCCGGGCCCCGAGAACGCCGAAGAGGGTTCGGCCCTGGCCCGGGGCGTGAAGTACCGCGCCATCTACGAACGGGAGCTGCTGGAGAAGCCCGGCGAGCTGGCCAGCATCGTCGAGTCGATCGGCGCGGGCGAGGAGTCGCGGACGTTGCCGGCGCTGCCCGTACGGCTGGCGATCGCCGACCGCGCCCTGGCCATCTGCCCGCTGGTGCCGGACGAGTCACGCGGGGTCGGCGAGCCCACCGCCGCGCTGATCCGCTCCAGTGAGCTGCTCGACGCCCTGGTGGCGCTCTTCGAGAGCTACTGGGAGCGGGCCACCCCGGTACTGGCCGACACCCCGCGCGGGGACCTGCCGGCGCCCGAGGCGCTGCTGCTGTCGCTGTTCGTCTCCGGGATGCCGGACAAGTCGATCGCCACCCATCTCGGCATCAGCAAGCGCACCGTGCAACGCCGGCTGGACCGGCTGATGGCGCTGGCCGGGGTGGACACCCGGACCGGCCTGGCCTTCCAGGCGGCCCGCCGGGGCTGGCTCGCAGCCCCGGCGGACCCGGCCGGTCAGCCGCGCGGGTAGGCGCGCACCACCGTCTGCGTCACGGTGTTGCCGGCCTTGTCCTTCGCGGTGACCCGCAGCGAGACGGGCGTCCGGCCGCCCGGGATCAGGGCCGTGTCGCCCACGGTCACGACCCGCTGGAAGGTGGCGCCGTCGTCGGCCGACACCTCCACCTTCAGACCGGTCACCCTGGCCGGGAAGTTCAGCTTCAGCAGGTGGGCCCGGCTGGTGCGGGGCGCGTCGTAGCCGACGTGCAGCAGCGGCAGGGTGCCGTCGGCCCCGGAACGGAACGTCCACTCGGTCTCGGTGCGCGTGCCGTACAGCCAGTCCTCGCCGCCGCGCTGCGTGATGAGGCGCAGCTTGTACGCCGCCGTTCCCTTGGTCGTGGCCACGTTCTGCCAGGCGTTCGGCAGCTCGGCCAGCAGCTTGCCGTCGCGCCAGAGGGTCGCCGCGACCGGGTCGGGCGCGCCGGTCTCGTAGTGGCCGTCGCTGTCCACGAACTCCGCGACGCGCAGTTTCAGCACGTCACCGTCGCGGGTCGACGCGATGCCGGCCGGTGCCGCGGGCCGGACGACCGGGGCCGCCCAGCTCTGCGACTCCCTGCCCCTGCTGTAGCTCCGCGGCGGCTCGATGAAGCCATTCTGCAACGGCCCGAAGCTGCTCCACGGGTAGAGACTGTGCACCCGGTGCTGCCACACCGAGTCGCCGGCCGACACCCACTCCTCGCGGGCCGACGGCGTCTGCACCGCCCGGGAGGTGTCGTTCCACGAGTACGTCTGCCAGGGGCGCCATCCGAACCGCTGCTCCTTCACCCAGTCGAAACCGCCGTTGTCGGCGTAGGTCGTGCTGATCCGCCGGCTGTTGGCGGCGGTCACCCGGTGCACGACCCGCTCCGGGATGCGGTCCTTCGACACCTGGAACACGTCGTAGAGGTACGGGCTCGACCGGGTCAGGGTCAGGCCGATCGTCGCGCCCGGCCGGGCGGCCCGGGCGAGCAGCCGCTGGCCGTCGTCGTAGGCCACGGCCAGCGAGGTCACCGGCAGCTGCTCGGCGTCCGGTGCGTGCACCGTCCACGCGGACCGGTCCGCGGGCCGGACCAGCAGGGCCGCGGCCGCGCCGGCTCGCGCCGCCGCGGCGATCTGGTCCAGCTCGTCCTCGTCGGTCGCCGGGATCAGGACCGCTTTCCCGCGTACGGAGCCCGCGCCCCACGTCGTCAGCGGGAACCGCCTGGTGCCGGAGTACGCCGGCGAGTTGCCGAACAGGTTGACGTCGAGCGGACCCCCGACCCCGGGCACCTCGGTCCGCACCATCGGCGCCACGAGCTGCCAGCGCGACGAGAACTCGAAACTGCCCCGGGCCACCTTCCTCGTCGGCACGACGTTGACCTGCTCGACGTTGCTGAAGTGCATGACGCCGTGGGCGATGCCGCGGCCCGTACCGGTGACCCGGTGCACGTAGTAGCTGAGCACCGCCTGCTGCTCGGACGGCTGCGGTGTCTCGATCCGGATCGGCGTGCCCTTGCGGGCGTCGATCAGCACCTCGATGTCCCGGTCGACCCGCAGCTCCGGGATGCTCACGTAGGTCGCCTGCTCGTCCAGCGGCGCACCGTCCTCCAGCAGCGCGTCGAGCAGGTACGTCCCCTCCTGCACCTCCCACGTCCGGCCGTCGGTGCCGAACCAGCCGAGGACGTCGAAGCGGCTGTCGTCGCCGTGGATGGTCAGCGCGGGCACCGCTGCCGGCGTACCGCTGCGGTCGACGGCCTTGACCGTGACGGTGTGCCGCGGGCCGTCCAGGGTCGCGCCGATCGCGGTGGTGACCACGGTGCCGGTGGCGGTGGCCTTGAGCCAGCCGCTGAACCGGCCCTGGTCCTGCTGCGCGAAGTCGACACTGAGCAAGACGGCCGCGGAACGGGCGGCCGGCACGGTGACGCTGGGCTTGTCCGTGGTGAAGCCGGCCGGTGCGGACAGGGCCAGGGTCACCGGCGTGCTGCCGGCGTTCGTGTAGGTCACCGTCTTCGTGGCGATGCTCGGCGTCTCGCCGACGGCGTGCAGGCCGAAGTCCGCAACGGCGGTGCCGGTGACCCGCTGGGTGGTGGCCCGGACGAGGTCGACGCGGCCGGCGCCCTGGGCGTACACGGACTGGCCGGCGGCGGTCTTCGCGGTGCTGACCAGCGTTTCCTTGATCCTGGCGCCGGTCCAGTCCGGGTGCTGCTGGGCCAGCAGCGCCGCCGAGCCGGCGATGTGCGGCGTCGCCATCGACGTGCCGGAGGCCGCGGTGTAGTACTCGTCGACCGGGTCGCCCATCGTGGTGCCGGCCGCGCGGGCCGCCACGATGGCGACGCCCGGCGCGGTGATCTCCGGCTTCAGACCGAGGTCGCCGAGGCGCGGGCCGCGGCTGGAGAAGTCGGCGAGCTGATCGGCCCGGCCGACCGCGCCGACCGTGAGCGCGCTGGGGGCGGCGCCGGGCGTGCCGACAGTGGAGTCCGCGCCCTCGTTGCCCGCCGCGATGACGAACAGCGCGCCGCTGGCCGCGCTGATCTCGTCGACCGCGACGCTCATCGGGTCGGTGCCGTCGGTGGCCGAGCCGCCCAGGCTCATGGTGACCACCTTGGCCCCCTGCGCCACGGCCCACTGCATGCCCTGGATGATCTCCGACTCGTAGCCGGAGCCGCTGTCGTCCAGCACCTTGCCGATCAGCAGCTGGGCGCCGTACGCGACGCCCTTGCGGCTGCCGCCGGAGGCCGCGCCGCTGCCGGCGACCGTCGCCGCGACGTGGGTGCCGTGACCGAAGCGGTCGACGGTGTCCTCGCTCGCGCTGAAGTTGCGCGCCTCGGTGATCCGGCCCGCGAGGTCGGGGTGGCCGGCGTCGACGCCGGTGTCGAGCACGGCGACCTTGACGCCGCGGCCGTCGAGCCCGGCCTGCCAGGCGGTGGGGGCGCCGATCTGGGCCGTGCTGCGGTCGAGCACCGGCTTGACCTTGCCGTCCAGCCAGATGCGCGTGTCACCCGCGGTCCGGGCGGCCGCGGTCCGGGCCTTCCAGAAGGCGGCCAGAGTGTCCTTGGCCGGCTTGATCGCGGTCGCGTCGATGCTGGTCAGGGCGCGCGCGTCGGCGGTACGGAAGGCAGCGCCGCCGCCCTGGATGATCAGCGGCAGGGTGGCCGAGGCCGCGTCGCCGTAGCCCTGGGCCACCAGGTGCTCGACGTCGAACAGCTCGGCGTCGAGGCGGCCCGCGTCGACCAGCGGGATGGCGTCGGCCGGCAGCACCCGCAGGCCGCCGTCGGTCTCGAAGGTGTGGAACGTGACGCCCTCGCGGCCGGGGGCGGGACGGACCGTGGCCGCGTACCGCTGGCCGGCCCGGGTGAGTGCGACCGTGTCGCCGGTGATCAGGGTGATGGTCGCGGCGCCGGGCTCGGCCCGGGCCGGTGCCGGTGCGGCCGGGGCGGCCGCCGCGGGGCCGGGTATCGCCGTGGCTCCGATCAGGACGCCGACGAGCAGACGACTCAGCATGGGGACTCCTTCGCAGCGTGGTTCGCTGCACGCATCATGGAGTCCGGATATTCACCGTCGTGTTACGTGTGGCTGCCGCAGAGCGGACATGGCGTGATGTGGACAGCCGTCACTCGGGGTCGGCCGGCCCGGCCAGACCGGCCTTCTCGTCCCGCTCGGCCCACTCCAGCAGCGTGGTGAGGTCGAAGGCGGTGTCGTCGATGCTCGCGTGCAGGTCACCCAGCTCGGCGAAGCGCGCCGGCACGGTCTGCAGGGTGAACTCGTCGGGCTCGACGGCGTCGATCTCGTCCCAGCGGATCGGCGTGGAGACCGTCCCCCGCTGATTGCCCCGCACCGAGTACGCGCTGGCGATGGTGTGGTCGCGGGCGTTCTGGTTGTAGTCCACGAACAGCTTCTCGGGGTCGCGGTCCTTGCGCCACCAGGTGGTGGTCACCTCCGGCGAGCGGCGCTCGACCTCCCGGGCGAAGGCCAGCGCCGCCCGGCGTACGTCGGCGAAGCCGTGCTCGGGGGCGATGCGGACGTAGATGTGCAGGCCCCGGCCGCCGGAGGTCTTGGGATAGCCGGTGATGCCCAGCTCGTCCAGGACCTCGTGGGCCACGTGCGCGACCCGGCGCACGGTGCCGAACCCGCAGTCAGGCATCGGATCCAGGTCGATGCGCCACTCGTCGGGCTTCTCGGTGTCGGCACGCCGGGAATTCCACGGGTGGAACTCGACGGTCGACATCTGCACGGCCCAGATCACCTCGCCGAGCTGGGTCACACACAACTCGTCGGCGTGCCGCTTGTAACGGGGGAACTCCACCCGGACCGTCTGCAGCCAGGGCGGGGCGCCGTGCGGCACCCGCTTCTGGTGCACCTTCTCCCCCGCCAGGCCGTCGGGGAAGCGGTGCAGCATGCAGGGCCGCTCGCGCAGCGCCCGGACGATGCCGTCGCCGACGCTCAGGTAGTAGTTGACCAGGTCGAGCTTGGTCAGCCCCAGCTCCGGGAAGTACACCCGGTCCGGGTTCGAGACACGGACGGTGTGCTCCCCGGTGTCGACCTCGACCGCGGGTGACTTGGTGGCCATAGGGCCAACCTAGCCGCTCGAGGCCCCCGGTCTGAGTGCGATGTCGTGGCTAGTCGGCGCGGTGCCGGCCGACGCGGGCCGGTTCGCGCTGTTCCGGTACGCCGTGCGCGCGCCGGCCGCCGCCGAGGTGCTTGACCGCGTACATGGCGTGGTCGGCGGCGCGCAGGGCCTGGTCCGGGTCGTCGTCGGGGGTGGCCAGGTGCACGCCGACGCTGGCCCCGATGGTGATGTCGGCGCCGAACACCGGGAACGGGCGCTCCACCGCGGTCCGGACCCGCTGGCTCATCGCATCGGCGTCGGCCTGGTCGGTGACTCCGGGCATCAGCACCACGAACTCGTCCCCGCCGACCCGGGCCAGCACGTCACCCTCGCGGACGCAGGCGCTGAGCCGCTCGGCGACCTGGCGCAGCAGTTCGTCGCCGGCCTCGTGCCCGTGCGCGTCGTTGACCGGCTTGAAACCGTCGAGGTCGACGAAGAGCACGGCCACCGCGTCGTCGCGCAGTGAAGTGCCCAGCGCGTCCTGCATACGCCGGCGGTTGGGCAGGCCGGTGAGCGCGTCGTGGGTGGCCTCGTGGTGCAGCCGTTCCTGGAACGCCCGGTTCTCGGAGATGTCGCGGGCGTTGATGACGATGCCGGTCAGCGCCGGGTTCTGCATCTGGTTGGAGGCGGTGAACTCGAACCAGGTGGCGTTGCCGGCCCGGTTGAGGATCCGGGTCTGCAACCGCAGCACCGAGTCCCGCCCGCTGAGCAGGGCGGCGAAGGCCTCGCGCATCCGCGGGCGGTCCTCCGGGTGCACCAGCTCGAAAACGCTGGAACCCTGCAGCGAACCCGCCGGGAAGTGCAGCACCGAGGCGGCGCTGGGACTGGAGTACGCGACCCGGCCCTCGGCGTCGAGCACCGCCACCATGTCCGGGGCGTGCAGGAACAGGGCCTGGAACCGCTCGTCGGCCCGGCGCCGCTGGACCTGGGTGCGGTAGCCGAGGGCCGAGATACCGACGGCGCCGATCAGGAGCATCGCCAGCAACGTCAGGTTGATGGTCTGGCTGCGGCTGTGCACGGCGCCGTCGAAGGAGGCCTTCGTCTGGGTGCGCACGTACGCCCAGCCGCCCGGCAGAGACTCGTTCTTCACGACGATCGAGATCATCGCGGTGCCGGCCGCGTGGTACTCGACGAACTCCGACCCCTCGGTCACCTTCGCCGCGGCGCTGACCACCGCGGGATCGATCCGGCTGCCGATCCGCTCGGCCTGGCTCGTGTAACCGACCTGCCCGGTGGTGTCGACGATCGTGGTCAGGTGCGCCGACGACCGCAGCCGCGCGGTGTACGCCTGCAGCGTCGTGGCCGCGAGCTTGTGGTAGCCGATGAGCAACGCCGCCGGGGCGCCGCCGACCTTGATGGGCACGGCGAAAGCCTCGACCGAGACGAGGATGCCGCCTGCGTCCTTGACCTGCATCACCGACGAGACCCCGAGCTTGCCGGCCGCGAGGAGCCGGCGCATCGGCTGGTAACCGGCATCGGTGGACGACGGCAGCGGGTTCCCCCGGGAGGCGTTCAGCACGGTGCCGTCGAGCCCGGTGATCGCGGCCCCGTACGGGAAGGAGGTGGACTTGGCGACGTACCCCTCGAGGGCCTGACGGTCCCCGGCGGCGCCGGCGCCGAGGTGGAAGGGGTAGCTGTCGGCGAAGCCCTTGAGCTCCTTGGCCGAAAGCTGCTGCATCTGCCCGGCGAGGGTGGCGTTGTTGACGGCGAGCGCCAGCGAGTCGGAACGGTGCACCGTGTCGGCGGCGCGTAACGCCGACCGGTTCACCATCACGCCCACGATGCCGACGGCCACCAGCAGCAGAACGCTGACGACCACGGCGAGCCAGTTGCGCAGCCGCATCTGATTGCCTCCTCGCCGCCAACGATCGGGCGGGGAGGGGGCGAGCTGAACGAAATCGCCCGGAAGTTGGCGGCCTGTCCGGAGCCTGGTCGGCAGGCCGGTCCGGTGACCGGTCGGAGGCCGATCCAGGGGCCGGTCCGAGGCCGGCCGGGAGGCCGATCCAGGGGCCGGTCCGGGGACCGGTCCGGGAGCCCGGCCCGGGAGCCCGGTCCGAGAAACACCGGGACGCGCGGGGCGCCTGGTACCGGGGGCGGTCAGCTCTGCCCGGACCACTGCGGGTCGCGGCCGAGATACCGCAGCAGCTCCGCGGCCGCACCGTCGTGCTCACCCACCGGCAGCGCGGCGGCGAAGGCGCCGTACTGGCGCAGCGGCTCGACGATCGCCCGAGCCACCGGCAGCAGCTCGGCAGCGAGATCGTCGTCGAGCCGCGCGGGCTGAGCTGTCGCAACCGCGATGTCCCAGGCGTGCACGGCGGCGTCGAGGGCTGCGGCACCGACGGCCGTCGCGACGGGTAGAGCGCCGTGCGGCAGCGGGGTCGGCGCCGTGCCGGCCGGGTCGACGGTGGCGAAGGCGGCGCCCGACGCGGCGAGCACGGGCTCGATGAGATCCATGGGGTCGCCGGCCAGCGTGCCCGACGGGGCGAACGGGTCCTCGGCCGGACCGCCGTGCCCGGTGACAGCGGCGACGTAGGCCAGCTGGTCGCCCGCCGCGTGCTGCAGAACCTGGGCCACGGTCCACCGGTCGCAGGGTGTCGGTCGGCCGAGGTCGGCCGAGGTCAGCGCCGCCACCGTCCCACGCAGCGCCGCGTGGGCGCGATCCAGGACGGTCCAGCTGGTCGTCGCAATCATGATCTCTCCTCGCAATTGATCGGAACGGAGCAGATCGTTCCGTTGCCATTTACGGTAGCGGAATGATCCGTTCCGCACAAGTGCTAGCCTGAAGCGGATGTCGCCCCCGCCCTGCCCGGAATGAGGTTGACCATGACGGAACCCGCAGTCCTCAACGGCCGCCGCGCCCAGGCCGCCCGTAACAACGGCGTGATCCTCGCCGCGGCCCGGGATGTCTTCGTCGCTGATCCGGACGCCCCCATCAGCGCGGTCGCCCGGTCCGCGGGTGTCGGCATCAGCGCGCTGTACCGGCGCTACCCCAGCAAGGAGGCCCTGCTGGCCACGCTCTGTCTCGACGGCCTGGGGCAGTTCGTCACGATCGCCCGGGCAGCCGGCGAGGTGGCCGACCCGTGGGATTCCTTCGTGACGTTCGTGCGCGGCATCGTGGAGGCCGACGTCCACTCGCTCACCGTGTACCTGGCCGGCCGGTTCACCCCCACGCCGGAGCACCGCGACCTGGCGGCCCAGGCAAGCGCACTGGCGGACGGCATCCTGCGCCGCGCCCAGCGCGCCGGCGTCGTCCGCGCCGACCTGGAGAGCACCGACCTGCCGATGATCTACGAGCAGCTCGCCGCCATCCGCCTCGGCGACCCGGACCAGATCCGCGAACTACGCGCCCGCTTCCTGGACATCCACCTCGCCGGCCTCCGCGCCGCCGCAACCTCCTACGGCAACCTCACCGGCACCGCCCCCACCCCCGCCGAACTCGGCGCCCGCTGGAACCGCCCAGCCTGACCCAGGTCACTGCACACAGCCGTCAAGGCCGTCGCCAGAGCCAACGCCGAGGCGCAGACCAGTAGCACCACCGACGCCGAGCCCGCGTCGGCCAGCCCACCGAGCGCGTTGTTGGTGACCAGCAGCGGCACGCTCTGCACGAGCACCAGCACCGCCTGGATCCGGGCCAGGTGGGTGGCCGGCGCCGCCTCCAGCACCAGCGGCGCGATGTGCGCGCTGAACAGCCCGTTACCCAGCCCCGCGACCAACCCGGCACCGATCGCCGCCGGAGCGCCCGGCGCCACCGCGAGCGCCCCCACCGACCCCGCGGCTATCAGCAGGCCGGTGATCGCCACCGCACCGGGCCGGCGCGCCGCGCCCCGCAGCAGCACGGTGCCGGCCACGACGGCCGTACCCAGGGCTATCGCGCCCACGATCGATCCACCGGCAGCGGCGGGCCACTGTCGCTGGCGGGCCAGCAGGGGCACCAGCAGTCCGGCTACGGGCAGCAGGAAGGCGGCGGCAGCGGCGGTCAGCAGGAGCGCCGGACGCAACACCCTGTCCCCCGCCGCTGTGCGTACCCCGTCAGCAGCCTGCCGCCAGAAACCTCGCGCCGCGGGCACCGGGGCTGCGCCCGTGGGCGCAGCCGGGCCGGGCAGGCTTCGCCGCAGTCCCAGGAGCACCACCGCCATCAGGGCGAACGTCGCTGCGTTCCCGAGGGCCGCGGCGGCGATCCCGGCGGCAGCCACCACCAGCGCACCCAGCGGGGGCCCGGCCGCAGCCACGAGCTGCCCGGCGAGCTGGCGGGCCGACAACGCCCGGGCCAGCCCCGGACCGCTCACCAGTAACCGCGGCAGCGATCCGGAGCTGGGCAGATAGAACGCGTCGACGAGCCCGACCGCCAGCGCCGCACCCACCAGCAACCACGGCTGCTCGCCCACGGCCAGGGCCGCCCCCGCGAGCACCAGCATCACCACCGTCATCACCACGTCGGCGACGATCATCACGTGCCAGGCACCGACCCGGTCGGCCACCGCCCCGCCCGCCAGCAGCAACAGCACCCGGGGCAGGTTGATCGCCGTCAGCACCAGGCCGGCGAACGCCCCGCCCCGCCCGGCCGCGACCCAGGCCATCGCGAAGCCCAGCACCTGCGTGCCGAGCAGTGACACCGTCGCGGCCGCCAGCCAGATTCCGTATCCCCGCACGGATGAGAGGCTGGTGCCTCGACCTGGTCGAGGGTCAAGTGGTCAGCGGCGCCACGGCGGTGGCTGCCCGTGCAACCACCACTGCAGGGCCTTGGTGACCCGCGGGAGCACCAGGTACGTCATCAGCGGCGTCAGGCACACCGTGGTCACCAGCGTGCGGACCACCGCGTTCCGCCCGTCCAGCAGGTGCCCCAGCGTCACCGCCGCCAGCAGGCTGAGCGGGAAGAAGCCCAGCCAGATGGTCACCGCCTGCTTCCAGCGCGGCGGCGGCCCCGGCGGCGGGCCGGTGAGGTCGTCGACCTCGTGCTCCTGCGGCGGGTCGAACCAGCCCTCGATGCCGGTCCGCCGCTCCACCCGGGTGTGTTCGACCATGCCCTGCGCCGACGACAGCCACCACTGCCGCTGCGGCGACTCCTCCCATGCGTGCAGGGCGTCCGCGTCGGCGAAGCGGTAGAGCATGTGCCACTCCGTCGAGCCCAGCACCGGCCGCACCCAGCCCACCCCGAGGAAGCCGGGGAAGTCCTCGGCCAGCGTGGTGCCGGCCCGGACCCAGGCCAGCATCTCCGCGTTCCGCGACGGATCGGCCCGGCGGGTGATCGCCACGGTGACGGCGAGCTGGGGTGCTGCGGTTTCCATACCCCCGATGATTCACGCCCGGTGTTACGACCGGGCGGCGAACGGCTCTCCCGGCCTGTGATGAGAGGCGCGCAGGTGGTGACGATCAGCACAGTGGTACCGGTGAGGCGTCACCGCCGCCGCCCCGGGTCGGCGCGGGGCAGAATCGTCCGTTCGCCCAGTCTGGTCATCGCGTTGAGCGGCGCCGTCGCCAGGCCGACCAGCCGGGCCAGTCCCGGCTGGCGCTGACGGCGCAGCAGGCGCGGGCCGATCCCGGCCATCACCTCGGTCAGGGCCGGTAGCGGGCGCCCGAAGAAGGTGATCTCCCGGATCAGCCCGTCGCCGTTCAGGCGCAGCAACTGCGCCTCCTCGACCGGCTCCCGCCGGGCCATGCCGTGGTAGAACAGCGCCCAGGTGTCGTCCGAGCCCACCTCGGTGTGGTAGCGGATGTCGTGAATGACCTCGAAGGCGCTGGCCAGCACGTCGGCCACCTGGGCCGGGCCGTGGAAGCGGAACTGTGCGGTCAGCGGAGAGATCATCTCGACCTCGGGGGCGAGGCACGCCGTGGCGGCCGTCGCGTCGCCGTGTTCCCCCGCCGTACGCCAGGCCGTGATCGTCGGATTCCCCATCCGCGGAATCTACCGCCCTGCCGATGTCGGTGGGTCGGGGTAAGTTCCGGAGCCATGACGCTGCGAAGGTTCTCGATGGCTGCTCTCGCCCTCGTCACGCTGGCCGGCACCGCGGGCTTCACCGCCGGGCACCCCACGCCGTCCTGGCGGCTGTCCGACACCGGGGTCACCGCCCGCTTCCGGGGCCTGGCCCCGGTCGACGACAAGGTGGCCTGGGTGGCCGGTTCCGCGGGCACGATCCTGCGGACGGTCGACGGCGCCCGGACCTGGCAGCGGGTCGATCCGCCGGGCGCCGCCGAGCTGCAGTTCCGCGACATCGAGGCGTTCGACGCCCGGCATGCCGTGGCGCTGACCATCGGCGAGGGCGACCAGTCCCGGCTGTACCGGACCGCGGACGGCGGTCGCAGCTGGACGGAGACGTTCCGCAACGACGACCCGGCGG
Organism: Actinoplanes auranticolor; assembly: GCF_018332655.1. Classification (GTDB taxonomy): domain Bacteria; phylum Actinomycetota; class Actinomycetes; order Mycobacteriales; family Micromonosporaceae; genus Actinoplanes; species Actinoplanes auranticolor. Next base: position 5,958 of record NZ_BOQL01000033.1, on the reverse strand, counting down.
CGTTCTACGACTGCGTGACCTTCCTGGACCGCCGGCACGGCCTCGCGCTCTCCGACCCGGTCGGCGGCAAGTTCCGGATCCTCGCGACCGCCGACGGTGGCCGCTCATGGCGGGTGCAGCCGACGTCCGGCATGCCGGACGCGCTGCCCGGCGAGTTCGCCTTCGCCGCGAGCGGCACGTGCCTGGTGTCGGCCGACCGTCTCGGCGCGGGCCGGGCCTGGTTCGCCACCGGCGGCGGCGAGCGCGCCCGGGTCTTCACGACCGTGAACGGCGGCCGGTCCTGGCGGGTCACCGACAGCACGATCCCCAGCGGACCCAGCGCCGGCGTCTACAGCCTGGCCTTCCGCGACCCCTGGCACGGCATCGCGGTCGGCGGCGACTATGCGGTGCCGGAGGCGGCTCCGGACGCCGCGGCGACCACCCGGGACGGCGGCCGCACCTGGCAGACCGCGAAGGCCGAGCCGGGCGAGTACCGCTCGGGCGCGGCCTGGCTGGGCAACCGGACGGCCCTCGCGGTCGGGCCGACCGGCAGCGACATCAGCCGCGACGGCGGGCGGACGTGGACGGAGTTCGACGCCGGCAGCTTCGACGCGGTGCTGTGCGTGTCCGGCTCCTGCTGGGCGTCCGGCGAACAGGGCCGGGTGGCCAGGCTCACCTGGGCACGATGACAATCCACCGTGGACGGTCGGCGCGAGTCAGCCGTTGAGGTAGGTCAGCACGGCCAGCACCCGGCGGTTGTCGTCGTCCGACGGCGGCATGCCCAGCTTGGTGAAGATGTTGTTGATGTGCTTGCTGACCGCCTTCTCGGTGACGAACAGCTTCGCCGCGATCGCCGCGTTGGACCGGCCCTCGGCCATCTCCCCCAGCACCTCCCGCTCGCGCGCGGTCAGCACCGCCAGCGGCTCGCGACGGGCCAGCAGCTGGGAGACGACCTCGGGGTCCATCGCCGTGCCGCCGTCGGCGACCCGGCGCACCGCGTCGACGAACTGCGCCACGTTGGAGATGCGGTCCTTGAGCAGGTAGCCGACGCCGCCGTTGCGGTCGCTCAGCAGCTCGCGGGCGTACAGCGGCTCGACGTGCTGGGAGAGCACCAGGACCGGCAGGCCCGGGATCTCGGTGCGGGCGGCGATGGCCGCCTGCAGTCCCTCGTCGGTGAAGGTGGGCGGCAGCCGCACGTCGACCACGGCCACGTCCGGCCGGTGCTTGATCAGCGCGGGCAGCAGTGCCGGACCGTTGTCCACGGCCTCGACCACCTCGAATTCGAACGCCTCCAGCAGGCGGGTCAGCCCGTCGCGGAGGAGGGCGAGGTCTTCAGCGAGGACAACGCGCACGGCAACTCCATCGATACGACCGTCGGTCCGCCCGGCGGGGAGGACACCGACATGGTGCCATCGAATGCCGCCAGGCGGCGGGCGATGCCCCGCAGTCCCGTGCCGTGGGCCGGATCGGCGCCGCCCACCCCGTCGTCGCTCACGGTCAGCAACAGCAGGTCGTCGACGTGCTGGACGTAGATCTGCACGGTCCGGGCGCGGCTGTGCCGCACCACGTTGGCCAGCGCCTCGGCCGTGGCGAAGTAGGCCGCGGACTCCACCGGCGTCTGCGGCCGGCCGGGCAGGTCCATCTCGACGGTCACCCGCAACGGCAGGCTCATCGCCAGGGCGCGTACGGCGCCGTCGAGGCCGCGCTCGGCGAGCACCGGCGGGTGGATGCCGCGCACCAGGTTGCGCAGTTCGAGCAGCGCCGTACCGCTGGCTTCGCGGGCCTCGGCGAGCAGCTTGCGGGCCGCGGCCGGATCGCGCTCGATCATCTCCTCGGCCAGGCCGATGGTCATGCCCAGCGAGACCAGCCGGGCCTGCGCCCCGTCGTGCAGGTCGCGCTCGATCCGGCGCAGCTCGGCGGCCTGGGCGTCGACGGTGTCGGCCCGGGTGACGGTCAGCTGGGCGACCCGCAGCCGCAGCCCGGCGGCCTTGGTCGGGGCCAGGAAGAGCTTGGCGAACTGGGCGTTGACCTCGAGCAGCCAGGGGGCCGCGCCCAGGCCGAGAGCCAGGAACAGCACGCCCTGCGGCATCGAGAGCATCGCCTCGCTGAAGTTCGCGATGGGCCAGAAGACGCCGTAGCCGTACCAGTCGACGCTCAGGTAGAGCCAGAGCGGCAGCAGCGAGATGCCCTCCAGGCCGTAGAGCGGGATGGCCACCGCGAGCAGGCCGAGCACGAACGCGACGATCGCGCCCGGGAGCAGCCAGGCGAGGTCGCGCCAGGTCGCCGGGTCGGTGGCGATCCACCGGAAGCGTTTCCAGCCGCCGGGCAGCGCCCGCGCCGGCGGCGGCTCGTACGGGCGGGCGATCGCGATGCCGGCCCGCGCCGCCAGCCGGCGTTCCAGATTGGCGCGCATCCGGACCAGGTTGGTGGCCCACGGCAGCAGGGCCAGGCCGAGGAACGGCACCGGGGTGAGGGCGAGCGCGACGATCGACATCGCCAGCAGCGGCAGATTCGTGATCGCCAGGCCCACGGCGAAGACGCCCCCCGCGATGGCGCGTAGGCCGTCGCGTACCCATGAGCGCGTCTCCATGTCCCTCATTCTGCTCGGCGGTCCCGGCACAGCCGGTGATAGGGCTCCACCATGTGCACAATCCCCCACTCCTGACGCGGGTGCTAGCACCACCTTCGCCGGGGATCTGACACTCCTGACCGTTCAGCCCCTATGCAGGAACCTGAAGGCATGACGACAACGACGGAGCGGCCGCGGTCCACGGCCGGTAGCGACTTCGCCGAGCTGAACCGCCGGGTCACTCGTGCGGGCCTGCTCGAGCGCAAACCGGCGTACTACGCCGTACGGCTGACCGTGGTCAGCCTGATGCTCATCGGCGGCTGGACCGCGTTCTTCCTGATCGGCGCATCCTGGTGGAACCTGGTCACGGCCGTGTTCCTCGCCGTGGCCTTCACCCAGGTGGCGCTGGTGGCGCACGACCTCGCCCACCGGCAGGTCTTCCGCACCAAGCGCCCGGGTGAGATCACCGGCCGGATCGCCGGCAACCTCGGCGTGGGTATGAGTTACGGCTGGTGGATGGACAAGCACACCCGCCACCACAACAACCCGAACCACGACGACCTCGACCCGGACGTCGCCCCCGAGGTGATCATCTGGGCCACCGAGGCGGCATGGGGCCGGCGCGGGCTGAAGGGCTTCATCACCCGGCACCAGGCAGGGCTGCTGTTCCCGCTGCTCACTCTGCTCGGCATCGACCTGAAGATCTCCAGCGTCAAGGCGCTGATCCGCGGCGAGATGAAGAGCCGCAACCTCGAGGCCACGCTGCTGATCATCCACGCGATCTGCTACCTCACCGCGCTGTTCGTCATCCTCTCGCCGCTGCAGGCGATCGCCTTCCTCGTGCTGCACCAGGCGCTGTTCGGCGTCTACCTGGGCATGACGTTCGCCCCGAACCACAAGGGCATGCCGCATCCCGACGGCACCGAGGACTACCTGCGCAAGCAGGTGCTGACCTCTCGCAACGTGAACGGCAACTGGCTGACCGACGCGGCGATGGGCGGCCTGAACTACCAGATCGAGCACCACCTCTTCCCGGCCATGCCGACGCCGAACCTGCGCAAGGTGCAGCCGATCGTCGAGGCGTACTGCGCCGAGATCGGCGTGTCCTACGAGTCGACCAGCCTGATCGAGTCGTACCGGCAGGCGCTGCGTTACCTGCACGAGGTGGGCGCGCCACTGCGCGAGGCGAAGAAGCAGCCCGCTGCCGTGTGAGAGCGTGGGGGCATGGACCTCCAGCTCACCGGTAAGGTCGCCGTCGTCACTGGCGGCACGGTCGGCATCGGCCTGGCGATCGCCCGCGGCCTCGCGGCCGAGGGCGCTCACCTGGCCCTGTGCGCCCGCGACGAGCAGCGGCTGCGGGCCGTCGTGGAACAGCTCCGCGAAGAATTCAAAGTACGCGTCATCGGGGTGGCCGCCGACGTCGGAGGACTCGACGGCCCGGCTCTGCTGGAGCGCGCGGTCGTCGACGAGTTCGGCGGCGCGGACATCCTGATCAACAACGCCGGCACCGGCAGCGAGGAAACCATCCTCGAGGCCGGTGACGAGCGCTGGCAGGCGTACTGGGAACTGCACGTGATGGCCGCCGTCCGGCTGGCCCGCCTCTTCGCACCGTTGATGAAGGCCCGCGGCGGCGGCGTGATCCTGCACAACGCGTCGATCTGCGCGACCCAGCCGCTGGGCTACGAGCCGATCTACAACGTCACCAAGGCGGCGCTGGTGATGTTCTCCAAGTGCCTGGCCAACGAGCTGATCGGCGACAACATCCGGGTCAACGCGGTGAACCCGGGGCTGGTGATGACGCCGGACTGGGAGAAGACCGCGAAGGCGCTGACCGCCGGCACGGACCGTTCGTGGCAGGAGCACCTGCAGCAGATCGCGCACGACAACGCCCCGATCGGCCGGTTCGCCGACCCGGCCGAGATCGCCGACCTGTTCGTCTTCCTGTGCTCCCCGCGCGCGAGCTACACGGTCGGGTCGACGTACTACATCGACGGCGGCTGGTTACGCACCACGACGTAGCAAAGGCCCCTATAGTGACGTTCGTGACCGTGCCCGCCGGAATCGACGCCACCGTCCCGAACGCCGCCCGCATGTACGACTACTTCCTCGGCGGCAAGGACAACTATGCCGCCGACCGGGCCGCCGCCAAGGCGGTGCTGGCCGTGGCGCCGGAGATGCGCGAGGCCGCCCGCTCGGGCCGGGCGCTGATCAAGCGGGTCGTCGAGCACCTGGTCCGCGAGCGCGGCATCCGGCAGATCCTGGACCTGGGCTCGGGCCTGCCGGCGGGCGAGAACGTGCACGAGATCGCCCGCGCGATCGACCCGTCGGTACGCGTGGTCTACGTCGACTACGACGACGTCGTCTGCATCCACGGCCGGGCCCTGCTGTGCGACCCGGAACGGGCGATCATCCTGCGCCGCGACGTCCGCGAGCCCAGGACGATCCTCGAGGACCCGGAGCTGCGCGGCCTGCTGGACATGGACCAGCCGGTGGCGGTGCTGATGATGTTCCTGCTGCACCTGATACCGGACGAGGACAAGCCGCAGGACATGGTGGCGGCGTACCGCGAGGCGCTGGCGCCGGGCAGCTTCCTGGCGATCTCGCACGCGGCCAACGACGCCCGGCCGGATTACATGGCTCGGATCAGCGCTATCTACAAAGGCGCGAACGCCCCGTTCACGCCGCGGCCGAGGGCGGAGATCGAGGCGTTCTTCGGCGACTTCGCGCTGGAACCGCCGGGTCTGGTCAACGTCTGGCCGTATCAGCAGCCGCCGGCGGACATGGACCCGGAACTGGCCAAGATGGGTTACGGCGCGGTGGGCCGCAAACTCTGATCGTGGTCGCAGGCCCCGGTGTCGAACCGGGCCGGCCGCCCTTATGAGGGGCGGATGAGCAGCCAACGCTCCGCCTGCGGTTGCAGGGTGGGATTCGAACCCACGACCTCAGGCCCATGAAACCTGCGAGCACTCTGAGCTGCTCCACCCTGCGCGTGCGCCGCCGGGGACTCGAACCCCGAACCCTCCGTTTAAGAGACGGATGCTCTACCTGTTGAGCCAGCGGCGCTCGTATTTCCAACGTCCTTGCGGTTCCGGCGGCCTTCCGGTTTTCGGCGCCCTTCCGGCTTCCGGCGCCCTTCCGGGAATGAAAAAACCGCCCTCCCGAACCGGGATGGGCGGCACGCCGAAGGCAGCGTCAGCCGCGTCGCCGGCCCATTCCGGGGCGCTTCATCCGCATACCCTTCATGGTGCGGATCATCGTCGAACCCCCTTCGGCCGGTCACTTGGTGCGGTGCGATTCCCACAGTAAAGATCGCCGGGAAACCCCTCAACGCAATTACCGGCGGGTTTGCCGAGCACGGACCTGGCAGGGTCCGGGTGCCCGCTCATGAGCCAATGCCACTCAGCTTAGGT
>NZ_BOQL01000032.1 GCF_018332655.1 Actinoplanes auranticolor | reverse complement strand
CAGGATGAAAAGGGCTCAATGGGTGTCCGAGACCCGGGCAGGGATCGCAGCGGGCTACCCGGCCAGATCGGAGCGGGCCTGCCGGAAAAGGCCCGCCACGCTCTTCTTCATGGCGTAACGCGCCGGGCGACCTTCCCACCATTACCTGCCCCGGCTGTTGAGCGCCAGGTTGCTGTCAGCGCTGTCCTGCTCGGCGTCGGCGCGAATGGGGGTACAGGCCGAGGCTGAACTGGACTTCGTCGGTGGGTTGAAGGGGACTGCTTCGCTCGTTTAGAACCGCAACGTTCCAGGTCTCGCAAGTGGAACGTCAGTCAGTCAAGGAAGCGGTGGCCCGTTCGAACACTCGCCCGCCGCTACGGTCACAAGACGTGTTCGTCGGGAAGGCGCTGGTCGAGGGGTAGCTGGGCCACCCGCGGGTCGATCGGCGGATAGCCGAGACGAGCGCGCAACCTCTGAAGAGTGGCCACCGCTCCGGTCAAGTCATCCGCGTAGGCCTCGCGCCCGCGGGCGTACCACGGCCGGTACAGGCGGACGCCGGCTTCCTCAGCGGCGGCCAGCCTGCTTCACCTGCCCCACACCGGCCAACCGGAGGCCGAGGTTGTTCAACGCCGTCGCTAGGTCCGGTTCGTGCGCCTCCGGCAGGGCGCGGGCCAACCGCCGACGAATCTCCACCGTGTCCTGCGCGGCGGCCAGCGCCTGCGCAACGCATAAGGTGGTCCACTGAAGTCGGACACGAAGTACTGCTCGACCGGGACTGCTCCGCCAGCCCAGTGCGGTTTTCGGTCGGTGCAGACTCGTCAAGTTGCCTGCGAGGGAGACCGGCAACAGCCTTGACGATTTGCATCTCCCAGGACTGCGGGGCGGGCCATTCCCCCACACCGTGCTCGACAGCTCGTCGACACCGCAGAAGGAATTGCCCGGCGGGTAGGCATCCGGGTGATCGCGTTAGTCGGACGGGACTGGAGCCAGCGCAACCGAGGCTCGGCGGCGGAAGAACGGGTTCGCGGGTCGCGTGCCAGACGAGGGTCAGCTCGGCGCCTGCTTGTCCGGCCGATCAATCGCGTCGGCAAGCACGACCCCGGGCTCGAGGAGCTTTGCGAACTCCTCGGCCGGCACGGCACGCGAGAACAGGTACCCCTGGCCGTACGGACACCCGAGCCGGCGGACGAAACCGAGTTCCTCGTCCGTCTCGATGCCCTCGGCGATGACGTCGAGGTTGAGGTTCAGGCCCATGGTGACGATCGTGCGGACCAGCTCCTTGCCGCGCGGGCTGGTCGCGATGCGCGAGATGAACGACCGGTCGATCTTGAAGGCGTCGATGGCCAGATCCTGCAGTGCCTCGAGAGAGGAGTAGCCAGTGCCGAAATCGTCGATGTGGACCTGCACGCCCAGCGTCCGCAGGCCGCTGAGCACGGAAGAGGCGAGCTTGGCGTCGTCCATGATGACGCCCTCGGTGATCTCGACGGCGAGGCGGTCGGGACTCAGGCCGAAGGCGCGCAGGTTGTCGTCGACGTCGTCGATCAGCGTGCTCTGCCAGAACTGCCGGTTGGAGACGTTGACGCTCATCATGAACGGTCGGGCGTCGCCGTGGTGCAGACCCCACCGGCGCAACTGCCGGCAGGACTCTTCGAGCACCCACGTCCCGATGCTGAGACTGAGCCCCGACTCCTCGGCGACACCGAGGAACTCGTTCGGCGGCACCAGCCCTCGGGTGGGATGTCGCCAGCGGATCAGGGCCTCAGCACCACTGAGGGTCAGCGTCCGGAGGTCGACGATGGGCTGGTAGAAGAGCACGAGCTCCCGGTTGTGCAGTGCCCTGCGAAGGCCGCTCTCGATGGTGAGACGGTCGGTCGCGGCGTTGTGCATGGCGGGGTTGAAGGTGGCGTGCGACCGCTTGCCGTGGGTCTTGGCGTGGTACATGGCGATGTCCGCATCGCGCATGATCGCCTCGGTGTCGCCGTACTCGGCGGTCCCGACCGCGATGCCGATGCTGACCGAGACGACGACCTCGGTGTCGCCCAGCCGATGTGGCTGTGACACATCCCGCTGGAGGCGTTCGGCCACGACGACCGGATTGTTGTCGTCGGCGATGTCCTCGAGCAGGATGGCGAATTCGTCGCCGCCGAAGCGCGCGGCGGTGTCGGTGGAGCGCAGCGTCGTGGTCAGCCGGGCGGCCACCTGTTGCAGGAGCCCATCGCCGGCGTGATGGCCGAGGCTGTCGTTGACGATCTTGAAGCCGTCGAGGTCGAGCATCAGGACGGCGTACTTGTAGTCGCTGCGCCGATTCGCTCGGGCGATCGCGGCGGTGAGCCGGGTGCGGAACTGCGCCCGGTTGGGCAGCCCGGTGAGCTCGTCGTAGAGCGCGGCGCGGCGCAGGTGCTCCTCCTGCTCGCGCATGGTCTTCAGCAGCGCCTGGTGTGCCAGGGCGACGCTGAGTAGGGCCGCCCACTGGTTCATCGTTTCCCGGCCCTCGGGGGCGTACGCCTGGATCGGCCCCACGACCGCCAGCATGCCCCAGTCACCCGGGCCGACCTTCAGATGTGCAATGTAGACCATGTGGTCGGTGGTGACATCGGCCAGCGACACCAGTCCCGCGGGCGGGAAGGCGGTGAGCGGCACCAGCTCGTTCGGGCCGCCTGTGCCGCCGTTCTCCCGGTCGAACTGCCCGACGACGGTCAACGCGGTCCGTTTGCCGGGGGCCGGCTCGCGCTCCGGCCACAGCCCCAAGCAGCCCGCTCGCACGTCGGTGGCCTGGAGCCAGTCCAGGGAGCATGGGTCCTTCTCCTGGCTGCGCAGCAACTGGAGACTGACCGAGTACTGCGTGCCCAGGCTGCTCATCATCGACTGCGCATGCAGAGAGAGCTGGACGATCTGGGCCTGGGCCAGCAGCAGGAAGATCTCCTGCAGGCATCCCTCCATCCGGCGGGTGACGCCGAGGTCCTGGTCCAGTCCCGCGCCGGCCTGCAACTGCCACGCGTGCCGCCGGATCAGGCCCGCGATCTCGGCGAGACCCTCGCCGTCCTGGAGCATCTCGGCCAGCGGGACCAGGCTCCGGCGTAGCACGGGACCGACCAGCCTGCCCCCCTCCAGGGCGAACCTCAGCGCGTCGTCGATCGCGGCCGCCGGCCCGCCGAAGTCAATCGCGTAGTTCAGGTACCGGCTCCCCGCGTGCCAGGTCGCCAGCAGGGCCGGCAGGCTCGACGTCGAGTCCAGGCAGGCGACGTCGGCGGCCTCGAACGCCTTGGACGCGATCCGCAGCAGGCCGGCGCACCCGCACGACTCGCGGACGGTCAACGAGGTCGGCATCGCGTGCTTCCCGGACGGGACCTTCTCGCCGCCGCGCATCTGGATCAGCAACCGCACTGCGAGCGCGCCGATGTCCTCCAACGGCTGCCGCACGCTCGTCAGGCTGGGGGTCATCCGGGCCCCGGCCTCGTTGTCGTCAAAGCCGATCACCGCGAGGTCGTTCGGCAGTTGGAGACCGGCGTTGGTAAGCGCCCGGGTCAGGCCGATGGCGTTGCGGTCGTTGCCGGTAAGTACTGCGGTCGCCGGCATTCCCCGCTCCAGCATCATGCGCGCGGCGCGCTCCCCGCTCGCCTCCTGCATGTCGTCCACGACGAACAACAGACCCGGGTCCGGCGCCAGGCCGTTGTCGGCCATCGTCTTCCGGTACGCGTGGATGCGCTCGTGGACGTCCGAGTTTCCCGGAAAACCGACATACCCGATTCGGGTGTGACCGTGGTCGATCAGGTGCTGGGTCGCCGCGCGGGTGCCGGCGAAGTTGTCGGGCAGGACGACCGGACAGTCGAAGCCGGGCGGAACGTCACTGATTACGACGACGGGGCGGCCACTGTCCCGGGCCGCCCGCAGATAGTCGGCGCCCACGCTGTTCAGGATGACGACGAAGCCACCCACAAAGTCCCAGGCCACGTGGTGCGGGAAGGGCGGCGGTTCGGGGAAGTCCTGCTCGACGGTCCCGGCGTCGACGGTCTGGATCGCTATCATCCTGCCGCCGGCGGATGCCAGTTCCGTCGCGATCCCGGCCATCAGTTCACCGAAGTACGGCCCGCCGAACGCGGTGGACAGGACGCCGACGTTGAAGGTGTCCGCCTCGCTCAACATCCCTCCGGCTGACCTCATGGACGTCTCACCGCCGGAAGCACGATCGCCCGGTCGGCTAAGGCAACGCCGATTACTCACAGTATCGACGGGAGCGGACCCCCATGCCGCAATTGGCGCAAATCAAACGGTCGCTCGCACCCTCGGACTGGTAGCCGAGCGGCATCAACAACGCCTGGTGCGCGGCTCGTCATGATCGACCGGCTCGGCCCTCGACTGACCTTCGTCATCCGGACGCGTGGGGACGGCGAAGCCGCCAGCGAAATCATTTGACCACCGCGGACGTTCGGACGAGACAGCGCGACACTGTGTTGGGAGCCAGTGCCCGGCGACCTGCTGGGCCAGGACCCCGGCAGTGGCATCAGCTGCGTGGCGCGATGATCGCGACCCGACCGAGCGGTGCGCGGAGGATCCATGGCGGATTGGTGGAGTCATCGCTCGGAACCCGCGTAGGCGGGTACGGCCCGCCGTTTCCGACCCTTGTGTGAGCAAGACCATCGGTGTTTCCACCGGGAACACCACATGAGCGCCACGGCCAGAACCAGCCACCTTGAGCTTCGCAGTTGACCGTGGCATATCAGGAAGATGGAGTTTTACCAGGTCAGCGGCATGACGATCGCGGGGGTTCAAGTCCCAGGGCCCTGGCAAAGTCGTTAGGTGATGCCGAGGAGTGCCAGGGGGCGGTTGCTGTCGCGGGCGTTGTGGCGCGTGCCGGCGGCGATGTTGGTGATTCCCGGCGGTGCGTAGCGCGCCGATGGCGGCGTTGCGCAGGGCGGCCATGACCTGGGGTCCGGTGCCGGTGCGGATTTGGCTGCGGTCCTCGTCGTAGGTGACATCACGGACCCAGTGGATCTTGTTCTCGATATGCCAGTGCTGCGGATCCAGGCAGCCAGTTGCGCGGGTTTCGCCTGGTGCACGCGCAGGTCGGTGATGGCGTAGACGGTCTCGGTGGTGAAGCGTTTCGGTTCGTCGAGTCGGTGTCTGCGGCGGCGGATCTGGATGGCTTGGGCGGCGTGCGGGAAGTCGATGCCAGACGCGATGGTCAGGATTTTGAGGGTGCGGATCTCGCGGTGGCCGTGGCCGCGGTCGGTGTCGCGGGTGGCGTCCGGGACGGCCTGCCAGGGCAGGGCGGCGAGTCGGTTGTTCAGGTGAGGCTGGTTGCCTTTGACGGTCAGGTGGGCGCCGCGTTCGGCGAGGTAGGTGACGAGTTCCCCCGCGAACGTCCGAGGGCTGCACTTCCACGACCTAGGCCATAGTCACAAAACCTGGCGCATCGAGGACGGGGTCCCGAGGCTGCCCAAGCCAAGCGGCTCGGCCACCGGCTTCCGGGGGTCCGCGGAATCTACAGCCACGTCAGCGCCATCGTCGAACGGCGCCTCGCCGCTGGCTTGCAGACCCGTTGGGAGCAGAACCGCTCGCCGTTGGGCCGTGACAACCTTGGGAACTAGAAAGTGCTCACCCAGGGAGCAGGACAATCGGCGAACGGAAGTTGTCACCCCGGGGAGCGGCGGATGCTCCCACATTGCTCCCACCGTAACGACCGGGACAGCAGAAAGCCCGTTACCGGATGATCGGCAACGAGCCACGTGACCTGCTGTTATATCTGGTGGGCGATACTGGGATCGAACCAGTGACCTCTTCCGTGTCAAGGAAGCGCGCTCCCGCTGCGCCAATCGCCCTCGTTCAGATTGCCGAGGTGGAGACGGGATTTGAACCCGTGTACACGGCTTTGCAGGCCGTTGCCTCGCCTCTCGGCCACTCCACCGAGCTGGCCCCGCACGTAACCTGTGGCGGCCTCTCCGAGCGGACGACGGGATTCGAACCCGCGACCCTCACCTTGGCAAGGTGATGCGCTACCAGCTGCGCTACGTCCGCTTGTCTCTCCGGTGCGTTCCCCGGCGACGGATGAAACATTAGCGGGTCCCCGGCCGCCTTGCCAAACCGGGGTCCCCCGGCGCGTCGCCCCGGCGTAATCCACAGGTAAGGAAACCGGCGAGCGCAGCCACCCCCGTACCCGCTTGGATGGGCTCATGCAGATCCGACAGGTCACCGCCGACGAGCGCACCGACACCATGTTTCCCCTGCAGACGTACGCCTTCATGCCCTCACCCTGGGCCGACGCCGACCGGGAGACCTACGCCCGCCGGATGCAGTACTACCGCACCGCCGTGGGCCTCGTGGCCGAGGAGGACGGCCAGGCGCTCGCCGGCGTCGGGGCCTTCCCGATGCGGCAGAACGTGCGTGGCACCGTGCACGACATGGCCGGTGTCGCCTCCGTCGCGACCCATCCGTCCGCCCGGCGCCGGGGCTTCGTCCGTGCGCTTCTGGGCCGTCTGCTCCAGCAGATGCGCGACCAGGGCTGCACAGTCAGCACTCTCTACCCCTTCCGGGCGTCCTTCTACGGCCGCTACGGCTTCGTCGGCCTGCCCCGGGTGCGCACGGCCACTTTCGCCCCCGAGGGCCTGTCACACCTCCTGAAAGCCGATCTGCCGGGTGAGGTGGAGCGGCTGCCCATGCGTGACGCCTTCGACGACTACACCGCCCTCACGCTGCGTCTCCTGGGGGAGCGGCACGGCTTCTCGGTCTTCGACGAGGTGCGCACCGCCGAATTCCGGGACACTCCGCGCTGGGTTGCGCTCGCCCGGGTCGAGGGCGAGGTGGTGGGGGCGGTGACCTACCGCATCGACCGGTTCGGCGGTGATCTGCTGGCCGACGACCTGCTGACCACCGGCTCCCTCGGCAAGGCGCTCCTTCTGCAGTATTTCGCCCGGCATGTGGACCAGGTGGCGTGCGTGAAGCTGAAGGTCGGCACGGACGAGGTGCCGGATCTGTGGGGGACCGACTTCGCGGTGCTGACCGAGGGCCGGGTGGCGCACCCCAGCAGCAACGGCCCGATGGCCCGCTTGCTGTCGATGGAGGCGCTCACCGGCACGAGTACGCCCGCGGAGCAGGCGATCACGGTCGAGGTGGTGGACGACGACTTCATCGCCGGGCGTTACCAGCTGACCGGTGAAGGCGGGCAGCTCACCGTGGAGCCGAGCAAGAACGAGCCGCGGGCGACACTCACCTGCGCGGGCATCTCAGCTCTCGCCTACGGCGTGCTCGACCCGATCGAGGTCGTGACCAGGGGATTCGGGCAGGTTGAGGTGTCGGCGGTCGAGCCGCTGTCCGCCCTGTTCCCGAAACGCATGCCTTACCTGTTCGCCGACTTCTAAATCAGCTGGCAGGGGACGGAGGGGTGGGGATGAGGTCAGACCGAGGCAGGCAGGCCCGCGGAGCTGAACGCCCGCCCGTCGTCCGTGACCAGCGCGGAGTCGTAGCCGTCCGCTGCCAGCTTCGAGAGCCAGGCGATCCCGGCTTCGCCCATCGCCAGCGCGGCAGTCGCATACGCGTCCGCCAGGGCCAGGTCCGGTCCCACCACGGTCACCGACCGCAGACCCCGGGCCGGCCCGCCGGTGCGCGGGTTGAACACGTGGTCACCGCGCTCGTAGACGCCGGAGGTCGCCACAGCCTGGTCCGACACGGCCAGGACCCAGCTCAGCTTGTCCGCTTCCCACGGGTGCCGGATGCCGACCCGCCACGGCGCTCCGGTGGCACTTCGGCCCCGGGCCCGGATGTCCCCGCCCGCGTTCACGCAGTGGTTCACCGACCCGGCCTGCACCAGCCGTGCGGAGGCGATCTCCACCGACCAGCCCTTGACGTAGCCGCTCGGGTCGAGCGGGCCCGCCGCGTACGCGTCGAAGTAGCCATCCGTCTCGCGCCACAGGTCGGCGCACGCCTCCAGCACGTGTCGCATGTCCCTCGAGCAGTCCGCCGGGTCGATCTCCCGCCGGCGCAGCTTGCTGACCTCGCTGTCCTCGCGGTAGGTGCTGAAACGCCGGTCCACCTCGTGCAGCCAGCCGCACACGTCGTCGACCATCGCGCGCAGCTCCTGCGGTGGCAGGTTGTCGGCCAGGTCGATGCTGACGACCGTCCCCATGACGTGCTCGGCGTGGTGCATGGCGCCGGACTCTACGCGGTTGCCTGGTCGATGGCCGCCTGCAGCGACTTCGCGTACGACTCGGAGGTGAACGTCGCGCCGGAGACCGCGTCGACGTCGGCGCTCTGGGCCTTGAGGGTGCTCTGCTTCAGCGAGGCGATCGCGGGCGGGTTGATCGTCGCGCTGTCGCCGGTGACCGGGTACGTCGCGTCGGCCGCGGTGATCTTGCCGCCCGAGATCTTGATCGAGACCTGGATGGCGCCGTACGGGTTCTTCGCCGCGGAGCCCTTGAAGATGCCGTTTCTGAGGCCGCTGCCGCCGGCCTCGCCCGACTCGTCCGACTCTTCGTCGGCGTTCTCGGTGGGCTTCGCGGTGGGCTTCTTCGCCGGCTTCTTCGTGCCCGAGGCCGCCGGTTCCGGGTCGGCGTCCTGGCCCGAGTTGGCCAGGTCGACGGCGGGCGGCGCGGCCGAGGGAACCACCGGCGCGGAGACGCTCAGCCGGACCCCGATGATCAGGGCGGCGCCGGTCAACGTCCCCACGGCTGCTGCGGTACTGCGTCGCATGAGCAAACTCCCGGAATCAGAATTCGAAGGGGTCGAGGTGCAACTGGCTGTCGGGCACTTCCAGCTCGCGCAGGGTCTGCACCGCGGCGTCCACCAGCCCGGGCGGGCCGCACAGGTAGACGTCGCGCCGGTTGACGTCGGGCACCAGCCCGAGCAGGCCGTTCGCGGTGAAGAGCCGGCGTGGGCCCGGGTCGTTGCGCGAGCCGACGATGTAGCGGACCCAGGCGTCGCGGCGCTCGGCCAGCTCTTCCAACTCCTCGCGGAAGACCAGTTCGTCGGGGCGGCTGGCCCGGTAGATCACGATCGTGTCCGGCGGCATGTCCTCGAGCAGGGCCCGGATCGGGGCGATGCCACTGCCGCCGGCGATCAGCAGAGCCCGGCGGCGGGTGCGGCGTTGCGCGGTGAAGGTGCCGAACGGGCCTTCCGCCCAGATCGACGTCCCCGGCTGCATCTCCGCGAGCTTGGCGGTGTGCCCGCCGACCGCGGTGACCGTCAGGCGCAGCCACTGCGAGTTGGGCGCGGCGGACAGCGAGAACGGGTGGGTCTGCCACCAGCCGTTGGCGGTCAGGAAGCGCCAGCGCATGAACTGCCCCGCCTGGGCGGGCAGGCTGTCCAGGTTGCGGCCGTCGATGTAGATCGAGAAGGTGTTCGCGCCCTCGGCGACGACCTCGGCCACCTCGAAGCGGTGCCGCACGTTGAGCCACAGCGGCTCGACCACCCGGCCCCAGAACAGTGCGGCGACGACCAGAGCGGCGAGCCCGGGCCAGAAGACCGACGCGAAGCGGCCGGACAGATCCGCGCCCGTGGCGACCTGGTGGCCGTAGCCCAGCACCAGCACCAGGTACGCACTGAGGTGGATGAAATGCCAGAGCTCGTACGGCAGCTTGGTCCGGGCCGCCCGGATCGAGATCACGCTGATCAACACCAGCAGGCCGGTGGCCACCGTCGCGCTGATCATCTCGGGCAGCGTGGTGATGATCGTCCAGCCCTGGTCGACGACGCCGGACTCGGCGGTCAGCGCATAGCCGAAGACGATGAAGACGATGTGCGCGAGCACCATGACGACCAGCGTCGTGCCCAGCCAGCGATGCCAGCGCAGCAGGTCGCGGGCGCCGACCCACTCCTCGAGCCAGGACACCCGGCTCATCATCAGCAGCTGGATGAAGAGCAGGTAGCCGGCGATCAGCCCGGTGATCCGGCCGACGGCCATCATCAGCGTGGCGGTGTCGTTGATCGCGCCGGGCTGCGTGTCGAAGAGCCAGAGGGAGACGCTGGTGGCCAGGCCTGAGAAGAACAACAGGACCGTGAGCAGTCGGTTGCCGGAGGTGGCCTCGGCGGGCGGGCGGTCATCGGTGACGATCGCGGGGCCGGAGCTCTGCCAGCCCGACTCGTCCGGCGCCTCGACGATGATGTCGCCGCGCGGCACGGCCTCGTTCAGGTCGGGCTGCTCCCAGAAGTCACGCTCCGGAGCCATCGTCGGCGCGAATGAGGTTGCCGGCTCGTACTCGGGTTCGCGCTGGTCCTCGAAGGGTTGGAACACGGTCGGCCCTGATCGGCCGGCAGTATCGCCGTACGCTCGCGCCATCGACCTCACCCGCTCAGCAGTCGTCCTTCGGCATCGGCCACCCCCCAGCGCCCGACGTGACGGTCCGGTCTCGGCAGGCCGTCGAGGGTTACTACGCGGTTCAGCCGGTGAAGGCTCAAACCTGAGGGGAAAAAGTCGGCCAGCGCGATGATCTTGCGGAATGGCCGGCCGTTAGGGGAGTCGTTTCGAGGGCGACGCTTCGAGGTCTGCTCGTGATGCAGCCCCAGGTAGATCGACATGGCCAGACCTCACCCGCGGGTATCGGGAGTGTCGGCCCGTGCGCTGGCGTATTGCGGCGAAAGGCTCGATGTACCGGCAAATGTGACAGACCGATTGTGCGTTCGATGGGCGAGGAATTGATTACGCTCCGCCGCTGCGGATATGACGGTTGGTCAAGTCAAATGAGCTGTCGGTGGGTCGTGCCGGCGAGAGAGATCGATCAAGGGGTACGGCGGAGGAGGCTCGGTGACCGGCGACTACCGTCACGACGTGACTGACGAACCCGCCGGCCTCACCGTGGTCGGCATCGGCGCCGACGGCTGGCCGGGATTGTCGGGTACGGCCACCGCGGCCCTGACCGCTGCGCAGGTGATCTTCGGCAGCTCCCGGCAGCTGGCCCTCTTGCCTGACGAGGTCCAGGGTGACCGGGTGCCGTGGCCGTCTCCGTTGCTTCCCGCCCTGCCGGGCCTGCTCGACACGCATCGCGACCGGCGCATCGCGGTGCTGGCCAGCGGCGACCCGATGTTCCACGGGATCGGCGCGACGCTGGTCCGGCTGCTGGGCCCGGGAGCCGTGCACGTCGTTCCGCACCCGTCGTCGGTGTCGCTCGCGGCAGCCCGGCTCGGCTGGCCGCTGCCCGAGGTCGACATCCTCAGCCTGGTCACCGCCGCGGTCGAGGAGCTGCACCCGCTCATCCACCCGCACCGCAAGATCCTGATCCTCAGCGCCGGCGCGCACACCCCGGCCGCGGTGGCCACGCTGCTCACGGCCCGGGGGTACGGCGACAGCACCGTCACGGTCCTGTCCCAGCTCGGCGCCCCCACGGAGAGCGAGATCTCGGGTCGCGCATCGAGTCTGGATCTGAGTGAGATCGATCCGCTCAACGTGATCGCGGTGGCCTGCTCTGCCGGCACCGCAGCTGCACCCCTACCCGATGCACGGGACGCCGTCTCCGTTCCGGATCGGACAGGTCCTCGACCGCTCGTGCCCGGCCTGCCCGACGCCGTCTTTGAGAGCGACGGCCAGCTCACCAAGCGCGAGGTCCGTGCCGTGACGCTCGCCGTGCTCGGACCGCAGCCCGGTGAGCTGCTCTGGGACATCGGTGCCGGTTCCGGGAGCATCGCCATCGAGTGGATGCGGACTCACCGGGACTGCCGGGCCGTGGCTGTCGAGTCCTCACCCGAGCGGGTCGGCCGGATCGTGCGCAACGCTGCTGCTCTGGGCGTACCGAAGCTTCGGGTTGTCGAGGGCCGGGCGCCCGGCGCCCTGGCCGGGCTGCCCCCGCCGGACGTGGTTTTCATCGGTGGCGGGGTGACGCGGGACGGGGTCGTCGACGCCGCCCTCTCCGCCCTGCCCCCGGGCGGGCGGCTGGTCGCCAATGCGGTGACTCTGGAGTCGGAGGCCGTGCTCGCGGCCTGGTACGCGAAGCTGGGCGGTGATCTGACCCGGCTCGCCGTGCAGCGGGCGGCGCCGGTCGGCGGGTTCACGGGATGGAGAGCGATGATGCCGGTGACCATCTGGTCGGTGACGAAGCCGTGACGGTGCATTTCATCGGCGCCGGACCCGGCGCCGCCGACCTCATCACGGTGCGCGGCCGGCGGCTGGTCGAGGAGTCACCGGTCTGCCTGTACGCCGGCAGCCTCGTGCCCGTGGAACTGCTCGCCTACTGCCCGCCCGGCGCGCGGCTCGTCGACACCGCCCGGCTCACCCTGGACGACATCATCGGCGAACTCGTCACGGCCACCGAAGCCGGACAGGACGTGGCGCGGCTGCACTCCGGCGACCCCTCGGTGTTCAGTGCGGTCGCCGAGCAGATGCGCCGGCTGGACGAGGCCGGGGTCGCTTACGACGTGACGCCGGGAGTTCCCGCGTTCGCGGCGGCGGCTGCCTCGCTGGGCCGGGAGTTCACCGTGCCCGGTGTCGCGCAGACGGTGATCCTCACCCGCACCGCCGAGCGGGCCACCGCCATGCCCCCGGGCGAGGACCTGGCGACGCTGAGGGCGAGCCGCTCGACGATGGTGCTGCACCTGGCCGTCCAGCGCATCGACGCGGTGGTCGCCGAGCTGGTACCGAGCTACGGCGCGGAGTGCCCGGTGGCCGTGGTGGCCCGGGCGAGCCGGGAGGACGAGCTGATCGTCCGCGGCACGCTGGCGGACATCGCCGCCAAGGTGGCGGCGGCCGGGATCAAGCGCACCGCGGTGATCGTGGTCGGTGCGGCCCTGACGGCTTCGGCCTTCCCGGACAGTCACCTCTACTCCGCAGACCGATGCCGCCCGTAGCGAGACCTGCGCCCCCGCCGAGGAGGCCGGTGCCCGCCGAGAGGAGGCGGACCGGTGTCGTCGGTGAGCGATGGTCGGGCGGACGCGGAGCATGCCGCCGGTCAGTGACCGTCCGGTGGGTGGACTCACGTCGCGGGTGAGTAATTGTCGGGCGGAGGCGGGCCATGTCGCCGGTGGAGGGCGGGCAGGCGGAGTAGACCCATGTCGCCGGTGAGCGACTGTCTGGTGGAGGTGGACCTGTGCCAAGGGCGAACGTGCGCCTTCTGCGGGGCGGGTCCGTGTCGCTGGTGAAAGCTCCTCTAGCGGGGTCGGTCCCATGGCGACCGTGAGCGGACGGACATCGTCGGCCCGGGTGCTCGTTCTGGGCGGCACCACTGAGGGGCGGGAGCTGGCGTCGGCCTGCACGGCCGTGCCTGGCCTCGAGGTGATCAGCTCGCTCGCCGGCCGGACGAGCTCCCCCCTGCTGCCCGCCGGCGAGGTCCGTATCGGCGGCTTCGGCGGCATCGACGGACTCGCCGACTACCTGCGCCGGCAACGGATCGATGCCGTTGTGGACGCCACCCACCCCTTCGCCGCAACGATGACCGCTCACGCCTTTGCCGCGTCGGCGCAGGTGGGCGTGCCGCTGCTGGTTCTGCGTCGGCCGGGCTGGATCGAGCAACCAGGCGATCGATGGCATCGCGTGCCCGATCTGGCCACCGCGGCAGAGCTGCTTCCCAAGCTGGGGGAGCGGGTGTTCCTCACCACCGGCCGGCAGAGCATCGCGGCCTTCGCCGGAGTGGACGCCTGCTGGTTCCTGTCGCGCTCCGTTGAGCCGCCCGCCGACCCCTTGCCGGCTCGCCTTCAGGTGCTGCTCGACCGGGGCCCGTTCACCCTCGCCGGGGAACGAGCCCTGCTCGCCGGGCACCGCATCGACGTCCTCGTCACCAAGGACAGCGGCGGCAGCACCGCCAAGCTCGACGCCGCCCGGGAGCTCGGCCTTCCCGTCGTGCTGGTCGACCGGCCGCCCGTGCCGTCCGGGGCTGACGTGGCGCCGACCGTCGAGGCTGCGCTGCAGTGGCTCAGGCGGGGTAGTGCCGTGGCGTGTACACCTGGGTAGAGCCGTCGCCCCGGGTCGCCACCCGGGTCTGGCTCGAGCCGACGATCAGCAGGCAGCGCATGTCGATCGTGGCCGGGTCCAGGTCGCCCAGCGTGGTCACGCGGACCTCCTCCTCCGGGCCACCCACGTCCCGGCCGACCACCACCGGTGTCACCGGGCTGCGGTGCTCCAGCAGCAGCTCCCGGGCCTTGACCAGCTGTTCCTTGCGGCTCCGGGACGCCGGGTTGTAGATCGCGATCACCAGGTCCGCGCTCGCCGCCGCCGACAGCCGGGACGCGATCACGTCCCACGGCTTCAGCCGGTCCGACAGCGACATGATGCAGAAGTCGTGCCCGAGTGGTGCGCCCGCCCGGCTGGCCACGGCCTGCGCCGCCGTCAGCCCGGGCACCACGCGGACCGGGACGTCCTTCCACTGCGGGTCCTCGCTGACCTCCAGCACGGCTGCGGCCATCGCGAACACGCCCGGGTCACCGGACGACACCACCGCCACCTTGCGGCCGCTCTTGGCCAGGTCGAGGGCGAACGCCGCGCGTTCCGCCTCGACCCGGTTGTCCGAGGGGTGGCGGCGCTGGCGGGCGTTCGGCGGGACGCGGTCCACGTACGGGCCGTAGCCGACCACGTCGTCCGCCGCCGCCAGAGCCTCCTGCGCCTCCGGGGTGAGCCAGTCGCGGCCCGCCGGACCCAGCCCGACGACCGTCACCTGTCCCTGCTGTTCCTGCTGCACCGGCTCGGCCACGAAGGTCGCGGCGGCCGGGCTCGGCAGCAACGCCAACGAGAAGTACGGCACTGTGTCCGGGTCGACGTCGGCCAGCCGGGCGTGGCGTTCCCGGTCGGTCGTCGCGCGTTCGACGTACCAGGCGTCGTCGAGGCGGCCGGCCTGGGCCAGCGCTTCGCGGACGCCGGTGAAGGTGCGGCCCAGCTTCATGATCGCGGCCGAGTCGGTGGCGGCCAGCCGGGCCGCGAGCTCGGCCGGTGGCAGGGTGCCAGGCAGCACGGTGAGGATCTCGTCGCGTTCCATCAGGGGGCGGCCGAGCACCGCCGAGGCCGCGCTCACCGAGGTCACACCGGGCACGACCTGCGTCTCGTAGCGGTCGGCGAGCCGCTTGTGCATGTGCATGTACGAGCCATAGAAGAACGGGTCACCCTCGGCCAGCACCACCACGTCGCGGCCCGCGTCCAGGTGGGCGGCCAGCCGTTCGGCGCTGCGGGCGTAGAACTCGTCGATCGCGCCCTGGTAGCCGCCCGGGTGGTCGGTCGCCTCGGTGGTCACCGGGTAGATCAGCGGTTCCTCGATCTGGCCCTCGCGCAGGTACGGCTCCGCGATCGCGCGGGCATTGCTGCGGCCGTGCCGGGCCGCGTGGTACGCGATCACCCCGGCCGCGCTGATCAGCCGGGCCGCCTTGACGGTGACCAGCTCCGGGTCGCCGGGGCCCAGCCCGACCCCGAACAGTCGGCCCGCCATGACTACTCCTCCTCCGAGGCGAGGGCGTTGACCGCCGCCGCCGTGATCGCGCTGCCGCCGCGTCGCCCGCGCACGACCAGATACTCCAGGTCGGACGCGGCCAGCGCGTCCTTCGACTCGGCCGCGCCGATGAACCCGACCGGGATGCCCAGCACCGCCGCGGGCCGCGGCGCGCCCGCCTCGACCATCTCCAGCAGCCGGAACAGGGCGGTCGGTGCGTTACCGATCGCCACCACGGCACCGCCGAGCCGGTCGCCCCACAGGTCGAGGGCGGCCGCACTGCGCGTGTTTCCGAGCTGCGCCGCCAGCGCCGGCACGGCCGGGTCGCGGAGCGTGCAGACGACCTCGTTGCCGGCGGGCAGGCGCTTGCGGGTCACCCCGGACGCCACCATCTCGGCGTCGCAGAGGATCGGCGCGCCGCCGAGCAGCGCCTTGCGAGCCGCGGTCACCACCCCGGCGCTGAAGCCGATGTCGCCTACCAGGTCCACCATCCCGCAGGCGTGGATCATCCGGACCGCGACCCGGGCCACGTCGGCCGGCAGCCCGGACAGGTCGGCCTCGGCCCGGATCGTGGCGAACGACCGCCGGTAGATCTCCGCGCCGTCGCGCACGTACTCCATCTCAGCCCTTCCTCGCGGCGCCGACCAGCGCGCCCACATCACCGACCGAGGTGACGCCGCCCGCATACGGCGAGCGCACCTCGTATCCCACGCCGGTCGCCTCGACCCGCACGTGCGGCCCGGCCGGGCTCCCGCACCCACGCGCGCAGCCGACCCAGTGCACCGGCAGCCCCTCGCCCGCGACCGTCGCGGCCTCCGCGTCGGCCCGCACGTCGGCCAATGACTTCGCGCAGCCCGGACGGCCCGCGCACGCGGTCACCCCGGCCCACCGCGACCCGGCCTCGACCTCGAGACCGGCCCCGGCCAGGGCCGCCAGCCACGACCCGGCCGCCTGCGGCGCCAGACCGGGCAGCACGACCCCACGCCAGGGCGTGAAGATCAAGCTCTCCGCCGCCTCCAGCACTTTCAGTTGTACGTCGCTGAGCCGCCCGAGCGGCACGAGGGCCCCGACGGCGACGGTCCCGCCGACCTGCTCGACGATCCCGATCGGCTCCCGCACGGCGGGCCGATGCAGGTCAGCGGGCTCACCGAGCGTCCGGCCCAGCGCCGCGGCGGTCCGCGCCGCGACGCGTGCCGGTCCATCCGCCAGCTCCCGAACCCGCCAGGCGACCCGCTGGCGCCCGCCGGCATCGGCGCTGGTCCGGGGGCGAGGGATGCCGTCTGGTCGCACCCCGGCGGAGACGCGCGGATCGACGGCAGCATCCGCGGGGGGCGGCCCACCCGGTGCCGCGTCGAAGCCGGCCGCGCCGCCGGGTGCCGCGTCGAAGCTGGCCGCGCCACCGGGGGAGGAGGTGGGAGCGGCGGTTGCGGAAGGCGCCTCGCGGGGGGTGGCTGCGGTTGTGGAGGTCTGGGCGGCGCGTTCCTCCAGGAAGGCGTGAGCCGCTGCCAGGAGCGCCGGGATCACCTCGGCCGGCGGGACGCGCAGGCCGGCGTCCACCCCGGCGAAGATGATCGCCACCTCGTCGGCGAGCGGGAGGGCCGCCACGTCCGCCCCGAAGGCCACGTCGCCCTCGCCGCCGTCCAGGGCGAACAGGAACCGCCCGGGCAGCCCGGCCAGGGACGGGTCCGCGCACAGGGCCTCGTCCAGGGCCCGCACCGGCAGTCCTCCGGCGAGCGGCGAGGCGGCTGTGTTCCGTACGAGTTCGTGGGTTTCCGAGGGCAGCAGGCCCGCTGCCCGCAGCCGGGCCGCCAGCTCCGCCACCGGGGCCTCGCGGAGCCCTCTGAGCTGGAGATTCGCCCGGCTGGTGAGCTCCACGTGCCCGTCGCCCCAGCGGGCAGCCAGCTCGTGCACCGCGGTGAGCTGCGCGCCGGTCATCCGGCCGCCCGGCACCCGGACGCGCGCCAGGGGCCCGTCGGCCGCGGCGTGCAGCCGCAGCGCGCCCGGGCAGGCATCGGCGTCGGCGCGCACGGATGGGATGGGCACGGCCCGGATACTACGGATCCGGGCCGACACTTTCCCGGCGGCGGTCGGCATCGTCACACCCGGCGCCTCGCCTTGACGCCGCTCGCGCGCTTCTGGAGAGTGGGAGGCCACGTGCGGCGACGCCGCGGAGGAAGCCGGTGCGAGTCCGGCGCGGTCCCGCCACTGTCACAGGGTCCTGATAGACCTTGGAGCCAGGAACTCCGGTCGCCGTGGATTCCTTCGACCCGGGGCGCGGACCCCGAGGGGAGAGCCGTGTTTCTGCTGCTGTCGACGTCTGACACCGACCTGCTGAGCGCCCGGGCCAGCGGGGCCGCCTATCGCCTGGGCAATCCCGCCCGCACGCAGGTCGCCGATCTGCCGGCGCTGCTCGACGGGGTCGACCTGGTCGTGGTGCGGATCCTCGGCGGGCGCCGGGCCTGGGAGGAAGGGCTCGACGCACTGCTCGCCGGGCCGGTCCCGGTGGTGGTGCTCGGCGGTGAGCAGGCGCCGGACGCCGACCTGATGAAGCTCTCCACCGTGCCCGCGGGTGTGGCCGCGGAAGCCCACGGTTATCTCGCCTACGGCGGCGCCGACAATCTGGCCGCCCTGCACGACTTCCTCTCCGACACGATCCTGCTGACCGGGCACGGCTTCGCGGCGCCGGTGCCCGCCCCCGACTGGGGCCTGCTCCCGCGCGAGGCGAGCGCCCAGACCGGCCCGACCGTCGCGGTGCTCTACTACCGCGCCCACCACATGGCCGGGAACACCGCTTTCGTCGAGGCGCTGTGCCGGGCGATCGAGGGCAAGGGCGCGCGGCCGCTGCCGATCTTCACCTCCTCCCTGCGCACCGCCTCGCCCGAGCTGCTCGCCGAGCTGCGCAAGGCCGACGCCCTGGTGGTGACCGTGCTCGCGGCCGGCGGCACCAAGCCGGCCACCGTCTCCGCGGGTGGCGACGACGAGGCGTGGGACGTCGGGGTGCTCGCCGACCTGGACGTGCCGATCCTGCAGGGCCTGTGCCTGACCAGCAGCCGGGCCGCCTGGGAGGCCAGCGACGACGGGCTCTCCCCGCTGGACGCGGCGACCCAGGTGGCCATCCCCGAGTTCGACGGCCGGATCATCACCGTGCCGTTCTCGTTCAAGGAGATCGACCCGGACGGCCTCTCGGTCTACGTCCCCGACCCCGAGCGGGCCGCCCGGGTGGCCGGCATCGCGGTCGCGCACGCCCGGCTGCGGCAGATCCCGCCGGCCGAGCGGCGGATCGTGGTCATGCTCTCGGCCTATCCGACCAAACACTCCCGGATCGGCAACGCGGTCGGGCTGGACACGCCCGCCTCCACGGTCCGGTTGCTGCAGGCCATGCGGGAACGCGGCTACCGGGTCGGTGACTTCCCGGGCGTCGCCGAGGGCGACGGCGACAAGCTGATCCACGCGCTGATCGCGGCCGGCGGCCAGGACCCGGACTGGCTGACCGAGGAGCAACTCGCCGGCAATCCGGTACGGATCGCCGGCTCGGCCTACCGGGAGTGGTTCGCGACGCTCCCCGCCGACCTGCGCGAGTCCATGGAACGGCACTGGGGCGAGGCGCCCGGCGAGCTGTACGTGGACGACGACGCCATCGTGCTGGCCGCCCTGCGCGACGAGAACGTGGTCGTGATGGTGCAGCCGCCCCGGGGCTTCGGCGCCAACCCGGTGGCCATCTACCACGACCCCGACCTGCCGCCGAGCCACCACTACCTCGCGGCCTACCGGTGGCTCGCCGACGAGTTCGGCGCGCACGCGGTCGTGCACGTCGGCAAGCACGGCAACCTCGAGTGGCTGCCCGGCAAGAACGTCGGCATGTCCGCCTCCGACGGCACCGACGCGGCCCTCGGCGACCTGCCGCTGATCTACCCGTTCCTGGTCAACGACCCGGGCGAGGGCACCCAGGCCAAGCGGCGCGCCCACGCGACGCTGGTCGACCACCTGATCCCGCCGATGGCCCGGGCCGAGTCGTACGGCGACATCGCCCGCCTCGAGCAGCTGCTGGACGAGCACGCCAACATCGCCGCGCTGGACCCGGCGAAGCTGCCGGCCATCCGGGCGCAGATCTGGACCCTGATCCAGGCGGCCAAGATGGACCACGACCTGGGCCTGGACAACCGGCCCGACGACGAGGAGTTCGACGAGTTCATCCTGCACGTCGACGGCTGGCTCTGCGAGATCAAGGACGTGCAGATCCGCGACGGCCTGCACATCCTCGGGGCCGCGCCGAGCGGGGAGGCCCGGGTCAATCTGGTGCTCGCCATGCTGCGGGCCCGGCAGATGTGGGCCGGTCAGGTGGCCGCGCTGCCCGGCCTGCGGGAGGCGCTGGGCCTGGCCGAGGGCGCCTCCACCGCCGAGACCGACGCCGTCGAGGCGCAGGCGCACGCGCTGGTCGCCGCCATGGAGGAGGCCGGCTGGGAGCCCGCCGCCGCCGACCGGGTCACCGCGGACGAGACGGTGGCGCAGGTCCTGCGCTTCGCCGCGACCGAGGTCGTGCCCCGGCTCGCGCGCACCACCGACGAGCTCACCAACGTCCTGCACGCCCTCGACGGCGGTTACGTGCCGGCCGGGCCGAGCGGGTCGCCGCTGCGGGGCCTGATCAACGTGCTGCCGACCGGCCGCAACTTCTACTCCGTCGACCCCAAGGCCATTCCGAGCATGCTGGCCTGGGAGACCGGGCAGGCGATGGCCGAGTCGCTGCTGACCCGCTACCGCGCGGACTACGGCGACTGGCCGAAGTCGGTCGGCCTCTCCGCCTGGGGCACGAGCGCCATGCGGACCGCCGGCGACGACATCGCCGAGATCCTCGCCCTGATGGGGGTACGCCCGATCTGGGATCCCGCCTCCCGCCGGGTGACCGGCATCGAGCCGATCGACCTGGCGGAGCTGGGCCGGCCCCGCATCGACGTGACCGTGCGCATCTCCGGCTTCTTCCGCGACGCGTTCCCGCACGTGGTGGCCATGCTGGACGACGCGGTCGGCCTGGTGGCGGCGCTGGAGGAGACGCCGGAGCAGAACTTCGTCCGGGCGCACGCGCTGGCCGACGTCGGCGCCGAGAAGACGTGGCGGCAGGCGACCACCCGGATCTTCGGCTCGCGGCCCGGCGCGTACGGCGCGGGGATCCTGCCGCTGATCGACAGCCGCAACTGGCGCGGGGACGCCGACCTGGCCGAGGTGTACGCGGTCTGGGGCGGGTTCGCCTACGGGCGCGGGCTGGACGGGGTCGAGGCGCGCGGGGACATGGAGACCGCGTACAAGCGGATCGAGGTCGCGGCCAAGAACATCGACACCCGCGAGCACGACATCGCCGACTCCGACGACTACTTCCAGTACCACGGCGGCATGATCGCCACGGTGCGGGCGCTGACCGGGCGGGCGCCGGCGGCGTACATCGGTGACTCGACCAACCCGGACGCCACCAAGACCCGCAGCCTCACCGAGGAGACCGCCCGGATCTTCCGCGCCCGCGTGGTGAACCCGCGCTGGATCGCGGCGATGCGCCGGCACGGTTACAAAGGCGCGTTCGAGCTGGCCGCCACGGTCGACTACCTGTTCGGCTACGACGCGACGGCGGGTGTGGTCGCCGACTGGATGTACGAGCAGCTCGCGGCCAGCTACGTGCTGGACCCGGACAATCAGAAGTTCATGACCCAGTCGAACCCGTGGGCGTTGCACAGCATCACCGAACGGCTGCTGGAGGCCGCGGACCGCAAGCTCTGGGAGTCTCCGGAGCCGGCGACCCTGGCCGCGCTGCAGCAGGTCTACCTGGAGACTGAGGGCGACCTGGAAGGCGACGCGGAATAGTGCGCCATCCGTGTCGAGCCGGCGCCGGTGACTCCGACCCAGGGGTATGAAGAGCAACCGCCGCGTCGTCGGCAACATCTCGCTGTCCCTCGACGGCCGCACCACCGGCGTCGGCGGCGACTACGACATGAGCTGGATCGTGCCGCACGCCGTCACCGACGCCGCCCGCGACCACATGATCCGGGTGACCGAGCCGGCCACGACTGTGCTGCTGGGCCGCAAGAACTATCAGGGTTTCGGTGGCTACTGGCCGGCTGTCGCCGGCAACCCCGAGGCGGATCAGCGCGACCGGACCTTCTCGGCCTGGCTCAACCGGACGGAGAAGGTCGTGTTCAGCACGACCCTGACCGGGGCGTCTTGGGAGAACTCCCGCATCGTGGCCGGCGACCTGCCGGGTGAGGTCCGCAAGCTGCGGGTCGGCGCCGGCGGGGACATCATCGTGCTGGCCAGCGGCAGCATCATCCGGGCCCTGCTCGGCGCCGACCTGCTGGACCGGCTGTGCATCACGCTGTGCCCGGCGGTGGTCGGTGGCGGCGCCAGACTGCTGGAGGACGGCCTCCCCGCCTCCACGTGGGCGCTCGCCGACACGAGGCCGTCGGAAACCGGGGCGCTCTGCCTGGTGTACGACCGGGTGTCGGCCTAACCGGCGTCGCGGCGGCGCAGCAGGTACGTGTCCATGATCCAGCCGTGCCGCTCGCGGGCCTCGGCGCGGACCCGGCGGATCTCGTCGCTCACCTCGGCCAGCGGGCCAGAGATCAGCAGCTCGTCCTCGGTGCCGAGGTACGCACCCCAGTAGATGTCCACGCCCTCGGCGTCCACCCCGCCGAACGTCTGGTGCGCGTCCAGCATCACGATCACGTCGTCGACGTCGGCCGGCCACTGCTCGGCCAGCCGCCGGCCGGTGGTCACCTGGAACGGGCGGCCGACCCGGTTCAGCCCGATCCGGTGCTTGGCCGCCAGCGTCGAGACACTGCTGACGCCGGGGATGACCTCGTAGGTGAACGTGGTCTCGCCGCGGGCCAGGATCTCGTCCAGGATGCTGATCGTCGAGTCGTAGAGCGACGGGTCACCCCAGACCAGGAACGCGCCGGTCTCCTCGTCGAGCAGGTGCTCGCGGATGAGCGCCTCGGTCACCTCGGAACGGCGGTGCCGCCAGTTCGCGATCGTGCCCTCGTAGTCGGCGGGGGTGCGGTCCCGGTCGGGGTCGCGGCCCTCGGCGATGCGCCGGCTGGGGCGGGCGTACGCCTTCAGCATCCGGCGCCGGAGCTCGATCAGGCTCTCCTTGGTGTCGCCCTTGTCGAGCAGGAAGAACACGTCGGTCCGGCCGATCGCCTTGGCTGCCTGCAGGGTCAGGTGGTCGGGGTCGCCCGCGCCGATCCCGATGACGTAGATCTTCCGCACGCCCAGCAGTCTGCCGCACGCCACCGACGCGCCGACCGCAGGCCCACGCCGAAGGCCGCAAGCCGGCCCGGAGCGAGTCGAACGCCGGAAAGCCAGACGCCGAGAAGCAGCACGCCGGGAAGCCGGACGCCGGGAAGCCGGACGCCGAGAAGCAGCACGCCGGGAAGCCGGACGCCGGGAAGTCGCACGCCGGGAAATCGGAAGCCGGGGACGACGACGGCCGAGGTGGCCCGCCGGTCAGACGGCGACCGCCGCCGCCCGGGCGTGCTCCAGCGCCAACTGCAACGCCCCGTGCAGCGCCGCCTCCGTGCCCAGAGTCCCGTGCTCGACCCGCGTCGGTCCCGGGAACGAGATCGCCGCCCGCACCCGCGGCAGCAGCGCCGGGTGCGTCCCCACCGGCCCTCCCAGCAGCACCAGTGCCGGATCCACCACCGCCGCCACCGAGATGATCGCCCGGGCCACCGCCGCCGCCAGCACCCGCAACGCCGGCTCGTCGCCGCGATCGAGCAGCTCCAGCGCCGCCGCCACGTCGTTGGACGGGGCGTCCGAGCGGCCGAGCCCACCCGCGGCCAGATCAGCGGCGATCGTCGGAGCTCCGGCGCCCGGCAGGTAGCCGATCTCACCGGCCAGCCCGTGCGCGCCGCGGATGAGCTGGTCACCGATGTAGAGCCCGACGCCGAGCCCGGCGCCGACGTAGACGTACGCGAAGCTGGCCTCACCCACCGCCCGGCCCGCGCGGTGCTCCGCCAGCGCGGCCAGGTTGACGTCGTTGTCGACCAGGATCGGGGCCGGGACCAGATCGCCGATCAGCTCGGCCGGGCTGAGCAGGCCCTCGGGGAACGGCGTGCCGGCCAGCGGGACCACCTCGTGGGTGACCGGGTGCACCGGGTTCGCGATGGAGATGCCGACGGCCCGCAGCGGGCCGGGCCCGCCGGGGAAGGCGCCGACGGCGGCCCGCAGGTTGGCGACCAGCGCGTCCACGTCGCCGGGGGCGCCGGCCGGGCGCCGGTGCTCGTCCAGGGTGCGGCCGGCCAGGTCGGCGGCCCGGGCCCGGACGCCGGACTGGTCCAGCTCCACCGCCAGCACCCAGCCGGCCCGCGCACCGAGCTCGTAGAAGGTGCCGATGCGTCCGCGGCGGCCGGTCTCCTTGAGGCCGGTGGCGTCGAGCAGACCACCCTCGACCAGGCGCCGGACGGCCTCGGAGACGGTGGGCCGGGAGTAGCCCGTCATGTCGGCCAGCTCGGCCCGGGTGGTGCGGCCCTGGCGGATCGTCTCGTCGAGCAGGCGCCGGTCCGTGGCAGCACGGAGCACCGTCTGCGGCAGTGCCCGGCTGACGTCGTTCACCGTCACCTCTTGTGATCTTCGGGTGGGATCTCCTACATTAGGACAAGGTTCTAGTAAGGTGACCTAATCAAATGGAGGCAGCGATGCACACCGCCCCGGACGACATCCCCCGCGCCATCCGTGAGACCAAGGCCGAGCTGCGCAAGCGGGTCGGCGACGTCACCGGCGCCTTCGCGCGGGCCGAGGCCGCGGTGCGGGCCGAGGTCGCCGAGGTGGTCGCGCAGCGCGAGCGCGGCGAGCAGGTCTGGCCGGTCGTGCAGTTCGCCGACATCGCCGCCGGCACGGTGCCGGCCGAGCTCGTCGAGGCGGTACGCCGCCGCGGCTGCGCCGTGGTCAAGGGCACCTTCGGCCGCGACCGGGCCGAGGGCTGGGACGCCGAGCTGGTGTCCTACCTGGACCGCAACGACTTCGCCGGCAAGTACCGCTACCTCGACGACGGCATCTTCGGCGGGCTGTCGGCGAGCAAGCCGTCGATCTTCCCCATCTAC
The DNA here is from genome assembly GCF_018332655.1 of Actinoplanes auranticolor. GTDB lineage: Bacteria > Actinomycetota > Actinomycetes > Mycobacteriales > Micromonosporaceae > Actinoplanes > Actinoplanes auranticolor. The sequence continues at coordinate 101,846 of NZ_BOQL01000032.1, read as the reverse complement.
TGGTCGCGCCCGCAGATGGAGGCCCGCCAGGACGAGAACATGGTCGCCGTGCGCGGCTTCCTCAACTCCTTCTGGAAGCACGAGTCCGAGGGCCGGGTCTGGTTCGACCCGACCCGCGACACGGCGTACCCGGACCGGGTCCGGCGCCGCGAGCCCGGCACCGATTCGGCCGGGCTGTCCGCGCACACCGACTCCGGCTCGATCGAGCGGTGGCTGCTCCCGGCATACCAGAACGTCTTCCGGCACGTCTTCACCGGCAACCCCGAGGCGTACGACCCGTGGGACGGGGCCTACCGCACCGAGGTGCACGAGTTCGATTCCACGGTGATGTGCTCGGCGTTCCGGACGTTCCAGGGCTGGACCGCGCTGTCCGACATGGCGCCGACCGAGGGTGTGCTGCACGTCGTGCCGATCCCCTCGGCGATGGCCTACCTGCTGCTGCGGGCTCTGCAGGACGACGTGGCCGACGACGACCTGTGCGGTGCGGCCAACGGCCAGGCGCTGCCGATCAGCGAGCGCTGGCACCCGGCGCTGATGCCCGCGCTGACGCCGATCCCCGCGGTCGAGCCGGGCGACACGGTCTGGTGGCACGGCGACATGATCCACTCCGTCGGCGCGGTGCGGGACCAGCAGGGCTGGGGCAACGTCATGTACATCCCGGCCAGCCCGTACTGCGAGAAGAACGCCGCCTACGCAGCCGAGTGCGGCCAGGCGTTCCTCCGGGGCGTCAGCCCGAGCGACTTCGCGGCCGAGGACTACGAGGCCGACTGGGCGGGCCGGCCGACCGCCGACGAGCTCAGCCCGACGGGCCGCGCGCAGCTCGGTCTCTGAGGGGGTCAGTCGGGCAGGATCGGCACGGACGGGTTGAGGTCGCGGCCCAGGGAGGCCGCCCGGGTCACCGAGGACGAGCCGAACCTGTCCCGGACCGCGTCCAGCGCGCTGTCCAGGCTGTCCGCCACCGGTACGTCGAACGGCAGCTCCAGCTGCACCGCGCCGTCGCTGTCCAGGTTGCCCACCGCCACGCCGACCAGGGTCAGGCCGCGCTCGTCGATCAGCGGCCGGGCCTCGGTCAGCAGCTGGCGGGCGGTGGTGAGGATGGCGCTGGTCTGCATGGTCGCCTTGAGCAGGCTGCGCGAGCGGGTGGCCCGGGTGAAGTCGCCGAAGCGCAGCCGCAGCGTGATCGTGCGCCCGGCCCGGTGGGCCGAGCGCATCCGGCGGGTGACTCGGTCGACCAGGGCCGCCAGCGTCGCGTCGATCTCCTCGAACGGGCGTGGCCGGCGGCCCAGCGCGCACTGCGAGCCGATCGAGCCGCGCCGGTGGCCGGTGCGGACCCGGCGGGGGTCGCGGTTGTGGGAGAGCGCGTGCAGGTGCCGGCCGGCGTGCGCGCCGATCATGGTGACCAGGGCGGCCTCGCCGATGCGGGCCACGTGCCCGACGGTCAGGATGCGGTGCTCGCGCAGCTTGCCCGCGGTGACCGGGCCGACGCCCCAGAGGCGTTCGATCGGCAGCGGGTGCAGGAACGCGAGCTCCTCGCCGGGCGGCACCACGAGCAGGCCGTCCGGCTTGCCGACGGCGCTGGCCACCTTGGCCAGGAACTTCGTGCGGGCCACGCCGACGGTGATCGGCAGGCCGACCCGCTCGCGGACCTCGGCGCGCAGCCGGGCGGCGATGCCGGCCGGGGTGCCGCTGATCCGGTGCAGCCCACCGACCTCGAGGAACGCCTCGTCGATGGAGATGCCCTCGACGATCGGGGTGGTATCGCGGAAGACCTCGAAGACGGCCTTGCTGGCCGCCGAATACGCCGACATGCGCGGCGGCACCACGAGGGCGTGCGGGCACAACGCGCGGGCCTGGGCGATGCCCATCGGCGTGCGGACGCCGTACGCCTTGGCCTCGTAGCTCGCCGCGAGCACGACGCCGCCGCCGACCAGGACCGGGCGGCCCCGCAGGGCGCGGTCGTCCCGCTGCTCGACCGACGCGTAGAACGAGTCGAGGTCGGCGTGCAGGATGGTCGCCTGGTCGGACACCGCGTCATCTTCGCACACATGTTCGAATACGGCGACGCGCGAGGATGGGGGGCATGACGACCCGACCCCCGCTGGCCGAGAAGCTCGATCTGCAACCCCACCCCGAGGGTGGCTGGTACCGCGAGACCTTCCGGTCCGCGGTCACCATCAGGCCCGACGGGTACGCGGGCCCGCGCGCCGCCGCCACCGGCATCTACTTCCTGCTCCAGCCCGGCGAGTTCTCCGCCTGGCACGTGGTGGCCTCCGACGAGCTGTGGTTCCTGCACTCGGGCTCGCTGGAGCTGCGCTACGGCGGTGCCGGTCCCGACCCGGTCGAGGGTGGCGAGACGGTTGTGCTCACTGCCGAGAACCCGCAGGCGCTGGTGCCGGCCGGGGTGTGGCAGAGCGCGTATCCGGCCGGCTCGGAGCCCGTGCTGGTGAGCTGCGTGGTGTCGCCGGGTTTCGACTTCGCCGACTTCCGGCTGGCCTAGTGTCGCAGCTCACGGGCCTTCCAGGAAGTACCAGGGGGGCACCCCGGTTATGAAGGTTGAGTGCAACACGCTCAATCTTGAACCGGAGGAATCCCCATGGTGCTGCGTACCGATTTCGACCGCCTGACCACCCGCGTCTTCGACTCCGCCACCCGTAGCGCCGGTGCCCGCCTGGACGCCTACCGCGAGGGTGACTCGTTCTTCATCGACATCGACCTGCCCGGCGTCGACCCGGCCGGGATCGACATCACCGTCGACCGCAAGGTGCTCACCGTCCGCGCCCAGCGCAAGCGCGCCGAGCGTGACGGCGTGCAGTACGTCGTGGCCGAGCGCCCGATGGGTCCGGTCAGCCGGCAGGTCTTCCTGTCCGACTCGCTGGACACCGACCGGCTCGATGCCCGCTACGACAACGGCGTGCTGACCCTGAGCATCCCGGTGACCGAGAAGGCCAAGCCGCGCAAGTTCGAGGTTGCCGCCGCCTGACGGTCGGGTGTTTCTCCCGGGGCCGCGTACCGATCGAGGTGCGCGGCCCCGGCGCGTCAGTGGACGAACGCGAAGGAGTTCAGGTTGACGAACTCGGCGTCGTCGTCGCGGGCGAAAGTGATGAACACGGTGTGCCGTCCGGTGGTGGGCTCGATGTCCGCGCTGCGGGACTGCCACTCCTGCCAGCCGCCGGTGTCCTCGACCGGCACGGAGCCGACCGGCGCGTTCGCGGGGCTGTCCAGGCGGATCTCGATCCGGCCGCCGCCGTCGTCCACGTCCGAGGCCACCCGGACGGCGACCTCGGTGGCCGGCTCGGTGCCGAACTCCACCTCGTCGAAGCGCAGCCAGTCGCCGTTGCTGATCCAGCCGATGTTCTGCCCGCCGCCCTCGTCCTCGGTCTCCTGGAACTGGGTGCCCTGCTGCCCGGCGGCCGTCTCGGCCTGGATCACCGCGTAGGCGTCGATGCCGCCGGGCGCCGGGGCGCTCGCCGACGGTGACGGCTCGGCCGTCGGGGCGGCCGACTCGGCGGGCGACGACGCCACCGGTGGCGGGGCGGCCACGGCGGCGGCGGGGGTGTCCGGACCTCCCTGCAGCCGCCCGATCAGGTAGCCGAGCAGGACGAGGGCCAAGCCGGCCGCGGCGAGCGCGAGCCGGGTACGGGTGACCCGCGACCGGGAGTGATAGACGCCGGGCGGCGGGGAGGCTGGAGTAGTCATCGGCTCAGCAGGATAACGCAGCCGCCCGCCTTTTTCGAAAAGTGTCGACCATGGACGCTGAGCTGCGGTAACAGCCCGAAGTGCCGGGCGGTGCGGGCTGTGATAACGGCGCGGACATCGGCGGCGATCACCGGTTGACATCTCCGGGAGGCCGTACCAAGCTCGGTGAGAGCGCTCTCAGCGACAGCGGAGCGTAATGGCCGGGACGCACCCCCCTTCCCTGGTCCGCCCCCGAAGCGGCCCGGCCGACGCCGGATCCCTCCCGCGCGGATGTCCTCTCGCCGGGCCGGTGTCATCCGGGGGCCGACAGTTAGGTGCTCATGCGTCTCAACCGCAGATCTCTCCTCGGGCTCGTCGTCGCGGCGGTCGCCATCCCCGCCGCCGTCGCGGTGATCCCCACCGCCCAGGCCGCCACCGGCCCCGACCTGCTCCCGCTCACCGTCACCAACAACTCCGGCCGCGGCGAAGCCACCCACCTCTACGTGCTGGGCGTCAGCGACGGCAAGCTCGGCTACGTCACCGAGGCCGGCACCTTCACCCCGTGGACCGGCGGTGCCAACCCGCCCGCGCCGGCGCCGGACGTGTCGATCGCCGGCCCGGCCAACGGCGCCAGCAAGACCATCCCGGTGCCCAAAGGGCTCTCCGGCCGGATGTACATGTCGTTCGGCGACAAGCTCGACTTCAAGATCAGCCAGGACGGCGGCCTCGTGCAGCCCGCGCCGTGGGCGGCCGGCGACCCCAACAGCGACATCCTGTTCGACTGGAGCGAGTTCACCTACAACGACTCCGGCATCTGGCTGAACAGCTCGCAGGTCGACATGTTCGCCGTGCCGCACGCGGTCAGCGTCACCGGCTCCGACGGCAAGACCGCGGTCACGGGTCAGCTCAAGCCGGGCGGGCGCAACGCCGTCATCGACGCCATGAAGGCCGACGCCTCGTTCAGCGGTCTCGTCCGGACCCGCGCCGACGGCACCGTGCTGCGCGTGCTGGCTCCCGGCAAGGGCGCCGACGGCGGCGACTTCGACCCGAACTACCTGGCGTCCTACATCGACCGGGCCTGGGCCGCGTACGAGAACACCGACCTCACCGTGAAGCCCTTCGCCGACCAGCCCGACAAGATCTTCAAGGGCCGGACCAGCGGCGACGTCATGACCTTCACCGACGCCACCGGCGCGCAGGTCGCGACGTTCACCAAGCCCACCACCGCGCACGTGTGGGGCTGCGACGGCAACCTCGGCGCCCCGAACGACCTGGTCGTCGGCCCGATCGCGCGCAGCCTGTGTGCGGCGCTGCAGCGGACCACCCTGGGCACCCAGGCCGTCGAGCCGAGCACGGACGCGTCGACGTTCTACCGCAACGAGCCGACCAACCTGTACAACAAGGTGATCCACGAGCAGATGGTCGACGGCAAGGCGTACGCGTTCGCCTTCGACGACGTGGCGAACCAGGAGTCGCTGGTGCACAGCGGTGACCCGACCGCGATCGGCATCACGCTCACGCCGTTCGAGTAGGACCGGCCGGGTACGGCGCACCGGGACACCTCCGGTGCGCCGTACCCGTCGCTCAGATCTTCGGAATGAGCACCTGGGCCACCGCCGCCGCCTCGGCCAGGTTCTCGTCATCGCTGTCGCCGCGGCTGTAGACGTCGATCGCCACCGTGCCGTAGAGCACGTAGAGGTGCCCGGCCAGCTGGAAGGCCCGCTCGCCGACGTCGTTCACCGGCGTGGCCCCGGCGATCGTGACGGTGAAGTCCGGCTCGGTGGTCCGGTTCAGGAAGACGGCCAGCTGCCCGCCGGACTGCTGCCACTGGCAGTAGCGGTTGGTGTCACCGCGGGGCAGCCCGTCCTCGTCGATCCGGGTGATCTTCCGCCCGGTCAGCTCGGTGACCTGTTCCTTGCTGAGCAGCGTGCAGGGATCCGGAATGTCACCGGCGTCCTTGACCGAGTCACCCAGTCCACTGGCGGCGGTCGGCGACGGCGCCGCCGAGGCGGCGGCCGGCGGGGAAGCCGTCGAGGCTTGCTCCCCGGCACCGCAGCCCGTCAGGGCGAGACAGGTGACGAGGGCGGCGAATGGGCGGCGGTAGTCCATGGCTCTCCCTGGGTTCTCGCCGCGCGGTGCGGCGTGCGGCCAGGTTGCCGGTTCCCGCCGGGGCACCGGAAGGGCAAATGCGTCCGGATGGCACGGAGGCGGGAGAACTTCAGCCGTTCGGGGCGAGGGCGGAGAGGATCTCCTCGGCCCGTTCGCCGGCGGCCCGCGGGTCGGCCTGCGGTGAACCGATGAACGGGTCCCAGTTCAGGTCGTAGAACAGCTCGGTGACGCCGGCCTCGGCGTAGAGCTGGGCGCCGGCTCGGATCTGGTCCCAGGTGCCCGACAGCGGCACGCCGTCCTCGCGCAGCCCGGCCTTCACCACCCCGCGCACCACGATCCGGAGGGCGTCCGGGTCCCGCCCCGACTCCTCGGCCGCGCGCCGCACGATCTGCGCGCCCCGGGCGATGTCCGCCAGGCTCGCCCGGCTGCTGCTGACCCAGCCCGCGGCGATCCGTCCGGCGCGGCGCAACGCGACGTCCGCCGTGCCGCCCAGCAGGATCGGCGGGCCACCGGGCTGCACCGGCGCGGGAGCCATGACGCTCGGCGGCACGGTGTAGAACTCCCCGTCGAAGGCGACGTGCTCACCGGTGAACAGGGCCCGCAGCACGCGCAGGTACTCCTCGGTGCGGCGGCCGCGGGGATTCGGGTCCGAGCCCGTCGCCACGAACTCCACCTCGGACCATCCGGTGCCCAGACCCAGATCGAAGCGGCCGCCGGAGAGCACGTCGAGCGTGCTCGCCTGCTTGGCCAGGTAGGTGGGGGAGAGGTAGGGCAGGTTGATCACGGCGACGCCGAGCCGGATGTCGGTGGTGCGGGCGGCCGCGTAGGTCAGTGCCAGCAACGGATCGAGCACGCTGCGGTAGACCGGCTGCAGCTGCTGGCCGTCGCCGGCCAGCAGCCGCTGGAACGACCACAGGCCGTGGTAGCCGAGCTCCTCGGCCCGCATCGCGAACCCGGTCAGCGACAGGGGATCCGCCCACACCCCGGAGACCGGGCAGCCGCAGCTGATCAACATGCGGTTCACCGTACTGCCCGCCCGCCGGGCGGGCCACCGGGTCGGACGGAGCCCGCGGTGCACAATGTGGGCACAGGCTTCGCTACGGTCGGGAAGGGTCATCGCATGCCGCTGACTCTCGTGGAGATGGGCCCGGACGACTTCGTGCGCCGCCGCGCGCAACTGGTGGCGAGCTACGCCGAGGCGATCACGACGGCTCGCGCGCTGACCCGCGCCGAGGCCGAGGCCGAGGCCGAGCGGGACGTCGCCGGCAGACTCCCGCGCGGTCCCGCGACCCGGGGCCAGCTGCTCCGCAAGGCCCTGGCGGACGGCGCCGAGGTCGGCTGGATCTGGCTGTCGCTGCCCGGCCCGGCCCTGCCGGACACGGCCTGGATCAGCGACGTCGAGGTCGATCCGCCGTTCCGGTCCCGGGGGTACGCGGGCGCGATCATCACCGCGGTCGAGGCGGAGCTCGTCGCCCGCCGCGTGCCGGCGATCGGCCTCAACGTGTTCGGCGACAACACCACCGCCCGTCGGCTCTACGAGCGGCTCGGCTTCGAGGTGACCGCGGAGCAGCGCTCGCGCCCGCTGGCGGAGGTGCCCGCGGCCGAGGGGATCGACCTGGTGCCGATGACCGACTACGAGAGCCGGATCGAGGCGTTGTTCGCCGACTACGCCCAGGATCTCGTGCAGGAGCGGGGCCTGTGGCACGGCGAGGCCGAGGCGCGGGCGGCCCGCAAGCTGGCGGAGCTGCTGCCCGACGGGCCGCAGACGGACGGGATGATCCTGCGCACGGTGGTGGCGCGGGGCGTACCGGTCGGCTGGGTCTGGGCCGGTCTGCCGGCGCCGCCGCGGCCGGGGATGGGCTGGCTGCACAACATCGAGATCGACGGGCCCTACCGCCGCCGGGGCTACGGGCGGGCGGCCGTCACCGCGGTCGAGTCCGAGCTGGCGCGGCGGGGCGTCCGCACCATGGGGCTCAACGTGCACGGCGTCAACACCGGCGCGCGCCGGCTCTACGACCGGCTCGGCTACCGCCTGCTGGCGCAGCAGATGGCCAAGCACCTCGCGGCCCGGTGATCCGGGCCCGGCGTCAGTTGCTGTAGATCCGGGCCGGGCTGATCAGCACGGCGGTGCGCCGCTGCTCGGCCATCACCCGGTCGTATTCATCCCAGTCGTCGTGGGAGCCGCCCGCCGCAGTGAAGATCTCCCGCAGCAGCAGGCGCAGGCGGTCGGCGTCCAGCCACGGCCGAGGGTCGTCCGGACCGGCCAGCTCGGCGTGGCCCTCGACCGTGGCCCACTGCCAGCCGCTGCGGAACGCCGTCGTGATCTGTGGCCGGGCCCGCAGGTTGGCCAGCTTGACCCGGCCGTACGTGACGAACGCCAGCACCTGCCCACCGGTGCCGGGATGGGCCACGACACCGGCGTTGACCAGCGAGGACTGGATCGTCTGGTCGGCCCGCAGGGTGGAGACGACGGCCAGGCCGCTCTCGTTCGCCGCCAGGCTCCAGGCCTCGGACAGGGTTGTCACCGCTCGGCCTCCGCCTTGTCGAGGAAGTCCCGCATCCAGGCGATGCGGTCGTGGCTCAGGCCGGCCTGCTCGCCCTGGGCGATCGCCTCGCGGACGTGGGCCAGCCCCTGCTCGCGCAGGCCGTCGGCCAGCTCGGCGATGCCCAGCGCCATCGTCCCGCCGGGGATCCAGCGCGGGTCGCCGAGTTGGGCGCGCAGCTCGTGCGAGATGCGCAGGTGCTCCAGCGCCTTGTCCGACTGCAGATCGGACGCCGCGTAGTAGAAGCCGACGTGGCGGTGCACCTCGGAGCGCAGCAGCAGGTCGCCGTACCGGTCGGCCAGGTCGAGCGCCTCCCAGTAGTACGGCATCGCGGCGTCCCAGTCCTGCCGCAGCACCTGGTGGACCAGACCGACGCCGAAGAGCGACTCGGCCGTGCCCGCCGGGTCCCCGAGATCCCGCCGGATCTCCAGGGCCTGCTGGAACAGCGCTTCCTCGCCCTCGCTGTCGGCCTTGCCGAGGTCGTCCTCCAGCGCCCGGAAGTGCATGAGCATCGCCTGCCGGTCCAGCACCGCGGCCTCGAGCGCCCGGTCGCCGTCGGCCCGGGCCTGGGTCAGCAGCTCCTCGAAGGTCCGCTCGGCCGCCTCGTAGTCGCCGGTCCGGAACGCGGCCTCGACCATGGCCTCGTTGCCGGCCGCCAGTGTGTCCCCCGTTGTCCCCATTCTTCGCAGGCTACCGGCGGATCGGCGCCCCGGCTGTCCGCCCGCGCGTTTGCTTGCCCCGACCTGATCGAATCAGGGGCGTGACCGAGGACATCGAAACCCGCCTGACCGCGCTCGCCGGACTGGTCCGCGAGGCCGAACTGCTCCGCGCCCGGCGCGCCGAGCTCGACCAGCGCTGCACCGAGCAGGCGGCCGCCTTGACCGAGCTGCGCTCGCAGTGGGCCGGAGAGGTGCGCGACGTCGAGCGCCTCGAGGGCCTCTCGCTGTCCCGGGTGCTGATGGCCCTGCGCGGCGCGCACGCCGAGGAGCTGTCCCGCGAGCAGGCCGAGGCCGACGCGGCGCGGTACCGGGTCGCCGAGGCGGAAAGCCGGCTGGCCGCCGTCCGCGCCGAGCTGGCGACCGTCGACGCGCGGCTGGCCGAGTTCGCCGACCTGCCGGCCCGCTTCGCGCGGGCGGTCGACGACAAGGAGAGCCACTTGCGCCGTACCGGCGGCCCGCAGGTCACCCGGTTGCTGACCCTGGCCGGGGAGCGCGGCCGGGTGGAGGCGGAGCTGCGCGAGCTGCACGAGGCCGGCCGGGCCGCGGACGTCGCAATGGGTGCGCTGGCCGAATTGCGTCGGCAGCTCGACCGGCTCTCGGCCCGCCAGACGAGCAACAACCTGCTCGGCGGCGCGGTGGCGTTGCGTACGCCGGACTGGCTCGACGGGGTCGCGCGGTCGGCGGCGTACGCCGACCGCTGCCTCGTGGTACTGCACACCGAGCTGGCCGACGTCGGCCTGGCCCGGCCGCTGGGCCACGCCCCGCGGCCGGTGGTCACGCCCACCGGCTTCGCGCAGGTCTTCTTCTCGGACATGCTGATGCGGGACCAGATCAACCAGGCGATCCGCAACACCGACGGGTCGGCCGCGCTGGTCACGGAGATCCACCGCGACGTGGCCGCGCGCACCGAGGCGGCCCGCGCCTACTGGAGCGGACTGATGCGCGAGCGGCAGGACCTGTTGACGGCCTGATTACAGGGCGGCGAGCGCCTCCGGGATCGGGGTGTCGCCGGCGAACAGCTCGAACGTCGTGCCGATCGTGGCCGGGGTCAGCAGCACGGCGGCCAGCACCGCCGCCACGTCGTCGCGCGGCACCGGCCCGCGGTTGCCCAGTTCGGTGCTGACCCGGACCAGACCGGTGCCGGGGTCGTCGGTGAGCGAGCCGGGCCGCACGATCGTGACGTCGAGCCCGCTGGCCCGTACGTAGTCGTCGGCCTCGGCCTTGGCCTCCAGGTAGGCCCGCATCGACTCGCCCGCGGCGTCCGGCCGGTCCGCCCCGATCGAGGAGACCATGACGTAGCGGCGTACCCCGGTGGCGCGGGCCGCGTCGGCGAGCTTGACCGCCCCGCCCAGGTCGACGGTCCGCTTGCGGGCGGCCCCGCTGCCCGGCCCCGCCCCGGCCGCGAAGACCACAGCGTCGGCACCCCGCACGTACCCGTCCAGGGTCTCGTCGTTCTCCAGGTCGCCGATGACCGGTACGGCGCCGAGCGCGGTCAGGTCGCCGGCCTGGCCGGGGGAGCGGATGAGGCCACGGGCGGTGTGTCCCTGACCGGCGAGCAGGCCCAGCAGGCGCAGGGCGACCTGGCCGTGGCCGCCGGCGACGAGAATGTCCATGACTCTGTTCTACCGTTACCTTCAGTGCGCTTCAACGAGCACACGATCGATAGCCCCGCCTTGCGGCGGGACGGTCCCGGTCTGACCGGCGGATGCCGTGCCGGGTTCACGTTTCATCGCCACCTGCCCGCGTACGCGGGTCTTCTGGTCGGCTCCACGTGCTGCCACCGGGCCACTCCCGGCAGAGTCGAACTCAGCCGCGAGCGCGGCGAGGTTGAGGGAGGCGTTGTGGTCACGGTCGATGACCAGGCCGCACGCTTCACAACAGAATTCACGCTCGGCGAGGGACAGTTTGGCTTTCACTGTGCCGCAGCCCGAGCAGGTTTTCGATGACGGATACCAACGGTCGGCCACGAGGAGCCTGCCGCTGCTCCACCCGGTTTTGTAAGCCAACTGGCGTCGAATCTCCGCGAACCCGGCGTCGGCGATGTGCCGGGCCAGTTTGCGGTTGGCGAGCATCCCGGTGACGTTGAGGTCTTCGACAACGACGGTGCCGTGCTCGCGGGTCAGTCGGGTGGTGAGCTTGTGCAGCCCGTCGCGGCGCAGGTTGGACACCCGGGCATGCGCCCGCCCGAGCCGGGCCGCGGCGCGCTCCCAGCCTTTCGACGCTCGCCGTCCGGTGCGCCGGTCCGGCCCTGTCTTGCGGGACAGTGACCGGCCCAGCGAGCGTATTCGTTGCTGCGCTGCGACCAGGGGGCGCGGGTTGTCGACCAGCTCCCCGGTGGACAGGACCGCGAGATGCACAACACGCTAGCGGCTAACTACCCGCCGGCGGCGGGACCGGCTGGAACGCGACGTCCGTCACGTCGGCCGCCAGCTCGGTGAAGTCGGTGCCGTAGGCGGCCGGCTCGACGATGCGCAGCACGAGGGCGAAGGGCCGGTCGGCGCCGTACCTGCGGGCCAGCTCGTGATGGTGCGCCGCCAGGTAGCGGGCGCCGGCGAGGTTGCTGCCCGCGCTCAGGCCACCGATGAGGAACACCGGGTGGCCACCGGCCGGTCCCCAGAACCGGGCGAGCAGGACGTAGCTGGTCTCCGGGGTGAGGACGTACTCGGTGCCGCCGACGGTGAACGACAGCCGGGGCTGCTCCTCGTCGAAGACCGTGTACGTCACCCCGCGCAGGATCGTGCGTACGTGGGTGGCGCTGCGCGGGCTGGCCCCGCCGGGACCGCCGACGCAGAACTCGGTGAGCCGGCCGATCTCCCCGGTGGGCTGGTTCTCGCCGACCCGGTCGGCGTGCGCGCCGCACTCGCGGGCGATGGTCGCCAGCTCCACCAGGGCGGCGACGTCGCGGCGGTGCACGCTGAACTCGCGCGGCGACGACGCGTGCCGGGAGACCACCAGCAGGCAGCTGGCTCCCTCGGTGAGGCCGAAGAAGGCGCGTTCGCGGCTCAGCTTGCGGCGGCGCAGCAGAAAGCCGGCGAGCCAGACTGCCGTACCGGCGATGACGCTGGCCAGGAGATTGATCGCAAGGTCGCCCACGCGGTCATGATGGCCGATGTCGTCGACCGGGGATCAGGCGGACTCGCGGATCACCAGGGTCGGCTGGAAGGTCACCGAGCGCGGCAGCCGGCCGGGCGCGGCGATGTGGGCCATCAGCACCTCCGCCATCTCGGCGGCCATCTCCTCGACCGGCTGGCGGATGGTGGTCAGCAGCGGCCGGCAGTCCAGCGCGGCGCTGCTGTCGTCGAAGCCGACCACGGCGACGTCGTCGGGCACCCGGCGGCCGAGATCCTGCACCGCCCGCAGCGCGCCCTCGCTCATCAGGTCGCTGGCCACGAACAGGCCGTCGATGTCGGGGTGCTCGGTGAGCAGCCGGCGGGCGCACTCCTCGCCGCCGTGCCGGGTGAAGTCGCCCTCGATCGACGGCACGTCGCCCAGGCCGCGGTTGGCCAGGAACGACCGGAAGCCGTCGAGCCGGTCGGAGCCGGCCGGGATGTCCAGCGGACCGCTGATCGTGGCCAGCCGGCGGCAGCCGCGGCTGAGCAGGTGCTCGGCGGCGAGCCGGGCGCCGAGCCGCTGATCGACGTCGACGAAGCTGGCGGCCAGCGGTGAGGCCGGCCGGGCCGACACGACCGCCGGGATGCCGAGCTCGTGCACCTGCCGGGGCAGCGGGTCCTGCTCGTGGCTGCTGATCAGCAGCACCCCGTCCACATGGCCCTGGCGCAGGTAGCGGATGACGTGGTGATGGTCCGTCGAGTCGGTCGGGATGATCACCAGGTGCACGTCGTGCGGGCGCAGTGCGCCGGTCGCGCCGGCGGTGATCCGGCCGAAGTACGGATCGGTGAAGATCCGGTTCAGGAACGAGGAGTTGTGCGGCCGGTCCGGCTCGGAGATCACCAGGGCCACGGAGTTCGACTTGCGGGTGACCAGCGAGCGGGCTGCCACGTTGGGCACGTAGCCGGTGTCGGCGATGGCCCGCTGGACGATCTCGCGGATCTTGGCGTCGACGCTGGGGGCGCCGTTGATCACCCGGGAGACGGTGGCCCGCGACACCCCGGCCGCCTCGGCGACCTGGTCCATCGTCGGGTGCTGCCCTGCGCGGGAGGGCCGGGTAGTCATGGCGTCTGTTATAGCACCAGGCATTTTTCGCTTTAGCGCGCTTTCCCGCCCGGAGCCGCCGGGGCGGCGACGAGCCCCGGCGGCTGCGGACGTCATCTCACGGCCGCCCGTTGGTGCCGCACTTGACGATGATCCGGATGCAGTCGTTCACCCGGCGGGCCATCTCCTCGACCGGCCAGGCGTTGAAGAAGTCGCCGTGCATGCTGTACCCGTTGCCGGAGGCCAGCCGGAAGTCGGCCGTGCTGCCGCTGACCGGGTAGCGCATGACCTGGCGCAGCTTCGGCACGACGACCGGGTGGCTCGCCGGGCAGGCGGCGTTGACCGGGTACGCCATGTGGCTCTTGTGGTCCGGCGAGTCCAGGTCGCGGCCGTTCCAGCACTGCGGGAAGTCGAGGTACGACTCCAGCATCGTGCCGGCCGGACACTCCACGAAGTTCTGCGACGAGCCCACGTGCCCGGCGTGCAGGCAGGACCAGCGCGAGTTCGACGTGTCGGCCGGGCCGGTCGCCCTGGCGTTGCCGGCCACGATCCGCAGGCCGAACGGCAGCGGCTGGGTCTGGGCGATCAGATCGTCCCGGACGCCCTCACCCAGGTAGTAGAAGATGCCGGTGGTCGGCTCGACCGGGGTGTTGCCGTTGTAGAACGTCGGGATCCAGTACGACGACTTGTCGATCGACGGGTTGCAGTTGCTGTTCGCGTTGAACAGGTCGTCGACCGTCGAGTGGGCGTTGGTCACCGTGCTGCCGAAGAAGCTGTGCATGTGCGAGGCGCCCGGCATGTTCGGGAACACGATCGGGTCGTCGGGCAGCCGGTGGCTGAACGGGCAGTCCGCGAGGAACTCGGCGACCCGTACGGCGCCCGGCGGGATGGTCGGCGGGGGAGCGGTGCCGCCGCCGCTGCCGTACACCTCGAACTCGGCCAGCGAGACACCCCACTGGGTGGCGCGGGCGGTGGACTGCAGCCGGACGTAGCGCCCGGAGCCGGTGACCGCGACGGTCTGCCGGCCGCCCGTGCCGGCGACGTTGGCCTTGACCGTGGTCCACGAACTGCCGTTGGCCGACGTCTGCAGGTTGAACGTGCGCGAGTACGCGGACTCCCAGTCCAGCACCACCGAGGACAGGGTGGCGGTGGCGCCGAGGTCGACCTGCAGCCACTGCGGATCGCTGAACGCGCTGGACCAGCGGGTGCCGGGGTTGCCGTCGACGGCGTTGGAGGCCGGGAAGGCCGTGGATTCGATGGAGGAGGCCGTGGCCGGCCGGTTCGCCGACAGCAGCCCGTCGGCGGCGCTGGCCGGGCCCTGGGTGATGGCCACGTAGCCGGTGAGGACGGTTGCGACCGCGGCCGCGATGGACAGACTTCGTTTGCGCATTCCGATCCTTCCTGGGCCGGGGCGGGCGGGGAAACCCGCCCCGGCGCGGGGGTCAGCTCACTTGTAGACGCGGACGTAGTCGACGAGCATCCGGGCCGGGAACGGCGTGGAGGCGTCGATGGGACCGGGGAAGTCACCGCCGACGGCCAGGTTGAGGATGAGGTAGAACGGGTGGTCGAAGATCCACGGCCCGCGGGTCGCCTCGACGGTCGCCTTGCTGGCGTAGAACACCTGCTGGCCGTCGAGCAGGAACTTGATGCCCTTGCTGTCCCACTCCGCCGCCCAGACGTGGAAGTCCTGCGACAGGTCCGCGGTGGCGTACTTCTGGCCGTAGCCGCCGGCGCCGTTGTACTGCGGGGCGTGCAGCGTGGAGTAGGCCTCGCTGGTGTTACGGCCGAGGACCTCCATGATGTCGATCTCGCCGTTGTACGGCCACGGACGGCCGGTGAGGAAGTCGGCGCCCATCATCCAGAACGCCGGCCACAGCCCGTTGCCCTTCGGCACCTTGACCCGTGCCTCGACGCGGCCGTACTGCACGGTGAACTTGCCGCCGGTGTTCATCCGGGCCGAGGTGTACTCGCGGCCGTTGGAAGCTTCCTTGCGCGCCTCGATGACCAGCTGGCCCTGGCCGTTCATCTGGGCGTTGTTGCTGTTCTCGGTGTAGTACTGGATCTCGCCGTTCTGCGGCACGCCCGGGTCGTAGGTCCACTTGGCGGTGCTGGGCCTGGTGCCCGCCGGCTCGTTGAACTCGTCGTTGAAGACCATCCGGCTCGCCGGGAACACCGGGTCCGCGGGCTGGGCCGGCGGGGCGGTCGGGGCGCCACCGGTGCCGTAGACATTGAAGTCGTAGAGCGAGTAGCCGTACGGGGTCGCCCGCGCGGTGCCGTACATCCGCACGTAACGGCCGGTGCCGCTGACGTTCAGGACCTCCTTGAAGCCCTTGCCCGTGGTGGTCGAGTAGATGTCGGTCCAGGTGCTTGCGTTCGGCGACACCTGGATCTTGTACGAGGTCGCGTACGCCGGGTCCCACTGCAGCTCGACCCGGCTGACCTGGGCCGTCGCTCCCAGGTCGACGTAGATCCAGCCCGGGTCCACCCAGCCGGTGGTCGAACTGGTCGCCCAGCGCGTGGCCGGGTCCAGGTCGAAGGCCTTGCCGACGGTGCACGGGTTGCAGTTGACGTCGTTCTGCTCGCTCGACGCCGCGCCCGGCTTGTTGTAGGACAGCAGGGTCGCGCCGCCCGCCGGCGGCGGCGTGGTCGGACCGGTCGGCGGGGTGGTCGGCGTGCTGCCGCCCGCGAAGACCTGGAACTCCCACAGTGAGTAGCCGTAGATGGCCAGGGCCCGCTCGGTCAGATTGAGCCGGACGTAGCGGGTGTTGCCGGCGACTGTGATCGTCTGCTCGCCGGCGTTGCCGCGCAGCGTGCCGGTGGCGTTGGTGAAGGTCGTGCCGTTGGTGGAGAACTGGACTGTGAAGGCTGTCGCGTACGCGGCCTCCCAGGTCAGCTTCACGCTGCTGACGGCCGTCGTGGTGCCGAGGTCGACCTGCAGCCACTGGGCCGCCGCGAAGGCGCTGGACCAGCGGGTGCCGGTGTTGCCGTCGGTGGCCGCGGAGGCCGGCGTGCCCTCCCATTCGACGGAGGACGCGGTGGTCGGCTTGCCCTGGGAGACCACGACCTCGGCTGCGGCGGCGTTGCCGACCGTGGCGACCAGGTAGGCCGCCAGCAGGCCGAGCAGGGCGAAGGTGAGCGCGGCGATCCGCACGGGCGCCGGCCGGCGCCCGCTACTTCGGAAAACGTCAGGACTCATGGACGGTCCTCCTTGCGGGGAATCAAGAGGTGGGGAAACCAGCGGGATGTGTCGGAGCGGTTTCAGAACTGCTTCGGGGATGAGAAAGCGCTCTTTGATACGTCACTTTGAACTGCCGGTTAACAGGTGTCAATGCCTGCTAGGGCGTCGGGAAGCGCTTTCTCGACCGCGTTCTCGCGGCCGAAGGCGGATCGATGCAGGTGAACGGGCACACGGGGGGATCAGCGACCCGCCGGCAACGCCAGGTTCCGGAACCGGGTGCAGGGTCAGTCGACGGGCAGCGCCGACTCCAGGGCCGTCGTGACGAAGGCGGTGACGAGCCGGGTCCAGAACACCGGCCGGCGCAGCAGGGCGTGCGTCTCGCCGGGCACCGGCACGAACGAGGCGCCGATCCGGGCCGCGTACGCGGCGGAGGACCGCGGATCCGTCACCCGGTCCGCGTCACCGTGCGCGATCACGATCGTCGCGCCGGGCCGGGGCGCCGGCTCGCCGGCCTCGATCCACGGGGCCAGCGCGCACACTGCCGCCACCCCGGGCTCACCGGCCAGCCGCAGCGCGACCCGCCCGCCCATCGAATGGCCCACCAGCAGGATCGGGGCACCGGGATGCGACCGGCGCGCCTGCTCCAGCGCCCAGCGGGCATCGTGCACGGGGTCCTGCGCGCTGCCGTTCCAGCCGCGCAGCCGGTACCGCAGCGTCCAGACCGCGACCCGGCGGCCCCGCGTGCTCCAGCCGATCGCCCGGGCGAACGGCACCATCCGCAGCTGGGCCAGGCCCCGGCGGGCCGGGGCCACGCTGGTGGCCCGGCCGCCGGGCAGCAGCAACACCACCGCGCGGGCGTGCTCGCGGGGACCGGAGACGTCGAGCGCGGGAGAAAGCTCGACGGGGGTCCGGGGCGCGAACGCGGTCGGGTGGCTGGTCACGTCCAGCTCAGTACCCGTTTTCGCCGGGCGCATCCCGCGGTCACTCCGGTATCGGCACCGGCGGCCGGTGCAGCCGCGGCAGCGCGGTCACGGCCCAGATCAACAGCGCGGCGACGCCGAGCACCAGCACGGCCGCGCTGACCGCCTTGTCGATCGCCTGCGCAACGACCATCATCGGCAGCAGCTTGACCGCCACGGACCCGCCGAGCGCCCGGACCGACGCGCTGTAGGCCAGCGCCGTCGTGATGCCGTCGGCCGGCGCCTCATCCGCGACCAGCGCGTCCATGTCGCCCTCGAACGCGGTCTGGCTCACCCCGGCCAGGAACTGGGCGATCAGCACGCTGACCGCGTGCATCGGCGCGCCGATCCAGCCGACCAGCATGGCCACGCCCCACAGCGACCAGCGCAGGACGGCCGGCAGCTTCATGGTGCCGATCGCCTCGACCGCCACGGTCGCCAGCAGGCAGCCCAGGCTGAACGCGATGGCGGCGCCCGCCACCCAGCGCCGGCCGTGCAGCTCGGTGGTGAGCGGGATGGCCAGCAGGGTGGGCCCGGACGCGAGCAGCATGATGCCGCCACCCGCGACGAGCAGGCGCGGCGAGACCGCGAGCCGGCGTCGCGGCCGGCGGGCCGGGTTACGCCGGTGCCCGGTGATGCCCGTGCCGCCGGTGAGGGTGCTGACGGCGTACCGGAGGACCCGGGCCGGCATGATCCGGCGGGCCGCGCCGCGCGGGGTCATCCGGGCCCGGCGCGAGCTGATGATCGTGGGGACCAGCGAGCCCGCGTACGCGACGAAGATCAGGATCAGCGGCCAGCCGGTCGGGTGGCCGTCCGGGCCCGCCGGCAGCAGCGCGCCCAGTCCCGTACCGGCGGCCTCGACCGCCGCGATGGCCAGGGCGTACCGGGTCATCGACCGCGGCCGGGCATCGACCGCCGCGACCTCGGCCCGCATCGCGGCGAAGCCGACCCAGGCCGCCACGTGCATCGCCGTGACGGTGATCGCGATCAGCCAGGACGGCAGGCCGGCGATGAGCCCGGCGAGCGCGCCGACGCGCAGCAGGATCTCCGTGCCGGCGGCGCCGCGCAGCAGCGTCCGCCCGGCGTAGCGGCGCGAGAGCCAGCCGGTGACCGGCGCGGACAGCACCACGCCGATGAGCATCGCGGCGTTGTAGAGGGCTGCCTCGGCCAGACCGCCCCGGGAGACGGCCAGCAGCACGAGGATCGTCCAGCCCAGCGCCATGCCGAACGAGTCGATGACACCGGACACCACGAGCTCGCGTACCCGTCCGGCGCGGCGCAGGCCGACCGGTCCGACGCGGCGGTGCCCGCCGCCCCTGGGCTCACGCCGCTTGCGGTCAGTGACCACCGGAGGTTCCGGACCGGACCAGCTCATCCGTCAGCTCCCGCAGGTCCGGCTCGCCGGCGCCGCCGCCGACGAACAGCGGCGTGGGCGGCGCGAATCCGTTGAAGGCGGAGGCGTAGCTCAGGGTGTACGCACCGTCCGAGCCGATGTAGACGACATCGCCCACGTCGATGCCGGCCGGCAGCTCGACGCCGTGGAACATCGTGTCGGAGCTGTCGCAACTGGGACCCGTGATGGTGAACGGCAGGGTGGCCACCTCGCCGTGGCCGGGCACGGACGACCAGATCGGGTAGTCCCAGCCGGTCGGCACCTGGATCGTCTCCATCATGCCGTTGTAGGCGCCGACGTCGGCGAAGAGCCAGTTGCGCCCGCCCCGGACCTCCCGGCCGATCACCCCGACGGCCATGACCGCGGCCTCGGCGACCAGGTGCCGGCCGGGCTCGGCGACGAGCAGACCCGGACGGTACGGCAGCAGCTCGGCCAGCGCGGGCAGCACCATCGCACCGATCTCACCGATCGAGGGCACGTCGGCCCGGTAGCGGGCGGGGAAGCCGCCACCCAGGTCGATCATGTCGAGCCGGATGCCGTCGTCGAGCAGGTCGGCCATGATCGCTCCGGTCGCGCCGAGCGCGTGCCGCCAGGCGGCCGCGTTGCCGCACTGCGAGCCGACGTGGAAGGTGATCCCGTACGGGCGCAGCCCCAGCTGCCGGGCCAGCACCAGCAGGTCGCGGGCCTCGGGCACCTCGGCGCCGAACTTGCGCGACAGCGGGAACGAGCTGGCCGTGTCGTCGACCAGCAGCCGCAGGTAGACGGCGCTGCCCGGGGCGTGCGCGGCGATCTTGCGCAGCTCGTTGGCCGAGTCGAAGCTGAACCGCCAGAGCCCGGCGGCGTACGCGGCGGCGATGTGCCCCGGCGCCTTGACCGGGTTGCTGAAGAGCACGCCGGCCGGGTCCACGCCGAGGCGCTCCAGCATCCGCAGCTCACCCAGCGAGGCGACCTCGAAGCCGGCGCCGTGGTCCCGCAGCGTGGCCAGGATCTCCGTCGAGGGGTTGCACTTCATGGCGTAACACGGCAGCACGCCCGGCAGCGCCGCGGTGAACGCCGACAGCCGGTCCACGACCGTGTCCAGGTCGGTGACCAGGTACGGGGTGGGCATGTCGATGACCTCGAGGCACTGCGGGGACAGCGCGGCGGGCCACTGGGCCGGGAGCTGTGCGCGGGTGCCGGTGAGGGCGGCGGTCATCCGGACTCCTGAACGGTGGTGGGGGATGCGGGGGGATCAGGCCGGGGCCGGCTGGGCGCCGGCCCCTTCGAGCAGCAGCCGGCCGGCCTCGCCGGCGGGCACCGGGCGGGAGAAGTAGAAGCCCTGGGCGAACGTGCAGCCCATCTCGCGCAGCGCGGCGAGCTGGCCGTACTCCTCGATGCCTTCGGCCACGGTGGACATGCCGAGGCTCTGCCCGAGCTGGACGATCGTGCCGGCCAGCGCGGCGTCGTCGGCCTGCTCGCCGAGCCGCTCCACGAACGAACGGTCGATCTTGAGCATGTCCACCGGGAACCGGCGCAGGTAGGCCAGCGACGAGTAGCCGGTGCCGAAGTCGTCGATCGCCAGCGTCACGCCGAGCGCCTTGAGCCGGACCAGCTGGGCCAGGTTTTCCTCGGTGTCGGTCATCAGCACGCTCTCGGTCATCTCGAGGCAGAGCTGGTCGGCCGGCATGCCGGTCTCGGTCAGCACCTCGCGGACGACGGCCGGCAGGTCGCTGCGGTCGAACTGGCGGACCGAGACGTTGACGGCCATCTTGACCGGGCGGCGGCCGTCGCGGGCCGACCATTCCATCGCCTGGCGGCAGGCCTCCTGCAGCACCCAGCGGCCGAGCGGCACGATCAGCCCGGTGGCCTCGGCGATCGGGATGAAGTCGAGCGGGTTGATCAGCCCGCGGGTCGGGTGCTGCCAGCGCACCAGCGCCTCGAAGCCGATGACCCGGCTGTCGGCCATGTCGATGGTGGGCTGGTAGTGCAGCCGCAGCTCGCCGCGCTCCAGCGCCAGGCGCAGGTCGGCCTCGAGCTCCAGGCGCTCGACCAGACCGGCCAGCATCCGCGGGTCGTAGCTGGCGAAGCCGCTGCCGCCGGTGCCCTTGGCCTTGTACATGGCCAGGTCGGCGTTGCGCATGAGCTGCTCGGCGTCGTCGGCGTCGTCGGCACCGGCCGCACCCCCGCCGAGGGCGGCGTACGCGGCCAGCCCGATGCTGCCCCGCACGTGCAGGTCGCGGTCGCCCACGCGGAACGGCTCGTGCAGTTCGTCGACGATGCGCTGGGCCACGACCTCGGCCTCGCCCAGGCTGAGCGCCGAGCGGATCAGCACGGCGAACTCGTCGCCGCCGAACCGGGCCACCACGTCGCCCTCGCGCACCGAGCTGGTCAGCCGCTCGGCCACCCGGACCAGCAACTGGTCACCGGCCAGGTGCCCGAGGCTGTCGTTGACCTCCTTGAAACCGTCCAGGTCGAGGAAGAGCACGGTCACGTCGTCGTCCTCGCCGCGCTGCTCCAGGGCCTCGGCCACCCGCTCGCGGAACAGGGCCCGGTTGGCCAGCTGGGTCAGCGCGTCGTGGTAAGCCTCGTGCACCAGCTGCTCCTGCAGCTCCTTGCGCTCGCTGATGTCGCGGGTGTTGAGCACCAGGCCGCCGACGTTGGGGTCGCCGAGCAGGTTGGTCACGGTGATCTCGGCCTGGCGCTGCCGCCGGTCCAGGTGCGGCAGGGTCAGCTCCAGCACGGTGGTGGCGTACGGCCGCGCACTCACCGAGCGCAGGGCGTCGAGCAACCGCGCGGCCGACTCGGGGCTGAACCGCTCGGTGATGTTCCGCCCGGTGAGCATGGCCGGGGTGTAGCCGAAGACCCGCTGCACCGACTCGCTCTGGTACAGCACCACGGCGTCGGTACCGACCACGGTGACGACGTCGGAGCTGTGCTGCACGAGCGCGTGGAAGCGCTGCTCGCTGGCGTACAGCTCGGCGGTGCGGTCGGCGACGCGGGTCTCCAGGTTGCGGGTCAGGCCGCGGTTCTCCAGCAGGGTGAGCAGTTGCCGGCCGACGATCAGCAGGATCAGGGCCGAGCGGGTGTAGGCGACGAACGGGCTGGCCTGCCCGGTGCGGGCGAACCAGATGATGCTGGTGGCCAGGGCGGCGAGCACGGCGACGTACGGCAGCAACACCCCGAACGGCTGAGCGCCCTCGCCGTCCACTGCCGGCTCGGCCGTCGCGGGGTTGCCGGCCGGCTTGGTGGCGGCCAGCAGGATCAGCGAGAAGCCGGCGAACCAGCCGATGTCGGTGCCGCTGCCGGAGGCGTACGCCCCGGTCAGGTTGAGGTAGGCGTACCCGATGTCGGAGACCGCGAAGGCGACGATGCCGGCACCGACCAGGGCCAGGTGGGCGAAGTCGCGGCCCCGGCGGCGCTGCAGCGCCAGCATGTAGACCACGACCGTGACCATGACGATGTCGCCGAGCGGGTAGGCGAGGCTGAGGTAGAGCGCGAGGGCGCTGTCGCCGCCGGCCTCGATGAGCGGTTCGATGACCAGGTACCAGGCGATCAGTACCAGCGAGACGGCGACCATCAGGCCGTCCAGCACGCTGCGGGCCCGGTTGGCCAGGGTCTGGGTGGCGACCGGCAGCACCAGCAGGCCGGCCGAGGTCAGCAGGATCATGCCGAGGTAGCCGATGTCGGCCTGCGACGGCAGCGGCACCGAGCCGGTGAAGGTCTCCAGCCAGACCGCGCAGGCCTGACCGGCACCCCAGGACAGCACGCCGAGCCCGAGCAGAGCCCAGCCGGCCCGCTGCCGGCCCCGCAGCGACGCGGCGCGGAACAGGCACGCCACGGCCGCGGAGACGGCGGCGGCACACAGCCCGAGGTTGGAGATGAGCTGCGCGGTGCCCGGCCCGCCCACCCCGGTGCTGAGGACGACGCCGAAGGTGGCGACGACGACTGCGACGGCGACGCAGAGCCGTGCCCAGCGGTGGACGCCCCGGGGCGTCGGCGGTGCTGTGCTGGCTGCCATCAGACTCATCTCCGGTTCGCTCGCCCCCGGGGCAGGGGGTCGTAACTGCCGTGATCGGGCGGCGGCCGGGCGGATCTGAGAGGTTCGCCCGGATGGCCGGGTGCAATTCGGGTGCCCGGGGCGGGCGGCTCATTGACACGCGTCTTTGCTGCGTGACAACGTTGTCACGTGACGATGACGTCGTTGACCGGAGGTTTACCGATGACCCGTCGGCTCCTGGCGGCCCTGCTGCTGGTCGTTTCCGTCGGCACCGCGAGCCCGGCCCAGGCCCGGGCCGCCGCCGCGGAGGACCCCGTGGATCTGGTGCGCCCGTTCGTCGGCACGCAGAACTTCGGCAACACCTTCCCGGGGGCCAGTGCGCCGTTCGGCATGGTGCAGGTCAGCCCGGACACCGGCGGCCAGGGCGGCTACGACTACCAGCAGGACACCATCTACGGCTTCAGCCAGACCCACCTGTCCGGGGTGGGCTGCGGCGTCGCCGGCGAGCTGCCGATCATGCCGACCACCGGCGCGGTCACCACCGCCGACCCGAACCAGTACCGTTCGCCGTTCTCGCACGACGACGAGGACGCCGAGCCCGGCTACTACCGGGTCGGGCTGACGAAGTACCAGACCACCGCGGAACTGACCGCGACCGCGCGCACCGGCTGGCAGAAGTACACCTTCCCGGCCACCGGCGCCGCCAACGTCCTGTTCAACACCGGCAAGGCGAACCAGACGGTCTTCGACTCGGAGATCCACGTCGTCGGCGACCGGACCGTCGAGGGCCGGGTCCGCGCCGGCAACTTCTGTGCCGGCAAGGACGACCACACTGTCTACTTCACCGCCAGCTTCGACCGCCCCTTCGCCGCCACCGGCACCTGGCGCGGCTCGGCGCTCTCGCCCGGGGGCCGGGACGCCGCCGGATCCGGCGGCAACGGTGCCTGGGTCACCTTCGACGCGAGCGAGGACCGCGACGTGGTGGTCAAGGTCGGGCTCTCCTACACCGGCCTGGCCGGGGCCCGGCAGAACCTGACCGCCGAGACCGCCGACTCGTACGACTTCGCCGCCACCCGGGCCGCCCTGCGCGCGAAGTGGGCCCAGGAGCTGGACCGGATCGCGATCGGCGGCGGAACGGCCGACCGGCGCAGCGTCTTCTACACCGCGCTCTACCACTCCCTGCTGCACCCGAACCTGGCCGGTGACGTCGATGGCCGGTACGTGGGCTTCGACCGCCAGGTGCACACCGCGCAGGGGTACACGCCGTACCAGAACTTCTCGCTGTGGGACACCTACCGCCCGCAGAACCAGTTGCTGGAGCTGCTCGTGCCGCAGGTCGCCCGGGACGTGGCGCTGTCGGTGGTCGCGATCGGGCGCGACGGTGGCTGGCTGCCGCGCTGGGCGCTGGCCAACAGCGAGACCAACATCATGACCGGTGACCCGGTCACCCCGTTCCTGGTCGAGGCCTGGTCCAAGGGCCTGCTGGCCGGGTACGAGCAGGAGGCGTACGCGCTCCTGCGGAAGAACGCCACCGCCCAGCCGCCGGCGGACTCGCCGTACAACGGGCGGACGGGTCAGGACTTCTACGCCGACCGCGGCTACATCCCCTCCGGGCTGAGCCGGGGCAAGGAGTGCGCCGACAAGGGCGGCGACAACGACTGTGACCACCCGGCCTCGGCGACCATGGAGTACGCGGCTGCCGACGCAGCGCTGGCTCTGATGGCCAAGGGGCTGGGTAAAGCTGCCGACGCGAAGCTGTTCGCGGGCCGCGGGCAGTGGTACCGCAATCTGTGGGATTCCTCGATCAAGCAGTTCCGGCCGCGGACGGTCGACGGGACGTGGCTGACGCCGTACGACCCGGTCGCGGCGGCCGAGCAGTTCCACGAGGGCGGGGCGTATCAGTACCAGTGGCTGGTGCCGCAGGACCCGGCCGGGCTGGTGCGGCTGATGGGCGGCCGGGCGGCCACCGAGAAGCGGCTGGACGACTTCTTCGTCTACGACAAGCTGCTGACCGATCCGGCCGGCACCGCGCGTACGGACTGGATCGCCGCGCCGTACGACTACTACGCCAAGGCGACGTACAACCCGAACAACGAACCGGATCTGCTCGCGCCGTACATGTATCTCTGGGCGGGTGACCCGGCGAAGACCGCGACGGTCGTGCGCGCCGCGATGACGCTCTTCACCACCGGCCCGGACGGCATGACCGGCAACGACGACCTCGGCACGATGAGCGCCTGGTACGTCTTCTCCTCGCTGGGCCTCTACCCGACGATGAGCGGCGCCAACTTCCTGGCGCTGTCCAGCCCGCAGTTCCCGGAGGCGACCGTGCGCACCGGCGGCAAGACGCTGACCATCACCGCGCCCGGCGCCTCGGACACCAACCGCTACATCCAGCGCGTCCGGCTCAACGGTCGATCCGTCGCCAAGACCTGGCTGGACTGGTCGGCAGTGACCCGCGGCGGCACGCTCGCCCACACGCTCGGCACCAAGCCGTCGTCGTGGGGCACGTCGGTCGCGGCCCAGCCGCCGTCGGTGAACAAGGCGCCGGCGGACGGCCGTACCCACGTGGACGCCACCGTCCGCCCGGCCAGCGCGGCCCTGCCGGCCGGCTCGGCCACCGCCCAGCAGGCGGCGTTCCAGGTCGACGTGGTCGGCCAGGCGCCCCTCGTGATCGCGCCCCGCGTGACAGCGACGGCGCCGCCGGGCTGGAAGGTGACCGTCGCCCCGAAGCACCCCAAGGTGCTGCTCAGCGGGCGCCTGCCGATCGGCACCACGGTTGCGGTCACCGTGCAGGCGCCGGCCGGGACACCCGCGGGGGCGTACCCGATCGAGGTCTCGGTCTCCGCGCCCGGCACGGAGACGGTGAAACGGACGGCCATGATCACGGTCCGGGAGCCGCTCACCTGCGCCGGTGCGACGGACGCCGGCTGCCTGGTCGACCTCGGTGCCGAGCGCACCCTCGACGGCACGGCCACGGTGGCCGACCCGGCGGAGGGCAACTTCGACGGCGGCGGCTGGAGCTACGACGCCGACCTGCTGCCCAAGGCCGGCCCGGTGACCTGGGGCGGCGTCACGTACCAGGCGCCGGACCCGGCCGGGACGGCGAAGAACTTCGCGCCGGCCCGCGGCCAGTCCCTGCTGCTGCCGACCGGCGACCACGCGGCGGTGCACCTGGTCGCGACGACCCACAACGGGCCGGTGACGGCCGCACTGACGATCGGGTACACCGACGGCACCTCCGCCCCGGCCACGGTGACGGTGGCGGACTGGTGCGGCACGGCGTCCGCGGGCACCACGACCGTGCTGGCGATGCCGCACCGGATCAAGGCGGGCCAGGGCGTGGACGGCCCGCCGGTCAGCCTCTTCGGCGTGCGGCTGCCGGTCGCGGAGGGCAAGCAGGTCCGCTCGATCACCCTGCCGGACGACCCCCGCCTGCACCTCTACGCGGTGACGCTGGCCTGATCCTTGTCCAGGCAGAACTCGTTACCCTCGGGATCTGCCAGCACGGTGAGCCCGTCCGTTTCCCACAGGACCCGGGCGCCGAGGCCGGTCAGCCGGGCCAGCTCGGCGACCGGGTCCTCGGCGTTCAGATCCAGATGCACGCGGTTCTTGACGGTCTTGCGCTCGGGTACCTGGGTGAACCACAACCGCGGCCCACCCCCGGGCCCGGGCACCACCAGCACGGTCGGATCCTCATCGGGATCCGGATCGTCCGGCCCGTACGGCGCGACGCTGTACCCCTCGAGCACCTGCACCCACCACCGGGCCAGCGCGGGCGCGTACTCACAGTCGAAGACGATGTCCATGATCCGGGCCACGACTACATCACCCACCCGTAGAGGCGTTCGACGTGCAGGCTCAGCACGATCCGGCTGTCGGCGACCATGGCGCGCCGGTAGTCGGCCCAGTCGGGATGTTCCTCGCGGCGGATCAGCCGGTAGACCTCGACGAGCTCCTCGACCGTGGCGTCGTGTTCCTCGGCCGACGGCGGTGAGAACGTGGCGCGCACGTCGGCGACCACGTAACCGCCGCCTCCCGGGCCGGCCACGCGCAGGCTGCCGCGCGGGTCCCGGCGCAGGTTGTGCACCTTGGCCAGGGTTTCGCGGGTCGACACGCGCAGTACCCGGGTCGGGTCGTCGGCGGTGTAGTTCACATCGGACAGCTGGGGCCGGCCGTCGCGCTTGATGGTCGCGAGGGTGCAGAGGTCGGCCGCGGCGATCACGGGCCACAGGTCGTCGGACATGGTCGTCACGCTAACCCAGGAGACAGCGCAGCCGCCCCTCCCGCGCGGGAGGGACGGCTGCGTCCTGGGCTTCAGCTCAGAGCTTGGCGCACTGGCCGATCCGTACCCCGCTGACCTTGTTGGCCAGCCCGTTGTTCACCGGCGCCGGCTTGTTGCCGGAGCAGGTGAGCGGTCCGCCGACCGTGTTGCCGGCCACCACCGTGGCCTTCTTGTTGGTCAGCAGTGTCACCGCGCTCTTCAGGGTCGAGTTCTCCAGGCTGACCGGGCCCGACCCGGTGACCGTGACGGGTCCGCTCACCGTGGTGTCCAGCAGCGAGACCGTGCCCGCCCCGGTGGCCGTCACCGCCGCGCGCAGGGTCGCGCCGGTGGCGTAGAGCGAGGCGCCCCTGGAGACCGTGACCAGGCCGGTGATCTGGGCGCCGGCCTTGATGCAGGTGACCCCGGACCGGACCGACACCGCGCCGACGACCTTGTCGGCGATTGTCGTGGTGCAGGCGGGTGCCGGGATGCCGAGCAGTTCCACCTCGGCGAGTGTGGTGCCCGCGGCGACGTCGAGCCGGTAGTGCGCGTACCGGCCCGGGCTGGCGATCTTGAAGGGCCGGGTCTGCCGGCGCCACTCGAACTTCTGGTCCTTGCGCTCGTCGATCGTGGTCCACGTGGTGCCGTCGTAGGAACCCTTCAGCGTCCACGAGGCCGGGTCCTGCTCGGCCTCGGTGCTCGAGGTGAGCGTGTAGTAGCCGGCCTGCTCGCCGGCGGAGGCGAACTGGTACTGCCAGCCGTCGGCGAGTGTGGCCTGGGTGGTGGAGGTGTCGTCGACCAGGGCCGGGTCCGATGCCGTGCCGCGGCCCGGTCCGGTCAGGTCCCGCAACGGGGCCGGCACCGCGTCGCCCGAGGTGAGCGACGGCGGGGCGGCGTCCGGGCCGGTGCCCCACCGCGACGGCGACGAGCCCATGGTGAAGTCGAGCGTCGCGCCGTCGGCCAGCAGCGAGTGCGGCAGCGACGTGGAGCCGTACGCCTTGCCGTTGACCTTCAGCGACTGCACGTAGACGTTGCTGCGGCTGTTGCCGGGGGCGTTGACGACGATCTTCTTGCCGTTCTCCAGGTTGACCGTCGCCCTGGTGAACAGCGGCGAGCCGATCGCGTACGCGGGGCTGCCCATCTGCAGCGGGTAGAAGCCGAGCGCGCTGAACACCTGCCAGGCGCTCATCTCGCCGTTGTCCTCGTCGCCCGGGTAGCCCTGGCCGATCTCGCTGCCCAGGTACAGCCGGGACATCGCCTCGCGGACGATCTCCTGGGCCCGGTCCGGCCGGCCCGCGAAGTTGTACATGTACGGGATGTGGTGCGACGGCTGGTTGCTGAAGCCCCACTGGCCCATCCGGACGTCGCGGGCCTCGTACATCTCGTGGATCGGGCCGCCGTACGAGCCGTAGAAGGTGGCCGTCTCCGGGGTCGCGAAGAACTTGTCGAGCTTCTTGACCAGACCGTCGCGGCCGCCGTACAGGTTGGCCAGGCCCTGCCCGTCCTGCGGCACGTGGAAGGCCATGTTCCAGCCGTTGGTCTCGGTGTAGTCGTAACCCCAGACCCGCGGGTCGTAGGAGGAGGGCGGGTTGCGCCAGTTGCCCGCGGAGTCCCTGCCCTGGAAGAAGTCCACCGACGGGTCGAACATGTGCACGTAGTTCAGGGCCCGGTTGCGGAAGTACTCGGCCTCCTCGGCGTACTCCTCGGCCTTGGCCCCGCCCTTCTTGGCCAGCGCCTCGGCCATGTTCGCGATGCCGTAGTCGTTGATGTAGCCGTCCATCGCCCAGGACATCGCCTCACCGGTGGCGTCGCTCGGCGTGTAGCCCTTGAAGATCGAGCTGGCCAGGCCCTTGCGGCCGACGTTGGCGTTCGGCGGCGTGACCGTCGCGTTCTTCACCGCGGCCCGGTACGCCGTCTCGGCGTCGATGCCCGGCACCCCCTTGAGGTACGCGTCCGCGAAAGCCACGTCCGAGCTGGTGCCGACCATCAGGTTGGCGTAGCCCGGCGACGACCAGCGCGAGATCCAGCCGCCGTCGCGGAACTGCTGGACGAAGCCGTCCACCATCTCCCCGGCCTGCTTCGGCGTCAGCAGCGAGTACGCCGGCCACGTCGTCCGGTACGTGTCCCAGAACCCGTTGTTGACGTAGACTTTGCCGTCCTTGATCGGCGCGCCGGTCTCCGTCGGTGTGCTCGCCGGGCTGGTCACCGCCGACTGCACGGTGTGCTTGTAGACGGGCTCGGCGTTGCTGCCGGTGTTCTCGAAGCCCGAGTTGGGATAGAGGAACAGCCGGTACAGGTTCGAGTAGAGCGTGACCAGCTGGTCCTCGGAAGCGCCCTCCACCTCGACGGTGCGCATCTTGGCGTCCCACAGGTCGCGGGCCTGGTCGCGGACCGAGGCGAGCGTCGCGTCGGCGGCGATCTCCAGGTCCAGGTTGTGCCTGGCCTGCTCGACACCGATCAGCGACGTCGCGATCCGCATCCGCACCGTCTTGTTCTCAGCGGTGTCGAACTTGAGGTAGCCGGTGGACGGCCGGTTGCCGGTGGGCAGCATGCCGCTGGCCGTGACCGGGGCGTCGACGGTGGCGTACATGAACATCCGGGTGAAGCCCGCGGAGAGGCCGCCGCTGTTCACGTCTGACCAGCCCGAGATCGACTTGCCGGCGGCGTCGATGGTCAGCCCGGACCGGCTGTCGACGTTGTCCAGGATCAGGTTGCCGTTGTCCCCGGTGAAGGTGAACTGCATCAGCGCGGCGTGGTCGGTGGGCGCGATCTCGGTCTTGAGCCCGTTGTCGAAGGTGACGCCGTAGTAGTACGGCTTCGCGATCTCGTTCTCGTGACCGAAGGCCAGCGCGCGGTTGGCCCGGTTGGCATCCGGTACGCCGGTCGCGGCGCTCGGCATCACCTGGAACGTCTGCCGGTCACCCATCCACGGGCTGGGCTCGTGGCTGGTGGAGAACGCCTGCAGGGTGGGGCGGTTCGCCGCGTTGTTCTGGCGGTGGTACTCGTACAGCCAGCTGGTGGAGCCGGCGTTGGTGACCGGGGTCCAGAAGTTGAAGCCGTGCGGGACCGCCGTGGCGGGGAAGTTGTTGCCGCGGGAGAACTCGCCCGAGGACATCGTGCCGCGGCGCGTCTCCGCGTACTCGGCGAGGTGCTCCCTGGGCTTCGCCGGGGCGACCTCGGCGAGCGCGATGTCGTCGTACCAGGCCCGGAAGGTCGTGGGACCGGACGGCTTGTCGTACGTGATCAGGATGCGGTCGACGGTCTTGCCCGCCGCGACCTTGCCGATCCGCGCGGTCCGCTTGTTCCACTGCGCGGTGTAGAGCGTCTGCGACGCGCCCTGCGCAGCCGCGCTGACCACGGTCCCGTTCTGGTCGACGGCCTTCAGGTCGGACAGGAAGGTGCCGTCGGTGAAGGCCAGGTCGACCGCGGTGTACGTGGCCGGGTTGGACAGGTCCTCGCGGTTGAACTCCGGCAGCACCAGGTACGACAGCTCGGTGTCGGCGGTGACCGCCACGTCGACGTCGAAGACCTTGTTGCCGGAGTGGCCCCGGCCCTCGGCGGTGTGCCGCCCGGCGATCTGGAACGCCTTGAGCCCGGTGAAGCCCACGCCCGCCTTCGCGGTGGGGGAACTGGCCGGGCCCGGGCCGACCCGGCTCTGCATCGGACCGGTCGGCGGCGGCGTCACGTTGGCGTCCGCGAGCTCCAGGTCGGCGAGCTGGGTGAGGTTGCCGGACGGGTGCCCGGTGATGGTGAGCCGGTAGATCGGGAAGGAGCCCGGGTCCGCGACGGTGTAGGTCTTCGTCTGGAAGCGCTCGGCGAAGGTCTGCCCGGTCTGCGTGTCGACCGTGGTCCAGGTGCTGCCGTCGGTGGAGCCCTGCAGCGTCCAGTCCCGCGGGTCCCGCTCGGGAGCGTCGTTGGCCGAGGTCAGGGCGTACTTGATGACCTCGGCGGGAGCGTCCAGGGTGTACTGCGCCCAGCTCGTCGGGGTGTCGACCAGCCACTTGGTGGCCGAATCGCCGTCGTTGAGGTTGTTGCGGCCCTCGTTGCTGTTCGGTTCGGCGTTGACCGCGATGCCGGTGACGTGCGCACGCAGGCTGCCCGGCATGCCGACGATCACGGTGCCGTCGACGCCGCCGCTGCCGGCTGCCGTGTCAACCGTGTCGGTCCAGGTGGGTTGCGGGTCGTCGGTCTCGAACGACGAGCGGAACGAGGTGGCGGCGGCGGCCGCGGCCGCCCCGCCCGTGGCGACAGCGGTTGCCGCGGCGATCAATGTGACGGATAACAGGGCGACACCCCATCGTGGCCGGTGCATGCCGTCTCCTTCTCGGGGCCGTGAAACATTCGCGACACATCGTCACGTGCAAGTTCCTCGATCCGCAAGGGTTCGGCGGCACCCGATTGACATCGATGTCAGCGCAACCCCGCCGGCCGGCGCTCCAGCACGATCCGGCGCATCAGCGGCCCACCAGCCCTTCCTCGTACGCGAGGATCGCCAGCTGCACCCGGTCCCGGACGCCCAGCTTGGTGATCGCCCGGGTGATGTGGGTCTTCGCGGTCAGCGGACTGATCACCAGCTCCCGCGCGATGTCCTCGTTGGACAGTCCCGAGGCGACCAGGGTAACCACCTCCCGCTCCCGGCTGGTCAGCGTGGCCAGCCGCGCGCCACCGGCCGGCGCCGGGGCCGGCCGGTGCGCGAACTGCTTGATCACGCGCCGGGTGACGCTGGGGGAGAGCAGCGCCTCGCCGGCCGCCACCACCCGGACGGCGTGCCGCAGCCCGTCCGGGTCGATCTCCTTGGTGAGGAAGCCGCTCGCTCCCGCCTCCAGCGCCGCGAACACGTACTCGTCGGTCTCGAACGTGGTCAGGATGATCACCCGGCAGTCCCGCAGCTCCGGATCCGCCATGATCCGCCGGGTGGCGGCGATCCCGTCCAGCCCGGGCATCCGGATGTCCATCAGCACCACGTCCGGGCGCAGCGCCCGAGCGGTCCGCACGGCCTCGTCCCCGGTGGCCGCCTCGCCGGCGATCACGATCTCCCGGTCGCGTTTGAGCAGGCTGCGGAAGCCGGCCCGGACCAGGTGCTGGTCGTCGGCGAGCAACACGGAGACGGGCATGTCAGGCCGCGACCGGGAGCATCGCGCGGACGGTGAAGCCGCCGGCCGGTCCGGGCCCCGCGGTCAGGGCGCCGCCCAGCGCCGCGACCCGTTCGCGCATCCCCATGATCCCGTGACCCTGCGTACCCGTCGCCTCGCCGGCACCGTCGTCGGTGACCTCCACCGTCACGCTCGCCGGGGTGTAGTCCAGCGTCACCGTCACCCTGGTGGCCCGGGCGTGGCGCACTGTGTTCGTCAGCGCCTCCTGCACCACGCGGTAGACCGCCGTCGCGACCGGCGCCGGCACCTCGGCGCGTTCGCCCAGCTCGGTGACGGTCACCTCGATCCCGGCCGCCCGGACCTGGTCGGTGAGCCCGGCCAAGCCCTCCAGCCCGGCGGCCGGGGTCTCGATCCGGTTGCCCTCGCGCAGCACGTCCACCAGCGACTTCAGGTCGCTCATCGCCCGGCCCCGGACGTCCTGGGCCAGCCGCAACGCGTCGCGGGCCTCCTCCGGCTCCTCGTCGAAGGCGTCCAGCGCCACGTTGAGGTGCACACCGACCACGGCGAGCGTGTGCGAGACCACGTCGTGCAGGTCGCGGGCGATACCGACGCGTTCCTCGGCCCGCCGCCGCAGCGCCTGCAGCTCCTGCTCGTGCAACGACTGTTCCAGCCGGGCGGCGACCGCGTCCTGCCAGCGGCGGGTGCTGCGGTACGCCGAGGCGGCGGCGAGCACCGCGGCCAGCCACAGCGCCTCCCCGCCGAGCTGGCCCAGGACCCGGTCGGAGTCGTACTGCTCGACGAAGGCGTCCCAGGCCAGGCCGTACCACAGGGTGAGCGCCCCGGCCACGACGGCCGTGCGCAGCCGCCCGGCGAGGGCCAGCGCGGCGAACGCCGCCGTGGCGGGCCAGGCCCAGCCGCTGCCGATCAGGTCCGACGAGCGCCAGGCCACGACGGTCAGCACGGAGACGATCAGGACGGTCAGCGGCCACCGCCGGACGACCAGCATCAGCATGGCCAGCCACACCCCGATGGTGGCGGTCATGACATCCTGCAGGTTGCCGCCGGTGACGGCGAGCCCGGCGGGGACGCCGACCAGGGTCAGGGCGGCGGCCACCCAGGGCAGCGAGCGCGGCATGGTCATCACCGTCCTGTCCGCACGGTCGGTCGCAGCGGCCGCAGCGCCACGAAGCTCAAGCAGGCCGCCGTCATCCACAGGGCGAGCCGCCGGGTCAACGAGATGAGCGTCTCATGGTCGGCGATCCCCAGTCTCGGTCCCGCCACGACGTCCAGCGCGACGAGTGCGGTCAGCGCACCCGTCCCCGCTGCGATCAGGCACAGTTGCTGTCTCACGGTCTCGGTCATGGGGGAAAATTAGGCTCGGCGAGGGCCCGCCCGCGTCGTCCCGGCGCCGTCTCTGCCGCCGACTCCGTTCGAGTACGGGGCTACACCGATCGCCGTATGTCGCCCTAGGCTGACCCGCGTGATCGACGAAGGCACCGCCGCCGCCGTGCTCGCCGCCTACGGCCGTTTCCCGGTCCGCCCCGGGCTCACCGAGTCCGAGCTGGCCGGCGTGGAGCAGGAGTTCGGCTTCTCGTTCGCCGACGACCACCGCGCCTTCCTGGCCGCCGGCCTGCCGTTCGGGCGGGGCTGGCCGGACTGGCGGGACGGCGACCGCAGCCGGCTCCGCGAGCGGCTCGCCATGCCGGTCGAGGGCGTGCTCTTCGACGTCGCCGAGAACGGCTTCTGGTACGAGGGCTGGGGTCCGCAACCGGCCGGGAACGCCGACGCCGTCACGGTTGCCCGCCGCTTCCTGATGACCGTCCCGCGGCTCGTGCCGGTCTACTCCCACCGCTATCTGCCCGCGGGCCGGGGCACCGCCGGGCATCCGGTGCTGTCGGTGATGCAGACCGACATCACCAGCTACGGGGCCGACCTGACGACCTACATCCGCCACGAGTTCGGCGACGAGCCCCTGAACGCCGGCCGCCCCACCGTCGCCTTCTGGCGCGACCTCGTGGCCTGACCCCCGGCGTCGGGGGCCTAGCCGGCCTTGACCCGGGGAGCGTGGAAGCGTTCCGCGTGCTCGGCCACCCACTGTGCGAAGGTGCGCGCCGGGCGGCCGGTCACCTGCTCGACGGTGTCGACGACGGTCGTGGCGGCCTCGCTGGAATCGGCGTACCAGCCGATGACATATTCGGCGTCCGCCCGTGACACGCCGGTGGCCGTCAGCCTGTCCACGGCCTGTTGGTGGGTGATCGGGACGAAGACGATGTCACGGCCGATCTCCCGGGACAGGATCGAGATCCGCTCACGCGGGGTCAGCGATTCGGGCCCGGTGAGGTTGTAGGCGCGCCCCGCATGGCCGTCTCTGAGCAGCGCGACTGCCGCCACCGCCCCGATGTCGGCCTCGTGCACGAGCGCGCTGGGCAGGTCGTACGGCTCGCGCACGATCCCCTCGGCCCGGACCGAGTCGATCCACGTCAACGTGTTGGACATGAACTCCTGCGGTTCCAGCCGTGTCCACTCCACACCCGAGTCCGCCACCGCCTGCTCGACCGGTCCCACCCAGCCGCCCCACACCACGGTGATGCGCCGTACACCCGCATCAACCGCCCGCCGCACCAGCTCGGGCCCGGCCTCGGCCAGCCCCGCCGTCACCGTGATGTGCAACCGGCTGACGCCATCGAGGGCGGCGTCCAAGCTCTCCGGTGCCGTGTGCGTTCCGGCCACCAACTCCACCCCGGCGGGCAGCCGCTCCGCGGCCGCAGCCGGATTCCGCGTGAGTGCCCGGACGCGGTCCCCCCGGCGGATCAGCTCGGCCACCACGTGCCGGCCGGTGTTCCCGGTGGCCCCCGTAACCAGCGTCGTCACGATCGAACTCCCTTCGTCGCGACGACGCTAAATCCTCAACTCGACTTGACGTCAACCCTCGACTTCGCGCTTCGCGCGGGCACGGCGCTTGCCCTCGTGCATGGCGGCCACCCGGGCGACCGGGATGGTGTGCCCCTCGGCGACCAGCCCCGGATCGAGCGGCTGCGGCTGCGGCATGTGCGCCGCCCACGGGTCACTGCCGTTCAGCAGCTCCGGCGCCGTCCGTACGGTGAAGTCGGCCGGGGTGACGTCGTCGAGCACGTCCCAGCCCACCGGGAACGACACCGGCAGCCCCGGCCGCACCCGCGGGCTGTACGCCGCCACCACGCTCGCGCCACCCGAACGGGTCGCGTCGAGGAACACCTTGCCGTGCCGGTCCTCGCGGATGAACGCCGTCGTCGCCAGCTCCGGATCGAGGCGCTCGGCGCGGGCAGCGACGGCCCGAGTCGCGGCGGCCACGTCCACGGTCGCCGCGCTGCCGTCGAGCGGCACGAAGATGTGCACACCCTTGGACCCGCTGGTCTTCACCGCACCCGCCATGCCTGCGTCCGCCAGCGCCCGGCGAACCAGGTGGGCCGCGCGGACCACCACATCGAAGCCGGCACCCTCGGGCGGATCCAGGTCCATGATCAGGTGGGTCGGGCGGTCGCGGTCGGCCACGGTCATGAGCGTGGGGTGGTACTCGACCGCGCGCTGGTTGGCGAACCAGAGCAGCGTGCGGCGGTCGTTGCAGAGGGCGTACTGCACCTCGCGGTGCGACGCCTCGGCCCACACGGCGGTCCGGGGCACCCATTCCGGCGTGTATTTCGGCAGGTTCTTCTGCATGAACTTGTCCTGCCCGCGCAGCACCCGGATGACCGACAGCGGCCGGTCGCGCAGCACGGCGAGGACCGGATCGCGGACCGCGTCCAGGTAGTCGACCAGGTCCCGCTTCGTCGCCCCGGCACCGGGGAAGAGCTCCTGGTCCAGGTTCGTCAGGGGTACGCCGGCCCGTTCCTCTTTGTCCGCCATGGCCTCATCCTGCCCGGACCAGGCTCAGGGCGGGAAGCACCATGGCCAGGGTCAGCACCACGTACACGCCGCCGAGGAAGAACTGGCCGTGCCGGGTGGCGATGACGGCGCCGACGAACGGCAGCACGACCGCGGTCAGCGCGGCCAGCAACAGGGTGCCCGGCTGCCGTTCGGGCCCGGTGACGCCCCAGCCGACCAGCAGCGACACGGAGACCAGCCAGATCAGGGTGACGAGAGTGACCTTCAGCGCGACCTCGGTGCGGACCCGGGCGGCCCGGCGCTCGGCGCGCAGCTCACCCGCCGACGGGAGCCCGACGTCGACGCGCGACAGCGGCGTCCGCTCGATCTCCAACGTCACAAGCAGCACTCTAGGGGAGCCGCCGGGTCCGCCGCATCACCAGCGCAGGATGACGATCATCCGGGCCACCACCGCAGGGTGACTGCGGTGAACCGAGTCAGCCGGGCGGGCGTTCGCCGCTGCCGCGGGCGATGACCGAGGTCGAGATGACGATCGAGCGGGCCGGGCCGGAGTGGCCGCTGATCCGCTCGTGCGCCAGCCGGGCCGCCTCCCGGCCCATCGCCACCGCGTCGTGGGCCACCACGGTCGTGCCGATGACCTCGGCCAGGTCGAAGTCGTCGAAGCCGATCAGCGCGGGCGGATCCGGCCGGTTCTTGAGTGCCCGCAGCGCGCCCGTGGTCAGCCGGTTGTTCGTGGTGAACAGCGCGGTGGGCGCCGGATCGAGGGCCAGCAGCTCGCGGACCGTCTCCTCGGCCCGGCGCACGTCGTGCACGTCGGTGCGCAGATAACGCTCCCACTCGTTGTTGCCGGCCGCGTTCATCGCCGCCCGGAAACCCTCGATGCGCTTGCGCTGCGGCACCGTCCGGGCCAGGTCGGCGACCAGGGCGATGCGCCGGTGGCCGCCGCGCAGCAGATGCTCGGCGCCGGCCCGCGCGCCGCCCGCGTTGTCGATGACCACGACGTCGGCGTCGATGCCGTCCGGTGGCCGGTCCAGGAAGACGAACGGCACACCGCGGCTGCCCTCGATGGCCAGGTACTCGTGGCGGTCCGCGCTCGGCACGATCAGCAGGGCCCGTACCCGCCGCTCGAGGAACGTGTCGATCAGCTCCCGTTCCAGGGTCGGGTCCTCGTCGTTGTTGGCCGTCACCAGCTGCAGCCCGTGCTGGCGCAGCTCGCGCTCGATCCCGCTGGCCACGGCCGAGTAGAACGGGTTGGTCAGGTCGCCGCTGATCAGCGCCACCAGCGCCGAGGTGGCACCCCGGCGCAGCTCACGAGCGATGCCGTTGAGCCGGTAGCCGAGCTGGTCCGCGGCGTCACGGACCCGGCGGCCGGTGTCCTCGGCCACGTTCGGCTCACTGTTCAGCGCCCGTGACGCCGTCTTGAGGCTGACCCCGGCCAGGGCGGCCACCTGGGTGAGCGTCGGCCGGCGGGCGGTCGATTCGTCGACGGCGCCGGCGGCGGACCGGGATGCGGGCATGGTGCTCCGAACTGTCGGCGAGAGCGGTGAGCCGGACGAGCAGGCGGCTCAGGCGGCAATTATGACATCGGCACCGGCGGGTCCGGCCGGCCCGGCACGCGCCGACCGGCCCGGCCCGTACGAGCGGATCGGCGCCGCGGAACCAGCCGTTCGGGCCGCTGTGGAGATCCGCAAAATCACTACTGTCTGTAGTCTCCGGCTCCGAGGTCGGGAGGGAATAGTACCTGTTGGAGGCGTTGTGTCGGACACCATCACCGCCGGTCGGGATCGGTACTTCGATACTCTGCGTGCTGTCGCCATCATCCGGGTGGTGTTGTTCCACGCCTTCCCGCTCGCCGCGCTTGAACTGGTCTTCCCCTCGATGGGGGTCATGTTCGCGCTCGGCGGCTCGCTCATGGTCAAGTCGCTCGACCGGTCCGCGGCCCGCGCCGTGCGGAGCCGGGTGCGCCGGTTGCTGCCCGCGCTGTGGGTGATGGCGCTGATCCTCGTACCGCTGATGATCCAGCGCGGCTGGCCGGACCGGCCGTCCTGGCCGCACCTGCTGCTCTGGGTCCTGCCCGTCGCGGACCCGCCGGCCAGTGAGTTCGGCTACCCGGCCGCGGGGGTGCTCTGGTACCTGGTCACCTACCTGTGGCTGGTCCTGCTGTCGCCGGTGCTGCTGAGCCTCTACCGCCGGTGGAACCTGCCGACCGTGCTGCTGCCGCTGTTCGGGCTGATGCTGCTGACCGCCTACCCGGACACCTTCGGCACGACCGCCGGCTGGGTGGTGCAGAACGTGCTGGCCTTCGGCTCGTGCTGGATCCTCGGCTTCGCCCACCGCGAGGGCGATCTGGCCAAGCTCCGGCCGGCAGTGGTGCTGGGCCTGGCCGCCGCGTGTGTCGCGGGCGGTCTCGGCTGGGCGTACCTGCATCCCGGCGACACCGGGACGGACCTCACCGGCCTGCCGGTCGCGTACGCCGTCTTCTCCATCGGTTTTGTGCTCGCTCTGCTGCGCTGGGCGCCGCGGATGGACTGGCTCGCCCGGGTCCGGCCGCTGGACGGTTTCGTGTCGATGGTGAACAACCGGGCGGTGACGATCTACCTGTGGCACAACGTGGCCATCACCGTCGCGGTCTTCCTCTTCGACCCGCTGAAGCTGTGGCGGATCCCCACCCAGGGCCTGGAGAGCGCCGTCGACTTCACCATCGCGCTGGCCGCGCTCGCGGTCATCGTGCTCACCCTCGGCTGGGTCGAGGACATCGCGGCCCGCCGGCCGCCGCGTGTCTCCCCGTTCGTCCGGCGGCGCGGACTTCAGCAGCCCCTGGCTCCGGCGCATGCCCCCGCGCCGGCGGCCGTCTGAGCTGCTGGGAATGAGCGGGCCCGCTACCGTCCGGTGGCGGGCCCGCTCTCAAGCTGGGGCCGCGGCGGCCGGCAGGTCCCGGCGGCCACGCAACGGGCCGAGCACGAGGATCAGGCCGCTGGCGGCGTACCCGATCGCCATCACCATGATCGCGTAGCGGGTGCCGAGCGGGCCCGCCAGGGCGCCACCCAGGACGGCCCCGACCGGGATCGCGCCGAAGTTGACGAACTGCATGCTGGTCAGCACCCGGCCGAACAGCGCGGGCGGGCAGTACGCCTGCCGGAAGCTCGCGCCGATCACGTTGCCGGCGATGGCACCGGCGGCGACGCCGAGCATTCCGGCGACGAACATGAGCAGGCCCGGACCCGGCTGGGCGAAGGGGATGAGCACCGAGGCCACCCCACCGAAGGTCTTGCAGGCCACCAGCGCCCGCGCACCGCCGAGCCGGCGGACCAGCCGGGGGGTCAGCGACGCGGCACCGACCCCACCGAGGCTCACCGCCGCGAACAGCAGACCGACGGTGGTGGTGCTGACCCCGAGCTCGCGCACCAGGAAGACCACGGCGATCGCGTTGATGCCGGTCAGCCACAGGTTCGCGGCCGCGCCGTAGAGGGTCTGGTTCCGCAGGTACTTGTCGCGGAGCAGCCAGCGGGCGCCCACGGCGATGTCGGCGCGGATGCTGACCCGCGCGGTGGGTGCCGGGCGCCGCTCGGCGCGGCGGATGCGCCACAGAGCGAAGGCCGACACCAGGAAGCTCACCGCGTCCAGCACCAGGCCGGCGACGGCGCTCACCGCGGCGACGAGCAGGCCGCCCGCCGCCGGGCCGGCCACCTGCGCGGCGGACTCGGTGCTCTGCAGCGCGGAATTGGCCCCGACCAGGTCATCCTTGTCGAACGCGGCCGGCAGGTACGCCGCCCACGCCACGCTGAAGAACACCGTGGCCGCGCCCAGCAGCAGGGTGACGGTCAGCAGGTGGGCCATGGTCAGAGCGCCGGCCCAGGCGGCGACCGGCACGCTGATCACCAGGGCGGCGGAGACCAGATCGCTGATCAGCATCACCGGCCTGCGGGCGACCCGGTCGATCCAGGCGCCGGCCGGGAGACCGATCAGCAGCCAGGGCAGCCAGGCGGCGGCGGTGAGCAGGCTGACGGTGAAAGCGCTCGCGTCCAGGACCTGCACGGCGATCAGGGGAGTGGTGACGCCGGCGACCGAGCTGCCCAGGCGGCTGACGGTCATGCCCGCCCACAGCTTGCGAAAATCGGCGTCGCGCAGGACGCTCCGGCGCCCGGCCGGCGCCGCGGAGGCCGTCGTCGCGCCGGCCGTGGGTGGGGCGGCTGCAGGTGGGCCGGCCGGGGGTGGGCCGGCGGTGGGGGGCCCGGACGTCGGGGGCCCCGACGTGGGTGGGGCGGTCACGGGCGGGCCGGGAAGCCCCGGCCGATCACGAAGACCGGCTCCCGGTCCGGTGTCTCGGGGCGCCCCGCGTAGCGGTCCATGACCGCCTGGATCTCCGCGCCCATCTCGGCCAGCTCGGCCGGGCTCAGCCGCAGGAAGCCGTCGGTGGAGAACGCGGCGTCGCTCCACGGCTCCTCCCGGGCGGCCGGGCTGCCCAGCCAGGTCGAGATGAGGTCGACCTGCCGTTGCAGACCGATCGCCATGGCCGCGTCGGCCGCGGCGATGTCGGCGGCGTCGGCGGCGAAGTCGGCGGTGCTCCAGCTGATGCTCCGGTCGGGCATCCGCCACCAGTGCTCCTTGCGGTTGCGCGCGAGCTCCGGCGCCTCCTCGATGAGGCCGGCCTCGGCCAGCACGCGCAGGTGGTGGCTCACGTTGGCGACGGCCTGCCCGGTGGTGCGGGCCAGCACGCTCGGCATGGAGGGCCCGTCCACGCGCAGCACGTCCAGGAGCCGGCGCCGGACCGGATGCGCGACCGCCTTGAGAACGGCGGCGTCCTTGATCTGAGGCATGACCCCACCATGCCATGGTAAAGAACCGTTGCGCAACAGCACTTTACTAATACTGTCAGCGGGACAGCCGTCGCACGATCTCTTCCGGCGCGAGCTGCCGGTCGGCCGACTCCGGGGCACCAGCCGCCAGCCCGGTCCCCGCGATGTCCGCATAGACCACCGCCAGGGCCTCGAACAGAGCCGGCGTCAGCCCCGCCTCCTGCTGCGTCACCGCGATCTCGCGCATCTCGTCGACGAACCGGTGCGCCTTCGTGGCCGCGCTCACCACCCCCGCCGTGTCGTCCAGCCCGTTGCGCGCCAGGTCCGCCAGCACCTGCTCCAGCACCCCGTGCCGCCCGGCCGTACGCATCGCCTGGGTGATCAGGGCGGTCATTCCCTTGTAGATGCCCGCCGTGCACATCTTCAGGGCGCTCGCCGGGCCCAGCTCGTCGCCCAGCACCACCGGAGTGACCTGGCCGTCCCACGGCAACCCGGCCACGGCCTGCGCCTGCGGGCCGCTGAGGTAGATCCGGGCACCCGGGCGGGCGGACGGCGGCGGCCCCGAGACGGACCCGTCCACGACCGGCAGGCCGGCGTACGCCTCGGCGATGCGGGCCATCGTCTGCGGTGCGACGGCGTTCAGATCCGCCACGATCGGCGCCGCACCCGTACGGCGGGCCGCTGCCGCGATGCTGTGCGCCACGGCGAGGGCCTGCGCCGGCGGGGTCACCGACAGCACCACGTCGGCCACCGTGACCATCTCGTCCAGGCCGGGCAGCAGCTCGAGGCCGGCGGCCAGCCGCCGCGTCCGCTCCGAGCGCCCGGCCGTGGTCGCGACCACCCGCGCGCCGCCCGCTCGCAGTGCCCCGCCCAGGCCCGCGCCCATGTGTCCCGGACTCACGATCGCCACTGTCACCATGGTGCCGACTCTAAGGACTTCGTCACAACCGGGGCACAGACGACGCACAGTGAACGCTGGTTGTCTGGTCCCAGACATTCAGCGAGGAGAGGCGACGACCGTGCAGGACCAGAGAGATGAGGACAACGCCGCATACGTGCGCCGCGTGCACGACCAGGGGCTGCAGTTCGACCTGCGGACCATGTCACGGCGCCGGTTGCTCGCTGCCTTCGGCGGGGTGGGCGCCCTCGCCCTCGTCGGCGGGACGGCGGCCTGCGACAGCGCGGCCGAACCGGCGTCGACGGCCGGCGCCACCAGCACTGCCGCCACCGGCTCGGTCACCGAGGTCGAGTCGGAGACGGCCGGGCCGTTCCCGGCGGACGGGTCGAACGGGCCGAATGTGCGCACCGAGTCCGGCATCGTTCGCCAGGACATCCGCACGTCGTTCGGGGAACTGAGCGGGACCGCCGAGGGCGTACCGCTGGAGTTCTCGCTGATCGTGACCGATCTCAACGGCAAGGCCCTCACCGGGGCCGCGGTCTACGCCTGGCACTGCGACCGTGACGGCAACTACTCGCTGTACTCGACCGGCGTCACGGACCAGAACTACCTGCGCGGCATCCAGGAGACCGACGCCACCGGCACCGCGACCTTCACCAGCATCTTCCCGGCCTGCTACACGGGCCGGTGGCCGCACATCCACTTCGAGGTCTACTCGTCGCTGGCCGACGCCACCAGCGGTAACGGCCCGATCGTCAAGACGTCGCAGATCGCGCTCCCCGAGGATGTATCGGACGCCGTCTACGCCACCGCCGCCTACAGCCGGAGTGTGGCCGCCATGAGCCGGGTCAGCCTGGCCACCGACAACGTCTTCGGTGACGACTCGGCGGTCACCGAGCTGGCCACCGTCACCGGTAGCGTCGCCGACGGCTACGTCGCCACGCTGACGATCGCCATCGACCCGTCCTGACCAGGCTTTCGCCCTCCCGAGGGGTCCGGATCGCCGACGTGGGCCGCGACACATCGGTGACGATTGTGACCGATCGGGGTACCTCGAACGGGCTATAGCTAGCGGTCTATCCCTTGGTCACAATCGGACCATGACCGCGCCCGGAAACGACGCCCTCCTGATCACATTGCTGGCCGCGTTCACGGCCTGCATGGGTTACGCCGCCGGCCGCCTGCACCAGTGGTACCGCACCCTTCTGGACCGTGACGAGGCGTACCGGGACGGCTACGACACGGCGACCCGCAGCGTGTTCAGCCTGGCGGCGCGGTTGATGGGCCCCCGGCGGGCGGCCCGTGGGACGGCCGTCGTCGGTTCAGGACCCGTGACACGGCCGGATCCGTCGGTGATCGTGCTGCCGGCCTCGTCCTCCGTGACGCCGCCGCCACCCGATCTGCGTCCGTCGCCGGTCAGCTCGCCGTCCTCAGCCGGGTCGCGGTCCTCAGTCAGCTCCCGGGCCGCCGGCGGCTCGCCGTCCGCGCCGGCCCGCGCGGTCTCCGGCTCGTCGCCGGGTGTGTCTGCCTCCCCGCCCGGCCCGAGCTCAGCCAGTTCTGCCATGTCGGGCGCGGCTGCCTCCGGCTTCCCCGCGCCGGTCTCGGTCTCACCGCTGAAGACCGGATCCTCGTTCTCGGGAAACAGCCCCTTCGCCAAGGGAAAGAGCGTGTCCACCCCGGCCAAGAGCTCGTCGCGCGCGGGGGATGGCTCGTCGGCCACCGGGATGGGCTCATCGCGTGCGGAAGGGGCAGCGCCGCCTGCCGGCACCGGCCCGTCGGTTGCGGGCGAGGGCGCACCGGCCACGGCCACGGGCACAGGCGCAGGCGTCGATCCGCGTCCGGCAGGCGAGCCGGTTGCCGGGGAAGATCTGCCTCCGGAGGACGGCACTTCGCCGTCCGCGGGTAAGGGCTCGTCCGCCGCCGACCGGACCGAAAGCGCCGGCGGCGGCCGTCACCTGGTGCCGGACGAGCTCGTCCGGGCTCCGACCTACCGGCTGACGCCGGACCGGGTGGCCAGGGCGAAGGTCCGCCAGGTGCACCTCGACGACGACGATTCGGAGGACACGACCCGGCTGCCCTCGGCGGTGCCGCGGCCACGCCAGTCGTGAATCGGCCGGAACTGTCACAGCCCGGCGTTAGGGTGCGCCATGGTCACCGTCCAGGAGGTCCGCGAGGTCGCCAGGAAGCT
Source organism: Actinoplanes auranticolor (assembly GCF_018332655.1). Lineage (GTDB taxonomy): Bacteria > Actinomycetota > Actinomycetes > Mycobacteriales > Micromonosporaceae > Actinoplanes > Actinoplanes auranticolor. The sequence continues at coordinate 58,042 of NZ_BOQL01000032.1, read as the reverse complement.
GCCCCGCACCACCGAGCACCTGATCTACGACCGGGTGAAGTTCCGGGTGGGGCAGATCGTCTACGTGGCGTTCTCCCGCGATGAGACGGTCATGGGCTTCGCGTTCCCGAAGGAGGAGCGCGACTCGCTGGTGGCGTCCCAGCCGAAGGTCTTCCACCTGCCGAAGCCGACCGACCTGCGTTTCCAGTGGGTTCAGGCCTGGCCGGCCGAGCTCGACCACCGACAGATGGAGGAGCTGGTGATCGACGCCTGGCGCATGGTGGTCCCGAAACGAGTGGCCGCCGCCTACGTCGCCGGCCGGCCCGACGCCGACCCACCGGGCAGCCGATAGGCCGGTGCAGCCGTCTTCGACCGGTCCAGGATGAGGGCATGGGCAACTACCTGGAGACGGATCGGCTGGTGCTGCGCCACTTCACCGAGGCCGATGTCGACCTCATCGTCGAGCTGGACAGCGATCCTGCGGTGATGCGCTACGTGACGGGCGGCCGTGCGACGCCGTTCGAGGAGGTTCGGGACGTGGTGCTCCCGTTCTGGCTGGCGTACCACGAGCGGGGTGAGCAGTTCGGCTTCTGGGCCGCCGTGGAGAAGGCGACCGGGCGTTTCGTCGGCTGGTTCCATCTCCGGCCCCGCCCGGACGGCCCACCCGCCGGTGGTGACGCCGGCTCGGGGGTGGAGCTGGGATATCGGCTGCGCCGCGAGGCGTGGGGCAAGGGCTACGCGACCGAGGGGAGCCTGGCGCTGATCCGCAAGGGCTTCACCGAGCTCGGCGTCGAGCGTGTCTACGCCGAGACGCTGGCCGTCAACATCGGCTCGCGCCGGGTCATGGAGAAGGCGGGCCTGCGCTACATCCGCACGTTCCACCAGGAGTGGCCGGAGCGGATCCCCGGCGACGAGCATGGCGACGTGGAATACGCCCTGACCCGGGCCGAATGGGTCGCCGCCGACGGTCAGCGCAGGTAGCCGCCCTCGGCCAGGTTCTTGGCGTGCTGGGCGTACACCTCGGGCTCCCGCGGGGCGAGCGTGGCCAGGCCGTCGACGTACCGGTTGTACATCGAGAAGGCCGCCGCGATCAGCACCGTGTCGTGGATGGCCTTGTCGTCGGCGCCATGCTTGCGGGCGAGGTCGATGTCCGCCGGGCTGACGCCGCGGCCGTCCACCCGCACCTTCTCCGCGATGGCCAGCAGTGCCTGCAGCTTGGGATCGGTCTCCGGGTGCTCGGTGGTCTTGCCTTCCTGGTGCAGCAGGTGGGCGGCGACCGCGCCGTGGATCCCGCTGCAGTACGTGCACTCGTTGCGGCTCGAGACGTAGGCGGCGATCGTCTCCCGCTCGCCCGGGGTGAGGGGTGACGGCCCCCGCAACAGGGCGTCGGCCAGGCCGTTGAGCGGGCCGGCGGTATGCGGATACTGGACCAGGAGCCCGACCATGCCGGGCAGTTCGGGCAGGTTGATATGCGGCACGCGCTCATCGTCCTGCGCGGCGGAAGGCATGTCCAGCACGCCTCCGGATGCTTCCCACGACCGTTCGTCCGATGGCCGCCGGCGGTGCTGTGGCTCAGGACCGCATTGCCCGCCAACCGGCGCGGAGCTCAGCGACGAACAACGCCGGCTGCTCGAAGGCTGCGAAGTGCCCGCCGCGCTCCGGCTCACCCCAGTAACGGATGTCCAGGAACCGCTGCTCGGCCCATCGGCGCGACGGTCTCGGGTTCTCCCTCGGGAAGACCGAGCAGGCGGCCGGCACCTCCACCACATCGGTCGTGCCGGTGCGGAACCGGGCCTGAACTGACCGGAAGCTCTCCCAGTAGAGCCGCGCTGCCGAGGCGCCCGTCCCGGGCAGCCAGTAGAGCATCAGATTGTCCAGCAGCTCGTCGCGAGTGAGCACGGTGGACAGGTCACCGCCGCAGTCCGTCCAGGCCTGGAACTTCTCGATGATCCAGGCGGCCAGGGCGGCGGGGGAGTCGACCAGGCCGTAGCCGATGGTCTGGGGTCTCGTCGACTGCTCCAGGGAGTAGCCGTCGCCGCTGTCACCCGAGGTCTCGAGGTCGTGCAGGGCGGAGTGCTCCGCCTCGGTGAGGGCGTCGAACGTCGCCGGATCCGGCGCGACCAGCGGTGGCATGACGTGGATGCCGAGGACCCGGTCGGGGTGCTGCTGGGCGATGCTCGTGCTGACGCTGGTGCCCCAGTCGTGACCCGCGGCCACGAAGCGCGGATAACCCAGTCGCTCCATGAGCACCACCCACGCGTCGGCTGTCCGTTCCACTGTCCAGCCGGGCTCGGCGGGACGGTCGCTGAAGCCGTACCCGGGCAGGGACGGGCACACCACGTGGAAGGCGTCCGCCGCCTCGCCGCCGTGCGCGACCGGATCGGTGAGCGGGCCGATCACCTTGGCGAACTCCACGACCGAGCCCGGCCAACCGTGCGTGAGCACCAGCGGCACGGCCCCGGGATGCGGCGACCGCACGTGGACGAAGTGGAGGCCGAGCCCGTCGACGGTCGTCCGGAACTGGGACAGCCGGTTGAGCCGGGCCTCGGCCGCTCGCCAGTCGTAGCCGTCGGCCCAATACCCGCACAGCGCCTGCAACTCCGCCAGCGGCACGCCCTGGGTCCAGCCGCCGACGGTGGCGGGCTCCGGCCAGCGGGTCCGCCTCAGCCGCCCGCGCAGGTCGGCCAGGGCCTCGTCGTCGGCGCGAATCGCGAACGGCGTGATCACGCCGGCCGCTCCCGCTGGGTGCTGATCCATGGTCGGGAACGCTAGCGGCGCGGTACGACATTCCGGCCCGGATCCCGCCCGAGCAGGGCGAGGATGCGATCCAGCGGATCCGGACCGGGGTCCGGCACCGGCGGCGCGAAGGCCGCTCCCGGCGCCAGCCGGGACTCCCCGGTGGGCACGGCCTCCGCAACGGGCAGGGCCGCGGCGAGCACGTCCGGCGGCAGCTCGTACGCGAGGCCGAGCGACCGCGCGACGTCCCAGCCGTGCACCACGTAGTCGACGAGGTGGAACCCGATCGCGAGCCTGCCCGGGATCGGCCGTGGCGTGATCTCGGGCAGCAGGAAGCCCCGATCGAGGACGTCGGGCTGGGCGAAAGCCGCGATGACCGCCTCGGCCGCCTCCGCGTACTCCCGGGCGGGGTCGTCGCCCGGCGGACGGGGCTGCCAGGTGTCGAGGTCACCACCGTGGCCTGCGGCAGCGGCGGCGAAACCGCGGTGCTGGACGGTCATGTGGGCGAGCAACCGGCCGAGGTCCCATGCGGCGCATGGTGTCGGTAGCGACAGGTCGGGCGGGCGCACCTGCGCGACGAGGGGCACGGTCGCTCGGACAGCCCGCGCATGGGTGGCCCGCAGCTCGATAGTATGCATATGCTTACGATCTGCGTGCGTACATGATTTGTCAAGGTGTATGTTCTCGGCCGTGCCCGATCCGGACCGTGACCGCCCCGACCTGGGCGCGATGGTCGTGCGGCTCGGCCGCGCGCTGGTCGCCGCCGAGCGGCCCGTGCTCGCCGCCCACGACCTGTCGATGTGGGGCTACATCGTGCTCAGTGCCCTGGCCGACCAGCCGATGCGCACCCAGGCGGCGCTCGCGCGCGCCATCGGCGCGGACAAGACGCGGATCATCGGGACTCTCGACGAGCTGCAGGAACGCGCCCTGATCGAGCGCGAGCCGGACCCCGAGGACCGACGGGTACGGCTGCTGCGGCTGACGCCGGCCGGGCGGCAGCTGTACGCCTCCGTGAGAACCGGGATCCGCGCCGCGGAGGAGCAGTTGCTGAGCGAGCTGACGCCGGCGGACAAGCGGGTCTTCCTGCGGGTTCTCCAGCAGTTGAGCCCCGAGCCCGACTGACGGGCCGGGCCGGGTGTTCAGCGAGCGGCGAGCGCCTCCTGCAGCCCCCGCGCGGCGAGCCGGTCGGCGCGCTCGTTCTCGGGGTGGCCGGCGTGGCCCTTGACCCAGTGCCACTGCACGTCGTGCCGGGACACCGCCGCTTCGAGCCGCTGCCACAGGTCGACGTTCTTGACCGGCTGCTTGGCCGAGGTCAGCCAGCCGTTGGCCTTCCACCGGGGCAACCACTTCGTGATGCCGTCCCGCACGTAGATGCTGTCGGTGTAGAGCAGCACGGCCAGCGGTGCCCGGTTCAAGCTCTCCAGCGCCTGGATGGGGGCCATGAGCTCCATCCGGTTGTTGGTCGTGGAGGACGCCTCGCCGCCGCAGAGGTCCTTCTCGCTGGAGCCCCAGCGCAGCACGGCACCCCACCCGCCGGGTCCGGGATTGGGGATACAAGCGCCGTCGGTGTAGATCTCCACCGCAGTGGCCGAGCCAGTCATGCGGAGCACCCTACCGACCGGCCCGGGCCCGGCTGCGCCACAGGCCACGCCGGGCGGCAGGCGGAAAAGCGGGAGGCTCCCACCGCAGCGAGTGAGCGTCAGGCCGCCGATCCGGTGCCTGCGTGACGCCGCAGGCTTGCCGGGGGGAACCGGTACCGGACCGGCGGCCTGCCCCCGCAGTGCCCGAGAGCGGTGGGAGCGCTCCCAGGATCAGCGTAGCGAATCGTCCGCCCGGTGCAAAACGGTTCGGAAACACTCACATTCCTCGCCGACCAGTTGCTCTGCGACCTGCGGTTCTTGCTCCACAAGAGGCCGGCCCGGCGCGGTCTGGGCCACACCGCTGTGGACGGGCGGGAGCCGCGGACCGGCCAGCCAGTACAGTTCCGCCCATGCGTGAAGCTGCCGTCGAGGTGCAGGACGTCGTCGTGAAGTACGGCGATGTCGTTGCCGTCGGTGGCGTTTCGCTGACCGTCCCGCGCGGCGCGATTCTGGCCCTGCTCGGCAACAACGGCGCCGGCAAGACCAGTCTGCTGCAGGTCTGTGAGGGCTTCCGGGCACCCGACGCCGGGTCCGCCCGCGTGCTCGGGCTCGACCCGGTCGCCGATCATGACGACCTGATGCCGCGCCTCGGCATCATGCTGCAGTCCGGCGGCGTCTACCCGTGGGCGACCGCCGGCGACATCCTCCGGCTCTTCGCCTCCTTCGCGGCGCACCCGCTCGACACCGACATGCTGCTCGACCGGCTCGGGCTGCGGAAGTTCGCCAAGACCACGTTCCGCCGGCTCTCCGGCGGCGAGCAGCAGCGGCTGTCCCTGGCCGTCGCGCTCGTCGGGCGGCCCGAGCTGGTCTTCCTCGACGAGCCCACCGCCGGGATGGACGTCGGGGCCCGGCAGACCACCTGGGAGCTGGTCGAGAGCCTGCGCGCCGACGGTGTCTCCGTCCTGCTCACCACGCACCTGCTCGACGAGGCCGAGAGCCTGGCCGATCACGTGGTCATCATGGACAACGGCGTGGTCGCGGCGACCGGCACGCCGGCCGAGCTCACGGCCGCGGCCGGGATCGACCTCCTTCAGGTCCGCGCGGACCCCGCCCTCCCGGTCGCCGACCTCGCCGCCCGCCTGGACGCCGAGGTCACCGAGGACAACCCGGGTGAGTACGCGATCGCCGGCTCTCTCGACACCGAGGCCATCGCCGCGGTGCTCGGCTGGTTCGCCACGGCCGGCGCGCAGGTCACCGCGGTCAACACCCGCCGCCGTACCCTCGAAGACGTCTACCTGGCCCTGACCGCCGGAGCCACCCGATGACGCCCGTGACGAATCCTGGAGCTGGGCGATGAGCACCGACGCCGGCACGTTCACCCCCGCCCCCGGCCGGGCACCCATGCGGGCGATCCTGCGCCAGCAGGTCCGCATGGAGTTGCTGCTGACCGCCCGCCGTGGTGAGGCCGTGGTGCTCGCCATGGGCGTGCCCCTGCTGGTGCTGCTCGGGGCCGGCCTGACCCGGGCCACCAACGTGCCCGGCGACGACCGCCTCGGTTTTGTCGTCCCCGGCGTGCTCGCCCTGACGGTGATGTCGACGGCTTTCACCGGGCAGGCGATCACCACCGGCTACGAGCGCAGCTACGGCGTGCTCAAGCGCCTCGGCGCCTCCCCGCTGACCCGCCCCGGCCTGCTCTTCGCCAAGACCGCCGCGATCCTCTGCCTGGTCGCGGTGCAGGTGCTCGTCCTCGCCCTGGTCGGCGTCGCGGCCGGCTGGCGGCCGGAGCTCTCCCAGGTCCTCCCGGCCATCGGCGTGACCGTGCTCGCCACCGCTGCCTACTGCGGCCTGGCCCTGCTCCTCGCCAGCGTGTTGCGGCCCGAGACGACCACGGCCGCGGCCACCCTGATCTACGTGCTCATGCTCGCCGCGGGCGGGATCATGTTCGCGGCGCCCGACCTGGGCCCGGCGGGACATTTCCTGCTGCCGCTCGCGGCGCACGCCGAGGCCCTGCGTAACACCCTGACGAACGGCACCGCGGTGCCGGCGAGCATCTGGCTCAGCCTCACCCTCTGGGCCGCGGTCGCCCTCACCACGGCCGCCCGCAAGTTCCGCTGGGAGTAGCTGTCCGTCGATCGGTGGACACGGGGTGACAGCCGGGCGGTCGTCCCGGGCGGACCCCCTGCTTCGCCAAGCTCGTAGGCATGACAGCGATCGAGGTCACCAGCCTCCGCAAGACCTACGGTTCCCGTCCCGCGGTCGCGGGCATCGATCTCTCCGTGCCGCACGGCGAGGTCTTCGCCCTGCTCGGCCCCAACGGCGCCGGTAAGACCACCACCGTCGAGATTCTCGAGGGGCACCGGCGGCGGGACTCCGGTGAGGTACGGGTGCTCGGCCAGGATCCGGCCACCGGCGGGCGGGCCTGGCGGGCCCGGATCGGCATCGTGCTGCAGTCCGCCACCGACGCCGCCGATCTCACCGTGGCCGAGACCGTACGGCACCTCGCCGGGTTCTATCCCCGGCCCCGGTCCGCCGCCGAGGTCATCGAGCTGGTCGGGCTCTCCGCCCAGGCCAAGGCCAAGGTCCGGGCCCTGTCCGGGGGGCAGCGCCGCCGCCTCGACGTCGCGCTCGGCATCGTCGGCCGGCCCGAGGTCGTGTTCCTCGACGAGCCCACCACCGGCTTCGACCCGCAGGCCCGGCGGCAGTTCTGGCAGCTGGTCCGGGCGCTCGCCGCCGAGGGCACCACCATCCTGCTCACCACCCACTACCTCGACGAGGCCGAGGCGCTCGCCGACCGGCTGGCCGTCATCGCCGCCGGCGCCCTGGTGGCCGAGGGGACGCCGGCCACGCTCGGCGGCCGGGCCGGCGCCGGCGCCACCGTCGAATGGACCGGCCCGAACGGGCGGGAGTCCGAGCAGACCACCGACCCGGCCCCGCTGATCGCCCGGCTCACCGCGGCCGGCGTCGACCTGACCAGCCTCACCGTCACCCGCCCCAGCCTCGAGGACACCTACCTCACCCTGATCGGAGAGCAGCGATGACGACCACCGACACGGCCCTTCCCTCGACCGCGCGGATGGGGGTCAGCCGCGGCTGGGTCGAGACTCTTCAGTTCTTCCGCGACCGCACCGCGCTGATCTTCAGTTTTCTCTTCCCCGCCCTGCTGCTTCTGCTCTTCGGCACGATCTTCGCCGATGACTACGACCATCCCGGGCTCAGCGCCGCCCGGATCTTCTCGGCCAGCATGATCGCGTACGGGATCGTCGCCACCTCGTTCATCACCATGGGGGTCGGGATCGCCACCGACCGGGAGGACGGCACGCTCAAGCGGCTCCGGGGCACGCCGGTCACCGCCACCGCGTACTTTCTCGGCAAGCTGATCATGGTCGCCGTGCTGACCGCCGCCGAGGTGGTCGTGCTGCTCGCCGTCGGCGTGATCCTCTTCGATCTGTCGCTGCCCACCGACGCCGGGCGCTGGTTCACCTTCGGCTGGCTCTTCGTGCTCTCCGTCGTCGCCTGCGGGCTGCTCGGGATCGCCGCCAGCGCCCTGGTCCGCTCGGCCCGGACCGCCGGCGCCGTGCTCAATGTGCCGGTGGTCGCGCTGCAGTTCATCTCCGGCGTGTTCATCCATCCGATCACCCAGCTGCCCGACTGGATGATCACGGTAGCCTCGATCTTTCCGGTGAAGTGGATGGCGCAGGGCTTCAAGTCCGTCTTCCTGCCGGACACCGCGGCCGGCTTCGAGGCCGGCGGCGCCTGGGAGCACGGCCGGATCGCCTTGGTGCTGCTCGCCTGGTGTGTGATCGGATCAGTGCTGTGCCTGGTGACCTTCCGCTGGACGAACACCCGCGACGCATGACCGCGCCGGCGGGTGGCCCGGGCGAGCCCATCGCCCGGCACTCCCGGGCCTGGGTGGTCTTCTACGCCGTCGTCGCCCTCGCGGTGGCGGCGTCGGTGCTCGGCCAGTCCGGGACCGGCCCCGGGCTCCGGGCCGTCGCCGTCGGCGCGATAGCGGTGGTCGCCCTGCTCTACGGCTTCTGGGGGCGGCACGGGCGGGCCGGCCTGCCGTTCGTCGTCGTCGTGCTGGTCGTGTTCGCCGCCGGCACGGTAGCGGTCTCCACCGTGAGCTATCTGCTCTTCGCCCTCTGCCCGCTGATCTTCATGACGCTGGAGATCCGCGCGGCGGTCGTCGCGGTCGTCGGCGCGAACCTGCTGCCGCTCGTGGCCGGATTTCTCCGCGGTGGTGCCGACTGGTCCTTCATCACCCACGTCGGCCCGATCTTCGTGATGACGGCTGCCGTGGCGGTCTGGCTCGGGACCTGGATCGACCGGGTCATCCAGCAGAGCAGGGAACGCGCCGCGCTCATCGCCGAGCTGGAGAGCAGCCGGGCCGAGGTGGCCCGGCTGTCGCACGAGGCCGGGGTCGCCGCCGAGCGGGCCCGGCTCGCCGGCGAGATCCACGACACCCTCGCGCAGGGCTTCACCAGCATCATCACCCTGCTGCAGGCGGCCGATCCGGCGCTGGCCGACGAGCGGCTCGCGCTGGCCGTGCGGACCGCCCGGGAGAACCTGGCCGAGTCGCGGGCCCTGGTCGCGGCCCTGGCGCCGGCCGCGCTGGCGACCGGCTCACTGCCCGATGCGGTACGCCGCCAGGTGAGCCGTTTCGCCGAGGAGACCGGCATCCCGGCGACCTTCCGCCTCACCGGGGACACCCGGGGGCTGCCGACCGTGGTGGAGGTCGTGCTGCTGCGCGCGGCCCAGGAAGCGCTGACCAACGTCCGCCGCCATGCGGACGCGCACGAGGTGGCGGTGCTGCTCGCCTTCGGCCCGGACAGCGTCCGGCTGGTGGTGCGGGACGACGGCCGGGGATTCGACGCCGCGGCCGTGTCCGGCTTCGGGCTGCCCGGCATGCGGACCCGGGCCGAGCAGGTGAACGGCACCCTGACCGTGCACAGCGACCCCGACACGGGCACCCTCGTCGAGGTCGAGGTGCCGGCATGAGAGGGGCAGGCGTGAGCGGTGGAGGTGGCGGCGTGATCCGGCTGATCCTGGTCGACGACCATCCCGTGGTGCGGCACGGCATCCGCGGCATGCTGGAGGCCGAGCCCGACCTGACCGTGGTCGGTGAGGCCTCGTCCGGGCCCGAGGGCGTGGCGCTCGCCGCCGAGCTGCGGCCGGACATCGTCCTGATGGACCTGCGGATGCCCGGCGGCGACGGTGTCGAGGCGACCGCGCGGATCGTGGCGACGATGCCGGGCGTACGGGTGATGGTGCTGACCACGTACGAGTCGGATCGTGACATCCTGCGCGCGATCGAGGCCGGCGCCGGCGGATATCTGCTCAAGGACGCCTCGCCGGCGGAGCTGGCCGAGGGCGTCCGGGCCGCGGCCCGCGGGGAGACCGTCCTCGCGCCCAGCGTCGCCTCCACCCTGGTCCGGCAGGTCCGCAGCCCGGCGCCGCCGACGCTCTCCGCCCGGGAAGCGGAGGTGCTGCGCCTGGTGGCCCGGGGACTCACCAACGCCGACATCGGCCGGGAGCTGTTCATCGCCGAGGCGACCGTCAAGACCCACCTGCTGCGCGCCTTCGCGAAGCTGGACGTGGCCGACCGCACCGCCGCGGTGACCCGGGCGATGAGCCACGGCCTGCTCTGACCGGGAACCTCGCCCACCCTTCACGACGTCACCCCGGCTGGCCACGACGCTGGACGACCTGGCCGGGCACCGGACCCGGCCCGGCCTGCGGCCGAGGTGGGCAGGCTGGCCGCCCTGGTCACCGGTCGCGGCGCCTGCCGCCACCCGGACGGTACGGCCCGCATGATCACCGGTGCGCTGCGCGCGTTCGAGGCCGACGTGGCCGCCCACCTGGCGGGCCACTGCCTGGCCACCGAGGGGGTACGGCGATGAGCACCACCCGGCTGCACGTGGACTGGACGGCCTGCGACGGCCGTGGGCTCTGTGCCGAGCTGCTGCCCGGGCTGCTGGCCGAGGACGACTGGGGCTATCCGGTGGCCCGCGGCGGCGAGGCGGAACCGGCTGTGCCCCGGCACCTCGAGGATTCCGCCCGCCATGCCGTGGACCGCTGCCCGGCGCCGGCACTGCGGCTCGTGCGGCGCTGAACTGCTTCCCGCGCCGCCGTTCCGCACCTCGTTCGGAATGGTCGGTGGTGATCTTTTTCCGACGGGACTCAGTGGATCATCCATTGTCAAGTGGGCCGAACGACGGGCGTGTCTCACATTCGGCTGGTTCTGTCCAACCCGGATGATCGACTAAGCTCAGCCGGACATCGAGGATCGCAACTACGTCGCGCACGCGCTCCGCGCCCGCCGTGTTACCGTGCGATGCCGCAGACGTGCTTATCGGACAAATCATGAGCGCCAATGCGGGGAAACCGGACAATGGTCGGCCGGTGGTCGCCCGGTGACGTCACTGTGGGTATGCCTGTTATTTTGTCCGATGTAGAACCGAGTTCACCGGCAATGCACGATGTTGCCGCCCGCTCCGGTATCCGAAAACTTGGTCCCGCGATCGTAAAGATTGCGACCCGGGGGTCGGTATTTCCCCGGCCGTCGTCTAGCGTTCACCGCCTGAGCGTCCTTGCGCTTTGTTGTTGTGAGGCCAAGGGGTGGGGGGCGTCGTAAGTGGGGTGCACGAAATTGCCGAGTGGGCGTGGGGTCTCACACCGGGCAGGGGCGTCGTGACAACGACGGAAACAACGGCGGACAGCGCCGCGAGCGGACCGATTCCGGCACCATCGACGTATGCGGGAGTCACCGAACGGGATCTCGGTGTCTCCGACGGGCGCGGCCACGCCGACCGCTGGGTCTGGGAGGCGCGTTACGTCAAGCTGCTCCTGGTCATCGACTTCGGCGCGACCCTGGTGGCCACACTGGCCGCCTTCGTGCTGCGGTTCCAGGGCGCGCCGTACGCGGACTGGTATCTGGTGCTGTCCGCGCTCATCCCGCCCGTGTGGGTGGGTCTGCTGGCGCTGACGCACGCCTACGAACGGCGGGTGCTGTTCGTCGGCGGCGAGGAGTATCAACGGGTGCTGCGGGCCGGCGTCCGGCTCACCCTGGGCATCGCGCTGGCCTCCTATGTCGCCAAAGCGGACATCGCCCGGGGTTACCTGCTGATCGCCCTCGTGCTGACCACGGTGTTGTCGCTGGCCGGTCGATTCGTGCTGCGCAAGGTGCTGCACCGCTCCCGCCGGCGCGGGGCCTGCATGCACCGGGTGCTGGCGATCGGGCACGCCTCGGCCGTCGCGCAGATGACCCGTCAGCTGCACCGCCGCTCCCACCACGGATTCCAGGTCATCGGTGCCTGCCTGCCCGCGGGGCAGCTGGCCGATGCGGCGCACACGGTGGACGTGCCGGTGTTCGGCGCCCTGGGCGCGGCGGCCAATTCGGCTGCCGCCGCCGGTGCCGACACGGTGATGGTGATGTCCTGCCCGGAGCTCGACGGCCCGATGCTGCGCCGGCTGGCCTGGGAGCTCGAACGCGACGACATCGACCTGATCGTCTCGTCGTCGCTGGTGGACACCGCCGGCGACCGGATCACCGTGCGCCCGGTCGACGGGCTGCCGATGATGCACATCGAGCATCCCCGGCTCTCCGGCGGCCGGCGCCTGATCAAATCCATGTTCGACGTGTCGGTGGCCGCGCTGCTGCTGGTGCTGCTCGCGCCGCTGTTCCTGCTGGTCGCGCTGGTCATCCGGCTGGACACCGGTGGCCCGGTGTTCTTCCGGCAGGTCCGGGTGGGCCGCGGCGGTGAGTCGTTCCGGATGTACAAGTTCCGCACCATGCACACCGACGCCGAGGCGCGCTTCGAGGCGATGCGGCAGCAGAACGAGCACGCCGGGTGCTGTTCAAGATCCGTGCGGATCCCCGGGTGACCCGGTCCGGGCGGATCCTGCGCCGCTACTCCCTCGACGAGCTGCCTCAGCTGATCAACGTCCTGCTGGGGGAGATGTCGCTGGTGGGGCCGCGCCCGCCGCTGCCCAGCGAGGTCGAGCAGTATCCGCAGGACATGCGCCGGCGGCTGGTGGTCAAGCCCGGCATGACGGGGTTGTGGCAGGTGAGCGGGCGGTCGGATCTGTCCTGGGAGGACTCGATCCGGCTGGACCTGCGGTATGTGGAGAACTGGTCGCTCACCGTCGACCTGGTGATCCTCATGCGGACCGCGATGGCGGTCATGCGGGGCTCAGGAGCCTACTGACGCCTCGCGCGGGGGGCGCTGTTCGACAGCTTGTGCAGGTATGCGGCCGGGACGCCGCAGGATGGGGACTGTTCGGTGGTACTGCTGTATTTCATCGCCGCGTTCGCGGTCATCGTGCCGGCGGTCGCCGGCCCCTTGCTCGCGTACGGGCCGGGCCGGCGGCTGGCGCGCGGCCGGCTGGCGGCGAAGACCCACCAGGCCGTCGCCGGGCTGGTGGTGACGCTCGGGCGGCCGATGACGGCCCTGGTGTTCGTGCTCTTCTGGGCCGCCGTGATCGTCGCCGTCTTCTGGCCGGTCGGCATCCTGGCGCACCGGCTGGAGAACGTCATCGACTGGCCGGTCCTGCTCTGGGTCACCGACCGGCGCAGCCCCGGCTTCGAGGACTTCAACTGGTGGTACACGGCCCTGGGCGACCGTGACCCGCTCAAGATCGTGGTGGTCGTGGCGGCGGTGCTGTTCGCCCCGTTCTGGCGCAAGCGGTTCTGGATCCCGCTGGTGGCGATCCTGGCGAGCTTCCCGCTGGAGCAGTACGTGCAGGCGATCCTGGCCGGCATGGTCAACCGGGGGCACCCGCCGACCGGGCTGGGCTCGTACCCGTCGGGCGGCATCGCCCGGGTGGTCATGACCTTCGGGGCGATCGCCCTGTTCATCGCCCTGACGTGGAAGTTGCGCCGGCGCTGGCACGTGCTGCTGGGCACCGTCGTGCTGATCATGGCGACGTACGAGGGCTACTCGCGGATCTACACCCAGAAGCACTGGCTCACCGACGTCATCAGCGGACTGCTGTTCGGCCCGGCGCTGTTCCTGGGCTACGCCCTGGCCGTCGGCATCCTGGCCGGCCGGTATCCCCGCCCGGTCCCGCCGCCGGCCGCCGCCGAGGCCGAGGTTCCCGTCGAGGCCGCTCCGGCAGCCGCGCCGGTCGTCTCGGCGACCGCGCCGTGACGACGCTGCTCGTCGCCTCGACCGGGGGCCACCTCGCCGAGCTGCACGACCTGACACCGCGGCTCGGCGTGGGGGAGCGCCGCTGGGTGACCTTCGACAGTCCGCAGAGCCGGTCCCTGCTGGAGGGTGAGGACGTCGTCTTCGTGCCCCCGGCCACCAGCCGGGACCTGGTCGGTGCGGTCAAGGACCTGATCGTCGCGGAGCGCATGTTCCGCAGCCGGCGCTATGAGCGGGTGATCAGCACCGGCGCCAGCGTGGCGCTGGCGTTCTTCCTGCCCGCCACCCGGGCCGGGGTGCCGTGCTCCTACATCGAGAGTGCGACCCGCACGGAGGGGCCGTCACTCACCGGCCGGCTCGCCGCTCGGGTGCCGCGCACCCGGCTCTACACGCAGTATCCGGCCTGGGCAGACGATACCTGGCAGTACGGCGGGTCCATCTTCGACGCTTTCGAGGCCGAGCCGCTCGCCGAGCCGCGCCCGGTGAGCAAGGTCGTGGTGACCCTGGGTACGCACGAGCGCTACACGTTCCCGCGCCTGCTCAACCACCTCGTGACCCTGTTGCCGCCGGAATGGGACGTGCTGTGGCAGGTGGGCTCGACCGTTGTCGATAAGATGCCCGCCGGTGCCCGCAAACAGGTGCCGATCACCGAGATGCGCCAGGCCCTCGCCGAGGCGGACGCGGTCATCTCGCACGCCGGGGTGGGCTCCGCGCTGGCGGCGATGCAGGCCGGAAAGCGCGCGCTGTACGTCCCCCGGCGCAGAGCCTTCGGTGAGCACGTCGACGACCACCAGGTCGCGATGGCCCGTGAGCTGGAAGGCAGGAAACTGGTCGTGGCCCGGGAGGCACCGCAGGTGAGCCTGGCGGACCTGGCCGAAGCCGCGGCGTGGAGTGTCCGGGCGAGTCCCGGCGTGGCGCCGTTCCGGCTGGCTCCGTCGTGATCGCCCACACTTCGTCCATCCTCTGTGCCCCTGGACTTTCCGAACAGGCAACGTCTCCGTCCGGACGGTCGATAGCGCACTGACGCCCACCGCACGAGGCTGCGTCAATCTTTAAGTTCTCATTAGGAGGGCCCGTGTCCCTAAAGCGTCGACTACGGTCGCGGCCGGCCGCCAGGATCCTGGCGTCCACCGCGGTGCTGAGTCTGACGGTCGCTCTGACCGCCGTACCGGCCTCCGCCGTGTACGTGCCCCCGAACGACCCCGCGACCATCGTCTCGGCCAACCCGGTGGACTACACGCCGCACGCCCAGAACGGCAGCATCCGCGCGTTCGCGCAGATCGGTAACACGGTCTACGCCGGCGGATCCTTCAGCGGCATCAAGCCCGCCGGCGCGAGTACCTGGTCGCCGGCGAGCAACCTGGTGGCCTACGACGCCGGCACCGGCGCGCTCCGTGCCGGCTTCACCCCGGTGCTCGACGGTGCGGTGCAGACCCTCGCGGTCAGCCCGGACGGCAAGCTCATCGTCGGTGGCAACTTCAGCACCGTGAACGGTGTGTCCCGCAAGAACCTCGTCGAGCTGGACCCGGCCACCGGCGACACGATCACCAGCTGGGTCGGCCGGGCCGACGGCGGTGTGGTGCGCCGGGCCATCGTGCACGAGAACCATCTGTACATCGCGGGTGCGTTCCACTGGATCAACGGCACCGAGCACGGACTGCTGGCCCGGCTCAACGCCACCACCGGCGCGATCGACAGCACCTTCCAGATCGACGCGAGCGGGGCCCGGCCGTACGCCAACAGCACCGAGCTGGTCTGGGGCCTCGCGGTCGCGCCCGACGGTGACACCGTCGTGGCGGTCGGCAACTTCACCGAGGTCAACGGAAACGCCCGGAACCAGGTCGTCATGATCGACACCGCGGGTACGCCCACCGTCGCGGACTGGAACACCGACCGGTACGTGGCCGCCTGTTACAGCAGCTCGTTCCCGTTCTACGCCCGTGACGTCGACTTCAACGACGACGGCAGTTACTTCGTGATCATCGCCGACGGTGGCCGTGGCGACGCGTACTGCGACACCACCGCCCGCTGGGAGACCGCGGACCGGGGCAGCAACGTCCAGGCGACCTGGGTCGACGTCACCGGCACCGACTCGGTCACCTCGCTGGAGGTCGCCGACGGCGTGGTCTACGTCGGCGGGCACTTCCGCTGGCAGAACAACGCCAACGGCAACGACACGCAGGGCCCGGGTGGCGTCAGCCGTTACGGCATCGCCGCGCTGGACCAGCAGAACGGCGTACCGCTGAACTGGAACCCGACCCGCTCGCCGGGCGGTCAGCTGCCGGCCGGCGGGACCAACTGGGGCCCGATCATGTGGGAGCTGTGGAAGGGCCCCAACGGCCTGTTCGCCGGTTTCGACTCCGACGGCCTGGGCAACGAGTACCACGGCCGGCAGGGCTACTTCCCGGACGCCGGTGGGCGCACCATCGCCATCCAGGACGCCCCGCAGGCCGCCTCCGGTTACCTCTACCTGGGCGCCGGCAACGGCCAGGTGACCAAGGTGTCGTACGGTGTGTCCGGAGTGGGCACCCCCGCGACGGTCAGCCAGCCGCAGCTCACCAGCGCCAAGTCGGCGTTCGTGGTCGGCAACAAGGTGTACTGGGCCAAGACGGACGCGAGCGCGCCCAGCGGCAGCCTGCTGAACATCTCCATCCTCAGTGGCTCCGGCGCGATCGGTGCCCCGTGGGTGAGCAGCGGCTACAACTCGTGGTACGCGGCGGCCAGCATGACCGGCGCGTTCTACTCGCAGGGCCGGATGTACTACACGACCTCGTCGAGCAACGCGCTGTTCTACCGTTACCTCACGCCGGACGGCTACGTCATCGGGTGCACCGCCTTCACGCTGCCGACCTCGGGCATCGACTGGCGCACGGTGCGCGGCATGACCTGGGTGGCCGGCAAGCTGGTCTACGGTTCCACCGACGGGACACTCCGGACGGTCAACTTCGACCCGGCCGCGACGACCGCGGTCGACGGCTCCACCGCCAATGTGGTGGCGGCGCCGACGGCCGAGGCGACGTGGTCCAACCCGACGCTGTTCTTCGCCACTTCGTAACACGGATTGTCGTCGGAGCGACGACTCTCTGTTGCGTAACCTTCCCCGGCCGCGCGAGGATGCCGGCCGGGGAAGGTTTCGGTGCGACTCAGATGTACCGACACACAACTGCAGACATGTCGGGGAGAGACGACTCATGGATGTGACTGATTCCGTCGCCGCGAGCCGGCAGCGGGTCGTCGGCTTCGCGGACGTCGTACGGATTCCGCTGCGCCGGTGGCGCATCGTGCTGACCGCGACCGCGGCCGTCACGCTCGCGGTGCTCGCGTACCTCTTTTTCTTTCCGGCGACGTATCGCGCGACAACGGTTGTCGTGCTGCGTCCCGTGGTCACCGACCCGTTCACCCTGCCGTCCAGCGGCGCGGACCGGGCCATCAACATGACCGCCGAGAACGGCATCGCGCTGGGCAACGACGTCATCGACTCGACCGCGCGGATCCTCAACCGTGACCCCGAGGCGGTCCGGGAGTCGCTCACCACCGAGGTGCCCACGGGCGGCCAGGTGCTGCGCTTCCAGTACGCCGGGGACAGCGAGCGCAGCGCCATCACCGGGGCGAACACCGCGGCCGAGACCTACCTGCGCGTCCGGGAGGACATCTACAAGCAGCAGCGGGCCGGGCTGATCCTCTCCTACGACAACACCATCAAGCAGGTGACGGGCCAGCGGCTGGCGGTGCAGAAGGCGCTGCCCAACCAGAAGAGCAGCACGGACACCGCGTCGCCGCGTACCCAGGCGACGCTGGACCAGGTGAGCGCCCTCAACGACCAGATCGCCCAGCTGGCCAACGCGCGCGCCAAGGTGTCCTCGGCCGATCTGAGCCCCGGTTCGATCACTGCCGCGGCCCGCTCGCCGATTCCGTCCAGTCACGACGCCGGCCTGCTCTACCTGCTCGGCGCGGTGCTCGGCGGTCTGCTGCTGGGCATGGTCGCCGCGCACGCCCGGGAGGCCCTGGACCGCCGGGTCCGGTCCGTCGACCAGGCCGCCGACCTGATCGGGCTGCCGGCGCTCGGCGTGGTCCGCGCGGTCGGCCGGCACCACGACGAGGCGGCGGCGGCCGACGCCCGGTACGTCTCGTTGGCCGTGCTGAAGTGGATCGACCGGCACCCCGACCGCGCACTCGTCGTGCTCTCCGGCCGCAACGACGAGGGCCGCACGACGGTGACCGGAAATCTGGCGGTCGCGCTGGCCGAGGCCGGCCAGGACGTCACGCTGGCCGCGCCGCCGGAGAGCCATGAGGAGCTGAAGCGGGTGCTGTTCGCTGCGCAGAAGCGCACCCCGCCGCGCCCCCGCACGTTGTCGCCGTCCGCGCCGGCCGGGGTGAACGGTTCGGCTACCGCCGGTCGGCTCGGCATGGGCGGCACCGCGGCCACCCCGGCGCCGGGCGTCACCCGGATCGCCGGCTCCGGCCTGCGTACCGCGGACGCGCCCACCCAGGTGCAGACCACCTCCGCCGATCCCGAGGCCACCCTGATCATGGAGGCACCGGTCCGGCAGACGCCCGTGGTCGCGGCGGGCCCCAACACAGCGGGCAGCGGCGCGGCTGACCCGGACAGCCGGCTGCTGGTCGTGCTGATCGGTGGCGGCGTCGTCCGGCTGTGCGCCCTCGGCGAGGAGCCCGACTCCGGGGTGGTGGTCATCGACGCACCCCCGTCCGACACCGACGAGCGCGGCGTACGGGCCGCGCAGACCGGGGTGGCGGTGCTCGTGGTGGCCCGCGACCGTACCCGTAACGGCGAGCTGACCCGGCTGGTCGACCGGCTGCGCTCCGCCGGGGCCCAGACCGTCGGCTTCGTGCTCACCGGAGGCCGAGGTGCCTGAGAACGCCATGTCCGACAGCGCAGGGGAGCAGGCCGTGCCACCGACGTACCCGGAGATCAGCGTCGTCGTCGCCACCCGCGACCGGCCCGGGCTGCTGGAACGCGCCGTGGCCAGCATCCTCGGCCAGGACTATCCGGGCCGGGTCGAGTGCGTCGTGGTCTACGACCACGTCGAGGTGCGCGACCTCGACGTGCCGGTCGGCCCCGACCGGGCGCTGAAGCTGATCGCCAACACCCGCCGCCAGGGGCTGCCCGGCGGCCGCAACAGCGGCGTGGAGGCGGCGACCGGCGAGCTGCTGGCCTTCTGCGACGACGACGACATCTGGCTGCCCACCAAGCTCAGCCGCCAGGTCGAGGAGCTCGCCGACCCGGCCGTCGGCGCGGTGAGCTGCGGGCTGCGGCTGCGCGGACCGGGCATCGACAAGGAACGCGTGCTGGACCGCGACCGGGTCGTGCACGAGGAGCTGCTCGCCGACCGGGTGATGGAGGTGCACTCCAGCACGATGCTGGTGCGCCGTTCCACGTGGGCCGCGGCCGGTGAGGTCGACGAGGGCATTCCCGGCGGCTACAGCGAGGACTACGAGTGGCTGCTGCGGGTGTCGGCCCACACGCCGATCGCGGTGGTCCGGCAGGCGCTGGTCATCGTCGACTGGCACGGTGGCTCGTTCTACTTCGGACGGTGGGCGACCATCGTCGAGGCCCAGCGCTACCTCATCGGCAAGCACCCGGAGCTGGCCACCAGCCGGGCCGGGATGGCCCGGCTGCGCGGGCAGATCGCGTTCGCGCTGGCGTCGGGCAACCGGCGCACCGAGGCGGTCAAGGAGCTCGCCGCCGTCGTCCGGCTGAACCCCCGGGAGAAGCGCGTGCTGGTCACGGTGCCGGTGATCCTCGGTCTGATGACCGGCGAGCGGGTGCTGCGGATGGCCCAGAAGCGCGGCAAGGGGATCTGAGCGGTGGCCAGGACGATCGTGCGCGGCCGGCGGCTCGCGCGGGCGACCGCGCCGGCCCGGGCCCGCGCGGTCGCCCTGGTCGAGCCGGGTGTGCTCGAGCCCGGCGCCTGGGCGGTACGCCAGGCCAAGCTCCCGGTGTGGCCGATCGCCGGCATGTTCGCGCTGCTGCCGCTCTGGTGGGGGCTCGGGGTCTTCTACTTCGTCTGGCCGCTGTTCGGCGCGGTGCTGCTGACCCTTCTCACGTCGCGCGGCAACATCCGGCTGCCCACCGGCACCGTGCTCTGGCTGATCTTCCTGGGCATCGTCACGGTCAGCGCCACCCGCCTGGACCATGTCACCAACCTGCTCGTCTTCGGCCTGCGGCTCGGTCACCTGATCACCGGTCTGCTGGTCGGGATCTATGTCTACAACCTGATTCGTGACGGTGTGCCCTGGGCCAGGGTGGCCAACCCGCTGGCGATCTTCTGGCTGTCGATGGTGGCGCTGGGCTGGCTCGGGGTGCTGCTGCCGACGTTCAGCTCCCCGAGCCCGTTCGAGCTGGTGCTGCCGCACGCCGTGCAGGCCGAGCGGTACATCCTCGACATCACCCACCTGGACTCGACGGAGTTCAACAAGTTCAGCCGTAACCCGATCTACCGGCCGGCGGCGCCGTACCCGTACACGAACAACTGGGGTACGGCGTACAGCTTCCTGGTGCCGTTCGTGCTCGCATACCTGATGTCGGTGCGTCGCGGCCCGATGCGCATCGTGCTCCTGGTCTCCCTGCCGTTGTCGCTGGTCCCGGCATTCCTGACGCTGAACCGTGGCATGTTCATCGGCCTGGGTGCCGGGGTTGCCTACCTGCTGTTCCGGGAGGTGCTGCGGGGCCGGGTCCGGCTGCTGCTGCCGGTCGTGGGCATCATGCTGATCGGCTGGATCGTCACGCTGTTCATCCCGGTCTTCGACCTGATCACCAACCGCACCTCGAGCACCGACACCACCTCGGACCGCTTCGACCTGTACGTGCAGACCTGGGCCGCGGTCGTGCGCTCGCCCCTGCTGGGCTTCGGGCAGCCGAACTCGGTCGACACCACGCACGCGTCCGAACCGCTGGGCACCCAGGGCATGATCTGGCAGCTGCTCTACAGCCACGGCATCCCGGCGACGATCTGCTTCTACCTGCTGCTGCTGGTGATCGCGCGCCGGCTGGCGGCCGCCGTGACACCGGCCGGGCTGTGGCTCAGCGCGCTGCCGATCATCGCGGCGATCGTGACGCCGTTCTACTCCTACATCGACCCGAACATGTCGGTGCTGTTCTTCGCCCTCGGCCTCGGCCTGGCGGCCGTGGACGGACCGGTCAACCGCAGCGTGAAGGAGGTGCCGGCATGACGACGGTCGCCGCGCCCGGTCCGGCCGACACCGAGGTACGCCGTAGCACCCGCAGCGGAGCCGTCGGTCTGGTCGGCGCGGCCGTCAACGGCGCCTTCGGTTTTGTGCTCACCACCGTCATCGTCCGGGCCTTCGGCGCCGACGGCTCCGGCGCGCTGTTCAGCGTCATCGGCCTGGTGACCATCGCCGGGGCGATCTGCTGCCTCGGCGCGGACACCGGCCTGATGTGGGCGATCCCGCGGCGCCGGCTCGGCCCGCAGGGTGACGCGGCCCGGCTGCTGCCGCTGGCTGTGCTGCCGACGTTCGGTCTCGCCCTGGCGGTGGCCGGGGCCGGGGTGCTGACGGCCGGCCCGGTCGCGCGGGCGCTGCTCGACGACCCGGACGGCGCCGCGCTGATCCGTCTCGCGGCCGTCGGCGTGCCGCTGGTGGTGGCTTCCACCGTGCTGCTCGCGGCCGTCCGGGCCACCCGCTCCGTGTCGGCGTACGTCGGCGTGCAGTTCCTGTTCGTGCCGATCGCCCGGCCGGTCCTGATGATCGCCGCGGTGCTGACCGGCGGCGGGCTGCTGCTCGGCTTCGGCGGCTGGCTGCTGCCGCTGGGTGCGGCGCTCGTGCTGGCCCTGGTCCTGGTCGTCCGCCCGCTCGGCCTGGGTGCGGGTGCGAGCCTGCGCTCCGGCCGCGCCGACTGGCGGACCTTCTGGGGCTTCGCACTGCCCCGGGCCGCCTCGGTGGCGATCGACGCCGGCAGCATGTGGGTCGGCGTCCTGCTCACCGGTGCCCTGGCCACCCAGGCGGAGGCCGGTGTGTTCGCCGCCGTCGGCCGGTACGTGCTGGCCGGTCTGCTGATCATGCAAGGGCTGCGGGTGGCCATCGCGCCGCAGCTGTCCCGGCTGCTCGGTGCCGACCGGCGCGCCGACGCCGCCCGGGTCTACCGGCGGACCACCCTGTGGATCGTCGCGCTCTCCTGGCCGGCCTACCTGGTCCTGGCGGTGTTCGCGCCGGCCTTCCTGGCGCTGTTCGGCCGTGAGTTCTCCGCCGGTGCCACCCCGATGGCCGTCCTGGCCGTGGCGATGCTCGTCAACGTCGGCGTCGGGCTGGTGCAGACCGTGCTGCTGATGAGCGGCAACAGCCGGGGGCACCTGCTCGCCACCGTCGCCGGGCTGCTGCTCAACGTGGTCGCGTGCGTGGTGCTGATCCCGCGGCACGGTGCCCTGGGGGCGGCGGTCGCCTGGTCGCTCGGCATCGTCTGCGAGAACGTGCTGGCCGCGGTCCTGGCCCGGCGGGCGCTGGGCGAGCCGCTGTTCGGCCGTACCCTCGTGCTCGCCGCCGGCGTGGCGATCGCCGCGACCGGCGCCGCGGCCGGGACCGGTGTCCTGATCGCCGGCCGTGGCCTGCCCGGCCTGGCCGTCACCCTCGGCGTCATCGCCGCCGCCGGCCTCACCGCCCTCGCCGACCGCCGCGTCCGCGCGGCCCTGCACAACGTCCGGGCACAGCTCCGGCCGGCACCGACTCAGGAGGTCTCGTCGTGACCGTGAAGGACCGGATCAAGAGCGTCGCCCCCCGCGGCGCCAAGGAACAGGTCCGCGAGCTGCTGGTCCGCTACGGCGAACGCACCAGCGACCAGCGGCCGCTGCCGGACTTCCTGGTGATCGGCACGAAGCGCGGCGGCACCACGTCGCTGTGGCGGTATCTGATCCAGCACCCGCTGGTGCCGCGGCTCTTCCCCGCGTGGAACACCAAGACCTCGCACTACTTCGAGGAGAACTGGCCGCGCGGTGAGGCGTGGTACCGCTCGCACTTCCCGACGGTGAAACAGCGGGCGGCGCTGCATCGCAAGCACGGCGCTCCGCCGAAGGTGGGCGAGGCCGCCCCGCTGTACATGTTCCATCCCCTGGTGGCGTCCCGGGTCGCGCAGCTGATGCCGCGGGCCCGGATGGTCGTGCTGCTGCGGGACCCGGTGGAACGGGCGTACTCGCACTGGAAGGAACGGCGTACCGAGGGCGTGGAGCCGCTGGACTTCGCGGCGGCGCTGGCGGCGGAGGAGTCGCGGACGGCGGGGGAGCGGGAGAAGCTGCTCGCCGACCCGAACTACTTCAGCGAGTCCTACGACTGGTATTCGTACCGGGCGCGGGGCCGCTATCTGGAGCATCTGACGCCCTGGCTGGACCACTTCGACCGGGAGCAGCTGCTGTTCGTGGCGAGCGAGACGCTGTACCGCGAGCCCGCGGCCACGTACGCGCGGATCCTGGACTTCATCGGGCTGCCGCCGTACGACCTGGGCGCGTACGACGTCTTCAACGACCGGCCCAGCAAGGGTATGGACGACGACGTCCGGGCCGAGCTGACGGCGTACTACCGCCCGCACAACGCGGCCCTGGCCGAGCGGCTGGGTATGACCTTCGACTGGAGCTAGGGCAGCCGCTCGCCGAGGATGTCGAGCAGGGCGGGGTGCAGCTTCGGGTTCCAGCCCGCGCCCCCGCCCGACAGCTCGTACGTCCGCAGCCACAGCTCCACCAGGTAGGCGTCCGCGACGAACCGCTGCCGGACCGGGTCGGCCAGACCCAGGGCGGCCCCGTGGCGCCGCAACGCCTCGTCCACGGCCGCCGCACACTCGGCCGCGGGCCGTCCGCGCGTCGACAGGGTCGTCTGGAACGCCTGATGGGCCAGGTCGAAGCCGATCGGCACGCCCGGCGCGCTGTTCTCCCAGTCCCAGACCAGCAGGCCGCCCTGGTGCCGGGCCATGTTCCACGGGACCCAGTCGCCGTGCCAGTGGCCGAACTCCAGCGTCAGCTCCGGATCGAGCTTGTCGATGACGGCGTGGATGCGGGGATCGGCGCCCTCCGCCCGCGCCCGCCAGCCGGCCAGCAGTGCCGTCACGGGCTGTGCCGCGGTGGCGGGTGATCCCCACCGGGCGACCGCCAGCATCGCGTCCAGGCGGGGAGTGTCGGGTTTGCTGATCCGGCGTACCCGGCGGGGCATCGGCTCGATGACGGCGATCTCCCGACCGTTCCACCGGGTGTGCAGGATCAGCCTCGGTGCGGGCGGGAAGCCGTTACCGGCCGGCAGCTCCGTCAGGGTGGCGGCCTCCGCGCGGACCATGGCCCGGGTGCCGTCGTTCCAGCCGATCTTCGCGTAACCGCGGGGCCGGCCGTCGGCGTCGAAGAGCTGCAGGGTGGGCTTGTGGTGCGGGTCGGGCGGCCGGATGCCGATCGCCGCGTGCAGCTCCGCCTGCCCGAGTTGGTCGGCCAGGAACGAGGAGAGCAGCAGCTCACGCTCCGGGGCGTGCACGGAGAGGACGGGCGCCCGGGTCAGGCCGAGGGCGCCGACGCGGGCCAGCAGACCGACGGCGGCCCGGCCGGCCCGGACCTTGGGCGGCCGCAGGGCGTTGTACGCCAGCAGGGACGCCGCGGTGACCTTGCGGGAGGCCAGCGGCAGCAGGAAGCGGGCGTGGTCCAGGGACGGGATGACCGCGTACCGGACGGTGGCGGCCGGGTCGTCGCCGACGGTGACCCGTAGCCGGGGATCACCGAAGATGGCGCGG
Organism: Actinoplanes auranticolor; assembly: GCF_018332655.1. Lineage (GTDB taxonomy): Bacteria > Actinomycetota > Actinomycetes > Mycobacteriales > Micromonosporaceae > Actinoplanes > Actinoplanes auranticolor. The sequence goes on along the minus strand of NZ_BOQL01000032.1, from coordinate 33,872 downwards.
GTGACCCAGCCCAGCCCGTCCTGCCGGCCCCGGGGATCGGGGTCCGTCCCGACCAGCGGATCGGATGGGGTCCGCTGACCCGGGACGGACGTCCGTGTTGACTCGTTGACCACGGCGTCGACGATAGGCGATACGTGTCAGCGCTGATAGACCCGCACGTAGTCGACGACGAAGTCGGCGGGGAACTGCGTGCTCGCGTCCGGGTTGCCCAGCCAGCCACCGACCTGGAAGTTCAGGCGCAAGTTGTACGGCTTGTGGAAAGCCTTGTCGAACCAGGGCGTCGTGCTGCTGTCCCGGGTCCACACCAGCTTGCCGTCGATGTACCACTTCAGCGACTTGGCGTCCCATTCGGTGGTGTACGTGTGGAAGCCGTCGGCCGGGTGCGCGCCGCCCGGCATGGCGATCCGGGTGTCCTGCTTGACCGGCGTGTAGTCCCAGAAGATGGCCGCGGTGGACTTGTCGTGCCAGCCGGGACCGCCGGGCAGCTCGGTCACGTCGATCTCGCCGTTGCCGCCGTCGTCGGGGCGCAGCCAGAACGCCGGCCACAGGCCCTTGGAACTCTCGGGCTTGTTCGGCGACTTGGCGCGGATCTCGAAGCGGCCGTACTTGAACGACGCCTTGCCCATCGTGTCCAGGTAGGACTGGGTGTACTGGCGGGTCTGCGAGCTGCAGGTGGAGGACTGCTTCAGCGCGCGTAGCGTCAGATTGCCGCCGCTGACGAAGGTGTTCTTCGGGTCGTCCACGTTGCAGCCGATGTCGATCGACCGGCCTTCACCGTCGCGCAGGTTCCACTTCGACTTGTCGATGCCGCCGGAGGTGAAGTCGTCGTTGAAGACCAGGCGCCAGCCCTCGGGCGTGGCCGGCGTGGTGGGGGCGGCCGGTGGCTTGCTGGTCGCCGGCGCGGTGGTGGCGGCCGTCTTCGTCGGGCTCGGCGCCGTGGTGGTCGGCGCGGCCGTGGTCGGCTTGGTCGAGGGCGCCGGGGGCAGGGCCGTGCTCGGCGTGCTCTTGCCCGGCGTGGGCTTGGCCTGCGTCTTGTACGACAGGACCAGCTCGGGGTGCAGGTTGTCCTTGGAGTTCTCCCGCGAGGCCCAGTAGACCCGGGTGTTGAGGCTCTCCTGGGAGAGCGCGAACGTGTACGTGCCGTTGCGCTGCACCGAGGCCGAGACGTCGAACTCGTTGTAGCCCTTGGCCACCTTGTCCAGTGCCTGCACGCTGCCGACGGCGGCGAGCCGGGCCGGGCTGCTCGCCGCGGCCAGGTCGCCGGGGACGGTGCGGGCCAGGATCCGGGCGGCGAAGTCGTGCCAGGCGTAGACCCGCAGGGTCGCCTTCACCTGCGTGGCATTGGCCGGGAGCTTGTCCACGGCGAACTGCAGCGTGGCGTCACGGCGGCCCCTCGGATTGCCGTCGCACAGAGACGGGCAGCTCGCCAGGGTGGTCTTGCCGGTGGTGTCGCCGTCCTGCGGCACCTGGGTGACGGTGGTGTCGGCCACCGGCCGCAAGGTGAGACCGTCGTCGTCGCCCGCGAAGACGGGCACCAGTGTCCCGGCGGTGACGGCCAGCACCGCGGTGCCGATGATGGTGAGCGATCGGGTGCTGCGAATCCCCCGCCGCGGTGCCGGTGCATGGGCCGGCACGTGCGCCCTGCGCAACATCAACTGTCTACTTTCCTCGGAGTATTCCCTTGTGGTGGATCGACGACCGAGCGTAACGGGAAGACCTCGAAGATCACATCTCCGCAAAACCGCGCCTAATGCCAGCTTAAGACTCCACTAATGCGCGGCCGCCCATTGTCCCGGTGTCCAAATCGGTCGTGTCCGCACATGTCCACCCGCTGCGGCCTGCGCGGACGTCGTGGTCCCGGTTGGCATGAATGCGGGTCAACCTGCCGTTGTGTGGCCGCCGACCGCGCGGAACCGGACGATTCACCCCGGCGGTAGCGTGTTGACGAAATCACGCGCCCGCGCCGGCCATTCCTCGAGCACGTCGTCGTGAGCCGGCACCCGGCCGTGCCGGTGGCGGGGGCGCCCTAGGCTCGGCGCCATGCTCCGCCGGATCGCCGCCGTCGTGGTCACCCTGATCGCCCTGGTGGCGGCCGTGCGGCTGGTCACCCCGCAGGACACCTCGGGGGTACGGCGGCAGCTGACGTTCCTGCGCGCGCAGCTCGACGCCGGCGCCGGCCCGGCCGCCCAGAAGCTGTTCCCGGAGGGCTACTTCTTCTTGTACGCCCTCTACGGCCTCGCCCACGTGGACCTGGGTCGCACCGCCTCGGACCCGGGCGCGGACGTGCGCGAGGCCCGCTGGGCGCTGGCGCAGCTGGAGAGCCCGGCCGGACGCGAGCCGTTCGACGCCGGGCTGACCCCCGCCTACGGCGTCTTCTATCAGGGCTGGACCAACTGGCTCCGCGGCGGCGTGCTGTCGCTGGAGCCGGATCCGGCGCTGCGGCGCGACTTCGAGTCCGCCTCCGCAGCGCTGGCCACGGCCCTGGACGCGGCGGCGACGCCGTACCTGACCGCCTATCCCGGCCAGGCCTGGCCGGTCGACTCGACGGTCGCGGTCGCCTCCCTGCGGCTGCACGACAAGCTCCTGACGCCCCGGTACGCCGGTACGGCCGACCGTTGGCTGGCACAGGTGCGGCAGCGCCTCGACCCGGCGACCGGGCTGCTGCCGCACACGGTCGATCCGGTGTCGGGCCGGCCCACCTCGGGCGCCCGCGGCACGTCGCAGAGCATCATCCAGCGGTTCCTGGTCGAGATCGACCCGGCGTTCGCCCGCGCGCAGTACCTGAGGTTCCGCTCCCTGTTCGTGGTGCGGCCGCTGCGGCTGGGGCCGGCCGTGCGGGAGTATCCCCGCGGGACCGACGGGCCGGCGGACGTGGACTCGGGCCCGCTGCCGCTGGGCGTGAGCCTGTCGGCCACCGCGGTGACGCTGGGGGCGGCCGCGGTGCAGGGCGACGGTCAGCTGGCCGGGGCGCTGGCCAACTACGGGGAGCTGATCGGCGTACCGGTGTCCACGCCGTGGTCCAAGCGCTATGCGGCGGGCGTCCTGCCGATCGGTGACGCCTTCCTGGCGTGGTCGAAGACCGCGCGGCCGTGGGTGGCCGCCCAGCCGGCACCGCTGCCGGGCGTGGTCGACCGTTTCTGGCGGCTGCCGTTCGTGGCGGTCCTGGCGTTGGCCGTGCTGCTCGGCTGGATCCCGGTCGCCCGCCGCTCCGCCCGGCGTTGACGGCCTGACGCGCTCTCGTCCGGTCGTCGTCCGGACGCCGCCCGTGGAGGCGTTTCGCCTGGTAGACAGTCTGAGCGGCCGAGACGAAATAGACACAAGAGAGTACCCACGGGGCTATCCAGCCTAAAAGTCCAATTCCGCCACAACTCGGCAATCCGCTGGTTACAGTACGGACGGCGCAGTTCCGAAGTGCGAGATTTGTCCCGTGCTAGGTGTCCGCGCCACCCGGCTCCTAGCCGGCGCACCACCAGCCGTCGCGTGCGGCACCGAGAAAGGCAAACCCGTCGAGAGGCGGGGACGCAAAGCCAGGGACCTCCCGAGCGGGAGGCGGCCCAGCCGCCGAAGGAGACAGAAACACATGCGCTATTCACCAGCCCATGCGGCCAAGAGCGGCTCGGTTCCGTTCATGCTGCGTGGCCCCAAATCACTGCGGACAGCGATGGCGGTCGCCACGGCCGGCGTCGTCGGCCTGGTGCCGACCGTCATGATCGCGTCGCCGGCTCATGCCGCTGTGACCCCTGGCGTCTACTCGATCGCCGCGGCGTCGGCGAACGAGGGCAGCCCCCTCACCTTCACCATCACCCGGCAGCCGCCCGGCGTCGGCGACACGTTGCCCGCAGAGACGATCAACTGGGAGACCAGTGACGGCAGCGCCGTGGCCGGCGAGGACTACACCGCGGTCACGGCGGGTTCCACTGCCGGTACCGTCAGCTTCCCCGCGTACACCAACACCTCGGTTCCGCAGACGCGCACCATCACCGTCACGACCTTGCAGGACACCGTCGACGAACCGGACGCCGAGACCGTCAACGTCACGCTGACCTCGTCGTCCGGGTCCCCGGCCACCACCTTCACCACGGATGCCGCGATCGGCACGATCGTCGACGACGACAACCCGGCCTATACGCTGATCTCGTCGCCCGCCACGGTCAACGAGTCCACGACCCCCGCGAACCTGCGCGTGGCGACGATCACGGCGACGCTCAGCAAGTCGTCGCCGTTCGACGTGACCATTCCGCTGTCCACCAAGGACGGAACGGCGAAGGCCGGGCAGGACTACACCGCCGTCGACGACGCCATCGTCATCACGGCCGGTGGCACCCAGGGTTCCATCATCGTCGAGGTCCTCGACGACACCATCGACGAGCCCGCGGTACAGAGCTTCACCGTCGATGCGGGCGCGGGCACGAACGTTGCCGGAACCCAGAGCGTCACCGTCAACATCGCCGACGACGACGCCGCCCCGGTAGTGCAGATCGCCAGTGGTGGCACAGTCGCGGAGGGTGGCACGCTCACCTTCAACGCCACGCTGAGCGGACAGTCCGAGAGCACTGTCACCGCACGGTGGGACACCGCCGACGGGCCGGCCACGCCCGACCCGACCCACGGCATCGCCAAGGCCGGTGACGACTACACCGTCACCACGGGCGGCACGGTGACCTTCGCGCCGCTCACCCAGACGCCCACCACGCCGATCACGGTCAAGACCGCGTTCGACGACGTGGACGAGCTGACCGAGGACCTCTCGGTCAAGCTGTCTCAGCCCAGCAACGCGACCGTGGGCTCGCCGTCGGCCGCCACGGGCAGCATCCTGGACAGCGGCACCACCCCCGGCCCGCAGGTCACGCTGACCCCGGTCGAGGTCGTGGAGGGCGGGGCGTCCACCGCTCGGACCCGCACCTTCACGGTCAGGCTCTCGAAGCCGTCCGGTCGTGAGCAGAGGATCTCCTACAACGTCGCCGCGGGTACCGCGGACGCGCCCGCGGGCATCGGCGCCGCCACGCCGGGCGAGGACTTCATCCCGACGCAGGCGCCGGTCAACCTGACCTTCGCGCCCGGTGAGACGGAGAAGACCTTCACCGTCGACGTCTGGGGCGACAACGTCGACGAGGGTAACGGCGAGAACATCGCCATCACGCTCAGCGACGTCAACGGCGGTCTGGCCGGTGGCCTGAGCCTCGCCACCAACCAGGTGACGATCAGGGACGACGACGACAAGCCCGTCCTCAGTCTGACCCGCTCAGCCATCACCATGCCGGAGACCGACGGCCCCGCCGCCGCTCTGTTCGAGGTGAAGCTGTCCAACCCGAGCTCCGAGGACGTGGACTTCGTGGCCGGCCCGGCAGCCTCGCCGGGCACGGCGGACTCGGGCACCGGGTACCCCGGCGCCAACGACTTCGAGGAACTGGCCGGCAGCGGCACGTTGACCGCCGGGCAGACCTCGGCATACGTGCTGTTCATCGTCAACGGTGACGAGATCTATGAGAGCGACGAGACCGTGAACTACACGGTCGCCCGGGCCAACGGGGAGACCGACGCGACCGGCGGCCCGCTGACCGCCACCCTGACGATCCTCAACGACGACGACGCTCCGGAGCTGGAGATCGTCTCGAACGACGTCTCCGAGGGTCAGACCGTCGCCCTGAACGGCGTGATCACCGGGGTCGCGCAGGGCCAGACCCTGCTCAACGTCACCCTGGCCGGCAAGTCGATGGACGGCAGGCAGGCCGCCTCGGCCACCGACTTCAGCCCGGCCACGTTCCAGGTTCCGGTGCAGAGCGGTACACCTTCGGGCTCCAGCGTGCCGGTCGGCAATGTGGTGATCACCGACGACACCGTGGCGGAGCCGGCCGAGACGATTCTCGTCTCCGGCACCGGGTTCGGCAACACCGGTTCGGTCAAGGACGGCGTGCTGACCATCCTGGCCAGCGACGGTGGCACCAACCCGACGGACCCGACGGACCCGACGGATCCGACGGACCCGACGGACCCGACGGACCCGACGGACCCGACTGTCGAGGCGCCCACGCTGCAGGTTTCATCCCCCATCCGTGTCGGCCGCGGTGCCGTCACCGTCAGTGGCACGGCGCTGGCCGGTCAGACCGTCGACCTGTGGGGCAAGCGCCTGAACGCCAATGACAGCTCATACTTGAAGCTCGCCTCGACCACGGTTGCGACGGACGGAACGTTCTCCTTCCTTCGCGGCCTCAACACCTACGGCATGGAGTTCCGCGCTGCCATCGGCGACGAGTACTCCAATTCGGTCCAGATCCTCGTGCGCCAGAACCCGACGTTCACGCTGACCTCGCCCTCCAGGGGCGTTGTACGGGTCACGGTGAACGGAGACCCGGACGTCGCCGGCCTCGTCACCAAGGTCTTCCAGGCCAGGACCGGCGGCGGCTACGTCACGGTTGGTAGCGGCACGCTCAACTCGGCCGGTACCTACACCAGGACCATCACGGGGCTGACGCCCGGCAAGACTTACACCTTCTGGGCCCAGATCCTGGGTAACACCGAGCGCGGTATCGGTTCGGCGTACGCACCGCGCAGTCAGAACATCAGGGTCCGGTAACTTCCCGACGGATCTGAGGCAGGGGCGGCCCATCGGGCCGCCCCTGCCGCCGTTCGTCGCTACAGCCGCGTGACCGTGACGTTCTTGAAGCGGAACCGCGTGTTGTCGCCGCGGATTCCGATCGGCGCCCCGCCCCGGATCGGTGCACAACCGATCCCGGTGTCCACCGCGCTGACCATCGCCTTGCCGTTCACGTACAGCACGACGGTGACCGACCCGCTCGGGTTGTTCTGCACTGTCGCCGCCATCTGGCGCCACTTGTTCCGTGCGATCGGCACCCCCCGGACCTCGGCGCCCAGCGTGTAGTACGTGCCGCCGTTCACCGGCCCGCCCGGGCACTTCTTCTTGATCAGCACCACCCCGTCGCGGCGGGCCACGCTGGCCGCGTACAGCTCGTACTGCGACTTGTGGCGCAGCCAGATGTGGACGCCGTCGTAGCTGCTCGGCGGGGTGTACGACGTCGACGTCTGGTACGCGATGTTCAGGTCGAACGCCACCCGGACGTCCGTGAAGTCGTTCCGCACGGTGTGCATCCGGAAGACGGACGAGCCGGTGCTGACCGCCGAGTGCGGGCCCGGGACGCCGTCGTCGATCTTTCCGGTGTCGCCGGTGCCATTCGTCGCGAACAGCGAGCCTGCGGTCACGTGCCAGACCGCCGAGCGCGCGGCGTCCTTCTTCTTCGGATTGCGGTAGGCGTACGAGTTGGTCACCAGCCCGGACCTCTTGCCGAGGGCCGGGCGGTAGACCTGCGGCCGCTGAGCGGGCAGCGCAGCCGTCACGGCCACGTCACGGACCGCCGGAGTGCCCGTGGCGGCGGCGAGGACGACTCCCAGCCGCTCGGTGCCGGCCGGTACGGCAGGCGTGGTCGTGGCCAGCGGCGCCCACCCGGGCACCGGCCCGTACGGCGTACCGGTGAACCACTTCCGCCAGCCCGCACCGGCGCTGTACGTGTAGGCCACCGCCCGTACCGTTCCGGTCGCCTGGTACGAGCCACTGATCGTGTACGCCCGCCCCGGCGTGACAACGAAGTCGCAGCTGCACTCCGGTGGTGGCGTCGTGGTCACGGACGCGCTCGCGGGAGCGGGCAGGCCCAGCACGGCGACGGTGGTCGTCGCAGCGGCCAGCTTGTGGATCATCGGCACCGCAGGGTCCTCCGGCTCGGTGTCACGCCCTCCCGCATGGGTGGCGTCGCCGGAACCTTCGGGAGCCGGAGGTCGCAGTTGAGGACGCGACCCTGCCGGCAACCGAAAACGCACCGCCTCAGGTGCCCCGGATGGTGAAAGTGGGCGACATGCTGCCGGCGTGCTGTTCGTCGCCCGGCGCGTAGACCCGGTACGACCAGACGCCCACCCCCGGCGGCGTCGCCACGACGGTGAACCGGGAACTGGCCCGCGTCACGCCCCTGCCGACCGTCCGCCATTCGGAGCCGGACAGCCGCTGGAGCAGCACGACCTTACCCTGGATGGCCGGTACCACCTGCCCGTTGACGTCGACGTTCACCCCGGCGGGCACGGACGGGGCGGCGGGCGTCGCCCGGACCAGGAACTTGTAGCGGGCGAACGCGGTGTCACCGCCGATCCGGGTGGACCGCTGCCCGGGTACGTTCGCCGCCGGCACCCACGCGCACATCAGTTCCTGGTGCAGTTCGCCCGCCGGGAGCACCCGCTGGTAGCGGCCATTGCTGTCGGTGCGGGCGTTCGCCGTGCCGAACACGTCCTCGGGGCAGGCGTTGTCACCGGCGAGCACGATCGGCAGGTCGGGCCACGGCCGGCCGGTGTCCCGATCGATCACCCGGACCGTCTGGGTCACGGCACCGTTCGGATAGACCGGGTCGGGCGTCACGGTCAGCTCGACCACCGGCGTGTGCGAGCTCCGCACGGCCACGGCCGGGGTCTCGATGACGGTACGCGGATCGACGTCGAGGACGTTGCCGGCGTCGTCCTGCGCGACCACCCGGACCGGCTGCTCGCGGGCGGCCCAGTCGGAGGTCACCGCCACCACGCCGGTCCACACGCCGTCCTGCGCGGTGCCGGTGCCGAGCACCAGGCTCACCGCGACTCCGCGGCTGCCGAACAGCAGGAACGGCGTGTGCCCGCCGGCGCTGTCGTCGACCTCCGCCACGCCGACATCGTCGGTGAGCCGTACATCGACGGTCAGCAGCTGCACGTCGGTGGCCGCGACAGTGATCGACTCACGGGACAGGGAGATGGCGGCCACCTCGGGTGCCGCGGTGTCCGCTGTGGCCGCATGCGCGGGCATGCCTGCCAGGAGCGGCAGAAGTCCGGCCAGAGCAGTGGTGAGACGTCGAGTGACGCGCATGGGCCGACGCTAGGACCCGTCCGGCCACATCGGCATCGGCCGATGCGGCAGCGTCCGTGCCAATGTGTCAGTCCACCTCGACGGCGGCCTCGGCGAACTGGGCCGAGTACAACCGGGCGTACGCCCCGTCCGCCGCGATCAGGTCGTCGTGGGTGCCCTGCTCGACGATCGCGCCGTGCTCCATCACCAGGATCACGTCCGCGTCCCGGATCGTCGACAGGCGGTGCGCGATCACGAACGACGTCCGGCCGGTGCGCAGGGTGTTCATCGCGCGCTGGATCAGCACCTCCGTCCGGGTGTCGACCGAGCTGGTCGCCTCGTCCAGGATCAGGATGCTGGGCTCGGCCAGGAACGCCCGGGCGATCGTGATCAGCTGCTTCTCGCCCGCGGAGACGTTCGAGCCCTCCTCGTCGATCACCGTCTCCATGCCGTCCGGCAGGGACCGCACGAACCGGTCGACATGGGTTGCCGCGGCGGCCTCGGCCACGGACTCCGGCGTGGGATGGTCGGCCCCGTACGCGATGTTGTCGTGGATCGTGCCGCCGAACAGCCACGGATCCTGCAGCACCATGCCCATGTGCTCGCGCAGCTCCTCGCGCGGCATCGTCGCGATGTCGGTCCCGTCGAGGGTGATCCGCCCGCCGGTCACCTCGTAGAAGCGCATCAGCAGGTTGACCAGCGTGGTCTTGCCGGCGCCGGTCGGGCCGACGATGGCCACCGTCTGCCCCGGCTCCACGGTCAGCGACAGGTTGTCGATCAGCGGCTGGTCCGGCCGGTAGCGGAACGACACGTCCTCGAAGGCGACCCGGCCGCGGACCGTGTCGCCGAGCACCGGCCCGGGTGCGTCCGCGGACTGCTCCGGCGCGTCCAGCAGGGCGAAGACCCGCTCGGCCGACGCCACCCCGGACTGCACCAGGTTGGCCATGCTGGCCACCTGGGTGAGCGGCTGGCTGAACTGCCGGGAGTACTGGATGAAGGCCTGCACGTCGCCGAGCGACAGCGCTCCCGTGGCCACCCGCACGCCGCCGACGACGGCCACCAGCACGTAGTTCACGTTGCTGATGAACATCATCGCGGGCTGGATCAGGCCGGAGATGAACTGCGCGCGGAAGCTGGAGGCGTACAGCTTGTCGTTGTGCTCCCGGAACGTCTCGGCCGCCTCCTGCTCGCGGCCGAACACCTTGACCAGCGAGTGGCCGGTGAACATCTCCTCGATGTGGCCGTTGAGCCGGCCGGTGGTCGCCCACTGGGCGACGAACTGCGGCTGCGACCGCTTGCCGATCAGGGTCGTGACCCAGATTGACACCGGTACGGTGACGAGCGCGATCAGCGCCAGCAGCGGGGAGATCCAGAACATCACGGCCAGCACGCCGATGATGGTCAGCACGCTGGTCACGAGCTGGCTGAACGTCTGCTGCAGCGTCTGGGCGATGTTGTCGGTGTCGTTGGTCGCCCGGCTCAGCACCTCGCCGCGCGGCTGCTGGTCGAAGTAGGACAGCGGCAGCCGGGCGAACTTGGCCTCCACCTGCTCGCGCAGCCGGGACACGGTGGCCTGCACCACCGTCGCGGTCAGCCGGCCCTGGAACACGCCGAAGGCCCACGCGGCCACGTAGAGCGCGAGCACCCAGAGCAGCAGGTGCCCGAGCCGGGTGAAGTCGACGCCCTGGCCGGGGACGACGTCCATCGACGCCAGCATGTCCGCCCGGTTGGTCGCGCCCTCGGCCCGCAGCCGCTCGACGAGATCGGCCTTGCTGACCCCGGCGGGCAGGTCCTTGCCCACGATGCCGTCGAAGATGACGTCGGTGGCGTGGCCCAGCAGACGCGGCGCGATGACCGACAGCGTGACGCTGGTGATGCCGAGCAGCAGCACCGCCCCGACCAGGACCCGCTGCGGGCGCAGCATGCGCAGCAGCCGCAGGCTGGAACCCTTGAAATCCTGCAACTTCTCGGTCGGCATGACCGCGCCGCCCATCATGCGGGCCCCGGGCCCGCCCATCGGCGGTCCAGGACGACGCGTAGGCGCGGTCATGCTGTGCCTCCTGAGACGAAGAGCAGGCCCCGAACGCGATCATGACGCTCGCTTCGCTCGGTCATGCCGCGGCCTCCTGCTCCGTGAGCTGTGACAGAACGATCTCGCGGTACGTCGGGTTGGTGTCCATCAGTTCGGTGTGCGAGCCCGTACCGACGACCGCGCCGTTGTCGAGCACGACGATCCGGTCGGCGTCGCGGATGGTGCTGACCCGCTGCGCCACGATCACCACCGTCGCGTCGGCGATGTGTGCGGTCAGTGCCGCCCGCAGGGCTGCGTCCGTCGCGTAGTCCAATGCCGAGAAGGAGTCGTCGAAGAGGTAGATCTCCGGCCGGTGCACCAGCACCCGGGCGATCGCCAGCCGTTGCCGCTGACCACCCGAGACGTTGGTGCCACCCTGGGCGATCGGCGCCTGCAGCCCGCCGTCCATCTGTTCGACGAAGTCCCGGGCCTGCGCCACCTCGAGCGCGGTCCACAGCTCCTCGTCGGTGGCGTCCGGGTTGCCGTAGCGCAGGTTCGAGGCGACGGTGCCGCTGAACAGGTACGGCTTCTGCGGCACCAGGCCCACCGTCCGGGAGAGCAGGACCGGGTCGAGCTCGCGGACGTCGACGCCGTCGACCAGCACGGTGCCCGCGGTGGCGTCGAACAGCCGGGGGACCAGGTTGAGCAGGGTCGTCTTGCCGCTGCCGGTACTGCCGATGACGGCCGTGATCTCCCGCGGCCGGGCCGTGAGGTCGATGCCGGACAGCACCGGCGCCTCGGCGCCGGGGTAGTGGAAGTCCACGCCGCGCAGCTCCAGGGAGCCGTGCCGGCGCAGCTCGGTGACCGGCTGCGGCGCGATCACCACGCTGGACGGCAGCACGAGCACCTCCTCGATGCGCTCGGCGCAGACCTCGGCCCGCGGGATCATCACGAACATGAAGGTGGCCATCATGATCGCCATCAGGATCTGCATCAGGTAGCTGAGGAACGCGGTGAGCGCGCCGATCTGCATCGAACCGTCGTCGATGCGGTGCCCGCCGAACCACAGCACCGCCACGCTGGAGACGTTGACCAGCAGCATCACGGTCGGGAACATCAGCGCCATCAGCCGCCCGACCCGCAGCGACACGTCGGTCAGCTCGGCGTTGGCGACGCCGAACCGGGCCTGCTCGCGGTCGTCGCGGACGAAGGCGCGGATCACCCGGATGCCGGTGATCTGCTCGCGCATCACCCGGTTGACCTTGTCGATGCGCACCTGCATGGTGCGGAACAGCGGGCGCATCCGGGCGATGAGCAGCGTCACCACGCCGACCAGGACGGGCACGACGACCAGCAGCAGCGACGACAGCGGTACGTCCTGACGCAGCGCCAGCACGATGCCGCCGACACACATGATCGGCGCGGAGACCATCAGCAGGAACGTCATCAGCACCAGCATCTGGACCTGCTGGACGTCGTTGGTGGTGCGGGTGATCAGCGACGGCGCCCCGAACTGGCCGACCTCGCGGGCCGAGAAGTCGAGCACCCGGGAGAAGACCGCGGCCCGGATGTCCCGGCCGACGGCCATGGCCGTGCGGGCGCCGAAGTAGACGGCGGCGATCTGGGCGGCGATCTGCACGAGCGTGATGGCGAGCATCTCGGCGCCGACCATCATGACGTAACCGGTATCGCCGGGCACCACGCCGTTGTCGATGAGGTCCGCGTTCAGCGTGGGCAGGTAGAGCGTGGCGAGCGTGGCGACGAACTGGAAGAGCACGACCATCCAGATCGCTTTTCCGTACGGCCGCAGCCGCGCGCGCAGAAGTCGGACGAGCACCGGTCAGACACCCCCGTGTGAATGGTCTGGTGGGACGAGCAGCCCGTCGAGCAGCAGCGACACCAGCTCGTCACCGTCGAAGCGGTGGTCGGCGAACGGGCCGAAGGTATTGGCTCCGCAGAAGAGCAGAACCAGCCGGGCGACCTCGGCCGGCGTGCGGCGCAGCAGTGCGGCATCCGGCTCGATCAGCTCGGTGAGGGCGGCGAGCAGCTGCTCGCGGGCCCGGTTCATCCGCGCGATGCCGGCGGGATCCTTGGCGTGGTGGCCGTGCCCGGCCGCCGCCATCAGCCGGGCGTTGCGGGCGAACCGGTTCATGATCAGCGTGGCGGCGGCCGACAGCCGGACCCGCAGATCCCCGCCGGGATCGATCGCGGCGACGGCGTCGAGGGTGGGTGCGGGGTCGAAGGCCTGCACGATCGCGGCGCTCAGCAGCGACAGCTTGTCCGGGAAGACGCCGAAGATGGTCCCCTCGGCAACCCCGGCCGCCTGGGCGATCTGCCGGGTGCTGACGTCGAGCCCGTGCTCGTGCAGCAGCGGGATGGTCGCGGCGATCAGGGCGGCCCGCCGGTCCTCGGGGGCCATGGCCGGCACCCGTCGGCGTCGCGGACTCTGGGCGGAAATGCTCACCCATGGAGCCTAATGAGCGAGCACTCACTCAGCCACTGATATTCGTCACGCCTTTCTGCTGCGTCTGTCCGGCCGGCGAGCGGTGCTCGGCCGTGGCGAACGCCGCCGCGGTCTCCCGCGCCGCCTGCTGCAGCGGCGCCGGGCTCGCGGTGCCCGAGACGACCAGCGCCGTCCGGGTGCGGAGATCAGCTGGGTACCTATTCCCTCGGCGTATACTCTCAGCGTATAGTCGTCCGCATGACGGTGCCGCTGACCCTTCTCGGGCTGCTCGAACGTGAACCCAGCCACGGCTACGACCTCAAGCGTGACTACGACGCCTACTTCGGCCGGGGTAAGCCGCTCTCGTTCGGGCAGGTCTACTCCACGCTGTCCCGCCTCGCCCGCGACGGCAAGGTCGTCATCAGCGACCTGGAGCCCGGCGAGGGTCCCGACCGCAAGCGCTACGTCATCACCGATCTCGGTGCGACCGAAGTGGACAGCTGGCTGACCGAGCCCGTCGCCCCCGAGCCGCATCTGCAGACCGTGCTCTTCGCCAAGGTGACCCTCGCGCTCATGCTCGGGCGCAACGCCGAGACCTATCTCGACACCCAGCGCGCCGCCCATCTGCGGCGGATGCGGGAGCTCACCGAGATCAAGCGCAGCGGCGGCCTGGTCGACGCGCTGCTCGCCGACCACGGCCTGTTCCACCTGGAGGCCGATCTGCGCTGGATCGACCTGACCTCGGCCCGGCTCGACGCCCTGGCCACGGAGGTCCGGTCATGACGGTCATCGAGGCGCGCCAGGTCGTCCTGTCCTTCGGTGAGACGCCCGCGCTGCGCGGCGCCGACCTCGCCGTCGCCGAGGGGGAGTTGCTGGCCATCATGGGTCCGAGCGGCTCCGGCAAGTCCACGCTGCTGCACTGCCTGGCCGGCATCCTGGTGCCGGAGTCCGGCGAGATCCACTTCGACGGCCGGCGGGTGGACCGGCTCGGCGAGAGCGGGCGCAGCCGCCTGCGGCGGGACGAGTTCGGCTTCGTGTTCCAGTTCGGCCAGCTCGTCCCCGAGCTCACCGCCCAGGAGAACGTGGCCCTGCCGTTGCTGCTCAACGGGGTGCGCCGCGCGGCCGCGGTGGCCGAGGCCCGCGCCTGGTTCGGCCGGCTCGGCCTCGACGGGCTCCAGGAGCGCCGCTCCGGCGAGCTCTCCGGCGGCCAGGCCCAGCGCGTCGCTCTGGCCCGCGGGCTGGTGGCCCGGCCGCGGGTGCTGTTCGCCGACGAGCCGACCGGCGCGCTCGACTCGCTCACCGGCGAACACGTCATGGACCTGCTGGTCAGCGCGGCCCGCCAGGAGGGCACCACGGTCGTGCTGGTCACCCACGAGCCGCGGGTCGCCGCGTACGCCGACCGGGAGGTCATCGTCCGCGACGGCAAGGTGCACTCGCTGACCGCCGAGGCGATCGCATGATCCGCTTCGGACTGCGGCTCACCCTCGCGGGCGGCCGGGAGGCAGCGGTACGCCTGCTCGTGATCGCCCTGGCCGTGGCCCTCGGGGCGGGCATGCTGCTGCTCGCGCTCACCGGGCTGAACGGCGTGACCAGCCAGAACGACCGGTACGGCTGGGCCAACTCGGCGGATGCTCCGGGCGCCGAGCAGGGTGCTGATCCCCTGTGGTGGCAGCTGCGAGTGGACGGCTTCGACAGCCGTACCGTCGGCCGGGTCGACCTGGCCGCGACCGGTCCGCGCTCGCCGGTGCCGCCGGGCCTGCCCCGGCTGCCCGGCCCGGGAGAGTTCTTCGCGTCACCGGAGCTGGCGCAGCTGATCGCGGAAACCCCGGCGCCCCAGCTGGCCGACCGCTTCGCGGGCCGCCGCCTGGCCGGCACGATCGGGCGGGACGCGCTGCCCGCGCCGGACTCGCTGGTCGCCGTCGTCGGCTACGCCCCGGCGGAGCTGCAGAAACGCGCCGGCGTCGCGCGGGTCGGCACGATCGCGACGACCCCGCCGGAGCAGTGCCCGAACGGCTGCTGGAGAGGCATCCCGACCTCCGGGCTGCAGCTCATCCTGGCCGTGGTGGCGGCCGCCCTGATCTTCCCGCTGTTCATCCTCATCGGTACGGCCACCCGCCTCGCCGCCACCCGCCGCGAGCAACGGTTCGCGGCGATGCGGCTGGTCGGCGCGACCCCGGCGCAGGTCTCCACGGTGTCGGCGGTGGAGTCCACGGTCTCCGCCCTGGCCGGCACGGTCCTGGGCTTCGTCCTGTTCTTCCTCTTCCGGGACATGGTGGCGGCGGTCCCGTTCACCGGCGCACCGATGTTCCCCGAGGACCTGGCGCTCGACCCGGTGACCTTCCTCGGCGTGGCCCTCGGGGTGCCCGTGGTCGCCGCGCTCGCGGCCCGGCTGGCCCTGCGCCGGGTGCAGATCTCCCCGCTGGGTGTCACGCGGCGGGTCACGCCCCGGCCACCGCGGGCGTGGCGGCTGATCCCGCTCGCCGCCGGCCTGGGCGAGCTGGCGTACTTCGTGGGCCGCCGGCCCGGCACGACCAACGGGCAGATCCTGGCCTTCCTGCCGGGCATCTTCGTCATCATGATCGGCCTGATCGTGGCCGGCCCGTGGCTGACCATGG
Source organism: Actinoplanes auranticolor (assembly GCF_018332655.1). Lineage (GTDB taxonomy): Bacteria > Actinomycetota > Actinomycetes > Mycobacteriales > Micromonosporaceae > Actinoplanes > Actinoplanes auranticolor. Next base: position 17,931 of record NZ_BOQL01000032.1, on the reverse strand, counting down.
CCGGCTCCCGGTTGGTGGCGCGCCGGGCGAAGCGGCCGGCCTCGCTGATCGCGGCCCGCCGGCTCGCCGACAACCCGCGGGCCGGTTTCCGCTCGGTCAGCGGCCTGGTGCTGGCGCTGTTCGTCACGAGCGTGGCCGTCGGGGTGATGGGCTCGATCGCCGCCGACCGGGACCCGCCCAGCCAGGCTCCGGACGCCGCCGCCCTGTTCACCCTGTTCCGCGACGAGGCGGCAGCGCCGGTCGGTGATCCGGTCCCGGCCGGGCTGGCCGCCCGACCCGGCGTCCGCGGTATCGCCGTGACCCGGATCCCGCCGGCGGATGTGCCCGTGCCGGAGGTCCCGATCGGCTCCTTCGGCTGGCCGTACGTGCTGGCGTCGTGCGACGAGATCGCCCGGCTGCCGGACGTCACCCGGTGCGCCGCCGGGGCCCGCACCGCCTGGGTGTGGCCGGATCTGGCCGGCCCGGACGGGTGGACCGGCGGGTGGCCCGCCGCGGACGTCGACCCGGCCCGGCTGAGCACCTTCCGGACGCAGTCGATCGTGACCCTGACGGACGGCTCGACCGCCGGGCTGGAAGGGGCCCGGACGATCCTGCAGCTCGCCCATCCCATGCTCTACTCGCCGTACTCCAGCGTGGAGTTCGGGGCCGAGTCGGCCAAGGTCTTCGAGGGCTGGAAGCGGCTGGCGAACGTGGTGATCCTGGCCAGCCTGGCCATCGCCGGGTGCAGCCTGGCGGTGAGCGTGGCGGGCGGCCTGAGCGAGCGCAAGCGCCCGTTCAGCATGCTGCGGCTGACCGGCGTCCCGCTCGGCACCCTGCGCCGGGTGGTCGCGCTGGAGAGCGTCACCCCGCTGGTGATCGCCGCGATGGTGGCGCTCGGCTCCGGGCTGCTGGCGGCGCATCTGTTCCTCACCGCGCAGATGAAGTTGTCACTGAGCCCACCCGGGATCTCGTTCTATGTCATCGTGGTCGCCGGGCTCACGGCGTCACTTGCCGTGATCGCGTCCACGATGCCGCTGCTGAGCCGGATCACCGGCCCGGATGCGGCCCGCAACGAGTGAGGAACCTGTGCCGGACGACCGGATCGACCCGCCCCTGCTCGCCGGGGAGCGCGAGACACTGCGGGCGTACCTGGACTACCACCGGGCGACGCTGGCGCTGAAGTGCCGGGGCCTGTCGGACGACGAGCTGCGGCAACGCTCGATGCCGCCCTCGACGCTGACCCTGCTGGGCCTGGTACGGCACCTGGCCGAGGTCGAGCGGACCTGGTTCCGCCGGGTGATCAACGCGGAGGACATCCCGCTGCGCTGGTCGGCGGAGGGCGACTTCCAGGCGGCGTACGACGCGTCGGCGTCCACCCGGGCCGAGGCGTTCGGCGCGTGGCAGGAGGAGGTGGAGCACGCCCGCCGCATCGAGCGGGCGGCCGGATCCCTCGACGTGACGGGCTACCAGGCGCGGTGGGGCGAGCAGGTGTCGCTGCGCCTGGTGATGCTGCACATGATCCACGAGTACGCCCGGCACAACGGCCACGCCGACTTCCTGCGCGAGGGCATCGACGGCGAGGTCGGTGCCTGAGCCGGGTGTCGTCGCGCGGGCCTCCCGGCGCGCCGGGGATCGGGAAGTCCGCGGCCCGGGCCGCCGGTCGGGCACACTGGTGACCATGGTGCAGCCAGGTCCTGACCCGGACAACTACCCGCCGATCGACCCGAGCGAGCCCGTCCCCGACGATCCGGGCGAACTCTCCCCGGACACCCCGGAGACGCTGCCCCCGGCGCCGGTCGAGCCGATGCCCGGCCCCGACGACCCGGGCAACGTGCCCGAGGGTGATCCGGGCAACGTGCCCGAGCCCGCCTGAGCCACGACGGCCCGGCTGAGTGATCAGCCGGGCCGTCGGTGCGTCGGGGCGGGGTCAGCCGATGAGCGAGCGGATGATCACGATGGCCAGGAAGACCACGATGAACGCCAGGTCGAGGGACATCCCGCCGAGACGCAGCGGCGGCACCACGCGGCGGACCGGGGCCAGGATCGGTTCGGTCACCGCGTGCACCGCGGCGGTGAGCCGGGAACGCACGGAGCCGTACGCGGACGGTCCGGCCAGCGCCACGGTCCAGTCGAGCACCGCACGGGCGATCAGCAACACCTGCAGCAGCAGCAACACCAAGCTCACGAGGGCGAGCACGAGACCCATGAAGACCTCCAAGGCCGGACGGGGGCGCTCTCCACTATGCGGCTTTTTGTTGTGAATCCGCTGAGTGGCGGTTGCGGATGCGGATGACCGTGCTGGGGGCCTGCGGTGCGTGGCCGGAACCCGGCTCGGCCTGCAGCGGCTACCTCGTCGAGCACGACGGCTTCCGGCTGGTGCTCGATCTCGGCTACGGCACCATGCCGCGGCTGCCCGGGCCGGTCGACGCTGTCTTCGTCAGCCACGGCCATCTCGACCACTGCGCGGATCTCAACCCGCTGCTGCGCGCCCGGGCATTCAGCGCGGATCCGCCGGCGCCGCTGCCGGTCTACGCGCTGCCGGGCGCCCTGGACGCGGTGCTGGCGCTGGACCGGCCGGGGATGCTGGACGACGCGTACGTGCTGCACGAGATCACGCCGGGGGAGCCGCTGCGGATCGGCCCGTTCGCCGCGTCGACGCGGTTGCTGCCGCACTACGTGCCGAACGCGGGGATCCGGCTGGCGGCCGGTGGGCGGGTGCTGGCGTACACGGGGGACTGCGGTCCGAGTCCCGAGGTGGTGGCGCTGGCCCGGGACGCGGACCTGCTGATCGCCGACGCGACGCATCCGGGCGCCGTACCGCAGGAGGATCTGGGTCTGCTCAGTGGCCCGCGGGATGCGGGCCGGCAGGCCCGGGAAGCCGGGGTGCGTCGCCTGCTGCTCGCCCACCTGTGGCCGGGCACCGATCACAGTGCCGCGATCGCCGAGGCGGCGGCCGAATACCCCGGCCCGGTCGGGGTCGCGGTGCCCGGGCTCGCCGTCACGCCTGGGTAGGCTGCCGGGATGTACGCGATCGATCTTGGCGGGGGAGCCCAGCTGCGGCCGCTGGAACCGTGGCAGGCGCCGGAATTCCTCGCCCACATGGACCGGGCCCGCGAGACCGTGGATCCGTGGATCCCGTGGGCGGGCCTCAGCGCCGACCTGGAGTCCGCGACGGCGACCCTGCAGCGCTACGCGGACAAGGCCGCGAGCGACAGTGGCCGGCTGCACGGCATCTGGCTCGACGGGGTCCTCGTCGGCGGCGTGATGTTCGTCCACTTCGACGTGGCCGCGGGCACCTGCGAGGTCGGCTGCTGGCTGGAGCCGGCCGCCCAGGGCCGCGGCCTGATCACCCGGTCCGCCCGGCTCATCATCGACTGGGCGTTCGAGGTGCGCGGCATCTACCGCGTCGAGTGGCACTGCCGCACGGACAACACGGCGAGCGCGAACATCGCCCGCCGCCTCGGGATGCGCCTCGACGGCGTGCTGCGCGGCGAGTTCCTCTACAAAGGTGTCCGCCACGACACCGAGGTGTGGTCGCTCATCGCCCCGGACCGGCGGGCAGCGAACTGATCAGGTAGTCCTCGATGCTGATCGCGGGCGGCCCAGCAGGTCGGCGGCGAGCAGCCCTGCCGGTACTCCTCGTCCGGGACGACCACCCGGCGGATCGACCGTCCGGTGCGCCGCGTGGTGCCATCGTCAACAACGCTAGCGTGGGAGGCGGACTCGCCCGGCCTGACGGACCGCCTCGTCGCCGGACGCCGCTGCGCCGTTCAGCCGATCCGGCCGAGATCGCCGAGGCCGCGGCGTGGCCGCTCAGCGACCGGGCCTCGTTCGTGACCGGCGCCGTGCTCCCGGTCGACGGCGGCGCCCGGGCGTGACCTGACCGGGCGGGGACGGCGCCGGATGATCCGTTCCGCCAGCACCACGTTGATCACCCAGCCGGCGATCATCAGTACCGCCCGGGTGCCGGTGCCGGGCTGACCGGCCACCAGCACCCACGGCACGTGGGTCAGCACCTGGGTGCCCGCGCCCAGGCCGATGGCGTACGCCCGGATCATCCAGGCCCGGTGCCGGACGATGTCGCGCCGCCGGATCGCCAGGAAGCTGAGCACGATCGCCACCGCCATGACCGTGCCGAAGCCCAGCCGGGCCAGCCCCAGGGCGCCGAAGCGGGCGCCGTCGCCCGCCGGCAGCGGGTAGTACAGGGTCATCCACAGCCCGGTCCCCGCCGCGGCCAGCCCGCACGGCACCAGGACGCGGCCGGCGATCCGGTGCCACCGCGGCCGGCGCCGGCGCAGCCCCCGGTGGAACTGCAGCGCCCCCAGCAGGCAGAAGAGGGAGGCGCTGATGATGTGCACGACCACCGGGAGCGGTACGGCGAGGAAGCGGGCGTTGGCCGGCGTGGCCTCGGCGCCGGAGGCCAGTTCGGCCACCCGGGAGGCCCCGGCGATCACGGGTACGGCGCTGAGCACCAGCAGACCCGCCGTGACCCGCCACTCGGCCGCTGAGGAGGATTTCGTCATAGCCTGATCGTGTCGAGCGGAGCGGGCCGGCTCATCGGTCCCAGGTCCGGTGGCCGTGCCGTACTTTCGGCGTCAGCGCCCGGCCACCCGGTGCGTCTCGTACGCCCAGATCACGATCTCCACCCGGTTCCGGGCGCCGAGCTTGTTCATCAGGCTGGTGACGTGGGTCTTCACCGTGCTGAGGGTGATGTGCAGCTCGGCGGCGATCTCGGCGTTGGTCCGGCCGCGCGCCACCGCGCCCAGGACCTGCTCCTCGCGGTCGGTCAGCGGATCGACGGGCTGCGTCGCCGCCGCGGGTCCCGAGTTGGCGAAGGTCCGCAGCAGGCGCGCGGTGATGCTCGGCGCGATCAACGCCTCCCCGTCGGCGGCGGCGTGCACGGCCTGGGCCAGCATCGCCGTCCCGGCGTCCTTGAGCAGGAAGCCGCGGGCCCCGGCGCGCAGCGCGGCGTACACGTACTCGTCGAGGTCGAAGGTCGTGATGACGACGACCGCGAGCGGATCGGCGACGTCCGGCCCGGCCAGCGCCCGGGTCGCCGCGATGCCGTCGACACCGGGCATCCGGATGTCGAACAGGCACACGTCGGGCCGCAGGTGCCGGGCCAGTTCGACCGCCCGTCGGCCGTTCGCGGCCTGGCCGATCACCTCGATGCCCGGCTGCGAGTTGAGGATCATCGTGAGCCCGGTCCGGACGATCTCCTGGTCGTCGGCGACGACCACCCGGATGCTCACGCCGGCGCCGCGCGGGGCAGCACCGCGGTGACGGTCCAGCCGCCGGCCGGGTCGGGGCCGGCCGTACAGGTGCCGCCCAGCAGCTCGGCGCGCTCGATCATGCCGATCAGGCCGTATCCGGGGGCGTTCCGGCGGCGCGGGCGGGTCTGCCCGTCGTCGCTGACCCGCAGCCGTACCGAGGTGGGATCGGCGCTGACCCGGACCTCGATCCGCTTCGCGTGCCGGGCGTGCCGGCGGGCGTTGGTGACCGACTCCTGGGCCAGCCGGAAGACGGCCGCACCGACCGGCGACGGCACGCCGGTGAGATCGCCGGTGATCCCCACGTCGACCGGCGGGCCGGACCGGGAGCCGTCCGCGAGCGTCGCCAGGTCGGCGAGGCGGGGTCCGGGGTCGCGACCGGCCGGCCGGTCGTGCCGCAGCACCCGCACCATGCTGCGCATCTCGGCCAGCGCCAGGGACGCCTCGGCCTCGATGATCCGCAGGGCGTCCGTGGCGGCGGCCGGGTCGCCCGGCGCGGTGGCCAGGCCGGCCTGGGCCCGGATGGCCATCGCGGACACGTGGTGCGCCACGGTGTCGTGCAGGTCCCGGGCCAGTCGTTCGCGTTCGAGCAGCGCGACCTGCTCCAGCTCGCGCCGGCGGGCCCGGGCCCGGTACCGCGCGGCCAGGCCGAGGGCCACGGTCGCGGAGATGACGGCGGGACCGGCGACCAGGTCGGCCGGGGCGAGTTGCCCGAAGGCCGCGGCGAGCACGCCCTTGGCGAGCACGACGGCCAGCCCGAGCACGGCCTCACGGCCGGACCCCCAGCGCAGCAGGGCGTAGAGCAGGATCAGCACGAAGGCGACCGTGTACATCTCCTGGGCCGGGATGATCCCGCTGACCCCGAAGCCGATCGCCACCATCAGCAGCGGGCGGGTCCGGCGCCACAGCAGGGTCGGCACCAGCGCGACCACCACAACGACCGACACGACCCGCCACGGCATCCCGGGACGCAGCAGTCCCTCGAGCACGGCGAGCGGCACGAGCACGCCGACCAGCGCCCAGTCCCGCCACACCCGCGCCGGCGGGTGCGGGGAACGGGGCTCGTCCCGGATCGAGCGCAGCAGTTCGAACACGTGCTGATCGTACGGATGGGTCACCGCCGCCAGATCGTCCCAAAGTACGAGGGGCTCAGGGCACGATGACCTGGACGCCGGCCGGGGCGCCGCCGTCCATGGCGGCCAGGGCCGCCGGGGCGCCGGCCAGCGCGAGCTCGCCGGTGACCAGCTCGCCGGGGCGCAGTGCGCCCGTCTCCACCAGCGACAACATCTCCGGGTACGCGTGCGCCGGCATCCCGTGGCTGCCCAGGATCTCCAGCTCGTGCGCGACGACCAGCTCCATCGGCACCGCCGGCCGTCCGGTCACCGCCGGCAGCAGTCCCACCTGCACGTGCCGCCCCCGCCGGCGCAGCCCCTCGATCGAAGCTGTGAGGGTGACCTGGCTGCCCAGCGCGTCGAGGGAGACGTGCGCGCCGCCGCCGGTGATCTCCCGGACCGCCGCGACGGCCGGTGTCGTCGCGTCGACCGTGGCGGTCGCGCCGAACCGCCGGGCCAGGGCCAGCGCCCCGGCCGACACGTCGACGGCGACCACCCGGGCCCCCGCTGACACGGCGATCATCACCGCGGACAGCCCGACGCCGCCGCATCCGTGCACGGCGACCCACTCGCCGGGACGGACCCGGCCCTGGGTCACCACCGCGCGGAACGCCGTGGCGAACCGGCAGCCCAGCGTGGCCGCCGCGGCGAAGCCGATCCCGTCGCTCAGGCGCACGAGATTGGTCTCGGCGTGCGGCACGACGACCAGCTCGGCGAACGAGCCCCAGTAGGTGAAGCCCGGCTGCTCCTGCCGGTGGCAGACCTGCTGGTCGCCGGCGAGGCAGGCCGGGCACGTCCCGCACGCGCAGACGAAGGGCGCGGTGACGCGGTCGCCGGCCCGCCAGCCCCGGACACCCGCACCCACGGCGGCGATCTCGCCGGCGAACTCGTGACCCGGCACGTGCGGCAGCCGGATGTCGGTGTCGTGGCCGCGCCAGCCGTGCCAGTCGCTGCGGCACAGCCCGGTCGCGCGGACGGCGACGACGACCCCGCCCTCGGGTGGCTCGGGGTCACGGACGTCGCGCAGCTCGGGCAGCTCACCGAACCGGTCGTAGATCACCGCACGCATGACCTCATCGTCGCAGCCGGCCGTACGACTCCAGCGTGCGGAGCGCCTCCACGGTGACCCGGCCACGCCAGGCCAGCCGGGCCGCGGTGCTCGGCGGGTCCCAGGTGAGCGGCCAGCCACCGTCGGGCTGCTGGGCCCGCAGCAGGTGGTCGAGGTGGCCGTCGAGCTGGGCGTCGGTGAACAGCGGCCGCCAGGGTGAGTCCGCGGCCGGGGCGAAGTGCAGCGGGGTCAGGCCGTAGCCCTCGGCCTCGGGGTCGAGGTGGAACATCGGGGTGGTCATCAGGCGCTCGGTCAGGGCGGGCGCCAGCTTGTCCGCCCGGTCCCGGTCGGGCACGTGGGCCAGGAAGCCGAAGACCTCCAGCAGGGCGTGCGCGTCGTCGGGCGGGTTCTCCTCCAGCGCCTGCCAGCAGTAGCGGGTGGCCGCGTCACGCCACGGGTGGGTGACGTCGAGCTCGTACAGCAGGCCGGCCAGACCGGCGGTCGGGTTCAGCCCGGGAACGTAGGTCCAGTCCGTCATGTGCTCGGCGCGGGGATAGTCCTCGATGACCGGCGCGGCCAGGGACACCGCGCCGTCGACGGCGACGCTGTCGAGGAAGCCGGCCGCCCGGCGCAGCATCTCCGCATCGGTGGCCCGGGCGGCGACCAGCGTCTGCAGGGCGATCTCGACGTCCAGGGGCAGGCTGGCCGGGCCGCACTTGTCCGGCTCGAGCCCGTGGCCGAAACCGCCGTCCTCGTTCTGGTAACCCCGCAGGGCGTCGACGACCCCGCTCGCCGGTGCCCCGTGGAAGAGCGTGTCGAACAGGCGTTGCTCCAGCAGCCGGGCCTCGGCCCGGACGAACCGCTCGGCGGCGGCGAAGACATCATCCATGGCCGCAGCGTAGGAGCCCGGCGGCGGCACCGTCTTGAAGAAATCGGACGCGCCCCGGTCAGTGGTACTTCAGCTCACCGGCGGTGATCGCGGTGGTCAGCCTGTTCTCCGGGGGCGCGAGGGGGCAGAGCCACTGGTCGTCGTACGCGCAGCTCGGGTTGTAGAGGTAGTTGAGGTCCAGCAGGACGCGGGTGCGGGACACCATCTCCAGGCCGCGGCCGTGGGTGCCCTTCACCGTGTCGGTCAGGTAGCGCCCGCCGCCGTACGACTGGGGGCCGCAGGTCGCGTCGCGGACCGGCAGGAACAGGCCGCCGCCGTACGCGGCCAGCCACCACAGCGACAGCTCGCCCCACGGGGTGTCCAGGATGCCCACCCGGTCGTAGTGGCAGACGCCGTCCGGGCCACCCGTGTCGATGTCGATCCCGCCCGGTGCCGGGCGCAACTCCACCTCGGCGCGGAACTGCTCGCTCGGCGGGAAGTAGGACAGACCCTCGAAGTCGCCGGTGCTCGGGATCGGTGACTGGGGGTGGTACGCGAACAGCTCGTCACGCCGGGCGCGGAAGTCGGAGAGATCGGTCGCGGTCAGATAGATCCGGGCCACCGCCGCGCGGTAGTCGGCGAGTTCGAGTGCCTGCACGCGGACCACCGTATCCCGCCCCCCTTGAGTGGATCTCGTGGTTCGGCCGCCACCCGCTACCTGCGCCGCACGTTCACCGCCCGACCGGCCCTTACGCCGATGCCCAGCTGGTGCCGACCGGCGACGACACCGTCGACGTCTGGTTCAACGACACGTACCTCGCCGGCTCCCCACGCGCCGCCGACTCCTGGAAGACCGCCCGCTACGTCGACCTGGCCGCCGCCCTCGGGCCCGGCCGCAACACCCTGACGATCGCCGCGCGCAACACGACTGCGGGTCCGGCCGGCGTCCTCGGCCGGGTCCGGGTCGCCACCGCGCAGAGCACTGTCGACCTGGTCACAACGCGGCCGAAGAGCATCATCCAGCCCAGACCCGGCGTCTTCATCGCCGACCTCGGGCAGAACTTCGCCGGCTGGAACACCTTCACAGCTCAGGCCGGATAACTCGTTGCCTCGGTTGCTTTGAGGCTGGCCCAGACCTCCCGGCCGGGCTCGAGTCCCAGCTGCACGGCGGCCGCCGGCGTCACGTCGGCGGCCACCGTGACGGCCCCGGTCAGCTCGATGCGCAGCGCGTCCCCGTGCCGGGAGACGGCCGCCACGGTCGCCCGCCAGGTGTTGCGGGGACTCCCGTCGGGGCGTGCCGCGTACAGGGCGACCGCGGCGGGCGGAAAGGCCACGAACACGTCGCCGTGCTGCGGGGTGGCGGTGGTCAGGGCGAAGTCGTCGGTGATCCGGACCAGCTCGCCGTCCGCCCGGCCGCGGTAGAGATTGAGCCCCACCAGGCGGGCCACGTAGTCGGTGCGCGGCCGCGACGTGATCGCGGCCGCGTCGCCGGTCTGCACCACCCGGCCGTGCTCCAGGATGACGAGCCGGTCGGCGAGCATCATCGCGTCCAGCGGGTCGTGGGTGACCAGCACGGTCGGCCCGGCGTGCCCGGCCAGGTGGCCGCGCAGGTGGGCCCGGGTGTCGAGCCGGGTCCGGGCGTCCAGCGCGGCGAGCGGCTCGTCGAGCAGCAGCAGGCGCGGTCCGGTGGCGAGCGCCCGGGCCAGGGCCACCCGCTGCGCCTGGCCACCGGAGAGCTGCCGCGGCTTCTTGCCGGTGTGCTCGGCGAGCCCGACCCGGCCCAGCAGCTCGGCGGCGTCAGCGCGGGCCCGCGCTCGCGGCACGCCCCGGCAGCGTGGTCCGAAGGCGACGTTCTCCACTGCGGACAGATGGGGGAACAGCAGATAGTCCTGGAAGACCACGCCGATGTGCCGGTGCTCGGGCGCGGTGAACAGCTTGCCCGCCGGGTCGTCCAGGCGTTCCCCGTCGAGCTCGATGTGTCCGTCGTCCAGGGGGACGAGCCCGGCCAGGGCCCGCAATGCGGTGGTCTTGCCGGCGCCGTTCGGGCCGAGCAGCGCCACCACCTCACCGGCCTCCGCGCGCAGCACGGCGTCCAGCGTGAAGCCGTCGCGCCGGACGACCAGCCGCGCGTCCAGGCTCACGAGGTCCCCAGCCAGCGGTCGCGGAGCCCGGCCAGGATCACCACGCTGACCACGAGCAGCACCAGGCTGAGCACGATCGCCGCGTCCAGATCCTGTTCCAGGGCCAGATAAACGGCCAGCGGCATGGTCTGGGTGCGCCCGGGAAAATTGCCGGCGAAGGTGATGGTGGCCCCGAACTCACCCAGCGCCCGCGCCCAGCACAGCACCGCCCCGGCCGCCACGCCCGGCCCGATCAGCGGCAGCGTGACCCGCCGGAACGCCGTCCACCGGCTCGCCCCCAGCGTCGCCGCGGCCTCCTCGAACCGCGGGTCCGCCCCCCGCAACGCCCCCTCGACGCTGATGACCAGGAACGGCATCGCCACGAAAGCCTCGGCCACCACCACGCCGGTGGTGGTGAACGGCAGGCTGAAACCGAACGTGGCGTCCAGCCACCCGCCGACCAGCCCGCGCCGGCCGAAGACCAGCAGCAGTGCGACGCCGCCGACCACCGGCGGCAGCACCAGCGGCACGGTCACCAGCGCGCGGACCAGCCGGCGGCCGGGGAACCGGGCCCGGGCCAGCAACCAGGCCAGCGGTACGCCCAGCAGCAGGCACACCACGGTCGCCAGGGTCGCGGTGAGCAGGGACAGCCGCAGCGCCGCCAGCACGCCGGGCTCGGTGAGCCGCTGCGGCAGGGTCGTCCACGGCGCCCGGATCAGCAGCCCGGCCAGCGGCAGCACGAGGAACGCCAGCCCGGCGATCGCGGGGATCGCCAGGGCCAGCGGCGCTCGGGACGGTGACCGGCTCAGGGCTGCTGGAACCCTGCGTCGGTGAGGATGCGCTGCGCCTCGGGGGTGCGGATGAAGGTGAGGAAGGCAGCGGCGCCGGCCGGGTTGGGCCCGTCCTCGAGCGCGACGATCGGGTAGTCGTTGACCGCCCCGGCCGATTCGGGGAACTCGACGCCGTCCACGTCAGCCGCGGCCGCCTTCGCGTCCGTGCGGTAGACCAGCGCCGCGTCCACCTCGCCGAGCTTCACCTTGGCCAGCGCGGCCTTGACGTCCTGCTCCAGCGTCACCGGCGTGAGGCGTACGCCGGCTGCGGACAACGCCTTCCCGGCGGCCGTGCCGCACGGCACCTGCTCGGCGCAGAGGGCCACCTTGATGCCGGAGCCGGCCAGGGCGGCGAGCGTGGCGAGGCCCTTCGGGTTGCCCTTGGGCACCGCGATGACGAGCTGGTTGCGCGCGAAGGTGACCGGGGTGCCGGTGGCGGCGCCCGCGTCCGTGACCGTCTTCATCGTGGTGGGGCTGGCCGCGGCGAACACGTCGGCCGGGGCGCCCGCGATGATCTGCTGGGCCAGGCCGGCGCTGCCACCGAACGAGAAGCTCACCTCGGCGGACGGGTTGACCTGCTCGAACCTCGTACCGATGGCGGTGAAGGACTCGGTCAGCGAGGCCGCCGCCAGCACCGTCACCGGTCCGGCGGCGCCGCTGCCGGGACCGGCCGGACCGGACGAGCCGCCACCGATCGGCTCGTCCGCGGCCGGGGAGCTGCACCCCGTCATGGCCAGGAGCGCGGCGACCGCGACTGCTGCCAGTCGTCGTGCCCTCATGCGTCATCCCCTCTTTCCACGACCACGGTCGTGGACTTGATCACCGCGGTCGCCGGAGAGCCGACCTCCAGGCCCAGGTCGTCGACGGCCTCCCGGCTCATCAGCGACACCAGCCGGAACGGCCCGGCCTGGATGTCGACCTGGGCCATCACCGCGTCCCGGGTGATCGCCGTGACGATGCCGCGCAGCCGGTTGCGGGCCGAGGAGCGCCGGGATCCGGTGCCGGGCTCGTCGGCCAGCGAACGCGCGAACGCCGCCAGATCCGCGCCGGCGACCGTGCGGTGCCCGTGGGCGTCCCGCCGGGCCGCCAGCCGGCCGGCGTCGATCCAGCGCCGCACGGTGTCCACGCTGACGCCCAGCAGCTCGGCCGCCTCACCGATCCGGTACGTCGTCACGACCGCCAGCCTAGGCCGCAGATGCCAGGTCGTCGACGCCTTCAGCCTGGCATCTGCGTCACTTCAGGTCGCGCAGTTCCCCTTCGAGCAGCACCGTCAGGTAGTCGTGCCGTTCCCTGCCGACCGGGATGCCGCGGCTCGGGCCCTCGGCCAGCATCAGCGTGTACAGGTGGACGCGGTACAGCGCGAGCCGGGTCCGGGCCGCGTCGTCGAGCACCAGGCCGGTGGCGGCGGTGTACCCGCGCAGGAACGGATGCTCCGGCTCCTCCTCGATGCGGTGGAACAGCGCCGGTGACACCAGGTCCAGCAGCGGATCGCCCCAGAGGAAGCGTTCGCCGTCGACGAGCCCGGTCAGCCGGCCTTCGGCGGCCAGCACGTTGCCGTCCCAGAGATCGAAGTGCAGCAACGCGGGCCGGGTGACCCGGGCCAGGTTCGCGTGGTGCCGGGCGGCGAGCGCGTCGATCCCCGGTGGCAGCGGCACCGCCCAGTCGGCGGCGTCGGCGAGCAGATCGGCGATGATCGCGCCGTACGCGGCGGGCCAGTCCACACCGGCCGCCCGGTCACCGGTGTAGCCGAAGTGCGGCCCGGTGATCCGGTGCAGGCCGGCGATCGCGGTGCCGAGCTGCTCGCGTACCCCTGCCGTCCCGGATGTCCCGCCGCCGTCGGCCGGCTCGCTCAGGCTGCGGCCCGGCAGCATCGTCGTGACGATCCAGTCGTCCGCGACATGCAACACCTCCGGTACGGGCACCCCCGGAGCCCCGGCGCGGACGGTACGGAAGTACGCCGCCTCGGCCGCGATGAGGTCACGCTCGTACCGCAGCAGCCGGGCGCCGGGCGGGGGGCCGATCTTGACCACCACGTCGCGCCCGTCGGTCAGGCGGGCCCGCCACACGGCCGCGAAGCCGCCACCGGACAATTCCCCGACATCACTGACATTCACTCCGAAAACTCCGCTGAGCAGACCGTCGATCGCGGAAAAGTCGAGATTGCGTTGGGTCGGACTGCGCATGCCGCATTGTGCATCTCTCGTGGTTGGGAAAACCTTGGGGTCCACGAAGGATCCAAGCCCGATCGATGGTGGGTCGGACGCCCGGAAGGGTACACACGCTTGCATGACCGTCAGTGACGAACGGCCGGGGTTGGCGGACCTCGGCCGGGACATCACCTCAGGTGACAACGCCGTTCCCCCGGCAACCCGCCCGGTGCCCCTGGCACCGCCGGTCGGCGTGGACGACCTCCCGCGATATCTGCATGCCCTGCGCCGGCTCGCCGACGCGGACGACCTCGCGGCGGCCCATTCCGGCTGCACCCTCGCGATCGACGTGGCCGGCCGGCACGGCTCGGCCGCCGGCCTCGCCATGGCCTACTCACAGCGCAGCTCGGTGGCCCGGCGGCTGGGCCGGCTGGCCGACGCCGCCCGCGACGCCGACGCGTCGGCGGAACTGCTCGCGGTGTCGGGCACCGATCCGGCCGGTCCGGCCGGTTCGCTGGTGCTGTCCCGCCGCTTGGCGGTCCTGCTCGACCTCGGCGACGTCGCCCTGGCGGACAGCCTGCTGACCGCGGCCGGGCTGGACGGCGACCTGCCGGACGATCCCGAGTTCCTGCTGTTGCGCTATGTGCGCGGCCGGCTGCACACCGCGGCCGAGCGGCCCGGCGAAGGGCTGGCCGACCTGTACAAGTGCGGCGAGCGGCTGGCCGTACGGCGTTCCGACCATCCCGGCGTGCTGCCGTGGCGCTCGGCGGCGGCGTCCGTCCTCGTCGGACTCGGCGCCCGGGAGGCGGCCGAGCGGCTCGTCGCCGAGGAGGTCACGCTGACCCGGCGGCACGGGCTGGCCTCGGCCCTGGGCCGGGCCCTGCGGATCCAGGGCCAGGTCCGGCCGGGCACCGCGGGGATGGCCGCCGCCGAGGAGGCGATCCGGGTGCTGCGGGGCACGCCGCGGCGCTTCGAGCTGGCGACGGCCCTGGTCGACCACGGCGCTCTGCTGAACGCGGCCCGCCGCCGGCCGCAGGCCCGCCGGGTGCTGCGCGACGGGCTGGAGCTGGCCCAGGAATGCGGCTCGCCGGCTCTGGTCGCCCGGGCCCGGGCCCTGTTCGCGGGGCGGAACCATCCGTAGGGCCCGTCAGCCCTCTCCTGCGGTGCCGGCGGTCAGGTGATGTCGCGGCGCATGGGGAGGACGATGGCGATCAGGGACGCCGCAAGTGCGTACCCGGTGAGCAGCAGCGCGCCGGCGGCCGGTGGCAGCAGCCGGACGGCGGTGCTGCCGACCTCCTGCGACATGGCGTCGGCGAGATAGGTGAAGTCGGTGAGGGCGGCCGTGGCCCCGCCGGGCAGGACCGGGTAGAGCGCATTGACGCCGGGGATCATCATCAGCAGCGGCTCGCCCAGGTACAGATAGCCGATCACGACGCACACGGCCACGACCTGGTTGCGGAGCAGGGCACCCACGCCGACCCCGATCAGCAGGTAGACGACCATGGCGAGGCCGATCCGCGCGAGCAGCGCGAGCACATCACCGGCCGGCAGGCCGAGCGAGATGCCACGGACGGCGGCGACGGTGAACAGAGCCGTGGCCGCAGTGCCGGCGAGGACCAGCCCGTAGGCCAGCCCGGCGACGCCGTAGGTGGTCAGCTTGGCGACGAGCACCTGCCATCGGCGGGGTGCGAACAGGAACGTCACGGCGGCGGTGCGGTGCCGGTACTCGGACGTGACGGCGAGTGCGCCGACGGCAGCCGGCACGAACGCGGTGTAGCCCAGCATGCCGAGGATGGCGCGCAGGCCGGCCTCGGTGTCCAGGCCGGGCATGGGCGGATCGAAGTTCTCCGGCCCGACCAGGGCCATGGCGCCCATCAGCCCGCCGCCGAACAGGACTGCGGCCAGCAGCAGTCCGGCCCCCACGCGGGTGGCGAACAGCCGGCGGAACTCGGCCTTGATCAGGTGGTGCATCAGCTGGCCGTCCTTTCGGTGGTCAGGTGCAGGAAGAGTTGTTCGAGGCTGGTGGTCTCGGTGACCAGTTCGTGCACCGGCACCTGGTGCGCGGCGGCGAGGTCGGCGACGCCGGCTGCGTCCAGTCCATGGACGCGCAGCCGGCCGTCGCCGGTGGCGTCGACCCGCGGCGGGTCGCCGTCCGGCCGGCTGCCCCGGAGGACGGCGGCCAGCCGGTCGGCGTCCGGGGAGAGCACCAGGACCGCCGGT
Source organism: Actinoplanes auranticolor (assembly GCF_018332655.1). GTDB lineage: Bacteria > Actinomycetota > Actinomycetes > Mycobacteriales > Micromonosporaceae > Actinoplanes > Actinoplanes auranticolor. The sequence goes on along the minus strand of NZ_BOQL01000032.1, from coordinate 2,337 downwards.
GGTCCGGCGAGCCGCGACCAGGGCCCGGCGGCGACGAGCTCACCGCGCCGGATCACCACCACGTCGTCCACGAGCTGCTGGATCTCGCTGAGGACGTGGCTGGAGACGAGGACTGTACGTCCCTCGCCGGCCAGCCGGCGCAGGAACCCGCGCAGCCACAGCATGCCTTCGGGGTCGAGGCCGTTGCTCGGCTCGTCCAGCAGCAGGACCCGCGGATCGCCGAGCAGCGCGGTGGCGAGGTTGAGCCGCTGTCGCATGCCGGTGGAGAAGGTGCCGGTGCGGCGGTCGGCAGCCTCGGTGAGGCCGAGCAGGCTGAGCAGGTCATCGGCCCGGCTGTCCGGGTAGCCGCCCATCGCGGCGTACACGCGCAGGTGGTCCCGGGCGGTGTGGCCGGGGTGGAAAGCGCTGGCGTCGAACACCGCGCCGACGGTCCGCGACGGGTTGCGCAGCTGACCGTACGGCCGGCCGGCGATGGTGGCGGTGCCGGAGGTCGGCGTGACGAGGCCGGTCAGCATGCGCATCGTGGTGGTCTTGCCGGCGCCGTTCGGACCCAGGAAACCGGTGACCACACCCGGTTCGACGGTGAAGGTCAGATCACGTACGGCGGTCACCGTGCCGTACCGCTTGGTCAGGTGGGAGACCTCGATCGCCGGGCGGTCGTCGGTTGCCGTGACTGAGGCCATCAGTCACTCCCTTCGTTGGTCGGCTTCGGTGGCGTCGGCTGCTCGGCCGGCAGCAGGATGGTGGCGAGCAGGCGGGGCACCCTGCCGTCGCCGGGCTCGTGGCTGAGCAGGGGCCCGATGATCCGGTTGAGGTCGGCGGCGAACTGCCCCAGCTCCGCGTCGGTCAGGTGGAGCACGATCTGCTGGTATCCGGCCCCGTCCGCGGCGAAGTCGATCCGCTCGCGGGCGAGGTAGCGGGAGAACTCGGAAAGCAGGCTGGACATGAATGCGGTGAAGTACCGGGCGTGGTCCTCGGGCGTCGCCGTGGCGAGAGCCGCCGCGTCCAACGTCGCGCCATGAGCGGGCAGGGCGTAGACCCGTTCGACGGCGCCGCGAATCCGGCGTTGCTCCACCACCTCGATCAGGCCGGCTTTGACCAGCGTGGCGAGATGCCGGTAGAGCGTGGCGTGCGGGATGTCCGGGAGCAGCGCCACGAGGTCGTGCGTCGTCAACCGGGTGCCGGCGACGGCGCGGAGGATGCGGATGCGCACGGGGTGCAGTGCCAGGTCGGCCCAGCGTTCCCTCGGCATCTCCATGAGGCCGAATGGTATCAGTATCGATATTGATAACGTTAGAGCGGTAAGGGTAGCCTTAGCTTTCCTGGTGACCCCGTACCGATCGGACCGGTCTTTTGACGACGACATCGCGCGCCGCCGCACCGACCCTGCGCCCCGCCGCCGAGCCCTACCGGCCGTTCGCCCTGCGGGTGGCTAGGGCGGTCCGGCTGAGCACCACCTTCCTGCGGGTCACGCTCACCGGTGAGTCCCTGGCCGAGTTCGCCGGCCACGGGCTCGACCAGCGCATCAACCTGCTGCTCCTGCCGCCGGACGCCGATCACGAGGAGTTCGCCCGCCGCCCGGACTGGCTGGCCGCCTGGCGTTGCGGTCCGCCGGAATCCTGGGCTCCGCTGCGCGTCTACACGGTGCGGGCGTTCCGGCCGGGCGCCCTCGAGGTGGACGTGGACTTCGCGCTGCACGGGGACAGCGGCCCGGCGTCGCGCTGGGCGTCGGCGGCCCGGCCCGGCGACAAGGTGGTGATGGTCGGCGCCACGCACGGCCACCCGGTCACGGACGTCGCCTGGCGCCCGCCGGCGAGCGCCACCCGGCTGCTCCTGGCCGCCGACGAGACGGCGCTGCCGGCTGCCGCTGCCATCCTCGAGAGCCTGGACCGCCCGGCGACGGCGTTCCTGGAGGTGCCCTCGCGCGACGACCGCCTGCCGATCGGCGGCCCGGCCGACATCACCTGGCTGGTCCGCGAGGCCGGGCAGCGGCTGGAGCCGGTGGTCCGGGCCCACCTGGACCTCGCGGCGCCGTACGGGAAGCCCGCCGCCGTGGATGCCGCCGAGGACGACGTCTGGGACGTGCCGGAGGAAGCGACGGGCGCCTTCTACGCGTGGCTGGCCGGTGAGGCGGGCACGGTGGTGGCGCTGCGCCGGCACCTGGTCGGCGAGCGGGGTGTGGACCGCGCCTCGGTCGCCTTCATGGGCTACTGGAAACGCGGCCGCGCCCAGCGCAACTAGGGCCTAAGGCGCGTTTCATAAGTCGGGCTGGCCGGTGGAAGTCACGGCGTGGCGGTGATCGATAACTGAAGAGGCCTCCGGTATCTGGTTCTGCGA
>NZ_BOQL01000031.1 GCF_018332655.1 Actinoplanes auranticolor | reverse complement strand
GCCGCGCCGCGACGGCCGTACCGGCGGGCGCACCGGTTCCGGTGCTCGACCGCCCTTGTCGTTACGGCTAGGCCGCGCAGCAGGACGACGAACTTCTTGCGCTGCCCATCAAGCGCCGAGCCGACCTCGGTCACTACGCGGTCCACGGCCACACCCCGGCCGGTAGCCCACACGACGACCCGGGCGACCTGCCGATCCAGATCCGGCTTCTGATCTGCCGACGACCCCCGGGCGTACACCACGACCTGCTCCGCGGGCCGGACTGCACCGGTCAACGGCTCGCCGACCATGATCAGGCGCCCCAGCCGGTACGCAGGAACGGGCAGCGTTCCCGACTCGAACCGCCGCCGCGCGGGCGCGTACGAGATCCCAGTGACTGCCGCCCACTCCTTCAAGTTCACAACGTCACTCTGCCTATTGTTGGCCATTGATGACGACTGACACGCCAGCAGTTTCCTGCCCCGCGCCGGGGCCGTCCAGGCGGCCGTACGCGAGACTGGTCCGGTGCTGATCGCCGCGGACGCCCTGCCCGACCTGCCCATCCGCGCGGTCCTGAAGGAGGTCACCGCCGCCCTGGCCGGTGCGGGTGCGGCGGTGCTGGTCGCGCCCCCGGGCACGGGCAAGACGACGCTGGTCCCGCTGGCCCTGGCCGGGGCCGCACCCACCGCGAAGGTGGTGGTGGCCGAGCCCCGCCGGGTCGCGGCCCGCGCCGCGGCCCGCCGGATGGCGGCCCTGCTCGGCGAGCAGGTGGGCGAGCGGGTGGGTTACACGGTGCGCGGTGACCGGCGCGTCTCGGCCCGGACCCGGGTCGAGGTCGTGACCACCGGTGTCCTGGTACGCCGGCTGCACCGCGACCCGGAACTGGCGGGCACGGCGGTGGTGATCCTCGACGAGTGCCACGAACGCCACCTGGACTCGGACCTGGCGCTGGCCTTCCTCATCGAGGTCCGCGCGGCCCTGCGCCCCGACCTGCACGTCCTGGCCACGTCGGCGACCGCCGAGTCGCAACGCCTGGCCGAGGTCCTCGGCGACGCACCGGTCGTGGAGGCCCAGGCCGCCCTGTATCCCGTCGAGGTGCACTGGTCACCACCACCGCAGCCGATCACTCCCCCGCACGGCCTGCGCGTGGACCCCAAACTGCTCGACCACGTGGCCACGACGATCCGCCGGGCCCTGGCCGGGGGCGACGGCGACGTGCTCGCGTTCCTGCCGGGCGCCCGCGAGATCGAAACGGTCGCGACCAGACTGCGCGGCATCGACGCGGAGATCGTCCCGTTGCACGGCCGCCAGTCGGGCTCCACTCAGGACGCCGCCCTGCGCCCCAGCCCGGTGCGCCGAGTCGTGCTGGCCACCGCGGTCGCGGAGAGCAGCCTGACGGTCCCCGGCGTCCGTGCGGTGGTCGACGCCGGCCTGAGCCGCGTCCCCCGGATGGACCACAGCCGCGGCCTGGGCGCCCTGGTCACGGTGCCGGTCTCCCGGGCGTCGGCGACCCAGCGCGCCGGCCGGGCCGGCCGCGAGGCCCCCGGCCGGGTCTACCGCTGCTGGTCCCAGGCCCGGCACGACCGCCTACCGGCCCAACCGGAACCGGAGATCGCCGCCGCGGACCTGACGGGATTCGCTCTGAACCTGGCGGAATGGGGCCATCCCGACGGCACCGGCCTGAGCCTCCCCGACCCCCCACCCACCGGCGCGATGCAGGTGGCCACGGCCACCCTGCGAGCCCTGGGCGCCACGGACACCGACGGCCGGATCACCGCCCGGGGTCGCGCCCTGGCCGACGCGGGCCTGCACCCCCGCCTGGCCCGAGCCCTCCTGGACGGCGCCACCACCATCGGAGCCCGCCGGGCGGCCGAGGTGGTGGCCCTGCTGGACGCGGACCGCACGGCCGACGACCTGGCCGCAGCCTGGCGCCGGGCCCGCACCGACCGCGACCCGGCCTGGCGCACGGAAGTCCGCCGCCTGACATCGGCAATCCCGAACAGCAGTGACGGCGGTCGCGAGTGGCTGGCCGATGATCTGGCTGCCGGGCTGATCGTCGGCCTGGCGTACCCGGAACGGGTGGCCAAGGTGCGCGAACAAGGCGGGCGGGCGTACCTGATGGCCGGCGGGACCGCCGCCGACCTCACCGGCGGCAGCGGCCTGGCCGGCACGACCTGGCTGGCCATCGCTGATGCGGACCGCGCCCCGGGCGCCCGCACCGCCCGCATCCGCAGCGCCGCCCCACTGGACGAGGCGACGGCCCGCGAGGCGGCCGCAACCCTGCTGGAGTCGGGCACGGAGATCGGCTGGCTGGACGGCGACGTGGTGGCCCGCCGCACCGAACGCCTGGGCGCGATAACCCTGGTGGAACGCCGCATCGACAAGCCCGACCCGGCCCGGCTGCGAGCCGCCCTGCTCGACGGCCTCCGCCGCGAAGGTCTCACCCTGCTCACCTGGTCCCGGGCAGCGACCGAACTCCGCGAACGCCTGGCCTTCGCCCACGCCGCCCTGGGACCCCCGTGGCCGGCCGTGGACGACGAATCCCTGCTCAAAAGCCTGGAGGACTGGCTCCCCCTGGGCCAGTCCCGCCGCCGCGCCGACCTCGCCAGGATCGACGTCGCCGGCGCCCTCCGCCGCCTGCTCCCCTGGTCGGTGGCCGGCCGCCTGGACGACATAGCCCCGGAACGCCTACCGGTCCCGAGCGGCTCCCAGGTCAGAGTCGACTACACGGACCCGGCAGCGCCGGTCCTGGCGGTCAAGGTCCAGGAAGCCTTCGGCTGGCGCGAAGCCCCCCGCCTGGCCGACGGCCGCATCCCGGTCCTGCTGCACCTGCTGTCCCCAGCCGGCCGGCCGGTAGCGGTAACCCGGGACCTCGCATCCTTCTGGTCAACGGGCTACCCCCAGGTCCGAGCGGAACTCCGCGGCCGCTACCCCCGCCACCCCTGGCCGGAAGACCCGACAACAGCCCCACCGACGCGCCGTCTGAACCCCCGGACCCGCTGAGCAACCAGCAGAACTAGGACGCCAGGTGCTTCGAGGGATGCGGGGAAGGCTGGGCCGGAATGGTCGCGGTGAGGCGGTGAACAGGCCCGGGCTGACCGAACAGATATCCCTGCCCGAGATGACACCCCAGCGCGGCGAGGGCGTGAGCACGGGCAGGCGTCTCGATCCCCTCGGCCACCACCGCGATCCCGAGCTCGGCGCAGATCGCCAGCACGGAACGGCACAACGCCCCGGCCCGCTCCGGTGACACGTCCACATCGGTCAGGGACGAGTCCAGCTTCACGATGTCCACCGGCAGCGAGTGCAGCTGCGCCAGCGCGTTGTACCCGCTGCCGAAGTCGTCCAGGGCCACCCGTACCCCGCGCCGGCGCAGGCGTTCCGCGACCTCGATCGCGCGGGGCATGTCCGGGATGCGGCGGGTCTCGGTGATCTCCACGACCAGCCGGGACGGCCGTACGTTGTGCCGGTCCAGCGCCTGGGCCACCGCCTCCTCCAGCCCGTGCTGCCCCAGCCGGGCCGCGGAGACGTTCACGTGCACGTCGATCGGCCGGCCGTACGTGTTGGCCAGCCCCGCCGCGTCCGCGCAGGCCCGGTCCAGCACGAAGTCGTCGATCGCCGCGACCAGCCCGGTGCGTTCCGCGACCGTCACGAACACGTCCGGGTCGACCGGTCCCGCCACCGGGTCGGTCCACCGGGCCAGCGCCTCCACCGCGACGATCGCGCCGTCGGTGAGCCGGACGATCGGCTGGTAGTAGACCTCGAAGCCGGCCGCCGCCGGTGCGCCGGACAGGGCCCGGGCCAGCAGGTGCGGCAGGTCCGCGTTCGGTCCGCCGTCGGCGCCGCCGGAGTAGCGGGCGAGGGCGTTCTTGCCGCGGCGCTTGCTGACGTACATCGCCGCGTCCGCGCGGCGCAGCAGGGTGTCCGCGGACAGTTCGATGTCACCGGGCTCGGGGACGACCAGGCCGAGGCTGGCGCTGACCCCGACGGTGTGGCCGTCGATGACGAACGGTTCGCGCAGCGCGGCCAGGATGCGGTGCCCGGCCGGTTCGGCGTCGGCGGCGCGGTGGTCGAGCAGCACCGCGAACTCGTCGCCCCCGAGGCGGGCCACCAGGGCGCCGGGGCCGGCCGCGGCGACCAGCCGGTCGCCGATCGCGCGCAGCAGCCGGTCGCCCATGGCGTGGCCGAAGCTGTCGTTGATCAGCTTGAAGTCGTCCAGGTCGGCGAAGAGCAGCGCCACCGGTACGCCGCGGTGCCGGTACGCGTCGAGGGCCAGCACCAGCCGTTCGCGGAACAGCGCCCGGTTGGCCAGGCCGGTCAGCGAGTCGTGGTACGCCTGGTGGTGCAGCCGTTGCTGGCCCTCGGAGACGCGGGCGAGCAGCACCGTGTTGTCGACGATGGTGAACATCTGCCGGGCCACCACCAGCCCGAGGCCGAGCCACCCGAGGTACGCCTCGTACGACGTCAGCTGGCCGCCCGTACCGGTGCGCACCGCGATGACCACACCGGTGGCGACGACCGGCACGTACGGCAGCAGCAGGTGCAGCCACTCCGCCTCGGCGTGCTCGTCGAGGCTCGGCTCGCCCAGCCCGGGGTTGCTGATCGCCGCCAGGGCGAGCAGCGCCGGCCCGAGCAGGTAGCCGGCCGACTCGACCGGGGTGAGCACGCCGCTGCTCAGCTGCAGCAGCCGCAGCGTGTCGGAGACGCCCAGGGCCAGCATGGCCAGCGCGGTGAGCCGCAGCGGCACCCGCGCCGCCCGGGAGGCCGGGCGGGTGGCCAGCAGCAGCACGACCATCACGGCGATCAGCAGGTCGGCGACCGGGTACGCCGCCGCGAAGCCCACGATCCAGGGGTTCTCCCCCACCTCGTCGAAGATCCGCCGGGGCACCGCCGACCAGACCAGCGCCAGCAGCGAGCCCGCGATCAGGACGCTGTCGATGACCAGCACGATCCGGTCCCGGCGCAGCGACGCCTGCACCGGCCGCGGCAGGGCCATCGAGCCGGCCACGAGGGCGAGCACGGTGAAGACCGGCAGGGCGAGCACGCCGATGTCGGTCAGGTCGGCCGCGACTTCACGGGTGCGCTCGAGGACGTCGCTGATGGTCCACCACAGGCGCACCACCGCGAATCCGGCCAGGCCGGTGCCGAGCAGGATGCGCCAGCGGCGCCGGTGACCCGACCTGTCCCGTCCGGCGGCGAAGCAGACCACGGCGGCGAGCACGCCCGCGGCGCACTGGGCGGCGTCGGTGAAGAGTCGCTGGCCGGCTCCGGCGGGCACCGCGTACGTGCCGATCGCCGTGACGGCGGCGACGAGCACCAGCGTCACGGCTGACTGTGCCGACAGCCGTCCCGTCGTCATCACCACCCGCAGCAGAGCCGCGGCTGGCCGTCCCGCGACCGGAGTAAGGTACCGCAGCCCCGGGCCGTTGCGGGAAGCCGCGGCGGCCCGGGATCTCGACGCTCAGTCGACGGCGGTCAAATCGGCGACGATCACCGTGATGTTGTCCGGGCCGCCGCCCTGCAACGCGAGGTCGAGCAGGCGCTCGGCGCAGCTCTGCGGCGCGTCGCAGGCGAGCATCTCGGCCTCGATCCGCTCGGCGGAGACCACGGTGGTGAGGCCGTCGCTGCACAGCAGCCAGCGGTCGCCGGGCTCGGGCTCGACGATCACGTACGACGGGCTGACCGGCTCGCCCTGCAGCGCCTGGGTGACGACCGCGCGGCGCGGGTGGCTGCCCGCCTCCTCCGGCCGGATCAGGCCCTGGTCCACCAGCATCTGCACGTACGTGTCGTCCTTGGTGAGCTGGTTGAGCCGGCCGTCGCGCAGCAGGTAGGCCCGGGAGTCGCCGACGTGGGCGAGGGCGGCGCGGTCGCCGGAGAAGATCACGGCGGTCAGCGTGGTGCCCATGCCCTGCAGGGCGGCGTCGGTGGCGACGGTCTCGGCGATCCGGCCGTTGGCCACCTCGAGCGCCTTGTGCAGCGCGTCCATCTGGCTGTCGTTGTCGATCGGCACGTCGAGGGAGGTCATCGCCTCGACGGCGAGGCGGCTCGCGACGTCGCCGGCGGCCATGCCGCCCATTCCGTCCGCAACGACGAGGAGCCGGTCACCGGCGTAGTAAGCGTCCTGGTTGTTGCTCCGGACGTGGCCTCTATCGGTGACGGCCGCCCACCGCAGGTGCAAGGTCATGGCGTGCAGCCTGCCAGGTCCGGTCCAACCTGTCTGCACGTGGTCGGCGGCGCGTCGCGACAACCCGTGCGTACCCGCGCAAATCCCGAGGTCATAGCGGCCGCCCGAGGCAGCGCGGGTCGACGTCGGTGACCTGCCGGGTCGGTGCGACCCATTCGAGCGCGGACTCGTCGATCGGCCAGCCGCGTACCGTGATCCGGCTTTTCTGCGTCCGGATCGGCTCCGGGCACAGGGTCTTGGACCGGACCTCGTCGTTGGGGATGAAGCGCACCTCGCCGCCGCGCTGCAGGATCGTGGTGGCGGTGTCGTCGACGGTGATCAGCTGGCCGCGGAGCACCTCGACGGCGGCACCCCGGGCGCCGACCTCCACGGCGCTGTTGGGCAGCACCGGCGCGCGCAGGAAGACCACGCCGATCACGAAGGGGGCGACGATCATCGCGCCCACGGCCGGCCAGTGCGTGGCCAGCCGCGCGGCGCGGGGCGGGAGCGGGCCGGTGAGCAGCCAGCCGAGCAGCGAGGGGGCGATCAGCAGCGCGGCGGTGCCGTAGTCGCCCGCGGCCAGCGACACCCGGATGCCGGGCCGGACCCAGATCAGGATCAGCAGGCCGAGCACGACCGGGACCACCAGGGTGACCACGGTCAGCATCCGGCGCTCACCGGGGTAGCGCTGCACCGCGGTCAGCGCCAGGATCACCGCGACCAGCATGAGCAGGGTGGGCAGCAGCCGCAGCTGCCAGGTGAAGCCGGCCAGCGCGACCGCGACCCCCACCACCCAGTCCGGCATGCGCAGGGCGGTGAGCGCGAGCAACGAACGCCGGGCCGCCTCCTCCTGGTCCGGCGAGCTGATCAGCAGCAGGCCGCCGAGGACCCGCAGCACCAGCACGACCGCCGGGATGGTCCAGATCAACGTGATGATCAGCGCGCTGATCATGCCGAGCGGGCTGATGTACTGCACCAGCAGCAGCATCGTCGGCAGGTCCTGGCGGCTCAGGTACCAGAGCCGGAGCACGAGCAGCACCAGCGGGAACGCCGGCAGGGCGGTGAGCACCCAGTTGAGCTGGTTGCGGCGCACGCGGCGGGCCGGCCGGGCCATCGGCGTCACGGTCACGGGACCACCTCCTCCCAGGGCAGCTCGCGGACCCGGGGCCGGGCGGTGACCGGCTGTCCCGGCCGGGACAGCGGCACGAGCTGACCGTCGGCCGCCTCGTTCAGTACCGTCTCGGGGAGAATCTTGCTCTTGTACGCCTCCTCCCAGCGCGAGTCCTTCGGGTCTTTGAAGGAGCGGTAGAGCGTGATGTTGACCAGGTCGCGCAGGGCCGCGTTGGCGCCGACGCTGACCCCCCACGCCTCGGTCTTGTCCAGGCCCAGGTCCCAGTGGTCGTACTTGTCCGGAAAACGCGCCTTGTAGCCGCCGAGAATCGCGGCGTCGGTGCTGACCGCGTCGACCTTCTTGTCGTCCAGCAGTCGGAAGCACTCCGATACGCGGTTACGCTGCCGCAGCTTGGCGCGGGAATCGGCAGCCGCCTGGGCGCTGGTGGAGCTGGACAAAGAGCAGACGGTCTTGTCTCGGAATTCCTCGAGGCTGGCGACCTTGTCGGAACCCTTCAACGTGATCACCGACTGCTCGGTGTGCAGGTACGACTGGGTGAACATGACGTTGGGCTCGCGCTCGCGCTCCGGCGTGATGCTGTAGCTCGCGATCACCATCTTGACCGGCACCGGCTTGCCCTCCAGGTCGGTGGCCTCCATCCGGGCCCGGTCCTCGCTCTCGATGCCGTAGAAGAGCACCTCGTCGCGGCGGAAGCCCAGATCTTCGGCGATCATGTACGCGATGTCGATGTCGAAGCCGGCCCACTTGCCGGTCTCGGGATCCCGCTCGGCGATGCCGGGTTGATCGTCCTTGACCGCGATGGGCAGCGTCTGCCACTCGTCGACCCCGGCGGCGCGGCGCAGGTCCTCGACCGAGGGCGGGCCGATGTGGAAGAGCCGCACCCAGGCGAACGCCAGCATCATGACGATGATCACCCCGACGGCCACCAGCCGCCACGGCGCCAGCGAGCCGCCCCAGGTGCGGGTCAGCAAGTCGGTCCGGGCGAACCCGGGCTGGGCGAAGGAGCGCCGGAGCCCGGTCAGCGCGCGCTGCGTCCGGGCCCGGCGGGGGCGGCGCTGGGCGGGCACGCGCCGGTGCACGACCACCTTGCGGACCCGCACCTCGCCGCTCTCGTCGTCCATCATCGACACCGCACTCCCGTCCCTGTACCGGATCGCCCATCGTTTCCGACGAAGGTCACGGAAGGGGATCCGCGGTCCCGTACCCGACGCCGGGCCGGCAGCGCCGCAGCCGCCGTGTGGTCAGCCGCAGGCCCTCGCCCGCGCCGTAGCGCTGCACCGCCTCCAACCCGTAGGCGCTGCACGTGGGCGCGAAGCGGCAGCGGGTCGGCAGTCGGGGCGATAGCCGGCGATAACCACGGATAGCGGCCATGACGGCGCTGCCAGTGCGTGAGCCGGCACCCGCACGGGTCGGCCGGGACAAGGCGAGCAGGATCGCCGACACCAGGCCGAGGCCCAGAGACGGCAGCTCGCAGATGGTGCAATCGCACCCCTCATACCATTTGGTCTTACGCTTGGCGCGCTGCTTGTCTCCCGGCATGACGCCATCGTGGCGTACCCGTGCGACGGGTCCGCATGGTGGCACGAAATCCGGGGTACCGGGACCACATGAGAATCGTTCCTGTCGTGGCAGTGGCTGCCCTCGGCACCGCCGTGGCAGTGCGGGTCGCTCGCTCCCGGGAACGCCGCTTCCTGCATCCCGACGGCCGCTCGTTCACCGGGGATCTGGAGGTCTGGGGTGCGCTCCAGCCGACCGGCGCGGAGCTGTTCGACCGCCCGGGCCGGCATCCGGTCACCCTGCGGATCTCCAAGGGCATCGGCACCCGGCCCGGCCGCGCCGACATCCTCGGCGTCGCCGTACGGGTGCACGGGCCCGTCGCGGGACGGCGGCACGACCTGCTCTTCTCCACCTCCGGCAAGGGCCGGGTGCTGCGTCACGTGCCGGTGCCCCGGACGAGCTTCGACACCGTGTACGGGTCGATCCTGCCGTACCGGACCGGCTCCGGACGTACGTTCCACCTCGGTGTGCAGGCCGACCCGGACGCCGGACCGCTCGGCCGTACCCTCGAATCCGTGACGGCCGCGGCCCGGCACGACGGCGCGGTCCTGCTGCTCGCTCTGGCCGACGGCGCGGCCGTCGAGGTCGTCGGCCGGCTGCGTTTCGGCGCGGCGCTGGCCGCGAAACAGGACGCGGATCTGGCGTTCGACCCGGTGCGCAACGTCGCGGCGGACCTGCATCCCACCGGCCTGGTGCACGGCAGCCGCGCGCTGGCCTACCCGCTGAGCCAGCGCTGGCGCGGCGCCCGGACGGCGGCGCGGAACCCGGCGGCCGTGGCCAGGACGAACCTGCACCGCTGACCGCCGGGTCACCGCACTCAGCGGAAGGCGACCACCACGGCCGACTCCGGCGGGAGCTCGACCCGGTCGCGCTGCAGGACGACGCCCTGCTCGGTGGCGAGCAGCACGCTGCGCGGCACCGCCCGCAGGCTGATCGTCTGCGGGCCCGCCGCCAGGTTCACGGCCACCGCGCAGTCACCGCGGCGCATCACCACGTACTGGTCGCCGTGCCAGACCTCGACCTTGTCCAGGCGCGGGTCGGACAGGTCGGCGCGGCTGCGGCGCAGCGCGATCAACTGCCGGTGCAGCTGGAGGATCTCCGCGTGGCCGGGCTTCTCCCGCTCGTCCCAGTCCAGCTTGGAGCGCTCGAACGTGGCGGGGTCCTGCGGGTCCGGCACCTCGGCCTCGGCCCAGCCGTGCGAGGCGAACTCGCGGCGCCGGCCGTTCTGCACGGCCGCGGCCAGCTCCGGCTCCGGGTGGCTGGTGAAGAACTGCCACGGGTTGCTGGCCGCCCATTCCTCGCCCATGAACAGCATCGGGGTGAACGGCGAGGTGAACAGCAGCGTGGCGCCGATCTTGAGCCGGCCCGGCGACAGGGTCGCGGACAGCCGGTCACCGATCGCCCGGTTGCCGATCTGGTCGTGGTTCTGCAGGTAGGCGACGAACCGGTGGCCCGGGATCCGGGTCCGGTCGACCGGGCGGCCGTGCCGCCGGCGGCGGAAGCTGGACCACGTGCCGGCGTGGAAGAACGCCCCGGTCAGTACGGTCTCCAGGCTCTCCAGCGAGCCGAAGTCGCCGTAGTAGCCCTGCCGCTCGCCGGTCAGCAGCGCGTGCAGGACGTGGTGCACGTCGTCGTCCCACTGGCCCTGCAGGCCGTAGCCGTTCGCCTCGCGACCGGTGATCAGCTTCGGGTCGTTGAGGTCCGACTCGGCGATCAGCGACAGCGGCCTGTTCAGGTGGGTGGACAGGCTCTCCACCTCGGCCGCCAGCTGCTCCAGCAGGTGTACGGCGTTGTGGTCGGCCAGCGCATGCACGGCGTCGAGCCGCAACCCGTCGACGTGGTAGTCGCGCAGCCAGCTGAGCACGTTGTCGATGATGTAGCGGCGGACCTCCTCCGACAGCGGCCCGTCGAGGTTGACCGAGTCGCCCCACGGGTTGCTGCCGGCGGCGCTGAGGTACGGCGCGAACATCGGGGCGTACGCGCCGCTGGGGCCGAAGTGGTTGTAGACGACGTCCAGCACCACCCCGATGCCCTTACGGTGGGCGGCGTCCACGAAGCGCTTGAGACCGTCCGGGCCGCCGTACACCTCGTGCGGGGCGTACCAGCAGACGCCGTCGTAACCCCAGTTGTACTCGCCGTTGAAGGAGTTCACCGGCAGCAGCTCGACCAGGTCCACGCCGAGCTCGACCAGGTGGTCCAGCCGCTCGATCGCGGCGTCGAAGGTGCCCTGCGGGGTGAACGTGCCGACGTGCAGCTCGTAGAGGACCGAGCCGGGCAGCTGGCGACCGGTCCAGGAAGCGTCGGTCCAGGCGAAGGCCGAGTGGTCGTACACCCGGCTGGGACCGTGCACGCCTTCGGGTTGCCACGCCGAGCGCGGATCCGGCAGCGCGCCGTCGTGGTCCGGCAGCAGGTACGCGTAGTCGGTGCCCGGCCCGGCCTCCGGCACGTCGAGGCGCCACCAGCCGTCGTCGCCGCGTTCCATGTCACGGTCCGTTCCGTCGATCCGCAGCCGGACGGTCTTCTCGGGAACCCAGACTTCGAAGAGCGTCATTACTCTTTCACCAGCAGTGCGACGGGATAGGTGTGCAGCAGATCGGCCACCGCCAGGCGGTTACCGCCGTAACTGGTATTCGTGAACACTTCCGTCCACGTGTGGCCGTCGAGTGTCAGCGTGGTGTCGTGCCAGCCGCCGTGGCGTGACAATCCGACCGGCAGCCGGGTCGCCACGGCCACCACGCCGCCGCGGTCGAAGGCGAGCACGTGGTCGGAGACCCGGCCCTCGGCGTAGACGCTGCGGTAGCCGGTGAACAGCTCCGGCCGCTGCCGGCGCAACCGCAACGTACGGCTGGTCACCAGCAGCTTCGCCGCGCCGGTCTCGTCGACCGGCGGCTGCCAGCCGTCGTCGAGGCGGCCCAGCAGCTCGCGCCGCAGGCCGAAGTCGACCGGCCGCCGGTTGTCCGGGTCGACCAGCGAGAAGTCCCACAGCTCGGTGCCCTGGTAGGTGTCGGGCACGCCCGGCATGGCCAGCTGGACCAGCTTCTGGCCCAGCGAGTTGGCCCAGCCCGGCGCGGTGATCGACGCGGCGAAGTCACCGATCTCGGTGTGCAGGGCCGGGTCGTCGTAGATCTTGTCGACCATCTCGCGCAGCGCCGTCTCGAACCGCTCGTCCGGGTGCTGCCAGGTGGTGGCGGCCGCGCCCTCGCGGGCGGCCTTGAGCGCGTACGCCTGCAGCCGCTCCCGCTCGATCGGCCAGGCCCCGACGGCGGCCTGCCAGATCAGGTGGGCCAGCGCCGGATCGCTCAGCGGGGCGGCGCGCACCCAGCGGCGCACCACCTCGGTCCAGTCCCCGGGCAGCTCGCTGAGCACGGCGAGCCGGGCCCGCACGTCCTCACTGCGCTTGGTGTCGTGGGTGGAGAGCGTGGTCATCGTCTCCGGCCACCGGCGCTGCCGCTCGCCGGCGTACTCGTGGAACTCGTCGGGATAGACCCCGAACTTGGCCGGGTCGTTGCCGACCTCGTTGCGGGCGGTGAACCGGGTCCACCGGTAGAACGCGGTGTCCTCGACGCCCTTGGCCATGACCGCGCCGGTGTACTGCTGGAACCGGGCGGCCAGCTCGTCGTCGGGGCGCCGCAGCCGGGCGGTGAGCTGGTCCAGGGCCGGGATCAGGCCGGGGCGCCGCCGGCCCGCCTCGGACCGCGCCTTGGCCAGGTGCCGGGTGCCGAACGGCAGGTAGGACCGGTAGACCGGGAAGCAGGCGGCCAGCTCGGCCAGCGCGCGCGGAGCGGCCTCGATCTCCGGCACCAGCCGGCACATCCGGGCCAGTTCGGCGGCGAGCAGCGTGGTCGCGGCCTGCAGCTTGGTCTCGTGCACCAGGTCCTGCCAGCTGCGCTCACCGCCGGTCAGGTGATGGTCGAGGGTGTCGAAGAACGCCTCCGTGCCCGGGTCCACGAAGACGCCGCAGACCTCGGACAGCGCGTCGTAGCCCGTCGTGCCGGCCACCGGCCAGTCCGGGAGCTCCTCGCCGGGCTCGAGGATCTTCTCGACCGTGAGCCAGGCGTCCGGGGCGCGCTCGTGCAGCCGGCGCAGGTAGTCGCCGGGGTCACGCAGGCCGTCCGGGTGGTCGACCCGGATGCCCTGCACCGCGCCCTCGTCGTACCAGCGCAGGATCTCGCGGTGGGTCGCCTCGAAGACCTCGGGGTCCTCGACCCGCAGGCCGGCCAGGTCGACGATGGCGAAGAACCGGCGGTAGTTCAGCTCCGAGTCGCCGCGGGTCCAGTTGACCAGTTCGTAGTGCTGGCGGTCGTGCACCTCGCGGGCGGTGCCCCCGCCGGTGCCGTCGGCGATCGGGTAGCGCTTGTCGTAGTAGTGGAGCTCGTCGCCCTCGACCTTCAGCTCGTCCAGCGCGGCCGGGTCGTCGGCCAGCACCGGCAGCAGCAGCCGGCCGCGGGACCAGTCGATGTCGTAGAACTTCGCGTACGCCGACTGCTCGCCGTGCTTGAGCACGTCCCACCACGTCGGGTTGTGGGACGGGACGCCCACGCCGGCGTGGTTGGGCACGATGTCGATCACCAGGCCCAGGCCGGCCCCGTCCAGGGCGACCTTGAGCGCCAGCCGGCCCTCCTCGCCGCCGAGCGCGGGGTTGACCTGGTTGTGGTCGACGACGTCGTAGCCGTGCTCGGAGCCGGGCGTCGCGGCCAGCAGCGGCGCGGTGTAGAGGTGGCTGACGCCGAGGTCGGCCAGGTATTCGGCGAGTTCGGCCGTGGACTTCAGGGGGAATTCGGGGCGGACCTGGACACGGTAAGTAGCAGAGGGGGGCAATTTAAACCGTCCTGTCCAAGACGATGAGCGAGCGGTCCGGCACGAGGATGGAGGAGCCGGCCTCGACGACCGAGGGCCGGTCCGGGGACGGTTCCGCGGTCTCGATGACCTTCTCCCACTTCTCGCCGTACTCCGCGGGGGGCGTATGGAACTCGATGGGCGCGTCGTGGGCGTTGAAGAAGAGCAGGAAGGAGCTGTCCACGTGGCGCTGGCCGTACTGGCCGCGCTCGCGGATGCCCTCGCCGTTGACGAACAGGGCCACGGCCCGGCCGAAGTCGTTGCCCCAGTCGTCACCGGCCATCTGCCGGCCGTCCGGGGTGAACCACTCCAGGTCGGGCAGCGGGTCGCCGCCGCCACGCGCGGTCACCGGCAGGCCGGTGAAGAAGCGCCGGCGCTGGAAGACCTGGTGGCGGTGGCGGAACGCGGTCAGCTTGCGGGTGAACTCCAGCAGCGTCTCGTCGGCGTTGTCCCAGTCGATCCAGCTGATCTCGTTGTCCTGGCAGTACGCGTTGTTGTTGCCCTGCTGGGTGCGGCCCAGCTCGTCGCCGTGCGAGATCATCGGCACGCCCTGGCTGAGCATCAGCGTGGCCAGGAAGTTGCGGCGCTGCTTGGCCCGCAGCTGCAGCACCTGCTGGTCGTCGGTCGGGCCCTCGGTGCCGCAGTTCCAGGACCGGTTGTGGCTCTCGCCGTCGCGGTTCTCCTCGTTGTTGGCCTCGTTGTGCTTGTCGTTGTACGAGACCAGGTCGTTGAGGGTGAAGCCGTCGTGCGCGGTCACGAAGTTGATCGAGTGGAACGGCTTGCGGCCGTCGTCCTGGTAGAGGTCGGCCGAGCCGGTGATGCGGCTGGCGAACTCGGCCAGCGTGGCCGGCTCGCCGCGCCAGAAGTCGCGCACGGTGTCGCGGTACTTGCCGTTCCATTCGGTCCAGTTGGGCGGGAAGTTGCCGACCTGGTAGCCGCCCGGGCCGACGTCCCAGGGCTCGGCGATGAGCTTGACCTGCCCGACCACCGGGTCCTGCTGGACGACCTCGAAGAAGGTGGACAGGCGGTCGACGTCGTAGAACTCGCGGGCCAGCGTGGAGGCGAGGTCGAAGCGGAAACCGTCGACGTGCATCTCGGTCACCCAGTACCGCAGCGAGTCCATGATGAGCTGGAGGCTCTGCGGGCTGCGCACGTTGAGGCTGTTACCCGTACCCGTGTAGTCCATGTAGAAATTGGGCTGATCGTCGACCAGACGGTAGTAGGTCCGGTTGTCGATGCCCTTGAGGCTCAGCGTCGGGCCGAGGTGGTTGCCCTCCGCGGTGTGGTTGTAGACGACGTCGAGGATGACCTCCATGCCGGCCATGTGCAGCGCCTTGACCATGGCCCGGAACTCGCTGGTCTGCTGGCCGAGCGACCCCATCGCCGAATAACCGTGGTACGGCGCGAAGAACCCCAGCGTGTTGTAACCCCAGTAGTTGCGCAGTCCCAGGTCCGCCAGGCGGTTGTCGTGCACGAACTGGTGCACCGGCATCAGCTCGACCGCGGTCACCCCGAGCTGCTTGAGGTGCTCGATGATCGCCGGGTGGCCGATGGCCGCGTACGTGCCGCGCATGTCCCGGGGCACCTCGGGGTGCCGCTCGGTCAGGCCCTTGACGTGCGTCTCGTAGATCACCGAGTGGTGGTACGGGATGTCCGGCCGGCGGTCGTTGCCCCAGTCGAAGTACGGGTTGACCACGACACCCTTGGCCATGTGCGGCGCCGAGTCGAGGTCCGACATCTCGTCCGGGTTGTCGAAGTCGTAGGCGTACAGCGAGGGGTGCCACGCGATGTCCGCGTCGACCGCCCGCGCGTACGGGTCCAGCAGGAGCTTGTGCGGATTGCACCGCAGCCCCCGCGACGGGTCGTACGGCCCGTAGACCCGGTAGCCGTAACGCTGACCCGGCTCGACCCCGGGCAGGTAGGCGTGCCAGACGAAGGCGTCCTGCTCGTGCAGCTGTACCTTCCGCTCGTTGCCCGACGGATCGAACAGGCACAGCTCCACGGCCTCGGCGACCTCGGAGAAGATCGCGAAGTTGGTGCCCGTGCCGTCGTACGTCGCGCCCAGTGGATACCGGTGACCCGGCCACACCTGCATGTGCTGCTCCCACCCTCGACCGTTGGTGCCCTGCGGCCGCGAGGCCTCGCCGCGGGGGCGGGCCGTGTCTTCCCCGCCCGGGCGGGGCTCAATCCTGTGCGACCGTGTCAGCGGTCATTCTCACCGATGGGACTGGCGGCGTCCCGGCGACTGTCCGGTTACCCACTGAGACTTCCCCCATTCGCTGCGGACATTCCATGAAATTGGGTGGTTTAACAGGTTCCACAATGAGCATTGCGCCATGGTGGCGCTGAGTGAGCTTCCCGCATGACGATGCCGATCATTCTCGAACCACAGACCTGCGGTTCGCTCGCGGCCGACGGCGGCACCGAGCACGAGTGGCCGGTCACCGACGGGCTGGGCGGATTCGCCTCCGGCACGGCGTGCGGCCTGCGCACCCGAGCACGGGCCGGTGACGCCGCGGATCGGCAAACCGGTGAAGATCAACGTGCTCTGGGTGAACGCACTGGCCGCGCTGGGCGACCTGCTGGAGGAGGCCGGCCGCGACTCGGATGAGCTGCGGGCCCGGCACGCCCGGGCCTCGTTCGCCGCCCGCTACCGAGCGCCCGAGGGCTGGCTGTACGACGTGGTGGACGGGCCCACCTCGGCCTACCCGCTGGGTGCCGGCGCCTTCGACGACGACCCCTCGCTGCGGCCCGACCAGTTGCCGGCGTGGTCCCTGCCGCACCGCCGCTGGCCGGCCCGGCCGAGCGCGACCGCGACCGGGCCGCCGTCCGCGCGGTCGGCGCCGCGCTGCTCACCCCGCTCGGACTGCGCACCCCTCGCGCCCACCGAGTACCGCTACCAGGGCGCCCACCGCGGCGGCCGGGACGAACGAGGTGACGGTGGTGACCCGGCACGCCCCCGGCGCGCTGCGCGAGGAGTACGCCGAGGGTGTGCACATCGTCCGCGCCCCGGACGACCCGCCGGAGTTCCCGGTCACCGACGGCGGTGTCGCAGACCGGCGGGCTGGCCGAGATCGTCGAGCACGGCGTGACCGGGGTGCGCTTCAGTCCGCAGGATCCGGCTTCGCTGGCCGCCTCGGTCGGCGACGTCCCGGCCGACCGGCACTACGCCCGCCGCCTGGCCCGCCGCGGCCGGCGCCGGGTCCGCGACGACTTCGCGTGGCCGGCGATCGCCGCCGACACCGTGGCGGTCTACGCGGCGGCCGGCGCCGACGGCAAGGTCACCCGGGCGGCCCAGGACGTGCTGGCGCTGGCCGGCTCCTGAGCGCCTGAAACCTGGCGGGCGCCCCCAAAATGTCACACCGGTACGCCAGGATGCCTGCATGGACAGCCAAGGGTTCTCATCATGAGCGCACCGGCGATCGAGACCTCCGGTCTCGTCAAGATCTTCGGGGCCAACCGCGCGGTCGACGGCGTCGACCTGACGGTGCCGGCCGGCACCGTCTACGGCCTGCTCGGGCCGAACGGAGCAGGCAAGACCACGGTGGTACGCATGCTCGCCACGTTGCTGCGCCCCGACGGCGGCAGCGCCCACGTGTTCGGCAACGACATCGTCTCCGAGGCTGACGCCGTCCGCGCCCGGGTGAGCCTCACCGGTCAGTACGCCTCGGTCGACGAGGACCTCACCGGCACGGAGAATCTCGTCCTGCTGGCCCGCCTGCTCGGTCATTCCCGGCCGCGGGCCCGTGAGCGGGCGGCGCAGCTGCTGGAGGCCTTCGGCCTGACCGAGGCCGCCGACCGGCAGGTGAAGAAGTATTCCGGCGGCATGCGCCGCCGCCTGGACATCGGGGCGAGCATCCTCAACACTCCCGACCTGCTGTTCCTGGACGAGCCGACGACCGGCCTCGACCCGCGCAGCCGCAACCAGGTCTGGGACATCATCCGGATGGTGGTGGCCAACGGCACCACCGTCCTGCTGACCACGCAGTATCTCGACGAGGCGGACCGGCTCGCGGGGCGGATCGCGGTGATCGACCACGGCAGGGTCATCGCCGAGGGCACCCCCGGCGAGCTGAAGTCGTCGGTGGGCGCGGGCACGATCCACGTCCGGCTCCGCGACGCCGCCCAGCGCCCCGCCGCCGAGCGCATCATCGCGACGGCCCTGGAGACGGCCGTCGAGCTGGACGCCGACCCGGTGTCCCTGACCGCGCGGGCGGTGGGTTCCGAGCAGGGCGCCGCCGAGCACGCGTCCCGGGCGCTGGCCGCCCTGGCCACGGCCGGGATCGTGGTCGACGACTTCGCCCTCGGCCAGCCCAGCCTGGACGAGGTCTTCCTGGCCCTCACCGACCGGCCGGCCCAGCAACAGGAGGTCAACGCATGAGCACCACGACCACCACCCCCGACGCGGCGACCGCCTACGCCCCGTCGGCCGAGACGCTGGCCGCCGTGCTGAGCCGGGGCGAACGCCCACCACGCCCGAGCGCACTGTCGGCCTCACTGACCTTCGGCTGGCGCGCGATCCTGAAGATCAAGCACGTCCCCGAGCAGCTCTTCGACGTGACCGCCTTCCCGATCATCATGACGCTGATGTTCACGTACCTCTTCGGCGGTGCGCTGGCCGGCTCCACGGGTGAATACCTCCAGTTCTTCCTGCCCGGCATCATGGTCACCAGCGTTGTGATGATCACCATGTACACCGGCGTGGGCTTGAACACCGACATCGAGAAGGGCGTCTTCGACCGCTTCCGCACCCTGCCGGTGTGGCGCCCGGCGGCCCTGGTCGGCATGATCTTCGGCGACGTGCTCCGCTACATCCTGGCCGCCCTGGTCATCATGTCCGTCGGCTTGGCCCTGGGCTTCCGCCCCGAGGGCGGCGTAGCGGGCGTGGCCGCGGCGATCGGCCTGCTGGTCGTCTTCTCGTTCGCCTTCTCCTGGGTCTGGACCATGTTCGGCCTGTTCCTGCGCTCGGAGAAGTCGGTGATGGGCGTCAGCATGCTGGTCCTGATGCCGCTGACCTTCCTGAGCAACGTCTTCGTCGACCCGCGCACGATGCCGGGCTGGCTGCAGGCCTTCGTCGAGGTGAACCCGATCAGCCACCTGGTGACGGCGGTCCGCTCCATGATGTCCGGCGCCTGGGACATGAGCGAGATCACCTGGACCCTCATCGCCAGCGCGGCCTTCGTAGCGGTCTTCGGCACGCTGACCATGCGCCTCTACAACCGGCGGTGAGTGCGGTGGGGGCGGCGCCCCGCCCGCCTCCGTCAGCCGGTCTGGGTCAGCACATCGTTGAAGATCTTCTGAATGACGGTCTTCTTCGCCGGCGGGGCGAACGCTCCCACCCCCACCTGCCACGCCCCGCCGGAGGTCGTGAAGAAGTGGCTCATGTCGAGGGTGTACCGCCCCTTGGCATCGGTCGGCGTCTCCACGTACCAGGTGCTCTTGTCGTACGCCCGCCCCTTTGCGCCCGGGTCGAACCATTCCGCGGTCAGCCGGTCCCGCTCCGCCTCCCCGCAGGGCGCCGGGCACGGCCGCAGCATGATCTGCAGCCTTTGTCCGCTTCCCGGGTTGCCCTCGTCGATGCACACCCGGGCCTGCGCCTCCGGGAGGTCGATGCGGCCGGCCAGGCACCCCCAGGTGCCGGGCGTGCGGAACGCGAACGGCCACCCGGCGAAAGCCATCGTGTACGTGTCTTCCCCGGCCGCGTACGCCGGACCGACGAGCTTGCGGACGGGCGCGGACCGCAGGGTGGGCTTGTCCGAGGGGACCGCCCCCGTCGCGCCCGGACTGGGTTCCGTCGTTCGCGGCCGGGCCGGGATCGGCTCCACGGCGGTGGGCCGGGCCACCGGGGTGCCGGATTCCGAGTCGTCGATCAGAGCCGCCGCGCCGAGACCGCCGCACACGCACAGCAGCAGGACCAGCGGCACCACCACGAGCGCGATCGCCGCCGGCAGACCGCGGTACTTCTGTGGCGCCGGCCCGATCGCGCCGTCGAGCAGGGCGATCGCCGGTGCGCGGTACTCCACCTCGGCCACCTGGCCGGGATGGACCGGCACCACCGTGTCGGCAGTGCCGATCCGCGACGGCAGCAGATACGGCACGTGCACGTGGACGTGGTGCTGCCCGGGCGGCACCGGCACGACGGTCCGCCCCCAGCGGGCGGCAACCGGCTGACCGTTGATCGCAAGGTACGGCTTGAACAGGGCCAGCATGAAGGTCAGCCACGAGTACCGGGCAGTCACCGCGATGGCGGTCGAGCCCTGGTACCCGGGACCGGGCGGTGGCGGAGGCGGCGCGCCCCACGAGGGCTGCGGCGAGTCGTACACGGCGATCCTTCCGATCAGAGCTGCGAAGCATACGGCTGCGGTCAGCCGGTCCTGCCGCGGGAGGTCCGGCCGGATCGGGCCGCGCCTGGACCGGCAGTCCGCGCGCCCAGCCGCGACCCGGCCCAGGCCCGCCCGCCCATGCCACCCGGCCGGCCCGGCGGCCGATCCCTCGGCCTGGACCGGCCGCTGGGCCGAGAACCGCCCCACTCCGGCCCGGTGCTGAGGTTGGCCTACGCCGGGACGCTTACCGCAAGGTCGGTCGGTTTATTCGGCCGCCGGTGTTGCAGCTGGTCGGCGCAGGGACGCACGTCGTCGCATGACGCGGCAGTCACCACCAGCACGCGGTCAGGCGGTGAACGATCGGAGGTAGGCCAGGGCCGCCTTCATCGATACCCGCATCGGTTCGGCGGTCCGGGCAGTCTGGCTGAGGATGCTGCCACCCTGGAGCGCTGTCAGCAGGACCATCGACAGCTCGTCGAGGTCGGCTTCCGGGCGGAGCTCGCCTCGTTCGCGCATCGCTCGCAGGCCGTCGTGCAGCAGGGACTGCCAGCGCTGGAAGGCGTTGCACAGGTCTTCGCGGGTTTGTTCGTCGCTCGGGCTGAGCTCCCCCGCCAGAGACGTCAGCGTGCACTCGCCGCGGCCGCTGTTGTGTTCCTGGTGTTCGATCGCGGCGTCGGCCCAGGCCCGCAGTGCGTCGAAGCTGTCCAGGGCGCCCATGACCGGCCGGCCGGGGATCAGCGGCGCCTCGGCCTGGCGGGTGATGACCGCCCTGATCAACGCCTGCTTGCTGGCGAAGTAGTGGTACAGCTGCGAGCCGCTGATGCCGGCCGCCTTCCGCACGTCCTCCGTGCTCGTGCCGGCCACACCGTGCTGGGCGATGAGCTCCGTCGCCGCCTCGAGGATGCGTTCCCTGGTCGCCTGCCCTTTGCGGGTCAATGTCACCGGCCCAGCCTAGCGGAATGGGTTGCACATCCCAAAAAGACGCGGTAGGAATGGGTTCATCAACCCAGAACGGAGTCACATGTCTTCTCTAGCAGGAAAAACAGCCCTGGTGACCGGGGCCACGGCGGGTATCGGCCGGGCCGTCGCGGTGCGGCTCGCGGAGAACGGCGCCGAGGTCGTGGTGCACGGTCGGGACTCCCGGCGCGGGGCCGAGCTGGTGTCCGCCATCGCCGAGCGGGGTGGCCGGGCGCGGTTCGTCACCGCCGACCTGTCCGCCGCCGCGGATGTCGAGCGGCTGGCGGCCGAGGCCGGAGCAGTCGACATCCTGGTGAACAACGCCGGGGTGTACGAGTTCACCTCCACTCCCGGCACCAGCGCCGACAGCTTCGACCGGCATCTGGCGATCAACACCCGGGCGCCGTTCCAGCTGGTCGGGGCGCTGACCCCGGGCATGGTCGCCCGTGGCCACGGCGTGATCGTCAACATCAGCTCGACCGCCGCCACCTCCGTCGCGCCGGTCGGGGCCGCCTACGGCGCGTCCAAGGCCGCGCTGGAGACGCTGACCCGCTACTGGGCCACCGAGTTCGGGGGCGCCGGCATCCGGGTCAACGGGGTCGCGTCCGGTCCGGTGCGCACCCCGGGGACGGCGCCGCTGCTGGCCGCCTTCCCCGACGCGATGGATCAGGTGACCGCGCGTGGCCGGATCGGCGACCCGGAGGAGATCGCGGATGTCGTGCTGTTCCTGGTCGAGCAACGCAGCAGCTACGTGAACGGGACCGTGGTGGCCGTCCACGGTGGAGAGCGCAGCCTGCTGCCGGGCTGACGGCCCGAGGAGCTAGCGGCTGCGGCTGTAGACCGACAGGTTCGTGTAAGCGGCGGCGTACAGCGGCGCGTCCACTCCCAGCCGCTCCGCGTGGGCGACCAGGTCCCCGACGATCGCGTCCGCCTCGACCGGCCGGCCGGCCTGCATGTCCCGGTACATCGACGACGTCGTCGGGACCTTGCGGGCGTTGGTGATGCTCCCGCGCAGGAACGTCAGCGCCTGCTCGCGCGGCGGGTGGCCCGCCGCCGTCACGATGGCGACCGCTTCGGCGATCACCCGATCGGTGAAGGCCGGGCCGCCCGGCGCCGCCAGCACCTCACCCACCGGGCTGCGCATCAGCGTCGTCACCACGCCCAGGCTGGCCAGGAACAGCCACTTCTCCCACATCTGCCGGGTGATCGCCGTCGTGCCCTCGGAGTCGAAATCCGCCCCCGACAACGCTTCGGTCACCGCCGGCAGGCGCGGGTCCGGGCCACCGTCCAGCGGACCGTACGCGAGCCGCTGCAGTCCGGTGAGCTGCACGACGTCGCCCTCGTCGGTCAGCGTGCCGGCGATCATGCACACGCCGCCGTACACGTGAGCGGGCCCGAACGCCGAGACCAGCGCGTCGATGTGCCGCATGCCGTTGAGCAGCGGGACGATCACCGTCCCCGGTCCCACCGCCGGCTTCAGGTCCCGCAGTGCCCCGTCCAGGCCGTAGCTCTTCACGGCGAGCACGATCAGGTCGTACGGGCCGTCGATCTCCCCCGCCGTGACCGTCCTGACCGCGATGGTGCTCTGCCCGGCCGGGGAGTGGATCCGCAGGCCGCGTGCGGCCAGCGTGGCCGCGCGGGCCGGGCGGACCAGGAACGTGACGTCCCGGCCCGCCTCGGCCAGCCGGCCGCCGAAGTAGCCGCCGGTCGCGCCGGCCCCGACGAAGAGCGTCCTCATCGGGGCTCAGACACCGAGTACGTCGTCAACGAAGCACCACTTCCACTTCTCACCCGGCTCGTAGGAGCGCATCACCGGGTGGCCGTCCGTTTCGTAGTGGGTGGACATGTGCCGGCGCGGCGACGAGTCGCAGCAGGCCACGTAGCCGCATTCCAGGCACAGGCGCAGGTGCACCCAGTCGCGGTGGCCGTCGGCCACGCACTCGGGGCACCCCTGCTCGTACGGCGCCTGCGGGGTCGGTTCCCCGGCTTCCTTGAGGTGCTGGCAGGTCAATCGTCACTCCGGTTCAGCTGGGACTCTTCCAGGTCGAGGTCGCGCTGGGCGCGGTTGAGCACCTCCTCGGAGATGCGCCCCTCGTTGCGGGCGATCTTGAAGACGTGGCGCTCTGCGGTAATCATCTCCCGACGCAGCCGACCGTACGCCGCCGACGGGGTCTCCTGCGCCTGATTGCCGAGGCGTTCCCAGGCGCTGTTGGCCCGGCTGTCGGTCAGCGCGCGCAGCCGGTCCACGACCGATTGCGGTGCTTCGCCGGCTGTCGCTTCCAGCCGTTCCAGCGCCGCCCGGCTCGCCGCGTGCTGCACTCCGGCCTCGGCCAGGGCGTCCTCGGCGGTGGTGTCCTCCCTGACGCCGAGGCGCTGCGACAGCAGCGGCAGCGTGGTGCCCTGGATCAGCAGGGTCAGCACGATGACCGCGAAGGCGACGAAGACGAACAGCTCGCGCGGGTAGTCGGCGTTGGCCACGTCCTCGTTGAGCGGCAGGGTCAGCGCGGCGGCCAGGGTGACCACGCCGCGCATGCCGGCCCAGGCGATCACCGTGGGCACGCTGGGCGGCGGGCGTTCCTCCCGGGCCCGGATCCGGGGGATCAGCCGGGCCAGGTACGTAGCCGGATACATCCACGCGAACCGGACGAGCACCAGGGTGAGGAACACCGCCGCGGTGACCGTGACCGTGGTCTGCAGGTCGCGTTCGATCCGGCTGATCAGGTCGCGGATCTGCAGACCGACCAGGAGGAAGACCACACCTTCGAGCAGGAACGTGATCAGCCGCCAGACCGCGTCCATCTGCAGCCGCGAGGTCGCCGACAGCAGGTACGGGATCCGGTGGCCCAGGTAGAGCCCGGCCACCACGACCGCCACGACGCTGGAGGTGTGCATCCGTTCCGCCACGATCACCACGACGAACGGCGTGAGCAGCGAGACCGCGTCGTCGAGCAGCGGGTCGGTGATCCGCTTGTGCAGCCAGGCCGCGCCGATCCCGAACGCGAAGCCGAGCAGGAGGCCGCCGCCCGCCTTGAGCGTCACCTCGCCGGTGATCTCCCAGAAACCGACGGCCGAGCCGAGCAGCGCGCCGATCGAGATCCGCAGCAGCACCAGGGCGGTCGCGTCGTTGAGCAGGCTCTCGCCCTCGAGGATGACGACCACCCGGCGGGGCAGGCCGATGCGACGGGCGATCGCGGTGGCCGAGACCGCGTCGGGCGGGGCGACGACGGCGCCGAGCGCGACGCAGGCCGCGAACGGCACCTCCGGCAGCAGTGCGTGCACGACCACGCCGACGGCGAACGCCGTGACCACGATGAGCCCGACCGCGAGCAGCAGGATCGGGCGCAGGGCGCGGCGGAAGGCGACCACGTTGGTCTGCAGCGCGGCGACGTAGAGCAGCGGCGGCAGGATGCCGATCAGCACCAGCTCCGGCTCGACCTCCACCTCCGGCAGGCCGGGGACGAAGGACAGGCCCAGGCCCGCCACCAGCAGGACCAGGGGCGCGACGAAGCCGAGCCGCCGGGCGAGTGCCGCGCCGAGCACGGAGATCGCCACGAGCACGACCGTGTCGACGATGGGTTCCATGCCCGGAAGCTTAGAGAAGTCCGGGCCCGCCGCCCTGTGGCGCCTCCCACCCCGGCAGCCCCTGGTCCTGGTCGCGGGGCCTAGGAAGAATGAGCCGTTCTACTCACGCCGCGGACCCCGGCACTGCTGAAGGCTGGCGCCCATGACGACGACCGTTCCCCGCGTGGGTATCACCGCCGTGGCCAGCTCGCTGCCCGAGCAACGGCTGACGACCGCCGAGCTGCAGGAGCGGGTGGCCGGCGGCCTGCCGTTGCCGCCCGGGATGTTCGCGCAGGCCACCGGCATCACCACCCGCCGGGTCGCCGCCGACGGCGAGTACGCCTCCGACCTGGCCGTCGCCGCCGGGCGGCAGGTGCTCGAGCAGGCCGGCCTCGATGCGCTGGACGTGGACCTGCTGCTGTTCGCCTCGGCGACGCGGGACATGGCCGAGCCGGCCACCGCGCACGTCGTGCAGGCCGCGCTGGGTGGCCGGGCGCACGCCCTGGACGTGACGAACGCCTGCAACAGCTTCCTCAACGGCATCGACCTGGCCCGTTCGATGATCCTGGCCGGGCGGGCCGGCCGGGCGCTGGTGGTGACCGGCGAGACGCCGACCCGCGCGATGCGGCCCCGGCTGGACGGCATGCGGCAGGCCCGCCAGGCGTTCGCGGGTTACACCTTCGGCGACGCCGGGGCCGCCGTGCTGGTCGAGCCGGTGGCCACCGGCGGCATCCTGGACGTGGACGCCGAGACGCACTCGCAGCACTGGGCGGTGGGCGGCATCTTCGGCGGCGGCTCCCGGCATCCGCGCGGTGACGAGCACACCTACTTCACCGGCGACGGGCACAAGCTGCGCGGCGTCTTCGAGAAGATCGGGCTCGGCCTGGTCGAACGTGTCCACCACCGCACCGGTCTGGGCTGGGACGACTACGCCCGGGTGCTCGTGCACCAGGTGACCCTGCCCTACCTGCAGCGGTTCGTGGAGGTGGCCGGGGTGCCGGTGGACAAGCTCGAGGTGACCGTGCCCGAGCTGGGCAACATGGCCAGCGCCACGCTGGGCGTCCAGCTCGCCCGGGTGCGCCCCGCGCTGCGCACCGGCGACAAGGTGCTGCTGGTCGGGCTGGGCGGCGGCGTGAGCCTGATGACCATGATCTGGGAGGTGTCGTGACCGCGCTGTGGGTGATCGTGCCGGCGTACAACGAGGCCGGGCGGATCGCTCAGACCCTGCGGGCGCTGGCCGCGCAGACCGACACGGACTTCGAGCTGCTGGTGGTGGACAACGGCTCGACGGACGGCACCGCCGCCATCGCTCGCGCGTTCGTCGCGCCGTTCCCGGTGCACGTGCTGGTCGAGCCGGAGAAGGGCGTCGGGTGCGCGGTCGACACCGGCTTCCGGCACGCGATCGCGGCCGGGGCGACCATGCTGGCCCGTACGGATGCCGACTGCCTGCCCCGGCCCGGCTGGCTGGCGGCGGCCCGGGCCGGGCTGACCGGTGGCGCCGGGCTCATGTGCGGGCGGATCACCGCGCGCCGCGACGAGCACGGCCCGGCCGGACGCGCCCTGTTCCGCCTGTTGGTGGCGATCGCCGCCACCTTCGGACGGCTCCGGCCGGCACACCGCGCGGACGGCTACCGGGCGCCGTACCGGATGCACGCGGGCAACAACATGGCCATCACCGCGCAGCTGTACGAGGCCTGCGGCGGCATGCCCCGGCGCCCGTCCCCGACCGACCGCACCTTCCTCAACCGGGTCCGCCGCAGCACCACCGCGATCCGGCACAGCCGCACGATGGTGGTGGAGAATTCCACCCGCCGGCTGGCGGCGTACGGGATCGTCGGCACCGCCAAGTGGTATCTGGACCGCGGCAGCGGCCCGCTCACGGCGGATCCCCGCTGATGCTGGGCGAGCTCATCGCGGGCCTGCGCGACGACGACTACCGGCCGGCCGTGCTCGGCGCCGGGCGCACCGGGCGGACCGTGGTCCGGGCCACCCGCGCCGACCTGTCCCGGTTGACCGGCGGATATGCGACCGCTCTGCACGCGCGCGGGCTGGTGGCCGGGGACACCGTCGGCATCGCCGTGCGCCCGGGGCCACGGTCGCTGGCGGTGCTGCTGGCGGCGTACCACCTGGGTCTGCGGGTCGCGGTGCTGGACCCGACCGCCGGGCCGGAGGTGCTGCTGTCCCGGCTGCGGCTCGCCGAGCCGCGGCTGGTGCTGGCCGACGCCGCCGCGCAGGCGGTCGCCGGCTGGGCCGCTCCCCTGGCCCGCCGCGCCCACCTGGCTCTGCCCGACCTGGCCGCGCTGGCGCCTGCGGTGACGATCGGCCGCCGGCTGCCCGGCACCGCGCCCGGCCTGGTCCCGGCGCGCGGACCGGTCCCGGCGGCGTTCGACGGCGACGGCGACGCGGTGGTGGTCTTCACCTCCGGCACCACCAGCCGGCCGCGCGCGGTCGTGCACACCCGGACCAGCGTCTCCGCCGGCATGCGGGCCGTGCGCAACCTGGTGCTGCCGGTGCCCGGCCGCCCGGTGCTCGGCGGCACCTTCTTCGTCCTGGTGCCGTCGCTGGCCGGCGGCGCGCCGGTGGCGTTGCCGGCGCGCCGGCCGCGGACCTTGGTCCGGCAGCTCGCGCGGCTGGCGCCGCAGGCCACCTATCTGACGCCGCCACAGTTGCGGGCCGCCCTGGCCGCCGGGGCCCGGTTCACCGGGCGGATCTACAGCGGATCGGCCCCGGTGAGCGCGGGACTGCTGGCCGCCGTCCGGCGCGCGGGGGCGGAGCAGGCCTGGGGCGTGTACGCCCTCACCGAGGTCTTCCCGGCCGCCGCGGTGGAGAGCGCCACCAAAACGGCGTTCGCCGGGCCCGGTGATCTCGTCGGTGAGCTGCTCCCGGGGGTACGCGCCCGGGTCGGCGAGGACGGTCAGCTGCTGCTCGCCGGGGCCAACGCGGCGGACCGCTACCTCGGCGAGCCACCCAGCCCGTGGGTGGCGACCGGCGACATCGGCCGGGTCGACGGCGGCACGGTGGTGCTCGGCGGCCGGTGCAAGGACATGATCCTGCGCGGCGCCGAGAACATCTACCCGGGCCTGTACGAGCCCGCGCTGCACGTCCCCGGCGTCGAGCTGGCGGTGATCGTGGGTGTACCGGCGGGTGACGGCGACGAGCGGGTCGTGGCTGTGGTGCAGCCCGCGGCCGGCGCCGCGCCGGAGGCGGTCCGGGCCGCGTTGCGTGTGCCGCTGGCCCGGATGGGCTCGGCCCGGCCGGACGCGGTGGTGCTCGCCGAGGTGCCGCTGGCCGGGCGGTCCCGCAAGCCCGATCGCGCGGCGGCGGCACGGCTGGCGGCGCGCGCATGAGGGACCTCGCGGTGATCGTGCCGGCCTACAACGAGGCCGCGCTGCTGCCGGGCCTGCTGGCGGCGCTGGCGGCGCAGTCCGATCAGGACTTCACGCTGGTCGTGGTGGACAACGCCTCGACCGACGGCACGGCCGCGATCGCCGCCGCCCATCCCGGCGACGTGGTGGTCCTGCGCGAGCCGGAGCCGGGGGCGGGCACGGCGGCCGACACGGGTTTCCGGCATGCCATCGCCGGTGGCGCGACCCGGCTGCTGCGTACCGACGCCGACTGCCTGCCGGCCCGCGACTGGGTGGCCACCGGCCGGCGCCTGCTCGACCGGGCCGACCTGGTGTGCGGGCGCAGTGTGCCGCGCCGCGACGAGGGACCGAGCCTGGCCGAGCGGCACCTCTACCCGGCCGTCGTCCGGCTGGCCGCCCGTTACGGCGGGTGGCGGCACCGGTCCCCGGCCTACCGGTGCCCGTTCGTGCTGGTGCACGGGCACAACGTGGCGATCACGGCGGAGCTCTACCAGCGCTGCGGTGGCACACCCCGGGAGGCCCTCGGCGACGGCTCGGAGGACGTGACGATGCTGAACAGGGCCCGCCGGCACAGCGACCGGGTGGTCCGCGCCGAGGACCTGGTCGTGGAGTCGAGTCTGCGCCGGCTGCGGGCCTGGGGCGCCCGCCGCACCCTGCTGTGGCACTGGGACCGGCGGTACCGGCCCGCGCCGGCCGCGGTGCACGTCCGATGAGGGCGCGCTCCCGGGACCGGCTGGTCTATCTCGGCAGTCATCCGGTGCTGTTCGCGTTGCTCGCCGCGGCCCGGCTGCGGCCGGTGCTGCGGCTCGGCGGCACGCTGCTGATCAACGACGCCGAGGCGTACACGGCCGGACTCACCCGGATCCCGCTGGACCGTACCGCCGAGGGCACCACCGGCGGGGCCGCGGGCCGGCTCACCGGCGGCGATCTGCTGTTCGACCAGCACGGCGACGATCACCGGCGGGCGCGGCGCGGCACGGCCGACGCGCTGGGAGCGGCCGGGGTGCAGCGGCTGCGCCCGATCTGGACGGAGGTGCTCGACCGGGGGCTCAAGCCGCTGGCCGACGGGGAGACCGTTGATCTCGTACCGGTGGTGACGGAACTGGCCGGGACCACCGCGGCGGCGTTGCTCGGCCTGGAGATCGACGGCCCGGCGCTGGCCGCGGCCGCCCGCGAGGCGGCCGCGACGGCAGCCCGCTCCCACCTGCCGGGCCCGGGCCGGCGGCGGGCCCTGACCCGGGCGCGGGCGGCCACCGACCGGCTGTCCGCGCTGGTCGCGCCCGAGGGCGGGCCGGAGACCGGACTGGCCGTGATGCTGGCGGTGGCCGCGGTCAACACGACGGTCGCCGCACTGCCGCGGGCCGCGGCCTGGGCCGCGGACGCCGATCTCTGGGGGTACGCCGGGAGCCCCGCCCTGGCCACCGAGCTGCTGCGGGTCACGGCCCCCACCCCGCTGCTGCCCCGCGTCGCCGCCGAGCCCGGCCGCCTGCCCACGGCCGCCGGCGGCTGCCCGGTCCACGCCGGCGACCGGATGCTGCTCATCGCCCGGCATGCCGTCGGCGCCCACCACCTCGACCCGGACCCGGGCGCACCCGCACCGGCGCACATCGCCCAGCTCGTCTTCGGGGTCGGCCCGCATGCCTGCCCGGGTGCGCGGCTGGCCCGGGCCCAGCTCGGCGATCTGTTGCAGGCGCTGGCGCCGCTGCGCCCGGTGGTGGTGCGGGCCCGGCCGGATCGCCGTGCGGCCCTGCCGGGCTGGGGTTCCTTGACGGTACGGGCGACATGCGGCTAGCTGTCACCGGCGCGTCCGGCTTCTGCGGCGCGGCCGTGGCCCGCCTCGCCGTGGCCCACGGGCACGACGTGCTCTGCCTCGGTCGCCGCCCCGGGCCGGTGGGCCGGCACGTCGGTTGGGACGCCGCCCGGGAGCTGCCCGACCTGACCGGCGCCGACGCCGTGGTGCACCTGGCCGCCGCCGTCGGTGACCCCCGCCCGGGGCGCCGGGCCGAGGCGGCGTTCCGGGCCGTGAACGTCGACGGGACGGCGCGGCTGCTGCGCGCGCTGGACGGCCGGCCGCTGGTGTGGGTGAGCAGCGCCAGCGTCTACCGCCCGGGCCCGTACCCGGCGCCGGTGCACGAGGATCATCCGGCCGACGGCCAGCGGGGCGTGTACGGGCGGACCAAGGCGGCCGGGGAACGGCTGGCCCTGGCGGCCGGTGCGGTGGCGCTGCGTCCGCGGGCGGTCTACGGCGACGGCGACCGGCATCTGCTGCCGCGGCTGCGCCGGGTGGTGCGTGGGGGCCGGGCGTGGTTGCCGGGACCGGACGTGGGGATGAGTCTCACGGCGGTGGAGAACCTCGCGGAGGCCTGCCTGGCGGCGGTGGGGTGGCCCGGCGGCGCGTACAACATCGCCGACGAGCGGCCGTACCGGCGTGACGAGGTCTTCGCCCGGGCCCTGCGGGTGCCGGTGCGGCACGTGCCGGCCGGGCCGGTCCGGGCGCTGGCCGCGGTGTCCCCGACGGTCACCCGCTATGCCGTCGATCAGCTCACCGACGGCATGGTCCTGCGGCTGGACCGGGCCCGGTCGCTGGGCTACCGCCCGGCCCGCACCCTGGCCGACTACTTGGTGTAGACGACCGACGAGCGGAAGACCGTCGCCGCGTGGGTGCCGTCGCCGCTGCGGCGGGTGACCACCGCGTCGACCGTGAACACGTAGCCGGTCCTGCGGTCGAGGTTGGGCACGGTCGCGCGCAGGTAACCGCACGGGTTGCCCGGCTTGACCGTCACCCAGCCGACGTCACGCTGCTCGCCGTGCTTGAGATCCTGGCTGACCGCGGTGATCCGGAACTCGACGATGTTGTAACCGCCGACGTTGTACCAGCTCACCGTGGCCGAGGTGGTGCCCGGCGTGGCGGTCAGGGCGTTGATCTTGTTGAAGTGCGGGGTGTCCCGGGCACAGGTGGCCGACGGGGTGGGCCGCACCACCGGGGGCAGCGGCAGGAAGCCCCGGGTGGTCGCGGTCGGGGCCGGCGAGACGCCGGTGCTGGGCCGCGGGGCCGGCGTGGCACTGCCCTGGGCCACGACCAGCCACTGGTCGCTGCCGGTCACCTCGGAGGTGATGTCCGTACCGCCGCCCTTACTGGTGCTGGGCGCGGTGAACATGCTGCAGCCGGTGAGCAGCAACGGGGCCACCAACAGCGGGAGCCACCGCTTGCGCAACGGCAAGCGGCCCCCGGCGTTCGTGTCCCTGTCCATCACAGGAGCACTCATCGACAACGCTCGAGCGGACTTTAGGACTCGGCGGGCCCTCAGGAGCCGCCGCGGTACAGCTCCGTGGTGCGCTGGGCCAGGTCCTTGGTCGCGGCGGAGTTCGCCCAGGTGCCCAGCACGACCGCCGCGCCGGGGATGACCTTGGCGGCCATCCGCCGCGCCGCCTTGACCCCGGCCATCTGGGCCAGCTTGACGCCGAGCTTGAGCATGACCCCGGTCAGCGGCTGGCCGGCCGAGGTCGCGAAGAGCCGGCTGGCGCGTTCCCGGCCCGCGGCCACGCCGAGCGCGAGCCGGGCCGCCTCGGCCGCCTTGTGCACCCGCTGCAGCACCAGCAGATCGGTGGCGCGTTCCGGGCCGGTCGGGTCGACGCCGTACGCGGCAGCGATGTGCAGCACCATGCGCGCCTGGGTCCAGGCGAGCACGCCCACGTCCACCACCGCGCCGGGCAGACCGGTGGCGCCCGAGACGGCACCGGAGAGGCGGGCGTGGTTGGTGAAACGCCGGACCACTTGTTGGGCCAGCGCGTCCGCGGTGAGGTCGGGGTGCTCCTGGCGGGAACGCTCGGCCCAGCGCTGCGCCTCGGGGCCGAGCCGGCGGACCGCCTCCAGGGCGAGGTGCTCGGGGGCGTACTGCGGGTCCGCCTTCATCCGGGCCCAGAGTGTCCCGGGCGGGCCGGCGGGGTCCGGCCCCTGGTCAGAGGCGTTCGGTGGGGTCGGGAGGGCGGGTACGGCGGAATCGGTCACCAGATCACTCCGAGGGGTCGAGAGGGGATCTCCTTCCATTGTGCCGTGCAGCTGCACGTGCACGGCAACGTTTGGCCGGATCCCACGCTGTGCGTCCGCCCGGTGACGCTCACCGCCCCGCTTTTCGCTCATCCGGTCCACCCCGCGACCGATGAGCCCTGCACAGGCACACATCCGCGGCGGAAGGACGACGCACGCAATGACGAC
Organism: Actinoplanes auranticolor; assembly: GCF_018332655.1. Lineage (GTDB taxonomy): Bacteria > Actinomycetota > Actinomycetes > Mycobacteriales > Micromonosporaceae > Actinoplanes > Actinoplanes auranticolor. Next base: position 71,044 of record NZ_BOQL01000031.1, on the reverse strand, counting down.
GAGCGAGGAACGGCAGGTGGAACGGCTACGGCCGACACCGATGCTGATCACTGCGGTCGCCGTACTGGTCGTGTCGATCGGCGTCTTCGCGGCGAACTTCGCCACCCAGCGCAGCCCGGTGGTATGGGGCTGGATGCCCGCCATGCTCGGCACCGCGATCGCGGGCTGGGCGTGCTGGCGTACCGCCTTCGCGCCCGGGCTGGACCTGGTGACCCGGCGCGTCTGGCGGTCCCTGGCCGTGGTCTGCGTGCTGATCGTGCTGGGTCTCACCGGCGATGCCCGGTTCACCGTGCTGAACCCCGGCCGGCTGGACCAGCAGCACGACATCCCGACCTCGATCTGCTACGCGCTGGCCATGCTGGTACTGCTCTGGGCACTGCTGCGGCTGCCGATGGCCAAGCGGGAGAGCAGGGACCGGATCATGGTCCGCTTCCTGCTGGACGCCGCGACGATCAGCATCACGGTCGGCATCTTCGCCTGGTACTTCGTGCTGCAGGTGGCCAACGCCTGGGAGGCCGACGGGTCGGCCGCCGTACCGGTGATCATGCTGATGTCCCTGGGCCTGGTCGGCTCGCTGGCCTTCGTCAAGGTCGCGCTCAGCGGCTTCGGCGGCGTGGACCGGATCGCCCTGCGGCTGCTCGCGGCCGCGGCGGCCGTCGGTGCCGTCGGCGGCGGGCTGTTCCCGCTGCTGTTCGACCTGCACCCGGGCCTGAGCGGGTCGCAGATGTTCGTGCCGGCGACGCTGCTGTTCGTGGCGTTCGCCGCCGACCGGCAGCGCCGCGCCGCCGGGGTCCCGCAACCCGAGCGCCGCCGCCGGCCCTTCAGCGTGGTGCCCTACCTGGCCGTCGCGGCCACCGACGCCCTGCTGCTGACGGTCAGCAGCCAGGCCGGCAGCGCCGTGCTCACCGTCGCGATGGCCGCGGTGCTGCTGACCGCGCTGGTCGTGCTGCGCCAGGTCAACGCGCTGTCGGAGAACGGCCGGCTGCTCGGCCGGGTGGACGCCAACCTGGTGGAACTCAACGGCTACCAGCGCCGGCTCACCCACCGCGCGACCCACGACGCCCTCACCGATCTCGCCAACCGCAGCCTGTTCGAGCAGCGGACCCGCGCGGCCCTGGCCGAGACCGAGGCCGGTGCGGCCGACACGCTGAGCCTGGCCCTGATCGATCTCGACGACTTCAAGGCGATCAACGACCGGCTCGGTCACGCCGTCGGCGACGCCCTGCTGGTCGTGGTCGCGCAGCGGCTGCGCGAAGCGGTCCGGGAGGACGACGTGGTGGCCCGCCTCGGCGGTGACGAGTTCGGCCTGCTGCTGCGCGGCCTGCGCCTGGCCGAGGCGACCGAGGTGCTGGACCGCATCGCCGAGTCGCTGACCCGCCCGGTGCACGCGCTCGGCTACGACCTGCTGGTCAAGGCCAGCATCGGCCTGGCCGAGGTGTGGCCCGAGGCCAGCCCGCAGGAGCTGCTGCGCCGCGCCGACCTGGCGATGTACGCCGCCAAGGAACGCGGCAAGGGCCGGCACGCGGTCTACGACGCCCGCCTCGAGCAGGACCAGGCGGCCGACGCCCAGCTCGGCGCCGAGCTGCGCCAGGCCCTGGACAACGGCGACTTCACGCTCGTGTACCAGCCGATCGTCTCGCTGCCCGACGGCGAGTGGACGTCGCTGGAGACGCTGATCCGCTGGAAGCACGCCGAGCGCGGCTTCATCGGCCCGGACGTGTTCATCCCGATCGCCGAGCGCACCGGCCTGATCGTGCCGCTGGGCGACTGGATCCTGCGCACCGCGCTGCGCCAGGCCGCCGAGTGGCAGGACGTCTTCGGCTCCGGCGCGCCCGGCGAGATCGGCGTCAACGTCTCGGCCCGGCAGTTGCGCGAGCCGGGCTTCGCCGCGGACGTACGGGCGGCGCTGGCGGACAGCGGCTTCGACCCGGAGAAGCTGGTCGTCGAGGTCACCGAGACCGCGGTGTTCGACGGCGGCGTGGCCCTGGACACACTGCAGAGCCTGGTCACGCTCGGGGTCAAGGTGGCGCTGGACGACTTCGGCACCGGGCACTCGTCGCTGGGGCTGCTGCGGACCTGCCCGGCGGACACCCTCAAGGTCGACAAGTCCTTCGTAGACGGCATCGGCGGGCGCTCGGAGGAGGCGGTGATCGCCACCGCGATGATCCAGATCACCAACGGGCTGCACCTGCAGGCCATCGCCGAGGGCGTGGAGACGGCCGAGCAGGCGGAGACGCTGTACCGGCTGGGCTACCGCTTCGCGCAGGGCTACCACTTCTCCCGCCCGCTCTCCCCGCAGCAGGTGACCGAGCACCTCGAGGCCGCCCGGGTGCTGACGGTCTGAGCTAGTGCACCACCGGGCTGCGTCGTTCCAGCAGGACCACGTCACGCCAGCGGCCGTGGTGCCGGCCGACCCGTTCCCGGGTGCCGATCACCCGGAACCCGGTACGCCGGTGCAGCGCCAGGCTGGCCTCGTTCTCCGGGAAGATGCCGGACTGGATGGTCCAGATGCCGGCGGCCTCGGTCGAGGTGAACAACCGCTGCAGCAGCGCCCGTCCCACGCCGCGGCCCTGGGCGGCGGCGTCGACGTAGACGCTGTGCTCGACGACGCCCGCGTACACCGGCCGGGGTGAGACCCTGGTGACAGCGACCCAGCCCAGGACGGTGCCGCCGGCCTCGGCGACCCAGCGGTGATCGGCCAGCCGGCCGGCGTCGAAGGCGGCCCAGTCCGGCGCCGTCGTCTCGAAGCTGGCGTCGCCGCCGTCGAGCGCAGCCTGGTAGATCGCGAGCACGGCCGCCGCGTCACCGGGCACCATCGGCCGTAGGGAAAGATCAGGCATGCACCGATCCTCGCGCGCGACGGCAGGAATGAACACGCGAGGCCCGGTGTTCCCACCACATGGCCCGCCCCCGCGGGCGCTTCTCGAGGAGGTCCGCAGCGTGCTCGACCCACATGGGCTCTACGAGTTGGCCGACGACCTGCCCGACCTGGACGAGCCGGTGCTCGTGCAGGCGCTGACCGGGTTCGTCGACGCCGGGAGCGCGATCCAGCTCTCCCGCGAACATCTGCTGGAGCACCTGGACACCCAGGTCCTGGCGACCTTCGACATCGACCAGCTGCTCGACTACCGGTCCCGCCGGCCTTCGATGATCTTCGTCGAGGATCACTGGGAGAGCTACGAGGAGCCGAGCCTGGCGCTGCACCTGGTGCGCGACCAGCTGGGCACCCCGTTCCTGCTGCTCGCGGGGCCCGAGCCCGACCTGCAGTGGGAACGCTTCATCGCGGCCGTGACCGGGCTGATCGAGCGGTTCGGCGTGAAGCTGACCGTCGGCCTCAACGCCATCCCGATGGCCGTGCCGCACACCCGCCCGGTGAGCGTCACCGCGCACGCCACCGACCAGCGCCTGCTCGGCGACCGCGAGTCCTGGCTGCAGCGCGTCCAGGTCCCGGCCAGCGTCGGCAACCTGCTGGAGTTCCGGCTGGGCGAGTCCGGCCACGACGCCATGGGGTACGCCGCCCACGTGCCGCACTACCTGGCCCAGACCACGTACCCGGCCGCCGCCGAGCTGCTGCTGGACTCGGTCTCCCGGACCACCGGGCTGGCTCTGCCCACCGGCCGGCTGCGCGACGCGGCCGAGGTGGTCCGCCAGGAGGTGGACAAGCAGGTCGCCGACGACGAGCAGGCGAGCCGGCTGGTGCTGTCGCTGGAGGAGCAGTACGACGCGTTCCTGCGCGGCCGGCAGGGCAACCTGCTGGCCGACTCGAGCGGGCCACTGCCGACCGCCGAGGAGCTCGGAGCCGAGCTCGAACGATTCCTGGCCGAGCAGAGCCGCGACAACGACCAGGGCTGAGCTCGCCCGGCTTCGCGCAAACCCACCCCCACCAGGCCGGCCTGTCCGATGATGAGAGCAATCGGGCGGGGATACTCGGTCAGGTATGGGGGATACAAGTGGCACCATTTCGGTCCCGGCGGTCGGACGAGGCGGCACTGCGCCCGATCCCTCGTGACGTCGAGAGCCTCGAGAAGCTGATCACGGACCTGGAGCGGGCCCAGGACCTGGCGTCCACCTGGCGGATCACCGTGGACAGCACGGTCCAGTCGCACAACTTCAGCTACGGCGCGGTCTGGCTGCCCGACGGCAAGGGCAACGTCCGGATCGAGTACGAGACCGGCCCGATCAGCCGCGAGCTGCAGGCCGTGGTCGCGGGCGGACCGGTGCCGGCCAACGTCGGCCTGGTCGGCAAGGCCTGGCGCACGAAGCAGTTCGTGTACCTGGGCTCGATGGCCGAGTGCGCCGACTGCCTGCGCTGCCAGGCCGCGGGCAAAGCCGGCATGGCGGCCGCGGTGGTGATTCCGGTCATGCACCGCAATCAGCAGGTCGCGGTGCTGGAGTACTACTCGGCCGAACCGCTCTACATCGACGGGCCACGCAGCGAGAAGTGGGCATCGATCGCCCGGATCGCCGAGCAGGCCCGGTTCACCGCCGTCGCCGCCGCCGAGCTGCGCCAGGTCGCCGACGATCGGCTGGCGGTGACCAACGTGGTCACCGCCCTCGGCGGCGCGACCGACACACCCTCGGCTCTGCGGATCGCGCTGGACTCGGTGCGCACGTCGTTCGGCTGGGCGTACGGCTCGTACTGGCAGGTCGACGACGAACAGCGGGTGCTGCGCTTCCAGGTCGAGTCCGGTTCGGCCGGCGACGAGTTCCGCAAGGTGACCCTGGCCGCCACCTTCGCCGAGGGCGTCGGGCTGTCCGGCCGCGCGTGGCGTGCCAAGGACCTCGTCTTCGTCCGCGACATCGGCGAGCTGACCGACTGCGTCCGGGCCCCGGCCGCGCAACGCGCCGGGGTGCGCTCGGGCGTCTGCTTCCCGATCGTGAGCCACGGCCAGATCATCGGCACGATGGACTTCTTCACCAGCGAGTACATCGACCTGTCGGAGTCCCGGGCCTCCGCGCTGCGCAACGTGGCGCAGCTGGTGTCGCAGCGGCTTGACATCGTCCGCGCGGCCGAGGCGGCCCAGGAGAACGCGCGGGCCCTGCTGGACACCGTCTCGCGGCTCCGCGCGGCCAGCGACGACGCGACCCGGGTGGCCCAGGACGCGGTCGACCGGGCCAAGGACATGACCCACGAGGTCGAAGCGCTCGGCAACGCCTCCACCGCCATCGGGGACGTCATCAAGATCATCTCGTCGATCGCCGACCAGACCAACCTGCTCGCCCTGAACGCGACGATCGAGGCCGCCCGGGCCGGTGAGGTCGGCCGCGGCTTCGCGGTGGTGGCCGGCGAGGTCAAGGACCTGGCCCGGGAGACCGCCGAGGCCACCCAGCGGGTCGCCGAGCAGATCACCGGGATCCAGAACAGCGCGCGTACGGTCTCCGCCGGCATCCTGACCACCAGCGACACGATCGGGCAGATGGACGCGGTCCAGGCCCGGATGAACGATGTCCTCGAGGAGCAGGCCCGGATGGCCGGCGCCCTGCAGCCCTAGTTCTTCAGGGGCAACCAGTCCAGCACGGTCTGAATCTGGGCGTCCCAGTAGCTCCATTCGTGCGCACCCGGCCCGAACGCGGCGTCGAGGTCGACGTCGTGTTCGCGGCAGGCCGCCACGAAGCGCTCGTTGGCGGCGAGCAGGTGGTCCTCGGTGCCGCACCGCAGCAGCAGCCGGGGCAGCTCGCGGCCGTCGGCGGTGGCCACCAGGTGCAGCAGGTCGTCGCCGGTGCCGGCCAGCGGGCGGTCGAAGACCCGGCCCAGCAGCTCCACGATGTGCGGCCGGTCGTCGTGCTGCTGCATGCCGGCCACGTCGAGGGCACCGGAGAGGCTGGCCGCGGCGGCGAACCGCGCCGGCTCGCGCAGCGCCCACTTCAGCGCGCCGTAGCCGCCCATCGACAGGCCGGCCACGAAGGTGTCCTCGCGGCGGGTCGAGACCCGGAAGAACGACGACACCACGGCCGGCAGCTCCTCGGACAGGAACGTGAAGAACCGGGAGCCGTGCGTCTCGTCGGCATAGAAGCTGCGGTGCACCTGGGGCATGACCACGGCGAGGCCGCGGGCGGCGGCGTACCGCTCGATCGAGGTGTAGCGGGTCCAGGCGGTGTCGTCGTCGGTCAATCCGTGCAGCAGATAGAGCACCGGCGGCGGCGCGCCGGTGTCGTGACCGGTGATGCCGATCTGGGCGCTCGCCCGCTCGGGCAGCACGACGGTCATCGAGGTGCCGAGCGCGAGAGTCTCGGACGAGAAGTCAACACGGAGCAGAGCCATCGCTCCAGTATGTCGTGATTACGGAACGCACCTGCATCGTCACGGCAGTGCTTGGGGAATGTCGTACCCGTCGATTAGTATGTGTGTACTAAAACAAGCGCTGAGCTGCGGGGAGATCACCTTGACGACGCCCGTTTCGTCCACTTCCACCTCGATGATTCCGCCCTACGCGACGATGCTGGGATTCACCCGTTACGTCGCCCGCACCGGGCCGGCGAAGGCCACCTTCGTCGGCGGACTGCGCCGCCAGCGCGAGCGGCGCTCGGGCTTCAACCCGCACGGCCAGCTCGTCAAGGCCCTCAAGGCCGACATCGCGTTCCGCACCGGCGGCAGCTACCTCAACGGCGTCGCCGACCTCGTCAAGCCCCGGTGGAAGCCGCTCTACGAGGCGGTCAGCGCCGGCGCGACGACCTACCTGCACTCCCTCGGCGACCCGGAGGGCGTCGGCCTCGCCCAGACCCGCGACGCGCTGGCCTCGGTCGGCCCGCTAGCCGTCAAGATCAACCCCCACTTCGGCCTGCGGTACGCCGACGGCCGGCGCGAGGCGGTCCGGCTGCACTTCGACGAGCTGCCGCCGACGCCGGAGGCGGTCACCGCGACCCTGCACCTGATGGCCCGCCACATGGACCAGATCCTGCCCAACGCCGAGCCGGTGCTGGTCGACCTGCGCCGCGGCACCACCCACCGGATCGACCCGGGAGCCCGGCCGGGCGACGTGGAGAGCTGGCTGGCCGGCGAGGCGGCCGCCTTCACCGCCATGTGGGCCGCGACCGCCGCCTGACCGATCAGCCGCCCCAGCTGTCCGAACGGTCCGTATTTCTCCGGGTTTCGGCGCGGGAACTTCTTAGGTGCAGCCCGGTTGCGACGATGTCTCCGGTGTAGGTGAACGGCGACACGTCGGGGGGCGTTCGGACATGCGGGTTGTGACTCGGGTAGCAGGCAGCATGATGCTGACGGTGCTGGGAGCCGCGGCGGGGGCGCTCTTCCAGACGGCGCCCGCCACCGCGGCCACCCCGGCCATGCCGAGCCTGGTCGCCTACGTGCGCGCCGGCGACGTCTGGGTGAGCAAGGGCGCGACCGAGACGAAGCTGACCACCGGCGGCGGCTGGTCGCGCCCGCGCTTCGCGCCCAACGGCCGCTCGATCGCCCTGCTCAGGGCCGGTCAGCTGTGGACCATGAAGGCCGACGGCACCGGCCAGCGCCGGCTGACCACCCGCGCGGCGTCCGGCCCGTCCTGGTCGCCGGACAGCAGCACCATCGCGTTCGCCTCGCTGTCCTGCTCCGGCGGACCGGGCGTCTACCAGATCTCGGCGACCAAGGCCGGGGCGGCGCCCACGGTGGTCTTCCCGGCGTACTGCCGCGACGAGCCGCTGCCGGCCGAGCCCGCCCCCACCGCGAAGGCCGCCGCGCCGAGCGCACTGCCCGACCGCCTCCGCACCGACGACGCGGTGGCCTGGTCGCCCGACGGCACCCGGCTCGCCTTCCGCGGCGGCGACTGCGAATCGATCTACGACGCCTGCCTGACGGTGGGCACGGTGGCGACCGGCGGCGAGAAGACGGTCGCGGCGTACGGCGGCGGCAGCCTGCAGAACTCAGGCTTCGCGGTGGTCCCGAGCTGGCGGGCCGACGGGGCGAAGCTGGCCTGGACGGCGTACCAGCAGGGCGAGACGGCGGCGGACAACAAGCCGGTGCACGTGGTGGAGTACGACACTGCCACAGGCGCGAAGCGGACGGTGGGGGCGAGCCAGGACCGCGAGCTGGCGTACGTGGACGTGAACCGCGGGGTGGCCACGGGCACGTACCGCAACGGGTCGTGGGTGATGGTGGTCAATCTGGCGACGGGCGCCCGGACGCCGTTCCACCAGGGCTCCCAGCCGAGCGTCCAGCCGGTGAGGTGACTTCCGGAGCACCTTCGACGGCCGGCTCCCCGATCCTGGGGTGGCCGGCCGTTCGCCGGGCCGGCCGGGTGATCGTCTTCCGGGGCTGCGTATCGTGGACGGCCTGATGAGTGAGACGACAGAGCGCCCGATCCGGACGTTCCACCCCCGGCGTGGCCGGATGAGCAGCCGGCACGCGGACGCCATGGCCGACGTCTGGCCCCGGTACGGGCTCACGGTCCTCGACGGTGACCGCACTCCCCTGGATCTCGTGGAGCTGTTCGGCCGCGACGCGCCCAGGGTGCTGGAGATCGGCTTCGGCATGGGCGACACCACGGCGGCGATGGCGGCGGCCGATCCGGGCCGGGACTACCTCGCGGTGGAGGTCCACACGCCGGGCATCGGCAACCTGCTCTCCCTGATCGGCGAGCGGGACCTCACCAACGTACGGGTCGCGCACGGCGACGCGATGGAACTGGTCCGCAAGCTGCCGGCGAGCAGCCTGGACGCGGTGCACGCGTTCTTCCCGGACCCGTGGCCGAAGGCCCGCCACCACAAACGCCGCCTGATCCAGCCGGCGAACGTGGCCCTGCTCCGCGACCGGCTCCGCCCCGGCGGCACGCTGCACTGCGCGACCGACTGGGCGCACTACGCGCAAGCCATGGCTGAGACGCTGGACGCCGACCCGGGACTGACCAACGCCCACGGGGGCTTCGCACCACGCCCGGCGCACCGCCCCGAGACGAAGTTCGAACGGCGTGGGGTCGGCTCCGGCCGGGAGATCTTCGACCTGATCTACCGCAGGACCTGACACCACCGCCGACATGAGTGGCGGCGTTGCGAATCTGCCGCCGCCCATCGGCGGAGGACTGCGTGCCTCATGCCGGGTGGCGGCCGCCCCGCACGGCGCTGCCCCACCGGGCACGCCACTCACCCAGGCCTTCGGCACCCCGGCTGCCCGGCGGCGGCCGGGTCGGGCGTTCACGCACCGGCGACCGCCACCCGGCGGAGCCTGTCGGGCCGCAACCCGGCGGGGCACCGACCCGGTCGGCACGGCACGAGCTCACCGGTCCGGCAGCACACTGGCACCACGCCGGCTCGGCACAACGATCGCCCGGCCGGCACCCCGCTCGCCCAGCACGACGAAGGCCCGACAATCCGGCGGTTTGCCGGTTTTATGGCTTCTTGGTCCGTACCCTGAGGAACGGAGGTCCAAGCATGCCGCGAAGTGATCTTGGCCTCGAGCGTCCCGCCGCACCGGTGGCGCCGAGCGCCCGGCCTGCCGGAACGCCTGCGGCGGCGACCACGCCGGCCGGCGCCGAACCGGACGGGCGAACGCGACCCGGCACCGCGCCGGTCGCGAACCCCCCAACGCCCGCCACGCCGGACCCGTCCACCGATCCCGAAGCCACCCACCCGGCGACCACGCAGACCGCAACGGCCCAGCATCCGGCAGCCCAGCACGCCACGGCCCAGCACCCGGCCGCCCAGCATGCGCTCCTGAGGACCGCGCCAACCCGCACCCCGCTGAACGGCACCGGCCAAGCCGAGCCCTACCGACCAGCCACCCCCGAAGGCATCTCCCCCAACGGCCGGCAGTCCTGGCCGGACATCTTCTCCGCCCGCGACGACGCCATCAACAGCGCCGCCGGCGAACAACTGGCCGCGCTCATCGCCCGCGCCGCGCACGCCCCCAGCGGCCTCGTGCATTTCGTCGACGGGGAGGCGCTGCGGATCTACGGCAGCTACGGGCTGCCGATGCGCTGGGAGGACATCGGCGACACCCCGCTGCGGGACAGTCTCGCCGGGTTGATCGTTGCTGACGGGCGGCCTCTCGTCGTCACCGACTTCACCACGGATCCTCGGATTCCGGCCAATTCGCCGATTCGGCGGCTCGGGATCAGCGGCGCCTATCTCGGTCAGCCGATCCGCGACGCCTCCGGTGCCGTGCTCGGCATCTGCTGTGCGCTCGACAGCCGGCCGCATGAGTGGTCCGCCAATGATGTCGCCGCCGTCGGTGATGCCGCGCGGCTCGGGACCTTGCTGATCACCGAGCAGCAGGGCCGGCAGGAGGTCGACCGGCAGCGGCGGTTCCTCGACGCGGTGCTGGACAACTTGCACGACGGGGTTACCGCCTGCGATGCCGATGGGCGGATCGTGCTGGTCAATGCCCGCATGCAGCGGCTCTGGGGTGGGGCGCGGATGCCCGCCGACCTGTCCGACGAGACTGCCGTCGCCGGGCTGAGTGATGGCGACGGCCAGCCCATCGCGCCCGGGGATGTCGCGTTGTTCCGGGCGTTGCGGGGTGAGCGGTTACGCAACGAGGAGATGGTGGTGCAGGGGCGGGGCCGGCGTACCCGGTACTACCTCATCGACGCGCAGCCGATTCTCGGGCCCGGTGGGGAGACCGTGGGCGCCGTCCAGGCCGTTCAGGACGTCACCCGGCAGCGGCGGGCCGAACGGTTCCGTACCTGTGAGCTCGCCGTCGTCACCGCCCTCGCCGCCGCGCCGACCATCGAGGCCGCCGGGCCGCGGGTGCTCGAGGCCGTGGTCGGCACGCTGGGCTGGACCCACGCCGAGTTGTGGCTGGTCGACGAGGCTGCCGGGGTGGTGCGGTCGGCCGCCAGCTGGAACTCGCCCAGCTGGCAGGCCGACATCGACGTGCCGGCCGAGCTGCCGTACGGCACCGGGCTGCCCGGCCGGGCCTGGCAGGCCGGCAAGCCGCTGTGGATCCGCGACGTCGGCCAGCCGCAGAGCCTGATCTCCCCCGAGACCGCCGAGAGCTCGCGGCTGCACACCGCCCTGGCCATCCCGGTGCGCAACGGGCTCGAGCCGCTCGGGGTGCTGACCGCGTTCGCCGACACGGTCGAGGATCCCGAGGACGAGCTGGTCGCGCTCATGTCCGGGATCTCCGCGCAGATCGCCCAGTTCATCGAGAAGCGGCTGGTCGAGGATCTGCAGCGGCAGCTCATCCGGACCAAGAACGAATATCTCGCGCTGATCGGTCACGAGCTGCGCACGCCGCTGACCTCGATCGCCGCCTACACCGAGCTGCTGCGCGACGCGGATGCCGAGACGCTGGTGGCCGAGGGACCGCGGCTGCTGGAGGTCATCGACCGCAACGCCACCCAGCTGCGGCACATCATCAACGAGCTGCTGGAGCTCTCCGCGCTCGACACCGGGCACGCCGCGGTGCAGCTGAGCCCGATCAACCTGGCCGAGCTCGTCCGGGAGTCGGTGCAGACCGCCCGGGACGCCATCACCGACGAGCCGGTCTCGATCGTGGCGGAGCTGCCCACCGAGCTGGTGCTGCCCGGCGACCGGCACCGGCTGCGCCAGGTCGTCGACAACGTGCTCGGCAACGCGGTGAAGTACAGCCCGGACGGCGGGCGGATCGCCGTCCGGCTGCGGACGGTCGGCCGCGCGGCCGAGCTGTCCATCTCGGACACCGGGATCGGCGTCTCGCAGGACGAGCGGGAGAAGATGTTCACCGGTCTCTACCGCACCAGCCGGGCCCGGGACCGGGCGATTCCCGGTACCGGGCTGGGGCTGACGCTCAGCCGTGCGGTCGTGCAGCGCCACCACGGCAGCATCGAGCTCAGCGAGCACGAGGGGCCCGGCACCACCGTGTGCGTGCGGCTGCCGCTGGACGCCCGTTGACAACTCGTTGACACATGTGACCCTGTTCACCGGGCGGCCGCCGGACGAGGATCACCATCATGACGAGGTGGACACCAGACCCGACGTTCTATCCCTCCCCGCGTGATGCCGCCGGGGCCCCCGCCGAACAGCTGGCCTACCTGGCCGCGTTCGACCGCTCGGCCGAGCAGCCGGACGCCATCGCCGTCGTGGACACCGACCCGGGCTCGGCCTCGTACGGCACGGTCGTCGGCTGGACCGAGCTGCCGCACACCGGCGACGAGGTCCACCATTTCGGGTGGAACGCGTGCAGCAGCGCGTTGTGCCCCACCGCGCCGCACCCGCACGTCGAACGGCGCTACCTGATCGTGCCCGGCCTGCGCTCGTCGCGGATCTACGTGCTGGACACCAAGGACGACCCGCGCACCCCCGTCCTGGTCAAGGAGATCCCGGCCGAGGAGCTGGCCGGCAAGGCCGGCTATTCGCGGCCGCACACCGTCCACTGCGGCCCGGACGGCATCTACGTCTCGGCGCTCGGCGGTGGCTCGTCCGACGGACCGGGCGGCATCGCGGTGCTGGACCACACCACCTTCGAGGTACGCGGCGCGTGGGAGAGCGACCGCGGCGACCAGTACCTGGCGTACGACTTCTGGTGGCACCTGACCCGGGACGTGCTGGTCTCCTCCGAGTGGGGCACCCCGTCGATGATCGAGGACGGCCTGGTCCCGGAGCTGCTGCTGGGCCGCAAGTACGGCCACCGCCTGCACTTCTGGGACCTGGCCAAGCGTTCCCTGGTGCAGACGGTCGACCTCGGCGACCAGTACCAGATGACGCTGGAGCTGCGGCCCGCCCACGACCCGCGCAAGGAGTACGGCTTCCTCGGCGTCGTCACCAGCGTCGAGGACCTGTCCGCCTCGGTCTGGGTGTGGCACCGTGGTGACGACGGGCAGTTCGCGGTCACCAAGGTCATCGACGTACCGGCCGAGCCCGCCGACGCCGGAGCCCTGCCACCGGCCCTGCAGCCGTTCGGTGCGGTGCCACCGCTGATCACCGACATCGACCTGTCGGTGGACGACCGCTTCCTGTACGTCTCCTGCTGGGGCACCGGCGAGCTGAAGCAGTTCGACGTGAGCGACCCGTTCCACCCGGTGCAGACCGGCTCGGTCCGGCTCGGCGGGGTGGCCGGCCGGGTGGCGCACCCGTCGTTCCCGGACGAACGGCTGGCCGGCGGCCCGCAGATGGTCGAGATCTCCCGCGACGGCCGCCGGGTCTACGTCACCAACTCGCTGTACGGCTCCTGGGACGACCAGTTCTACCCGGACGGCGTGGGCGCGTGGCTGGCCAAGATCGATGTGGACACCGAGAACGGCGGCATGACCCTGGATCCCAACTTCTTCCCGCACGGTGACGAGTTCCGGGGCCGGCGAGTGCATCAGGTACGGCTGCAGGGCGGCGACGCCTCGTCCGATTCGTACTGCTTCCCGTGACCGGTGGCCAGCTCGCGGTGCTGGCGGCGCTGGGGGCCTTCCACGGGCTGAACCCGGCCATGGGCTGGCTCTTCGCGGTGGCCCGGGGCATGCAGGAACGCAGCCGGGCCGTGCTGCTGCGCTCGGTGCCGCCGATCGCCGCCGGGCACCTGGCCTCGGTGGCGATCGTCGCGGCGGTGGTCTCGGCGACCGAGTCGGTGGTGGCCGGCAACGTGGTGGCGATCGCCGGCGGGGTCGTGCTGGTCGGTTTCGGCCTGTGGCGGCTGCTCTCGGCCCGGCATTTCCGGTGGGCCGGGATGCGGCTGTCCGCGGCGCAGCTGGCCGGCTGGTCGTTCCTGATGTCCTCCGCGCACGGCGCCGGCCTGATGCTGCTGCCGGTGCTGGCCACGACGACGGAGACGGCCCAGCCGGCCGGGCATGCCGGGCATCTCGCCGGGGCCGCCCCGGCCGGTCTCAGCGGTACGCCCGCCGCGGCCCTCGACGGGTTGCTCGCGGCGGGCGTGCACACGGTGGCGATGTTCGCGGTGCTGGCGCTCTGCGCTGTGCTGGTCTACGAGTTCGTCGGCCTGAGCGTGCTGTGCCGGGCCTGGTTCAACGTGGACAAGCTGTGGGCCGCGGTCATGGTCGCGGCCGGCGCGCTGACCATCGCCCTGACGGCGTGAGGCCTGTCCTGCCGCGGGGCAGGACAGGCCGTCCGCTCAGCGGCGGGGATGGACCACGCCGGCGGCACCACCGCCGCGCCGGGCGGGCTCGGCGCTGGCGATCATCCGGCCGCCGCGGCCGAACTCGATCGCCGTGGCGGCACCCAGCTCGGCCACGGGTGTGAAGGTGTGCCCGAGGCCGCCCAGCCCGGGGCCGTACTGCGCGATGAACGCCGGCTCGGCCTGCACGGCGGCGGTGTTGCGCTGCGACGCGCGCGGCGCCGCCATCGCCTCCGGCAGGGTCATGCCCAGGTCGATCCGGTTGACCAGCACCTGCAGCACCGTGGTGATGATGGTGGCGCCGCCGGGCGAGCCGAGGGCCAGGAACGGCCTGCCGTCCTTGAGGACGATCGTGGGCGACATGGAGCTGCGGGGGCGCTTGTTCGGGCCGGGCAGGTTCGGATCGGGCGCGCTGCCCTGCGTAGGTGTGAAGTTGAAGTCCGTCAGCTCGTTGTTGAGCAGGAAGCCGCGGCCCGGCACGACCATGGCGTTGCCGCCGGTCTGCTCGATCGTCAGGGTGTACTCGACGACGTTGCCCCAGCGGTCGGCCACGGTGAGGTTGGTGGTGCTCTGCCCGTCCTCGACCTTGCCGCCGGCGCGCGCCGGCGTGCAGCCCGAGGCGGTGATGTCGCCCGGCGGCACCGGCTTGGTCAGGGCCTGCGCCGGGTCGATCTGGCAGGCCCGCTGACGCGCCCACCGGTCACTGATCAGCCTGTCCAGCACCGGCTGCGGCGTGTACGCGCCCACGTACCGGTTGCGGTCCGCGAACGACAACGCGGAGGACTCGAGGTACTGGTGCAGGGCCTGGGTCCTGGAGACCTCGGAGAGGTCGGTCCGCTCCAGGATGTTCAGGGCCTCGCCGACCGCCGTGCCACCGCTGGACGGCGTGGACATGCCGTAGACGGTGAGGCCCCGGTAGTCGGACCTCGTCGGCGCCGGGAACCGCAGCCGGTAGTTGGCCAGGTCGGACAGGCGCAGATCGCCGGGGCGGATCGGGTACGCCCACGGGGCGGCGGGGTCGTCGGCGACCGGCGGGTTCTGCACGGTGCGCACGATGTCGGCGGCGACCGGACCGCGGTAGAAGACGCCGGTGCCGCGCCGGGCGATCAGCCGGTAGGTGTCGGCGAGGTCGGGGTTGCGGTGCACGGAACCGACCGCGGGCGGGGCGCCACCGGGCAGGTACAACTCGCGGGTGGAGTCGAACTGGGCGAAAGGCGCCGCGTTGTCGGCGATCTGCTGCCGGAAGGTGGCGTCGACGGCGAAGCCCCGGTCGGCGACCTTGGCGGCCGGTTGCAGCAGGCTGCCCAGCGAACGGGTGCCCCACTTGCCGGTCGCGGCCTCCCAGGTCGCCAGGGTGCCCGGGGTGCCGACGGAGAGGCCGCTGACCCGGGCCTCGGCGAAGTCGTAGGGCAGGCCGTCGGCCGGATCCACGAAGATGTCCTCGGTCATCGTGGCCGGACCGGACTCGCGCCCGTCGATGGTGTGCACCTTGCGGTGTTTCGCGTCGTAATAGACGAAGAACCCGCCACCGCCGATACCGGCGGAGAACGGCTCGGTGACCCCGAGCGTCGCGGCCGCGGCCACGGCGGCGTCCACCGCGTTGCCGCCGCGGCGCAGCACGTCGAGCCCGACGGCGGTCGCGGTGGGATCGACGGTGGACACGGCGCCGCCGTAGCCGCCGGCGGTCGGGATCTGAGGTGGCGCACCGCCGTGGGCGGAGGCCGCGGCGGGCACGAGGGCGACGGTGGTCGCGGTGAGCGTGGCCGTCATGGCCAGCGCGGTCGAGAACCGCATCATGCCTCCGGGAGCGGTCGGAACAGAGTGGACAGACTCCTGCCTACCGCTAGTGGGAGGTGGGCACAACCCGGGACACGCCCGTCAGGGTCACTCCTCGGCGGTGAAGGGCGGGATCCGGCGGCGGACGTCGTCGACCGTCGCCGCGCCCGGCTGCCAGGCCGACACCCAGGCCCCCTCGGTGGACCGCGGGACGATGCCCTCCTCCAGGAACGCGTACCGCCCGCCCAGCACCCGCCGGGTGGCTTCGCCGTCCAGCGAGTCCGTGTTCTCCCAGAGAGCGGCGAACAGCGCCTCCGCCCGCAGCCGCGCCTGCCGGCAGAACAGGTCGGCCAGCTCCTGGGCCGCCGCGCGGTGCTCCCGCTCGGTCCGGGCCCGGACGCACACCGCCGACATGGCGAACAGCTCGGCCCCGATGTCGACGATGCGGCCGAGGAAGGCCTGCTTGTGCTCCAGCCCGCCCTGCCAGCGGGACATCCCGTAGAACGTCGACCGGGCGAGTTTGCGGGAGGTCCGCTCGATGTAGCGCATGTGCCGGGCGAGCGGGCCGAACTCGGCGTACCCGGTCGGCGTCTGACCGCGGCCGACCGCCAGGGTCGGCAGCCATTTCGCGTAGAAGGATCCGGCCCGGGCCCCGGCGCGGGCCTTACGGCCGATCCCGGCCTCCGGGTCGATGATGTCGCCGGCCACCGAGAGGTGCGCGTCGACCGCCTCCCGGGCGATCAGCAGGTGCATGATCTCGGTGGAGCCCTCGAAGATCCGGTTGATCCGCAGGTCCCGCAGGATCTGCTCGGCCTCGGCCGCGCGCTCGCCCCGGGCGGCCTGCGAGGCGGCCGTCTCGTAGCCCCGGCCGCCGCGGATCTGGATCAGCTCGTCGGCCACCAGCCAGGCCGTCTCGCTGGCGAAGAGCTTGATCAGCGCGGCCTCGATCCGGATGTCGTTGCGGTCGTCGTCGGCCAGCAGGCAGCACAGGTCGAGGGTGGATTCCATCGCGTACGTGGTCGCGGCGATGAAGGCGATCTTCTTGGCGACGGCCTCGTGCTGGGCGACCGGCCGGCCCCACTGCACCCGCTGGGCCGACCACTCCCGGGCGACGGCGAGCGACCACTTCGAGGCGCCGACGCACATCGCCGGCAGCGACAGCCGGCCGGTGTTGAGGGTGGTCAGTGCGATCTTGAGGCCCTTGCCGAGCCCGCCGATGACGTTGCCCGCCGGTACGAACACGTCGTGGAACCGGGTCACGCTGTTCTCCAGGCCGCGCAGGCCGAGGAACTCGTTGCGCCGCTCCACCGTGATGCCGGGGGCGTCGCCCTCCACGACGAAGGCGGTGATGCCCTTGCCGGGCACCCGGGCCATCACGACCAGCAGGGTCGCCACCGTGCCGTTGGTGGCCCACAGCTTCACGCCGTTGAGCCGGTAGCCGCCCTCGACGGGCTCGGCCACGGTGCCCAGGCGGGCCGGGTCGGAGCCGACGTCGGGCTCGGTGAGCAGGAACGCGGACACCTCACCGGCGGCCAGCCGGGGCAGGAACGCCTTCTTCTGCTCCGGAGTGCCGAACTTCTTGAGCGGCTGCGGCACGCCGATCGACTGGTGTGCCGACAGCAGCGCGCCGACGGCCGGGCTCGCCGAACCGATGAGCGTCAGCGCCCGGCAGTAGTGCAGATTGGACAGGCCGAGGCCGCCGTACTCCTTGTCGATCTTCATGCCGAACGCGCCGAGCGCGGCCAGGCCGTGGAAGACCTCGTCCGGGATGCGGGCCTCGCGTTCGATGCGGGCGCCGTCCACCTCCGCGACGAGGTACGCCTCCAGCTTGGCCAGGAACTCCTCCGCGTCGGGACGGGGCTCCGCCGCGGGCCAGGGATCGATCAGGTCGAGCCGTAATCGCCCGAGGAAGAGCTCCTTGCCGAAGCTGGGCTTGCGCCACTCGGACTGGCGCGCTTCCTCGGCTATCTTGCGCGCCTGCTTCTCGGAGACGTCGGCCGGTTCGGTCACGGTCTACCCCCTTGACCCGGGTACGGCTGGTCGTAGCAGCCACGCTACCCAGCGGGGTTACCGCAGGGTAGCCCCCGACCGATGTCGATCAACGACACCCGCGTTCACGATTCGGCGGGGATGTCCGACTCGAGCTGGTCGGTACGCCCAGCGGATCCGGTCCGCGGCCTCGGCCAGGGCAGCGCGCGGCGCAGCCAGGACATGCGCTGGTCGGGGTCGATGGCCGCGCGGGGCACGCGGCGGCTCAACAGTGAGCCGGGGCGAGGGCGGACGGAGGGGTCACGGCGCCTCCGGGTACTTAGCCAGGCTAAGAATACCCGCGGGCGGGCTACGCGGCACGCCAGATCCGTGACGATGCAAGTACTTCTCGTTCGGTGATGAGTATTGATCTCCGTCGCTCGGAGTGATTGAGTGGCTTCGCGTATCGCGCAGGTGACATAGGTCACTGGTCATTCCATCATGCATGCCCCGGAGGGGGTTCTATGACGGCGAATCGGTACGGGCCACCCAACTGGCCCCCTCCCCCTACCTATCCGCCCTATCAGGATCATCGACCCGGTGTCGCGCCGCCGGCCGCGGACCGGCGCCCCGGGCCGCAGCACGGCACCGGCGAGTGGCGCACCATCCGCGAGCGCAGCGCGACGCGCCGGCCGGCCCGGGTGCGGCGGGAGGACGCCAGCCCCTGGAACTGGCTGCTGCTCGTACCGATAGTCCTGCCGTTGATCCCGGGTCTCTACAACCGCATCGAGCCGACCGTGTTCGGGATCCCGTTCTTCTACTGGGGTCAGCTGTCCTTCGCCTTCCTCGCCAGCGCGATCCTCACGTTCCTCCACCTGAAGGTGCGGTGACGGGGACCGGTGTCCGACAAGCAGGTCATGCAGCTCGCGGTCTTCCTGGCGGTCTTCGGCGCGGTGACGATGCTGGGCTTCGCCGCGGCGCGCTGGCGCCGGCCGGATTCGATCCACAGCCTCGAGGAGTGGGGTCTCGGCGGCCGCGCGTTCGGTAACTGGGTGACGTTCTTCCTGCTCAGCGGGGATGTCTACACGGCCTACACGTTCGTCGCGGTGCCCACGCTGGTGTACGGCGTCGGCGCGGCCGGCTTCTTCCCGGTGCCGTTCCTGGTCATCGTCTACCCGATGCTGTTCGTGGTGCTGGCGCGCTTCTGGTCGGTGTGCCACGTGCACGGCTTCGTCACCCCGGCCGAGTTCGTCCGCTCCCGTTTCGGGTCGCGCGGGCTCGGCACCATCGTGGCCGTCCTCGGCATCGTCGCCACGATGCCCTACATCGCCCTGCAGCTGATCGGCATGGAGGCGGTGTTCGAGGTGATGGGCCTGCCCAAGGGCTGGCCGCTCACCGTGGCGTTCGCGGTGCTCGCGCTCTACACGTTCAACGCCGGGCTGCGCGGGCCGGCGCTGGTGTCCATCATCAAGGACGCGCTGGTGCTGTGGACGGTGCTGGCGGTGATCATCATCGTGTCGATGACCCCGGGCCAGTGGGACGTGGTGTTCCGCGTCGCCCAGGACAAGTACGCGACCAGCCCGCGCACCGACGACGGCCTGCTGCTCGCCTCGCAGAGCCAGCTCAACTACGTGACCCTGGCCCTGGGCTCGGCGGTCGCGCTCTTCCTCTACCCGCACACGCTCACCGGCGTGCTCGCGGCCCGTAACCGCGGCACGCTGCGCCGGAACCTCGCGGCTCTGCCGCTCTACACCCTGACCCTCGGCGTGCTCATGCTGATCGGTTTCGCCGCGGTCTTCGACGGTACGACGGCAGTGGGCGGCAACGGCAACACCGTGGTCCCCCAGTGGTTCGCGGAGAACACCCCGCCCTGGACCGCCGGGCTGGCCTTCGCCGCCATCGGCGTAGGCGCGATGGTCCCGGCGGCGATCATGTCCATCGCCGCGGCCAACCTGTTCACCAGAGACCTCTACCGCCAGTACATCCGCCCCCACGCCTCGGCCCGGGAGGAGACGTACGTCAGCAAGACCGTGTCGCTGACGGTCAAGTTCGGCGCCCTGCTGGTCATCCTGCTGCTCAACACGCAGTTCGCCATCGACCTGCAGCTGATCGGCGGTGTCCTGATCATGCAGACCCTGCCGGCAGTCGCCCTGGGCCTCTACACGAACTGGTTCCACCGCTGGGCCCTGGCCGGCGGGATCGGTGCGGGCCTGGCGGTGGGCCTGCTGATGCTCTACCAGGTGCCCAAGTACGCCGGCGACGGCCGCACGGTGGTGCGCGAGCATCTCGGCGGATCGGCCTGGCCGCTGAGCAACCTGGGCATCGACAGCGACGCCTCGATCTACGTAGGAATCGTCGCCCTGGCGGTCAACCTGCTGGTCGCGGCGCTCCTCACGCCGGTGCTCCGGGGCGCGGGCGCCGCCGACGGCCACGACCACACCCGGGAACACGACTACGTCGCGGACGAGGGGGACCCGACGGTACGCCGGATGGTGGAGATCCTGGACGGCGAGCCGGTCCCCGACCGGCCCGAGCAACCGGTCTCGCTGTTCACCCCGGTGCCCCGCCGTCCCCGCGACGACGAGGGGGTCAGGACCAGGTGATCCCGCCGGCCCGGGGATACCCGCGGCGCGGCGTGATGCCGCCCACGCCGGCCGCCTCGGGCTCGACTCCCGGGCACCGGGCCCCGGCGGCGGGCGGCCGGACGGTCAGCAGGTAACGGTCCACGGTCCTGCCCACGCAGTCGCTGCGGCCGTAGACGGTGTGCCCCCAGCCCTCGTAGGTCAGCAGGGACGCTTTCGGGCCGAGCTGGGCGGCGACATGCTGGGCCCAGGCGTACGGGGTGGCCGGGTCGTGCCGCGCGTTGACCAGCAGCACCGGGCCGGTCCGGGCCGGGGACAGCGCCCGCTGCGGGTTGTCCGTGCCGTCGGTGCGGCCCAGGCAGCCGTAGACCGAGGAGAGCGCGAGGGGTGAGAACGGCATCTGCGGCGACCGGGCGGCGATCCGGTCCAGGCGGGCGCGCAGGTCGGCGTACCCGGACACGGGCATCGACCAGTCGTCGCAGAAGACGGCGTGGAAGTTGTGCTCGCTGACGTCGACGGCGGCGCGGCCCAGCTTGGTGCCCGCGCCGTCGGTGGCTTCCTTGATGAACATCCCGAGTGAGTGCCACTGCGGGTCGTACATCGAGCTGAACGCGACCCCGACCAGCTCGTAGTGGGTCAGCTTGGACGCCGTGTCCTTCGGGTCCCGCAGTGTCCCGCGGCGCGCGGACGCGAGCAGGCCGGCCCACAGCTTGCGAACGTCCCGGCCGTGCACCGCGCACTCGGTGCTGCGCGCGCACCAGGCGACGAACTCGTCGAACGAGTCCTGCGCGGTGGCCGCCTCGCCGCCGAGGAATCCGTCGGTGTCGACGGTGTGGTCCATGACGCTGTCGAGCACCATCGCGCGGATCCGCCGCGGGTAGCGCTCGGCGTACTGCTGGCCGAGCAGGGTGCCGTACGAGGCTCCGTAGAAGCTGATCTTCTCCTCGCCCAGCGCGGCCCGCACCGCCTCCAGGTCGCGCACCACGCTCAGCGTGTCGACGTGCCCGTAGAGCGGCCCGGTGCGCCGGGCGCAGTCCGCGGCGAGCCGGCGGTTGTAGGCGACGAACGTGTCGTACGCCTTCGCGCTCTCGATCACCGGCGGCGGGGCGGCGGTCAGCACCGTCGTGGTGCAGACGATCGGGTGGCTACGCGAGATCCCGCGCGGGTCGAAGCCCACGATGTCGAAGCGCCGGCGCAGTTCGGGGCTGAAGAACGTGCTGTCGAGGGTGAAGTCGACGCCCGATCCACCGGGACCGCCGGGGTTGACCACCAGCGTCCCGATCCGCTGCTTCGGGTCGGCGGCCGGGCGGCGGGCCAGCGCGATCGCCACGGACGGCCCGTACGGCTGGGACCAGTCGACCGGGACGGTGAGGGTGGCGCACTGGGCGGTCTTGTCCTCCTCGCAGGGCTGCCAGTTCGGCGCTCTCCCGCGTACCGCGTACGCGGGGGTCGCCGCCGCAGTCAGCGCGACCAGGACAGTGAGGAACGCGGCCAGGATCGGCCGTGTCTTTGCTCGCACCGGTTGTCTCTCCGCCCTGCCCGGCAGGCGCGCCGCGCGCCTCCTGTCTAGAGCAAGCGCGCGGCGCGATCTGCGGTTCTGGCGGTTTACCTCCGAAAGAGGATTACCTCTTCAGGTGACGCAGGGCCCGGCGGACCAGGTCCACCCGCTTGTCCTCGGGCAGCCCCTCCAGGCCGAAGCCCAGGTAGACGCTGTCCGTGGTGGTCACGGCGGCACCGGAGTCGAAGGCGAGCTGGCTGCGCGCCCAGTCGGTGCTGTTGCGGCCGGAGCCCGGCGGCGGCCCGGCGACGGTCCAGCCGCCCAGGTCCGCCTCGAACGAGGTCTGCTGCGCGACCGTGCCGCCGACCTCGACCCGGATGTCGTCCAGGAAGACGCCCAGACCCTGGGTGCCCCAGTCCGACATGTAGGAGATCGAGAGCTCGACCTGCTTGCCCGCGTAGGCGCTCAGGTCGGCGTCGAACTCCTTCCAGCCGGAGCTGGTGCCGGTGGCGGCGTTCCAGGTGCCGGTGGTGCCGGTCGGGGTGCAACCCTCGCCCTGGTAGTGGGCCAGGAACGGATGGATGCTCTGGATGCCGGACTGGCAGCTGTCACCGGTCTCGGTGGTGGTCAGCCCGCCCGCGTCCGGCAGCGTGGTCCAGTCGTCGGTGCCCACGACGTGCGCCTCGACGAACAGGAAGTCCCAGTTCGCCTCGGTGTCGAAGGACGTCTGGAACTTCAGCCGCGCGGCGGTCGCCGCCGTCAGGTCGACGGTCTTGGTGAGCCGCTTGTACGAGACGTCCGACTGCCCGCTCCACAGGTACCAGTCGCCGTCGTACGGGTCGTACGGCGCGGCCCCGGGCAGCTGCCAGTCGATCGGCGCCCGCGAGTTGCCGAACTGCGGGAACTGCTTCGGCGGCAGGAAGCTCGAGGTGGTCAGGAACGACGCGGTGTGGTCACCGGCCGGGGTGGCACTGAAGCCCTTGAAGGCTCCCTCGGCGCCGACCAGCGGGAACGGCGTGCCGTCCGGGCCGGTGCCGCCGTCGCTGACGTAGGAGTACGCCCCCAGCCAGTACTGCTGGAAGTCGTTGCTCAGCGGCAGACAGGTCGGGTCGTCCGCGTCCAGGCACTCCGCCGGGGCGTTGGGCTGGTACACGTAGGCACCGTTGGCGGCCTGCGCGAAGCCGGCGTACTTGCCGCTGAACAGCAGCTTGCCGCCCTCGTTCAGGTAGTCGCGTACGGCCAGCTCGGTCTCCAGTGTCGAGCGGGCCGCCGTACCGGCCGGCTGGCCGGGCGCGCGCGGGATGATGTCGTCGCCGGTCTCCCACAGCACCGTGCGGTAGTGCGAGAGCACGCCGAGCGGGTGCGGCGCCTGCCGGGCGTTGGCGTCGATGTCGTAGACGTCGGCCGAACGGCCGGCGCGCTTGAGGGCTGCCACGTGCGCGGCGGCGTACCGGGCCGTGGTCGCGCCGTCGGTGTTGGCCGGCGAGATGCCGGTGACGTCCTCGGCCGCGAGCACCAGCACGTCACCGCCGATCTTGTCGGCCACCGTGTAGGTGAAGCTGGCCGACTTGACCGTCTTGCGGCCGTTGCGGGCGGTGAACCAGACCTGCACCTTGTCCTTGGCGCGGGCCTTGCTCACCGTGCCCCGGCGCTCGGCGAAGTACTTGTCGATGCCGTCGCCGTAGCGCTCGCCGCCGCGCCACTCCCGGGTCCGGTCGGTGCGCTCGCGCCCGCCGTTGATCCGGTAGTGCAGGGTGACGTCGCGCAGGGCCCGCCGGGCGGTCACCGCGACCTGCTGGCGCGAGCCGTACGACGTGCTGAACGCGTCCACGGTCAGGTCGGCGGTGCTGCGCCCGACGACCGAGACCGGGTTGTCCGGGTCGACGGCCGACTGGCCGACCGACAGCGCGAACGGCAGGTTCTTGCGGAACTCGTCCTCGACCAGCTTCTCATCGTCCGGGAAGTTGAAGCCGCTCTCGCAGTCCTCGGCCTTCCACTGGTCGTCCGGGTACAGGTTGGAGATCGTCTCGCAGGTGCTCATCTCCGGGGTGAAGCCGAGCGCACCGGTGCGCACCTGGGCGTGGAAGTCGGTGTCGCCGTTGGTGGTGTAGAGCTCGGCCGAGATGTCCGGGTCGTAGCCGGGCACGGCGGGGTGCGCGTCGTCGCCGGCCAGGGCGATCTGGATCTGGTCGTCCGGGCTGGGCGTGCTGACCTGCCAGCCGATGCCGTAGAGCAGCAGCTCGGCGGCCGAGTGGTAGTTCACCAGGAACTCGAAGCCGACCCGCTTGAACAGGGCGTCGAGCGCCCTGGTCTCGGGCTCGGAGTTCGGGCTCGGTCCGCGGTAGGTCTCGCTGGCCGGGTCGGGCGACGAGCCCTCGTTGTCGTAGCCCCACTTCTCCGCGAAGTTGCGGTTGAGGTCGACGCCGTCGCCCGCGGTGATCTCACCGTCGCCGTTGTTGTCGCGCAGGTTCTTGCGCCAGAGCCGGTGGCCCTCGGTGAAGGTGAAGTCGTAGCCGTCCGGGTTGGCGACCGGCAGGAACCAGACCTCGGTGGTGTTGAGCAGCCTGGTCAGCGCCGGGTCGGTGCCGTAGCCGTCGATGACGTGGTGCATCAGCCGCCGGGTCATCTCGGGGGTGATCCACTCGCGGGCGTGCTGGGCGCCGATGTAGAGCGTCGCCGGGCGGCGCCCGTCGGGCACGACCCGCGCGTCGCGGGTGACCTTCACGGCCTGGATGGGTACGCCACGCACGGTCTTGCCCACGGTGACCAGCTTGGCCAGGCGTGGGTTCCGGGCGGCGGTTTCGGCGAGCTCCGCGCGCAGGCCACCGGGCGCGTTGTACTGCCGGAAGACGGTCGGCGCCGCGGCGGCCTGCTTGCGCATCGCCGTGGACTTGCGCTTCTCGGCGAGCGGCACGCCCGCGGCTATCAAAGCTTCGGCCTGGCGGCGGCCGAGGATGGGCTGGACGGTGACTTTGCCGCCGGCGGCAGCGGTCACGGCGCTCTCGTCGTGGTCGATGCCGACGGCCCGAAGGCGTTGCAGCTGTGCTGCGTCGAGGGTGCCCACGTACACAGCGAGATCGTCCTCGGCTGGTACGGCGGCGGCCGGCGCGATCCCGGACAGGGCCGCGGCGGCCACTGTCAGAAGGGATAACGCGCAGGCGGTAGCCCGGCGGGCTGGGGTCATGGTGTGAGCCTCCATGGGTGGGAAGGTCGTGAGTGGACCCTCCCGGCCATCCGCCGAGGCTGTCAAGGATGCGCATACCTGTATTGGTGAAGAAATGGTAACGGTCCGTACCCGTTCAGGTTTCTCTCAGCAAGGCGAGGCACGGTGGGACCCATGTCAACCGCCGATCGGTCGAGTCTGCGCTGGAAAGTAGCCGTTACCGCTGCTGGCGCGGCCCTGCTGGCCGCCTGCTCCAGCGAGGAGCCGACCGCCGCTCCCGCTCCCCGCGCCACCCCGCCTACCTCCACCGCGCCGGCCTCGGCCGCCCCGTCCACGGACGGTGGCACCCCGGATCTGAGCGCCCCGGAGACCATCGCGACCGGCATCGAGGTGCCGTGGGGGCTGGCCTTCCTGCCCGACGGCAGCGCCCTGGTGGCCGAGCGCGACAGCGGCGACGTGCTGCGGGTGCGCGCCGGTGGCGGCCGGCCGGAGCAGGTGTTCCGGGTGCCGGGTGTCGCGGCCGACGGCGAGGGCGGGCTGCTCGGCCTCGCGGTCGCCGCGGACTACGCCCGGACCCGGTGGATCTACGCCTACCACACCGCGTCGGACGACAACCGGATCGTGCGGTTCAAGCTCGGCGGCGGGGCCCCGGAAGTGATCTTCGACGGGATCGGCAAGGCCGGCATCCACAACGGCGGCCGGATCGCCTTCGGGCCCGACAAGATGCTCTACGTGGGCACCGGTGACGCCGGGGACGGCAGCGCGTCGCAGGACGCCGGCGACACCAACGGCAAGATCCTGCGGCTGACCCCGGAGGGCCGGCCGGCGCCGGGCAACCCGACGGCCGGCTCGCCGGTCTGGAGCCTGGGGCACCGCAACGTGCAGGGCCTCGCCTGGGCGGCGGACGGCACGATGTACGGCATCGAGTTCGGCCAGAACCGCCTCGACGAGGTCAACAAGATCGAGCCCGGCGCCAACTACGGCTGGCCCGAGGTCGAGGGCAAGGGCGGCGACGGCGACTACGTCGACCCGATCGTCACGTGGAGCACCGATGAGGCCTCCCCGTCCGGGGCGGCGATCGCCGGCGACACCCTGTACGTCGCCGCGTTGCGGGGGGAGCGGCTGTGGACCGTGCCGCTCGACGGTGGCGAGCCGAGGGCCGAGTTCTCCGGGCGGTACGGGCGGCTACGCACGGTAGCCGTCGCACCGGACGGTGCCCTCTGGCTCACCACCTCGAACACGGACGGACGAGGCGACGTCCAGGATGGCGACGACCGGATCCTGCGCTTCCGGGCCCGCTGACGGCTCGGGCCGCGAAGCGCAGGCGTTACGTCCGATTGTTGGGCGGGAGCAGCGGCAACGTGGAGATCACCGTCGCGTAGTGGGCGATCTGCCGGGAGTTCGGCACGACGCCGACACTGCGCAGCTGATCCTGAATGGCCTGTGCAACTTCATCCTCGGACTTGCCGCGATGCGTCTGCATGACCTTGTTGACCGCGTAGTCAACGCGAAGCTGCATCTGCCAGCCGACGGGCCGCTGTCCGGCCCCGCCGGCGAAGCTCACTGAGGCGAGGGGTTCCATGACCTGAGTATCGGGAGCACCCCCGGTGGATCGGAAGGTTCGGGGTAGCGGTGCAACCCTCTTGCACCCGGGCCGCACCGACTTCTCCATCAATCGGGCGGCCCGGGTTGCCGTTCAGTCCTGCACGGGCTTGCGCGGGCCCTCGTCGGCGTCCGGACCGGCCTTCGCCGGGGGCAGCTCGGCCGGGCGCCACCAGAGCCAGAGCAGGAAGAACCCGCCCAGCGCCAGCATCGCCAGCCCCATCCAGAGGTTGATCCGGACACCCTGGGCCTTGTCGATCTCCGCGCCGGTGTCGAAGATCCCGAGCAGCGTGACGATCACTCCGTACACCACGAACAACCCGCCGATCACCCGGCGCACATCGAACAGGCGCGCCGCGGCCGACACCTTCTCCAGATCCTCGCCCTGCGCCAGCTGCTCGTCGTCGGGCCGGTTGGACTCCTGCGACATGTCGACTCCTCTCGTGGCTCGCGCCGGTTACCAGACGGGGATGTAGAGCAGGAAGGCCAGCGCGACGGCGATCGCGCCGAGCAGGGCGGGATTGCGCCACCAGACCTTGTCCCCCGCCATGATCACCTCGCCGGAGGTGGTCGGCCCGCCCAGTCCGTAGACCAGGCCGCGCAGCTCGTTGTCGGACTTGCTCTCGGTGAACATCGTGACCGCCACGGCCACCACCACGGCGGTGAAGAAGGCCAGGCCCGCACCCCAGAAGCTCTCCTCCAGGTCGGAGTTGAACGTGACGACGTCGGCCAGGTAGAGCAGGTACAGCGTCAGCGACGACGCCGTGCCCAGCAGCAGCGACCAGAAACCGGCCCAGGCGGTCATCCGCTTCCAGAACATGCCCACGATGAAGGTCGCGAACAGCGGGGCGTTGAACAGCGAGAACAGCGCCTGGATGTAGTTCATGATGTTGCTGAAGCCGGCCGCGATGAACGCGGTGCCGATGCCGACGACGATGCCGCCGACCGTGGCGACCCGGCCGATCCGCAGGTAGTACTCGTCGGAGCGGTCCTTGCGGACGTAGGTCTGCCAGATGTCGTAGGTGAAGACGGTGTTGAAGCCGCTGACGTTGGCGGCCATGCCGGCCATGAACGAGGCGATCAGACCGGTCACCGCGACGCCGAGCACACCGTTGGGCAGCAGGTCGTTCATCAGCAACGGGATGGCGTTGTTGTAGACCAGGTCACCCTCGTCGGCGCCGAGACCCTTGACCGTGACGATGGCGATCAGACCGGGGATGACGGTGACCGCCGGGATCAGCAGCTTCGGGAACGCGGCGATGATCGGGGTCCGCCGGGCGGCGCTCATGTTCTTGGCCGACAGCGCCCGCTGCACCTCGGCGAAGTTCGTGGTCCAGTAGCCGAACGAGAGCACGAAGCCCAGGCCGAAGACGATGCCGATCCAGTTCGCGCCCAGCGGGTTGTCCTGGCTCGCCGTGCCCTGCCAGGTGTGCAGGGCGGCGTCACCCAGCTCGCTGTTGCGGACCGCGTCGAACAGGCCGTCGATGCCGCCGACCTTGACCAGGCCGATGACGGTGATCGGGATGAGGCCGGCCAGGATGACGAAGAACTGCAGCACCTCGTTGTAGATCGCCGAGGAGAGCCCGCCGATGCCGATGTACAGCAGCACGATCGCCGCGCCGATCACGATCGAGACCCAGAGCGGCCAGCCGAGCAGCGCGTCCAGGACCAGGGCCAGGGCGTAGAGGTTGACCCCGGCGATCAGCACCTGGGCGACCGCGAAGCTCAGCGCGTTGAACAGGTGGGTCGGGCGGTTGAACCGCAGCCGCAGGAACTCGGGGACGCTGCGGACCTTGGAACCGTAGTAGAAGGGCATCATCACGATGCCGAGGAAGACCATCGCCGGTACGGCGCCGATCCAGTAGTAGTGCAGGGTCATCAGGCCGTACTGGGCGCCGTTGGCGGCCATGCCGATGATCTCGAGGGCACCGAGGTTGGCCGAGACGAACGCCAGGCCGGTGACCCAGGCGGGCATCGATCGGCCGGACAGGAAGAAGTCGGCGCTGGTCTTGATCGCTCTTCGGGCGGCGAAGCCGACGCCCAGGACGGTCGCGAAGTAGATCGCGAGGATCAGGTAGTCGAATACGTCGAGATCGAGCCGTAGCCCTTCAGCCGCGAGCGTCTCCACGGGCACCTCCCTGTGCGGTCCAGGCGGCGATACCCGTCATGAAGATCCTTCACACCTGCCTGTGTCATCCAGGTAAATCGGCCGTCCGACCGGGCTCGATCGGCTGTCGTGAATATTTTTCTGGATCTCTGTAACGCGCGTGAAATATGGTCATCCTTCGACGCGAAGGAGATTCGATGCGCCTACGGCGACTGTCCTCCACTGTGCTCGGTGCGGCGTTGGCTGCCACTACCTTGGCCGCTCCGGCGGCCGCCGCGGAGCCGCTGTCCTGGTCCGTCAGCGGTCCGGGGGCCGCTGTGTCCGCGCAGCTCGCCCTCGACGAGGCCGGCCGGCTGCGTTTCGGGGTCGACCGGGCCGGCACGACGGTGCTGTCCCCCGCACCGATCGGCCTGGTCACCACCGCTGCGGACCTCAGTGCGGGGCTGAGTTTCGTGTCGCGCGGCAACCGCACCGTCCGCGAGCGGTACACGAAGACCACCGGCAAGCAGCTGACCCGCGACGTCACGCTCACCGAGTCGACGTTCGCCTTCACCGGTGCCGGCGGGGCCCGCCTGGACGTCGTGGTGCGGGTCTCGGCCGAGGGCGCCGCCTACCGGTACGTGCTGCCGGCCGGCGGCACGATCACCGGGGAGACGTCGTCGTTCTCCCTTCCCGCCGACGCACCCGCGTGGCTGCTGCCGTACTCCCCCAACTACGAGAACGACCGGGTGCAGACCACCGCGGGTGCCGCCGCCACCGGTGACTACGGCTTCCCGTCGCTGTTCCGGGTCGGCAGCACCTACGCCCTCGTCACCGAGTCCGACGTGGACGGTCGCTACTCCGGCGCCCGGCTGTCCCACAGCGCCGGCTCGGGGGCGTACACGATCAAGCTCGCCGACCCGCAGGTCGTGGCGACCAGCCGGCTGGCCACCCCCTGGCGTACGGCGATCGTCGGCGACCTGGCCACCGTCACCGGCTCGATGCTGGTCGACGACCTGGCCCCGCCGGCCGAGCTGGCCGACACCTCCTGGGTCCGGCCCGGCACCACCGCCTGGTCCTGGCTCTCCGAGCACAGCAGCCCGGCCGACCCCGCCCGGCAACGGCAGTACATCGACTTCGCCGCCCGCAACGGCTGGCCCTACGTGCTCATCGACGAGGGCTGGAGCGCGCAGTGGGTGCCCGAAGTGGTGCGCTACGCCCGGGCCCGCGGCGTCGACGTGCTGCTCTGGTTCCACTGGACCGCGCTCGACACCGCGCAGGAGCGGGACAGCATGCTGCCGCTGCTCAAGTCGTGGGGAGTCGCCGGCGTCAAGGTCGACTTCATGGACTCGGACAGCCAGGCCCGGTTCCGGTGGTACGACGACATCCTCGCCGCCACCGCCACCCACAAGCTCATGGTCAACTTCCATGGCGCCACCGTCCCGCGCGGGGTGCAGCGCACCTGGCCGCACGTCATGACGCTGGAGGCGATCCGCGGCGCCGAGCAGTTCCGCACCCGGGCCGCCACCAACACGATGTTCCCGTTCACCCGCAACGTGGTCGGCGGCATGGACTACACGCCGGTGACCTGGGTGGTGGCCGACCGGGACACCACCGACGCGCACGAGGTGGCCCTCGCGGTGGTCTACGAGTCCGGCTGGCAGCACCCCGCCGACAAGCCGGAGACGTACGAGTCGCATCCCGAGGCCCTGCGGACGCTGAGCCAGCTGCCGACCGTGTGGGACGAGACCAAGCTGCTGGCCGGGGCGCCCGGCCAGGAGGCCGTCATCGCCCGGCGCCACGACGACCGCTGGTACGTCGGCGGCATCTCCGCGGTGGCCGCCAAGACGTTCAGCACCCCGCTCGGGTTCCTCGGCAGCGGGCGGTACCTGGCCGAGACGCTGCGCGACGGTGACGGCGGGCTGGTGCGGGAGAGCCGGATCGTGCGCCGTGGCGACACGCTCACCGTGCCGGAGCGCACGAACGGCGGCTTCGTCACCGTGCTCTGCGCGTACACCGGGTCGGCCACCTGCGACCGGCCGGTCCGGCGCGTACCCGTCACCACGCTGACCGTCGACCCGGCGAGCGCGGACGTCCGCCCCGGGCAGACGGTGCCGGTGTCGGCGACCTTCACGCTGCCCGCCGGTGGCCCGATCACCGGCGTGACGCTGGCACCCGTACCGCCGGCGGGCTGGACCGTCTCCGGCGCGGTCGTCCGCGACGCCACCATGCGCGGCGGCGACACCTTGCGCGGCACCTGGCGGTTCACCGCACCGGCCGGCGTCGCCGCCGGCTTCGTCGACCTGCCGGTCGCGGCCGACTTCACCTACCCCGCCGACCCCGGCTCCCCGGACGCCCCGGGAAGCCGCCGGCCGGTGCACGTCGAGCAGGCGGTCCGGGTCCTGGTGCCGCCGGCCGACCCGGCCGGCACCCCGGCGGTCAGCGACCTGCCGTTCCTGACCGAGACCAACGGGTACGGGCCGGTCGAGCGCGACCAGTCCAACGGGGAGGCGGACCGCGGTGACGGCCGGGCGCTGAGCATCCGCGGCACCGTGTACGCCAAGGGGATCGGCATGCACTCCCCGGGCGAGGTCACCATCTGGCTGGGCGGCGCCTGCACCCGCTTCACCGCGGTGGCCGGCATCGACGACGAGGTGACCCAGTCCGGCTCGGCCGACTTCCAGGTGCTCGGTGACTCCCGGCAGCTGGCCGCGACCGGGATCCGGCGCAGCGCGGACCCGGCCGCCGCCCTGACCGTCGACGTCACCGGCGTGCGGGTGCTGACCCTGCGGGCGACCGACGGCGGGGACGGCAAGAACTTCGACCACGCGGACTGGGCCGACGCCCGGCTCAGCTGCGCGCCCGGCGCCGGTCGATAAGGATTTCCAGGCCGTCGAGGATGCGGTCCAGGCCGAAGGTGAAAGCCTGGTTCTGACCGCCCTCGGCGGCCGTCTCCCGCATGGCCGCGGTCAGCTGCGGGAAACGCGCGCCGTGCAGCGTCAGCACTTCGGCCATCGCGGCGTTCATCTCGTCCTCGTCAAGCCGGGCGGCGGACTGCTGCGCCAGCATCCGGGCGTGCCCGGCGAGCACCGCGATGGCGTCCAGCCGTTCCGCCCCGGTGAGCCCGGAGCCGGCGCCCAGCGCGGCGAGCGCGCACTCCATCCAGCCGAGCTCGCGCGGGCCGAGCGGACGCCGCCCGACCGTGGCGTCGACGGACCAGGGGTGCCGCAGGTACGCCGCGAAGAGCAGCTCTGACCACTCGGTGAGCGCGGCCCGCCAGGCGTCCGCCCGCAGCACCGGCGGCTCCCCGATCGCCCGCTCGATCATCAGCGCCACGAGCTCCGCCTTGCCCGGCAGGTAGCGGTAGAGCGACATCTTCGTCTTGCCCAGCTCGGCGGCCACCCGCTGCATGGACACCGCGGCCAGGCCCTCGGCGTCGGCGACCGCGATCGCGACGTCCGTGATGCGCTCCAGGCTCAGCGCCGGCTTGGGCCCGCGGGTGGGCCGGGCGCGCCCGCCCCACAGGAATTCCACTGACATCCGACGACCTCTTGCGCTCCGGCGACAACTGTCTCTACCGTACACAGAAATAACTGTTACCCATGGACACAGTTTGGAGCCGCCATGACCGGCACGGTCCTGATCTCGGGCGCGGGCATCGCCGGGCCCGCCCTGGCCTACTGGCTGGGCCGCCACGGCTTCCGGCCGACGATCGTCGAGATCGCCCCGGCCCTGCGCCCGGGCGGCAACGCCGTCGACTTCCGCGGCCCGGTCCACCTCGGCCTGCTGGAACGCATGGGCGTGCTGGCCGCCCTGCGCGAGGCGCAGACCGGAGGCACCGCGATGCGCTTCGTGGACGCGGACGGAGTGCGGACCATGGAGATGCCCGCCGACTTCGCCGGCGGCGACCTCGAGATCCTGCGCGGCGACCTGTCCCGGATCCTGTGCGCGGCCGGCGACGAGTGGACCGGGTACGTCTTCAACGACAGCATCGCGGCCCTGCACGAGACCCCGGACGGCGTCGACGTCACGTTCACCTCCGGCCGGCAGCGCACCTTCGACCTGGTCGTCGGGGCCGACGGGGTGCACTCCCACGTCCGCCGGCTGGCCTTCGGCGCGGGACGGCACGTGAGCCACCTCGGTTACTACGTGGCCGGCTGGCCGATGCCCAACCACCTCGGCCTGGGCCGCGACACGCTGGGCTACAACGTCCCGGGCCGGCTGGCCTCGATCGGCGGCGACCACCGGGACCCGGCCAAGGCCGGCGCGTTCGTCGTCTTCGCGTCACCGGAGCTGAGCTACGACCGGCACGACGTCGACGAGCAGAAACGGCTGGTGCGCCGGCGTTTCGTGGACCTCGGCTGGGAGGTGCCGCGCATGCTGGCCGCCCTGGACTCCACCGACGACCTCTACTTCGACCAGATCTGCCGGGTGGACGTCGAGCCGTGGTCACGCGGGCGGATCGCCCTGGTCGGCGACGCGGCCTGCGGGGCGACCATCGGCGGCATGGGCAACGGTACGGCGCTGGTGGCGGCGTACACGCTGGCCGGCGAGCTGGCGGCCGCCGGCGGCGACCACACCGTGGCGTTCCCGCGCTACGAGGCCCGGATCAGCCGCTTCGCCAGACGCGCGCAGCGGGGTGGCGCGGGCGCGGGCCGGTTCCTGGCCCCGAAGACGGCGCACGGCCTGGCCGTCCGCAACTGGCTGCACAACCGGGAGTGGTTCATGAAGCTGACCTACCGGGTCGCCGGCGACCGCAGTGGCGGCATCGATCTGCCCGCCTACGAGGTCGCGGAGTCCCGAGCCGGCCGCGCGGACCGGCCCGGGGACCCGCTCAGCGGAGCTTCTCGACCGCCTCGACCGTGAGCTCGTCCAGGCCGTTGATGACCAGGGCGGCCAGGGCCAGGGCGTCGTCCGCCGGCGGATAGACCCCGTGCGGCACCGCGATGACCGCGAGTCCGGCTGCGGCCGCCGAGCGCAGGCCGTTGCTGGAGTCCTCGACCGCCGCGCAGACCTCGGGGGTCAGCCCGAGGCGCTCGACCGCAGCCAGGTAGACGTCCGGTGCCGGTTTGCCGCGCGGCACCTCCTCGGTCGACAGAGTGACCCGGAACGTGCCGGCCAGCCCGGCCGTCTCGAGGACCTGGTCGATGAGGATCCGGGCGGACGAGCTGGCCAGGGCGACGGGGAAGCGTTCCGCGAGCCGCCGCACGGCGTCGACCGAGCCGGGGATCAGCGGCAGCGCCGAGCGGTACCGCTCGGCCATCCGGGCGAGCACGTCCGCGGCGACCTGCTCCGGGGTGCGGGGTACGCCCACCTCGGCACTGAGGTGCGTGGACCATTCCCCGGTGCTCATCCCCATCATCCGGGTCTGACTGTCGGGGAGGAACTCGCGCCCGTGCTCGGCGACGTAGCCGCGGCGCACCTCTTCCCAGACCTCTTCGGTGTCGATGATGACGCCGTCGAGGTCGAAGACCACTGCTCGCACCGTCACAGCGCCTCGATCGTGGGCATGACCCGGGTGCGCAGCGTCTCGAGGCCCTCGAAGCGTTCCGCGGTGTGCAGACCCAGTTTCACTGAGACTCTTCCTCTCCTGTTCCGGCGGCCGCCGGCCCGACCGACGGCGGCCCGCCCGGTGAACCCTATCCCCGGGATGCATCGCGGCGCCGGGCCCCCGAACCATCACGGTACGGATCCTCAGCGCCCGGATTGTCACATATGGGGGTGCCGCACCGTCCACTTTCCTCACTCACAGCGATGGGCGATCTGTCCAGATTCTCGATCGCTTAACCGGTAAAGGCGCACCGGAGCTGCATATACATGACTGTCCGCCACCGGCCGCTGTGTCACCCTCACGACCGGTTGACGCACCGTAATCGATTGGTAAGTTGTTGGCCGGTCCCCCCGATGACCTCCGTACCGCACCCGCCGAGGAGCCACCGCCATGCCTCCCGCGCCGCGACAGCCGGCGAACCACGCCTCGTGGTCGTCGCCATCCGTGACCGTCGTGATCCCCGCCCTCAACGAAGAGCACAACCTGCCGCTGATCCTGGAGAACCTGCCGCCGGTGGACGAGGTCGTCGTGGTGGACGGCCGGTCCCGCGACGACACGGTCGCGGTGGCCCGCGAGGTACGCCCCGACGTGGTCGTGGTCCGCCAGACCCGTACCGGCAAGGGCAACGCGCTGGTCTGTGGTTTCGCCGCGAGCACCAGCGACATCGTGGTCACGCTCAACGCCGACGGATCGGCCGATCCGCAGGAGATCCCGCGTTTCGTGGACGCCCTGCTCTCCGGGGCCGAGGCCGCACACGGATCGCGCTTCCGGGCCGGCGGCGACCACCGCGACGCCGGCGCCTTCGAACGCTTCGGGCACGGCCTGCTGTGCCGGGTCGTCAACCTCTTCTTCGGCACCCGGTTCACCGACCTCAGCTGTGCCTACAACGCCTACTGGCGCGACCTGCTGCCGGTGCTGGAGCTGCCCGCCCCGGACGCCCGCGGGCCCAAGCGCGGCCGGCCGGCCTGGGGCGAGGGACCGGAGATCGACACCCTGACCACGCTGCGGCTGGCGACCCAGGGCCTGCGGGTGGTGGAGGTGGCCACGGTCGGCTATCCCCGCATCCACGGCGAGGACCGGCCCCGGCGGGTCCTGCCCGCGGCCCTGCGGGCGCTGCGCACCGCCTGGAGCGAGTACGTCCGCCGCTGGCAGATCGGTCGCCGCCCGGCCCCGCAGCGCTACGAGGCCCCCGGGCAGGCTCGCTACGAAGCGCCTCGGGAGTCCCGCTACGAAGCACCCAACCCCCGCAGTCCCTACGTGGACGAGCCGACCGGACGGCACGCGGCCCGGCACTCGGTGCCCCCGCCCGACCGCGACCGCGACATCCGGGACATCCGCGAGGGCCGGGACATCCGCGAGGGCCGGGGACGCGACGGCCGGCGGCCGGTGCGGCGGCGCGGCGGCGAGCCCGGCCGCCCCGACCTCACCATCATCCGGGGCGAGGGCCGGGACGAACGCTGGGACGGTCCGGCGCACCTGCGGGCGGTGCCGGGCGAGAACTACCGGGGGTACTGACCCTCGGTGGCGCGCTCGCGCAGGCGGGGCAGGATCTGCTCGCCGTACACCCGCAGGAAGCGGTCCTGGTCCGGGCCCGGCGCGTGGAAGACCAGGTGCCGGAAGCCCATGTCGAGATACTCGGCGACCTTCGCGGCGTGCTCGTCCGGGTCCGACGAGACGATCCAGCGGCTGACCGTACGGTCCACCGGCAGCGCGTCCGCGCGCCGCTGCATCTCGATCGGGTCCTCCACGCCGGTCTTCTCCTCCGGCGACAGGGCCAGCGCACCCCAGTAGGCGGTGTCGTTGCGGGCCTGCTCGATGTCCGGGTCGAAGGAGACCTTGACCTCGATCATCAGGTCGACGTCGTCGAGTGACCGGCCCGCCTTCCCGGCGCCCTCGCGGACGGCCGGCAGCAGCGTGTCGGTGTAGAGCTCGCTGCCCTTGCCGCTGGTGGTGATGAACCCGTCGGCGATGCGCCCGGCGAGCCGGGTCGCGGCCGGGCCGGAGGCGCCGATGTAGATCGGCACCGGCTGCTCCGGCTTGTCGTAGATGGTGGCCAGCTCGGTGCGGTAGAAGGTGCCCTCGAAGGTCACCCGGTCCTCGGTCCAGAGCTGCCGGATCAGGGTGACCGCCTCCTTGAGGCGGGCGAAGCGCTCCTTGCCGTCCGGCCACTGCAGGCCGAGCGGGACCTCGTTGAGCGATTCGCCCGAGCCCACGCCGAGGATGACTCGGCCGGGCGCCAGGCACCCGAGGGTGGCGAACGCCTGGGCGACCACCGCCGGGTGGTAGCGGAACGTCGGGGTGAGCACGCTGGTGCCGAGCAGGACCCGCTCGGTGCTGGTGGCGAGCGCACCGAGCCAGGGCAGTGCGGCCGGCGCGTGCCCGCCGTCGTGCCGCCACGGCTGCAGGTGGTCGCTGACGAATACCGAGTCGAAGCCCTGCTGCTCGGCCTGGATGCCGTAGCGGAGCAACTCGCGCGGGGCGAACTGCTCCGCCGATGCCTTGTAGCCGAACCGAATCATGGTCCGACCTTATCCCGCGGCGCTACCCGGCGGCCTTGTACGCCTTGCCCGCCTCGGTCGGTGTGGAGGCGTCCTTGTAGAGACCGAAGTCGACGCTGTCCCCCACCGCGGGCAGGCCGAACCAGGCGTACCGCTCGACGAAGGAACGCTTCTCCATGCCGGTCGTGGTGCCCTTGATGAAGGCCGCC
This sequence comes from Actinoplanes auranticolor, assembly GCF_018332655.1. Taxonomy (GTDB): domain Bacteria; phylum Actinomycetota; class Actinomycetes; order Mycobacteriales; family Micromonosporaceae; genus Actinoplanes; species Actinoplanes auranticolor. Next base: position 34,145 of record NZ_BOQL01000031.1, on the reverse strand, counting down.
TCCTGAGCTCCCGTGGGGTACTTCGGGGAGCCGGTGAAGTTCATCAGGCCGTACTCGGTGACCCAGATCGGCAGGTCGTACCGGGCGTGCACGGCGTCGACGTAACCGAGGAACTGCCCGACCGCGGCGTCGCTGAAGTCCGAGCCGTACCAGTGCACGGTGATGAAGTCCACGCGCAGATTCTTCTCCTTCGCGCCCTTCATGAACCGGTCCAGCCAGCCGCCCGGGGTGTCGCCGCCGTAGGCGACGGCCGGGCTGCCCAGCCGCATGCCGGTCTCCTGCAGCTTCGGCCAGGCGGCGAGGGCGTCCTCGACGCTCATGTCGGCCTGCCCGCCCATGTCCGGCTCATTGAAGCCGAGCAGCACGTCGCCCTCGCGCTCGGCCTTGGCCAAGGTCCCGGCCGTGACGTTGGCCTTGCCCCAGATCATCGGGACGAACTCGACGTCGGCGGGTCCGGGCATGGAGTCGTTGTCGGGCGACCAGTTGTAGTACCAGCCCGCGCCGACGTCGTCGAGCGCGCCCTTGATCCCGTCGAACTGCCAGGTGCCGACGCCCTTCTTGGCCGAGGTCGCGGTGGCAGGCACCGGCGCGACGGGCGCCTTGGTCTTCTTCTTCGACGGCGAGGGTTTGGCCGACGGCGACGCCGAGGTGGCGCTCGGCGTGGGCGTGGCCGGCAGGGACAGCCGCGGCGTGGGGGCGAAGGTGGAGATCACCGCCGCGTTGGCGACCGGCTTGTCGGCGTTGGTGTACACGACCACGGCCGCACCGCCGCCGGCCACCGTGCCGGTCGCCAGCATGGCCGTGGCCACCCGCCGCCCGACGCCGACGCCGCCCTTCACGGCGATCTTGGCGGCCAGCGCCTTGCCGGAGAGCGCGTGCGCGGCGTGCGAACCGGCCTGCGCGCCACCGAAGGCGGAGAGGGCACCGCCGCTGAGCGAGTGCGGCAGCGGCACCAGCGCCATGCCCACCAGCAGCCGTTCCGCCGCCACCAGGCCCGACCAGGCCGGGGAGCATTGCCGGCAGTCCCGGGTGTGGCGGGCGATGCGCTTGCGCCACAGCGCGCCGGGCCGGCCGTCCCACTCGGCGGTGACCAGCGCCAGGTCCGCGCACGGCGGGTTGGCGGCCAGCGCGCGCACGACCACCCGGGCCGTCTCCAGCTGGCCCTTCATCCGCTGGATCCGGACCGCCGCGTGCTGGCGGGTCACCTCGGTGGCGGCGACGATCTCGTCCCGGGTCAGCTCGCCGGAGGCCTCCAGCCACCACAGCGAGAGCAGCTCCCGGTTGTCCTCGTCCAGCCAGCGGGTGGCCTCGGCGGTCTCCCGGCGCTGTCCGGCCAGCTCCAGCCGGGTGATGGCCAGGTCGGTGAAATCGGCCCCCGGGTCGCGGACGTCGTCGGGCAGCAGGGTGTCCGGGGCGGAACGGCGGACCCGGTAGCGCTCCCGCACCTGACGCACGGTGATGGCCACCAGCCAGGACCGGAACGCCTCGGGCTCGCGCAGGTCACCGAGGTTGCGCAGGACGCGCAGCATGGTGTCCTGCACGACGTCGTCGACGTCGGCGTGCCCGTCGAGGGCCCGGCCGACGATCGTGTAGACCAGCGGCAGGTAGCCGGCGACCAGGCGGTCGACCGCGGCCGGGTCGCCGTCGCGGGCGGCGACCACCGTCGCGGTGTCCGGTTGAAACGCCATCAGAGTCCTGACCTCTTCCCGTGGAGCCTCGATCATTGCGCGCGGCGGCCGTTTCGCCGACCACGGGAAGGGAGACCGCCCGAACGGCCTGCGATAACAAGAACTTCGGTCGGCTGGTTCCGGACCGGCGGGAAGCCGGATCGCCCGTTTCGGGATTAGCCCGGCCGTCCAGCGGGAACATCACCGTCAGCGAACCGGGCAGGCGCCGGGTCGACAACGGGGGAGGAGTCGCATGCGTATCTCGGTACGGCTCAACCTGCCGCGTGAGGTCGACAGCGTGCCGGCGGTGCGCCGCCTGCTGCGGTGTGCCCTGTCGGCGTTCCAGGTCGACCGGCAGGACGGCGACGACCTGGAGCTGGCCCTGACCGAGGCGTGCGCCAACGTGGTCAAGCACGCCACCGGCGCGGACGGCATCGAGGTCCGCCTGGACGTGGCCGAGGACCGGTGCGCGATCGACGTGGCCGACAACGGCGCCGGCTTCGACGCGAGCGCGGTCGATGACCCCGGGCCGAACAGCGAGCGCGGCCGGGGACTGTTCCTGATCAAGGCGCTGAGCGACAACGTGCGGATGCAGTCCACCCCGCGCAGCGGCAGCCTCATCCACTTCGAGAAGTCCTTCGCACTGGCCGGCGGTGCGGGCGCGCACTGAGCGACCCGCCGTCCGCCGTACCTGCTCCGCCGTACCCCCATCTGCCGGCTCGTCGCCCGCACCCGCGGCGCACCGCCGTGCCTCTATCATCCTTGCCGTACAGCAAATATTGCTGTTCGCTCGATGCTTCGCGCCCCGAGAGAAGAGAGGTCGTTTTGTCCGACCGTCCGACGCCCGTCGGAGCGCTGCTGCGCGCGGCGCCGCCCGACCGGCTGCCCGAGGTCGTGGCGGACCACCTGCGCCGGCACTACGCGGCCGGCCGGGTCGAGGTGCTGCTCGGCGACCTGACCCTGACCGGACTGTGGCCGCTGCTCGAACCGGACGGTCCCACCGGCAACGCCCTGGCCGTGCGCTGTTTCGGCAGCCAGCGGCCACTGGTCGACATCGCCGCGGACGCCAACCGTGCCTACCTGCCACTGACCGTCTGGGGCGAACGCCTCGGCGTGCTCGTCGTGCAGACCTCGCTGCCCTCGGGCACCGGGCTGACCAGCGACCTGTCGGCGGTTGCCGACGAACTCGCCGTGGCCCTGCGGGCCGCCGGCGCCGTCACCGACCGGTACCACCGGGTGATCCGCCGCGAGCGCCTGACCATGGCTGCGGAGCTGCAATGGGAGCTGCTGCCGGGGCGCTCGCTGGGCGACGACCGCTTCCTCGTCGCCGGGCAGCTGGAGCCGGCGTACGCGGTCTTCGGCGACCACTTCGACTGGACCCTCGCCGGTGACCGGCTCACCATCACCGTGCTCAACGGCGCCGGCGACGGCCTCGACGCCGCGGTGCTCACCACCGTCGCGGTCAACGCCATGCGCAACGCCCGCCGCTCCGGCGCCGACATCGTCGAGCAGGCCGAGCTGGCCGGCGACGCCGTCCACGCCCGGTACGGCGGCGCCGCGCACGCCGCCACCCTGCTGCTCGAGATCGACCTGGTCGGCGGGCACGTGGCGGCGGTGGACGCGGGCTCGCCGCGCGCCGTCATCGCCCGCGACCGGGACATCCGGGCGGTCACCCTGGAGCAGCAACTGCCGCTGGGCATGTTCGGCGAGACCCGGTACGAGATCCAGCGGTTCCGCCTCGAACCGGCCGACCGGCTGCTCGTGGTCAGCGACGGGGTGCACGCCGCCACGCCGGGCGGCCGGGCCCCGTACGGGGAGAGTGCCCTGCTGACGGCCCTGCGCCGGACACGCCTGCAGCCCGCCACCGAGGCAGTGGGTACGGTGATGCGGGGCCTGCGCGAGTATCACGCGGGTGCCGATCCGGACGACGACGCGGTCACCGTCTGCCTCGACTGGCGGCGATGACCGACGTGGTCCAGGCTGGGAGAGGCCCTGACCTGGTAGGCCGAAATGCCCCGACTTTGAGCACACAGAGGACCGGCATGGATCGCGTCACGGACGTCGCAGCGGCGATGGAGTCGACGGTGGAGTCGCTGCTCGGTGTGCTGGAAAGCGCCCGGCTCGCCCAGTCGCCCGCCGTACCCCCGGCCCAGCTGCGCGTTCTCACCATCATCGCGCGCGCCGGGCACACCAACATGAGCCGGCTGGCCGAGGCCCTCGACGTGGTGCCGTCCTCAGCCAGCCGGCTGTGCGACCGGCTGGAGGCCACCGGGATGCTGCGCCGGGTGCCCGATCCGCGCGACCGCCGAGAGGTCCGGCTGCTGCTCACGCCCGCGGCCCAGCGCCTGCTGGAGGACCTGCGCGAACGCCGCCGATCCGCGCTGGCCGAGGTACTCGAACGGATGAGCCCGACCAGCCGGCAGGAGCTGGTCCGGGCCATGGCGGCGTTCGACACGGCGGCCGGCCCGGCGACGGTCGCGGGCGACAAGGACGGCCTGCGCTCGGCGTGAGGTAGCGTCCTCGCGTGCGTATCGGCATCGTGATCCTTCCCGACGAACGCTGGTCCGTGGCGGGCCGCCGCTGGCGCCTGGCCGAGGAGTACGGCTTCGACCACGCCTGGACCTACGACCACCTGGGCTGGCGGGACCTGGTCGACGGTCCCTGGTTCGACGCCGTACCGACCCTGACGGCGGCGGCGATGGTGACCCGCCGGATCCGCCTCGGCACGTACGTGGCCTCACCGAACTTCCGGCACCCGGTGCACTTCGCCCGCGAGCTCACCGCCCTGGACGACATCTCCCAGGGCCGGCTGCTGCTGGGCGTGGGCGCGGGCGGCACCGGCTTCGACGCGACGGTGCTGGGCGCGCCGGAGCTGACGCCGCGCCAGCGGGTGGACCGCTTCTCGGAGTTCCTGGAGCTGCTCACCCAGCTGCTGGAGAACGACAAGGCCGACTTCACGGGTGACTACTACCGCGCGGTGGACGCCCGCAGCACCCCGGGCCCGGTGCAGAGCCCGCGCCCACCGCTCGTGGTGGCGGCCAACGGCCCCCGCGCACTGCGGCTGGCGGCCCGGTACGGCGACGGCTGGGTCACCACGGGCGCGCAGGCCGTGGACGACGAGGCGGCGTGGTGGCGTTCGGTCGCCGAGGTCAGCGCCCGCTTCACCGACGCGGCAGCCGGCCGCGAGATGGACCGGTACCTCAACCTGGACTCGTCGCCGGTGCTCTCGCTGAGCAGCGTCGAGGCTTTCACGGATGCGGTGGGCCGGGCGGCGGAGCTCGGCTTCTCCGACGTGCTGACGCACTGGCCCCGCAAGTCGGGCTGGTACGCCGGGGACGAGCGGATTCTCGAAGCCGTGGCACCGATGCTGCCGAAGCTCCGCGCCCGCTGAACCGGACTGACCGCAATCCTTCCGGTTGCGGCTATCCCGGCGCCGTCCTTATCCCGCCGGGTGCGTGCTATTCACCGCGGAGATCAAGCCCTACCGTCACTACTCGCGCATGCATTGCCACCGTTAGCGATCACTCGCCGGGCTTTGAATGCGCAACGCCTATGCCGTTAACACCGGCGGTCCGCCGGGCGGCGCGGTGATGCGCTCCGCGGGCGCACTTCGGCCGGCCGTCTTTACCGGGCGGGCCCGGCGGTGGACGGTCCGCGCCGCCCTTGCCCTGTGGCAAAGGAGCCCCCTCGCGGCAGTCGTTTCCCGATGCGCGGGGACCGTTAGCGGTGGGCTGGGTGGTTGCGGGTCGTTTCTCGGCGAAGCGGCGCGGCAGCTCGGTCAGTGCCGTTACCAGGGGCGCGGCGGATGGGCCACGGCATCGGCCGCCGGTGGCTTTCCCCACTTCGGCCGGGGCGGCCCGCCGGCGTTCGCTCTGGGGCTTTCCCCGCTTGGGCGGCGGCGGCCCGTCGACACCCGCTCCGGGTGCTCGTGAACGCCGTTTTCCCGCGCGGCGATCATTCCGGGTGCGGCCCTGCGGGTGACGACAGTGGCCTCAGGGGGCATTGACCGGCGCCTTTGCTGGCACAGGCAGGCTGTGGTGCCCGACCGACATTGCGTTGATCCTGGTCGCACCGGTGCCATCGCGGCCCGGCTAATCCCGGCGACGGTCAGGCATCGCCCGGGCGCGGGCCGGACCGATGCCGATCCACCGTGCCTGGCTATTCCGAGCCCTCGGCCGGTGTTGCCCGTCCTTGTCAGCGCAAGAGCACCGACGCGAAATCCGCCTCACTGGACGTCCCCGGGCCCGTACCTCGCGCACCGGCCCGGCGTCGCCATCCTCCGCGGCGGGCACACCGGGGGCCCGGCGCCTCGCCGGACCCCGGTGCACCACAAGGGATCAGCGGCCGTGCGCCGCCCGATAGGCATTGCTGACACTCTGCGGGATGCGGCCCCGCTCGGAGATCTGGTGGCCGTTCTCGGCCGCCCACTCGCGGATCAGCCTGTTCTCGTCGCGACTGCCCGCCGTGCGGCCCGTGCCACTCGCCGGCCGGCCCGCGGCACGGCCGGAACCGCCCCGGCCGATGCGCGTGCCCGCCTCGATGAACGGGTCCAGCGCCTTGCGCAACTTGCCGGCATTGGCCTCGGAAAGGTCGATGGTGTAGCTCGTGCCGTCGAGGCTGAACTCCACCGTCCGATCGGCCGGCTTTCCGTCCAGGTCGTCGATGAGGGTCGTGATTACCTGCCGCGCCATAACGACTCCTGACGTAATCCGAAGAACGCGCCCAGTCTCGCCTGTGACGCACTCCGCGCGCAACTGTTCGCCTGAATTTCACAGAATAACGGAGACCCCGGGCAATTATCGCCCCGTCCCCTTCGAAATGCGACCGCGCTATTCCGAGGAATCGCGGCGGGCGGGCCGGTTAGCGTGGGCGGAGGGAAAACCCGGGTGGCTGGGCGCGCGCGGATGCCGTTAGGGTCGTCGCCATGGACGCCGACGACCGTGCCGCCTGGGAAGAGCAGCGCCGGCAGGCAGTCGCCGGGCACGGTGCCGCGCTCGAGGCGGGCCGGGCCGCCGAGGCGGAGCAGGCCGGCCGGCTGCTGGCCGACTTCGTGCGCCGGGCCGGCGAACGCGGCCTGCCGCCGGTGGTGCTGCGGGCCCGGGCGTTCGACGGCCACGCGACGTACCGCACCCGGCTGCGCGGCTGGTATCTGAAGGCCAACCGCTCGGTGGCCGTCGGCGAGGACGGCCGGTTCTACGTCCTGTCCGTCCCCTCCTCACTGCGCGCCCGCATCACCGGCGCGGACGTGGCCCCCAGCCCGGCCCGGCTGATCATCGGCGCGGGCGGCGGCGACGGTGAGACCATGCCGCTGGAGCAACTGCTGCAGCGCCGACTCGACGCGGGAGCCGTGTGGCCGTGAGGCTCATCCACACCCCTGCCCCCACCCGGCGGCGGACCCTGGCGGCCCTGGCCGCCACCGCGACCCTCGCCACCGCCACCCTGACCGGCCCGGCCCACGCGGCGCAGCCCCCGACCCGGGCAACCGCGGCCCAGGCATCGGCCAGCGCGGCACAGACCCAGGCGGCGCCCGCAGTGCCGTGCCCGCGTCCCAAGGTCAAGCCCCCGGCCGGACGCCCGGCCCGTCCCACCCCGCCCGAGGACGACCCCGTCCTGCGCGCGGTCGGCGGCGACGACCTGGCCACCGACGGCCTGGTCGTGCCGCGCGGGGCGCCGAAGCCACCCGCCCTGACCGCCACCAGCTGGCTGGTCGCCGACCTGGACACCGGCGAGGTGCTCGGCGGCTGCGGCCCGCACGTGTACGGCACCCCGGCCAGCGTGCAGAAGCTGCTGCTGGTGGCGACCGTCATCGACAAGCTCGACCCCCGGCAGATCGCCACCATCACCGACGGCGACCTGGACATCGAGCCGTACAGCTCGGCTGTCGGGCTGCTCAAGGGTGGCCGGTATCCGGTGAGCACGCTGTGGCTCGGTCTGCTGCTCAATTCCGGCAACGACGCGGCCAACACGCTGGCCCGGCTCGGCGGTGGCCGGGGCGGGCTGCCGGCCACGGTCGCCGCGATGAACGCCGAGGCCAAGCGGCTGGGTGCGTACCAGACGCATGCGGTGACCCCGTCCGGGCTGGACGGGCCCGGGCAGTTCACCAGCGCGTACGACCTGGCGCTGATCGCCCGGCAGTGTTTCGCCAAGCCCGCCTTCCGCAAGTACGCACTCACCGAGCGAGCCCGGATCCCGGCGCAGAAGAAGCTGAAGAAGGGCGGCTTCCAGATCCAGAACGAGAACAAGCTGATCTACAACTACCCGGGGGCGCTGGGCGGCAAGACCGGCTTCACCAAGCTGGCCCGGCACAGCTATGTCGGCGGCGCCGAGCGCAACGGCCGCCGGCTGGTCGCCACCGTGCTCGGTGCGGAGGCAGCGCCGCTACGCGGCTGGCAGCAGGGCGCCGCGCTGCTGGACTGGGGTTTCTCGCTGCCCAAGGACGCGTCGGTGGGCAAGCTGGTCGAGCCGGACAGCCCGGACGCGCACGGTACGGCCACCGGCGCGAGCGCCGCTCCCGCCCCGGCAGCGAAAGACGAGCGGCCCGCCGCCACGGCAGTGCGCGCCGCCACGAACAAGGGTCTGCCGCTGGGCCTCGCCGCGACGATCGCCGTCGTGCTGGCCGGCGCCCCGCTGCTCCTGCTGCTCACCCAGCGCCGCCGTCGGCGGTTGCGGCGCCGCACCCCAGCGCCCCACTAGAACAGGTAGGAACCGCGCGGCGGGTCAGGTGGCGAGCAGGCCGAAGACCCAGATCACCGCGATGCCCAGCGCCGCCGCGAACTCCACCAGCAGGGACAGCCCGACCGCGCCCAGCGCCTGCCGGGTGGACGGCCACGCCTGGCCGGGGCCGAGCCGCAGCCGCTCGGCCACCCACAGGCCGCCGATGAAGCCGAGCACCAGGCCCACCACCGGCACCACGAAGAAGCCGACGATCCCAGCACGCCCGCGATCAGCAGCGACGACGTGGGTACGCCGGTGCTCTTGAGCCGCTTGCCGGGCCACAGGTACTTCACCACCGTGCCGCCGACCGCCACCACGGTGGCCAGGCCCAGCACCACCCAGCGGCCGCCGTCCGCGTCGCCCAGGATCGCCCAGAGCAGCACCGCCAGCCAGCACAGCAGCAGCCCGGGCAGCACCGGGATCACCACGCCGAGCACACCGGCCAGCATGGCCACGCCGGCGATCAGGTTGACGGTGGTGCCGGAGTCGGTGAGATCCATGCCGACCAGCGTGCCGTAGTCACGCCACAACCCTCAAGCCGAGCCACCGGTGACCGATGGACACTCAGCGCCGCCGAAGCCCCGCGCCGGCGCACCGAGAGACCACGGAGTCCGGAATGACGCGCAGCGTCCTGGCGGTCGGTACGCACCCCGGTGACATCGAGTTCGGGTGCGCCGGGACGCTCGCCGCCCACCGTGCGGCCGGCGACTCGGTCACCATGCTCGTGCTGACCTGCGACGGGCCGGACACCGTCCGCAGCCGGCAGGCCGAGGCCGCCGCCCGGGAGCTCGACTGCCTGCTGGTCTGGGGCCCGCAGGCGGCCGAACGCCGCTCCGGGGACCGCCGGGGGTACACCCGCGCGAGCAGCGACCGCCGGTCGCGCCACCAGCAGCCCGGCGAGACGTGGCCCGGGCTGGTCTCCTCGGCCGCGATGACGGTGGCCGCCATCGAGAACGTGCTGACCGGCGTCGACGCCGACGTGGTCTACGTGCACGCCCCCGAGGACGCCAACGCCGAGCACCGCGCCGCCGCCGTGGCCACCCTGTCCGCCGCCCGGCACAGCAGCCGGATCCTGCACTACGCCGGCGAGTCGACCCTGCAGTTCGCCCCCGCGCTGTTCGTCGACATCTCGCCGTTCCTGGACCGCAAGCTCGCGGCGCTGGCCGAGGCCCCGGTGCCGGTGGATCCCGAGCTGCCCACCGGCACCGCTCGGCACTTCGGCGCGCAGGCCCGCGTCCGGTACGCGGAAGCCTTCGCCCCCGCCCGCTTCGTCTGGGACCTCGCGATCGCCCGCGTCCCCGCCCGGGCCGCCTGACAGAAGGAAGCGAAGCAACCGGTCGGCAACTCTGCGCCACCGGAACATGTACCCAGCGTCACCCAAAGTCTCTCCTTGTCAGCCGGTGCCCACCCGCCGCGGGCCACCGACAACACACGGGGGATTCACATGACCAGCACCATGACGACCGCTGCCGACCTCGCCGCCGACACCGCGACCGCCGTGCCGGCCCTGTCCGCCGCCGAGCAGGAGGACCTGATCCGCACCAACATGCCGCTGGTCGGCCACCTGGTGCGGGACATGCTCAGCCGGATCCCGAACCACATCCACCGTGACGACCTCACCAGCGCCGGGCTGCACGCGCTGGTCACCGCGGCCCGCGGCTGGGACCCGACCCGCGGCATCCCGTTCAACCGATTCGCCACCACCCGGATCCGCGGCGCCATCCTCGACGAGCTGCGCTCGCTGGACTGGGCGACGCGCTCGGTGCGGACCAAGGCCCGGGTGACCGACACCACGCGGCAGAGCCTGACCACCACCCTGGGCCGGACGCCGACCAACGAGGAGCTGGCGCAGGCGCTGGGCACCACCACCACGGACCTGCACCAGACGGACAACGACGTGCAGCGGGCCACCGTGCTGTCGCTGCAGGGCTTCACCACCAGCAGCCCCGACGACCTGGTCACCGAGCGCACCCCGGGCCCGGAGGACATGCTGATCCGCCGCGAGCAGATCGGTTACCTGCACCACGCGATCGCGTCGCTGCCGGAGCGGCTGCAGACCGTCATCACCGAGTACTTCCTCAAGGAGCGGCCGATGGCGGACATCGCCGCCGACCTGGGGGTCACCGAGAGCCGGATCAGCCAGCTCCGCGCCGAGGCGCTCTCGCTGCTCAAGGACGGCCTCAACACCCACCTCGACCCCGAGCTGGCGCCGGCGCCGGAGAACCCGGACAGCATCATCGCCCGCCGCCGGGCCGGCTACTACGCCTCCATCGCCGGCAACACCAACCTGCACTCGCGCCTCGCGATGACCAACGCCCACGGCTTCACGCCGCCGGCGCACGGCGCGGCCGCCTGACACCACGACGACGAGCGGGGCCGGTGCGTACGCGCACCGGCCCCGCTGTCGTTCCCGTTCAGCTCAGCGCGTCGAGCACCTTGGGCAGGTCGGCCGTGTGCAGGACGCCGAGCCGGCGCGTGGCCCGGGTCACCGCCACGTAGAGGTCGCTGAGGCCGCGCGGGCTCTCCGCGATGATCTCGTCCGGCTGGACCACGATCACGCTGTCGAACTCCAGCCCCTTCGCCTGCCGGACGGTCATCAGCACGATGTGGTTGAGCAGGTCGGGCTGCTCACCCACGGCCGCCTCGGGGATGGCGGCGGTGAGCTCGCGGCCCAGGGATTCCTCCAGCCCCGCCGGCACCAGGACACCCACGCGCCCCTCCGCGGCGGCTGCGGCCTCCCGGCGTACCGCTGCGATCAGCTCCGTCGCCAGCTCGGCAGGCCGCACCCGGGCCGCCCACGGCTCCTCACCGGCGGTCCGCACCGAGCGTGGCGGCTGCAGCGAGGGGTCGACGGCGGCGAGCACGTCCGCGGCCACGGCCATGACCTCGGCCGGGGTGCGGTAGTTCACGGTCAGCTCGGCCAGCCGCCAGCGCTGCGCGACGTACGGCTCGAAGACCTGCTCCCAGGTCGTCGTCCCGGCCAGCTCGCCGGTCTGGGCCACGTCCCCGACCACGGTCATCGACCGGCTCGGGCAGCGGCGCATGAGCAGCCGCCAGGCCATCGGCGACAGCTCCTGCGCCTCGTCGACGATCACGTGCCCGAAGACCCAGGTCCGGTCGGCCGCCGCCCGCTCGGCCGCGGTCCGGGTGTCGATCACCTCGTGCCGCTCGACGAAGGCGCTGGCGTCGACGACGTCCGTGGCGGACAGGATCTCCTCCTCCTGGTCCTCGAAGTCCAGCGACCGCGAGCCCTCGACGATCTCCAGCACGCCCTCGGCGTACTCGATCGCCTGCTCGCGCTCGCGGGCCACCGCCCGGGCCCGCAGGGTGTCGTCCACCCCCAGCAGCTCGGCCAGCTCGTCCAGCAGCGGCACGTCGGCCGGCGCCCAGCCGGCCCGGCGCTCGCGCAGCAGCAGCGCCCGCTCGTCGTCGCTGAGCTCCGGCGCGGCCGAGGCCAGCCGTTCGGGGTCGCTGAGCAGGTCCCGCAGCACCTGCCGCGGGGTCAGGATCGGCCACAGCTCGAACAGTGCGGCCTGGACGTCCTCGTCCTCGCGCAGCTCACGCCGGGTCTCCGCGAGGTCGGCCTCCTCCAGCAGATTGTCGCCGCCGAGCGGGTCGGCGCCGATCCGCTCGGCGATCTGCAGCGACAGGGTGTGGATGACCGCGGTCACGAAGATCGACCGGGCCAGGTTGTGCGGGCGGCCGGACCGCCGGGCCTCGGCGCGGGCGTCCTCGCAGACGGCCCGCTCGATGCGCAGCGGGAAGCCGTCGTGGTCGACCTCCACGTAGTCGTCGGGCACGGTCTGCCGGTCGGCGACCGCGGCGGCGAGCACCTCGAGCATGTCGACCCGGCCCTTGAGCGCGGCGGCGGCCGGCGCCTCGGTGGCCCGGGCGGTCACGCCGGGGAACATGTCACCGAGGGTGGCGAGCAGCACGCCGGTCTCGGCGAGCGAGGGCAGCACCTGCGAGATGTAGCGCAGGAAGGTGGCGTTCGGCCCCAGGATCAGCACACCCTGCTTGGTCAGCTGGGCCCGGTGCGTGTAGAGCAGGTAAGCCGCGCGATGCAGCGCCACGGCCGTCTTGCCGGTGCCGGGACCTCCCTGGACCACCAGGACACCGGGCAGCCCGGCGCGGATCACCTCGTCCTGTTCGGACTGGATGGTCTCGACGATGTCGCGCATCCGGCCGGTGCGGTTGGCGGTCAGCGCGGACAGCAGCGCGGCCTCACCCGTCACGTCCTCGCGGCCGTCGGTGGCACCAGCCTCGATGTCGAGCACCTCGTCGTCGATGCCGGTCAGCTCGCGGCCCCGGGTGCGCAGGTGCCGGCGGCGGGTCACCCCCTCGGGGGACACCGCGGTGGCGAGATAGAACGGGCGCGCCGCGGGCGCCCGCCAGTCGATCAGCAACGGATCCTGATCACGGTCCTCGGCGAACAGTCCGATCCGGCCGATGTAGCGCGGATTGTCGGCGGCGAAATCCAGCCGGCCGAAGCACAGGCCGTTCTCGACGGAATTCATCTGGGCCAGTTGCTCGGCCCAGTGGCTGCGGGTCGCCTCCCGCTGGGAGCGGCCCTGCGGGGTGCCGCCGGCCTCGAGCAGAATCGCGCGCAGCCGCTCGTCGGCCTGCTCACGCAGCAGGTCGAGGCGGTCGTACAGCACGGCCAGGTAGGCCTTTTCGGACTCGATGTCGTCGTTCCGCAGTGTTTCCGTGCCGCCGGCGGAGCTTGACAAAGCTACTCCCTGTTGTGGTAGCATTCCGAGGTCAGCCACCTTTTCGGGTGGCTTTTTTCGTTTCCGTGGAAACGCTCAGAATAGCCGATGCATCGGGCTCCCGGCGAGACCGTGACCGGGGTTACGGCTGCGGTGGCAAGTGTAAGGAATCCGTCACGGCAGGGCCTTGCCCGTTACGCCGGACGGTCCATCGACATTAAGCGGTGCATGAACCACAGCCACCCGTTCCGACGCCTCGGCGCGCTGGCGCTCATCGCCGTCGCCGCCGTCTCCCTCACCACCGCCTGCTCCGACGACAAGGAGCCCGCCCCGGCCGGCAACGCCGCCGCCGCGGCCGCCGGCGGCCCGCAGCCCAAGACGATCGACGGCGCCAAGGCCGCCGCGCAGACCGTGTTCGACCGTTTCAGCGGCGGTGACTTCGCCGGCGCCTGGGACATGTACACCGACGCCGGCAAGCAGGCCATCACCAAGGCCGACTACGTCAAGCTCAACACCGCGTGCTCGCGCAAGGGCCTGGCCATCACGCTCAGCAGCGCCCGGATGGAGGGCGCCGACCGGGCCGTCGTGATCGCCAAGCAGCTGGTCGCGGCCCAGTCCTACACGATGGTCTACGAGAAGGACTCGTGGAAGCTCGAGCCCGCCAAGGAGGGCCTGGCCCTCTACGCCAAGGGCGCCGACAAGGCGATCGCCGCCCAGAAGAAGGCCGGCACCTGCGCCAACGCGTGACCCCAGCCCGGGGCCGGCTCCGCGCGGAGCCGGCCTCAGGCCGCCACCGGCAGCCCGTCCGGGCTGGTCAGCGCGAGCCGGTCGCGCAGCCCGCCGCGGGTCGCGATCTGGTCGTAGTACGCCGCCCGGCGGCGCGCCACGCACCCGTCCCTGACCGGGCTCTGAGCCGCCAGCGCCGGGTCCAGGTGCGTGTTCAGACCGTCCTTGAGCAGGGCCAGCGCCTCGGCGCGCAGTTGCGACACCCGCGACTCGGTGACCCCCAGCTCCTCGGCGATCCGGGCCATCGGGCGCTCCTCGAAGAAGTAACCGGTGATGACCGCGCGCAACCGGTCCGGCAGCACGTCGATGGCGTGCCGCAGGTAACCCAGCCGCTCGCGCCGGATCAGCAGCTCCTCCGGGCCCGCACCGGGCTCGGTCACCATGTCGTCGGCCCCCACGGTGGCGAAGCCCTGCAGGCTGAACACCACGGCCCGGGCCACGTCGTCGTCCGCGGACTCGATGTCCTCGACCGTGCAGCCCAGGTGCGCGGCGACCTCGGCGGCCGTCGGGATCCGGCCCAGCTCGGCGGTCAGCTCCTGGCGGGCGGTGTCCGTACGCCGGGCCCGCTGCCGCACCGACCGGCTGGCCCAGTCCAGCCCGCGCAGCTCGTCCAGCAGGGCACCGCGCACCCGGGCCGCCGCGAACCGGGCGAACGGCACGCCCCGCGCCTCGTCGAAGCCCCGGGCGGCGGCGACCAGGGCCGCGTACCCGGCTGAGAGCAGGTCGTCGCGGTTGACGTGGGCGGGCACCCGGGCCAGCATCTCGCGGACCAGATGACCGACGAGCGGCATGTGCGCCCGTACGACGTCCTCGCGACGGCGGTCGAAGACAACAGCACCGCTCATGGGGGTCTCTCCTCGCAATACCGGCCGGCGGGGGAGTCCGGCACTGAGGAGAAACGGTGAGTGCCGCGGGGTGCAGGAAGGGTCACAGTCGGGTGCGGCGGGGTTGCGGTACGACAGCGCGTACACTTGATCTCGCGGCCCGCCCAGTTCTGCCTCGGGCCGCCTTTGGATCGACCACCACGCGCCGCGACCCGTGAGGTCTGCGCCGGGCAGGACGACCCCTTCAGACTTACGGAGTTCACACCTACATGTCCTCGTTCACCGACCTCGGCGTGCCCACGAAGCTTGCCGCGGCCCTCGCCGACCTCGGCATCACCAGCCCCTTCCCGATCCAGGCGGCCACGCTGCCGGACTCGCTCGCGGGCCGCGACGTGCTCGGCCGCGGCCGCACCGGCTCCGGCAAGACGTACGCGTTCGTCCTGCCCGTGCTGGCCCGGCTGGCCGAGAGCAAGTCGCCGCGGCGGCCGACCCGGCCTCGCGCGCTGATCCTGGCGCCGACCCGTGAGCTCGCCACCCAGATCGAGGCGACCATCGCCCCGCTGGCCGCGATCCTCGGGTTGCGTACCCTCACCGTCTTCGGCGGCGTCGGGGCGAACCCGCAGATCAAGGGCCTGAAGGCCGGCGTCGACATCCTCGTCGCCTGCCCGGGCCGGCTGGCCGACCACATCCAGCAGGGCTACGCCAGCCTGGACGCGGTCGAGATCACCGTGCTCGACGAGGCCGACCACATGGCCGACCTGGGCTTCCTGCCGGTGGTCCGGCGGCTGATGGACGGCACCCCGGCCAACGGCCAGCGGATGCTGTTCTCGGCGACCCTCGACAACGGCGTCGACGTGCTGGTCAAGCGGTTCATGCACAAGCCGGTCACGCACCACGTCGACTCGGCGGCCGAGGCCCCGATCGAGATGACCCACCACGTGCTGCACGTGCGCCACGACGACCGGTTCCCGGTGCTGGTCGACCTGACCGCCGCGCCCGGCCGCACGGTGGTGTTCACCCGCACCAAGCGCCGCGCCAAGACGCTGACCCGTCAGCTCGTGCAGGCCGGCGTGCCGGCGGTCGAGCTGCACGGCAACCTCGCGCAGAACGCCCGCAACCGCAACATGGCGGCGTTCTCCGACGGCAGCGCGCAGACGCTGGTGGCCACGGACATCGCGGCCCGCGGCATCCACGTGGACGACGTCGCGATCGTGATCCACGCCGACCCGCCGGTCGAGCACAAGGCGTACCTGCACCGCTCCGGGCGTACCGCCCGGGCCGGCGCGCAGGGCACGGTCATCACGCTGATGACCGACGACCAGCAGAGTGAGGTCCGCGACCTCACCCGCAAGGCCGGCATCAGGCCGACCACGAGCAAGGCCCGTCCGGGCGACGCGCTGCTCGCGCAGCTCGCTCCGGGTGAGCGCACCTACAGCGCGCCGGTGTCCCCGGTGCCCGAGCCGGTCGAGGAGCAGGGCGGCCAGGCCCGGCGCGGCCGGTCGGGCGGCGGTCGCGGCGCAGCCACGGGTGGCCCCCGGGCGGCGGGCGGCGGTCGCGGCACGGGCGGCGGCCGTACGGGCGGCGGCGCGCGTGGTGCGGGCGGCGACCAGCCGGCCGGCTCCGGCGCTCGCGGCCAGGGCGGCCACACCCAGGGGGCCCGCTCCTCCGGCGGCCGTTCCCCGGCGGCCCGCACCCAGGGCGGCGGCGCCCGCGGTGCCCGGCGCGGCGGCACGGGCTCGACCGCCGTGCACACGAGCCAGTCGTCCAGCGGCGGCGCGGCGGCGTTCTCGGCCCGCAGCCGGGCAGCGCGCTAACCACCCGCGAGCAGAGGGCGCTGAGGGTCACCCCTCAGCGCCCTTTCTGCTGTCACCGGCCGGCCAGGGCGGGATCGCGCCAGGCCGTCAGGACACAGAACTCGTTGCCTTCCGGGTCGGCCAGCACGATGTACGGCTCGTCGCCCTTCTGCCCCACGTCCGCATGGCGGGCGCCCAGGCCGATCAGGCGTTCCGCCTCAGCCTGGGGGTCGGCGGCGGTCAGGTCCGGATGGGCGCGGTTCTTCCCCGACTTCGGGCCGGCCGACGCCTGCAGCCACATGTGCTGGGCGCCCGGCGGTGCGTCGTCCGGCGGGATCAGCGACGCGTTGCCGTCGTCGCCCTTCTCCACGCGGTAACCCAGAGCCGCCGACCAGAAGGCCGTCATCACGTCGATGTCCTGCACGTCCAGGGTCAACTGTGCGATTCTCAGCATGTGTGCTGACTACCCCGATCAGCTGGATGTAACGCGGCACTCCACGGTCACCCGGACGTGCCGGCCGATCAGGGCACGGCCCGCGCCCACTCCCGCCGCCACCCGGTCGACCGTCGTCGTGGCCCGGATGCGGTAGCCGTCGGTGACCGGTTCGACGTCCACGATGGACAGCGTGATCGGGGCCGAGCCGCCGCGGACGCTCAGCACCCCGGCGAGCTGCCAGCCGTCGGCCGTACGGCTCAGGCCGGTGCTGCGGAAGCCGATCGCCGGGTGGGTCCCGACGGCCAGGAAGCGCTTGCCCCGGACGTCCTTGTCGCGGCGTGGATCATCGGTGGTGAAGCTGGCCGCGTCCAGGTCGGCCGAGACCGTGGACTGCTCGGGTCTCGTCCCGACCATCACCGTGCCGGACCGTACGGCCACGGTCGCGTCCACGGGTCTGAGGCCGAAGGTGTGGGTCGCCGTGAGCCGCACGCTGGAACGGGCGGCGTCGATCAGATAGGTGCCGGGCCGGATGTCGCCTTCGAGGCGCTGGTGCTGAGTCATCCCCGAAGCCTCGCGACTGCGGCGCCCGGACACCTCAGTACTACCGCTGAGCTTCGGTACGTAGCCAGGACGCGACCTGGGTGCGGTTGCTCAGCCCCAGCTTGGCCAGCAGGTTGCGCACGTGCGTCTCCACGGTGCGTTCGGAGAGCACCAGCCGCCCGGCGATCGCGCGGTTGGCGAGCCCGTCGGCCACCAGCCCGGCGATCTCACGTTCCCGGGCGGTCAGCGCGCCCGCTCCCCCGCGTACCCCCGCGGTCTCCTCGGCCAGGACCTGCGCGCCCGCCGCGACCCGGCTCATGCCCAGCCGCCGGCCCGTCGCGGCCGCCGTGGCCGCGAGGTCGTGCGCGCGGCGCCGGTCACCCGGCGCGGCCCGGGTGATCAGCGCCCGCGCCTGGGCCAGCTGGGCGTGCGCCAGGAACGGCGGCGAACCGGCGTCCATCGTGATCGCGGCGTCGAGGTGCCGGACCGCGGCGTCGTGCTCGCCGAGCGCCGACGCCATCGAGCCGATCGCGCGGGCGGCGGCCCCGTGGCAGTTCGTGGTGCTGTTCAGATAGACGCCGGCGTGGCGCGCGGTCCGTTCGTAGCAGGTGCGGACCGCGTCGTGATCGCCCAGCCCGGCTGCCAGCTCGCCCCCGAGGACCAGCACGTAGGTACGCAGGCTGCCGGCGAACGGGTCGTCCAGCCGGGGCCGCAGATGCTGCCAGCACAGCCGGGCCATGTCGCCCGCCCCCACGTCCAGCGCCGTGCGGCCGAGCTGGGCCGCGGCGATCGGCAGCGACAGGGCACCCGCCATCCGCCCGGCCGCGGCGACGTATTCCTCCGCCCGGCCGGTGTGCAGGGCCAGACCGGCCAGGAACGCGTAATAGAGCCCGACCGCGCTTGGATCCTGCATGCGTTCCCCGACCTCCCGGGCCTCGGCGGCGAGCTGCTCCGCCTCGGTGAGCCGGCCGGACAGCAGGGCCCGGGTCGCCCGGGCGCGCAGCAGGTGCCAGCGGGCGAGCGGCCAGCCCAGCCGCCGTGCCAGCGTGTCCAGCCGCAGCGTCTCCGCGTCGGCGGCGGCGTTGTCCCCGGCCATCAGGTACGCGTCGATACGCCACGTGCGCCCCCAGAGCTCGGCGTCGGGACGACCCAGGGCGCAACTGCGCTGGGCCAGGGCCACCACCTCCGCCGGCTGCTCGAACGGGTCGGTCACCTGATGCCGGGCGTGCACCGCCGCGGCCACGTCGTCCGGGCTCGCGCTCAGCTCGGCCAGCGTCATCGCCTCGGCACTGATCTCCCGCGCCCGCAGCACGTCCCCGGAGTCCGCCAGCAGGTACGCGTACTGGGCGAGCACCCGCGGGTGCCGGCCGGCGACGCCCAGTGCGCGTTCGCAGAGCAGCCGCAGGGCCGGTCCCAGCTCGCCGGCGACCCCGCGGACCACCAGTGCCGCCTCGACCGCCAGGTCCGCCCGGTGGTCGCGTTCGGCGCTGTCCAGCACGGCCGCGCAGTCGGTGAGGGCCAGGTCGAGCCGGCCCTCCGCGTACGCGGCCGCGGCCCGGGCCAGCCGGTCGGCCGGGTCGCCCGCCAGCTCGACGGCGTGGCCCTGCCAGCGGATCGTCTGCGCGTAGTCGAGGGCGAGCGTGGCCGCCGTGGCTGCGGACCGGCAGGCGTCGACCGCGCTCTGCCGGGTGCGGGCGTCCACGGCCGCGCGTACCCGGTGCCGGGCGATGTCGGCGGGTGCGGCACCGGCCGCGACCAGGGCGTCGGCCAGCCGCTGGTGCCAGGCGATCCGTTCGCCGCGGGACAGCTCGTCGTAGCGGGCCTGCCGGACCAGGTCGTGCGCGAACGCCAGCAGGGCGGGCCGCCACGGGTCCTCGGTCAGCACGCCGGCGTCCAGAGCCTCGGCGAGCAGCCCGTCGACTGCGGCCGGATCGCTCGCCGCCGTCCGCAGCACAGCCACATCGATCTCCGCACCCAGCGCGGCCGCCCCGCCCAGCAGATCCCGGCAGCCGGCGCTGAGCTGGGCCGTCCGCCGGCCGACCAGCCGCCGCAGCTCGGCCGGCACCTCCAGCCGTCCGGCCGGGCGGCGCAGCCGGTCCTCGCGGGACAGCTGCCGGGTCAGCTCCCGGACGTAGAGCGGGTTGCCGCCGCTGAGCCGGTGGACGACGGCCGGCCAGGAACCGTGCACGTCCGGCCCGGCCTCCTGGGTCAGGTAGGCGGCCACGGCCGGCGCCTCCCACGGCTCCAGCCGCAGCACCTCGACGGCGGGCAGATCGTCGAGCGGCACCGGCGGGCGGACCGTGCCGATCACCAGCAGCCGCGAGCCGGACAGGTCCCGGCACAGCAGCCGCAGCAGGGCGATCGACGCAGCGTCGGCCCAGTGCAGATCCTCCAGCACCAGGACGAGGTGACCCGCCTCGCGCAGCGCGCGTACCGTCCGCTGCGCCACCCGGAACCGCACGGCGGCCTGGGACTCGCCCTCGGCGGCGGTCGCGGTGAGCAGCTCCGGCGAGAGTCCGGGCACGTCCTCCAGCAGCCGCAACCACGGCCAGTACGCGGGCGCGCCCTCGTCGGGCACCGCCCGGGCCACCCGGACCGTGGCCCCGGCCGCAGCCGCGCGGGCCGCCGCCTCCTCGACCAGGGTGGTCTTGCCGATGCCGGCCTCACCCACGATCAGCGCAGCGGCGCCCTCCCCGGCTGCCGCAGCGGCGCGCAACCGGTCCAGGGCGACGACCTCGGGCACCCGGCCCACCAGAACCACGGGCCCAGAGTAACTACGGCGTTACCGCGATCTCCGCGCCGAGCCGGTAGCCGTCGCACAGCTCCAGGTCGTCACCGCTCCAGAAGCGGCCCGGGTCGTACCAGCTGGGCTGCTTGCCGTGCGGCAGCAGACCCATGTCCTCGTAGGTCACCGCGACCACCTCGGCGCAGTACGCCGTCTCGAGGTCGGCCTCATCGGCTCCCGGCTCCTGCCACGGCAGGCGGATGCGGGGCACCCGGCCGCGGGCCCAGCGCCAGGCGAGCTGGGCGCTGGACGGGAACGGTGTGCCGTCGAGGCGGGCGACCGTCTTGAGCGCCCGGTCCTCCATCTCGGTGGTGACCGGCTGCTCGAGCTGCCGCAGCCAGCCGCGCTGGCCGTACCGCCGGGCCCAGACGGTGACCGCGTCGCGCAGGTCGTGCAGCTGCACGCCGCGCTGGAAGGTGCCGGACCACATGTCGGGCAGCGATTTGCCCAGCTCGGCGTGCCACATCAGCGGCGGCATGTCCTCGATCACCAGCGACATGCCGACGTGGTTCACCGGGCTGTTGGTCATCGCCTGGATGGCCCGGTCCGGCCCGGAGCGGCCACGGAACAGCCAGATGTCACCAGTACGCGTCAGATCTATGGCCTCGTCGAGGCTGATGTCGGCGACCACGTGTCTATCCTCAGCAGATGCGTTGGTGGAAGGTAGCGGGACTGGCCGGGCTTGCGGGAATCACAGCCACGGGGGTGGTGCTGGCACGCTCCGAGCGGCGGCGCCGGGCGTACACGCCGGAGGAGATCCGGGAAAGGTTGCACGCGCGGGTCGCCGAGGGCACGGCCGACCGGACGCCGGAGCCGGCCGACACCGACCGGGACTGACCCTCAGACAATGTCGGTGTCCCGCAGCAGGGACCACAGGCCGGCGCCGTCCGGGGCGGTGAACCACGTCTTGCCGCCCGATCCGACCGCCTCGGGGGTGCCCGACGGCCCGGGGATCGCGCCGGCCAGCACGGCCTGCGTCGGCGAGAGCCGGCGGATGGCCACGGCCGCCACGTTGTCCGAGTGCTCGCGCGCGAACTCCGAGTAGATCTCCGGGTCGTGCTGGCCGTCGTCCCCGATCAGCAGCCACTTGATGTCCGGGAACTCGGCGGACAGCCGGCGCAGAGTGTTGCGCTTGTGCTCCTGGCCGCTGCGGAACCAGCGGTCCGGCGTCGGGCCCCAGTCGGTGAGCAGCAGCGGGCCGGCCGGATACAGGTGCCGGGACAGGAAACGGGCCAGCGTCGGCCCCACGTTCCAGGCACCGGTCGACAGGTAGAACACCGGCGCACCCGGGTGCGCCGTGACGAGCCGTTCGTAGAGCACCGCCATGCCCGGGACCGCGGCGCGGGCGTGCTCGTCCAGGACGAACGTGTTCCACGCCGCGAGCAGCGGACGGGGCAGGGCGGTGACCATCACCGTGTCATCGATGTCGGAGACCACCCCGAACTTCATGCCCGGGTCCACCACCCGGATCGGCGCCTCGACCGACTCGGCGCCCTCGGTGCTGAGCCGGACGCTGGCCCAGCCCGGCTCGAGGTCGCCGGTGACCCGGGCGTCGACGTAGCCACTACGGTCGGTGCGGGTCTCGTGGACCTGGTCGCCGATCTGGATCCGCACCGGCGCATTGTTCACCGGCGAGGTGGTGAAGCTGCGCCAGCCGCGCACCTTGTCCAGCTGCCGGACGGCCCGCGTGCGGCGGGTCAGCACCACCCGCGCCATCACCCGCGCCCAGCCCGGCGATCCGTAGCCGGTGTACGCGGTGATCACCGGCTCCCAGCCGCGTTGCCGCAGCCGGCGCTCGATGACCTCGTGCACGGCATCCTCGATGCGCGCGGCACGATGCAGCCGTAGGGCAGGCGGGGGGCCCGCCGGGGTCAACGACACTTCGGCCTCCTGCCGTCCGTCATCAGCGACCCTGACGGTACCCGGCCCACCTGAGTCCCGCCCGCAACCGGGCCCGGCGGCAGCCTGACGGGTGACCACATTCCACTCTGGACGATCGCGGGCGGCTCAGCGCACTGCCAGCCGCGCCTTGGCCGGGCGCGCCGGCGTCCACTGCTGCTCGTAGTGCACGTCGCGGCCGGCGGGGACCCGGACCGGGCGGGCCTCGGCCCGCAGGCTGCGCAGGGTGGCGGCGGCGCGCTCGGACTTCTGCCACGCCAGCCGCTCCTGCTCGGCCGCGGCCTGGTAGGCGGCGAACCGGTGCTCGCGCACGGCGGCCCGCAGCGCGGCCTCCTGGGCGACCGGGTGCCGCCGCGGGTTCCAGCTGCCGCGGTGGGCGAGCACCTCGTTGAGCTGCGCGATGGACAGCTCCCGCTGCCGGCAGGCCGCGGTGGCCATCCGGTGCAGGTTGCGCTCGCGGTCGGCCAGCTCGGTGCGGGTCCGGCGCTGCTTGAAGACGGGGAAGGCGGCCGCGGCGGCGACCCGGCGCGCATCCCGGTCGGCGGCGTCGAACGCCGCCCAGGCCGCGTCGACCCGTTCCTGGGCGCGCTCCCATTCGGCCCGCCGGCGGCGGGACAGCTCGGCGGCGCGCTCGGCGGCCACGGCGCGCTCGCCGGCCTGCGGATCGGGCGGCAGCGCGCCGGGGCGGGCGGGACGGCGGGGCACGGCGAAGAGGGCCGTCGCGGCGGCGACGGCGATGAGCAGGACCATCCAGATGGTTGCGGCGGTTTCCACGATGAACATCCGCTTCTCTAGGGGTTCGTCACTGATCTCGGGCCGCTGACGGGTCGCGGCGGTGCCGGCTTCCGGCGTTTCCCGTACGCGCACAGGAGTCGCTCATGAAAGCCGAGGGGCCGGCGCCGTCCGGGGACGGGACGCCGGGTGGGATGCGGGGTGGTGTGCCCGGCTCAGGCGCGCGGTGGGCCGCGCTGGCCGTGGACACGCTGGGTGACGCCGCCGACGGCCGCGCGGGCCTCGGCGCAGATCTCCCGGCCGCCGTGCCGCGACTGGACCGGCAGATCGGTCCCGCCCCGCACCGTGCCGGCGTCGCCCTGCCCGGGAACCGGAGCGCCGCCCTCAGCGGCCTGAGCGGCCTCGGCAGCCTCGACGGCCTGAACGGTCCCGGCGGTCCGGGCAGCCTCAGCGGTCCGGGCCTTGACGGTCCGGGCGGCTTCAGCGGTCCGGCCGCTCTCAGCGGCCTCGGCGATTCCGGCGGCCTCGGCGATTCCGGCGGCCTCGGCGATTCCGGCGGCCTCGGCGATTCCGGCGGCCTCAGCGATTCCGGCGGCCTCAGCGATTCCGGCGGCCTCAGCGATTCCGGCGGCCTCGGCGGTTCGGGCGGCCTCAGCGGCCTCGGCGGTTCGGGCGGCGTCGGTGACGCCGTTCGCCGGCTCCGGGTCGCTCAGCGCCAGGCCGGCCTGGTTGCCGCCCGGGCGGATCGGCGCGGGGGCCTCGACCATCGGCACGGCCGGGCCCGCCGGGGTGTCGACCGTCGTGACGATCGTGACCGGCGACTCGGCCGGCGTGTCGGACGGGCTCAGCACCGAGGGGAGCGCGAAGGCCAGGGCGATCAGCGCCAGGCCGGCGAGGAACTGCAGCAGGCGTCGACCGTCCCAGTAACGGGGCAGCAGGCGCGCGACAGTGGCCACTCTGACAACTTACCGTTCTCGGCCCCTGCGTGCACAGATAGTGGTGAGTGCGTCCTTCGTCCCACTCCGGCGAGTGAGGGACCATGGACGGGTGACGCAGATCGAAGAGCTCGCCGAGTGGGTCGGTGACGGTGGCGTGGTGGTGCTCAGCGGGGCCGGCCTGTCCACCGATTCCGGCATCCCGGACTACCGCGGACCCTCCGGCGCGGCCCGCCGCGCCACCCCCATGACGTACCAGGCGTTCACCCGGGATCCGGTCGCCCGGCGGCGGTACTGGGCGCGCAGCCACCTGGGCTGGCGCACCATCGGCGACGCCCGGCCCAACGCCGGGCACCGGGCCGTGGCCCGGCTGCAGGAGCTGGGCCGCCTCGACGGGATCATCACCCAGAACGTGGACGGGCTGCACCAGGCGGGCGGCGCGCACGGCGTCGTGGAGCTGCACGGCAACCTGTCCCGGATCACCTGCCTCGACTGCGGTGAGCTGTCCGACCGGATGGCCCACTCGGACCGCCTCGACGCGGCGAATCCGGGCTTCGCGGCGGCCGTCAGCGCGGTCAATCCGGACGGCGACGTGGAGATCGACGACGCCGAGCTGGACGGCTTCACGGTCGTCGACTGCGAGTCGTGCGGCGGGATGCTCAAGCCCGACGTCGTGTACTTCGGCGAGACCGTCCCGGCCGAGCGGGTCAGTCGTTGTTTCGAGCTGGTCGCGGGCGCGCGGACGTTGCTGGTGCTCGGATCCTCGCTGACCGTGATGTCCGGGCGGCGGTTCGTGCTGCGCGCCGCCAAGGACGGCATCCGGGTGGCGATCGTCAACCAGGGCGTCACCCGCGGCGAGCCGTACGCCGGCCTGGTCGTCGACGCCGCGCTGGGTGAGGTGCTGCCCGACGTGGTCAGCCGGGTGGAGGGTGTCGCCGTACTCGGCTGATCTGGGTATGCGGGCTCATCCCGCACCCCCGGGCACCGCCCTAGGTTTCCTGCCATGCGCGCAAACAAGTTCCGTTCCCTGTCCGGCCTGCTCGCCCTGGCCGCCGCCACCGTTTTCAGCTGGTGGGCCTGGCTGGGCCGGGACACCACGAAGACGCTGGATCCCGAGACCGGGAACTACTCCGGCCCGTACACCACCGCCCAGGTCGCCGGCGCCGTGCTGACGCTCGCCGCCCTGCTGGTGGTCGCCGTGCTGCTGCGGGTGCCGGCGCTGCCGGCCGCCGCCGTGATGACCGTCGTGTTCACCGCGGCGTGGACCGCGCAGGCCGCCGGCGAGGACGAGACGGGGCTCTACCTGGTCGGCGCCTTCCTCGTGCTGGCCGGCATGACCGCCGGCACGACCGTGGTCGCACTGATCACCGCGCGCCTACGCCGGCGGACGACCTGATCCCGTCCGGCCACCCCGCCCGTTTCACCCGGTATCGAGGGGCTCGCGAAGCACGTAAACGATTAAGCCGCAACCTAGTTACCGTCTCGAAACCTAAATAAAGCTACCGACGCGTTGACGTGACCCGGCTCACCAGAGTTAACTGCCCGGAACCGCTCCCGAAACCGGTTCCGAAACTGCGGTGCAACCATCTGGACACAAGTCGGAGGACACGTGCCAATCACCATCGCCGATGTGGCAGCTCGGGCCAAGGTCAGCAAGACCACGGTCTCCCGGGTGCTCAACGGCAAGGGTGAGCTGGACGAGTCGACCGCCGCCCGGGTCCGCAAGGTCATCGAGGAACTGGGCTATGTGCCCAGCTCACGGGCCGTGGGCCTGGCCCGCGGCCGGACCCGCGTGGTCGGCATGCTGGTCCCCTCGCTGACCTGGCCGTGGATCGGCGAGGTCCTGCAGGGCGCCGTGGACGTGCTCGAGACCGAGCGCTACGGGCTGCTGCTGTTCACCTGCAACCGCGGCGAGGAGTCGATGCGCCAGTTCGGCGCCCAGGTCTCCGCCAAGAGCTTCGACGGGCTGCTGGTCATCGAGCCCGAGGGCACCCTCGACTACATCGCCATGCTGCACGCCCGCGGCCTGCCGGTGGTGCTGATCGACGACCGTGACGTGCAGCCCGGCCAGATCCCCAGCGTGGGCACCACCAACCACACCGGCGCGGGCGCCGCCGCCCGGCACCTGCTCGAGATCGGCCGGCGCAAGCCGCTGGTCGTCGCGGGTCCCGCGCGCTTCGGCTGCACGGTGCAGCGGCTCGACGGCTTCGCGAGCGTCTTCGCCGAGGCCGGCCACCCGGTCAGCCCGGACCGTGTGCTCCAGGGTGACTTCACGATCGCGCGCGGCTTCGAGCTCGTGCAGGCGGCGCTGGAGTCCGGTGTGGAGTTCGACGCGATCTTCGCCCACAACGACCTCTCCGCCACCGGGGCGATGCAGGCCGTGCTCGACAGCGGCCGGCGCATCCCCCAGGACGTCGCGGTGGTCGGCTTCGACGACATCCCCATGGCGGCACACACCCAGCCGCCGCTGACCACCGTGCACCAGCCACTGCGTGAGATGGGCGAGGCGGCGGCACGCACGCTGCTCGCCCACTTCGAGGGCTCACCCCTGCCCAACCGCCCGACCGTCATCCCCGCCACATTCACCGTCCGGGGCTCCACCGGCGTGAGCCCGGAGCCCGACTCCGCATAAGCCGTACCCCCTGTCACACCCCCATAGATCCGCAAAACGGCCGGCGTTGCGACGTCCGGCGCACTCGCCCTGCCTCGGGGCACCCCCTCTCACCCGATTCGCACCACCTGAGGAGAAATCAGAGATGCAGCGCAGGAAATTGTTCGCGGTCGCCCTGGCGGGCGTGCTGGCCTCGGGCGGCCTCGCCGCCTGCGGCGACTCCCCCAACGAGGGCAACAAGAAGGCCGGCAGCGGGGCCACGTTCCTGACCGTCGGCATGCCCAACGGCCCGCAGACCGAGAACCACAACCCGTTCCTCACCACGTCGGCGGGCGCCTCGCTCGGCTACCGCTGGATGATCTACGAGCCGCTGCTGATGTGGAACCCGGTGAAGCCGGCCGAGCCGTCCCGCCCGTGGCTGGCCACCGGCGCCGAGTGGACGCCGGACTTCAAGAAGGCGACCATCACGGTCCGGGACAACGCCAAGTGGTCCGACGGCAAGCCGGTCACCGGTGACGACGTCGCCTTCACGTTCAACCTGATCAAGAAGAACGAGGCGCTGAACCTGGCCGCCACGCCGTACGGCGAGATCACCGCCAGCGGCAACACCGTGACGGCCACGTTCACCAGCTCGATGTTCGTCTACAAGGACAAGTGGCTGGGCCAGACCCCGATCGTGCCCAAGCACATCTGGGAAGGCATCAAGGACCCCACCACCGACCCGAACAAGACGCCGGTCGGCTCGGGCCCGTACACGCTGAAGTCCTTCACCCCGCAGACCACCACGCTGACCGTGCGCGCCGACGGTTACTGGCAGGACCTGCCCCAGGTCAAGGAGCTGCGCTACACGTCGTACACCGACAACAACGCGCAGACCACCGCGCTGTCCGACGGTTCGAACGAGTGGAGCTTCGTCTTCATCCCGAACTACAAGACGGTCTTCATCGACAAGGACCCGGCGCACTACAAGGTCTGGGCCCCGCCGGTGCTCGGCATCCACGGCCTGTACATCAACACCACCAAGGCGCCGTTCGACAACGTGGCCCTGCGCAAGGCGATGAGCATGGTCGTCAACCGCGAGGACATCTTCAACCAGGCCGAGGCCGGCTACTTCCACCCGCTCATCACCAGCGTGACCGGTCTGCCGTCGCCCGCCGGTGACGCGTTCGTCGCCCCGGAGTACAAGGGCGTCAACCAGAAGGTCGACGTCGAGGGCGCCAAGAAGGTCCTCGCCGACGCGGGCTTCAAGCTCGAGGGCACCACGCTGAAGGACCCGAGCGGCAAGCCGGTGAAGATCACCCTGACCGACCCGAGCGGCTGGTCCGACTACCAGACCTCGCTCGAGATCGTCAAGAGCAACTTCGCGGAGATCGGTATCGCGGCCACGGTCGACAAGGCGAACCAGGACGCCTGGTTCCGCAACGTGGAGGAGGGCAAGTTCGACGCCACCTTCCGCTGGACCAACGGTGGCTCGACGCCGTACGACATCTACCAGACCATCATGGACGGCAAGCTGCTGAAGAAGATCGGCGTCGCCTCCCCGGGCGGCAACTTCGGCCGCTTCAACAGCCCCGAGGCGACCGCGGCGCTGGCCGCGTACGCCAACGCCGCCGACGACGCCGCCCGCACCACCGCGCTCAACACGATCCAGAAGATCTTCGTGGAGCAGGTGCCGATGATCCCCGTCGGCGCGGACAACATCGGCATGGCCTACAGCACCAAGAACTGGGTCGGCTGGCCCGACGACACCAACCCCTACAGCGCCGGCCAGCCCACGCAGGCCAACGCTCTGGACGTCGTCCTGCACCTCAAGCCCGCCAACTCCTGATCCGCGGCGCCGCGCCCCGGCCGGGTAACTCCGGCCGGGGCGCGGCACCCCGGCTGTCACCCGAAGGAATTCGGCATGATGCTTAACCCGGAAACCGGGGCGCCGGCCAACGAGGTGGTGCTTGAGGCGATCGGCCTGACCAAGCACTTCCCCGTCCGCCGGAAGCTGCGCGACCTTTTCAACCGCACGCACGACGCCGTCCACGCGGTTGATGACGTACATCTCACGCTGCGACGCGGCCGCGTGACCGCCCTGGTCGGCGAGTCCGGCTCCGGCAAGTCCACCGTGGCCCGCCTGCTCGCGCAGCTCTACCCCCGCACCGCCGGGGACATCCAGCTGCACGGCCAGAGCACGAAGGTCAAGGGCGGACGGCAGTTCCGCCAGTACGCCGCCCGGGTCCAGATGATCTTCCAGGACCCGTTCGCGTCGCTGAACCCGGTGCACACCATCCGGTACCACCTCACCCGGTCGTTGAAGATCCACCACAACGCCGGCAACTCCGCCGAGGAGCTCGAGGCCGCGCTGAACAACCTGCTCACCCGGGTCAGCCTCACGCCGCCGGAGCGCTACCTCGACAAGTTCCCGCACGAGCTCTCGGGTGGCCAGCGCCAGCGCGTGGCCATCGCCCGGGCGCTGGGCGCGGACCCGGAGGCCCTGCTGGCCGACGAGCCGGTGTCCATGCTGGACGTCTCGATCCGGCTCGGCGTGCTGAACCTGCTGCGCGACCTCAAGGAACGGCTCAACCTCGCCATCCTCTACATCACCCACGACATCGCCTCGGCCCGCTACTTCGCCGACGACACGATGGTGATGTACGCCGGCCGGATGGTCGAGGGCGGCGACAGCGAATCCGTGACCCAGTCGCCGGCGCACCCGTACACCCGGCTGCTGATCGACTCCGCGCCCGACCCGGACCGGATCGCCAACATGCTCGGTGACGCCGCGGACCGCGGCAACGGCGAACCGCCCAGCCTGATCAAGCCGCCGAGCGGCTGCCGGTTCCACCCGCGCTGCCCGATGGCCATGCCGCGCTGCCACACCGACCTGCCGGTCCGCCTGGAGATCGGCGACAAGCCCGGTCACTGGGCCGCGTGCTGGCTCTACGACGAGGCCACCGTCGCCGCCCAGCCGCCCGGCTCGGCCGCCGCCGGCCACTCCCCCGAGGCCGTCACGGTCGCGGCGGACGCGCACCCGGAGGAGGTCCGATGAAGTTCCTGATCCAGCGGATCCTGTTCTACCTCTTCACGGCCTGGGCCGCGATCACCATCAACTTCTTCATCCCCCGGCTCATCCCCGGCGACCCGGTCAAGTCGCTGCTGGCCCGCTTCCAGGGCCAGATGAGCAGCGACGCGATCGACTCGCTGTACGTGCTGTTCGGCCTGGACAAGGACGCCAGCATCTGGAGCCAGTACGTCGACTACTGGAAGCAGCTGTTCCAGGGCGACCTGGGCCTGTCGTTCACCGCGTTCCCGTCGCCGGTGTCCGAGGTCATCAGCGACGCGCTGCCGTGGACCGTGGCGCTGGTCGGCATCACGACCGTCATCAGCTTCTTCCTCGGCACCAGCCTCGGCGTGCTCGCCGGCTGGCGGCGCGGCTCGTGGATCGACGGCCTGCTGCCGGCCACCACGTTCCTGTCCTCGGTGCCGTACTTCTGGCTGGGCCTGCTGGCCATCTACCTGCTCGCCGGGCCGGACAGCTTCTTCCCGTCCTCGGGTGGCTACGGCACCGACGTGGTGCCGTACCCGGACTGGCCGTTCATCTCCAGTGCCCTGCAGCACAGCCTGCTGCCGGCGCTGACCATCCTCATCTCCTCGGTGAGCGGCTGGATCCTGAGCATGCGCAACATGATGGTCACCGTCGCGGCGGAGGACTACATCACGGTCGCGCACGCCAAGGGCCTGTCGGACCGCCGGGTGGCGCTGAGCTACGCGGCCCGCAACGCCCTGCTGCCCAACATCTCCGGCTTCGCGCTGTCGCTGGGCTTCATCGTCGGCGGTACCCTGCTGGTGGAGATCGTCTTCTCCTATCCGGGGCTGGGCTTCCTGCTGTTCCGGGCGGTCGGGGCCAAGGACTACCCGCTGATGCAGGGCATCTTCCTGGTCATCACCATCTCGGTGCTGGTGGCCAACCTGATCGCGGACATCGCCTACCTGATGCTCGACCCGCGTACCCGCAAGGAGGGCTGACAGGTGACCATTCCCACCTCCAGCATCGACCAGGTCATCCCCGGCCAGGGCGCGATGGCGCAGCCCGAGGCGGCCAAGCCCGGCAGGGCGGCCAAGCGCCGCAAGTTCCGGTTCATCTCCAACAAGAAGGCCATGACCGGGATCGTCATCCTGGGTATCTACCTGCTGTTCGCGATCATCGGGCCGTGGGTCGCGCCGTACGACCCGGACGCCCGCGGCAAGCAGTTCGTCGCGCCGCCGTCGGCCGACCACTGGTTCGGCACCACCCACCTCGGCCAGGACGTGTTCAGCCAGATCCTGGTCGGCACCCGGGCCGTCATGCTGGTCGGCCTGGCCGCCGGCGTCATCGCCACCATCCTGGCGGTGCTCATCGGCGTCACCGCCGGCTACCTGGGCGGCGGCTGGGACGACAGCCTGTCGGCGCTGTCCAACGTGTTCCTGGTCATCCCGGCCCTGCCGCTGATCATCATCGTCACCGCGGCGGTACCCAGCGGCGGTGACACCCTGGTCGCCCTGATCATCGGTCTCACCTCGTGGGCCTGGGGCGCACGGATCCTGAGAGCCCAGACACTGTCGCTGCGCAGACGTGACTACGTCGAGGCATCCCGGGCCACCGGCGAATCCACCTGGCGCATCATCATCTTCGAGATCCTGCCCAACCTGACCGCGATCATCGCGTCCGGCTTCGTCGGCACGGTCATCTTCGCGGTCACCTCGGAGATCACCCTGGCCTTTATCGGCATCGGCTCGGCCACCTCGTGGAACTGGGGCACGATCCTGTTCTGGGCGCAGAGCCAGCAGGCCCTGGCCCAGGGCGCGTGGTGGTGGTTCGTCCCGGCCGGTCTGGCGATCGCGTTCCTGGGCACCGCCCTCTCGCTGATCAACTTCGGCATCGACGAGTTCGTCAGCCCGCGGCTGCGCAGTGCCGGCAAGACGAAGATCAAGACCACCTCGGGCCGTACGGTCCGGATGCGGGTCGGCTTCACGCCGGTGCTGGACAACTCGGCGGCGCCGCACACCCACGCCAGCCCGATCCCGGTCATCGGTGGCAAGCCGACCCCGGTCACCCGCAGCAAGGAGGCCACTCGATGAGCGAACCCGTTCTCGAGATCAAGAACCTCAATGTGGACTACGGTCTGGGCGACCAGGCGGTACACGCGGTCCGCGACGTCAACCTCACCCTGCACCGCGGTGAGGTGCTCGGCCTGGCCGGCGAGTCCGGCAGCGGCAAGTCCACGCTGGCCTACGGGCTCACCCGGCTGCTGGCCCCGCCCGGCGTGGTCAGCGGCGGCGAGGTCATCTACCACCCCGAGAAGGGTGAGCCGTACGACGTCCTGGGCCTGACCGACAAGCAGCTGCAGGCGTTCCGCTGGGCCGAGACGGCGATCGTGTTCCAGGGCGCGATGAACTCGCTCAACCCGGTGCACAAGATCTCCACCCAGCTGACCGACGTGCTCGCCGCGCACGAGCCGCAGATGTCCGCGCACAGCCGCAACGCCCGGGCCCGGGAGATGCTCAAGCTGGTCGGCATCTCGGCGGACCGGATGGACGCGTACCCGCACCAGCTGTCCGGCGGCATGCGCCAGCGCGTGATGATCGGCATGGCGCTGATTCTGCAGCCGCAGGTGGTCATCATGGACGAGCCGACCACGGCACTCGACGTGGTCATGCAACGGCAGATCCTGGGTCAGCTGATCGAGCTGCGCGAGCGGCTCGGCTTCTCGGTCATCTTCATCACCCACGACCTGTCGCTGCTGGTGGAGTTCTCGAACCGGATCGCCATCATGTACGGCGGCCGGATCGTCGAGGAGGCCCAGGCGAACTCGCTGTACCGCGACTCGCTGCACCCGTACAGCAAGGGCCTGCTCTCCTCGTTCCCCGCTCTGCGGGGGCCGCGCCGGGAGCTGGCCGGCATCCCCGGCTCGCCGCCCGACCTCAAGGCCATGCCGACCGGATGCTCGTTCCACCCGCGCTGCCCGCGGGCCTTCGAGCCCTGCGCCGGCAACATCCCCGTGCTCGGCAACCCGGACACGCCGGACGGGGCCAACCGCACCGTCGCCTGCTGGCTGCACCCGGTCAAGCAGCCGGTCGGCTGAGCACAGCACGCCGACGGCCCCGGCCCCACCAGCCGGGGCCGTCCCCGTATCCACCCCCCTTCAGGAGAACCATGAACCCGACTGTCACGCCCGCTCCCGGGCTGCTCCTGCCCACCGCCGACCTGCCGCCGTCGTTCCGGTGGGGCGTCGCCACGTCCTCGTACCAGATCGAGGGCGCCGTCGCCGAGGACGGCCGGACCCCGTCCATCTGGGACACGTTCTGCCGGATGCCCGGCGCCGTGGTGGGCGGCGACAACGGCGACGTCGCGTGCGACCACTACCACCGGATGCCGCAGGACGTGGCGCTGATCAAGAGCCTGGGTGTCGACACGTACCGGTTCTCGGTGGCCTGGCCGCGGGTGCAGCCCGGCGGCCGGGGCCCGGCCAACCAGGCGGGCCTGGCGTTCTACGACCGGCTGACCGACCGGCTGCTGGCCGAGGGCATCGACCCGTGGGTCACGCTCTACCACTGGGACCTGCCGCAGGAGCTGGAGGACGCGGGCGGCTGGCCGAACCGGGACACCGCGTACCGCTTCGCCGACTACGCCATGCTGGTCTTCGACAAGCTCAGCGACCGGGTGGACAACTGGACCACGCTGAACGAGCCGTGGTGCTCGGCCTGGCTGGGCTACTACGTGGGCGTGCACGCCCCCGGCCGCAAGAACTTCGACGACGCCATCGCCGCGGTGCACCACCTGCTGCTCGGTCACGGCCTCGCGACCCAGCGGATGCGGGCGGCGGCGACGCGCGAGATGAAGTTCGGCATCACCCTCAACATGGGTACGGCCGACCCGGCCACGGACACGGCGGCGGACCGGGACGCGGCCCGCCGCGCCGACGGCATGGGCCTGCGCATCTACCTGGACCCGCTGCGCAAGGGCAGCTACCCGGCGGACATGGTCGAGGACCTGGCCGCGCGCGGCACGGCGTTCCCGGTCCAGGACGGCGACCTCGAGGTCATCTCGACGCCGTTCGACGTGCTCGGCGTGAACTTCTACTTCGGCCAGGACTTCAGCGGCACCGACGAGCAGGGCAACACCCACGACGCCGACGGTCACCCGGTGGTGCGGGCGATCCTGCCGGCCGGCCCGCGCACGGCGATGGACTGGCCGATCACCGCGGAACGCTTCACCCAGCTGCTGGTCCGCCTGCACCGCGACTACCCCGGCCTGCCGATGGTGATCACGGAGAACGGCGCGGCCTTCGACGACAGCGCCGACGCCGACGGCAACGTGGCCGACGAGGACCGGACCTCGTACCTGGCCGAGCACATCGCGGCGGTCGCGGCGGCCCGGGAGCAGGGGGCCGACGTGCGGGGCTACTTCGCGTGGTCGCTGATGGACAACTTCGAATGGGCCGAGGGGTACGCGAAGCGGTTCGGCATCGTGCACGTGGACTACGAGACCCAGGTGCGTACGCCGAAGCAGTCGGCTCTCTGGTACCGCGACACGATCAGCCGGGTCCGCGGCAGCTGAAGTGGCTGGGCCGGCGCGGCGACCGGGTGGTCACCGCGCCGGCGTGGCGTCGTCAGCTCCGACCGCGGCGTCATCAGCTCCGACCGCGGCGTCATCAGCTCCGGCCGTGGCGTCGTCAGCTCCGGCCGC
>NZ_BOQL01000030.1 GCF_018332655.1 Actinoplanes auranticolor | reverse complement strand
CTCGTTCAGCGAGCAGGTGGCCAGGCCGTCCACGTCCAGCACCGGCTTCGCCGCGTTGCGGCCGATCGCGGTGGCCATCCGGTTGATGGTCGCGACTCGTTTGTCCTGCAGGGGCCCGAGAATCGCGTTCTGGATGAAGTTCTTGCCGCCCTCGCCCTGACTGGTGATCAGGCGCTTGTTGGCCTCGGCGATCTGCGTGTTCAGCAGGGCCAGATTGCGCTGGATCTCGGCCTGGGCCTGCGTGGGCACGGTACCGAGGGCACCGGCGACGGCCGGGCAGTTGACCGTGGGGGCGGCGGCTTCGTCGGCCGATGCCACACCCAGGCCGACGCCGACGAGTGCCACGGCGACTGCGCCGACGCCGGCGATCTGCCAGCGCCGAGCGGGAGTACGGGAGCGATTCATTCTGTCGCCTGAGCCTTCCTGTCGTAGGACCTCGGTCCTCAATACGGAAGCGCTCCCAGAATGGATCAAAACAATTTTCAGACCTGACCGGTCACGCCGGGCCCGGCCGCACGGGCCCGGCGTTCACCGGGTCAGTCGCCCTCGGGCGGGTCGACGAGCGGCCAGCTACGACGGGGTTGGGTGCCTCAGAAAGCCTCGGCGTCGGCCGTACGGATCGCCTGCACCAGGATGCCCAGGCCCTCGCGCGCCTCGTCCTCGGTCAGGGTCAGCGGCGGGCCCATCCGCAGCACGTTGCCGTACAGGCCGCCCTTGCCGACCAGCAGGCCGCCCTTGCGGCACTCGTCGAACACCCGCATGGTCGCGGCCGGGTCCGGCTCGGTGGTGCCCGGCCGGACGAACTCGATGCCGATCATCAGGCCCCGGCCGCGGACCTCGCCCACGATCTTCGCCTCGCCGGCCACCGCGCGCAGGCCGTCGAGCAGGATCGTGCCGGTGCGCTTGGCGTTGGCCTGCAGGTCGTGGTCGAGCACGTAGTCCAGCACGGCGTTGCCCGCGGCCGTGGAGACCGGGTTGCCGCCGAAGGTGGAGAAGCTGGTCGCCGGGACCGCGTTGACCAGCTCCGCGCGGCCCACCACGCCGGCCAGCGCGAAGCCGTTGCCGATGCCCTTGGCGAAGGTGATCAGGTCGGGCTGCACGTCGTGGGCCTGGTAACCCCAGAAGTGCTCACCGGTACGGCCCCAGCCGGTCTGCACCTCGTCGGCGATCAGCAGGATCCCGTGGTTGTCGAGCTCCTTCTTCAGCGCGCCGAGCAGCCCGTCCGGGGCGTGCACGAAACCGCCGACGCCCTG
This sequence comes from Actinoplanes auranticolor, assembly GCF_018332655.1. GTDB lineage: Bacteria > Actinomycetota > Actinomycetes > Mycobacteriales > Micromonosporaceae > Actinoplanes > Actinoplanes auranticolor. Next base: position 143,883 of record NZ_BOQL01000030.1, on the reverse strand, counting down.
GATCGGCTCGGCGATCAGGGCCGCGACGTCGCCCGCGGTGGTGGTGGCCAGCACCTCGCGCAGGTCCTCGACGGCGGCGTCGATGTGCTCGCCGTCGGACAGGCCCTTCATCCGGCCGCGCAGGCGTTCGCCGGAGTGCAGCCAGGACACCGAGATCGGGCTCAGCGCGCTGGCCGACCAGCTGCGGTGCCCGGTGATGGCCATCGCGGCGAAAGACCGGCCGTGGTAGCTGTTGCGGATCGCCAGGATCTGGTTGGAGCGGCGGAAGTTGGTGGTGAACATCAGCGCGGCCTCGTTGGCCTCGGTGCCCGAGTTGGTGAAGAAGACCCGGGCGTCCGGGATGCCGGAGACCCGGGCGATCTTCTCGGCCAGCTCGACCTGCTGCCGGATCAGGTACAGCGTCGAGCTGTGCACGATGCCGGTGGCCAGCTGGCGCTCGACGGCCTCGCGCACCTCGGCGATGTCGTAGCCCAGCATGTTGGTCAGCACACCGCCGAAGAAGTCGAGGTAGCTGCGGCCGTTCGCGTCGGTCACCCGGCGCCCGGAGCCGCGCACCAGCTCGATCGCGTCGTCGCCGTAGTAGGTCGTCACCCAGGAGGGCAGCACGGCCTGGTGCCGGGCGAGCAGGTCATCGGTCACGGGGTCCTCCAAGGGAGTCAGCGCCAGCCCCGCGGGTGCGGGCGGGAACGGGGGCCGCTGCCGCGCGCGGTCGCGCCGGCGGCGGAAGCGAGGGTCCGGGCCAGGGAGTCGAAGTCGTCGCGGACGAGACCGGCGGTGACCCGTACGTGCTCGGCGCCGAGCCCGGTGACCTCGAACGGCGCGCCGGGGGCCACCGCGATCCCGTGCGCGGCCAGGGCGAGCATGGCCATCTGCTGATCCTCGACGGTCAGCCAGAGGTTGATGCCGTCGGCGGCGGTCGCCGTGGCGCCGTGCGCGGCCAGGGCGGTGAGCAGCGCCGATCGGCGCTCGGCGTAGACCTGCCGGGCGGCGGCGACCTGGGCGATCGCGTCCGCGTCGGTGAGCAGGTCGAGCAGCACCGCCTGCAGCAGGCGGCTGGACCAGCCGGGTCCGAGCAGCCGCCGGTCGGACACCGCGGTGATCAGCGGGGCCGGGCCGGACAGGGCGGCCAGGCGCAGGTCCGGGCCGTGGCTCTTGGAGAAGCCGGCGACGTGCACCGTGCGGTCCGGCAGCCGGCTGCCCAGGCTGACCGGGGGCGCGGTGGCGATGTCGCCGGCGTGGTCGTCCTCGACGATCATGACTTCCGGGTACGCGGCCAGCGCATCGGCCAGCTCACCGGCCCGGCGCACGGTCATGCTGACCCCGGTCGGATTGTGCGCCCGCGGCTGCAGGTAGACCGCGACCGGGTCGTACGCCTTGAGCGCCTCCCCCAGCGCGTCCGGGCACATCCCCTGCTCGTCGATCGGCACTCCCACCACGGTGGCGCCGACCGATTCCAGCAGGTCGAGCACGGGCGGGAAGGCCGGGTTCTCCACCACCACGTGGTCGCCGAAGCGGACCAGCGTGGCGGTCACCCGGTCCAGGGCGTCCAGCGCCCCGTCGACCACAGTGAGCTGATCCGGCGGGTACGGCCAGCGCTGCCGCAGCACGCGCTCCAGCGGCGGCAGCACAGCGGCGTCGAGGTAGCTCGTGGTGAGCCGGGCGTCGCCGATCCGTCGCAGCGAGTCGGTGACGCTGGGCAGCAGGTCGTGGTCGGGCACGCCGGTGGAGAAGTCCCGGGCCACCCCGGTGAGCAGGCCGTGCAGCTGGGCGTACCGCAGGCGCTGGCGGGGCAGGACCGGGGCGGCGACGAACGAGCCGGAGCGGCCCCGGGTCTGGATCGCCCCGGCCCGGGACAGGCTGCGCCAGGCCTCGCTGACCGTGGTCGGGCTGACCCCGAGCTCGCGGGCCACGTCGCGCACGGTGGGCAGCCGCGCCCCGACCGGCAGCTCACCGGCGGTGACGAGCCGGCTGACCGCCGCGGCGATGCCCCGGGCGCTGCGGTCGTCGACCGCGCCCGTGATGAGCCCCAGCAAACCGCCCGACCTCCCGCCCGCGGCCCGGCGCGCTTCTTACGTCGCCGAAACATTTGGTTACACGCGGGCAATTGTCCGCCCGTGGTTGTGTCATTAGTGTCCTACGACATCGACCCCGGATGTCAAGCGATGAGCTGGGGACGATGACAGCGGGTGGACGGACGATCACAATCGTGGGGTGACCCACGCCACCACTGATCTCAGAGAGGGGCCGCCACGATGAGCAACCTCATCCGGGCCGCCCTCGTCCAGACCAACTGGACGGGCGACAAGGAATCGATGATCAAGGCGCACGAGGACTACGCTCGCGACGCCGCCGCCCAGGGCGCCAAGGTGATCTGCTTCCAGGAGCTGTTCTACGGCCCCTACTTCTGCCAGGTCCAGGACAAGGCCTACTACTCCTACGCCGAGTCGATCCCCGGCCCCACCACCGAACGCTTCCAGGCGCTGGCCGCCGAGCTCGGCATGGTGATGATCCTGCCGATGTACGAACAGGAGCAGCCCGGCGTCCTCTACAACACGGCGGCCGTGGTGGACGCCGACGGCTCGTACCTCGGCAAGTACCGCAAGCACCACATCCCGCAGGTCAACGGCTTCTGGGAGAAGTTCTACTTCCGCCCCGGCAACCTGGGCTACCCGGTGTTCGACACCGCGGTCGGCAAGGTCGGCGTCTACATCTGTTACGACCGGCACTTCCCCGAGGGCTGGCGCGCGCTGGGTCTGGGCGGCGCGCAGATCGTCTTCAACCCGTCGGCCACCAGCCGGGGCCTGTCGTCGTACCTGTGGCAGCTGGAGCAGCCGGCCAGCGCGGTGGCCAACGAGTACTTCATCGGCGCGATCAACCGCACCGGGGTCGAGGAGCTCGGCGACAACGACTTCTACGGCCAGTCCTATTTCGTCGACCCGGAGGGCAAGTTCGTCGGCGCGGTCGGCGACACCCACAACCCCGAGCTGATCGTCCGCGACCTGGACATGGATTTGCTCACCACGGTCCGGGACCGCTGGGCGTTCTACCGCGACCGCCGCCCGGACAGCTACGACGGGTTGGTGGCCCCGTGAGCCCGTCCAACCGCCCCGCCGCCGCCCTTGACCGGACTAAAGGCAGCTTCCTGATCAAGGGTGGGACGGTGGTCGGCCCGACCGGGGCCTCCCCCGCCGACGTGCTCGTCGACGGCGAGACCATCGCCGCCGTGTTCGCGCCGGGCCGCGGCCCAGCCGACATCGAGACCATCGACGCCACCGGCAGGTACGTGATCCCGGGCGCGGTCGACGCGCACACCCACATGGAGCTGCCGTTCGGCGGGACACACGCCAGCGACACCTTCGACACCGGCACCCGGGCGGCGGCGTTCGGCGGGGTCACCACGATCATCGACTTCGCCGTGCAGCGCTACGGCGAGGTGGTGCAGGACGGGCTGGCCGCCTGGCACGCCAAGGCCGAGGGCAACTGCCACATCGACTACGGCTTCCACATGATCCTGGGCGGCGTCACCGACGACGCGCTCAAGGCCATGGACCAGCTCGTCACCGACGAGGGCATCTCCAGCTTCAAGCTGTTCATGGCGTACCCGGGGGTGTTCTACAGCGACGACGGGCAGATCCTGCGGGCGATGCAGAAGGCCCGCGACAACGGCGCCATGATCATGATGCACGCGGAGAACGGCCCGGCAATCGACGTGCTGGTCAAGCAAGCCCTCGAACGCGGCGAGACGGACCCGATCCACCACGGCCTGACCCGCCCGCAGGAGCTGGAGGCCGAGGCCACCAGCCGGGCGATCTGGCTGGCCGGTGTGGCCGCGGACTGCCCGCTCTACATCGTGCACCTGTCCGCCTCCAAGGCGCTGGAGCAGGTCGCGGCGGCCCGGGACCAGGGCCGCAACGTCTTCGCCGAGACCTGCCCGCAGTACCTGTACCTGACGCTGGAGGACCAGCTGGGCGCGCCGGGCTTCGAGGGCGCCAAGTGGGTCTGCTCGACGCCGCTGCGCAGCAAGCACGAGAGCCACCGGGCCGACCTGTGGCGCGGCCTGCGCACCAACGATCTGGCCGTGGTCTCCACCGACCACTGCCCGTTCTGCATGAAGGACCAGAAGGAGCTGGGCCTCGGCGACTTCTCCAAGATCCCCAACGGGATCGGCAGCGTCGAGCACCGCGTCGACCTGCTGTACCAGGGCGTGGTCGACGGCAAGCTGTCGCTGGCCCGCTGGGTGGAGACGATCGCGACCACCCCGGCCCGGATGTTCGGCATGTACCCGCGCAAGGGCGTCATCGCGCCCGGCTCGGACGCCGACATCGTGCTCTACGACCCGAACGGCCGTACCCGGATCAGCGCGGCCACCCACCACATGAACATGGACCACTCCGCCTGGGAGGGCTGGGAGATCGACGGCAAGGTCGACACCGTCATCTCCCGCGGCACGTTCGTCGTCCAGGACGGCGCCTACCAGGGACGTAAAGGCCACGGCCGGTACGTCCGCCGGGGACTCTCGGACTACCTGGTCTAGGAGGCCACATGCGCGAGATCAGACACTGGCTGAACGGCACCGCCGTCGCGGGCAGCAGCGGCCGGCAGCTGCCGGTCTGGGACCCGGCCACCGGGGAGCAGCAGGCGTACGTGGTCGCGGCGACCGCGGCCGAGACGGCGAACGCGGTGGCCGCCGCCAAGGCCGCCTTCCCGTCCTGGCGGGCGGCGTCGCTGTCCCGCCGGGCCGAGGTCATGTTCCGCTTCCGCGAGCTGGTCGACGCCAACCGCAAGGAGATCGCGTCGCTGGTGAGCCAGGAGCACGGCAAGACCGTCGCCGACGCGGGCGGCGAGCTGGCCCGCGGCCTGGAGAACATCGAGTTCGCCGCGGGCGCGCCGCACCTGCTCAAGGGCGGGTACAGCGAACAGGCCTCGACCGGGGTGGACGTCTACTCGATCCGCCAGCCGCTCGGGGTGGTCGCCGGCATCACGCCGTTCAACTTCCCGGCCATGGTGCCGATCTGGATGTTCTGCAACGCGCTGGTCTGCGGCAACACCTTCGTGCTCAAGCCCAGCGAGAAGGACCCGTCGGTCTCGCTGCTGCTGGCCGACCTGCTGCGCCAGGCCGGGCTACCGGACGGCGCGTTCAACGTCGTGCAGGGCGACCGGGAGGCCGTCGAGACGCTGATCGCCCACCCGGACGTGCAGGCACTGTCGTTCGTGGGCTCCACACCGATCGCCCGGTCGGTCTACGAGCAGGGCACCCGGGCCGGCAAGCGGGTGCAGGCCCTGGGCGGGGCGAAGAACCACATGGTCGTGCTCCCGGACGCCGACGTCGACGCGGCCGCGGACGCCGCGGTCAGCGCCGGGTACGGCTCGGCCGGTGAGCGCTGCATGGCGGTCTCGGTCGTGGTGGCGGTCGGCGCGGTCGGTGATCCGCTGGTGGCCGCGATCAAGGACCGGATCGCCCGGATCACCGTCGGCCCGGCCAGCGACCCGGCGGCCGAGATGGGCCCGCTGATCAGCCGCGAGCACCGCGACAAGGTGGCCGGTTATCTGGCCGGCGCGGGCGAGGCCGAGGTGGTGGTCGACGGGCGCGCGGCACCGGTCAGCTCCGGCCCCGGCTTCTTCCTGGGCGCGTCGCTGGTCGACAAGGTGCCGACCGACTCGCCGCTCTACACCGACGAGATCTTCGGTCCGGTGCTGTCGGTCGTCCGGGCCGACACCTACGAGCAGGCGCTCGAGCTGGTCAACGACAACGAGTACGGCAACGGCACGGCGATCTTCACCCGGGACGGCGGGGCGGCGCGGCGGTTCCAGTACGACGTGAACTGCGGCATGGTCGGCGTCAACGTGCCGGTGCCCGTACCGGTGGCCTACTACAGCTTCGGCGGCTGGAAGTCCTCGCTCTTCGGCGACCTGCACATGTACGGCCCGGAGGGCATCCAGTTCTACACCCGCAGCAAGGTCGTCACGTCGCGCTGGCCCGACCCGGCCTCGTCCACGGTCGACCTCGGCTTCCCGGAGGTGCGCTGAGCATGGACATCGGCGTCGTCCTGCAGTGCGACCCACCGGCCATGGAGGTCGTGGAGTGGGCCAAGAAGGCGGAGGAGCTGGGCTACAGCCACGTGTGGACGTTCGACTCCCACGTGCTGTGGCAGGAGCCGTTCGTCATCTACAGCAAGATCCTGGCCGACACCGAACGGGTGATCGTCGGGCCGATGGTGACCAACCCGGGCACCCGGAACTGGACCGTGATCGCGTCCCAGTTCGCCACCCTCAACGAAATGTACGGCAACCGCACCATCTGCGGGATCGGCCGCGGCGACTCGGCCCTGCGGGTGCTGGGCCTGCCACCGAACTCGCTCACCCAGCTGCGCGAGAGCATCGGCGTGATCCGCGGCCTGGCCAGCGGGCAGACGGTGTCGTTGCGCGGTCAGGAGCTGCGGTTCGCCTGGGCACCCGACAGCCGGCTGGACGTGTGGGTGGCGGCGTACGGGCCCAAGGCTCTGGCCCTGACCGGCGAGGTAGGTGACGGCTACATCCTGCAGCTCGCCGATCCGGACATCGCGGCCTGGATGATCAAGGCGGTCCGGGCCGCCGCCGAGCGGGCCGGCCGCGACCCGGCGGCCGTCAAGTTCTGCGTCGCCGCTCCGGCCTACGTCGGCGACGACCTGGCGCACCAGCGGGACCAGACCCGGTGGTTCGGCGGCATGGTCGGCAACCACGTCGCGGACATCGTCGCCCGCTACGGCGCCGGCGGTGCCGTGCCGCAGGTGCTGACCGACTACATCAAGGGCCGGCAGGGCTACGACTACGCCGAGCACGGCCGGGCGGGCAACTCGCACACCTCGTTCGTGCCGGACGAGGTGGTGGACCGGTTCTGCATCCTGGGCCCGGTCGAGGCGCACCTGCAGCGCCTGGAGGAACTGCGGGCGATCGGCGTCGACCAGTTCGCCCTCTACCTGCAGCACGACGACAAAGAGGCGACCCTGCGGGCGTACGGCGAGAAGATCATCCCGGTGGTCGCGTGAGACGTGTGCTCAGCGCGGTCGCCGGCCTGGTCGTACTCATCGCCCTCTGGGAGGGCTACAAAGCGGTCGGGAACCCGGAGGGGACCGTGCTGTTCGGCGTCCGGATCCTCCCCCGGGCCGACGACCTGTCGATGCCGCACGTGTGGGACATGCTCAGCCGGCTCGCCCGCCCGGAGCTCACCGGCGGCCGGCCGGTCTGGCAGGTGGTGCTCGGCGCGAGCCTGTTCACGCTGGGCATCACCACGGTCGGCTTCGCGGCCGGCGCGGTGATCGGCCTGCTGCTGGCGGTGGCCATGCAGCGGTTCCGGATCGTCGAGCGCGGCCTGCTGCCGTACGTGATCCTGTCGCAGACCGTGCCGCTGGTCGCGCTCGCGCCGCTGATCGCCGGGTGGGGCGGCACGGTGTGGCCGGAGTGGATGACCGTCGCGGTGATCGCGGCGTACCTGGCCTTCTTCCCGGTCGCCGTCGGCATGCTGCGCGGACTGCAGTCGCCCCAGACGGCCGGGGTGGAGCTGATGCGCAGCTACGCCGCCGGGTGGTGGCGCACGCTGGTCAAGCTGCGGCTGCCGGCCTCGCTGCCGTACCTGTTCCCGGCCCTGCGGCTGGCCGGCGCGGCCGCCGTCGTGGGCGCGGTGGTCGGTGAGATCTCCACCGGTACGCGCGGCGGCATCGGCCGGCTCATCATCGAGTACTCCCGGGAGGCCACCAGCGATCCCGCCAAGGTCTACACCGCGATGCTCGGCGCGGCCCTGCTCGGGCTCGTCGTCGCCGCCCTGGTCAGCCTGCTGGAACTGCCGCTGATGCGGCACCGACGACGCGTATCGGTGGTGACGATGTGACCGCGGTATCCCTGACCGGAGTGTCCAAGATCTTCAACCCGGGCCGGCCCGACGAGGTCGCCGCCCTGTCCGGCATCGACCTGACCATCCCGGCCGGCCAGTTCGTCTCCCTGATCGGGCCGTCCGGGTGCGGCAAGAGCACCCTGCTGCGGCTGATCGCCGACCTGACCCCGGCGTCGGCCGGGACGGTCGAGGTGGCCGGCAAACCGGCCGCCCGGGCCAGACTGGACCAGGAGTACGGCATCGCGTTCCAGCAGGCCGGCCTCTTCGAGTGGCGCACCGTGCAGCGCAACGTGGAGCTGCCGCTGGAGTTGCGCGGCGCCTCCCGGGCCGAACGCAGGGCCCGGGCCACCGAGATGCTGGCGCTGGTCGGGCTGGCCGACTTCGCCGGGCACTATCCGGCGCAGCTCTCCGGTGGCATGCAGCAGCGCGTCGCGATCGCCCGGGCCCTGGCCGTGCACCCGCCGCTGCTGCTGATGGACGAGCCGTTCGGCGCGCTCGACGAGATGACCCGCGAACGGCTGCAGTCGGAGCTGCTGGCGATCTGCGCGCAGACCGGCACCAGCACGGTCTTCGTCACGCACTCCATCTCGGAGGCGGTGTTCCTGTCCGACAGGGTCGTGGTGATGTCACCGCGGCCGGGCCGGATCACCGCGACCATCGACGTCGAGCTGGGCACCCGCGACGACGCGGCCCGGCAGTCCCCGGCGTACTTCGCGGCGATCACCGCGGTCCGCCGCGCGTTGCGGGGCCCGGGACCCGTGCCGGACATCGTGGAGGCGGAGGGCGCCGCTGCGGTTGCGGCGCCGTCTCCCCGTACCTCCGGGCCCGCCTCCTCCGCGACGGCCGCGCCGTGAATCTCCTGCGCCGCGTCGCCCCGCCGGTCCTGCTCGGGATCGCCGCGCTGGTGGCGTGGGAGCTGGTGGTGTCGCTCGGGCGGATCGCGCCGTTCATCCTGCCGGCGCCGTCGGCGATCTGGCACGAGCTGGTCGTGCAGCGCCGGAACGTCGGGGAGGCCGGGGTGGCCAGCGGGCTCAACGCGCTCGTCGGGCTGGCCTGGGGCACGGTCGCCGGGGTGCTGGCCGCGATGGCGGCGAGCCGGTTCCGGGTGCTCTCCGAGGTCTCCGTCCCGCTCGCCGCCGTGCTCAACGCACTGCCGATCATCGCGCTCGCCCCGATCCTCAACAACATGTTCGAATCCACCTCGAGCGTGCCGCGCCGGCTGGTCGCCGGGATCATCGTGTTCTTCCCGGTCTTCATCAACACGCTGCGTGGCCTGCGCGAGGTCGACCCGACCCACCGGGAGCTGATGACCAGCTACGCCGCCGGCGGCTGGACCTTCACCCGGCTGGTCCGGCTGCCCGGCGCGCTGCCGTTCGTCTTCACCGGCCTGCGACAGGCGTCGTCGCTGGCCGTCATCGCCGCGGTGGTCGCCGAGTACTTCGGCGGCCTGCAGGACGGGCTCGGCGCGCGGATCACCTCCGCCGCCGCGTTCACCGCGTACCCCCGTGCCTGGGCCTTCGTGGTCGGCGCCTGCCTGCTCGGACTGTTCTTCTACCTAGCCACGCTCCTGCTGGAGCGGATCGCGATGCCCTGGAAAACCCGCCTCATCTCCTAGGAGTTCGTGTGCGTCGTCCCTTGCTCGCCTCCCTCGTCGCCGCCGCGCTCACGCTGAGCGCCTGCGGCACCGCCGACACCCCCACGACCACGACCCCGGGCGCCAGCGGCGGCGCCCTGACCCCGATCAAGCTGCAGCTGCAGTGGTTCTACCAGGCCCAGTTCGCCGGCTACATCGCCGCGGTGGACCAGGGCTACTACCAGGAGCAGGGCCTCGACGTCCAGCTGCTGGAAGGCGGCGTGGACATCGTGCCGCAGACCGCGCTGGCCCAGGGCAAGGCCGACTACGCGGTGGCCTGGGTCCCCAAGGCGCTGGCGTCCCGGGAGCAGGGCGCCGGCATCACCGACGTGGGGCAGATCTTCGCCCGCTCCGGCACGTACCAGGTGGCCTGGAAGGACAGCGGCATCACCAAGGCGGCCGACCTGAAGGGCAAGAAGGTCGGCAACTGGGGCTTCGGCAACGAGTTCGAGCTGTTCGCCGGTATGACCAAGGCCGGCCTGGACCCGGGCAAGGACGTCACGCTGGTGCAGCAGCAGTTCGACATGCAGGCACTGCTCAAGAAGGAGATCGACGCCGCCCAGGCGATGAGCTACAACGAGTACGCCCAGCTCCTGGAGGCGACGAACCCGGCCACGGGCAAGCTCTACACGCCCGAGGACTTCGCCGTCATCGACTGGAAGACCGAAGGCTCGTCGATGCTGCAGGACGCGGTGTGGGCGAACACGGAGAAGCTCAGCGACCCGGCGTACCAGCAGCAGACGGTGAAGTTCCTGGCCGGCACGATCAAGGGCTGGGCGTACTGCCGCGACAACGCCGAGGCGTGCCGCGACCTGGTGGTGGCCAAGGGCTCCAAGCTCGGCAAGAGCCACCAGCTGTGGCAGATGAACGAGGTGAACAAGCTGGTCTGGCCGGCCACCGGCGGCATCGGCACGATCAACGAGGCGGACTGGAAGCAGACGGTCGACCTGTCCCTGACCACGAAGAACCAGACCGGCGACACGGTGCTGACCAAGCAGCCGGAAGGGCTAGCCTTCACCAACGACTACATCAAGCAGGCCCTGGACCTGGCGAAGACGGCCGGCGTGGACATCAACGGGGCAGGCTTCAAACCGCAGACGGTGACCCTGACGGCCGGCGGCGCGTAGTCGCTGTCACTCCCCCGGGCCCGGCCGTCACCCGACGGCCGGGCCTTTTCGCGCTTCTACTGGGTGCTCAACCGGGCTGCGAACGCCACCGCTGCGATGTCGCCCTCGCGGAGGCGTTCGGCCGCGTCCGCCTCGCCCAGGCTGACCAGGCGGTGGGCCGCCGTGCTGATCAGCGCCTCGTTGCCGCCCAGCAGCTTGCGGGCCAGGTTCGCCTGTAACGGGGTCAGCTCCGCGTACGCGCACTTGTCCAGCGCCGCGATCGTGTCATCGTCCAGGGTGCCGGCCAGGGCCCGTTCCGTGACGATGCGCAGCAGCCAGGACGGCCACCAGCTGTACCGGCCGAGCAGGTGGCCCGAGCGGATCGCCTCGCGCGGGGTCTGGCCGCCCTCCAGCAGGCGCAGGGCCATCGGGATGTCGAAGCGTTCCAGGCGCAGGGCTGTCACGAAGAGGCGGTACAGCTTCTTCTCGCCGACCAGGGGCTCGGCCGCGGCGGCCGCGGCCGCGTACTCGCCGCTCAGGGCCAGGTCGATGATCGCCGCCTCGTCGGTGGCGATCGCCGCTCCGGTCGAGCGTTCGCGGATGCGATCGAGGGTGCGGGTCAGCCGTTCGGTGGCCTCCCGGCCGAGTTCGGCGCGTTCGGCGCTCGCCGGGCGCTCCAGCTGCCGGACCACCGCGTCCGCGGCGATCTTGACCTCGCGGCGCAGCAGCGGAGCCTTGATGTACGGGCCGACCAGGTCGCTGAGCCCCTCGACCAGGTAGGCGGCGTCGAATCGGTCGGACGCTTCGAGGAACTGCGCCCACCATTGCTCCAGGTGCACCCCCACACCTACCAGGGTGGCGCAATCAGGGCCCTGATGCGGGCGGAACGGCCGAGGTCACCGCCGTGTGTGACGGCGGTGACCTCGGTCGCTTGGTACCTCAGCTCTCGGTCGGGTCCAGGACGACCTCGTCGGTCCCGGTCTGCGGCGGGGTGCCGGAGTCCGTGTACGACGCGACGAACACCGCGTTCAGGTTCTCCGCCCCGGCGTGACCCGGGTCGAGGAACGTCTGGATCGAGCCGCTGCAGCCGGTGGCCGTGGACAGCGGGTGACCGTGCTGGTCGTGGCCCAGGATGTAGGTCACGGTGACCTGCGAGCAGTCGATCGGCTGGTCGTCGACCACGGTGACCTGGTAGCTCACCGTGTCACCGAAGGCGAACGGCTGGTCCGGGTTCGGCGTGGTGGTCAGGGTGACCTGCGGGGCTGCCGTGCCCACCGGGAGCAGCACCTCCGCGGACGCCCAGCGGCCGGTCGGGTCGGTCACCTTGAGTGTCGGCCGGTAGTTGCCGTTCTCGGTGAACGTGTAGACCCCGTTCGGGGCCCGGGAGTCGACGATGCCGTCGGCGTTGAAGTCCCAGGCGTAGCGCAGGCTGTCACCGTCGGGATCGGTGGTGCCGGCGCTGGAGAACGTCACCGTCAGCGGCGCCTCGCCGCGGACCGGCGTTGCCGTGATCTTCGGCAGCGGGGTGCGGTTGCCGCGCACGTAGTCGATGCGGGCCAGCTGCGCCTCCGGGTTCTCGGAGAAGTAGCCGTCGCCGTACTCCAGGACGTACAGCGAGCCGTCCGGGCCGAACTCCAGGTCCATCGGGTTGTCGAAGATGACCGACGGCAGCACCTCACGGATCGCGGTGACCTCGTTGTCCGCGCCGAGCGTGAACTCCTGCACGTAGTCACGGGTCCACTCGTAGAACAGCGGCTTGCCGTCGTAGTACTTCGGCCACTTGGTTGCCGACTTGTTCTTGGCGTCGAAGTTGTACGCCGGGCCGCCCATCGGGCCGATGCCACCCGTGCCCAGCTCCGGGAACTCCGTCGAGGCCGCGTACGTGTAGATGACTTCCGCCTTCTGCACCGGCGGCAGCTTGCGCTTGCCGGTGTTGTTGGGCGAGTCGTTGACCGGCGCGGCGCAGTTGAACGGCTGGCCGGAGGTCCGGGTGGCGAAGTCGAAGTCGACGTACGGCATGTCGGGCGCGACGCAGTACGGCCAGCCGTAGTTGGCGGGCTTGTCGATGGCCATCCAGCGGCCGTGCCCGGCCGGGCCACGCGCCGGGTTGGGGCTGTTCGCGTCGGGCGAGTAGTCACCGACGTATGCGACGTCGGTCGTCTTGTCCACCGCGAAGCGGAACGGGTTGCGCAGGCCCATCGCGTAGATCTCCGGGCGGGTGTACGCGGTGCCCGGCTTGAACAGGTTGCCCTTCGGGATGGTGTAGCTGCCGTTGGCCCCGACCTTGATCCGCAGCAGCTTGCCGCGCAGGTCGTTGGTGTTGGCGGAGGTGCGCTGCGCGTCGTACGCCGGGTTGCGGTCGGCCCGCTCGTCGATCGGCGCGTAGCCGTCGGAGGCGAACGGGTTGGTGTCGTCGCCCGTGGACAGGTACAGGTTGCCCTTGCTGTCGAAGTCGATCTTGCCGCCGACGTGGCAGCAGATGCCCCGGTCGGTGGCGACCTCCATGATCTTCTGCTCGGTCGTCAGCGCGAGCGTGTTGCCGTTGAGCTTGAAGCGCGACAGCCGCATCACGCCCTTGTACGGCGCGAAGTCGGCGGCGGTGCCGTTCTCCGGCGCGTCGCCCTCGTTGACGGCGGGCGTCGCCGGGTCGTCCATCGGCGTGTTCAGCCGCGGCGAGTAGTAGATGTAGACCCACTTGCTCTTCGCGAAGTTCGGGTCGATCGCGACGCCCTGCACACCCTCCTCGTCGTGGAGATAGACGGGGAGCTTGGCGGCCAGGATGTTGCGCCCGCTCTTCGGGTCGTTGATGCGAACCTCACCGGTGCGCGCGGTGTGCAGCACCCGCCGGTCCGGCAGCACGGCCAGCGCGATCGGCTCGCCCGGGAAGTCGTCCAGGGTGACCTTCTGGAAGTTCGCGTCCGGCGGCGGCTCGGCCGGGGCCTGCGCGGTGGCCGGCCCGGACGGGACGGTCAGGGCCGTCGTGAGCAGAGCCAGCACGGGTACGGCGGTCAGCAATCGCTTCTTCATAGATCAGTCCCCTCAGAACCGGAGGTTGTCGAGGTAACGGAAGCCGACCTCCGCGGTGGTCAGCGCGTCGGCGGGGGTACGCGGTGGGCTGCCCGCGTCGTCACGTTCCACGATGTACTCGACCAGTCCCGCCTCGCGGGAGTGCTCGAAGATGCGGCCGAAGTCGATCAGGCCGGCGCCGGGGTCCTCGAAGCCGCTCGAGACCGCCATGTCCTTGACGTGGACCTGGCGGATCCGTCCCCGGTTCTCGTGGATCAGGTCCACCGGGTCGTTCGCACCCCGCCAGGCCCAGTACAGGTCGACCTCGAAGTGCACCAGCCCGGGATCGGTCTCGCGGGTCAGGATGTCGAAGCCGGTGCGCTTGCCACCGTCCTGGCGCAGGAACTCGTTGTGGTGGTTGTGGTAGCCGAAGCTGAGCCCGGCCTTGCGGGCGAGCGCGCCGGCCTTGTTCAGGTCCCGGGCGAAAGCCTTGTAGACCGAGCCGTCGCGGATCGGCCCGTTGGCGTCGGTGCCGAAGTACGGGTGCACGATGAACTTGTTGCCGACGATCTGGGCGTCCTCGAGCGCGGCCTGCCAGGTGGAGGCGTTGAACGGCTGCGGGATGCCGACGTGCCCGGAGGTCGCGCGCAGCCCGGCGGCGTCCAGCGCGGCGCGGAACTGCGCGGCCGTGCGGCCGACGAAGCCGGCGTGCTCGATCCGGGTGTAACCGATCTCGGCCAGCTCGGCCAGGCTGGCGTCCAGATCGATGGCGAGCTGGTTGCGCAGGGTGTAGAGCTGCACGCTGATCCGGTCGCGCGGCACCCGGGCGGGCCGGCGGCCGCCCTTGGTGGCCTCGGCCGGCGAGGCCAGGACGGCGGAGGTGCCGACCACGGCCGCACCGGCTGCGGCGGCGCCCAGAAGATTGCGGCGGCTGACGGTGGACTCGTTCTGCATCGCTTGCACTGCCTCCCGGTAGGTGGTGCGGGAATGACGTGGACGCGCGGCATCGGCCGCTCGGGCGGCGGCTCTCGGGGAGCCGTGCGCCACGTCGGAGCACTTTTGTTGCATCGAAGTCGTTCGCTTGCTGATGTTAATGGCTTGTTTCGCTCAAGTGGCGAAAAGAATCTTCGAAATATGCAAAAGTTTTGCTGCGGCACGCGATAAGTGCCCGCCAAAGCCGTGGATCAGACGATGTGGACACACCGGACATCGCCCGTTCCGAAGGGCTTCGCCCAGCTCACCGGCCACCTCGGACAGAGCCCGCCGACCGGCGGCGGCGGTTGTGGACAGTCACATCCCCACCGTGCCCGCCCGGGCGGCGCGGGACAAGCGGTATACGTCAGGCCGTGACGGCGCGGCGCTGGGCGGCGAGCAGCCGGGTGAACTCCTCGGCGGGCATCGGCCGGGCCAGGTGGTAGCCCTGGCCGAGGGTGTAGCCCAGCAGGCGCAGCTGTTCGGCCTGGGCCTCGTTCTCGATGCCCTCGGCCACGGTGTCCAGGCCCAGCGCGTTCGCCAGCTGGATGACGGCGCGGGCCACCGCCTGGCGGGCGTCCCGGCCGCCGGCCTCGCCGTCCTCGATCTCGATACCGTCCACGAAGGACTTGTCCAGCTTGACGATCGACGCCGGGAACGAGCGCAGCAGGCTCAGCGACGACTCGCCGGTGCCGAAGTCGTCCAGGGCCAGCGCGACGCCGAGCCGGTCGAGCTCGTGCAGCGTGCGCGACACCTGGCTGCCGCGCAGCACCGCGGACTCGGTCAGCTCCAGCACCAGGCGGTCGGTGGGCAGGCCGGAATCGGCCAGCGCGGCCAGCACGTCGCCGACGAAGTCCGGATCGTGCAGCTGCCGGGCCGAGACGTTGACGCCCGGCTTCTGCAGCGCGTCCGGGCCGAACTCGGCCAGCCAGGCCGCCATCTGCCGGCACGTCTCGCGCAGCACGAACCGGCCCAGCTCGACGATGAGGCCGGTACGCTCGGCGACCGGGATGAACTCGGCCGGCGACACCGGCCCGCGCACCGGGTGGTCCCAGCGCACCAGCGCCTCTACCCCGATGATCTTGCCGTCGGCCAGCGCGATCACCGGCTGGTATACGACCCGGAACTCGCCCTCGTCCAGGCCCCGGCGCAGCTCGCCGCCGAGCTGGATGTGCGCCAGGATCGGCTCCTCCATGCCTGGCACGTACCGCACGTAGCCGGCTTTGCCGTGCCCCTTGGCGGCGTACATGGCGACGTCGGCGTCGCGCAGCACGCTGTCGAGCGTCGCTCCCGGCGCCGCCGTCGCGATGCCGATGCTGGCCTGCACCAGCAGCCGGTGCTCGCTGATCGGCCGGGTCAGCGCGTCCAGGAGGCGCTGCGCGACGGTCTCCCCCACGGTGGTGCCACCGGTGAGCAGCACGGCGAACTCGTCGCCGCCGATGCGGACCGGCAGGCCGTCGGCCCCGCACTGCCGGCGCAGCACGTCGGCCACCGCGACCAGCAGGTGGTCGCCGACGTCGTGGCCGAGCGAGTCGTTGACCGTCTTGAAGTCGTCCAGGTCGACCAGCAGCACGGTCGCGGACGCCTGATCGGCCAGCGCCGCGTGCAGCGCGCCGCGGAACCGGGCCCGGTTGGCCAGCCCGGTCAGGCTGTCGTGGCTGACCTCGTGCTGCAGCCGCACCTCCTGGCCGCGAATGTCGCTGAGCAGCCGCTTGTTGTCGCGGAAGGCCACGAACTGCCGGCCCGTGACCAGGACGCTGACCAGCACGGCGGCGATCAGCGAGACCCGGCCGGGCCACTGCAGCGGGCCGACGGCCACGGCGATCAGCGGCAGGTCCCCGGCGGCGATCGCCAGGTACGGCAGCAGCGGCGAGGACCGGCGCGACTCCCGGCGCCCGCCCAGCGTGGCCTGGGCCTGGGCCCGTACGGCCAGGGTGAGCAGGACCGGCGCGAGCGGCAGCACCAGGGCCTGCGACGGCACCCCGCCGGCGTTGCCGAACGTGGTGGCCAGCACGGCGACCCCGGCCGCGGTCAGGCCCATGGTCGCGACCAGCCGCATCGCGGTGCGGTCGACCGGACCGTCACCGAGGTACGAGACCTTGGTGATGCCGCCGATGGTGAGCAGGAACGCCAGCCCGACCAGCGACAGGGTCTGCGGGGCCCAGCGCTCCTCGGCGGTCAGCATCGGAGCCAGCCCGAAGTGCCAGAGCACCGTCGCGCAGCCCAGGAAGGCGACGAGCCGGTCAAGGTGCATGCGCCAGCGCTCGGCGGGATTCATCGCGCCCACCGGCACCCGGGCGACGGCCCACATGGCCAGCGCGAAGCCCAGCCCGACGCAGCCCGCGGCGGACAGCGTCATGTCCGGCGGCATGTCGCCGACCGAGTTCAGGGCGGCGTTGACCGCCATCAGCACGTAGCCGGCGGTCATGAAGGAGGCGGCGACCAGCAGGGTGAGCCAGAAGCGGCCGGCGGTCCGGTCGCCGCGTACGGTGCGCCAGAGCTGGAAAAGCCCGGCCACCGCGAAGGCGCCGCCCAGCGGCACCGCCAGGTAGGCGATCGACACGTGCCCGGCGCCGACCGTGCTGAACAGCAGGAACCACAGCCAGCTGGCGACGGCGAGGCCGGCGGTGATCCACACGTAGCGTGCGGGTGCGCGGGTGTCCTCAGCCATGCTGAAAGCATCGGCGCTGAACGGCTCGGATGTAGCAAAACCCGGCACTGCGGGATTGCTCGCATGATCGCCGTGGTCCACCGGACCAGGCTGCCGTACGAACCGGCCCCGGGCCATCCGCGAAACGGACTATCGCCCCGGACCGGCCGTGATCACCCCGGCCGGACCGGATCGGCCGAAAGACAGAGAGCAGGCCGGGGTATCAGCCCTCGGCCAGATGTGCGCCGGGGTGGCCCGCCGCGATGCTGACTGCACTGTCGCACTCTGCACCAGGGGGATCCGGATGACGTCCGTACCGCACCACTACGACACCACGCCGCTGGCGCACACGGACGTCCTCGTCCTGGACTATCTGGCCGCGCTCTGGGGTGCCAGCGAGGATCTCGCACCGGAGCTGCGGGACGAGCTCATGACCACCGTCGCGGACTACATCGCGATGCGGCGTACCTCGGTGGCCGACCCTTTGGAGGACCCGCGGCACATCCTGCACCGGCTGGGCCCGCCGGAGGCCCTCGCGGCGGCCGCCCGCCGCGGCCGGATGCCGGCCCACCTGCGCCGGCCGGTCGCACCGGCGCCGCTGCCGCCACCGGTGGCCACGTCGTCGGCCGGACCCGAGTACGCGGGGATCGCCCTGCTCACCGCCGGCGCCGTGGTGCTGCCGGTGATCAGTCCGCTGGCCGGGCTGATGCTGGTATCCGGCTCCGCCCGCTGGAGCCCGGCGCAGAAGACCGCCGCCTGGGTGCTCGCCGGGCTGCCGGTGCTGCTGGGCTTCGTCCTCGTGATCGGGGCGGCCGCCTTCGGCGGAGGGGCGGAGGCGGTGCTGCTCGCGTACCTCGGGATGGTCGCCGGTGCCATCATCGCCGGGCTGACCCTGCTGCCCGGGCTGGCGGCGCGGCGCCGGTACTAGGAGTCGGCGGGCTCGCGCATCGTGGCGCGGGCCAGCATGGCCAGCGCCAGCGCGGAGTGCGCGGGGAGCAGTCCGACCAGCGGGAACTCTCCGTCGAAGAGGAAGCCGGCGGCCAGCGCCGCCACGATCCCGGCGGCGATCGACAGCGCCCCGGCGACGGCTGCCCGCGCCAGCCCGGTCGTGCCGCGCACCACGGCCACGAACCCGGCCATCGCGGCGGCCAGGGCGAACAGCACCGCTATCCGGGTGGCCGGGGTGCCGAAGACGGCCGCCCGGCTGACCTCCGGGATGCCGGAGCACAGCCCCACAAGCAGGGGCAGCTCGACCAGCGGTGGCAGGAGCCAGGCCAGCGTGCCCACCCAGCGCAGCGTGGCGGCGCCAACCGGTGTTCCCGTCATGATCGGCCTTCAGTCCTTTCCGGGGTGGCGGCGGGGTGGTCGGACGGGAGCCGCCTCCGTCGCTGATGCCGCACCAAGTCTGCTCCTGCCGCGCAACCGCTTCCGGCCCTACTCCGCGGTCCCCACGCTGAGCGGGTCGGCCAGCACCTGCTCGAAGGCAAGCTCAGCCGCGCCGATCAGCGCGGCGTTACGGCCCAGGGTCGCCGCACGCAGTTGCACGTGTTCGCGGGAGGCCGGCAGGGCCATCGCGTCCAGGCGCCGGCGGACCTCTCCGGCTCCGGCGGCGTAGATCTCCCGCAGCGAGCCGCCGAAGACCACCAGGTCCGGGTTGACCACGTTGACCAGGTTGGCCACCCCGAAGCCGAGCCAGTCCGCGACCTGGCGGACCGCGGCGCCGGCCACCGGCTCGCCCCCGGCCGCGGCCCCCAGCACCTCGAGGACGGCAGCCCGGTCCTCCGGCCCGCGGCCGGCGTGACGCAGCAGCGCGCTCTCCCCGACCTCGGTCTCCCAGCAGCCGCGGGAGCCGCAGCCGCAGGGCAGTCCGTGCGGGTTGACCACCATGTGACCGACCTTGCCGCCGTGGCCGCGGTGCCCGGCGACCAACCGGCCGCCGGTGATGATGCCGGCGCTGACCCCGAGATCGCCGTGCAGGTAGATCAGGTCGTCGATGCCCGCGGCCACGCCGCGCACGTGCTCGGCCAGCGCGGCGATGTCGGCCATGTCGCCGGTGACGAAGCCGGGCCCGGTCGCCAGCTCGTCGCGCAACGCGTCACCGAGCCGCTCGTCCGTGGCGCCGATCCGGATCCGCCCCTGCGCGTCCCGGGTGGTGTCGGCCACCGCGACGGCTCCGCCGATCGGCAGCGCACCGGCGGCGGCGGAGTCCTGCATCGCGCGGACGAAGCCGGCCAGCGGTGCCACGGCGTCGAGGATCGCCAGGCCGGGCGGGCGGCGGACCTCCCGCAGATCGAGGATCCGGCCGCCGAGACCGATGCGGGCCGCCCGCAGCCGGTCCGCCTCGATGCTCAGCGCGTACGTGTACACCCGGCCGGAGCAGGGGGTGACCACCAGCGACGGCCGGCCGGCGCGGCGAGCGCTGGTGGGAGCCTCGGCCTCCTCGGTGACCAGGCCGGCGGCGGCCAGGTCGGCCGCGAGCGCGCCGATGGTGCTGCGGTTGAGCCCGAGCCGGCCGGTCAGCTCGGCCCGGGAGGTCGGCCCGTGCACGTGCACGAAGCGCAGCACCGCGCCGAGGTTCTGCCGGCGGATCTCCTCCTGGCTGGCGCCGGGCGCCGCCGGCAGCGGCAGCTCCACGGGGCGCCCCGGGCGGGACGGCTTCGACCGTACGGGTACCGCCACGGTCCAGCCTCCTCCCGTTCATCCGTTTTGTCGGTATCGAAGACGACGAAGGGTCCCCGGAGACGGACTCCGGGGACCCAAGGGCCGTCAGGCACTACTCAGTCGTCACGCCTTGGTGAGCGGGGCGAGCTTCGGGTCGTTCGCGTACGCCTCGGCCGCGTTGGCCTTGGTCACGGCGACCGGCGGGAGCAGGAAGGTGTCGACGACCTTGCTGCCGTTGTTGTACGACTTCTGGTCGTTGACCTGCGGGGCGTTACCGGCCTGCAGGGCCTTGACCATGTTGATGGTCTCCTTGACCAGCGTGCGGGTGTCCTTGTTGATCGTCATGTACTGCTCGCCGGCCATGATCGACTTGATCGACTCGACCTCGGAGTCCTGACCGGTGACGACCGGGACCTTCTTGCCGGCACCCTTGATCGAGGTGATGATCGCGCGGGCCAGCGTGTCGTTCGGGGAGAGGACGCCGTCCAGCTCCTTGCTGCCGTAGGTCGAGGTCAGCAGCTGGTCCATGCGGGCCTGCGCACCCTCGGCCTTCCAGCCCTGGATGGCGGTCTGCTTGACCTCGGTCTGCTTCGAGCCGACGACGACGTCGCCCTTGTCGATGGCCGGCTTGAGGACGTCCATCGCACCGTTGAAGAAGACACCGGCGTTGTTGTCGTCCGGCGAGCCGGAGAACAGCTCGATGGTCCACGGGCCGGTCGGCTTCTTGGCCTTCATGCCGTCCAGCAGGGCCTGGCCCTGGAGCTGGCCGACCTTGAAGTTGTCGAACGCGACGTAGTAGTCGAGGTCCGGCGTGTTGGTGATCAGGCGGTCGTACGCGATGACCTTCGCGCCGGCCTGGTGCGCCGCGGCGACCTGGGTCGACAGCTGGGCGGCGTCGGTCGCGCCGATGACGATGACCTTGGCACCCTTGGTCACCATGGCGGTGATCTGGGCCTGCTGGTCGGCCACCGTGGTGGACGCGCCGGCGTACTGCACGTCGCTGGTGAAGCCGGCCTCCTTCAGGCCGTTGGTGAACAGGTCACCGGCGAGGACCCAGTTCTCCGAGGTCTTGGCGGGCAGGGCCACACCGATCAGGGAGTTGGCCGCGAAGCCCTTGGCCGGGGCGTCCGAGCCGCCGGTCTCCTCGTCGCGGCCGCCGCCGCAGGCCGTCAGGGCCAGCATCGAGATGGCGCCGATGGCCACCGTCTTGGCAAAGAATGTACGCATTGGGGGGTAGTGCCCTTCTTCAGAGGTGATACGGGTGAGAGGGGTTTCGGTGACCGTCAGCCGGACACCGATGTCTTGGCGGGCTCGCGCTCCGCGGCCGACGAAGCCGGAGTGGCAGGAGCCTCCCGGCGGAAGGGACGCATGATGCTTCCGATGACCGAGAAGCGTCCCTGGCTCTTGTTGTAGACGTCCAGCGCGACCGCGAGCAGCAGCACCAGACCCTTGATGATCTGCACCCGGTCGGTGCCGACGCCCTGCAGCTGCAGGCCGTTGTTGAGCACGGCCATGACCAGACCACCCACGATGGAGCCGCTGATCGTGCCGATACCGCCGGCCACGGCCGCACCACCGATGAAGACCGCGGCGATCGCGTCCAGTTCCCAGCCGTTGCCGTCCTGCGGGCCGGAGGCCGCCGAACGGGCCACGAAGATCATGCCGGCCAGCGCGGCGAGCACGGACATGTTCATCATGACGAAGAAGTTGACCCGCTTGAGCTTGACGCCGGACAGCTCCGCGGCGCGCGAGTTGCCGCCGACCGCGTAGATGTGCCGGCCGCCGGCGGTGTTGCGGGTGTAGAACGAGTACAGGATGACCAGCGCGACCAGGATGATGCCGGAGACCGGGAAGCTGGTGCCCACCCGGCCGCTGGCGAAGCGCAGCGCCACGAAGGCCAGCACCCCGACCATGACGGCCATCCGCAGGATCGAGACCCACATCGGGCCGGCGTCGGCGTCCATCTCGTGCCGGGTACGCCGCGCCTGCACCTCACGCCAGATCACCGCGAGACAGGCGGCCAGGCCCAGCAGCAGGGTGAGGTTGTTGTAACCGGTGTTCGGTCCCACCTCGGGCAGGAAGCCCGAGCCGATCACCCGGAAGCCCTCGGGCACCGGGATGGTGTTCGCGTTACCGATGAACTGGTTGCCGCCACGGAAGATCAGCATGCCGGCCAGCGTGACGATGAACGCGGGCACGCCGATGTAGGCCACCCAGAAGCCCTGCCAGGCACCGATCGCCGCGCCGATGGCCAGGCCGAAGAGGATGGCCAGCGGCCAGGGCAGGTCCCACTCCGTCATGGACTTGGCGACCAGGATGCCGGCGAACGCGGCGATCGAGCCGACCGACAGGTCGATGTGCCCGGCCACGATCACCATCAGCATGCCGATGGCCAGGATCAGGATGTAGGAGTTCTGCTGGAACAGCGCGATCAGGTTGTCCGACCGCAGGGTCAGCCCGTCCGTCAGGAACTGGAACAGCAGGACGATCGCCACCAGGGTGAAGATCATGCCGAACTGGCGGGCGTTGGAGGTGGTACCTCCGAAGAGGTTCTTCTGAAGGTCCTTGAATCGGCTCATCGGGTCTGCATCTTCTTCGTCGAGGTCATCTGCTTCATGAGGGTCTCCGGATCCGCGTCCTGGCGGGGGATGTCGCCCGTGATCTGGCCTTCGAACACGGTGTAGATGCGGTCGCAGAGCCCGATCAGCTCGGGCAGCTCCGAGGAGATGACGATGACGCCCTTACCCTGGTCGGCGAGCCGCTGGATGATGCCGTAGATCTCGTACTTCGCGCCCACGTCGATGCCACGGGTGGGCTCGTCGAGGATCAGCAGGTCGGGGTCCGTGAACATCCACTTCGCCAGGACGACCTTCTGCTGGTTACCGCCGGAGAGCTTGGAGACGCCCTCGTCCACGGTCGGCGCCTTGGTGCGCAGTTCCTTGCGGTAGGACTCGGCCGCCTTGTACTCCGCGACCTCGTCGAGCACACCGCGCTTGGTGATCTTGGACAGCTTGGCCGACACCGTCGACGTCTTGATGTCGTCGAGCAGGTTGAGGCCGATCGCCTTGCGGTCCTCGCTGACGTACGCGAGCCCGTGGGCGATCGCGTCGGCCACCGTCCTGAGGACGATCTCCTTGCCGTCCTTGATGATCGTGCCGGACTCCCAGACGCCGTACGAGCGGCCGAAGACGCTCATCGCCAGCTCGGTGCGCCCGGCGCCCATCAGGCCCGCGAAGCCCACAATCTCGCCGCGGCGGACCACGAAGCTCTCGTTCTTGCAGACCTGCCGCTCGGCGGAGACGGGGTGCCGCACGTTCCAGTCGCGGACCTCGAAGAACACCTCGCCGATCTTCGGCGTGTGGTCGGGGAAGCGGCTGCTGAGCTCGCGGCCGACCATGCCGCGCACGATCCGGTCCTCGTCGACGCCGTCGGCCTTGACGTCCAGGGTCTCGACCGTCCGGCCGTCGCGCAGGATGGTGATCTGGTCGGCGATGGCCTCGATCTCGTTGAGCTTGTGCGAGATGATGATCGAGGTGATGCCGCGCTCGCGGAAACCGCGCAGCAGGTCGAGCAGGTGCCGCGAGTCCGCCTCGTTCAGCGCGGCGGTGGGCTCGTCCAGGATGAGCAGCTTGACGTCCTTGGCGAACGCCTTGGCGATCTCCACCAGCTGCTGCTTGCCGACACCGATGTCCTTGATCAGGGTGTCCGGGTCCTCGCGCAGCCCGACCCGGGCCAGCAGCTCGCGGGCCTGGCGCTGGGCGGACTTCCAGTCGATCGCGCCGCGCTTGCGGGGCTCGTTGCCCAGGAAGATGTTCTCGGTGATCGAGAGCTCGGGGATGAGCGCCAGCTCCTGGTGGATGATCACGATGCCGGCGCGCTCGCTGGCGCGGATGTCGGCGAAGCGCGTCTCCGACCCTTGGTAAACGATGTCACCCTCGTACGTGCCGAACGGGTAGACCCCGCTGAGCACCTTCATCAGCGTGGACTTGCCGGCACCGTTCTCGCCGCAGATGGCGTGGATCTCCCCGGCGCGCACCACCAGGTTGACGTCGGAGAGTGCCTTGACTCCGGGGAACTCCTTGGTGATGGAACGCATCTCCAGGAGGATCGGCGCGTCGCTCATCGCTCGCACCACCTCGCCAACGTCATGGATGCCTCCGGGAGGGGGGTATGGCTTGCACATGGTTTTGTTGCCGAGGGCAACCTATTCAGAGCAGAAGATGATTCGCAAGTTTCTAGATCACCGGACAGGTAACAATCCGGCAATAAAGAGCCGGGGCGTGCGATGCACGCCCCGGCTCCCTTACCTGCTTAAACGGTTCAGACGGTGACCGCTTCCCGCTCGGGCTCGCTCGCCAGTTCCTCGCGCAGCCGCTCCCCCTCGATGTCGACGTTGGGCAGCAGCCGGTCCAGCCAGCGCGGCAGCCACCAGGCGGCCCGGCCGAGCAGCGAGATCACGGCCGGCACGATCGTCATCCGCACCACGAAGGCGTCGATGGCCACGCCGATGGCCAGCGCGAAGCCCATCGACTTGATCACCGGGTCGTCGAGCAGGATGAAGCCCGCGAAGACCGAGGTCATGATCAGCGCGGCCGCGGTGACCACCCGGGCGCCGTGCCCCATGCCGCTGATGGTCGCCTCCTGCGGGCCGGCACCGTGCACGAAGTCCTCGCGCATCCGCGACACCAGGAACACCTCGTAGTCCATCGCGAGACCGAACAGGATGCCGATCAGCAGGATGGGCAGGAAGCTGATCAGCGGTCCCGGGCTGTCCAGGCCGACCAGCTCGCTGAGGTGTCCCTCCTGGAACACCAGCACCGTGATGCCGAAGGTGGCGCCCACGGTCAGCAGGAAGCCGAGCGCCGCCTTGAGCGGCACCAGGATCGAGCGGAACACCAGCATCAGCAGCAGCACCGACAGGCCGACGACCAGCAGCAGGTAGACCGGCATGGCGGCGGAGAGCTTCTCGGACACGTCGATGCCCACGGCCGTCTGACCGGTCAGCGACACGTCCGCGTCCGCGATCCCGGCCACCCGGTCCCGGACGTCGTGTACCAGCTCCTCGGTGGCCTCGTCGGTCGGACCGGTCTGCGGCAGCACCCCGAGCAGCGCGGTCCGCTTGTCCTGGCTCAGGTTGGGCGGGGTCACGGCCAGCAGGTTCGGGGTGCCCTGCAACAGCTGGGTGGCCTGCTGCACGGCCGCCGTGGTCTGCTCCGGCGAGTCGCTGGAGACGACCAGGGCCAGCCGGCCGTTGAAGCCGGGACCGAAGCCCTCGGTGATCAGGTCGGCGGCGTCGCGGCCGGGGGTGCCGACCGGCCCGGCGCCGGCACCGGGCAGCGCCACCCGCATGTCCATGGCCGGCAGGGCCAGAGCGCCCAGGCCGAGCACGCCGACCAGGATCACCGGGATGCGCCACCGGGTGACCAGCCGGGCCCACCGGAAGCCGAAGCCCTCCTTGGGCTCGGCGTGCGAGGCGGCGTGCGAGCCGGTGGCGCGCAGCTTGCGCGGCAGGACCCGCAGACCGGCGAAACCGAGCAGGGCGGGCAGCAGGGTGATGGCGACCAGGACGGCGACGGCGACGGTGCCCGCGGCAGCCAGGCCCATGACCGTCAGGAACGGGATGTTCACGACCGCCAGGCCGGCCAGCGCGATGACCACGGTGATGCCGGCGAACACGACGGCGGAACCGGCGGTGCCCACCGCGCGGGCGGCCGCCTCCCGCGGGGTGAGGCCGTCGACGAGGTTCTGCCGGTGCCGGGAGGTGATGAACAGCGAGTAGTCGATGCCGACCGCGAGGCCGAGCATCAGCGCCAGCACCGGCGCGGTGCTGGTCAGCGTGACGACGCTGCTGAGCGCGAACAGCCCGGCCATGCCGGCGCCGACACCGATCAGCGCGTTGAGCATCGTCATGCCGGCGGCGACCAGCGAGCCGAAGGTGATCACCAGGACCACCAGGGCGATGATGACGCCGATGCTCTCCGTGCCACCGACCTCTGGCTCGGAGTTCATCACCTCACCGCCATGCTCGACGCGCAGCCCGGCAGCCTCGGCGGCGGCGCCGCTGCTCTCGTACGCGGTGCGCTGCTGCTCGGTCACCTCGTCGGCGCTGGTGGCGAACTGCACCTGGATCAGCGCGTACTGCCCGTTCGGCGAGAGGGCCCTGGCCTGGAACGGGTCCACGGCACCGAGCACGCCGGGCAGCGCCGACGCCTCCTTGACCAGGCCCTCGACGGCCGGCTTGAGGGCGGCGTCGGCCAGGGTCCCGCCGGCCGGCGCGGCCACCACGATGGTGCCGGTGGCCCCGCTGGCCTCGGGGAACTCGCGCTGCAGGGCGTCGATCGCGCGTTGCGACTCGGTGCCGGGCATGGTGAAGTCGCTCGACGACGCGCCCTTGAAGGCCAGGGCGGCGCCGCCCAGGGCGGCCAGCAGCACCAGCCACAACACGACCACGAGCTTGCGGCGCCGGAACGAGGCCCGGCCCAGCCGGTACAACAGGGTTGCCATGTCAGTCCTTGGATCGAGGGGTGAGCAGGGCACGCTTCGCCACGGCGATCAGGGCGGAGCGCAGGGTCACGTCATCGGGGCGGTCGATCGCCACCGAGCAGATGCCGGCCAGCAGTACCTCGGCGGCGATCTGCTCGCCCGGATCGGTGGAACGGGCGGCGAACGCGGAGCACAAATTTTCGATCATCGGCTGCACGCCGTCGAAGGCCGGCGTGAGCAGCACGTCGAGCGAGCCGTGGTAGATCAGACCGGCCTCGCGCCGGTATCGCAGCACCAGATCCACGAAGCCGTCGATCGCCGCGGCGCGCGCCGCCTCGCCCTGGAGCCCGGCCAGCTGCTCGTCGAGCTCGGCCAGCTCGCGCGCGGCCGGGGCGAGCAGCGCGGCGAGGATCGCTTCCTTGCTGTCGAAGTGGTAGAGCAGCGTCGCCTTGGAACAGCCCACTTCCGCGGCGATGTCCTGCAGTGACGTGCCCTTGAAGCCGGCGCGGTAGAAGAGCTCCGCGGCGACAGCGAGGATCTCGTCGCGCGTCCGGGTACGGGCCATGCCCACCAGCATGCCTGACCGATCGGTCAGAAGCTGGCCGATCGGTCAGGAAGTGACTCAGGTAACGCTGCGCTACACCGAGGCGAGGTAGCGCTCGGCGGCGTCCGGGGTCAGGAACCAGTGGTCCAGGTCGGTCGGGTCCGAGAAGGCGTCGGCGAACCGGGATGCCACGGTGGGGTTGCCCGCCGCGGCGCCGAGTATGCGTTGCACGTGCGGCGGCAGTGGTTGCACCATCGCGTTCGTCCAGTCGGTGACCGCGCGGGCGGTCGAGCACCAGAACGCCTCCGCGGTGTCGCGCATCCACAGCTCGTCGAACGGCCGGTCGCCGCGCTCCCGGATCGCGGCCAGGTAGGCGGTGGCGCATTTGGCCGCGGTGTTGGCGCCCTGGCCGGTGATCGGGTCGTTGGCCAGCACCACATCGGCCATGCCGAGCACCGCGGTCCCGCCCCCCAGCCGGGCGACGGGCTCGCGCACCACCGGCGCGTACCGGCCGTGCAGGGTGGCCCGGGCATCGGTCAGCTCGACGTGACGGGCGCGCTCGGCGACCCAGGGCACGTACTCGCCGGCCAGCTCGACCATCAGGGCCAGGTGCTGCGCGGGGTCCATCGGGCCGGGACCCGCCCACCGGTCGACCGGCCCGCCGGGCACGGCCTCCCAGAACAGGATGTCGCAGGGGCCGGTCAGGGTCAGAGCGGGGATGACGAACAGCTCCCCCAGCCCCGGCACGGCGTGGAAACCGATGTGCGGCGCGGGAAACTGCGGATCGGGCTCGAGGCCGTGCACGTACGCCACCGCGAGGCCCCGCTGAGGCGCGTCGTACACCGAGCGCCGGGGGTCCCGGTCGAAGATGGACACGAGGTCGCCCCGGCCGGCCGCGACCACGGTCAGGTGGTGGCGGGCGGCGAGCGCCTCCAGCTCCGCCGCCTCGACCGTGCGGTACTCCACCGTCACGCCGCGCTGCTCGGCCAGCTCCAGCCAGGCGGCCATCTTGAGGCGCTGGTCGACGCTGCGGCCGGGATGGCCGAGCCGGGCGTTGAAGGCCAGCGCCTGCTCGCCGGGCGGGGCGGACAGCGTGATCCGGAAGCCCTCGAACGCCGGGGCCCGCTCGCCCCAGAGGTCGAGGCCGAGGGCCCGCTCGGTCTCGAGCGCGTCGTGGAACATGCCCTGGGTGCTCATCGGGCGCCCGCCGCGGATGTCCGTCGGCGTGCGGGCCGAGATCAGCGTGACGTCGTGCCCGTCGGCACGCAGGCCGAGGGCGAGCTGGAGGCCGGACTGCCCGGCACCGACGACGAGCACCTTGCGCATGCCGGTGACTCTACACAAACAGGATTATTCGCGCATGTTCCTCAGGATCCGGGTGAGGTCGGCGCGGTCGGCGTCGCTCAGGCCGGCGAAGAAACGCTCCGCGGCGGTCTGCCGGGCGGCCCGGATCGCGTCGCCGGCCGCGGTGCCCGCGGCTGTCAGATGCAGTACGGTCGCCCGCCGGTCGGCCGGATCCGGAGTGCGCTCGACCAGGCCCCGTTCCTGCAGGTCGTCGACGACCTCGGTGGCCGAGCGGGGCGCGATGCGCAGGTGCTCGGCGAGGGCCCCCGGGCGCATCGGGCCGTGGCGCAGCAGGACGGCGAGGGCCCGGCCGTGCGAGGGCGAGACGTTGAGCGGCTCCAGCGCCTCCCGGTTGAGGTGGCGCAGGGTGCGCGCGACCGACCAGAACAGCTCGGAGAGGTTCTCGTCGGCGGCGGGATCCACGGGAATACCGTACCAGCGGTTGCGGTTGTTCCCTCATGGTGAGGTAACCTCACTAATACCGTACCGGAAGAAGGTTGTTGCTCTTGGAAGCCACCACAGTCGACAGCGGCCGCCGCGGCCGCACCACCACCGTCACCCCCGCCGAGAAGAAGCAGGCCCGCGAGGTGTCCCTGCGCCGCATCGGCCGGCTCTTCAGCGCCCACCGGGCGCAGCTCACCGTCGTCACCGCGATCATCGTGGCCTCGTCCGTGATCGCCATGGCCTCCCCCTTCCTGCTGCGCGAGGTCATCGACCGCGCGCTGCCGCAGCAGGACCTGCCGCTGCTGGCCTGGCTCGTCGCCGGCATGGTCGCCGTCGCCGCCGTCACCTCGGCGCTCGGCGTCATCCAGACCTGGATCTCCACCACCGTCGGCCAGCAGGTCATGCACCGGCTGCGGGTGGACGTCTTCACCCACCTGCACCGGCAGTCCGTGACGTTCTTCACCCGGACCCGCACCGGCGAGGTGCAGTCCCGCATCACCAACGACATCGGCGGCATGCAGTCGGTGGTCACCTCGACCGCGACCTCGATCGCCTCGAACCTCACCACCGCCGTCGCCACCGCGGTCGCCATGGCCGCCCTGTCCTGGCAGCTCTCCCTGGTCTCCCTCGTGGTGCTGCCGCCGGCCGTCCACCTGACCCGCCGGGTCGCGAAGATGCGCAAGGCGATCACCGCGCAGCGCCAGCGCGAACTGGCCGACCTCAACGTCACCGTCGAGGAGGGCCTGTCGATCAGCGGCGTACAGCTGAGCAAGACCATGGGCACCGGCGCGGCGCTGGTCGACCGCTTCACCGCCTCCTCCACCCGGCTCATCGATCTGGAGCTGCGCTCCGAGCTGGCCGGCCGCTGGCGGATGGCCGCCATGAGCATCATCTTCGCCGCCATCCCGGCCGTCATCTACCTCAGTGCCGGGCTCCCGCTGACCGCCGGCACGCTGAGCATCGGCACCCTGGTCGCCTTCACCACGCTGCAGGCCGGGCTGTTCCGGCCGCTGATGGGCCTGCTCGGCGTCGGGGTCTCGCTGACCAGCTCACTGGCGCTGTTCGCCCGCATCTTCGAGTACCTGGACCTGCCGGTGGAGGTGGACGACCCGGTTGAGCCGGTGGAGCTGCCCCGTCCAGTCCGTGGGCACCTGCGGTTCGAGGACGTCACGTTCGCGTATCCGGACAGTGAGACCGCCGCGGTCGCCGGGGTCTCGCTGGACGTTCCGGCCGGTACGTCGCTCGCCCTGGTGGGCGAGACCGGGTCGGGCAAGAGCACGCTCGCCGCGCTGATCGCCCGGCTCTACGACCCGACCGCCGGCCGGATCACCATCGACGGGATCGACCTGCGGGACCTGCGCCTGGCCGACCTGGCCGGCGTCGTCGGCGTGGTCAGCCAGGAGACGTATCTGCTGCACACCACCGTGCGGGAGAACCTGCGGTACGCCCGGCCGGACGCCACCGACGCCCAGATCGAACAGGCTGCCCGGGCTGCGCAGATCCACGACGTGATCGCCGGGCTGCCTGATGGTTATGACACTGTCGTCGGCTCGCGCGGGCACCGGTTCTCCGGGGGTGAGAAACAGCGCATCGCCATCGCGCGGACGCTGCTACGCGATCCCCGGATCCTGGTCCTGGACGAGGCCACCAGCGCCCTGGACACCTCCACCGAGCGGGCCGTGCAGCGAGCCTTCGACGAGCTGGCCCGTGGACGGACCACGGTGACGATCGCACACCGGCTGTCGACCGTGCGCGACGCCGACCAGATCGTGGTTGTGGACCACGGGCGGGTCCTGGAGTCCGGCGACCACGACACGCTGGTCTCGGTCGGCGGCCGCTACGCCACCCTCGCCGCCTGACCGCGCTGACGATCCTGGTACTCAGTGGCGGCGGGTCACCGGCTCGATGTGCCGGCGGATGCCGAGGTGGGGCCGGAGGCGGAGGGGCTGGCCGGGTCGCTCGGCTGGCTCATCGCCTCGGCGGCTGCCGCTGCCTTGCGGCGTTCGAACGGGTCGCCGTACTCGCGGACCGCGGCTCGTGCGTACGCCTGCTGGAACGTCGCCACCCGCTCGGAGCGACCCCGGCCCAGGAAGCTGACCGCCCAGTGCAGTACCGCCGTGACCCTGTTCTTGAAGCCGACCAGGTAGAGCAGGTGCACCGCCAGCCACATCAGCCAGCCCAGGAAGCCCGACACGCGCAGCTTGCCCACGCTCGCCACCGCCGAGAAGCGGGAGATGGTGGCCATGCTGCCCTTGTCGAAGTACTTGAACGGTCCCGCGGGTTCCTTACCGGCCAGCCGGCGCTTGATCTGGTCCGCCGCGTACCGGCCGCTCTGGATGGCCACCTGGGCGACGCCGGGCAGCTGGTTCAGCGAGATCATGTCGCCGACCGCGAAGATCTCCGGGTGCCCGGGCAGGGTGCAGTCCGGGTTGACCTTGACCCGGCCGGCCCGGTCGGTCTCGGCGCCGGCCTGCGCGGCTAGCTTGCGGGCCAGCGGCGGGGCGGCCACCCCGGCGGCCCACATCTTGGTCATCGACTCGACGCGCTGGTGCCCGCGCTTGGTGTCCACCTCGATGCCGGTGGCGTCCACGCCGACCACCTTGGTCTCCAGCTCCACCTCCACGCCGAGCAGGTGCAGCTGACGGAGGGCGCGGGTGGACAAGTGGTCGCCGAAGGTGTTGAGCACCGCGTCGAGGGCGTCGATCAGGATGATCCGGGCCTTGCGCGGGTCGATGTGCTTGTACTGCCCCGGCAGGGTGCGGTGGGCCAGTTCGGCGATCTGCCCGGCCATCTCGACCCCGGTGGGTCCGGCGCCGACCACCACGAAGGTCATCCAGCGCTCGATCTCGGCCGGGTCGGTCTGCAGGTCGGCCAGCTCGAACGCGCCGAAGATCCGAGCCCGCAGCTCGAGCGCGTCGTCGATGCTCTTCATGCCGGGCGCGTGATCGGCGAACTGGTCGTTGCCGAAGTAGGACTGGGAGGCACCCGCGGCGACGATCAGCGTGTCGTACTCGACGGTGTAGTCGATGCCGGGCGCCTCGACCGCGACGGTCCTGGTCGCCACGTCGATGTCGCGGACCCAGCCCAGCTTGACGTCGACGTTGTCCTGGCGGCGGAGGATCTCCCGGATCGGGGGCGCGATCTCGCCCTCGGAGAGGATGCCGGTCGCCACTTGGTACAGCAGCGGCTGGAAGAGGTGGTACGCCGTGCCGTTGATCAAGGTGACATCGACGTCGGCCTTGCGCAGGGACTTGGTGGCGAAGAGCCCGCCGAAGCCGGCTCCGACGACCACCACCCGGTGCCGTCGATCAGATCGTTGAGGCATCACAGTCTCCGCTGCTCGTGGTCGGCGTCTCCGTACGGTATCAACGACCTCGTGGAAACAACCTTCTTGCTCTTCCCGGGCCGCCACCACGTCCTTACCCGCTTCCAGGCCGAGTACCTGCAGCGGTGGCCGGATGTGACCATTGTCTGGGCGGTGACGTCGGCGAACCACGAGAACACGAAACGTAATCCGGTGCCGTACCACCGCCGCGAGGCGGCCATCGAGCGTTTCAGCGTGCTGACCGGCCTGCGCTCGGTGGTCGTGCCGGTGTTCGACACCGCGCCGACCGAGCGCTTCGCCGAGGTGACGCTGAAGAACATCACGGTGGCGACCGGCCTGGAGCTGACCCCGGCGAACACGGTGGTGGCGTGCTCCACGCCGGCCGTCGCAGCGCTCTACACGGCGCTGGGTTTCGCCATCGCCGGCGTGGAGGCGGAGAGCACACCGGAACCGGCCCGCCCGTGGGACGTCCTGCTGCGGCTGGCCGCCGGCGACGAGAGCTGGCAGGACCTGGCCCATCCGGCCACCGTCGACGTCTTCGACCGCTACCAGCTGGTGGAGAGCGTGCGCACGGTGGTCAACGACCCGGTGGTGGGCGCGGAGGGCGGGCTCACCGCGACCCGCAACTACCGCACCTACGTCGAGGCGTTCGCCGACAGCGCGGCCCGCAAGTGGCAGCAGGTCCACCGGCACGTACGGCCGGGCCGGATCGTCGACATCGGCTGCGGCGCGGGCGCGGTGCTGGAGCTGGCCGACCGCGACCCGGCGCTGCGCGAGAGCGACCTGATCGGCGTGGAGATCGCCCGGCACCTGTTCGAGGAGTGCGTGCACAAGAAGGCCCAGGGGGTCTTCGACAACGCCAACGTGTTCTTCTACCGCCGCAACGTGCTGGGCGGCGCGATCTTCCCGGAGCGTTCGATCGACACGACGCTCACGTTCGCGCTGACCCACGAGATCTGGTCCTACGGCGACCGCTGGGAGTCGCTGCGGCGGTTCGCCCAGGCCATCTACGACCACACCGCGCCGGGCGGCGTGTGGATCAACAGCGACGTCTGCGGCCCGGACGGCCGCGACCGCCGGGTCCGCCTGACCCTGGACGCCACCGACGGCGCCAACCCGGCGGCCGCCCGCGAGGACCTGGCCGGGCTGTCCCCCGAGGAGGTCGCGGCGTACGTGGGCGGCCTGTCGACCCGGGCCCGCCTGGACCAGTTCGCCGTCGACTTCCGCTTCCCGTTCACGTACGCCCCGGCCGGCGACGCGGTCGAGCTCACCCTGGGCGCCGCGATGGACTACCTGACCCGCAAGGACTACGCCGACAACTGGCTGTCGGAGACCCACGAGCAGTTCTGCGGACTGGAGTACGCGGACTGGAAGTCGCTGCTGGCCGACGTCGGCTTCGAGGTCGACCCGGCCTCGGGCACCTCCCGCAACGACTGGATCATCGACAACCGCATCGCCCCGGTGGCGTCGCTGGCCGCACCCGACGGTACGCCGCTGGACTGGCCGGTCACCCACGTCCTGCTGGTCGCCCGGCGACCGCTCAACACCTGATCAGTGGTGAGACACCTGATCAGTCGGTGAGGATCGGGCGCAGGGTGTCGAGGACGGCCGGGTCCTCGATGGTCGAGGGGACCGGCTCCGGGGTGCCGTCGGCCACCACCCGCCAGAACGCGCCCGCGTCCGGGGTGCCGACCGGCTTGCCCTCGTACAGCACGGTGGTGGCGCCGGTGAGCAGGGGTGCGTACACGATGTACGAGTGGCCGACGACCCAGCCCACGTCGGACGCGGCCCAGAAGACGTCGCCCGGGCCGGCCACGATCACCTTGGGCCGGGCGTCTTGATGCGCGCCGCGAGCTCCGGCGCGCCGGAGCCGCCGAAGACGACGGAGTGGATCGCGCCGAGACGGGCGCAGGCCAGCATGGCGATGACCGCCTCCGGGACCATGGCCATGTAGACGACCACGCGGTCGACCGGGCCGACGCCGAGCCGCCGCAGGGCGCCCGCGAACAGCGCCACCTCGTCGCGCAGCTCCCGGTACGTGTACGTGCGCAGTGTCCTGGTCACCGGGCTGTCGTGGATCAGGGCGGCCTGATCGCCCCGCCCGCCGGCCACGTGCCGGTCCAGGGCGTTGTGGCAGGTGTTGAGCCGAGCGCCGGGGAACCACCGAGTGTCGAAGATCCGGTCCGGTGGGGTGTCCCAGTCGATGGCCCGGGCGGCGTCGCGCCTGAAGCCCTCGGGGTCGCGGAGACTGCGCTCGTACGCCTGCCGGTAGTCACCCATGCAGCCAGGGTGACCACCGGCAGGCGGTCAGTCCGGAGCGGATCAGCGCTGCACGAACACCGCCGTGGTGCGGGCCGGCACCGTGAAGGTGCCGGTGGCCCGGTCGAACGACGCCGCCTCGCGCTGCAGCGGGTGCAGGCCGACGGCTGCGCCCTCGAGCGCCGGGACGGTCTGGGTCGCCGCCGCCGGGGTGGCGTTGAAGATCACCGTGACCGACTTCCAGCGGCGGTCCAGGCCGCGCCCGTCGAGCTGCATGGTGATCACGCCGGGTGTCTCGGCGGTGCCGGAGAGCGGGAACGACAGGCGCTTCTGGACCTCGGCCGCCGTCGGCAGCCCGAAGACCGGCGACGACTTGCGGATCGCGAGCAGCTCCCGGTAGCGGGCGTCGGCCAGGTTCACCGCGTCGCAGCCGGGGACCAGCTTCGGGTCGGCCAGCAGCGGCTTCGCGTACGGCCACTTGGCCTCGTTGTCGGCCGCCGAGGGCAGGCCGCGGCCGAAGCCGTTGCCCTTCGCGCAGTCCCAGCTGATCTGGTTGAACCAGTCGCCGGAGTTGAACGAGTTACGGTCCAGCGACTTCGAGCGCAGCCGTTCGCTGCCCGCGGTGACGAAGCCGGGGCCCTGGCCGAGGGCGGTCGTGGCCAGCGCCACCGACTGCGATCTGGCCCGGTCCAGCGCCGAGGTCCGCTGCGGCAGCTTGTACGCCAGCGCGTCGAACAGGATCTCGTTGTCGTGCGCGTCCACGTAGGTGATCGCCTCGCCCGGCGCCGCGGTGTAGCCGGCCGGCGAGCCGTTGTAGTCGACCTGCGCGCCGGTCACCGGCGTACCGGCCGAGGAGGTGAATCGGTAGCCGGCCAGGTTGCCGCTGAGCCCGACCTTGATCAGATCCTGGTAGTGCAGCAGCCGGGCCTTCTGCTCGGCGGCGGTGCCGTTGGCCGGGTCGCCGTTCGGGTCGGTGAACAGCCCGGAGCCGAAGCCCTGGATGCGCGGGTTCTCGTCGAACGGGCCGCCACCACGGACGCCGTCGCGGAGCCGGTCGTTGAACGTGGCCACGCCCGTACCGGCCATGTTCTTCTGGGTGGCCTGCACGAAGCGGGCGTCGCCCGCCACCTCGCCGAAGTCCCAGCCCTCGCCGTACAGGTAGATGCTCTTGCCGTCGACGCCGTCGCGGGCGACGGTCAGCTTGTCGAGGGCGGCCCGCACGGCCAGGATGTTGGCCTTCGGGTGGTGGCCCATCAGGTCGAAGCGGAAACCGTCGACCTTGTACGCCCGGGCCCAGGTCACCAGCGAGTCGACGACGAGCTTGCCCATCATGGTGTGCTCGGGCGCGGTGTTGGCGCAGCAGGTGGAGTCGGCCACCGTGCCGTCCTCCAGCAGCCGCTGGTAGTAGCCGGGCACGATCTGGTCGAGCACCGAGTGCGGGTCGGTACCGGCCGCCGAGGTGTGGTTGTAGACCACGTCCAGGACCACCCGCAGGCCGCCGCGGTTGAGCCCGGCGACCATCTCGCGGAACTCCCGGGTGCGCGCGTCCGGGTCGACGGCGTAGCCGCCCTCGGGGGTCGTGTAGTGCAGCGGGTCGTAACCCCAGTTGTAGCCGTCCTTCGCCGCCACCGCGGCCACGCACTTCTGCTGCTCGGCGGAGTCCGGCGGCAGCGCGGCCAGGTCGCAGGCGGGCTGCTGCTGGTCGGCGCGCTTCTCCGGGATGGTGGCGAAGTCGAAGGCCGGCAGCAGGTGCACGTGCGTGGTGCCGGCCGCGGCGAGTGCCCGCAGCTGCTTCATCCCGGCGGTGCCCGGGTCGGTGAAGGCCCGGTAGGTGCCGCGCGCGGCGGCCGGGACGGTGGTGTCGGCGATGGAGAAGTCCCGGACGGACAGCTCGGAGATCTGCACCTTGCCCGGGGTGGCGGCGGGCTTGCGCAGCCCGGCCCAGCCGGCCGGGGTCTGCGCCGGGTCGCCGAGGTCGGCGATCCGGGTGTGCGTGGAGTCCGGCGACAGGGCCACGGAGTACGGGTCGGTGACCGAGGCGGTGACGACCTTGTCGGCCGCGGGCTGCCAGGCGGTGACCCGGTACCGGTAGTACTTGCCCTTCCAGTCCTTCGCGCCCCGGACCGACCACACGCCGGTGCCGGCGTCCCGGGTCATCGCGACCGTCCGCGCGGTCGCCGCCGGGGTGTCGAAGAGCTCCAGCGACACCGTCCGGGCGGTCGGGGCCCAGACGGCGAGGCTGGGCCGCCCGCCGGAGAACGTCGCGCCGAGCTCGGCCCGCGCCGCCTGGGCGTACACGTCGTCGAGGGCGCCGGCGGTCTGCACGCCGGTCGCGGAGAGCAGCTTGCCCTCGGCGTCGCGTTCGGTCACCGCGACCTGGCCGCGCAGCACGTCCCGGATCTTCGAGACGTCACTGAGCCGGAACGCCGGGTACTGCCACAGGTGCGGGTCAGCGACGCGCTGGGCCTCGGTGAGCCCGTTGCGGCGCGCGTCGAGCCGGATGGTGCCGTGGGCGCCGGTGAGCTCGCCGTCCACGATGCTCATACCGCCCTCGGCGGCGTGAACCAGGTCGTACACGCGGCCGTCGGTGCCGGCCCCGACCGGCTCCAGCGAGGAGCCGGTGCCGGTCTTCCAGGCGATCGTCCGCTGGTCGATCCAGACGGCGTTCGACTCGGTCAGGTCCGCGACGCCGCCGCCGGCTCGGCGGACCACGGGCAGCAGCCGATCCGGTACGCCGGACAGCAGCCACACCTCCCGCCCGGCCTCGGCGAGGTCGAGCCGCTGGTCGCCGGGCAGGTCCTTGGTGTCGCCCTTGTGGATGATGTAGTTCAGCCCGGTCGCCCCGGCGGCCAGCGGCACCCGGAACGTCACGCCGAACGCGTCGGTCGCGGCGGGCGGCAGCGGCGCGGACCACTCGGTCGGGTTCGCGGCGCCGTCCCACACGTGCAGACCCCAGCCGGAGTAGTCGCCGTCGGCGCGCCGGTAGTGCACGACCGCGGTGTTCTGGTCCTGCTCGACGGCCGGGCCGGTGGTGGTGACCGTGGGATCCCCCTGTTTCAGCCAGACCTCGGGTGTCTTCGTCGGGTCCAGGAAACGGTCGGCGCCGACGTCCTTGACGCCGTTCTTGTCGACCACGATGAAGCCGACGTTCTTGGCGCCCGGCTTGAGCTTGACCCAGGCGAACCGGCCGTACGCGTCCACCCCGTCGAAGGGCTGCCCGGCGGGCCAGGTGGTCGGCGTCTCGACGTCGCCGAAGGCGTACAGGCTCCAGTCGTCGTAGTCGCCGGCCGGCCGCTGGTAGTGCACGATCGCGTAGTCCGGTCCGGCCGTCACGGGCGGCGTGCCGACCTTGATCCGGGTGTTCGTCACCGCGAGACGCCCGCGGCTGTCACGGACCACCGCCTTGTACTTCACCGGGGTGCCGCCGGCCAGTCCGGTCAGATCGTGGAAGACCCGGTACGGCGCCCGGTCAGCGGTGCCGAGCAACTTCCACGGACCGGAGCCGACCTGCGCGGCGAAGGTGACCGTGGACAGCGGGTCGCCGGTGGTCGTGGCGGTCAGCTCGGTGCGGGTCGGCACCAGGGCGTCGGCCTTGGGCGCCGTGAACGTCACGGTGGGAGCGGCGGACGCCTGGGCGATCGGCTTCGCGGCCCGGTAGACGACCGAGGACAGCGCCGGGACGGTGACGGTCAGCTTGCCGTCGGCGCCGGTGACCGCCGTACCGGTGGCGCCGTAGATGCCGGCGAACGAGCCGGCGGGGGTCCAGGTGTCGAGGGTGACGGTCTGCGCGGTGGTGGCGTTGTTGACCGCGACCACGTACTCGGTGCGCGACTTGCGGTCGATGCGGGAGCTGGCGAAGACGCCGGGGCCGTCGGCCGCGTACCGGGTGACCTGTAGACCGTCCCGCAGGGCGGGGTGGGCCTTCCGCAGCGCGGCGAGCGAGCCGATGGCCCGGTACAGCGGGTGGCCGGTCTCGTAGTTGGCGACCGCGTGGGTGCGGTCGGTGCCGATCAGGTCGTCGTCGAGATAGTCCGCCGACCGGTTGGCGAACATGTCCTGCCGGGCGTCCTTGTCGCCGCCCGGGCCGGTGAAGCCCTGCTCGTCGCCGGAGTAGACGACCGGCTGGCCGCGGCCGAGGAACATCAGCTCGTGGGCGAGCCGGTCGCGGCGCAGCTGGACGGCGGGGTCCTTCTCGGCGGCGGCGACGAACGAGCCGATCCGGCCCATGTCGTGGTTGCCGAGGAAGGTCGGCAGCCGGTCGGCGCCGGTGTCGCGGGCGGTGTAGAGGTCGTCGGCGGCGTACAGGTCGGACAGAGCTCTGGCCGAGCCACCGTCGGCGGCGAACGACTTCGCCGCGGCCTGGAAGGAGAAGTCCAGGGTCGCGGGCAGGCCGCCGCGGCGCACGTACGTCGACTGGACCTCCTGGTCGGCGCTGTAGACCTCGCCGAACATGAAGAAGTCGCGCTTGCCGGCCTGGCGGGCGGCCCGGTCGATGCCCTGGCTGAACTGCGGCCAGAAGTCCAGGCCGGTGTGCTTGACGGTGTCCAGGCGGTACCCGTCGATGCCGGTCCTGGCGATCCAGTCGCCGTAGATCTTCGTCATGCCCCGGACCACCTCGGGGCGCTCGGTGAACAGGTCGTCGAGGCCGAAGAAGTCGCCGTACTCGCTGTTCTCGCCGACGAAGGTGGAGTCGCCGCGGTTGTGGTACATCGTCGGGTCGTTGAGCCAGGCCGGCTTCTTGACGGTCACGTCCTGGCCGTCGAGCACGGGCGTGTACGGGAACGATTCCTTGTCGAGCTTCGGGAAGGCGCGGCTGCCGTCGGCGTAGTTGCGGTCCTCGAACTCGCGTCCCTGCGCGTCGGCGTACGGGGACGTGGCCTTGTCGATGTAGTCGTACTTGTTCTCGGCGTACTTGATGACGTCGGCGGTGTGGTTGACGATGATGTCCAGGTAGATCTTCATGCCCCGCCGGTGCGCGAGGTCGACCAGCCGCTGCAGGTCGGCGTTCGTGCCGAAGTGCGGGTCCACCTGGGTGAAATCGGTGATCCAGTAGCCGTGGTAGCCGGCCGAGATGTCGTCGCCACTGCCCTGCACCGGCCGGTTCTTGAAGACCGGGGCGAGCCAGATGGCGGTGGTGCCCAGGCCCTGGATGTAGTCCAGCCGGTCGATGATCCCCTGCAGGTCACCACCGTGGTAGAAGCCCTTGTCGGCCGGGTCGAAGCCGGTCGCGAGCCGGTCACCGGGCAGCCTGCCGGTGTCGTTGGACTTGTTCCCGTTGGCGAAGCGGTCCGGCAGCACGAAGTAGAACTGCTCGGCGGGCTCCGGCTCGGTGTCGAAACCCCAGCTTGCCAGGGCGGCGGCCGACGGCTCGGCGGGACGGGCGGCGGAAGCGGGGACGACTGCGGCAATACTCAGCAGCACGCCCAGGATGAGGGACCCGACGAACGTCAGACGCCGTCCGGGCTGGAGGGTTTCCACATTGAGGCCTTCCGATGGCGGGGCGACGACGCACGCTAACCCCCGGCGCACGGACCTTGCAAGACTTTGCAGAAGTTGTCAGGCAATTACAGCGTCTCGGCGGGGAAACATTGTGGACATGAACGACGTCGTCTATCAAATCTACCCGCGCTCCTACGCCGACGCCGGCGGCGACGGCGTCGGTGACCTGCCCGGCATCACCGCACGGCTGGACCACGTCGCCGGACTCGGCGCCGGGGCGGTCTGGCTGACGCCCTTTCAGCGCTCACCGCAGGCCGACCACGGCTACGACGTCAGCGACTACACCGACGTCGACCCCCTCTTCGGCGACCTCGCCGCGTTCGACGCCCTGCTGGCGCGCGCCCACGAGCTCGGCCTGCGCGTGATCATCGACGTAGTGCCCAACCACTGCTCTGCCGCGCATCCTCTGTTCCGAGCCGCGCTGGCCGCCACGCCCGGCAGCCCGGCCCGCGCACGGTTCCACTTCGCCGACGGCCGCGGACCGGGCGGCACCGAGCCCCCGAACAACTGGCCCAGCGTCTTCGGCGGACCGGCCTGGACCCGCATCACCGAACCCGACGGCCGCCCCGGGCAGTGGTACCTGCACCTGTACGCGCCGGAGCAGCCCGACTGGAACTGGCGCGACCCACGGACCGCGCCGTTCTTCGCCGACGTGCTGCGCTTCTGGTTCGACCGCGGCGTCGACGGCCTGCGCATCGACGTGGCCCACGGCCTGTTCAAGGCCCCGGGCCTGCCCGACCTGCCCGCCGGCGTGATCCCCGAACCGGGGCGGCTGCGCGGCAACCCCCTCGCCTGTGATCAGGAGGAGGTGCACCACGTCTACCGGCAGTGGCGGCGCCTGGCCGACTCGTACGACCCACCCCGGCAACTGATCGGCGAGGTCAACCTGACCCCGGACCGCGCGGCCCGGTACGTCCGTCCGGATGAGCTACACCAGGCGTTCGCGTTCGCCTTCGTGACGGCGCCGTGGGACCCGCATGCCTGGCTGGCCGCCGGCACCGACCTGCTGGCGCACGCGGCGGGCACGGCCCCGGTGACCTGGGTGGCCGAGAACCACGACGTGGTGCGCGCCCCGACGCGCTACGGCACCACGGCCCGCGCCCGCGCCGCGATCCTCGCTGTGCTGGCCCTGCCCGGCTCCGCCTATCTCTACCAGGGGCAGGAGTTGGGGCTGCCCGAGGTCGACGTGCCGGTGGCGGCAAGGCAGGACCCGGCCTGGATCCGGGCCGGCTTCTCCCGTGACGGCTGCCGCGTGCCCGTGCCGTGGTCGCTCGACCCGGCGGGTGCGTACGGCTTCTCCCCGGCCGGCGCTCAGCCGCCGTGGCTGCCGGTCCCGGTGGGGTGGGGTGATCTGTCGGTCGAGGCTCAAGAGGCCGATCCGGGGTCCACTCTGCAGCTGACGCGGCGGGCGGTGGAGTTGCGGCGCTTCCTGCCGGCCGAGGACACCGTCCGGTGGTCGGTGCGGGAGGACGGGCTGCTGCTGGCCCGGCGCGGGTGCGGGGTCACGCTCGCCGTGGCCATGGGGGAGGGTGATGCGCGGCTGCCGGAGGGGGACGTGCTGCTGGCCAGTGGCCCGATCGCGGGGGACGGCCTGCTCCCCCGCGACACCGCGGCCTGGCTTCGCACCTCGCGGTAAGACGAGTCAGGACTGCGGATTTCGCGGTCTCTGCAGCATGTCGATGTAGAGATTCTGGTACCTGTCCAGGACAGGCTCGATGTCAGTGGCGCTTTCTTCGAGGATGTCGAGGACCCGGCGGTAGCTCTCCACATCCCTGCGGCTTCGAGAGGTCAGACCGGTGTTGTAGAGGTCGACAACGACGAGCTTGTCGTCGATCACCGTGAATCCGTGCTGGAGTGGCAGCCCGGCCGGCGCGCCGTCGAGGATGACGGCGATCTTCACATTCGAATGCCGGGCGGCCGTTTCGCGCAGGTGGGCGATCTGGGCCAGCATCTCGACAGGCGAAAAGATCCGGCGCTTCAGCGCGGCTTCACCCAGCAGGAACTGGAACGACTTGGAGTGGTCGGCGAGGACCTCCTGCCGTTTGACCCGAGCCGAGACCGCAGCCAGTACCGCCGACTCGGTGAGGTCGTCTCCGACGTGCGGGATGCTCCGAAACGACTCGAAGACCGCCTTGGCATAGCCACTGGTCTGGAGTGGACCGGGCACCAGAGCCGGTTCGAAGGACCGCACAGTGGTCGCTGCGGATTCCCAGTCGGCCAACGTCTTCTGTTGGGCGACTCGCCCCATCGAAGCTGGGCGCCAATCGGTCATCTTGTCGTGTGAACGTTCGGCGCGATCCATCAGCGCCCGGGCCTGCTGCTCATCCAACCCGAGGGCACGGGCGATGATGCCTACGTCCCGCGGGTCAGGCACACTCTGTCCGCGCTCGATGCGCGAGATCTTGGGTTGACTCATCTTGACCTGCGCGGCCAACTGAGCACCGGTCAACCCCTTGGCCCGGCGCATGCGCGCCAAGGCTGCGCCCACTGCCTCACCCTCAGCCTCGGGGGTGCCGGACGTCGTTGGCATCCTGGGCACCCCCTCCGCTGCGGGTCGTGGATGTGATTGGTTCAAGAAAGATTACGAGCGGCCTCGGTCAGAAGAGCGAGCGGGATCTCTACCAAGATCTCCCCGTCGGGCAGTTCGACGCCGGCGCGTTCGGCCGATACGGCGTAACCCTGCACCACCAAGGTGCCGGACTCACTCGCATAGACCGTCGGACAAGAACCTGCGGTACACAGGTTCGCTACGGGCCGTAGCGGAGCGAACGTCGACTGCCGAGCATCGGGCTGGTCGCCGCCAGCGTCCAGGAAGGTTTTATTCACCAGCGGATAGTAATCGAGTTAACGGGTTTCAGAAGCAGAACGACACACTCAAGTGGACGACCAGCAGTTTTACTCACTAAAGTCTTGCAAGTTGTCCACAAGAGTCATAGCAGGGAGCCGCCTGCCAGCCTGCTACCTAGCAAATTATACAGATGGATTTCGCGTTTGGTGAATGAAAGTGGAAATTCACCCGCCTTGAATAGATGCTAAGAGTAGTCGCTTCGACACTCTTGGTGGTTGCCATGATCGACAGGTCTGCACCGATTCCCCCGCTCCCGTCCGGGCCACCGGCTTCTCCCCACCGGCCGAGCGTGCCGCGCTGGGTATGGGTGGTGCTCATGCTGCTCACCGCGGGGATCATCGGGGGCGTCGCCGGACTGCTGTCGCACGCGGCCGGAAACAACATCCCCGCCGCCATACTCACCGGCGGCGGGGCCTTCGCCGGCACCGTTGCCCTCCTCCTGGCGATCGCCCACTACGCCGGCGCGGAGTGACAGCGGATCAGCTCGCCGCGGGTTCCTGCTCGCGTTCGACCTGCTGGTTCCATTCGCGCTTGGTCGACTGCCAGCCGTCCTCGTTCAGGCCGCGCCGCCAGTAGCCCGAGATGGACAGCTGCGTCATCGGCAGGCCGCGCTCCACCCGCAGCAGGGCGCGCAGATCCTTGACGAACGTCGCCTCGCCGTGGACGAACGCGTGCACCTCACCCGGCGGGAAGGTGAGAGCACGGACCGCCTCGACCAGCGCCTCGCCCACCGGCCGGCCGTCGCGGTGCAGCCAGGTGATCTCGGCGTCCGCCGGGGTCTCCAGCTTCTGCTCCTCGGCCGCGTCCGCCACCTCGATGAACGCCCGCACCGGCGCCCCGGACGGCATGCCCTCCAGCGCCGCCGAGATCGCCGGCAGGGCGCTCTCGTCGCCGGCCAGCAGGTGCCAGCCGGCGGCCGGGTTCGGCGTGTAGCCGCCGCCCGGGCCCATGAAGCGGACCGGGTCGCCGACCTGCGCCGCGACGGCCCACGGGCCGGCGACGCCCTCGTCGCCGTGCACGACGAAGTCGAGCCACAGCTCGGGGACTTCGGGACGCCAGCGGCGCACCGTGTACGTGCGGACCAGCGGCTGCTGCTCGCGGGGCAGCGTCTCGCGGATCACGGCGAGGTCGAACGGTTCCGGGTACGCGACCCCGGGCCGCGGGAACAGGATCTTGACGTAGTGGTCGGTGTACGCGCCGGCGCTGAGCCCGCTCAGGCCGGCCCCGCCCACCACGATGCGGACCATGTGCGGCGTGAGCTGCTCGACCCGGGTGACTTCCCCGATCGTGGCCGCCCGGACAGGCCTGTTCGCCATGACAACACTTCCCCACTGAGGTCTCGGTCCGGGTAAGGCTACCCTTACGAACCGACCGGCCGGTGCTGTCCGGTGGTGAGACGCTCGTCGCGCGACAGCGCCAGCGGCAGCAGCGCCACCAGGACCAGCACCGCGCCGAGCGGCAGCAGGTCCAGGTTGACGCCGATCGCGGCGAAGCCCACCAGCACCAGCACCGGGCTCCAGACCGGCAGGCGGCGGGCCAGGACCAGCCGGACCAGCAGGATCAGCAGCCCGATCTGGAACAGCGCCGGACCGATCAGCTCCAGCGCGTCCGGCAGCGGCGCGGCCGAGCGGAAGTCCGCCGAGAGGTCCCCGGTGATGACCCAGAGGAAGCAGACGGCGCCGAACAGGGTGGCGACCGTGGCCGCCTCGACCAGCACCCGTGGCGCCGT
Source organism: Actinoplanes auranticolor (assembly GCF_018332655.1). GTDB lineage: Bacteria > Actinomycetota > Actinomycetes > Mycobacteriales > Micromonosporaceae > Actinoplanes > Actinoplanes auranticolor. The sequence goes on along the minus strand of NZ_BOQL01000030.1, from coordinate 99,513 downwards.
CGCGGCGGGACGGTCCAGGCCGCGCAGCGCGACGGCCAGTACGGCGAACAGCACGATGGCGGCGAAGAAGGCGACGTGGCCGACGTCCCAGGCCGGGCCGTTGTGCCGGTCGCCGTCGAGGCCGTCGACCACCCGCAGCAGCCCGTAGACGACCATGAGCGCCGGCGCGCCGAGGGCACAGATCCTGACGAGTCTCGGCATGGGTTTCAGCCTGCCGCCGGGCGCCCCGGGCTCACATCGGGGAATGACCCCGACACGACCCGGAGAGTCGTGGGAAGGTGTCCGCAAAGGAGGGTGCTGATGCCCGGGGACCGTACGTTCGTCATCGCCGGCGCCGGACTGGCCGGTGCGAGAGCCGCCGAGACCCTGCGCGCGGAAGGCTTCACCGGCCGGGTCGCGCTCATCGGCAGCGAGCCCGAGATCCCGTACGAGCGGCCGCCGTTGTCCAAGGGCCTGCTGCTCGGCACGGCCCAGCGGGACGACGCCTACGTGCACGACCGGGACTGGTACGCCGGGCACGACGTGGACCTGCGGACCGCCACCACGATCAGCGCCATCGACGCGGAGAAGCACCGGGTCCGCCTCTCCGACGGTGACGACCTCGCGTACGACAAACTGCTGCTGGCCACCGGCGCCTCGCCGCGGACCCTGAGTGTGCCCGGCACCGGCCTCGGCAACGTGTTCTCGCTGCGTACCCTGGCCGACTCGGACCGGATCGCCGGGGCCGTGAACGGCGCCACCCACCTCGTGGTCGTCGGATCCGGCTGGATCGGCCTGGAGGTCGCCGCGGCGGCGCGCCTGCGCGGCGCCACCGTGACCGTGGTGACGCCGGCCGAGCTGCCGCTGCGGGCGGTGCTCGGCGACCGCCTGGCGGAAGTCTTCCTCGGCCTGCACCGCGAGCACGGTGTCGACTTCCGATTCGGCGCGCGGGTGCAGGAGCTGCGCGGCGGGCCGGACGTGGCCCAGGTCGTGCTGGCCGGCGGTGCGACCGTCAACGCCGATGTCGTGCTGGTGGCCATCGGCGTCACGCCGAACACCGGCCTGGCCGACCAGGCCCGGCTTCCGGTCGACAACGGCGTGCTCGTCGACCGGCAGCTACGCACCGCCGATCCGGACATCTTCGCGGCCGGAGACGTCGCCAACGTCGACCATCCCCTGCTGCGGTCCCGGATCCGCGTCGAGCACTGGGACACGGCCCGGCACTCCGGGCCGGTCGCCGCCCGGGCGATGCTGGGCCGCGACGCCGAGTGGGACCGGCTGCCGTACTTCTTCACCGACCAGTACGACCTGGGCATGGAGTACGCCGGCTGGGTGCCGCCCGGGACGGAGGCCCAGGTGGTGATCCGCGGTGACGAGCGCGGGCGGGAGTTCATCGCCTTCCGGACCGTCGACGGCCGGGTCGCCGCCGGGATGAACGTCAACGTGTGGGACGTGACCGAGCAGATCCAGGAGCTGGTCCGGGCCGGGCTGCGGGGACGTACCGTCGATCCGGTCCGGCTGGCCGACCCGGACGTCGCGCTGACGGAGGTGTTCGCATGAGTGAGGCCCTGGACCGGCTGCGCCGCTGGGAGGAGTCCGGCGCGACCTGGCGGGTGCTGGTCCGCACCCCGGACTCGGTGGAGATCGCGCTGCTCTCCTGCGACGCGGGTGAGGAGATGGACCGGCTGCGCACCGCCGACCCGGCAGTACTGGAGCACGTCGACGCCCGGCCGCAGCAGGAGTAACGCCCGGGCTGGACGTCGTTTGCGAAGATCGGGCGATGTCGCGTCCGCCGTCCGAGGTGCGGGAGCGCCCGGCGGCGGTTGCCCCCCGTGCGGGCGTTCCGCGGTGGGTGCGTCTCGCCGCGATCGGTGTCGCGGTCGTCGTGCTGGCGGCGATCGGTCTGCGCGGGCGGCTGCCGGACCCGCGTGAGTTCCTGGCCGCCCTGGCCGGTGCGGACTATGGCTGGATCGCGCTCGCGGCTGCCCTGCAGGTCGTCTCGCTCGCGGCGTTCGCGTTCCAGCAGCAGCACCTGCTGGCCAACCTGGGGGTCCGGCTGCGGGTGCGGCGGATCATGGCCATCACGCTGGCCCGGTCGGCGCTGTCGATCAGCCTGCCCGCCGGGGCCGCGGTGTCCACCGCCTACGCGATCCGGGAGTACCAGAAGGCCGGGGTGTCCCGGCGGGTCGGCGCCGCGTCCGCGGTCGTGTCCGGGCTGGCCTCCATCGGCGGCCTCACCCTGCTCTACGTGGCCGGTGGCGCCGGGGTCGTGGCGCGCGACCCGCAGGCGTACCTGAGCTGGCGCCCGCTCGTGGTGGTCGCCGCGATCGCCGCGCTCACCACGGCCGGTGTCGTGCTCGGGCGCCGGTACGCGGCCCGGCCGGAGCGCGCTCCCGCCGGCGCGGGCCCGCTGCGGGGCAGCCGGGCCGGGCGGCGCGTCGCCCGGCTGCTGAGCTCGGCCCGCGGCGCCTGGCGGGCCGGCGCCGGGCTGCGGGTGCGCGACTGGGCGACGGCCCTGCTGTACGCGGCGGTGAACTGGCTGACCGATCTGCTCTGCCTGGCCGCGGCGGCCCGGGCGCTGGGCCTGCCGGTGGGCGTGACCACGCTGGCCGGAATCTACCTCGGTGTGCAGATCGTGCGGCAGGTGCCGCTGACCCCGGGCGGGGTCGGCGTGGTCGAGACCGCGCTCGTCGCCGGGCTCACCGCGACCGGGGCGACCGCGATCAGCGCGGCCGCCGCCGTGCTGGTCTACCGGCTGCTCTCCTGCTGGCTGATCATCCCGGCCGGGGGTGCCGCGGCCCTCGCGCTGCGCCGGGCGACCACGGTGCCGGTGCGATAGGCCCGGCGATCGCCACGGAAACAGTGATCGCGGGTCTTGTCTGCTGCGGATTCGGTGAAAAGATGTCTCCGCGAGGCGTGATATCTCTGCGGGAGGCCCGATGAGCACCACCAAGCGCGTGCTGAGCAACTTCATCGACGGGGCGGCGGCCGAACCGGCCGACGGCCGGTACGAGGACCTGATCGACCCGTCCACGGGTGAGGTCTTCGCGGCCGCGCCGGTGTCCGGGCCGGCCGACGTCGACCGGGCGATGCGGGCGGCGGCGACCGCGTTCGACAAGTGGCGCGACACCACACCGAGCGACCGGCAGCGGGCGTTGCTGCGGTTCGCCGACGCGGTGGAGGCCCGGGCCGACGAGCTGGTGGCCGCCGAGTCGCAGAACACCGGCAAGCCGCTCGGACTGACCGCCAGCGAGGAGCTGCCGCCGGCCGTCGACCAGATCCGCTTCTTCGCCGGCGCCGCCCGGCTGCTCGAGGGCCGCTCCGCCGGGGAGTATCTGACCGGCTACGAAAGCTATGTGCGGCGCGAGCCGGTGGGCGTGTGCGCCCAGGTCACGCCGTGGAACTACCCGCTGATGATGGCGGTGTGGAAGTTCGCCCCGGCTCTCGCCGCGGGCAACACGGTGGTGCTCAAGCCCGCGGACACCACGCCGGTCACCACGGTCATGCTGGCCGAGATCGCCGCCGAGTTCCTGCCGCCGGGCGTGTTCAACGTCGTGGTCGGTGACCGTGACACCGGGCGGGCGCTGGTCGCGCATCCGACGCCGCGGATGGTGTCGATCACCGGATCGGTGCGGGCCGGCATGGAGGTGGCCTCGGCCGCCTCGGCCGACCTCAAGCGCACCCACCTCGAGCTGGGCGGCAAGGCGCCGGTGGTGATCTTCGACGACGCCGACATCGAGGCGGCGGCCGCAGCCATCGCCGAGGCGGGCTACTTCAACGCCGGTCAGGACTGCACCGCCGCGACCCGGGTGCTGGCCGCGCCCGGCGTCTACACCGACTTCGTGGCCGCCCTGGCCGAGCAGGCCCGCGGCACCCGCACCGGCGCGCCGGACGACGAGGACGTGCTCTACGGCCCGCTGAACAACGCCCGGCAGCTGGACCGGGTGGGCGGCTTCATCGACCGGCTGCCCGACCATGCCGGACTGGAGGCCGGCGGCGCCCGGGTCGGCGAGCGCGGCTACTTCTACTCCCCCACGGTCGTCTCCGGCCTGAAGCAGACCGACGAGATCATCCAGGACGAGGTGTTCGGGCCGGTCATCTCCGTGCAGCGCTTCACCGACGAGGACGAGGCGGTGGCCTGGGCCAACGGCGTCGAGTACGGCCTGGCCTCGTCGGTGTGGACCCGCGACCACGGCCGGGCGATGCGGATGACCCGGCGGCTGGACTTCGGCTGCGTCTGGGTCAACTGCCACATCCCGCTGGTCGCGGAGATGCCGCACGGCGGCTTCAAGCACTCCGGGCACGGCAAGGACCTCTCCGTGTACGGCCTGGAGGACTACACCAGGATCAAGCACGTGATGCACAGTCTCGAGGGCTGAGCCATGGGTTCGGAGGAGCTACACAAGCGCCGCCACGCCGCCGTCGCGCGGGGTGTCACCTCGATGGTGTCGTCCTACGTGGACCATGCGGCCGGTGGGAGCCTGCACGACGTCGACGGCCGGGAGTGGATCGACTTCGGCTCCGGCATCGCGGTGACCAGCGTCGGCAACGCGGCGCCGCGGGTGGTCGCCGCCGTCCGCGAGCAGGTCGAGCGGTTCACCCACACCTGCTTCATGGTGACGCCGTACGAGTCGTACGTGGCGGTGTGCGAGCAGCTGGCCGCTTTGACCCCGGGACGGTTCGACAAGCGGGCGGCGCTGTTCAACTCCGGCGCCGAGGCGGTGGAGAACGCGGTCAAGGTGGCCCGGCACGCGACCGGCCGGCAGGCGGTGGTGGTGTTCGACCACGCGTATCACGGGCGGACCAACCTGACGATGGCGCTGACCGCGAAGTCGATGCCGTACAAGCACCGGTTCGGGCCGTTCGCGCCGGAGGTCTACCGGGCCCCGATGTCGTACCCGTTGCGCGACTGCGGCCTGTCCGGGCCGGACGCGGCGGCCCGGGCCATCGACGTGATCTCCAAGCAGGTCGGGGCGGCCAACGTGGCCGCGGTGCTGATCGAGCCGATCCAGGGTGAGGGCGGTTTCGTGGTGCCCGCACCGGGCTTCCTGCCGGCTCTGGCCGCCTGGCCCCGCGAGGCCGGGGCGGTGTTCATCGCCGACGAGGTGCAGACCGGCTTCTGCCGCACCGGCTCCTGGTTCGCCTGCGCCGACGAGGGGGTGGAGCCGGACCTGGTGACCACGGCCAAGGGCATGGCCGGCGGGCTGCCGCTGGCCGGCGTGGTCGGGCGGGCCGAGCTGATGGACGCGGTGCACCCGGGCGGGCTGGGCGGCACGTACGGCGGCAACCCGATCGCCTGCGCCGCCGCGCTGGCCACCGTCGAGACCATGCAGGAGCTCGATCTCAACGCCGCCGCCAAGCGGATCGAGGCGCAGTTCATGCTGCGCCTGACCGCCCTCGCGATGAGCGACCCGGGCATCGCCGAGGTGCGCGGGCGGGGCGCGATGCTGGCGATCGAGCTGGTCAAGCCGGGCTCGCTGGAACCGGACCCGCTGCGCACGGCGGCGGTGGCGCGGGCCTGTCACGGTGCCGGGCTGCTGGTGCTGACCTGCGGCACCTACGCCAACGTGCTGCGTTTCCTGCCGCCGCTGGTCATCTCCGAGGAGCAGATCGCGCGGGGCCTGGACATCCTGGCGGAGTCACTGCTCGCGCAGCTGCCAGGGTGAGCCGTAGGCGGTGAGCAGGTCGAGGAAGGGGACGGCGTCGAAGGCCTCCGGGCCCAGGACGCCGGTCCCCTGCCAGGCGCCGGTGGCGAGCAGTTCGAGGGCGACGATCGGGTTGACGGCGGTCTGCCAGACGACGGCCTGGGAGCCGTACTCGCGCATGGACCAGGCGTTGTCGACGACGTGGTAGAGGTACACCGAGCGGGGCCGGCCGTCCAGGCCCGTGCCGGTGACCAGGGTGCCCGCGCAGGTGCTGCCGGTCATCCGGTCGCCGAGCCCGGCCGGGTCGGGCAGGCAGGCCGCCACCACGTCGCGCGGTGACACCGAGACGCCGCCGACGCGCACCGGCGCCGTACGGTCCAGGCCCAGCTTGTGCAGGGTCTTGAGCACGTCGATGAACTCCTTGCCCAGCCCGTACTTGAAGGTCACCCGCTGGGCGTCGACCCAGCGCGGGATGAGCAGCACCTCCTCGTGCTCGACGTGCACGCATTCCACCTCGCCGATGCCGCCGGGGAAGTCGAAGATCTCCGGCTCGCTCAGCGGCTCGGTAGTGAACCAGCCGCGGCCGGCCTCCCAGATCACCGGCGGGTTGAGGCACTCCTCGATGGTCGTCCAGACCGAGAACGAGGGGGCGAAGTCGTAGCCGGCCACGACGAGGTTGCCGCCGTCGCGGATGCCGATCTCGTCGATGCGGGAGAAGAGGTGGTCGGCCGCGTACCGGGCGAAGACGTCGGACAGGCCGGGCTCCACGCCCATGCCGACCAGCGCCAGCCGCCCGGCGTCGAGCCAGCGGCCGGCCGCGGCGAATTGCTCGTCGCCGAGCTTGACACCGGTCCGGCTGAACGGCTCCTCGGCGTGCGGGCGTGACAGCGACATCGCCATGTCGAGGTAGTGGGCGCCGGCCTGGTACGCACCGTCGAAGATCGGCATGACGAACCGCGGGTCGACCGCGTTCAGCACGTGGGTGATGGCGTGCTCGCGGCAGAGCTCGGCCACCGCCGCGGCCGAGGAGGCGTCTACCTGGGCGGCGAGGAACCCTTCGTGCCCGGCCACCGCGGCGCGGGCCCGTTGCGGGTCGTAGTCGGCGACCACGAAGGCTTCGTAGAAGTCGCGGCGGGCAGCGATCCCGACGGCGGCCGCGCCGACCCCTCCGGCCCCGACGAGCAGTACGCGCATGGCATGCCTCTCCACAAAAGGTGCGCTCGTCACATGAAAACGTGTGCCGATCACGGTATCGCGACGGAAACACTTGTCAATGGGCCGAGATTCTGCGATAAACGCAGCAGCAGGGTTCGTCCCCCACCCCCGGGAAGCCACCTCATGACAGTCACCGCACCGCCCCGGCGGCCGCTCCACAGAGCACGGTCCGCCCCGCCACGGATTCGCGGGAGTGTCCGGAATGCGCCGACGGATTCCGTTGCCATCCGCCGCACTGCACGCCAGAATCGCTGCGTGACGGACCTGGCGCTGGACGACGTGAACAAGCAGATCATCGAGCACCTGCAGCGGGACGGACGGATGTCCTACGCCGGGCTGGCGAAGATCATCGGGCTGTCCGAGGCAGCCGTGCGCCAGCGCGTGCAGCGCCTGCTGGACGGCGGGATGATGCAGATCGTCGCGGTGACCGACCCGCTGATGCTGGGCTTCGCCCGGCAGGCCATGGTCGGCGTCAAGTGCGTCGGTGACATGCGCGCCATCGCCGAGCAGCTGGCCGCCATCCCCGAGGTCGACTACGTGGTGATCTGCGCCGGCGGCTACGACCTGCTGGTCGAGCTCGTCTGCACCGACGACGAGCACCTGCTGACGCTGCTCAACGAAGCCATCCGCGCGGTGCCCGGCGTCACCGGCACCGAGACGTTCATGTACCTGAAGCTGGCCAAACAGACCTACGCATGGGGGACACGATGACCGAGGATCTGTCCGGGTCCGCCCGGGACCACCTGTGGATGCACTTCACCCGGATGTCGTCGTACACCGGGGCGCAGGCCAGCGAGGTGCCGGTGATCGTGCGCGGCTCCGGGCCGTACATCTGGGACCAGAACGGCAAGCGCTACCTGGACGGGCTCTCCGGGCTGTTCGTGGTGCAGGCCGGGCACGGCCGCGGCGAGCTGGCCGACGCCGCCGCGAAGCAGGCGTCCGAGCTGGCCTACTTCCCGCTGTGGTCCTACGCGCACCCGACCGCCGTCGAGCTGTCCGAACGGCTGGCCGGGCTGGCCCCCGGCGACCTCAACCGGGTCTTCTTCACCACCGGCGGATCCGAGGCGGTGGAGAGCGCGTGGAAACTGGCCCGCAGCTACTTCAAGCTGACCGGCAAGCCGATGAAGACCAAGGCCATCTCGCGGTCCATCGCCTACCACGGCACCACCATGGGCGCGCTGTCGCTGACCGGGCTGCCGCTGATCAAGCAGGAGTTCGAGCCGCTGGTGCCGGGCGCGATCAAGGTGCCCAACACCAACTACTACCGCCGCCCGGACGAGTCGATGAGCGAGGAGCAGTTCGGCATCTGGGCCGCCGACCGCATCGCCGAGGCCATCGAGTTCGAGGGCCCGGACACCGTGGCCTGCGTGTTCCTCGAACCGGTGCAGAACGCCGGCGGCTGTTTCCCGCCGCCGGCCGGCTACTTCCAGCGGGTCCGCGAGATCTGCGACCGCTACGACGTGCTGCTCGTCTCCGACGAGGTGATCTGCGCGTTCGGCCGGCTCGGTGAGTACTTCGGCGCGAACCGGTTCGGCTACACCCCCGACATCATCACCTGTGCCAAGGGCCTGACCTCCGGGTACGTGCCGCTGGGGGCGATGATCGCGTCCGAGCGCCTGGTCGCGCCGTTCCTGCAGGGCGCGAACTCGTTCTCGCACGGCGTCACCTTCGGCGGGCACCCGGTCGCCTCCGCGGTCGCGCTGGCCAACCTCGACATCTTCGAGCGCGAGGACCTCAACGGCCACGTCCGGGCCAATTCGGCGCTGTTCCGGTCCTATCTGGAGCGGCTCAACGACCTGCCGATCGTCGGTGACGTCCGCGGCGACGGCTATTTCTTCGGCATCGAGCTGGTCAAGGACAAGGCGACCAAGGAGACGTTCGACGCCGACGAGTCCGAGCGGCTGCTGCGCGGCTTCCTGTCCCGGGCACTGTTCGAGGCCGGCCTGTACTGCCGCGCCGACGACCGGGGCGATCCGGTCATCCAGCTCGCTCCTCCGCTGATCTGCGAGGAGGAGCACTTCGCCGAGATCGAGCACGCCCTGCGCGGAGTGCTGACCGAGGCGTGGGCCCGGCTCTGAGTCCACCCGCGGCGGAAAACCCATGCAAGGACGTTCCATGAGCGCCTCATACTGGCTGGCCGCCCTAGGGGAGCCCGCGGCGGCGCGGCCCTCGTTGCCGGGCGACCGAGAGGTGGACGTCGCCATCGTCGGCGCCGGGTATACGGGGTTGTGGACGGCGTACTACCTGGCCCGGGCCGACCCGTCGCTGCGGATCGCGGTCATCGAGGCGCAGTACGCGGGCTTCGGCGCCTCCGGCCGTAACGGTGGCTGGTGTTCCGGGCTGTTCCCCGTCGGCGTGGGTGCGCTGGCCCGGCAGCACGGCCGGGAGCAGGCGGTGGCCATGCACCGGGCGCTGGCCGAGACGGTGGACGAGGTGGGCCGCACCGCCGCGGCCGAGGGCATCGACTGCTCCTACGCCAAGGGCGGCACGGTCGCGCTCGCCCGGTCCGCCGCCCAGCTGCGCCGGGCCGAAGCCGAGGCGGCCGAGGCGCAGGAGTACGGCCTGGACGTGACCCTCCTTGACGCCGCCGCGGCGCGGGAGAAGTGCGGCGCCTCCGGCGTGCTCGGCGGCACGTTCAGCCCGGACTGCGCCTCGGTGCAGCCGGCGGCCCTGGTCCGCGGGCTGGCCGCGGCGGTCGAACGCCACGGCGTCGCGATCTACGAGGGCACCAGGGCGCTGCGGCTGTCGCGCGGCGCGGTGCTGACCGACCACGGCACGGTACGCGCGGACGTGGTGGTCCGGGCATTGGAGGGCTACACGGCCGCGCTGGCCGGGCACCGCCGCACCCTGGCCCCGGTGTACTCGCTGATGATCGCCACCGAGCCGCTGCCCGCCGCGGCCTGGGAACGCATCGGCCTGGCCCGGCGCGAGACGTTCACCGACCACCGGCACCTCATCGTCTACGGCCAGCGGACCGCCGACGACCGGCTGGCGTTCGGCGGACGGGGGGCGCCGTACCACTTCGGCTCGCGGGTGCGCCCGGCGTACGACCGGGAGCCCGGCGTCTTCGCGGCGCTGCGCAAGGCCCTGACCGAGCTGTTCGGCATCGACCCGCCGATCGCGTACCGCTGGGGCGGGCCGCTCGCCATCCCCCGCGACTGGATGCCGTCGGTCGGTCTCGCCGACGGCCTGGCCTGGGCCGGCGGCTACGTCGGCGACGGCGTCGCCGCGGCCAACCTGGCCGGGCGCACCCTGGCCGACCTGATCACCGGTACGGACACCGAGCGCACCCGGCTGCCGTGGACCGGGCACCGCTCCCGCGCCTGGGAGCCGGAGCCCCTGCGCTGGCTCGGCATCAACGCCGCCCTGCGCGGGACAGCCCTGCGCGACGCCTGGGAAATCGCCCGGAGATAAGGGTCCCGATCGCCGCGACCCGGCCGATGGGCTGGCCCGACAGTCAGCGACGACGACAGGGGTTCACCATGGCAGTGGAGGCCATCGGCTCGACGGGGTCCAGCACGCCCAGCGCCCGCACCGAGTTCCAGCGCATCCAGCTGAAGCTGGCCGAGGACCTGGCGGCGAAGGCGGCCGAGAAGGTCGCGGCCAAGGACAAGGCGGTCCTCACCCGGACCGAGGAGGAGTCCCTGCAGGAACGTCAGACGACCAGCAAGACCCTGGACATCGGGCAGCTCGGCAGCGCGCTCAACCTGATCATCTGACGCCGCGGCGGCGACCCTTGTATTGACACAACTGAGGCCGCCTGGCACGCTCCCCCTTGTATCAAGTGCATGACACAAAGGGGGACGGGTGCACGTCATCGCCACGGTGGTCCTGGTGTTGCTGCTGCTCGGCACCGCCGCCCTCGCGCTGGCCCGGGTCCACTGGCCCCTCACCGCGCCGGCCCCGGCCGCCCGCCGCCCCGACCCCGCCGCGAAGTGGCGCCTGGCCGGCATCCTCGCCGGGGCCACCGGGGCTGCCATCGCCGTCGCCGCCCAGACTCCGGAGCTGGGCCGCGGCATCCTGCTGGCGGCGCCGGTCTTCAGCATCGGCGTGTTCGCCGGGGCGCTGACCGGCGAGGCGACCCGCGGCCTGCCGGCGGGCCAGGTGCGCCGGGCCGGGCTCCGAGTGCGCCGCACGCTCGACTACGTCCCGCGCCTGCTGGGCGCAGGCGTCGCGGCGTCCATCGTGGCGCTGTTCGCGGTGGCCACCCTCACGACCGTGACCGCCTCGGCGGACTCCGGAGGCCGGCAGCTGGTCTGCCCGGGCAATGTGCGGGAGCCGTGGCCGGGCTCGTACTACACCGTTCCGGCCCTGTCAGCCGTCGTGGCCGGGCTCGTGCTGGCGGCGTTCACGCTGCACCGGGTGGTCCGCCGCCCGCAGGCCGCCGAGCTCGCCGCCACCGACGACGCGCTGCGACGGCGTTCCGCCGAGGTCGTCACCGCCGCGACCGGCGTGCTGGTGCTCATACCCCTGACCGGCATCGCCCTGACCGCGGCGCTCGCGCTGCGAACCAGGTCGGAGTGCTCCGCCCAGTGGTGGGACGGCGCGGGTCAGGGCCTGTCCGCGCTGGGCCTGGTCGCGTTCGCGGCGGCGGCCTGGTGCGGCGCCTGCCTGCTGCTGCCGGCGAAGCGGTCCCGGGCATGAGCGAGCCGCCCGTCCTGAGTGTCACGACGACGGATCCCACCCCGCCGTACGAGCAGGTGCGCCGGCAGCTCGCCGCCCTGATCGGCAGCGGCGCCCTGGCCCGGGGCGAGCGCCTGCCCCCGCTGCGGCAGCTCGCCGGTGACCTCGGGCTGGCCGTCGGCACGGTGGCCCGGGCGTACCGGGAGCTCGAGGCGGCCGGCCTGGTCGTCTCCCGGCGCGGCGGCGGCACCCGGGTGGCCGACCACCCGGCCCGCCCGGCCGATCAGGCCGACGACGATTCGGTGCTCCGGCGGGCCGCGGAGGACTACGTCTGGCGCGCCCGCGCGGCCGGCGCGGACCGCGGCTCCATCCTGGACGCGCTGCACCGGGCCCTGGACGCCACTCCCTGATCACTGACATCGACGTCCTTGACGATCTACGAGACCGGGGCATACCGTCGGCGAAACCGTCCCGGGCCCCAGCGAAGTCTCCGAGGTCGATGAAACGATTCATGACCGCCGCAGTCCTGATCCTCGCCACCGCCCTCGCGGGCTCCCCCGCGGTGGCAGCGGCTCCCACGGTGACGCAGAGCTCCGTCACGGTGCTCACCACCACCGGCCGCACCGCTCTGACCTACACCGGCTACATGAACAGCGAGTCGTTCCAGCAGGACGGCATCACCACCGTCGCCGGCTGGCAGTACACGGCATTCTGGGACCAGAGCGGCTACGTGAACCTGTCCCGGCGCCAGCTGCCCGGCGGCGCGTGGCAGAACCTGCGGCTCACCGACTACGCGACGACCTCCACCGACTCGCACAACACCATCAGCATCGGCATCTCGCGCCAGGACGGCACCCTGCACCTGGCCTTCGACATGCACTCCTCGGTGCTGCGCTACCGCCGGTCAGTGGCCGGACTGATCACGTCCCCGGGCACGGCGGCGTGGTCCGCAGCCAGCTTCGGACCGATGGTGTCCACGCTGACCGGGGCCGGCATGCCGACCATGACCTATCCGCAGTTCCTCACCACGCCGGCCGGCAAGCTGCAGCTCGCCCTGCGCACCGGCACCAGCGGCGCCGGCGACGAGGTGCTCTACGAGTACGCGGCCGGCACGTGGACCGCCCTCGGACGGTTCATCGACGGCACCACGGCCGGCAACAACGCGTACCTGTTCGGGCTGGAGTACGACAGCACCGGCCTGCTGCACGTGACGTGGACGGTCCGGGAGACGTCGAACGCCAGCACCAACCACGACCTGTTCTACGCGTACAGCCGGGACGAGGGCCGTACCTGGCGCAACAACGCCGGGAGCGTCATCGCGACCACCGGCAGCTCCCCGCTGATCTCCGACGCGGCCGGGCTGCGGGTCTGGGCCATCGGCCAGAACCGCGGCCTGATCAACCAGGAATCGCAGGTGGTCGACAAGGCCGGGATCGTGCACGTGCTGGCCTCACACCTGCCCGCCGCGGCGCCGAGCACCAGCGACTTCACCGCGGCCCGGGAGCGAGCCGTGCTGGTGCACTACTGGCGGGACAAGGCGTCGAAGGTCTGGCACCAGACGTACACGCCGTTCCTGGAGCGCTCGAGCCGCGGTGACATCGGGGTCGACGCGGCGGACAACCTCTACGTGGCCAGCGGCGACTCCAGCACCCGCAAGCTGCACATCCAGACGGCCTCGAAGGCCTCCGGCTGGAAGGACTGGACGCTGCGCTACACCTCGGCCGCGATCTACTACTCCGACCCGCTGGTCGATCACGAGCGGCTGCGCACGCTCGGGGTGCTGAGCATCTTCGCGCCGCGCTACGGCGGAAGTCAGATCGACGTCCAGGACTGGACGGTACGCCCGTGACAGCCATCGAACGCCTACGATCCCTGCATGGAGCAGACGCAGCCGCCCGTGGACCTGCAGACCGACCGCCCGCACCCGGCCCGGGTCTATGACTATCTGCTCGGCGGCAAGGACAACTTCGCCGCCGACCGCGCCGCCGCCGAGCAGGGCATCAAGGCCAATCCGGCCAGCCGCACGCCGCCGCGGGAGAACCGGGCGTTCCTGCGCCGGGCGGTCCGCTTCCTGGCCGCGGAGCGCGGCATCGACCAGTTCCTCGACATCGGTACGGGCATCCCGAGCGCCCCGAACGTGCACCACGTCGCCCAGGAGGTGAACCCGGCCGCCCGCATCGTCTACGTCGACAACGACCCGATCGTGCTGGCCCACGCCCGTGCGCTGCTGACCAGCACCCCCGAGGGCCGCACCGAGTATCTGGACGCGGACCTGCGCGACGTGGATTCCATCCTGAAGGCGCCGCAGCTGCGCGACACCCTGGACCTCGACCGCCCGGTGGGCCTGCTGCTGATCGCGATCCTGCACTTCATCGGCGACGAGGACGACCCGGACGGCATCGTCGCGCGCCTGCTGGCGGCCCTGCCCCCGGGCAGCCACCTCGTGCTGTCCCACCTGACCGGCGACTTCGACCCGGTGGCGTGGGAGCACGTGGCGGCGATCTACCGGCGTACCGGGGTGACTATGCAGGTCCGCCCGCGCGAGCGGATCGCGGGCTTCTTCACCGGCCTGGAGCTGGTCGAGCCGGGCGTCGAACTCGTCAACCGCTGGCGCCCGGACGGCCCCGGTCCGGACGGCGAACCGACCGACGCCCAGGTCTCCGTGTACGGCGGGGTCGCCCGTAAGCCCTGACGCTGCCCGGCCTCACCACTTGAAGCGGCCCGGATAGGTCACGTCGGCCAGCTTGTTCTGCCCCTCCACGTCGGGGTGGAAGTAGTCGATCTCGTTGACCAGGTCCAGGGAGAACCGGACCCGGTGCGCGGCGCCGCCGTCCCAGCGGCACTTGCGGCCGTACTTCTCGCAGGCCGCCTCCAGCTCCCGGTTGTACGCGTCCACCCGGTCCCCGACCTGCCGGCGGCGCTCGTCGTCGGCCTTCGCGGTCGAGGTGGGCCGGGCCAGCAGGGACTGGCACACGCCGCGGCGCCAGGCGCGGACGGCGCGCTCGTTCTCGTGGCCCAGCTGCCACAGCCGGTACAGGTTCGGGATGCTCACGACCAGCACGCGCGTCTTCGGCAGCCCCTTCTTGAGCCGGGCGAGGGCCGTGTCGACCTGCTTGCGGAAGGTCCGGGTCTTCGTCATGTCCGCGACCCGGTCGACGCAGGCGTCGTTGGCACCGATGAGGACGGTGACGTACTGGACCTTGTCGTCGACCGCCCGGTCCGCCTGCCCGGCGAGGTCACGCGCGCGGGCCCCCGGTACGGCGTAGTTCTCCGCGTTGCCCCTGATCGCGCCGTTGTCCTCCCGGATCCGCCGGTAGTGACTGTCCACCGCGGCACTGCTGCCGGTGGACCACGAGTTGCGGCTGCACGCGACCAGCGTGAAACAGGAGCCGTAGCCCGCGGTGATGGAGTCGCCCAGCGCTCCCATCGACGCGGGCAGGCCCTTGGCGGTGCCGGTGGGCTCGGGAGCGGCGGTCCCGGCCCCCTCGCAGGCCAGGGCCAGGGCGGCGAGCACGACCAGGACGGCAAGGTGCCAGCGGCGAAGCACGAGTAATCCCCCATCACCGAAAGCAACGACTGCATCACCGTAAGGCATTGGCGTCTCGGCCGTCACCCCGGTCACCCACGGTCACACCGGACATCGCAAGCTGATCACCATGACCTTCTCCGCCCTCAGCCACCTGGAGTGCTCCCGGACCGGCGTCCGCTACGACGCGGACGTCGTGCAAGGAGTCAGCGACGCCGGCGTACCGCTGCTGGCCCGTTACGACATCGAGCGGGCGGGCCGGACCCTGACCCGCGAGGCGCTGGCCGCGCGCCCGGCGACACTGTGGCGGTACCACGAGATGCTGCCCGTGCGTGACCCCGACCGGCTGGTCACCCTGGGCGAGGGTATGACGCCGTTGCTGCCGCTGCCGCGCTACGGCGCGCGGATCGGCGTAGCCGGGCTGCTCCTGAAGGACGAAGGCACGGTGCCGACCGGATCCTTCAAGGCGCGCGGCGCCGCGGTGGGGGTCTCCCGGGCCGCCGAGCTGGGCGTCACCGGCGTGGCCATGCCGACCAACGGTAACGCGGGCGCGGCCTGGGCCACCTACGCCGCCCGGGCCGGCCTGACCTGCCTGATCGCGATGCCGGTCGACGCGCCGGCCATCACCCGTACGGAATGCGTGGCCACCGGCGCGGAGCTGTACCTCGTCGACGGGCTGATCGGCGACGCGGGCAGACTCATCAACGCGGCGGTCCGCGAGCGCACCGGCTACCAGGAGGTCTCCACGCTCAAGGAGCCGTACCGGCTCGAGGGCAAGAAGACCATGGGGTACGAGATCGTCGAGCAGCTCGGCTGGCGGGTGCCGGACGTCATCCTGTATCCGACCGGCGGCGGGGTCGGGATCATCGGCATCTACCAGGCCCTGCGCGAGATGCAGGAGCTGGGCTGGATCGGCGCCGACCTGCCGCGGCTGGTGGCGGTGCAGGCCGAGGGGTGCGCACCGATCGTCGAGGCGTTCGCGGAGGGTGCCGACGTGAGCCGGCCGTACCCGGACGCGAAGACCATCGCCTTCGGCATCACCGTGCCCAAGGCGCTCGGCGACTTCCTCGTCCTGGAGGCCGTCCGCGCCACCGAGGGCACAGCGGTGGCGGTCAGCGACGAGGCGCTGCTGGCCGAGCAGCTGCTCGTCGCCCGCGACGAGGGCGCCTTCATCTGCCCGGAAGGAGCGGCCTGCCTGGCCGCCGCCCGGCAGCTGCGCGACAGCGGCTTCATCGGCGCCGCCGACAGCGTGGTCATTCTCAACACGGGTACGGGCCTGAAGTACCCCGGGACGATCACGGTCGACGTGCCGACGCTGCCCGTGGACGGCAGGATTCCGGCCCGGCGCTGAGTCAGCCGGCGGACGGAACTCCACCCGAACAGGTGACAGTGATCCGCGCCAGCCGGTTGCCGTGCTTGAACTCCACCGAAGCGCTCGACCCCGGTCCCTCGTCGACCTCGTTCACCTTGTACGGCTTGGTCGCGGACCAGGACAGCAGCTCCGCGGTCGAAGCGCTCGGACACGTCGCCCGGACCGAACCACCGGCCGAGGTGAAGGTCCGCTCCTCCGCCGGGGCGTCGGTCGTGGGTGCGGCGGTGGTGGGCGTGGGCTCCTCCGGGTCGGGCCCGCCGCCCGGGGCCGCCGTCGTCGTGACCGGGACGCCGCCGCCGTCCGCCGGCGGCGGGAAGTCCCCATTGGCCGGCGGGCCGCCCGGCTCACCGGCGGCGGCCGCTCCGGTCCGGCCGGCGCGACCGGGTATCGGCGCCCCGTCGGGAGCGCTGGGCTTCCCGGCGGTCGAGGGCGTGCCCGCCGAGGGAGCGGCCGACACGACATCGGCGCCGCTGAAGAGCGGACCGGCGGCCGACGGCCCGGCGTTGTCGCCGCCGGGGTTGATCAGCCACCAGAGCAGGCCGACGACCCCGAGCAGCGCCACCGCGACGATGAGCGGGAGGACGCGTCGGCGTCGGCGTCGGGCCGTGGCCCGTGCTCCGGCGGCCGACGAGGCGGCTGGCGGCGCTCCGGCGGCCGGCGTGGTGGTGGGTGGCGCGGCGGCGTGGCTGTGCGCGGGGCGGACGGTCGGGGCGGCGGAAGCCGAGCCGGCGGCGAAGACGGGGTCCGATGACGCGGCGGTTGCGGCCGCGCCTGAGGCCGCGGCGTCCGGCCAGCCCGGCCCGGACGCAGCCCGTTGGTCGGGCAAAGTCCGCTGGTCGGGCGCAGTCCGCTGGTCGGGCGCAGTCCACTGGTCGGGCGGAGCACCCGACCCGGCCGCAGCCCGGGGATCGGCCGCAGCCCGCGGATCGGCCGCAGCCCGCGGATCGGCCGCAGCCCGCGGATCGGCCGCAGCACCCGGCCCAGCAGCCGCACCGGCGCCCGAGGGCGGGGAGGTCGCGGCCGGTCGGCCGAACTCAGCCGCACCAGACCCGCCGAGGCCAGCAGCACCAGCGCCGCCGAGGCCGGCAGCACCAGCGCCGCCGAAGCCAGCAGCACCAGCGCCGCCGAAGCCGGCAGCACCAGCGCCGCCGAACTCGGCAGCGTTTGCTCCAGCGGAGCCGGCCGCGGAATCAGGCCCACCGCCTTCGACGGCTTGGTGCCGCCCGCCGAAGCCGGCGTCCGCAGCCGCTGCCGCGCCCGAACCTGCCGCCGCATTCGACCCACCGAAGCCACCTGCGCCGCCCGAGGCGGCAGCGCCACCCGAGGCGGCAGCGCCACCCAAGGCGGCAGCGCCACCCAAGGCGGCCGGACCAAATCCACCGAAACCGCCCGCGCCCGGCCCGCCGAAGCCACGACCAGCATCCGGCCCACCAGCATCCGGCCCACCGGCATCCGGGAAGGCCGGCCGCGGCGGGTGGAACATCTCCGGCGGGACCCGATCCGGATCACCGAGCGCAGCCACCGCCACCCCCGGCCCGGCCCCGGCCGCCCCGGAGGAACGCCGCCGGATCAGCACCGAAGGCTCGTCGTCGAACGACGGCCCCTCCGGACCGGCGGGCGCCGCGTCCTCCACCACCCGCAGCCCCGCACCCTGGGCGAGCAGCGCAGCCGCCTCCCGGGCGCTGGGCCGCTGCGTGGTGTCCTTGCTCAGGCAGCGGTTGCACAGCGCGGTGATGTAGTCCGGCACGCCCGGGCGGGTCGGCAGCGGTTCCGGGTCGATGTAGACGTGGGCGTTGAGCATCTGGGTGGTGGTGTCGGCGCTCCAGGGTGAGTGCCCGGAGAGCATCCGGTAGAGCAGGACGCCGAGGGCGTACACGTCCGAGGCCGGCTCGACACCGTCGCCGGTGAGACGTTCCGGGGCCAGGTAGGCCGGGGTGCCGAGGACCTCGAACTCCTCGTCGCCGGTGCCGGCCGGGTTGATCGCCGCGGCGATGCCGAAGTCGACGACCTTGGCGCCGGTCTCGGTCACCATCACGTTGGCCGGCTTGATGTCACGGTGCACGAGGCCGTCGGCGTGGGCCGCGGCCAGCGCCGCCGCCACCTCGGCGGCCATCCGCATCGCGAAGCGTGGTGACATCGGCCCGGCGTCCATCCGGTCCTGCAACGTGCCGCCGCGGACGAGCTCCATCACGACGTACGGCACCGACGCCCCGTTCTCGCGGGCCTCGCCGTAGTCGTACACCTGGGCGATGTTGGGGTGCGACAGCGCCGCCGCCGCCCGGGCCTCGGCCCGGATCCGGTCGCGGGCGTCCGGCTCGCCGGCGTGTTTGCCGGCCAGCAACTTCACCGCGACCGGCCGGCCGAGCACCTCGTCGCGGGCGCGCCAGACCACGGCCATGCCGCCGACACCGATCTCGTCGAGCAGCGCGTAGCGGCCGCCGAGCAATTGAGCCCCCTCCATCCGGGGCAGTCTGCCCGGATCCGCGCCGCGGCGCATCCCCGGGGTCCCCCACATCTTGACGGGGATCTATGTATTGCGCTGAGATGAACGACGTCATCGCTTGTTAACGGTCACATCATCCCAGCCGCCGGGAGGACCCGCCATGCCCATCCCCAGACGCCTGCTGACGGCGGCGGTGACCGGCCTGCTGGCCGCCGCGGCACTGACGGCGGTCACCACCCGACCCGCGGCCGCCGCCGGACCCGCGCCGCACTACCTGATGACAGCCTTCACCAACTCCAGCGAGTCGAACATGTACGTCTACGACTCGTCGAACGCCACGAACTACGACCTGATCAGGGCGAACGCGTTCACGCCACCGTCCGGGCTGATCCGCGACCCGAGCATCATGCGGCACACCGACGGGTACTACTACGTCGTCTACACGACCAACTGGACCGGGAACACGATCGGCTTCGCCCGCAGCGCCGACCACGTGACCTGGACGTTCCTGCGCAACGTGACGGTCGGGCTGAACGGCGCGACCGGCAGCACCTGGGCGCCGGAGTGGTTCAAGGACACCGACGGCAGCGTCCACGTCATCTTCTCGGCGTCGACGACCGGGACGGCGGGACAGTTCCAGCCGTACAAGATCACCGCGACCAACGGTGATCTCTCCGCCTGGAGCGCGCGCACCCCGATCGGCATCCCGGCCAACCACATCGACACCTTCGTGGTGAAATCCGGCAGCACGTACCACGCGTTCGTGAAGAACGAGACGACCAAGTACATCGAGCACGCCACGGCCGGCTCGCTGACCGGACCCTGGACCTTCACCGGTACGGGCAACTGGGCGGGCTGGGGCTCCGGGCTGGAGGGTCCGGCCCTGGTGCAGCTGCCCAACGGCTCCTGGCGGCTCTACTTCGACCAGTACGGCGCCGGGCGCTACTACTACGCCGACAGCAGCGACCTGAACACCTGGTCGGCCAAGACCGAGCTGCCCGGCCTGTCCGGCACCGCGCGGCACTTCACCGTGCTGCGGGAGAACGTCGGCGACAGCACCGCGGTCCCGACCGGCAACCGGTCCCTGCGCTCGGTCAACTTCCCCGACCGGTACGTGCGCCACCGCAACAGCCTCGGCTATCTGGAGCCGGCCGGCACCGCCACCGACCGCCTGGACGCGACGTTCACGATCGGCGCCGGCCTGGCCAACGGCAACTGCTACTCGTTCCAGTCGGTCAACCCGGCCGGCCGCTACCTGCGGCACGCCAACAACCGCCTGGTCCTCGCGGCGAACGACGGCAGCGCGACGTTCCGCAACGACGCCACGTTCTGCGGGCGGGCCGGGCTGTCAGGCAGCGGGATCTCGTTCGAGTCGTACAACTATCCCGGCTTCTACCTGCGGCACTACGGCTACGAACTGCGCATCGACCGCAATGACGGCAGCGCCGCCCTGAAGCCGGACGCCTCCTTCACGGTGACCGCGCCGCTGGGCTAGGTGTACTGACCACGGACCTCTGACACATAGGCTCGCGCTCATGACCGACGGCGACTGGAGGGATGGTGGCTTCCGGCAGCGCCGGCCCTCCGCGGAGACTCTCGCCTGGGTCGCGGCGTCGATGGGTCGAGGCAGCCGCATCGTCGGCTGTCGCCGATTGACCGGTGGCGTCTGCTCGGCCGTGCATCGGCTGACTGTCGAGCGACGCGGAATGCGAAAGTTCGTCGTACTGCGGCAGTACCCGGGCGGGCTCGGCCTGCAGGGGAGCCTGGAGAAGGAGATCGCCAACCTCGGTGTGGTGGCGGGAAGCGGGCTCCCGGTTCCGAGCGTCCTGGCTGCTGATGGTGCTGGTGCGTCGACGGGCGGCGCGCCGTCGTTGCTGATGACACGGCTGCCGGGGCATGTCGACCTCAATCCGGCGGAACCTGGGTCGTGGATGACGAGGATCGCGGAGATCGCTGTCTTGCTGCATTCCCTCGATCTGCCCGCGAGGACGTTCAGACCGTGGACGGATTCCTGGATCGCTTCGCGGGACGGGTTTCAGGTGCCGGTCGACGCACAGAGACCGGCGGTGTGGAAGGCGGCGTTCGGTGTCATGGCGGCGCCGCCGCCAAAGGACAATGCCGTCTTTCTGCACTGCGATCTTCTGCCCGTCAACATGCTGTGGTCGCGCGGGAGGATCACCGGACTGACCGACTGGAACTCCATCCATCGGGGGTCGCGCGCGATGGACATCGGGCACTGCCGGCGATACTTGGCGGCGCTCTACTCGCCCGAGTGGTCGGAGCAGCTCCGGTCGCTCTACGAGTCGATCGCCGGGGTGACTCTCGATCCGTGGTGGGACCTGTATGCCCTGCTGCACTACGACGACAGCGGGCCGAAGTGGATCCGTGGTCAGGTCGCTGGGCGGCGGCCGGTCGATGTGCCCGGCATGACTTCCCGGGTCGAGGTCGCTGTCGAGACAGCGCTACGGCGCCTCGGATAGGCGTCAGGGCGCGGCGAAGTCCGCGGTGGTGGCGGCGGGGTGGCACTCGGCGAGCCGGGCGCCGATGACCTCGGGCTCGACCGGCAGGGTCGCCGCGCCGGCGCCCGCGATCGGCCGGGGGCGGCGCGGCTGCACGCGGCCCGAGCTGCCGCCGCGGCCCGGGTAGACCATCAGGCCGTTGACCGGGTCGGGCACCGCGTCCAGGGCCGCGCGCACACCCGGCAGCTCGCGGAACACCGGCCACTGCCCGTCACCACGGAACGCGATCTCGAACAGCACGCCCCACGAATGCGGGTGCCAGTGCCACTCGTACGCGCCGTGCGTCAGCGCCGCCTCGGTCAGGGCGTCGCCGTGCGCGTCCTGCCAGCGCGCCGCCGAGAGCGTCGCGCCGTCGAGGACCTCGACCGACCACCAGTGCAGTTCCATAGTGCGATCGACCGTACGCCCGCCGCGCCAGTCCCGGGACGGTCAGCGGCGAGCTCCGCAGATGGTGCGAGGCGGCGTCAGTGGCGTCCGGCGGCCATCCCCATCAGGTGGCCGAGGATGTGCTCACCGGCGACGCGCAGCCCGTTGTGCTCGTAGGTGTTGGTGACCCAGACCCGGGTGTTGCCGACCGCGCGGGCCGTCTCCAGCTGGAGCTGCGCGTCCACGTACATGTCGTCGAAGTAGACCGCGGCGTGGACCGGGACCTCGTTGGCGGCCAGCCGGTCCAGGTCGTACAGCGGTGGCCAGTCGTCGTAGCCGGCCAGCAGGTCGGCGGCCGCGGCGAACGGCCGGAGCGCGGCGATCTCCCGGAACATCCAGGGATACATCATCTCGCCGGTGAACAGCAGCGGGTCGGCGTCGGCGGCGAACTCCGGGTGCCGGGCCAGGGCCCGTTCGGCCGCCCAGCCGGTGGCCGAGCCGTCCGGGTTACAGGTGAACTCCTGCAGCGCGAAGATCGGGATGTCGATGAACCCGGTGGCGGCCATCACCGCGTACCGGAAGCCGTCGGCCGGCTGGTCGCCGTGCCAGGCCTCGTCGAGCAGCCAGTGCAGGTTGGCGTAGCCGTCGCTCATGCCGAACGAGTTGCCGAGGAACCGCAGGCGGCGGGCGGTGAGCCGGTCACCGTCGGGCAGCCGGATCTCGTTGTCGTCGAGGTGGTCGGCCAGCCGGCGCACGGCCGCGACATCCCCGGGGTACGCGCGGTAGTACTCGGCGTTGCGGGCGGCCACCCGCGGGTAGGTGCGCGCGTACCAGTCGTCGACGGTCGCCTTGATGCCCGGCAGGCCGCCCGTCACATAGCAGGAGCGCAGCCCCTCGGGGGCCCGCGAGAGGTACGCGAGGGTGATGAAACCGCCGTAGCTCTGCCCCAGGGTGTCCCACCGCGCGCCGCCGGCGATCCGGGCCCGGGCGACTTCCGCGTCCGCCACGATGCTGTCCGCGCGGAAGAGCCGGAGGTGGGCTGCCAGCTGCTCGGGCGTCATGCCGGCCACGGTCCGGGCGGTGACCGGCGAGCTGCGCCCGGTCCCCCGCTGGTCGAGCAGCAGCACCCGGTGGGTGCGCAGGGCCCGGCCGAGCCAGCCGTCCGCGGCCGTCGGCCGGGGCGCCTTGCCACCCGGGCCACCCTGCAGGAAGAGCAACCACGGCAGGTCGTCCCCGGCGCGCTCGGGGGCCACCACCTCCCGGGCGAACAGCTCGATGGTCGCCCCGGCGGGATCGTCATGATCGAGCGGTACGGCGAGGAGATGGTCGCGGAAGCTCAGGCCCGGAGTGGCGATCATGCGGCCACGGTATCCGCCACCCCCGGCCCGTCAGTCGCGCGGCAGGGCGGCGATCAGACCCGGATTCGCCAGCACCGCCTGGGCCACGTCGGTGAGCTTGCGGTTGGTGCGGCGCGAGTAGCCGCGCAACGCCGTGAAGGCGGCATCGATGGAGATGTCGTGCGCCTGGGAGATCGCCCCTTTGGCCTGCTCGATGATGACCCGGCTGTTGAGCGCGCCCTGCAACTGCTCGGTGAGGACCTCGCCGCGGCGCACCGCGCGTTCCTGCAGCAGGGCGATCGCGGCCACGTCGGTGAGCGCCTGCACGATCAGCACGTCCGCCTCGTCGAAGTTGCCGCCGACCGTGCTGCCGAAGACGTTGAGCGCACCGATGACCTCCTGGCGTACCCGCATCGGGAAGGCGTGCACCGACCGGAACCCCGCGCCGAGCGCGTGCCGGGTGAACTCCGGCCAGCGGACGTCCTGCGCCAGGTCCGCGTTGAGCACCGGCTGAGCGGTGCGGTACGCATCGAAGCACGGCCCCTCGCTCACCTGCACCTGGAAGATCTCCAGGATCCGGGCCTGCTCGTCCGAGGCGGCCATGAACCGCAACTGGCCCCTCTGGTCCGCCAGCAGGATGCCGACCGCGGAGGCGCCGACCAGGTCCGCCGTGCGCACGGTCAGCATGTGCAGGAAGTCGTGCAGGTCGAAATCGTCCACGAGCGTGTCCGCCACCTCGACGAAGATCCGCGAGAGACGCTCGGCCGATACGGTCGTCATGTCTTCCTCCGGTGCGTGGACTGCTTGCTTGAAGTGTTCACCCATCACGCTCGAACCGCAGTTCGCGCGCCACTATCGCGCGGGCGACGTCGGCGAGGCGGCGGTCGCGGGCGTACGCGTACGCCCGGATCCGGGCCATCGCCTCCGGCAGCGTGCCGCCGATCTGGACCATGACCATGCCCTGGGCCTGGAACAACTCAGTCGTCGCGCCCAGCGGCTCGTCCCCGTCCGGCCCGTCGGTCAGCAGGACCGTGACCGCCCGGTCGGCCAGGGTCAGCGCCCGCTCCAGCTCGGCACCGGTGAGCGAACCGGCCCCGGCGCGGAACAGGTCGAGGACGCCGAGCTGGGCGGCGCCGATCTGGAGCGGGAACGCGAAGACGGCGCACATGCCGGCCTCCAGCACCGCCGAGGCGTAGGCCGGCCACCGCTGGAGCCCCTCGCCGGCCAGATCCGCCACCAGCACCGGGCTGCGGTCGGCGGAAGCATCGACGCAAGGGCCTTCGCCGAGGACGAACTGCAACTCCTCGAGGCGCTGGCTCACCGGGTCCGCCGCGGCCAGCAGGCTGACCTGACTGTCCCGGGCGACCACGGAGAGCCCGGCGCCCGAGGCGGGCAACATCCGCATCGCTAGACGGCAGAGGTGGCGCAACCGATCGACGCGGTCACCGGCTCCGAGGTCCATGGTCATCGCCGCTCACCCGCCGGTGCGGAGAGTGTGGTGCCACAGCGGCGCGGAGCGGGACATGGCCGGACCTTTCGGCTGAGGTGCTGCCGGGTCCGGGGCAGCCGAGCATCGACGTGCTGGTCGACGGCTAACCGTACCGCAGGCCGGCCGTCCGGCTGGTGTCTCAGAGCACGATGTGGCCGCGTACGACGGCAGCACGGGGTCCGACACCGCAGTCGGCGGTACGGTGACGAAGCCGTCAGCCGGCGCCCGACCGGCTGCGCGTAGGCTGGCGGCGCCCGCCCTCGACGACGACCTCCACCCCCGGGTGGCTCCAGCACGGCTCGTCAGCGGGCTTCCACGACCGGCACCAGCGGCGTCGACGACGCCCGGCCGGAGTGCGCCGCGCAGCTCGCACCACAGTTCTCCGATTCACCGCCCGGACCCGGCCTTCCGCCGGCGCTGCCGGGCGCGCTCCGGCGCATCCCCCCGAACCGGAAGGCAGGCCCTGTGGCCACCAGATACGGCTTCCTCAGCACCCACCCGCCGACCCGCTGCGGTCTGGCCACCTTCAACGCGGCCCTGGCCGCCGCCCTCACCGCCGGTCCCGCCTCCGGCGGTGTGGTCCGGGTGACCACCGGCGCCGGCGACGGACCGCCGGGCCCCGACGTGGCGCACACCTGGCCGGGGCACGACGCCGACGGCTGGCGGTCCGCCGCCGACGCCCTCAACGGCTACGACATCGCGATCATCCAGCACGAGTACGGCATCTACCCCGGCGCCGACGGTGCGGACGTGCTGCGGCTGATGCGCCGGCTGCGGGTGCCGAGCATCGTCGTCCTGCACACCGTGCTGAGCCGTCCCACGCCCCGGCAGAAGTCGGTGCTGGAGCAGGTCGTCGGGGCCGCGGGCGCCGTCGTCACCATGACCGGCACCGCGCACGACCGGCTGATCGTCGGCTACGACGTGGACCCGGCCAAGGTGTCGGCCATCCCGCACGGCGCGGCCGACCACACCGGCACGCCGGTGGTCCGCGGGCCCCGCCCGCACCTGCTCACCTGGGGCCTGCTCGGCCCCGGCAAGGGCATCGAGTGGGCCATCCAGGCGCTGCCGCACCTGCGCCGCCTCGATCCCGTCTACACCGTCGCCGGGCGGACCCATCCCAAGGTGCTCGAGCGGCACGGCGAGGCGTACCGGGCGAGCCTGCACCAGCTCGGCGCCGAGCTCGGAGTGGCGCAGTCCGTCGATTACCGGTCGCAGTATCTCGACGACGCGGCGCTGGGCGCATTGATCCGGTCCGCCGACGTCGTGGTGCTGCCGTACGACTCCGTCGAGCAGGTGACCTCCGGGGTGCTGATCGAAGCGGTGGCCGCCGGGGTGCCGGTCGTCGCCACCGCGTTCCCGCACGCTGTGGAGCTGCTCACCGACGGGCCGGGGCTGCTCGTACCGCACCGCAATCCCCGGGCGCTGGCCACCGCGATCCGCAAGGTGCTCACCCAGCCGGCCCTGGTCCGGACCACCGGCGACGCCGCTACCCTGCGCTGGCCGGCGGTGGCCAGCCGCTACGAGGCGCTGGCCGAGGGACTGCTGACGAGCGCGGCGCAGCCGGCCCCGGCGTGACCGCGGTCCTCGGTGTCCCGGCCCGGCGCCGACAGGCTCCGGCCCCCAGCTTCGCGCACCTCGCGCGGCTGAGCGACGACACCGGCCTGCTGGAGCACGCCCGGCACGCCGTGCCCCGGCGCGAGCACGGCTACTGCACCGATGACGTCGCCCGCGGGCTGGTCGTGGTCAGCCGGGAGCCGGAACCGGCGCCGGCGGTGCTGCGGCTGGCCGAGGTGTACCTGAGTTTCCTCACCCACGCGCAGGACGACAGCGGCGCGTTCCGCAACCGGCTCTCGTACGACCGGCGCTGGACCGACGACCCCGCCCTGGGTGACTGGTGGGGTCGCGCCCTCTGGGGTCTGGGCACCGCGGCCGCCCGCAGCACGGCACCGTGGATCCAGCAGGAGGCGCTGTACGCCTTCGAGCTGGGTGCCGGGCGCCGTTCGCCGGCGCCGCACGCCATGGCCTTCGCCGGGCTGGGGGCGGCCGAGGTGCTGCGCCGGCATCCGGAGCATCCCGGGGCGGCGGCGTTGCTGGCCGACGCCGCGGCGGCCGTCGGCTGGCCCGACTCCGACCCGCTGTGGTCCTGGCCCCGGCGGCACCTGGCCTACGCCAGCGCCGCCCTGGCCGAGGTCGTGATCCTGGCCGGCACGGCCCAGCAGGACATCGCCCTGCGGGCCGCCGGGCTGCGGATGCTGAGCTGGCTGCGCGGCCTGCAGCTCGTCGACGGCCGGCTGTCGGTGCTGCCGGCGGCCGGCTGGCGCCACGGCAGCCCACGACAGCAGTACGACCAGCAGCCGATCGAGGTGGCGGCGCTGGCCGACGCCTGTGCGACCGCGGCCGCAGCCACCGGGGACCCCGCCTGGCACGACGGGGTGCGGCAGTCGATCGGGTGGTTCCTCGGCGACAACGACACCGGGGCGGTCATGTGGGACCGGGCCACCGGCGGCGGCTACGACGGGCTGACCCCGTACGGGCCCAACCTCAACCAGGGCGCGGAGTCGACGCTCGCGCTCATCGCCACCCTGCAGCACGGTCGCGGGGTGGCCGGTTTCCGCGCCACCGGCCGATGATCATCCGAGGGCTCAGGAGGTGGCGATCCGGCTCTCCGGCACGTCCCAGTCCTCCTCGAGCACCCCGGCCCAGGGCACGACCCGCACCGCGATCGAGCCGCCGGCCGCGCAGCTCGCGGTCAGCAGGCCGGTGGACTGGCCGGAGAAGTAGCCCACACTGACCATGCGGCCGTCCACCTCGACGTCGTGCGGGCGGCGGCTCCAGCCGGCCGCGCTGAGCCGGAGCCGGACGATCGGGCCGAACCGGTCGTCCAGGGCCAGCACCAGGCCGGGCAGTTCGGCGGCCGGGTCGGTGGACCGGGGCCACCAGCAACCGTGCACCACCGGGCGGGAGCCGGTGGAGGATTCGAGCCACAGCCGGGGCGCGGTGGCGGGCGAGCGGGTGTCGGTCGAGCGTGCCATCGGACTTCCTGTCATCGATGAGCGTCGTCGGGCACGGGTCCAGACCAGGAACGAGAGTTGCGGCAGGGACGAGGTCCACCGAAGCCGGTGAAGGGGGAGACACTGTGAACAGTACGCCTGGACAACCAGCGGGAGGCGCCATGACCGCCACGGTGGTGTTCCTGACCGAGTACCGCGACCGTCCTTCCCGGCTGCTGACGCTGCTCCGGCGGGTCAGTGCCGCCGACCAGATCGCCTTCGGCCGGCTCTATCTCGCGCTAGAGCCGGAGGTCACCGCCGTCGTACGGGAGCAGGTGGGCGACCCTCGGGAAGCCGAGGAGATCACCGCGGCCACCTTCCTGGAGGCGTGGCAGTCCGCGGACCTGCACACCGCACCGGGCACCGACGTGACCGGCTGGATCACCGGCATCGCGGCGCGCCGGGCCGGGGAACAGCACGACCCCCGGACCCGGTCGCACCCGTCCCGCCACGACTACTCCCCGGGCGTGACGCTGGCGGCGCTGCTGAGGCACCCGCCCGCCCGGCGCAGCCCGTTCCGCCGCGGCTGAGACGCCGGCCGGCTACGCCGCGAGGGTTCTTTCCGCGACGATGGCCGCGATGCACTCGTAGGCGTCGGGATGCCCCGACCGGCCCGGGTCCACGCAGGCCAGGGAGGCCGCGCGCTGCTCGTCGAAGGCCGGCATCGGCACCCCGGCCGGGTCGCCGGACGCCACGAACGGGAACGGCCGGCTGCCGGCGGGCGCCGAGATGTCGCGCCGCCTGCCGTGGGGTCGGGTGGAGGCGCCCGGGCCGCGCCCGGCACCGCCCGGCAGCAGCGTCGCCGCTTCCTCGTCCATGCCGCCGTCGCCGGTCGCCAGGGACAGCTGGGTCTCCTCGCTGTCCGGCTGTAACGGCCAGCAGCCGCTGCGGACGATCAGTCTGCCCGCGCTGCGCTCGCGGTGAGGCAGTTCCGTGCCGTCGTAGGTATCGATGGTCTTCATCACGGCCTCCCTGCGGGACGGCGGCCGAGGGTCCGGAGCCACCCTTCACGGTACGCCGGATCCGGCCGGGCGAACCCGCCGAGATGTGCCGATTTCGTCAGGGTGCCGCCCGGACCGCGCCGCCGTCGAGCCAGCCGCCGGCGTCCCCGAGGTCCCAGTCGGCGAGGATCTCGCGGGTGTGCGCGCCGGGCAGCGCCGGGGCGCCGACCGGTCCGGGTGGCGTCGCGGAGAAGCGGGGGGCCGCCGCGGGCTGCACCACGCCGCCGGGGCGTTCGAAGGTGCCCCGGCTCGCCAGGTGCGGGTGCTCCGGGGCCTCGGTCAGCGACAGCACCGGCGCGACGCACGCCTCGGTGCCCTCGAACACCTGCACCCACTCCTGCCGGGTGCGGGTGGCGAACGCGGCGGCGATCCGGGCCCGCAGCTCCGGCCAGCGGGCGCGGTCGTACTGGGCCGGCAGGTCGTCGCCGGGATCGAGCAGGCGGATGAACTCGGCGTAGAACTGCGGCTCCAGCGCGCCGACGGCCAGGTGGTGACCGTCCGCCGCCGGGTAGACGTCGTAGAAGGGTGCGCCGGTGTCGATCAGGTTCACGCCGCGCTCGTCGCGCCACTGGCCGGCCGCGCTGAGGCCGTACAGCAGGGTCGTGAGATGGGCCGCGCCGTCGGTGATCGCCGCGTCCACCACCTGGCCGCGACCTGTGCGCGCGGCCTCGCGCAGCGCGGCCAGCAGGCCGACGACCAGGTAGAGCGAGCCGCCGGCGAAGTCGCCGAGCAGATTGACCGGCACCTGCGGCGGGCCGCCGGCCCGGCCGATGGCGTGCAGGGCGCCGGTGACCGCCAGGTAGGTGATGTCGTGCCCGGCGCCGGCGGCGAGCGGCCCGTCCTGGCCCCAGCCGGTCATCCGCCCGTAGACCAGCCGCGGGTTGCGGGCCAGCGCCGCGTCCGGACCGACGCCGAGCCGCTCGGCGACCCCGGGGCGGTAGCCCTCGATGATCGCGTCGGCCCGCCCGGCCAGGGCGAGCACCAGCTCGCGGCCACGGTCCTGCTTGAGGTCCACCGCGATGGAGCGTTTGCCCCGGGTCAGCAGGTCGAAGCGCGGGTCCACGGACAGCGGCGAGCCGGGGCCGATGCGGTCCACCCGGACCACGTCGGCGCCGAGATCGGCCAGCAGCATCGCGGCGAACGGGCCCGGTCCGATCCCGGCCAGCTCGACCACCTTGAGACCGCGCAGCGGTCCCCGATCATCCGGCATGCGTACCTCCGGGCACAGGACCCCCTACGATGAATGTCGTCGATCCCCCTCGACCGGGAGGCAGGCGATCATGTATCCGCCCCAGCCGTGGGATCTGCGCGGTCAGCTCCATCTTTCGGTCTTCGCGGTGCCGCGGCCGGCGCTTGCGCCACTTCCCGGACCGCTCGCGTCTGCCGTGCAGCCGATCCCGTTCGGCCGCCACGTGCTCGTCGGCGCGGCCTGGGTCCGCTACGAGCCCGGCGGGGTGCTGCACTACCGGGAGCTGCTGTCGGCCGTGCTGGTCCACGAGCGGTGGCGGCCCCGAATCAGCATCACCGAGATCTGGGTGGACAGTGTCGAGTCCCGCGACGGCGGCCGGGCGCTGTGGGGCATCCCCAAGGATCTGGCCGACCTCGAACTGCGCGACTCGCCGGGCGGCGACCTGGTCGCCGCGGCCGGCACCGGGCCGGAGCCCGGCGACCCGCGCGCCCCGATCGGCTCGGCCTCCGTGCGGCGCGGCCCGCGGCTGCCCGGCCGCTGGCCGACGCCGCTGTCGGTGGTGCAGGCTCTGGGTGACAAGGTCGTGCGCACACCGGTACGCGGCAGCGCCGGGTTGCGCCTCGGCACGGCCACCTGGCGGATGGAGGCCGGCGGGCCCCTGGGCTACCTCGCCGGGCGGCGGCCGCTGCTGACCCTGACGCTCACCGACTTCCGGCTGCGCTTCGGCGCCGCGGCCCCGGCCCCGGCCGCCACCTGGCCCTGATCGCATCACGACTGCCCGGCCCGGCCGGCCACGCGGAAGTCACCGAGGCTCAGGCGGGCCGTGCGGCGGCGGTACTCCCCCGCCATCCCGGGCCAGTTGGTGACGACCCGGCCGCTGGGCGTGCGGTACCAGCTGCTGCAGGCGGTCCAGACGCTCCCGGCCAGGCGGGACTGCAGCTCCGCGTCGTAGGCGGCGGCCACCTCCGGGCGTACGTCCAGCGGCTGCGCGCCGGCCGCGAGGGCCCGTACGGCCTGCACGATGTAGCGCGCCTGGGCCTCGTGGAAGTAGACCACCGAGGTGTTGCCGGTGTTCGTGTTGGGCCCGTACACCAGGAACATGTTGGGGAAGCCGGGCACGGCCATCCCCAGGTACGCGTGCGCGCCGTCGCGCCACACCTCGTCGAGCCGGGCGCCGCCGCGGCCGGTCACCCGCATCGGGGTGAGGAACTCGGTGGCCGCGAAGCCGGTGCCGTACACCAGCACGTCGCAGGGGTGCTCGACGCCGTCGGCGGTGCGGATCCCGTCCGGGGTCACCGCCTCGATCGGCGCGGTCACCAGGTCCACGTCCGGGCGGGCCAGGGTGGGCAGCCAGACGCTGGTGAACAGCACCCGCTTGCAGCCCATCGGCTCGTCCGGGGTGACCCGGGCCCGCAGCTGCCGGTCGCGGACCTGCCACCGGCGCTGGGCCCGTGAGGCGGTACGCAGGAACGCACCGGCGGCCCGGTTGCCGAGCACCGCCGCGCCGGTGAACACGGTCATCGCCCAGGTGCCGGCGCGCGGTGGTCGCATCAGTGCGGGCACCCGCCGGTACAGGGCCCGGCGCAACGCGCTGTAGCGGCGGTCGGGCTTGGGCAGCGTCCACGGTGCACTGCGCTGGAAGACGACGACCCGTCCGGCCGTACCGGCGATCGCGGGAACGAGCTGGACGGAGCTGGCGCCGGTCCCGACGACCGCGACCCGCTTGCCGTCGATCCGCAGCGCCGGATCCCAGCGGGCGGTGTGCACCGCCGGGCCGCGGAACCGCTCTGCGCCGGGCAGCAGCGGGATGACCGGCCGGGACAGCTGACCGACCGCCGGAACGAGGACGTCGGCGACGACCTCGGTGCCGTCCGCGATCGCCAGCCGCCAGCAGGACCGCTGCCCGTCCCACTGCGCGCCGGTGACCTCGGTGCCCAGTCTCAGGTGCGGGGTCAGCCCCAGGTCGGTGACGCAGCGCTGCAGGTAGGCCAGGATCTCCGAGTGCGGCGGGAAACGCCGCGACCAGTCCGGGTTCGGGGCGAAGGAGAACGAGTACAGCGGGGCGGGGACGTCACAGGCGCAGCCCGGGTACGCGTTGTCGCGCCACACCCCGCCCAGCCGGTCCGCCTTCTCCAGCAGCACGAAGTCGGAGAAACCGGCCCTGCGCAACGCCGCGGCGACGGCCACTCCACCGAAGCCGGCGCCGATGATCGCGATCCGGGGCGGCACTCACTTCTCCGCGTACAGGGCGTCGATGCGGTCGGCGTAGGCGCGCAGCACCGGGCGCCGCCGTACCTTCATGGTCAGGGTGACCAGCTCGCCACCCGGCGGCCAGGCGTCGTTCAGAATCTCGAAGGCCCGGACCTGCTCGGCCCGCGACAGGGTCGCGTTGGCCGCCCGCATCCCGGCCGCGACCGCGGCCGGCACGTCGCCCCCGGCCTCCGGATCCAGGACCAGCAGAGCCACGAGGTACGGCCGGGAGTCCCCCACGACCACGGCCTGCGCGACCTGCGGGCAGTGCGCCTCGATCGCGAGCTCGCAGGCGGCACACGTGGTGGAGGGAACGGGCGGGGAGGTGGCCGTGCCACCCGCGGTGGCCGTCATGGTGCGGAACGTTAGCAAGCTGTTGGCACGTTGCCAATAGCCTCAGCGCGCGGGCGTGACGACCGTCGGAATGACCTGCTCCACGATGGCCAGCAACGTCGTCGCGAGCAGCAGATGCACCTGCGCGCGGGTCAGGGCGTCGCGGTTCAGCCACTCCTTGGCGGTGGCGGTGGCCATGCCGACGTACGCCCGGATCATGCCGCGCAGCTCCTCGCGATGCTCGGCCACCTCGGCCAGCCCGACGGCGATCAGCACGTACTCGGCCGCGGTGTCCTCGGCCTCGGCGAGCACCCGCTCCACATCGACGTCCCGGCCCGTCCCGGCGGCGGTCGCGGCGGCGAGCCAGGAGGTGCTGTGCCGGGAGACCACATCGAGGAACCACGACACGCTGGCATCGACCCGGGTGCGCAGGTCACCGGCGGGCAGGCTCTGCACCGCCACCTCGGGGATGGTCAGCATGACCCGGATGACCTCGAGATACAGATCCTTCTTGGTGCCGAAGTAGTGGTTGATCAGCCCCCGGGCGACACCGGCGGCCCGGGCGATGTCGGTGGTGGAGACCTCGGCGTAGGGGCGCTCACCGAAAAGCCGGACCGCACAGGCGAGAATCTGCCCGCGGCGGACGTCCGGCTCCAGGCGTCTTCGGGTCTGCGCTGCGTCGACACTCACCGAGCGACCTTATCCGCCGGCTGCGTGCATTGCCGCAGGCACGAGGCTGGCACGACGGGCGGGGACGCGCGGCGCGACCTTCAAAGCGCTGCGCCCGCCACGCCCGGCGAGACCGCGACACGCCCGGCGGCGCCAACCGCCGGCATCGGCGATCAGCTCACAGGCGCAGGGCAGCCGGAGCCCGAGCCGGCACCGCCGGATGGCGTGGCGCGACCGGAGCCACCCGCGCGTACGGCGCACCCGGCGCCGGGCGCGGATCCGGCTCCCCCGCGTTGGGCCACAGCGCGACCGCCCGCTCAGCCAGCGCAGTGATGGTCAACGACGGATTCACCCCCAGATTCGCCGCGACCACCGACCCGTCGATCACGTGCAGGCCCGGGTACCCGTACAGGCGTTGATAGGGATCGACCACCCCCGTGGCCGGGCCGGCGCCGATCGCGCAGCCGCCGATGAAGTGGCCGGTCACCGGCCGGCCGGCCAGCTCGGTCACCGCGCCCAACGGGACCCCGTCGATCTTCTCGGCGACCCGGCGGGCGACGTCGTGCGCGGCCGGCACCCAGGCCGGGTTGGGCTCGCCGATGCCGGGCCGGGTGGTGAGCCGGCGGCGGCCGAGGAGCGAGCGGGTGGTGTGCACGGTGACCGAGTTGTCCAGCGGCTGCATCGCGAGCAGCACGATCGTCTGCTGCGACCAGCGCCGGGGTACGGCGAGCAGCCGCAGGTCCCGCCAGCCGCGGGCGAGCTCGCGCAGGCCGGCCACCCAGCGCCGGCCGCCGCCGGTGTCGTCCACCAGGACGGTGGCGAGCAGGGCGAGCAGGTTGCTGCCCGGGCCGTAGCGCACCGGTTCGACATGGGTGACCGGATCCGGGTGGATCGAGGAGGTGATCGCGACGCCGTGGCTGACGTCGAGGTCGCGGCGGCGGGTGCGGGCGCCCAGGATGGATTCGGAGTTGGTGCGGCTCAGCTCGCCCAGCCGGGGCGAGATGGCGGGTAGCAGGCCCCGGTCGCGCATCCGGTGCAGCAGGCGCTGGGTGCCGAGCGCGCCGGCGGCGAAGATCACTTGCGCGGCGGTGAAGCGGCGGGGGCGGGGGCGCAGGCTGCCGGTGGCGTGCGCGTCGACGTCGTACCCGCCGCCGGGCCGCGGCCGGACCGCGGCCACCGTGGTCAGCGGGTGCACCACCGCGCCGGCCGCCTCGGCCAGGTGTAGATAGTTCTTGACCAGCGTGTTCTTCGCGCCGATCCGGCAGCCGGTCATGCAGGCGCCGCACGAGGTGCAGGCCCGGCGGGCCGGTCCGGCCCCGCCGAAGAAAGGGTCGGGCACGGCGGCGCCGGGCCGCTCACCGAAGAGCACACCCACGGGGGTACGCCGGTACGTGTGCGCGACCCCGAGATCCTCCGCGACCGAGCGCAACGTGACGTCGGCGAACGTCTCGACCGGATTGGTGACCACGCCCAGCATCCGTTTCGCCTGGTCGTAGTAGGGCGCGAGCTCGGCCTGCCAGTCGGTGATCGACGCCCACTGCGGATCGGCGAAGAACGCGCCGGGCGGCTCGTATAGCGTGTTGGCGTACCCCAGCGAACCGCCACCGACCCCGGCGCCGGACATGACCAGCACGTCGCGCAGCAGGGTGAGCCGCAGGAGGCCGTAGCAGCCGAGCGCGGGCGCGTAGACGTAGTCCCGCAGCCGCCACGAGGTCTTGGCGAACTGCTCGTCGGCGAAGCGCCGGCCGGCCTCGAGAACGCCGACCCGGTACCCCTTCTCGGTGAGCCGCAGCGCAGCGACACCCCCACCGAATCCGGAGCCGATGACCAGGACGTCGAAGTCGTACGCCATGAGTTACCGTGGCACCGCTATTGTCGGGCTGTCAATAAAGGGGTGCGGCGATGCTGGCCCACGAGCGCAGCGGCAACGGTCCCCCACTGGTCCTGATCCACGGCATCGGCAGCCGCCGTCAGGTCTGGGATCCGCTGATCGCCGAACTCGCCCGCCACCGCGAGGTGATCGCGATCGACCTCCCCGGCTTCGGCGACTCCGCGCTCTGGCCACCCCTCGCCGACCCGCACTCATCCCGCGCCGCCACAACGCCGGACCCTGCCACGCCCGGCCCCACCATGTCCGGCACCGCAACACCCGACCCGGCGACGCCTCGCTTGACCAGCGGTCCGGCAGCAATCGACGGCCGAATGGCCGTCGAAGGCGTCCCCGGGTCCGTCGGCCACCTCGCCGACCTGGTCGCCGCATTCCTCGACGACCTCGGCCTGGACCGGCCCGAGCTGGCCGGCAACTCCCTGGGCGGCGGCATCGCCCTGGAGCTGGGCCGGCGCGGCCGGGCGTCGGCCGTCACCGCGTTCGCCCCGATCGGTTTCTGGAGCCCGGCCGGCCGCCGCTGGTGCCAGACCGTGGTCGGCGGCGCCCGTATCTTGAGCGCCGCCCTCGCACCCGCCCTCCCCCGCATCTTCGCCACCCGCGCCGGCCGCGCCGTCCTCGGCGGAATCTTCTACGGCCACCCCACCCGACTGTCCCCGCAGGACTGCCTCGCCTCGGCCCGCGCCCTGTCGCGCGCGCCGGGCTTCGCCGCCGCGCGCCGGGCTTCGCCGCCGCGCGCCGGGCTTTCGGCGTCTGGCGGCTGCCGGTCGGCGCCGATCCCGGCGCTCTCTCCGGCATCCCGGTCACGATCGCCTGGGGTACGCGCGACCTGGTCCTGCCGCACCGCCGTCAGGCCGCCCGGGCCCGGTACGAGCTCCCGGCCGCCCGGCACGTCCTGCTGTGGGGCTGCGGGCACCTGCCGTTCCCCGACGACCCCTTCCGCTGCGCCGAGATATTGACAGTGCGCCAATAGCTCGCCAGGGTGAGGCCATGGGAGCCTCACCGTGGCACGAGCCGGAGCACGACGAACTCGCCGACCTGGTCCGCGCCTTCTTCGCCAAGGAGGTCCTGCCGCACGCCGACCGGGTGCAGGCGCAGGGCCATCCCGACCGCGAGCACTACCGCAAGGCCGGTGACCTGGGCCTGCTCGGCCTCTCGGTGCCGGTCGAGTACGGCGGCGGAGGCGGCAGCTTCACCCACGAGGCCGTCCTGCTCGACGAGCAGATGCGCTCGGGCGACAGCAGCCTCGGGCTGGCGGTGCACAGTGGCATCGTCACCGGCTACCTGGTCGCCTACGGCACCGAGGAGCAGAAGCGGCGCTGGCTGCCCGGACTCTGCGCCGGCACCCTGATCGGCGCGATCGCGATGACCGAACCGGACGGCGGCTCGGACCTGCAGGCCATGCGCACCCGAGCGATCCGTGACGGCGACGACTACGTGGTCACCGGCGCGAAGACGTTCATCACCAACGGCGGCCTGGCCGACATCGTCATCCTGGCCGCCAAGACCGACCCGTCCCAGCGCGCCGCCGGCGTCTCCCTCCTGATCTGCGAAGTCAGCGCCCCGGACGAGGCCGGCGAGGCGGCGGCCGGGAGGGCGGACGCCGGCGAATCCGGCGAGGCACATCGTGACCCGGCCGGCTTCCGGCGGGGCCGGCTGCTCTCCAAGATCGGCCTCAAGGGCAACGACACCGCCGAGCTCTTCTTCGACGAGTTCCGGGTGCCGGCCGCCAATCTCCTCGGCGGCACCGAGGGCCTCGGCTTCGCCCAGCTCATGGGCCAGCTCCCCCAGGAGCGCCTGGTCATCGGCATCGGCGCGGTCGCCGCCATGGAACGCGCGATCGACCTGACCGTCGCCTACTGCAAGCAGCGCACCGCCTTCGGCAAGCCGTTGATCGGTCATCAGAACACCCGGATGGTGCTGGCCGAGTGCGCCACCCGTACCCGGGCGAGCCGGGTTTTCCTGGACGACTGCATCGCCAGGCATGTGCGCGGGGAGCTGGACGTCGCCACCGCGGCGATGGCCAAGTACTGGCTCACCGAGGGGCAGTGTGAGGTCGTGGACCGCTGCCTGCAGCTGTTCGGCGGGTACGGCTACACGACCGAATACCCCATCGCCCAGATGTACGCCGACGCCCGCGCCCAGAAGATCTACGGCGGTACCAACGAGATCATGAAGGAGCTGATCGCCCGTGCGCTCTGACGGTCAGGCGTACGTCTTCGACGCGGTGCGGACGCCGCGCGGGCGGCGGCGGGCCACCGGGTCGCTGCACGGCGTCAAGCCGATCTCGTTGACCGTCGGGCTCATCGACGCGCTGCGGGACCGGCTGCCCGGCCTCGACACCGACCGGCTGGACGACCTCGTCATGGGCATCGTCACTCCGGTCGGTGAGCAGGGCGGTGACCTGCCCCGGGCGGCGGCTCTGCTGGCCGGCCTGCCCGACCACGTCGGCGGGGTCCAGCTCAACCGTTTCTGCGCCTCCGGGCTGGAGGCGGTGAACATCGCGGCGGCGAAGGTGCGGTCGGGGTGGGACCACTTGCTGCTGGCCGGCGGCGTGGAGTCGATGTCGCGGGTGCCGATGGGCTCCGACGGCGGCGCCTGGGCGATGGATCCGGAGACCGCGCTGGCCACCTCGTTCGTGCCGCAGGGGATCAGCGCCGACCTGATCGCCACCCTGGAGGGTTTCAGCCGCGACGATGTGGACGCGTACGCGCTGCGGTCGCAGGAGCGGGCGGCGAAGGCGTGGGCCGGTGGGCACTTCGCCCGTTCGGTCGTGCCGGTGCGTGACCGTACCGGTGGGGTGATCCTCGCCGTGGACGAGCAGCTACGGCCGGACACCAGCCGGGAGGGTCTCGCCGAGCTCAGCCCGTCCTTCGCCGGCATCGGCGCGGCGGGCGGCTTCGACGCGGTGGCGCTGCAGAAGTTCCACTGGCTGGAACAGATCGCGCACGTCCACCACGCCGGCAACTCCTCCGGCATCGTGGACGGCGCGGCCCTGGTGCTGGTCGGCTCGGACACGGTCGGGCGGGAGCTCGGGCTGACGCCCCGCGGGCGGATCGTCGCCGCG
The DNA here is from genome assembly GCF_018332655.1 of Actinoplanes auranticolor. Classification (GTDB taxonomy): domain Bacteria; phylum Actinomycetota; class Actinomycetes; order Mycobacteriales; family Micromonosporaceae; genus Actinoplanes; species Actinoplanes auranticolor. The sequence goes on along the minus strand of NZ_BOQL01000030.1, from coordinate 61,555 downwards.
GCGGTCAGCGGGGCCGATCCGACGCTCATGCTGACCGGGCCGATCCCCGCCACCCGCAAGGCGCTGGCCACCGCCGGGCTCGGCGTCGCGGACATCGACCTCTTCGAGATCAACGAGGCGTTCGCGGCCGTGGTGCTCAAGTACACGCGCGATCTGGGCCTCGATCCGAACAAGGTCAACGTGAACGGCGGCGCGATCGCGCTGGGTCATCCGCTCGGAGCCACCGGCGCCATGCTGCTCGGCACCGCCCTGGACGAGCTGGAACGCCGGGACCAGCACCGCGCCCTGGTCACCCTGTGCATCGGCGGCGGCATGGGCGTGGCCACGATCATCGAGAGGGTCTCATGACCGGCACCATCGGCTATGACTGCGGGCCCGGCGGCGTCGTGACGCTCACCCTGGACGATCCCGGCCAGGCGGCGAACACGATGAGCCGGGCGTACGCGGCGTCGATGACCGCGGCCGTCGACCGGCTCGAGGCCGAGCGCGACGAGATCACCGGGGTCATCGTCACCAGCGCCAAGCGGACGTTCTTCGCCGGCGGTGACCTGCCCGAGATGATCAAGGCGACCCCGGCGGACGCACCGGCCCTCACCGCGCTGCTCACCACGATCAAGGCGGACCTGCGCCGGCTGGAGCAGCTCGGCCGGCCGGTGGTCGCGGCGATCAACGGCTCCGCGCTGGGTGGCGGGCTGGAGATCGCGCTGGCCTGTCACCACCGGATCGCGCTGGACGCGCCCGGATCCCGGATCGGCTTCCCGGAGGTCACGCTCGGCCTGCTGCCGGGCGCGGGCGGCGTGACCCGCACAGTACGCATGCTGGGCCTGGCCGACGCACTGACGAACATCCTGCTGACCGGACGGCAGTTGCGGCCCGCCGCCGCGCGTGACGCCGGCCTGGTGGACGAGGTCGTGGACACCGCCGAGGAGATGCTGGCCGGTGCGCGGGCCTGGATCGCCGCGCACCCCGGCGCGGCACAGCCCTGGGACCGGCCCGGATACCGGATCCCCGGGGCCGGCCGGGAGCTGGCCGCCCAGCTGCCGGCGTACCCGGCGAACCTGCGCAAGCAGCTGAAGGGCCGTCTGCCGGCGCCGGAGGCGATCCTGGCCGCCGCGGTCGAGGGCACGCAGGTCGATCTGGACACTGCATTGACCGTCGAGACGCGGTACCTGGTCTCGTTGCTGACCGGCCAGATCGCCAAGAACATGATCGGGGCGTTCTTCTTCGACCTGAAGGCGGTCAACGACGGCGCGAGCCGGCCGGATGTCGAGGTGGCCCCGGTGACCCGGGTGGCGGTGCTGGGTGCGGGCATGATGGGCGCCGGGATCGCGTACGCGTGCGCCCGCGCCGGCCTGCAAGTGGTCCTCAAGGACGTCACCGCCGAGGCCGCCGAGCGGGGTCGCGCGCACGCCGAGAAGCTGCTGGGCCGCGAGGTCGGGAAGGGCCGCCTGGACCCGGACGGGGCCGCCGCCGTGCTGCGGCGAATCACTCCCACCGCCGACGTGGGCGCCCTGGCCGGATGCGACGCCGTCATCGAGGCCGTCTTCGAGGACCCCGCCCTCAAGCACGCGGTCTTCGCCGAGGTGGAACCGGTGCTGGCGCCGGGCGCGCTGCTCGCCTCGAACACCTCGACGCTGCCCATCACCGGGCTGGCCACCGGGGTGAGCCGCCCGGCGGACTTCATCGGCATGCACTTCTTCTCGCCGGTGGACCGGATGCCGCTGCTGGAGATCGTGGTCGGGGCGCGGACCGGCGACGCCGCCCTGGCCCGGGCCTTCGACCTGGGCCGGCGGATCGGCAAGACCCCGATCGTGGTCAACGACGGCCGGGGCTTCTTCACCAGCCGGGTCATCGGGCGCTTCCTGGACGAGGCGATCAGCATGCTGGCCGAGGGTGTGCCGGCGCCGTCGATCGAGCAGGCGGCGCTGCAGGCGGGCTACCCTACCGGACCGCTGGCCCTGGCCGACGAGGTGTCGCTGACCCTGATCCGGCGCATCCGCCGCCAGTTCGAGGCGGCCGGGGACGGCGACTTCCCGGTGCTGCCGGCGCACGCGGTCGTCGACCGGATGCTCGACGAGCACGACCGTCCGGGACGGGCCGCCGGCCGTGGCTTCTACGACTACGGCGGCGGGAGCCGGGGCCGGCTGTGGCCCGGCCTGGCCGCCCTGGCCACCGCGCCGGGCCGGGCCATCCCGCTCATCGACCTGCAGGAACGGATGATGTTCGCGGAGTCGCTGGACGCGCTGCGCTGCCGGGACGAGGGTGTGCTGCGCTCGGCGGCCGACGGCGACATCGGCTCGCTGCTCGGCATCGGCTTCCCGGCCTGGACCGGCGGGGTGTTGCGCTACGTGCAGCAGTACGCGGGCGGGCCGGCGGGTTTCGCGGCACGCGCCACCGAACTGGCGAAGACCTACGGTGATCGTTTCACCCCTCCCCCGGCGTCGGCCGGCCGCTGACCCCGGCCCGCCAGGTGGCGCGGACGCAGATCAGCGACTCGGACCGGCTCTTCGTCGTGGTCCGGAAACCGTGGCTCTTCAAGACGTCGGCGACCGTCCGGTCGGCCGGGCGGCCCGGCGGCGCCTCGTAGCAGAGGAGCAGCGTGGCTCCGCTGCGCAGGAGGCCCTTGAGCACCTCGATCTCGGCGCTGGGCTCGCGGGTCCAGAAGAGGTTGACGTTGACCGCGAAGACCTTGTCGAAGCGCTGCCCGAGCCCGCCGGCCGCCGCGAGCTCGAGGCAGGCGAATCGCGCCCGGCCGGCGGCGACGTGCTCGGCGTTGCGGGCCGAGGCGCGCTCGATCGCCGTACGGGACCGGTCGATCGCGGTGACGCTGCCACGACCGAGCCGCTGACACACCAGCCCGACGGCCACGCCCGGACCGCAGCCCACCTCGAGGATCTGGTCGTCGGGTCGCACGTCCAGCAACTCCACCGCCCACTCCAGCCGCTGCGGCATCAGCCGGGCCGGACGTCGAGGCCCAGTGCCATGGCCACCACCACCGCCTGGTCCGCCGTGATGATCGCGTGGCGCATCTCGGTCGTCGCCGGGTCCAGCGCGGACAGGTCGGTGCCGCGCAGGTCGGCGCGGGTGAAGTCGGCCCGTTGCAGCGACGCGCCGGACAGGTCGACGCCGCGGAAGGTCGCGCCCTGGCAGCGGGCCCCGGTCAGGTCGGCCTCGCGCATCCGTACCCCGGTGAAGGTGGCCGTGCCCAGCGCCGCGCCGCGCAGCCCGACGAAGGACCAGTCGCCGTCCTCGACCGTCATGATGTCGTAGGTGCAGCGGTCGAACATGCTGCCCACCAGCTTGCACCGGGTGAACGTGGCGTCGAAGAACGAGCAGTTCACGAAGGTGCAGTTGACGTACGCGACGTCGGTCTGGGCCGAGCAGTTGAACCGCACGTCGCGGAACGTGCACTCCTGGAACTCGACGGCCTGCAACGTCGTCTCGCACAGGTCGAGATCGACGAAGGCGACGCGCTCGTGCCGCTTCTCCTCGCCGGCCCCCTCGTCCCACTCCTCGGTGCGCACGACGCTGTGCGTTTCCGGTGCCGCGGTGCCCCTGCGTTCGACCATGCCGGAGACCCTAGAAGGGACCTCCGACATTTTCCGCGTCGCCGCAGGGTTACCAGGTGAACTCGCGGCCCTCCGCGCTGCCGCCCGGCAGCAGGCTGCGGCCGGTGTACTCCCAGGACTCCACCACCACGTAGCGGCGCCCGCGCGGGGCCTTGAGGTCGACCGGCCCGCAGGTGTGGGCCGGGGCGAAGTCGGTGAACAGCATCCCCTTGCAGGTGTACGGCCCGGCGGCGACCTCGCCCGTCTTCACGTCCCGGACCGACAGGGAGACGTCGGCCTGGACCCCCGGGCCCGCCTGCATGTGGCCGACCACCCTGATCGCACCGCCGACGGCGTGGCAGGGCTGGGCCAGCACCGGGTGGCCGATGTCCCAGTCCAGTTGGTCGCCGCACTGCCACGGCCCGAAGCTCGCCTCGGCCTTGCCCCCACCGGGGCCCACGGTTGCCCCGATCGCGGCGGGACCCGCGGAGGCACCGGCCGAAGCGCCGCCCCGCCGGTCCCGGGAGGGCGGAGACGTGCCCTCGACCACGCGGGACGGTTGCGCGCCGCCGGCGCCGGGCACACTGCCGCCGTACGCCGGGTTCCGCGAGGTCCGCACCGCCGGTGGCGCGGGCGGAACCGCGGCGCTCGGCCCCGCGCCCAGGCCCGTCTGCGGCGCGGCACCGGCGCTCGTCCGGGCCGCGGCGGTGTTGCTGTTCTTCCAGACCGTGTAGCCACCGACCCCGGAGACCGCCAGGGCCCCGGCGGTCAGGGCGCCGATCGCCGCGGAACGGCCCCAGACCCAGCTGCGCGGACGGTTCGGCGGGCGGCGGCGGGGACCGGCTGCCCGGCGCGGTGGTGTGGCCCGCACGACCGGGCTCGGGACGGGCGGCCCGGGAGCGTCCAGGGGCGCCGGCAGGGCGGGATCGCGAGCGGTGATCCGGGCCAGGTCCCGCAGGATCGGGGCCAGTTCGTCGCCGGGCGGGCGGCGCTCGGGGTCCTTGTCGAGGCAGGACTCGATCACCGCCCAGGCCGCGTCGGACACCCCGGGCGGACGGGCCACCACGTTGTCCAGGTGGTGGCGGAGCACGGCGAGCGGCTCCCCCGTGTACGGCGTGTGCCCGGTGAGCAGCTCGTAGAGGACCACGCCGACCGCGTACACGTCGGCGGCCGGGCCCGCGTCGGCGCCGCTGATCACCTCGGGGGCCATGTAGTGCGGCGTACCGATGATCGCGTGCGGGGTGGTCAGGCCGGCCGCGTCCACGACGCGGGCGATGCCGAAGTCGGTCAGCCGCGCGTCGGCGCGCCCGTCCACCGTGTGCAGCAGGATGTTGTCCGGTTTGACGTCGCGGTGCACCACCCCGAGGGCGTGCGCCTCGGCCAGCGCCGACGCCACCTGGGCGAGCAGGCGGGCCGCCTCGGCGGGCGCGAGCGTGCCGGCCGAGCGCAGTCGCTCGCGCAGGCTGCCGCCGGCGACGAAATCCATCACCAGGCCGAGCGACTCACCCGCACTGAACAGGTCACGCACGCCGACGATGTGCTCGTGGCGCACCATCATCAGGATCGTGCGCTCCTGCACGAAGCGGGTGACCAGCTTCGGCTGGCGCAGCAGGCCCTGGTGCAGCAGCTTGACCGCGACCTGCTCGCCCGAGGTCCGCTCGATGCCGCGCCAGACCGTGCCGGTCGCGCCCTGCCCGACGGGGCAGATCAGGATGTACGAGTTGCCGACGCACCGGCCACTGAGGTCGACGGTGGCGGGCTCGTCCAGGCCCGCTCCGTTCGCGGTGGAGTCTGGCTGCACGTCTGGTGGTGTCCTTCCCCGGGGCTGCTTCGCTGGCGACGACGATCGTGGTGGTCGATGCGCCGACCGGCAATGGCACAACGCCCGAAGTGTCGTAGAGAGTCAGCTCATCGCCGTCGCCGTCACCATTCGCCCCGATGCTCGTTGCGCAGTGGCAAGATTTCCGGGGAATGAGCCCGCCGTTGCGGGGCATACGGCGCCCATGACCATGACCGACACGACGGCTGCCGTGGCGACCAGGGACGTCGCTGCCGACAACGCACTACGGCAACTCGGAACCATTCTCAAGGACAGCGGCTACACCTTCACCACCGTCACGCCGGCCACTCACCAGCGGATCAACGACCGCCCGGAGAACGCCCGGGCCCGCAGCGCGCGCGACGTGTTCGGGTGGAGCCGCCCGTTCGGCCCCGGCGTGCTGCCGCCGGAGACGGTCGAGCTGATGGACGCGGCCGGCGTGCTGGCCCGCGACGGTGATACCTGGCGGAGCCTGGTCCGGTTCTCCTCCTACGACGGCGAGCTGTTCGTGCACTCGGCCTTCCCCACCGCCGCGGCCGACTCGGTCTTCTTCGGCCCGGACACCTACCGGATGGCGGAGGCCGCCGCGGCCCACGTCGAGGCCCGCGAGCGGCCGGTGCGCCGGGCGGTGGACATCGGCTGCGGCACCGCGGCCGGGGCGATCACCGTCGCCAAGCGCGCGCCCGGAGCCGAGGTGCTGGCCGTCGACATCAACGACGCGGCGTTGCGTTTCGCCCGGATCAACACCGGACTGGCCGGGACCGCGGGGGTACGGCCGTGCCGCAGCAACCTGCTCAACGACGTCGACGGCGACTTCGACCTGATCATCTCGAACCCGCCGTTCATGATCGACCCGGCCGGCCGGGCCTACCGCGACGGTGGCGGCGAGCACGGACACGACCTGTCCCTGGCCATCATCGAGTCGGCCACCGAGCGCCTGGCCCCCGGCGGTTCCCTGGTGCTGTTCAGCGGCGCGGGCATCGTGGACGGCCGGGACCCGTTCCGGGCGGCCGCTGCCGAGCGTCTGACCGGCACGGACCTCGACTGGTCCTATCGTGAGGTGGACCCGGACGTCTACGACGAGGAGCTGGACGGGCCGGCGTACGCGCACGCGGAGCGCATCGCCGTCGTCGTGCTCACCGCCGTCCGCCCGGGCTGATCCCAGGAGAAGTGCCGACCGTCGGAACGGTGGATCCCTGATGCCCATGACCCTGGGTGTGGAAGAAGAGTTCCTGCTGCTGGACCCGGTCACCGGGGAGAACTCCCCGGCGGCCGAGAAGGTGCTGGCCGGGCTCGGCGACGACGCCCGCGCGCAGAGCCGGCTGGAGGTGCGGCACAGCATGGTGGAGATGGTCACCGGCGTCTGCACCGAGCTCGCCGAGGTACGCGAGCAGCTGACCGGGTTGCGCCGGGCCGCCGCCGCATCGGCCACCGCCACGGGCGCCACGCTGGCCGCGATCGGGGCCACGCCGATCGCCGACCCGCAGCGCACGGTGACCGACAATCCGCGGTTCCAGGCGATCGGCCGGCACTACGGCCCGATCGCGCACGATCCCGCGGTGTGCGGCTGCCACGTGCACGTCGGGGTGCCCGACCGGGAGCTGGCCGTCCAGGTCTGCAACCACCTGCGCGTGTGGCTGCCGGTGGTCCAGGCCCTGACGGTGAACTCACCGCTGTTCGAGGGGGCCGACACCGGGCACGCGAGCTGGCGCTCGATCCAGCTGGAACGGTGGCCGAGCCTGGGACCGTCGCCGCTGCTGGCATCGGGCGAGGAGTACGACCGTACGGTCCGGACCATGGTCGCCTCGGGCGTGATGCTCGACGAGAGCATGGTGCTCTGGTACGCCCGCCCGTCCGCGGCCTGGCCCACCGTGGAGGTGCGCGTCGGCGACATCTGCCTGACCGTCGACGACACGGTGCTGGTCGCCGGCCTGATCCGGGCGCTGGTCGCCACCGCCGTCGAGCAGATCACGGCGGGGGTGCCGGCGCCCGGCGTCCCGGACTACCTCGTCCGGGCCGCGCACTGGAACGCCGCCCACGCCGGCGTCGGGGGCACCCTGCTGGATCCGGTCCGCGGTACCGCCCGGCCGGCCTGGGAGCTGGTCGAGGAACTCGTCGGCGCGGTCACCCCGGCGTTGGAGAGCCACGGCGACCTGGCCGAGGTGCGCGCCGGGCTGCAGCGGGTGCGCACCGGCGGCACCGGCGCCGAACGGCAGCGCCGCATCCTGCAGCGCACCGGTGACGTCCGGGCCGTCCTGACCGAGGTGTCCCGGCTCACCGTCGAGGGCTGACGGCCTGTTTGCCCTCCGACGACGCGGGTAGCCGAGGCGCTCGAAGCTACGTCGAGGAGGAACCATGACGGATCAGCAGGAGCGGCCCATCGAACGGGGTGCGGCCGAGGACAACGCCGGCGCCCCGCTCACCGAGACCGACGTGGAGCTCAGCGAGCGCGCGCCGAGCGAGCCGGCCGAGCGAGCCGTGCCCGGCGACGACGACGGCGGTTCCGGCCGGACGGACAACGCCTGATGGGAGCCGTGACCCGGTCCGTGTGGCAGGGCATGGTCGCGGGCGCGGCCGGGGTGGCGGTGATGACGCTGGCCGAGAAGGCCGAACAGCGCCTCACCCACCGCCCCGGCTCGTACGCGCCGGCGTACGTGCTGCAGCGGCTGGCCGGCCGGCGGGACGCCGAGCCACGCCGCTCGGACGCCCTGAACTGGAGCATGCACGCCGGTCAGGCGATGCTCGTCGGCGTACTGCGCGGTGCCATGGCCAACGCCGGGCTGCGCGGGCCGTGGGCCTCGGCCATGTTCACCGTGGTCCGGCTGACCAGCGACCAGCTCCTGGAGAACGCCACCGGCGTCGGCGCGCCCCCGTGGACGTGGCCCCGCCGCGAGCTCGCCGTCGACCTGCTGCACAAGACCGTGTACGGGTACGCGACCGGCGCCGTCGCCGATCTGCTGGCCGCCCGGAGCGGACCGGGCCCGGGTCAGCGGCACGCTGCCGTGGCTCCGGGCCGGCGCTCACACGTGGGCCCGGTTCCGGCCGGGCGCTGACCAGGAGACCGACCGATACGACGGAAAGGAGCGGCCGGATGGCAGGGCCGTGGTTGCTGGGACCGGGGGACGGCGACGGGACGACCGACGCCCGGGCGTTGCTGATCGCCGTCCACCGGCAGGACGAGGACGAGGACGGCCCCGGTAGCGAGCTGTCGCTGCGGGAGCTGGAGCGGCTCGCCGAGGCGGACGGCCTGACGGTCGCCGGCACGCTCGTGCAGAGCCGCGGGCGTCCCGATCCCGCCACCTATCTGGGCTCGGGCAAGGCCGGTGAACTCGCGGACGAGGTGGCCCGCACCCGCGCCACCGTGGTCATCGCCGACGGCGAGCTCACCCCGGCGCAGGCGCGCAACCTGCAGGACCGCGCCGGGGTCCGGGTGGTGGACCGGACGGCGCTGATCCTGGACATCTTCGCCGGGCACGCGCGCAGCCGGGAGGGCCGGTTGCAGGTGGAGCTGGCGCAGATCGCGTACCAGCTGCCCCGCCTGCGCGGCGGGGGCCGGGAGATGTCCCGGGTCGGCGGTGGCCGCACCGCCGGTGGCGCCGGCATCGGCGTCCGCGGCCCCGGTGAGATGCGGCTGGAGCTGCAGCGACGCCGGCTGCGGCAGCGGGCCGCGCGGTTGCGCGAGGGTGCCGGCGAGCTGGCTCTGCGCCGGGAGCGGACCCGGCACCGGCGGGCCCGCAACCTGATCCCGTCGGTGGCGGTGACCGGCTACACCAACGCCGGCAAGTCGGCGCTGGTGAACCGGCTGGCGGGCGCGGACCTGCAGACCCGGGACGAGCCGTTCGCGACCCTGGACCCGGCCGTACGCCGGGTCACGGTCGACGGCCGCACCTTCACCCTGACCGACACCGTCGGGTTCGTGCGGCACCTGCCGCACCAGCTGGTCGACGCGTTCCGCTCCACGCTGGAGGAGGTCAGCCACAGCGACCTGGCCCTGCACGTGGTGGACGCGTCGGCTCCGGACGCGCTGAACCAGATCACCACGGTGCACGGCGTGCTGCACGAGATCGGTGCGGGTGCGGTGCCGGAACTGCTGGTGCTCAACAAGATCGATATCGCGCCGCCGGAGTGGGTGGACGCGTTGCAGCGGGCGTACCCGGAAGCGGTGGCCGTTTCGGCGCTGACCGGCGACCGGGTGGTCGCGCTGCGGACGGCTGTCGCGGCCCGGCTGCGCGATCTGGGCCGGCCGGGCCGGCTCGTCGGCCGCTACCGCGAATGACCCCGGCCGGGCGAATGAATCGGGGTGGCCGAATGAACCGGGGCAGCCAGGGTATCCGGCCGCGTGCGGCAGGTATCGACGCCGGGCGGTGGACGCTCCCGTGCCCGCCGCCCCTCCGCCCCCATCTGAAGGAGCCTCGCCGTGACGGACTCACCGGCGACATCCGCGCTGGCCGCCGCCCGCGTCGTCGCCCCCGACGGTCCCGAGCGGCCGCTGCTGGAGGCGGTTTCCCGGGCGCTGCACCAGCGCGGCTGTGACGACCTGGACCGGGTGCCGGTGCTGGGCCGGCGCGGCGGTCTGCCGGCGGAGCTGCGGGGGCCGGCGCTGGCGTACGAGGACTCCACCGAGGCCGTACCGCTGGAGCTGGTCGACCGGTTGGATGCCGGTGACGTCGCCTCGTGGATCACCGGGCACTACCCGGCGGGGCCATACCCCGCGGTGGTGCTCGGATCGGCGCACGGGGGCGCGGCCCATCTGGCCGCGGCCCTGGGCGCGCCCTGGTTGCCGACCAGCTTCACCGTGACGGTGCCGTGGCCGGACGGCAACGCCGGGGACTGGACCGGCGCGATGGAGTGGGGCGCGAAGCTCGCCGACCTGATCCTGGCGGCCGATCCGGGCGTGACCGTACGCCAGGTGCACGACCCGCTGGGACGGGGACAGCTGTGCGGGTCGACGGTGACCCTGCATGTGCGGTGGCAGCGGCTGCCGGTGGCGTACCGGGATTTCCTGGGGTCCGGCGTGGAGCCCGGTGGCGCCGCCCTGCTGCTGCGGGATACCCGCACCTGGCCGGTGCTGGAGCTGACCGACCGGCACAGTTTCCAGCTGGGCCGGCCGGCCGGCGGGATGCCGCACGAGGACCAGACGATGGAGAACCCGTCGTTCCGGCGGCTGATGGAGAGCGTGGGCGGCGACCGGTGGTCGACGCCGTACCTGGACACGGCGCCGCGGTACGCCGAGACTGCGGGCGAGCCGGAGCTGGACCGTGACCTGCGGCGGCTGGCGGGGAGCCTGGGCACCTCGGTGCACCGGGTGCTGTATCCCGGGCCGGAGGCGCTCAGCGCCTGCGTGGCCGACCTGTACCGGGAGTGGCTGCGCGCGTCGGGGCGCGGCGGGGACGAGTGTGTGGTGGAGACCGGGCGGCTCATTGATCCGTGGCGGGTGCTGCGGTCGGGGCTGGTGCCGTACTGGTGCGAGTCGTCGGCCCGGACCGCGGTCGACGGTGTCGAATGGTGGCTGGCCGGCAGTGGCGGCTTCGCCGCCGTGACCATCCTGCCCGAGCCGCCGGGCACCGTCTGCGACGTGCATGCCGCCGCCGCGCAGTGGCGGGCCGTCGCCCACTTCGGGCAGCACCGCACGCACCTCAACCGCCAGGCGCTCGGCCGGTACCCGTTGCTGCCGCTGCCGACCAGTCACGCGTCGTCGGTGCTGCGCGCCCGGCACGAGTCCAGCGGCGTCCCGGGCCGGCTCCCGCTGGGCCTGGCCATGTCCGCCCTGCGGCACTCCGGATCGCGGCTGGGCCTGCTCGTCGTCTGAGCCCACCCGCGGCGGAAAACCCATGCAAGTTCGGTAAATGAGCCCGGGTTTGACCCGGTGGCCGGCGGGAACGCCGCAGGCATGACCGATCATGTGACTGACCGCAACGACACTGACGAGCCCGACGGTACGCCGGCCCACGCGGCCTCGATGCGCCCGCCGGGTGAGAACCTCACCGGCGGCCCGGACGACGGCGTCGACTTCGGGGCCGACGACGACCCCGAGGCGGACGCGAACGACGCGGAGGTGCGCCGCGCGGGATACGACGTCGACGCGGTCGCGGGTGACACGGCGGCCGTCCGGCCGGAGTAGTAGTTCAGCCGGGCTCGACGACGCGGCGGTCGTCCGGCAGGTGCCGGGTGACGCCGGTGCTGTCGAAGAGCTCCAGCAGCGGTACGGCGACCCGGCGGCTCGTGTCCAGAGCCCGCCGGGCCTCGCTGACGGTGAACGGGCCGGGCAGCCCGGCCAGCACCTGCGCCGCCCGCCGCGGCGCGTCGGCGCGCAGGATCACGTTGCCGGCCAGCTGCACCACCAGACCGGCGCGCACGGCCGCGCCGAGCTGCCGGGCGCCGAGCCCGAGCTCACTCAACCGGTACGCGTCCGGCGCCGCGAACGGCCGGTCGCCCAGCCCGTCGAAAGCCCGGTCCACCGCCGTGACCAGCTCGGCCGGCACGTCGCTGCCGCCGGTCGAGACCCGCCCGCGCCGGGTGACCAGCGGCGGTCGCACGAGCGCCTCGACCAGTGCCCGGTCCGGCAGGCCGAGCCGGTGCCGCAGGGCCTCGACGGGAGCGCCGGGCTCCAGCGGATGCTCGGCGGCGTGCCGGGCCACCTCCGCGACCAGCCGCTCGCCCAGCCCGGCCCAGTGCGCCGGGTCGGCCAGCCAGTCGCCCGCCACCGGCTCCCCGGGGTCGGTGACGCCCATCCGGAGCAGGTCGTCACGGCGTACCAGAAGACGCCGGTGCAGCTCCCCGGCCAGGTCGGACTCACCCGACAGGCCGGCCAGCGCGGCGGCCCGGGCCGCGGCCGCGCCGCGCCGGGACAGACCCGGGGGTACGACGTCGAGCACGGTCACTCCCCCCGCCACGTGGTGCCGGCCGGGATCGCGCAGCAGGGCCCGGTCGCCGATCCGCAGCGGGAGCGGAGTGTGCAGCCGCAGCCGGGCGGTGTCGGCGCCCAGCGGACGGACGCGGGCGGACACGGCGGCGGAACCGGCGTGCAGCGTGACGGTGGCGGGCAGGTCGGCCACGGGGTCACCGTGCACCCGTACGTCGATCAGCTCGGTGAGCCGGAACCGGCCGGGGGTGAGCAGCGCCTGGCCGCGGCCGACCGTCTCCTTGTCGACGCCGCGCAGGTTGATCGCCACCCGCGCCACCGCACCGACCCGCTCGGCGGTCGCACCGAGGCTCTGCAGCCCGCGCACCCGCACCGGCCGGGAAACGCCGGTCAGCTCCAGCTCGTCGCCGACCCGTAGCTCACCGGCGCCGAGCGTGCCGGTGACGACGGTGCCCGCGCCCTTGACGGTGAACGAACGGTCGATCCACAGCCGCACGGCAGCGGCCGGGTCGGGCGCGGGCAGCCGCGTGACGAGCCGGTCCAGCGCGGCCCGCAACTCGTCGAGCCCGGCGCCGGTGGCCCCGCTGACCGCGACCGCCTCGACGGTGCCGAGCGAGGTCGCGGCGATCTCGGCGCCGGCCTGGCCGAGGGCGGGCCCGGGATCGGCGAGATCGCTGCGGGTGACGACGAGCAGCCCGTGCCGTACGTCGAGAGCGTCGAGCGCGGCCAGATGCTCGGCCGACTGCGCCCGCCAGCCCTCGTCCGCGGCGACGACCACGACCGCGGCGGGCACGGGCCCCACCCCGGCGAGCATGTTGCCGACGAACCGCTCGTGCCCGGGCACGTCGACGAAGGCGACGGTGGCGCCGGAGGGCAGGGACGTCCAGGCGAACCCGAGGTCGATGGTCATCCCGCGGCGGCGTTCCTCGGCCCAGCGGTCCGGCTCCATCCCGGTGAGGGCGCGGACCAGCGTGGACTTGCCGTGGTCGACGTGCCCGGCGGTGGCGAGCACGTGCATCAGCGATCCCCGGTGGGCCGGACCGCTGCTTCACGCGGCGCGACGGCCGCGGCCTTCTCCGGCGCGCGGGCGGCGGACCCGAGCGCGGCCCGGATGGCGGTGATCAGATCGGGGTCGCGCTCCACGGGAACGCAGCGCAGGTCCAGCCGGAGACGTCCCCGCTCGACCCGGCCGACCACCGGGGTGGCACCGAGCCGCAGCGGTGCGGCGTACCGCTCGGGCAGCGACAGCGCCCACGACGCGAGCTCCAGCTCGGGCGCCCCGCCGCCACCGACGACCGCGACCGACTCCACCAGCTCGACCCCGTCCAGCTGATCCCGCACCCGCTCGGTGCGGGCCCGCAGCGCGTCGAGGTCGTAGCGCAGCGCCTGCCAGGTGGGGGTCGTGGGCCCGGTCAGGGTGGCCTGCAACGCGGCGAGCGTGAGCTTGTCGACCCGCAACGCCCGGGCCAGCGGATGCCGGCGCAGCCGCTCGATCAGTGCCGAGGTGCCCAGCAGCAGCCCGGCCTGCGGGCCGCCGAGCAGCTTGTCCCCGCTGGCGATCACCAGATCCGCGCCCGCCCGCAGGGTGGTGGCGGCATCGGGCTCGTCCGGCAGCAGCGGATCGGGCGCGAGCAGCCCGGACCCGATGTCCGCGACGACCGGCGCGCCCAGCCCGGTCAGCTCGCCGACCTCGACGGCCTTCGTGAACCCCCGGACGACGAAGTTGGAGGGATGCACCTTGAGGATGAAGCCGGTCCGCGGGCCCACGGCGGCGGCGTAGTCGGCCAGCGCGGTGCGGTTGGTGGTGCCGACCTCCCGCAGCCGGGCACCGGTGGACTCCAGCAGATCGGGCAGCCGGAACCCGTCCCCGATCTCGACGAGCTCACCCCGGCTGACCACGATCTCCTGCCCGGCGGCCAGAGCGGTGGCGGTGAGCACAAGCGCGGCAGCGCCGTTGTTGACCACATGCACGTCCCCGGCGGCGGGAACGGCGGCGGCCAGCGCGGCCAGGGCGGTGCGCCCCCGGCGGGCCCGGCGGCCGGTGCCCAGGTCGAGCTCGACGTCGGTGTGCGCGCCGGCGGCGGCGACGGCGGCCAGCGCCGCCGGGGACAGCGCGGCCCGGCCCAGGTTGGTGTGCAGGATGACGCCGGTGGCGTTGAGGACGGTCCGCAGGCCGCCGGCCGTGTCCGGCAGTGCCGCGAAGGCCGCGGCGGCCACGTCGGCGGGGTCGAGCTCACCGGCGCGGGCGCGCTGCTGGGCGGCGAGGACGGCGGCCTTGACGGGCGCCCGGCCGAGCCGGTCGGCGGCGGCCACGAGCCGCGGATCGGCCAGGACCACATCGGTACGCGGGACGAGCCTGCGCCGGTCAACCGTGGCCTCAGCCACCCGAGCCTCCTCCGTCGCCTGCCGCTGATCCACCGTACTGCGCCGCCGCACGATCTGGCTGCCGGGCTTCGGGCCGGGTCGTGAGGAAGTAGAGCGTCGCGCCCAGGAACACCAGGACCGCGGTGAACACGTTGAGCCGTACTCCGAAGAAGGTGGTGGCCTCGTCGATGCGGAGCGTCTCGATCCACACCCGGCCGGCGGTGTATCCCATCACGGCGAGGGCGAAGGCCCGTCCCCGCCGGAAGGCGAACCTGTGGTCGGCGCCCCAGACCAGCAGGGCAACGCCCAGATTCCAGAGCGCCTCGTACGCGAAAGTGGGGTGATAGAGCCCGGGCAGCAGCTGTCCGGTCCGCATGTCGTGCACTTCCAGCCCCCACGGCACCGTGGTGAGCCGGCCGTACACCTCGTTGTTGAACCAGTTTCCCAGCCGCCCGATCGCCTGCCCGACCGGAAGTCCGGGAGCGAGGGCGTCGGCGGCGACACTCAGCGGCAGGCCGCGGCGCCGCACGGCGATCCAGGCGCCGAGCGCGCCCCCGGCGAGGCCGCCCCAGATGCTGAGCCCACCTTCCCAGATGGCGAGAGCGCGCAGCGGGTCACCGCCGGCACCGAAGTAGTCCTGCGGCGAGCTGATCAGGTGGTAGATCCGGGCACCGAGGATGCCGAACGGCACCGCCCAGACGGCGATGTCGAGGGAGGTCCCGGCCGCCACACCGCGCGCCCGCAGTCGTCTTTCCATGATGAGGGTCGCGACGGCGATGCCCGCGAGGATGCAGAGGGCGTAGGCCCGGACGGGTAGCGGGCCCAGGTGCCATACCGAGGTGACCGGACTGGGAACGGCGGCGAGGACCACGTCACTGCTCCGCGTCGGCCGAGCGCTGCACCGCTTCCATCCCCAGCGAGGCGTACGGCTGGCCGACGTACGAGCCCAGCAGCACCATCAGCGCGGTGAGCCCTTCGAGGTCGAGACCGTTGCGGCGGGCCAGCGACAGGTAGGTCGACAGCCGCTGGCCGGTGACGTTCTGGGCCACGAGCACGGCGATCACGGCGATGCTCCGGTCCCGGTCGGTCAGGGCGGGACTCTGCCAGCCCGGGCCGCCGGCGGCTTCGTACGCCTCCCGGGTGAAGACCGCGCCGGCGTGCCGGGTCATGAGCCGTTCCACCTCCGCCGGGGACACCCCGAAGTTGCGGGCGTAGATCTCCCGGCCGGCGGCGGCGCGGTCACTCAGGTCGTGCGGGGGGACGGCCATCTTCACTCCTGGTGGGGTCATAGGCAGGACCCGCGGTCGTCCACGTCGCCGATCACGGCGACGAGCAACCGCCGCAGGTTCTGGATCTCATCCGGGTCGAGGCCGGTCAGCGCCGAGGCCTCGACGGTGTCGCAGGCGGCGGCGACCTTGCTGCGCAGAGCCTCGCCGTCGGTGGTGATCACCGGGATGCGCAGCCGGCGGTCACGCGGATCGTTGTGCCGCACGACGAAGCCGTTGCGCTCGAGCCGGTCGAGCTGGCTCATCAGGGTGGTCTTGTCGAGTCCCAGGGTCTTGCCGAGTTCGCCCTGGGTGAGACCCGGGCTCTTGTGCAGGGCGCTCAGCACGATGTATTCGCGCAGCGTGAGTCCGTGCTTCTCGGCCGTGTCACCGGTCGCGGCGCGCATGCGCTGGGCCGCGCGGTGCAGCAGCCAGGTGATCTCGGAGTCGATGGTGGGACGCGGGCCGACGTCCCCGGGCGGTTGCGGGCTCTGCATGCGAGCACCGTACGTCTTCAGCGGGAGCGACCGGCGCCCTCGGGCACCAGCAGCGGGATGCCGTCGTAGGAGCCGAGGTCGTGCGCGGGGACGATCCGCATCAGGCCGTCGAGAGCGATCATGCGGTCGAGGTCCCGGCGCACCTGGCCGGGGTCGCTGTCGGCGAGCCTGCTCATCAGCCACGGCCGTTCGGCCCGCCGGCGGATACCGTCGATCTGCCAGGTCAGGTCGCCGATGAAGGCGTACCGGGGGCCGGCGGGCAGGGTCACGAAGACGATCACCGAACCCTCGGTGTGGCCGGCCGCCTGCACGATGACGACCGAGCCGTCGCCGTGCACGTCGTAGCTCGACGGAAAATCGAGATACGGCCCGTCCGCGAAGGCGTACTCGCGGATGTCGTAGCCCCGGGAGACGAGGCGGAACACTTTGCCGTCGGGGTCCTTGGCGGCGTACCGCTGCTCGTCGGCATTGATCCAGAGCGGCGTGCCCCGCAGGCTGTCGAGACCGCTCGCGTGATCCCAGTGCGAATGGGTGAGCAGCACCCCCGACAGCCGGTCGCGGCTGTAGCCGGCGGCGTCGAGTTGCTCCTGCACCGTCCGGCCCACCTGGTAGGGGGCGCGGACGAAGGCGGGCAGCATCTTGATGTGCGCGGCGACGTCGGCGCCGAAGCCGGCGTCGATCAGCAGGTCCCCGTCCGGGTGCTGCACCAGGACCGCGGAGGCGGCGAACTGGCGCTTGTCGCGGAACGACCCGCCCCGGACGGCGAGAGCCGCCCTGGTCTCGTAGGTGCCGGTAGGCAGGTGGTGAAGGGCCATGGCCGCGGGTGGATGAGCGCGAGGAAGAGGAGACATGAAGAGACCGTACGAGCTGAGAAAGTCCGAGGCAAGACTTTCTTAGCTCAGACTTTCTCATCTCAGATGATTTTCTGGCCGGAAGCCGGTACGGACCTGACTCATGCTGGGGAGCGGAGGCGGACGGGAATCGAACCCGCCCGGCCCAGATACTGGGCCACACCGGTTTTGAAGACCGGGAGGGGCACCAGCCACCTGAACGCCTCCGTCGATCACCCTAGGCCGCCCCCCGCCGCCCCGCACGGCGGGATGCCCGCGGTCGTGCAAGAGTGCGATGGTGACGTCTACCCAGAGCCGACGGCTGACCGAGTACGCGCACGGCGGTGGCTGTGCCTGCAAGATCCCTCCGGGCGAGCTGGAGACCGTCGTCTCCGGGCTGATGGGCGAGACCGCCCCGCGTGGCCCCGGCGAGCTGCTCGTCGGGCTGGACGACGGCGACGACGCCGCGGTCGTGCGGATCGCCAGCGGTGTGGCCATCGTCGCCACCGCCGACTTCTTCACGCCGGTGGTCGACGACGCCTACGACTGGGGGCGGATCGCCGTCGCCAACGCACTGTCCGACGTGTACGCCATGGGCGGTGCGCCCGTCGTCGGGGTCAATCTGCTGGCCTGGCCGCGGGATCTGCTGCCGATGGAGCTGGCCGCCGAGGTGCTGCGCGGTGGCCTGGCCGTCGCCCGGGAGGCCGGCTGCCACGTGGCCGGCGGGCACAGCGTCGACGACCCCGAGCCCAAGTACGGCATGGCCGTCACCGGCATCGCCGATCCCGATCATCTGATGCGCAACGACGCGGGGGTGGCCGGTGTGCCGCTGACCCTGACCAAGCCGCTGGGCATCGGGGTGCTCAACAGCCGGCACAAGAACACCGGGGAGGTCTTCCCGCAGGCCGTGGCCGCGATGACCGGGCTCAACCGGGCCGCCTCCGAGGCCGCACTGGCCGCCGGGGCCGTGTGCGCGACCGACGTCACCGGCTTCGGGCTGCTCGGGCACCTGCACAAGCTCGCCCGGGCCAGCAAGCTGACCGCCCGGGTGGACGCCTCCGCGGTGCCCTATCTGGAAGGTGCCCGGGACGCGCTCGCGGCCGGGTACGTCAGCGGCGGCACCCGGCGCAACCTGGACTGGGTCCGCCCGCACCTGGACGCGGACGGGGTCACCGAGGACGAGTTGCTGCTGCTGGCGGACGCGCAGACCTCCGGCGGGCTGCTGGTGGCCGGAGAGGTGCCCGGCTACCCGGTCATCGGGGAGCTGCTGCCCGCCCGCGGCGACGGCACGACCCTGCTGGTCCGCTGACCCCAGCCGACGCCGCGCGGATCGCGCCCGGCCGGTCCGCCGCGCAAATCGCGCCCAGTCCCGGCCGGCCGGGCAGATCGCGCCCGCCGGCCGCTGGGCGGATCGCACGGAGCCGGCAGCCGCGCCAATGGCGCCCAGGCCGCTCGAGACCCCTTAGCCGGCCACGGTGGCGGGCTGCCCCTTGGGGAAGTGCGGGCGCAGGTCGGCCGCGAGAAGGCGGTCCAGCACCCGGTCCGGAAGCAGGCGGGACAAGCGGGTGAGCACCGCCGCGTCCCGGCCGATGGTGTAGCGGGTGCGCGGCCGGCGAACCGTCGCGGCGTCGGCGATGATCCGGCCGGCCGTCTCAGCCGGGAGCCCCGACTTGGTGAAGGCGGTGGCGTGGCTGACGATCGCGTGCAGCAGCCCGCCGTACCGGCCGCGCTCGACGGGTGACAGCCCGGCGAGGATCTCGTTCGCCCGCGCGACGCCGTGGCCGGCCATCTCCGTGCGCACGCCGCCGGGCTCGACGACGACCACCTGGACGCCGTGCGGGGCCAGCTCGCGGCGCAGGGCGTCACTCATCGCCTCCATGGCGAACTTGGCACCGGCGTACGCGCCGTAGGTCGGCATCGCGACCTTCCCGCCGATGGAGCTGATGTTCACCACCCGGCCGGACGCGGCGTGCAGCGCGGGCAGGACGGCCTGGGTGACCGCGACGTGCCCGAAGAAGTTGACCTCGAACTGCTCCCGCCACTGCGCCATCGACAGCAGCTCGACCGGCGCGTTGATGGCGATGCCGGCGTTGTTGATCACAGCGCGCAGCGGCCGTCGGGCCGGGTCGGTGGTGATGCGGCGGGCGACCGCCTCGATCTCGGCCGGATCGGTGATGTCGAGCAGCACCGGTTCCAGATTCGGGGCACGCAGCGCATCGGCGTCCGACTCGCGCCGGACCCCGGCGAGCACGTGATAGCCGCGGCGGGCGAGCTCACGGGCGGTGGCGGCACCCATGCCGGTGGAGGCGCCGCTGATCAGGACCAGCTCTTCATGTGACGTTGTCATATGACCCACGCTACGCACTCAAATGACATTGTCAAGTGAGTCGGATGACGTTGTCAGGTAAGTTGGCGGCATGGTCAGCAGAGTGGAGAGCGCGGCGGCGACCCGGCGCGCGTTGGTCGACGCGGCGGCCGAGCTGCTCGACGAGGGTGGCGTCGACGCCGTGACGCTGCGCGCGGTCGGTGCCCGGGCCGGAGTGTCCCGGGGCGCCCCCTACGGCCACTTCCCGGACAAGGAGCACCTGCTCGCCGCGGTCGCGACCAAGAGCTGGGAGGCGGTGAGCGAGCAGCTCGACACACTGACCGCGGACCGGCCGCCGTCCGAGCGACTGCAACTGGCCCTGGCCGGGCTCATGGACGTCGGCCGGCGCCGCCCGCACGCGTACGCCTTGATGTTCTCGGCGCCGACCGCCGAGCACCCCGAGGCGCTCGCCGCGGTCTCCCGCACGCACGACCAGTTCCTGGCCATCGTCGCCGACGTCATCGGTGATCCGCAGCGGGCCCGGCCGATCGGCGCGCTGGTGATGGCGAGCGTGCAGGGCATCATCGCGATGGAGAACAGCGGCCACCTCACCGCCGAGAAGTGGCAGGTCACCGGCGACGAGCTGGTCAGGATGCTGATCGGCCGGATCGCCTGAGCCGCTACCCCGGCTGCTGGGTCTTCGCGTCGCCGTCACTGCCGTTCGAGGCGGCGCGCTGGGCCAGCCGCTCCCGCTGCGGCACCACCGTGTACTTCGGATCGCGCGCCGAGGCCAGCCCGCCCTCGAAGATCCCGAACCGGGTCGCCAGCGAGGCCGTCAGCAGCGACAGCCCGGACAGCGCCGACACCACCCGGCTGCGGCGCCCCAGGACCGCCCCGGCCACCCCCAGCGCGGTCAGCGCCCGGCCGGCCCGCAACAGCTTGCCGGCCTTGCCCTCGGTGTAGGGCTCGCTGAGGATGCCCTTGGTCGTCTCCACCCGGTGCGCCCCGTACAGCTCCATCGCGGCCCCGAAGACCGCCATCCGCCGGGCCGGGCCGGCCTGCTCGGCCGGGGCCGCCAGCAGGCCCACCCCGGCCCCGCTGGCCAGCGCGCTGCCCGCGAAGACGAACGGCAGTTCCTGGTACGCCGCATGCCAGCTCGGCGTCGCGGTGTCGGCCAGCAGCACCGCCGTGTACGTCGCCAGCGCGGGCGCGAACACCGCGGCGCCGTACTGCCCGGCTGTGCCCACCGGTGGGAGCAGCTTGCGGGCCACGCCGAGCAGTCCCCGCTCCGGTAGCAGCGGAGCCGCCTCGGCGACCGCCGCCGCGCCCGCGGTCACGCCGAAGGCGCTGAAGATCCAGGTGCCCATCGACATCGGCGAGGTCGGCTTGGCCACCCGCAGCATGTGCAGGAACCGTTCCGGCCGGCCGAGGTCGTTGACCAGGAAGTACGTGCTGGCCAGGACCGCGCCCAGCGCGCCGACCCGGCCGGCGCGGCGCAGGGCCGGGCGGCCGGTGGCGTCACCGCCGGCGGCCAGCAGCGCGGAGCCCGCGGCCAGACCCCCGGTGAACAGGTACGCGGCGATGTCGTGATGCCAGACCGCGGCCTTGACGATCGGCCGCCCGTAGTACGAGCGGAACTCCGCCGGCGGCACCATCGACCGGTCCCCGCCCCGGCCGCCGCCGCGCCGGCGTCCCTTGCGGGCCACGTCGCGGACCGGGCCGCCGGGGGCCTCGTCGCGGGCCAGGCCGCTGCCGGGCCGGCCGGCCGGTGGCGGGCTGACCGAGTCGTCGCGGGGGCGTTCGGCCTCCTCGCGGGGCCTCATCCGCGCCGTCCGAGGAACGACGCGAGCACCGTGGCGGCCATGGCCAGCGCCGCGATTCCGGCCCGCTTGTACATGTCCGGCAGGTCGCGGGTGGTCACGATCGGGTCCGGGGGCAGGCCGTACACCTCGGGCTCGTCGAGCAGCAGGAAGAACGCGCCGTCGCCGCCCACGCCGTCGTCCGGGCTCTCGCCGTACAGGCGGGCGGAGTCGACGCCCTGCTCGTGCAGCTTCTCCACGCGGTGCTGGGCGCGGGCCCGCAACTCGTCGAGCTCGCCGTACTGGATGGACTCGGTCGGGCAGGCCTTGGCGCACGCCGGGGTCATGCCGTCACCGATCCGGTCGTAGCACATCGTGCACTTCCAGGCCCGGCCGTCGTCCTGGCGCTGGTCGATCACGCCGTACGGGCAGGCGGGAATGCAGTAGCCGCAGCCGTTGCAGATGTCCTCCTGCACCACCACCGTGCCGAACTCGGTGCGGAACAGCGCCCCGGTCGGGCAGACGTCCAGGCAGGCGGCGTGGGTGCAGTGCTTGCAGACGTTGGACATCATCAGCCAACGGAAGTCGCTGCGCGGCGCGTCCGGGGTGCGGCCGGGAAGGTCCGTGCCCGGCATCCCGAGGAACTGGGGCTCGGCGCGCGGCGGTGCGATCGTGGCCGCGGCCGCCAGCGCGTCGACCGCGGGCGGGATGCCGGGGTCCGTACCCATGTCCTGGCCCGAACCGGCCGCGACCACGGCGGTGTGCGCACTGACCGACGGGCCGACCGGCAGGCCGGCGAACGCGCCCGGCGTGTCGGTCGATCCGCCGCGGTCGGCCACCGGCTGCTCGATGAACGCGACGTGCCGCCACGAGTTCGCGGTCAGGCCGCCGGTGTTGTCGTACGACTGACCGAGCAGGTTGAACCCGTCGTCCGGGATCAGGTTCCACTCCTTGCAGGCCACCTCGCACGCCTTGCAGCCGATGCAGACGCTGGTGTCGGTGAAGAAGCCCATCCGCGGTGGCGCGTCGACGTAACCCGCGTCGGGCGCGGGATCCAACGGGCCGTAGAGGCTGTTCGGTCCGGCCATTATCCGGGCTCCTCCGGCTCGTTCCCGGTCAGCATGGGGGTGTGGTGGTCCGGCGCGAGACCGGCCCGCCGGCGGTAGCCGACGACGTACTCCAGCAGCTGCGGCCCGGTCGGGCGCCGGCCCGGCTGGATGTCGCAGGTGCCGACCTTGCTCTCCTGGATGAGCACGTTCGGGTCGAGCGTGATGCCGATCAGGTCGTTGGCGGAGTCGCCGGTGACCAGACCCTCACCACCCCAGTGGTACGGCAGCCAGAGCTGGTGGATGACCCGGCCGTCGATGCGCAGCGGGGTGAGCCGGTCGGTCACCATCACCCGCGCCTCGATCGCCGCCCGGGCGGTCACGATGTGCGCCCAGCCCAGGTGCTCCAGCCCGCGTTCCGCGGCCAGCTCCGGGGAGACCTCGACGAACATCTCCGGCTGCAGTTCCGACAGGTACGCGAGCTGCCGGCTCATGCCCCCGGCGGTGTGGTGCTCGGTGAGCCGGCTGGTGCTGAAGACGTACGGGAAGACCTCGGAGTGCGGCTCGGGGACGCTGGGGTTGGTCAGGTTGTCGGCGCGCTCGTACAGCTTGCGGGTCGGGTTGGCCTGCTGCTGGTAGAGCGGGTTGCGCACGGTCGACTCGACCGGTTCGTAGTGCGTGGGCATCGGGCCGTCGATCAGGCCGCTGGGCGCGTACAGCCAGCCCTTGCCGTCGCCCTGCATGATGAACGCGTCGTCGCCCGAGATGGCCTCGACACCGGTCGCGCCCTCCGGCGGGCGGTACGACGGCGGCTTGGTCTTCTCGAAGTCGGGCACGTCGTAGCCGGTCCACTCGCCGGCCTCCTCGTCCCACCAGACGTACTTCTTGCGCTCCGACCACGGCTTGCCGTCCGGGTCGGCCGACGCGCGGTTGTAGAGCGTGCGGCGGTCCGACGGCCAGGCCCAACCCCACTCCCGGGCCACCCAGTCCTGCTCCGAGCCGGGCTTGCGGCGGGCCGCCTGGTTGACGCCGTCCTTGAAGACGCCGGAGTAGATCCAGCACCCACAGGCGGTGGAGCCGTCGGCCTTGAGCGAGGTGAAGTTGGGCACCAGCTCGCCGGTGGCGGTGTCGTAGCCGTTGATCTCCTTGAGCACGTCCTCGCCGCTGGGCTCGTCACCGCGCTCGCCGTGCAGCGGGTAGTCCCAGGTCAGCTTGAGCAGGCCCTGGTCGCGCGGCAGAGTGGACTCCGCCAGCCGCTCCCGGACGATGCGGCCCAGGTGGTAGAAGAACCACAGCTCGGAGCGGCAGTCGCCCGGCGGCTCGACCGCCTTCTCGCGCCACTGCAGCATGCGCTGGGTCTGGGTGAAGGTGCCCTCCTTCTCGGCGTGCGAGGCCGCCGGCATGAAGAACACCTCGGTCTTGCACTCCTCCGGCACGATCTCGCCGGTGGCGACCTCCGGGCCGTCCTTCCAGAAGGTGGCGCTCTCGATCATGAACAGGTCGCGGACCACCAGCCAGTCGAGGTTGGCCATGCCCAGGCGTTGCGCCTTGCCGTGGGCGGAGCCGACGGCCGGGTTCTGGCCGAGCAGGAAGTACCCCTTGATCTTGCCGTCGATCATGTCGAGGACCTGCTGGTACGTACCGTGGTCGCCGGTCAGGCGGGGCAGCCAGCCGTAGCCCCAGTCGTTCTCGGCCGTGGCCGCGTCGCCCCAGTACGCCTTGAGCAGGCTGACCGCGTACGACTCCGCGTTGGCCCAGAAGCCCTGCTGCTCCGGGTGCCGGATGGCGTCGACCCACTGCCGGAACGTCTCGTGCTGGGTGAAGTGCGGCATGGGCAGGTAGCCGGGCAGCAGGTTGAACAGGGTCGGGATGTCCGTGGAGCCCTGGATGCTGGCGTGCCCGCGCAGCGCCATCACGCCACCGCCCGGGCGGCCCATGTTGCCCAGCAGCAGCTGGATGATCGCGCCGGTGCGGATGTACTGCACGCCGACGCTGTGCTGGGTCCAGCCCACCGAGTAGACCAGGGCGGTGGTGCGCTCACGGCCGGAGTTGGCCGTCCATGCCTCGCAGACCTCCAGGAACTTGTCCTGCGGGACGCCGCAGACCTGCTCCACGACCTCCGGGGTGTAGCGCGCGTAGTGCCGCTTGAGCACCTGGTAGACGCAGCGGGGGTGCTGCAGCGTGGGGTCGCGGGGCACGTCGGCGGGCACCGGCGGGCCGTGCGACTCCTGCTCCAGGCCCGAGGCGGTCTCCCGGTCGACCGCCGCTTCGTCCTCGTCCTGCGTGGCTGCCTCGTCGTCCTGCTGACCCTCGTACGCCCACGAGGTCTGGTCGTACGCGTTGGTCTCGGGGTCGTATCCGGAGAACAGCCCGCCGAGGTCCTCGGTGTCCTGGAAGTCCTCACTGACGATCATGGACGCGTTGGTGTACGCGACCACGTACTCCCGGAAGTCCTTGGAGTTGCTGAGGATGTAGTTGACGATCCCGCCCAGGAACGCGATGTCCGCGCCGGCCCGCACCGTGACGTAGCTGTGCGCCAGGGCACTGGTGCGGGTGAACCGGGGGTCGACGTGAATGATCTTCGCGCCGCGCTTCTTCGCCTCCACCACGTACTGGAAGCCCACGGGGTGGGCCTCCGCCATGTTGGAGCCCTGGATGATGATGCAGTCTGCGTTGGCCAGATCCTGGAGGAATCCGGTGGCCCCGCCACGGCCGAAGCTGGTTCCCAGACCGGGAACGGTGGCGGAGTGTCAAATACGGGCCTGGTTCTCGATCTGGAGGGCGCCCATGGCGGTGAAGAGCTTCTTGATCAGATAATTCTCTTCGTTGTCCAGGGTGGCGCCGCCCAGGCTGGCGAAGCCGAGCGTGCGGTTGAGCGGACGGCCCTCGGCGTCGTTGTCCTCCCAGGTCTGCTCGCGCGCGGCGAGCACCCGGTCCGCGATCATGGTCATCGCGGTGTCCAGGTCGAGCTCTTCCCAGTCGGTGCCGTAGGGCCGCCGGTACAGCACCTTCTGCTGGCGGCGGTCGCTGGTGACCAGGCTCTTGCTGGCCGAGCCCTTGGGGCACAGCCGGCCCTTGGAGATGGGGCTGTCCGGGTCGCCCTCGATCTGGACGACCTTGCCGTCCTTGACGAAGATCCGCTGCCCGCAGCCCACCGCGCAGTAGGGGCACACGGACCGGGCCATGGAGTCGGCCGTCTCGGTGCGCGCGGTCAGCGACTTCGACCGGTCGGACTGCGCCGCGGCGCCCCGGCCCAGCGGGTCGGTGCCGGTCAGCTGCCGGTAGACCGGCCAGTGCCCGATCCAGGTGCGGACTCCCATGCGATCGACCTTAGACGACCCCCCGGTGCCCCGCACGGCGTGCGGGCAGCGATCTTTCTCAGGGCGCCGAGCCGCTCTCGACCCGGGCGACCAGGGCCGCCGCGACGTCCCGCAGTTTGCGGTTGGAGTCCTGCGAGATCTTGGTGAGGACGGCGAAGGCCTCGTCGGCGCTGCACCGGCGCTCGCCCATGATGATGCCCTTGGCCTGCTCGATGACCGCGCGGCTCTCCATCGCCGCCTGCATGTGCTGGGCCAGATTGGTCGTGCTGTCGTGCAGGTGCGCGTTGGCCAGGGCGACCGTCGCGTAGCCGGCGAACTGCTGGGCGAGTTGGACCGCGTCGTCGTCGAACGCGCGCGGGCGCAGACCGTAGATGTTCACCGCGCCGCTGACGCTCTCCAGGATTGGCAGGCCGACCGAGAGCACGCTGCCCACGCCGGCGGCGGCAGCCTTGGGAGCCCAGCCGTCCCAGCGGGAGTCGCCGGCCGTGTCCGGGACGGAAACGGTGATCTTGTCCGCGGCAGCCTGCAGGCAGGGGCCCGCCTCGCGCTCGTACTGCCGTTCGTCGAGCTGCAGCGCTATCTCGCCGGTGTACGCCGCGGTGTACGGGCGGCCGTCCCGCACCAGGGTGATCGAGACCTCGTCCGCGCCCGGCAGCGTGCGCCGCGCCAGCTCGGCGACGCGGGTCAGGACGCCGTGCAGATCCGTCTCGCCGAGCTTGATCCGCCCGAACTCCGCGAAGGCGGACGCCGGGTCGGTGAATTGCTGAGCCATGTACGTCTGTTTCCCTGCAGCGGGCACGCTGCCGCCCCGGGGAGGCGGCCGTGCGGAGTGGACGGACTACCTGTCCAGGGACGGTGGAACCCTGAACCCGCGCCGCTGCTTGACGCCGGACCGCCCGCACCCGAAGGGGTGCCGGCGGCTGACAAGATGATAGCTGAGCCGGAAGGAACCGCGGTGCCGTGTTCAGTCCCGCGGATACACCCCGGTGAGAGCGAGAATCCGTTCGGTGATGCCGTGCACGCCGCTGAGCCGCAAGGTCCGGCCCAGCGGGGCCGCGTGCTGCTGGGCGGTGAGGACGACGCGGACCCCGGCGGCGCCGAAGAAGCGCACCTCGCTCAGGTCGAGGCAGACCCGCTCGGCGCCGTCCAGCGCCTGGAGCAGGGTGGCCTGGGCCAAGGGGGCCGTGTCGAGGTCGACGTCACCCTGGATGCCGACGACCACCTCGGGACCCGGCTCGCCGGGCTCGGCGGGACGCGATCGTCGCGTGACGGTGGCGATGACCGAGCCGTCCTGGGCGATGACCCGGGCGCTGGCGGTGGGAGCGGGAATGCCGTCGTCCGCGGCCGGGACACCGGTTACTCCGGGGGCCGACCGGCGCGATACCCGACCAGAATTGGACATACCTCTCCCGCCAGTAAAATCGACGGGCACATGGCTTGACCCTCTATCAAAGTAGCCCTTCCGACGCGCCCGGCGACCACCGGGCCGCATGAACGTTTCTTCCGGGCATTGCTGGGCACTCGCCGCCCATGCCGGCCACCCTCGAGGCGCCACCGCTGCCCTCGCACCTGCAGCTGGAGATCACTTCCGCGTGCAATCTGCGCTGCATGATGTGCCTGGTGCGGTACCGCCCGCCGGTGAACAAGCTGGCCGGGGCCATGGCGCTCCCCCTGTTCCACCGGCTGGTCGGCGAGGTGCCCGGGCTGCGCCGGCTGACGCTGCAGGGTCTCGGCGAGCCGCTGCTGTCGCCGCACCTGCCGGAGATGATCCGGACCGCGGTGCAACGCCGGATCACCGTCGGCTTCAACACCAACGCCACCCTGCTCACCGCCCGGCGCGCCCGGGAGCTGGTCGAGAGCCGGGTCGACTGGCTGCACGTCTCCCTGGACGGCGCCCACGCCGGCGCCTACGAGGCCATCCGCGACGGCGCGAGCTTCGACACCGTCATCGCCAACCTGGCCGGGCTGGTCCGGGCGAAGCGGGAGGCGGACAGCAGCACCCCGTGGATCCGGGTGGTCTTCGTCGCGATGCGCGACAACGTGGGTGAGCTGCCCGCCCTGGTCACTCTGCTGGGCGGGATCGGCGTCGACGAACTGCACGTGCAGAACCTGTCGCACAGCTTCTCCGACACCGATCCGGCCGGCCGGTACGAAGGCATCCGCACCTTCACGGCCGACCAGGCACTCTGGACCGGGGCCGACCTCGAACGGGCGGCCGGGATGTTCGCCGAGGCGGCCCGGCTGGCCCGCGAGCACGGGCTCAAGCTGCGGCTCCCGGCGCTGGGACCGGCCCCGCAGACCGAGCCGGTACGGGGGCGCGGGTGCTCGTGGCCGTGGGAAGCCGCCTACATCACGAGCGCGGGGGTCGTGCAGCCCTGTTGCATGGTCATGGGCGACGACCGGGTCACGCTGGGCCACCTCGGGGAACAGAGCTTCCCGGAGATCTGGCACGGGGATCCGTACCGGGATTTCCGCCGCCGGTTGTCCGGCGGCGAACCGCCGGAGGTCTGCCGCGGCTGCTCGCTGTACCAGCGGACTTTCTGAGGTCGGAGCCTCCACGGCTCTGCTGCGAAAACCCCGGGGACCGCTACCCTGGACCTCTGCGTCCCCCCGCCCGACCGGCGACGGCGCGAGCGTCAGGAAGCGGCGTGACCCCGGA
Organism: Actinoplanes auranticolor; assembly: GCF_018332655.1. GTDB lineage: Bacteria > Actinomycetota > Actinomycetes > Mycobacteriales > Micromonosporaceae > Actinoplanes > Actinoplanes auranticolor. Next base: position 33,241 of record NZ_BOQL01000030.1, on the reverse strand, counting down.
GTCCGATCCCGGGAGTCCTGAAGTGATCAGAGCACGATCCCGCACCGGCGACGCGGTGACGTGCACAACCCGAGGACGCATAGCTCATGAACGACAGACGACCCCTGGATCCGACCGACGCGTTCGCCGAGCTCGGCCGGATCAAGCTGAGCGAGACCGACGTCGATGGCGTACTCAACCGGATCGCCCAGCTGGCCCAGCGCACCATCCCCGGCACCGACGAGGTCTCCGTGACCCTGGTCCGGGGCAAAGGCGCGTACACCGCCGCCTTTACGGGCGATCTCGCGGTCGCGCTGGACGAATCGCAGTACAAGAAGGGCCACGGCCCCTGCCTGGACGCGTCTACGTCGGGTGACAGCCTCTCGCTGCCGGACATGGCCACCGAGAGCCGCTGGCCGGACTGGGCCGCCCGGGCCCGGGAGGCGGGGGTCAACAGCTCTTTGTCTATCGGGCTGCCGATCCACGAGACGGTGAGCGGGGCGCTCAACGTCTACGCCCTCAAGCCCGACACCTTCGACGACGACGCGATCATCCTGGCCCAGACGTTCGCCGGTTATGCCGCCGTGGCGCTGGCCAACGCCCACCTGTACGACGTCACCGCCACCCTGGCCCAGCACATGCAGGCCGCAATGGAGAGCCGGGCCGTCATCGAGCAGGCCAAGGGCATCATCATGGGCGAGCGCCGGTGCACCGCCGACGAGGCGTTCCGGATCATGAGCAAGCTGTCCCAGGACTCGAACCGCAAGCTGCGCGACGTCGCCGCGGCACTGGTCGCCCGGGCCCAGCAGACGCCGGGCTCCTGAACGATCTTGCTTCACCGGTCCGTGGGCCGGTGACCGGCCGCCGTCCGGGGATACGGTGCAGGACGAGCCTTCAACAGGGAGGGCACCCCGTAGGTGCCTATCTTCTGGAGGGTTCCATGCTCGCCGAGGCCTCAGCCGCATCCCGGCACGACGACCGGTGTCCGCTGATCGAGATCCGCCCCGCGGAGGACGACGACGGCCCGTTGCGGCTGCTGCTCTCCGGTGACATCGACGAGGTCAGCGCCCGGCACCTGCAGCAGTCCCTGATCGACCTGCTGCGCCGGGAGCAGCCCCGCGACATCGACGTGGACGTGTCCGGCGTGACGTTCCTGGACGCCGCCGGCATCGAGGCGCTGCTGCGCTGCCAGGCCGACGCCCGGCAGCTGGAATGCCGGCTGCTGCTGAGCAGCCCCACCCCCATGACCTACCGGGTCCTGCAGATCGCCGGCCTGCTGGAACAGTTCGGGCTGGCCCGGCCCCGGCCGGAGCAGACCCCGGCCGGGGCGGAACTGGGCCTGGTCAACTGCGGCCTGACCGGCTGACCAGGGGTACGCGCTCAGCCCGGCGTCTCGTCCGGGCAGCCTCTGCCCGGGTTTGACGCGGCCGCGCCCCGGGCACCCGGCAGGCATGCAGCCACTTCGATCCACCGGTCCCGGCGAGCCGGACCGGCCCCTCCCGATCGCCCAGGTGAGCACCGGCATGACCGTCGTCGACGCGGCCGGCGATGAGGTCGGCACCGTCACGGCGGTCGAGATGCCCGGCACCGAGGTCCGGCCCGACGTGCCGGAGGAGCAGGCGGTCCGGCTGATGGCCGAGGGCTATCTGCGGGCCGGCGGGACGGGCCTGCTGGCCACGGCCTGGTACGCCGGCGGGTCCCAGGTCGCCGACGTGACCACGACCGCCGAGGAGGGCGTGGTCACGCTGACCGCGGACAAGCATCAGCTGCACCGCGCCGGCTGACAGGACCGCCCGCCGCACCGGAGAAGGCTCAGCCGTCCTGCAGCCACTCACTGACCGCATGGAACGGCGCCGATCTGTTCGACGTCGCGGGGACCGCTGCGACACAGGGCATACATATCCCGCAGCAGATCGGGTAGGCGCTCCGGCAACGGCAAAGGAGCACACCATGACCAATCCCCAGCAGCCGGAACTGCGCCGCAGCGGCGAGTCGCCGACCAGCAAGCAGCGCACCGAGGACGCGAACCCGACGAGCCCGCCGGGTGGCAGCCACGACCGGACCGAAGACAGCCCGGTCCCGGAGAGCCAGACCTCGCCGTACGGTCCGAGCGGGCGTACCGCGTCCGACGGCTCCTGACCGGCCGGCGGCCCGACAGTGATCGTGCACAGGTTCATCAGAGGTCTGGTCGCCGGAGTGCTGGTCGCCGCCGCCTCCGGTTGTGTGGTCGTCTCGTCCGGCGGCTCCGGGCCCGCGCGGCCGGCGCCGCCGGGTGGCCTCGGCGGGATGAACAACGCGTCGGCGACCGCGGTGCCCGGTGACGTGGTCTCCGGCGCCTTGCGGGACGTCGAGCGGTTCTGGTCGGCGGCCTACCCGCGGATCGCCGACGGGTCGGCCTTCACGCCGATCAAGGGCGGCTATCACCCGTACACCCGGTCGGATCCGCCGCCGGCCTGCGGGGGCGAGGCCGCCGAGTATCAGCCGAACGCGTTCTACTGCCCGGCCGGCGATTTCATCGCCTGGGACGCCGAGACGCTGATCCCCCAGCTGTACAGCGACTTCGGCCCGTTGCTGGTCGGGTTCGTCATGGCCCACGAGTACGGGCACGCGATCCAGTCGCGGTTGCGCGCCACCGAGCAGCCCACGGTCGTGCTGGAGCAGCAGGCCGACTGCTTCGCCGGGGCCTGGACCGCGGACGTGCTGGCCGGCCGGTCGACGGCATTCACCGGCGTCACCCCGGCCCAGCTCGACAACACGGTCGCCGGGATGCTGCTGCTGCGCGACGAGCCGGGCACCGCGGCGCAGAACCCGCAGGCACACGGCAACGCCTTCGACCGGATCCGGGCCATGCAGGACGGGGTGGAGAAGGGCGTGTCGCTCTGCGTCGGCTACCGGGCGGACAACGTGCCGGTCACCGAGGTGCCTTTCAGCACCCAGGAGGAGGCGGCGACGGGCGGGGACCTGCCGTACGCGGAGGCGGTCGACGCTCTCAGCAAGGACGCGCAGGCGTACTGGGCCAGGGTGTATCCCCAGCTCACCGGCCGGCCCTGGGAGACCCTGCAGGTGCAGGCGTTCGAGAGCGGCTCGGCGCCGGCCTGCCCGGTCCCGGACGCGTCCGCCGGCGGTTCGGCCTTCTACTGCCCGGAGGGCGACTTCATCGCCTTCGACGACCAGCGGCTCGGGCAGCAGTTGTACCAGCGCATCGGGGACAACGCGGTGGGCATGATGCTCGGGGATCTGTTCGCCCGGGCGGTCCAGGACCGCCGGGGTGCGCAGAACGAGGACCGGGCCGGCCAGCTCGCGGTGGACTGCTTCACCGGGTCGTGGACGAACAGTCTGCTGACCCGCGATCCCGCGGAGGGGATCCGGTTGTCTCCCGGCGATCTCGACGAGGCGGTGGCCGCGCTGCTGGCCTTCGGCCGGGCCGGATCCCCGCAGGGCGCCAGTGCCTTCGACCGGATCGGCGCGTACCGCGGCGGGGTCCTCGAGGGACTGTCCTCCTGCCGCTGAGCACACAGGAACCGGCGGTGGGCTGCTAAGCCCACCGCCGGTTCGTGTCGGCCGCGGCCTACCGGCCTTCTTCGAGCCGGTGGTCCTGGTTCTCCCGGTACCGGGCGCCGCTGTCGGACTCGCTGGTCAACGGGCGGGCACCGCCTTCGGGCGGTCCGGCCTCGGACTGCCCACCGGCGGCCAGCTCGGGGAACTTCGCGTCGAAGGCCGGGCGCTCCGAGCGGATCCGCGGCATCTTGTCGAAGTTGCGCAACGGCGGCGGGCTCGTGGTGGCCCATTCCAGGGAGTTGCCGTGACCCCACGGGTCGTTCGCCGTGACGAGCACACCGGCCCGGTACGAATGCCAGACGTTGTAGAGGAACGGCAGCGTGGAGGCGCCCAGGATGAAGGAGCCGATGGTCGAGACGGTGTTGAGGGCGGTGAAGCCGTCGTCCGCGAGGTAGTCGGCGTACCGCCGCGGCATGCCCTCCGCGCCCAGCCAGTGCTGCACCAGGAAGGTCAGGTGGAAGCCGAGGAAGGTCAGCCAGAAGTGGATCTTGCCGAGGCGGTCGTCGAGCATCCGGCCGAACATCTTCGGGAACCAGAAGTAGATGCCCGAGAACACCGCGAACACGATCGTGCCGAACAGCACGTAGTGGAAGTGCGCCACCACGAAGTAGCTGTCGTGCACGTGGAAGTCGATCGGCGGGGAGGCCAGCAGCACCCCGGTCAGTCCGCCCAGCAGGAAGGTGACCATGAAGCCGATCGCGAACAGCATCGGTGACTCGAGGCTGATCTGCCCGCGCCACATCGTGCCGATCCAGACGAAGAACTTCATGCCCGTCGGCACGGCGATGAGGAAACTCAGCAGGCTGAAGAACGGCAGCAGCACCTGGCCGGTGGCGAACATGTGGTGCGCCCACACGCTGAACGACAGCATCCCGATGAGGATCGTGGCCCCGACCAGGCCCTTGTAGCCGAAGACCGGCTTGCGGCTGAAGACCGGTACGACCTCGGTGACGATGCCGAAGAACGGCAGCGCCACGACGTACACCTCGGGGTGGCCGAAGAACCAGAACAGATGCTGCCAGAGCATCGGACCGCCGGTGTCCACGTCGAAGACGTGGGCTCCCAGCACGCGGTCGGCGGCCAGCGCGAACAACGCCGCGGCCAGGAACGGGAAGATCGCGATGACCAGCAGGCTGGTGATCAGGATGTTCCACGTGAAGATCGGCATCCGGAACATCGTCATGCCGGGCGCCCGCAGCGTCAGGATGGTGGTGATCATGTTGACGCCACCGAGGATCGTGCCCAGGCCGGAGAGCGCCAGGCCGACGACCCACATGTTGCCGCCCACGCCCGGCGAGTGCAGCGAGGTGCTCAGCGGCGTGTATGCCGTCCAGCCGAAGTCCGCCGCACCGGTGGGCGTGAGGAAGGCCCCGATCGCGATGAGGCCGCCGAACAGGTAGAGCCAGTAGGCGAACGAGTTCAGCCGGGGGAAGGCCACATCGGGCGCGCCGATCTGGATCGGCACCACGAAGTTGGCGAAGGCGAACACGATCGGCGTCGCGAAGAACAGCAGCATGATCGTGCCGTGCATGGTGAACAGCTGGTTGTACTGCTCGGGTGAGAGCACCTGCATGCCCGGCCGGGCCAGCTCGGCCCGCATGATCAGCGCCATCAGCCCGCCGATCAGGAAGAACACGAAGGCCGTGGTCATGTACATGATCCCGATCTGCTTCGCGTCCGTGGTGCGCAGCATGCGGGCCAGCGCCGAGCCGCGGACCTGGCGCCGGACCGGCCACGGCCGGGTCACGATCGGACGCGGGGTGACAGCAGTCATGCCTACTCCTCCACCGTACGGGTGACGGCCGCCTACCCAGCCGCGGGAGCTTCTAACCGGCGATCGGCAATCGACGGGTTTGGATGCGCACCGGTAGGGTAGGCGCGCTGCTCCCTGCGGCCGGGAGGCCGGAGATGCTGCACGAGCGGGACCGTCCCGTCCCGACGGTGGTGCCGGCCCGGCGCCGCAGCCGCCGGGCCTCTCACCGGGTGGATCAGCAGGCGTCCGGGCCGAGCCGGGTACGCAGCTTCAGCAGCGCCGCCGACAGCAGCCGGGACACGTGCATCTGCGACACCCCGATCTGAGTGGCGATCTGGGTCTGGGTCTGGTTGCCGAAGAAACGCAAGGTCACGATGGTCCGCTCCCGCTCGGTGAGGCACTTCATCGCCGGCCCCAGGCTCAGGTGCAGCTCGGTCCGGGCGTAGTCGTCGTCCTCGGCCCCCAGCGTGTCGCCGAGCTCCAGCGTGCCGCTCTCGGTGCCGACCGGCGTGGAGAGCGAGGTCGCACTGTACGCGCGGGCACCCTCCAGACCTTCGAGCACCTCCTCCTCGCTGACCTTGAGGTAGGCGGCGATGTCGGCGACCGTGGGGGCCCGCCCGAGGCTGTGGGAGAGCACCGTACCGGCGTCGCTGATGGCCATCCGCATCTCCTGCAGCCGCCGCGGGACCCGGATGGCCCACGCGCGGTCGCGGAAGTGCCGCTTGATCTCGCCGAGGATGGTGGGGATCGCGAAGACCGTGAAGTCGACGCCGACCTCGGCGTCGAACCGGTCGATGGCCTTGATCAGGCCGACGGTCGCCGCCTGGACCAGGTCGTCCAGCGGCTCGCCACGGCCGGCGTAGCGGCGGGCCAGGCGCCGGGTCATCGGCAGCCAGGCCTCGATGGTCTCGTCCCGCAGCCGCCGTCGCGCCGGGGCACCCTCCGGGGTGCGCGCCAGGGCCGCGATGAGCTCCACGGCCCGCTCCTCCGACGCGACGTCGCCGGGGTCGGACGGACGGCGGGAGTGGATCGGCCTCGTGGCAGGTGCGTACATGATGGTTCCTCTTCTCGAACGCTGCGTCGTGGGCATCCGTTGCCGGACCACCCGCGGACTGCCGCGGCGGAGGGAGGAACGCATCTGGACGTCAAGAGGCGTGAGGTCCGCACCGCGACAGGGACATCGCATGGTGGTGATCTCGGCGCCTTCTTGACCGATGCAGTAGACCGTAGCCGAAGAGTGGAGCTATGACTAGCCGAAAGTATGAGTCTTTTTGCCGTGTCGGCTGAGAAGCGCTCATCCGTAAGTCGGTCAGGGTCGCGGGGAGGTCCTGGTCCAGGAGCGTTCGCCGCGCCGGGTGGTCGCCGCGACACACCGCGGGCAGATGAACCGGACCTCGTCGCTACCGGTCACCACGTCGGTGGCCCGGAAGTCGAACCGGACGTGCGGGAAGCGCCGCAGCCGCGTCCGGCTCAGGGCCAGCCCGCAGACCGTCTGGTTCGTGCCGGGCAGCCACGCGTGCACCTCGCCGCCCGGCTGCCGGACACCCTCCGGCGCCACCCATTCGCTGGACGCGGCGACCGCCGCATTCGTCACCCGAGCCATGCCGCCGGATTCCCGCTCGTCACCGGCCTACACCCCCGGTTCCGGCGAATCGCGGCTCAGGCACACCGTCAGGCGAGGCGCTGCCACAGGTACGCGAGCGTCGCCGCCCCGTTGACCAGCATGTCGATGGACACCCGCTCGTCGCTGTCGTGCCACCGGTCCTCGGGCAGCCCGACGCCGAAGAACAGCACCGGGGCGTCCAGCTCCCGGGCCAGCAGCTCGGCGGGCCCACCCCCGGCGTTGCCCATCCGCCCGGCCGGTACGCCGAAGCCGTCCTCGACCGCAGCCGCCAGCGCGTCCAGCGCCGGCAGATCCTGCGGTGTCTCGTACGGCTCCTGCATCGTCTCCTCGGCCACGGTCAGCCGATGGTCCACGGTGCCGCTGATCGTGTCGGCGACCCAGCGCCGCAGCTGTCCGGCCACGTCGTCGCACCGTTGGCCGGCCACCGTACGGATGCTGATGGTCGCGGAGGCCACCGCCGGGATCGCGGAACGGGTGACGCCGACCGGATCGCCCGCGACCATGCTGATGATCTCGGCCGCGGGACGCGTCCAGAGTTTCTCCAGCACGGTGTAGCCGGCCTCCCCCGTGACACTGCGGGTCTCGGAGCGCTCCAGCCAGTCCTGCTCGGTGAACGGCAGGGCGGCGAGCTCGGCGCGGCGGCGTTCGGACGGCTCGGCGACCTCGTCGTAGAACCCCGGGAGCGTCAGCCTGCCCTTGTCGTCGTGCAGGGCGCCCAGCAGCCGGGACAGCTCCACGGCGGCGTTGGGCGCGGGCCCGGAAGCGGCGCCGCTGTGCACGTCGCGGCGGGGTCCGTACACCTCGAGCTCGGCCATGACCATGCCGCGGATGCTGGTGCACACCGCCGGGTGGTCGGCGCGCCAGGTGAGCGTGTCGGAGAAGACCACCAGATCGGCGGCCAGCCGCTCCCGGTTCTTCTCGATCAGCTCGGCAAGGTGGGCCGAGCCGGCCTCCTCCTCCCCCTCGACGATGATCCTCAGGTTGACCGCGGGCGCCGCGCGGCCGGTCGCGGCGAGGTGGGCCCGGATGCCCCAGAGGTGGCTGAGCACCTGGCCCTTGGCGTCAGAAGTGCCGCGCCCGTAGACCCGGCCGTCGCGTACCACCGGCTCGAACGGGGCTGTCTCGTCCCAGAGCTCGTCCTTGGCCGCCCGGACGTCGTGGTGGCTGTAGATCAGCACGGTCGGCGCTCCCGGGGCGGCGCACCACTCGGCGTAGACCGCCGGTGCTCCCTCGACCGGCCAGACCTCCACGGTCGGGAACCCGGTGCTGCGCAGCGCCGCGGCCAGCCAGTTGGCCGACCGGGTCAGCTCGGGCTCGTGCTCCGGCACGCCGGCCACCGACCGCAGGCGTACCCAGCCGATCAGCTCGTCGACGATGTCGTCCCGGTGCCCGCGCAGGAAGGTGTGGATCTGGCTCGTCATGGCGGGCGACTACCCCGGTGACACCGCGTCATGCACCGACCGGCAAAGCGGCCGTGAGCTGGGCGGCGGCCAGGACCTCGGTCGTCTCGGCGGCGTTGCGCGGCCGCCCGAAGTGGTAGCCCTGGCCCTTGTCGCAGCCCAGCTCGCGCAGGAGGGCGACCTGGGCCGGGGTCTCGACCCCCTCGGCGACCGCGGCCAGCCGCAGGTTGTGCGCGAGGTCGACGATGGTCCGCACGAAGGACAGCTGACGGTCGGCCGCGCCGGGCTCGCCGGACGGCAGGAACGACCGGTCGATCTTGAGGATGTCGATGGGCAGGTCGCGCAGGTACGCCAGCGAGGAGTACCCGGTGCCGAAGTCGTCGACGGCGACCCGGACCCCCTGGCGGCGCAGCGCGCTCAGCTGCGCGATGGTCCGGTCCTCCTGGTTCGCCGCGCCGACCAGCATGCCCTCGGTGATCTCCAGGATCAGCGCCGCCGGAGGCAGCCCGGAGTCGCGCAGCGCCCGGCCGACCGTGGCCGCGTAGTCGGGCTCCATGAGCTGGCGGGGCGAGACGTTGACGGTCACCGCCGTACCGTGCTGCCGGTGCCAGCCGGCGGCGTCCCGGCAGGCCTGCCGCAGCACCCACTCGCCGAGGGCGACGATGAGACCGCTGTCCTCGGCGGCCGGGATGAACCGGTCCGGGCCGATGAGCTCGCCCGGCGCCGGGAACCAGCGCACCAGCGCCTCGACCGCGTCGAACCCGCCGGTGCCGAGCGTGACGATCGGTTGGTAGTACACGGTGAACTGCTCGGCGGTGAGTGCCGCGCGCAGCCGTTCGACCAGCTCGGTGCGCTCCAGCTGCCGCTCGCGCAGGCCGGCGTCGTAGGTCACCGCCCGGTCCCGGCCCGCGGCCTTGGCCTCGTACAGGGCCAGGTCGGCGTCGCTGAGCGCGTCGGTGCTGCCGGCCGAGCCGGCCAGCCGGCGTACCCCGATGCTGATCGTCACGTGCAGCCGGTGGCCGTGGATGTCGGCGGGGCGGCGCACCGCGGCCAGGATCTCCGCGCACCGGCTGTCCACCGTGCCGGCGTCCCCGCACGGCATCAGCACGGCGAACTCGTCGCCGCCGAGCCGGGCGAGCAGCGCGCCGGGCCCCACCGTGTAGCGCAACCGCTGCGCGATGGCGACCAGCAGCGCGTCCCCGATCGGATGGCCCAGGCTTTCGTTGATGTGCTTGAAGCCGTCGACGTCCAGCAGCAGCAGGCAGCCCGGCTCGTCGCCGTGCAGCAGCCCGCGCAGCTCGCGGTCCAGGTGCAGGCGGTTGGGCAGTCCGGTCAGGGAATCGTGCAGGGCGAGATGACTCATCTCCCGTTGCAGGGTGGCCTGGTACTCCACGGCCTCCTGCAGCTCGTCCGCGCGCCGCCGGGCCAGGGCGCTGGCCCCGGTCAGCCGGGCGACGAGCAGGACGGCGGTGATCGCGGTGGCACCGAGCGGCAGCACGACGTCGATCCGGTCCAGCTCGCCCTCCGCGATGTCCGCCAGCAGGGCGTAGCAGGTGGCTACCGGGCCGATCAGCACGACGGTCAGCAGACCGGCCACCGTCCATCGGCCGTTGCCCGGCGGCGGGCGGCCCACGCCGGTGCCGGGCCCGAGCGCCATGGAGGGGTGCAGGGCGGCGGCGCCCAGCAGCACCAGGAACATCAGCCAGCCGGCGGCGCTGAAGGTCGATCCGGCCCACTGGCCGCCGGCCATCACGGCGACGATGTAGGCCACGTCCGCGGCCAGCACCACGACCACGGCCAGCACGAGAAGCTGCTGGGCGCGGCTCAGCGCCCGCGTGGTGAAGCGCAGGCGGACCACCATGGTGAGGACGAGCAGGTCCAGGAACGGGTACGCGAGCACGGCGGCACCGGCCGACCAGTCGTCGCGGTCGTGCAGGAACGGGTCCAGCAGGAACACCCAGGCGAGCACCACAGCGGTGCACGCCACGATGCCCGCCTCGCTCATGCCCGCCAGCGCCGCACCTCGGCGCCGGGACGCCGACAGCACCGCCACGGCCGCGGCGACCAGGAGATACATCGAGAAGTAGACGACATCGGTCCAGGTGACCACCGCGTTCAGCACCGTTGTGGGTGGCCCGAACGCCCACCAGCTGTGCGCGACCGCGCCGCAGGCCATACCGGCGGCCAGCAGCCACCAGCCCAGCGGACGCGCGGGCCGGTGCTGCCGGACGCCGGCGACCACGGCACCGATGACTGCCAGGCACAGCAGCGCGTAGGTGGCCTCCCGGCCGGCCGGCGTGGCGAACGCGGCGGCGGCCGTTACGAGGCTGCCGCCGAGCAGGAAGCCCTGCCAGCTCCGTACCGCACGGTGCGGGGCGGGGCCCGGCCGGCGGTGGCTTCCCGACACGCCGCGCGCAGCTGCCATGTCACCCGCCCCCGCCTCGCCGCCCGACCTCCGAGACGTCATTTTCTCCCGGCCGGGTTGCCGTTGGGTGGCGATCGCCGGGGATGTCCGGGAGCAGACCGCGAAGTCCGACGGTTAACGACCACCGATCAGGGTATGCGCGCCGCCTGATCGCTGCCGGGACCCGGCAGCGGAAGCCTGTGTCCGCCAGGGGCAGGTCCCGGCCACCGTCAAGCCCGAGTCATCAACCGGGTGGACAGGGAGTTCGCCGCACATGTCACCGGACCGGTTGGATCCCGCGGCCGCCTTCGCCGAGCTGGGCCGCATCAACCTCGCCGAGAACGACTTGCAGGGAGTGCTGTCGCGGGTCGCCGACCTCGCCCGGCAGACCGTCCCCGGCGCCGATGAGGTCTCGGTCACCATGGTCCGCGGATCGATCGCGGAGACCGCCGCCTACACCGGGCACCTCGCGCTGGCTCTGGACGAATGGCAGTACCAGCGGGGCAGCGGGCCTTGTCTGGAGGCCGCCACCGCGCAGGCGACCATCTCGGTGCCGGACCTCGCCGACGAAGCTCGCTGGCCGGAGTGGGCCCAACACGCCGTGGCAGCGGGCGCGCGCAGCTCTCTGTCGGTCGGGCTGCCGATCGAGGAGCGGCTGGACGGCGGGCTGAATCTCTACGGCATCCGGCAGGCGGCTTTCGACGACGACGCGGTGGTGCTGGCCGAGACCTTCGCCGGCTACGCGGCGGTCGCCCTGGCCAACGCCAACCTGTACGGCGTCACGGCCCGGCTGACCCGGCAGTTGCAGACGGCGATGGCCGGCCGGGCGGTGATCGAGCAGGCCAAGGGCATCGTCATGGGCCGCCGCCGGTGCTCGGCCGACGAGGCGTTCGCCATCCTCACCAGGATCTCCCAGGACTCCAACCGCAAGCTGCGCGACGTCGCCGCCGCGCTGGTCGCCAAGGCCGAGAGTGGCGGCGATCGGTGATCCGCGACAATGGGTGCCTGACGACCGGCCGGGCGAGGAGAAGGCGGAGCTGACATGGCATTCGATTGCACCGTGGAGCGCCAGGGTGACACCGTCGTGGTCACCCCCGAGGGTGACATCGATCTGGAGACCGCGACCTACCTGCGCGAGGTGCTGCGCCAGGTGGTGGCCGACAAGCAGGACGGCCGCATCGAGGTCGACATGCACGCCGTGACGTTCCTGGACTCCTCCGGGATCGGCATGCTGGTCGCCGCCCGCCGGGCCGCCGAGCTCAAGGGCGTCACCCTGCGCCTGCGCGAACCCGGCCCGATGGTCCGGATGGTGCTCGAGGTGGCGAACCTCGACGGGCTGCTCATCGGCACTTGAGCGGCGCTACGGGGTGTAGCACGGCGAACGCCGGGTAGACGGGCGTTCAGCGTGCAGAGCGAGGAGAATTCGTGGTGACCCGATCGCAGCCCCCGGCACAGCAACGGCCGCCGGGAAGCGACCCTCTGGCGTCCTGCCTGATCGACCTGGCGGGCACAGCCGACGACGACTCCACCGTCAACACCCGGCTGACCACGATAGTCCAGCTCGTGGCCGACCTGGTGGACGCGGTGGCCTTCGGCTCGGTGACCCGCCAGGGTGAGAGCGGCTACAGCACGGTGGCCGTGAGCAGTGAGCTCGCCCTCGCCGTCGACGAGGCCCAGTACGCCGACAAAGCGGGGCCCTGCCTCGACGCCCTCGACGGCGGCTCCCCCCTCAGCGTGCCGCGGATCGACGCCACCATGATCTGGCCGGCCTTCCGGGACGCCGCGTACAAGCTGGGGTTGCGCTCGTCGCTGTCCATCCCGCTGTTCGCCGGGCGCGGACTCCCGGTGGCGGCGCTCAACCTCTACAGTCACGACCCGGCGGCCATGGCTCCGCTGAGCGCGGCGGTGCTCGCCGCCTACGACGACGCGCCGGAGGGCCGCCCACCCGGCCCCTACGAGGACCTGTGCCCGGGAGCGCAGGACCTCATCGCCGGTCTCACCGGAGCCTTCGCCGTGCGGGCCACGATCCAGCAGGCGATCGGGGTGATCATCTCTGAGCGGCAGACCAACGCGGACCTGGCGTATGCGCTGCTGCGGTCGCAGGCCGCCGAGACGACGGGTTCACTGATCGAAGCCGCCACGGCAGTCGTCGCCCAGAATCGATGAATGCGGCAGTCTTACCACCATGGACACCGCCGGTACCGCTGATCTGATCTTCACGGGCGGACCGGTCTTCACCGCCGACCCGGGCCGGGGCCCCGCTACCGCCCTGGCCGTGCGCGACGGACGGATTCTCGCCGTCGGCGGTGCGGAGGTCACCGGGCTGGCCGGCCCGCGCACCGAAGTGGTGGAGCTGCGCGGGCGGATGCTGCTGCCCGGCTTCCAGGACGCCCATGTGCACGCGGTGATGGGCGGCGTGGAGCTGGGCCAGTGCGACCTGACCGGCACGACCGAGCTGAGCGAGTATCTGGCCCGGATCGACGCGTACGCGCGGGCCCACCCGGACGAGCCGTGGATCGTCGGCGGCGGCTGGTCGATGGAGAGCTTCCCCGGCGGGGTGCCCGGCCGGGAGTTGCTGGACGCGGTCGTCGGGGACCGGCCGGTCTACCTGACGAACCGGGACCACCACGGCGCCTGGGTGAACAGCCGGGCCCTGGCCCTGGCCGGGATCACCGCCGACACCCCCGACCCCGCCGACGGCCGGATCGACCGCGAGCCCGGCGGGGCCCCGGGCGGCGGCCTCCAGGAAGGGGCGATGTCGCTGGTCGCCGCGGTCGTACCGGCGGTGACTCCGGCGCAACGACTGGCCGGCCTGCTGCGCGCCCAGCGGCTGCTGCACGCGCTGGGGATCACCGCCTGGCAGGACGCGATGCTGTGCGCGAGCAACGGCTATCCCGACATCTCCGACGCCTACCGCACCGCGGCCGCCGACGGATCGCTGCTCTCCACCGTCGTCGGCGCGCTGTGGTGGGACCGCGAACGGGACGCCGGCCAGGTCCCCGAGCTCGTGGCCAAGCGGGCGGCGCTCAGCGTCGGGCGGCTGCGCTGCGGCTCGGTGAAGTTCATGCTGGACGGCGTGGCCGAGAACTTCACCGCGGCGATGACCGCCCCGTACCGCGACGGGCACGGCTGCGCGACCGCGAACAGCGGCCTGTCGTTCATCGATCCGGTGGCGTTGCGCGACTACGTCACCGCGGTGGACGCGCTGGACTTCCAACCGCACTTCCACGCGCTGGGCGACCGGGCGGTCCGCGAGGCGCTGGACGCGGTCGCCGCGGCCCGCGCCGCGAACGGGATCCGGGACACGCGGCCGCACCTGGCCCATCTGCAAGTGGTGCATCCGCAGGACGTGCCGCGCTTCCGCTCGCTGGGGGCCCCGGCGACCATCCAGGCGTTGTGGGCCACGCACGAGCCGCAGATGGACGAGCTCACGCTGCCGTTCCTGGACCCGGAGCTGGCCGGTCGGCAGTATCCGTTCGGCGACCTGCACCGGGCCGGCGCGACCCTGGCCGCGGGCAGTGACTGGCCGGTGAGCAGCCCCGATCCGTTGCGGGGCATCCACGTGGCGGTCAACCGCGCACTGCCCGGCAGCGGGGCCGCGGCTTTCCTGCCCGGGCAGCGCCTGGAGCTGGCCACCGTGCTGCGGGCGTACACCTCGGGGTCGGCCTTCGTGAATCACCGGGACGACACCGGCACGCTGCGGGCCGGCCACCAGGCCGACCTGGTGGTCCTGGACCGCGATCTCCTCGCGGGCCCGCCGGAGGCGATCGCGGACGCCCGGGTGGCGCTGACCTACATCCGGGGCGAACGCGTGTACGCCGCCCCGGATGCGTGAGACGGGTCAGCGCTCGCTCGGCACCGGCTCTTCCTCGGCGTCCCCGGCGTCCTCGTGCTGGACCTCGACGGTGTCCTCCACCGGCTGGCGCTGCGCCGGGACGACCACCTCGGCGTTGGAGCCGTGCCGGCCCGCCGACTCGTCCGGCGCCGGCAGCTCGCCGATGACCTGCGGCTGGTCCACCCAGAGGGCGCGCAGCTGGCCCTGCATGAAGGTCATGAGGCGGCCGCGGTACTCGCGGTCGAACTGCTCGAGGGCCTCGATCTGCTCCTGCAGCGCCTCGCGCTTGACGCCGAGACTGCCGACCACGTCGTCGTAGCGCTGCTGGGCCTGCAGGTTGAGCTGCTCGGCGTTGGCCTTGGCCTCGGCGGCGATCGCGTCGGCGCGGGCCTGCGCGTCCAGCACGATCTTCTCCGCGTTGCGCCGGGCCTCCTCGGCGGCCGCCCGGGCCTCCTGGCCGATCTGCTCGGCGCCGGCCCGCGCGTCGTAGAGCACCTTGTCGGCCTCGCGGCGCACGTTGTGCGCGTGGATCTGGGCGTCGCGGGCGATGTTCTCCGCTGCGGCCAGCGCGTCCGTACGGATCTTGTCGGCCTGCTGGTGCGCGGTGGCGACGTGCTCCTCGGCGGTGCGCTGCGCCATGGTCAACACCTGGAGGGCCTGGTTCGGCAGTCCGGGTACGGGCGTGGGCGAGACCAGCGCGTGCTCGGAGGTCGCGCCGTCGGGCGTCGTCCCGAGCATGACCTTGACGCGATCCTTCATCCGGTTGTCAGTCACAGGAGACCTCCGTACGTGCGGCTTCACCGCGGCGGCTTCGGTCGACGAGGCCCCTGCCGGCAGGCGGGAGCGGACACGGTCGACGCGGCTGTCGGCCCCGGCGTACCGGCCGGAACGCTGGCCATGATCCGCGGCATGTTACCAAGGTGAGCGGGCCGAAGGCGAGAAGCCGTTCAGCGGGAGCAGTCGGCCGTTCGGACCGGTCCGGTCCGCATAACGCCTGCTCGCGTGGGGTGCGACGGCGGCTCGCGCCGGATCGGGACGGCGGCTGCCGACGGCCCGGGAGGCACTGCCGCCGGACTCCCCCGGCGGCCCCTCCGCCACCGGCGCCGGCGCCGACACCGCCACGCTTGGGCGTTTTAGTCGTTAATACCCCTTTACGGGTATTAACGACGTTTAGCATGGTCTTCATCTGCCGGCAAGCGTGAGGATGCCATGAGAAGTCGCCGCTCGTTGACCGTCGTGCTGACGGTCGGAACTGTCCTGCTGACCACGGCGGCGACCGCTGACGCGTCCTCGGACCGGCCCGTCGCCATCTGGGAGATGGACGAGCGTTCCGGCGCCCGGACCATGACGGACACCAGCGGACGCGGGCTGCACGGCCGGATCGGCAGCGAGGTCCGCACCGGCACCCGTACGAGCGGCGCCACCGGCTACCGCTTCGACCGACTGGAGCCCGACTCCCCGCCGGCCCGTCCCGGTCACCTGGTGACCGTGCGCGACTCGGACGCCCTCGACCCGGGCACCCGCGACTTCGCGGTGACGGTCCGGCTCCGGACGACGCACAAGTTCGGCAACATCATCCAGAAGGGCCAGGCGACGGTCTCCGGCGGCAACTTCAAGCTGCAGATCCCCAGCGGCATCGTGGAGTGCCTGTTCCGCGGCTCGTCCCGCTCGCTCGCGGTGTCGTCACCGCGGCGCCTCAACGACGGCCGGTGGCACACCGTGCGCTGCACCCGCACCGGCAGCGGGGTCACGCTGTTCGTGGACGGCGCCAAGGTGGCGCACACCGCCGGCTGGACCGGCCGGATCGCGAACTCGTGGCCGCTGAGCATCGGCGGCAAGACCGACTGCGACCAGATCGACGTGGGCTGCGACTACTACGCCGGCGACCTGGACCACGTGGAGCTCGAAGCCCGATGACCTCCGACAGGGAGATGTGGTCATGACCTCAGCACGCCGTACCGCTGTCACCGGCTGCCTGGCCGTCCTGCTCGCCACGGTGGCGACGCCGGCCTCGGCGGCACCCGCCCGGCCGGGTGACGGCATCGAGCAGCCCGCCGTCCCGCCCGGCACCTACGTCAAACGGTCCGCGGGTGACACCTTCGGACGCTGGACGGTCACCCGGGGCACCATCGACCAGATCGGCCGCGGCTCCTGGCAGGCCGCCGACAACCGGCAGTCGATCGACCTGAACGGCACGTCCGAGGGCACGGTCCGCACCACCTTCCGCACCGCGCGGCCGGCCCGCTACCGGGTCAGCTACTTCCTGGCCGGCAACCCGGCCGGCGGCCCGGCGGTCAAGACCGGCAAGGTCCTGATCAACGGTACGGTGCGCCAGGCGTTCTCCTTCGACACCACGGGCCGGACATTCGCGGCGATGGGCTGGGTCCGCAAGAGCTTCGTCGTCCTCGTCGCGACGGGCGGCCCGGCCACCCTCGACTTCGCCAGCACCTCGGGCCCGACCGCCTACGGCCCGGTCATCGACAAGACCTCGGTGGTCCGCTGCCAGACCTTCGCCTGCACCTGAGCACGCCGCCGCGTCAGGCAGTGAACCGGATTCGGCGCCGGCGTACGAGCAGCAGGCCGGTCGCGCCGGCGAGCAGCAGCAGGGCGCCGCCCGCGCCCAGCAGGCCGGCGTTGGCACCGGTCACCGGCAGGCCGCCGCCCTCACCGCCGCTGAGCTGGACCGTGATGGTCGCCGTGTCGTTGCTGCCGTCGCGGTCGATGGGGTACTCGGTGAAGAAGTCCTCGTTGATGAGCACCCGGCCGGCCGCCGCGGACGGTTCCTCGCGCACCCGGAAGGTGAAGTCGAACAGGGTCGACGCCTTGGCCTTCGTCCTGCTCTCCTCGAGCAGGCACAGGTATTCCGACGCCCCGGTGAGGCCGGTGGCGAAGTCGTCGGGCTCCTCGCCGTCCTCGAACACCATCGGGTGGCAACGCTCATCGACGCGGACTGCTTTGAGTCCGGCCGGGACGAAGATGTGGGTGGACGGGTCCGTGTTCTCGAAGGTCCAGTGGTAGAGCGTGCCCGGTCCGTTGTTGACGAAGCCGACCCGCGCCGCCACCTCGTCGCCCGGCTCGCCGGTGACGGTGGCGCCGACGGCGGCCGTGTCCGGTCGCCGGCTGCCGCCGACGACGAACTCGCTGACCAGAATGTTGTTCTTGGGGTCGGTGTCGACCTGGCTCGCCGCGGCCCGCGCCGCGCCCTTCGCCGGTACGGCGCGCAGCCCGACGGCGGGGCCGGTGCCCTTCGGGCCGAGCGTCTCCTCGTCCAGGCCGGGCGCGGTCTCGATCAGTTCCCGGAAGTCGCCCGGGGTGTACCAGCCGCCGAGCGCGCTGGCCCGGCTGCCGGCAGCCGCGTCGGCCGGGATCTTCAGCCGCATCGGCGTCGCCAGCTCGTACGTGGTGCCGGCGGTGAGCTCGTCGTCGAAGGTGCAGACGGTCAGGAAGCCGTACCGGCAGTTGCCGAAGCCGGCCCCCGGCGACAGGCTCGGGTCCCAGCCCAGCATGACCAGCACGGCGCTCTTGACCGGCGTGGTCCCGGCATTGGACACCCGCAGGCCGGCGTCGATGTTCGCCCCGGGCGCCACGGTGCGCGGGGTGCTGATCTCGCCGGCCAGGTCGACGCCCTCGCCGATCGTCACCGTCGACGTGGTGGTGGCCGCGGGCAGTTCGTCGAGCCGCGCGCTGAACGCCAGCTCGCCGTGGGCGTCCTGGGCGGCGCCGGCCTTCGCGGTCACCTGCAGAGCCAGCAGGGCCATCAGGTTGGTGCCGGGTTCGAGCTCGAACCGTCCGGTGAGGGTGCAGCTGATCACCGTGCCGGCCCGGTCGCAGGACTGGTCCTCACTGAGCTGGAAGTCGTCGGCCGCCGCCACGGTGGCGATCTCGTCGACGCCGGCCGTGTCCACCCGCACGGTCACCTTCGCGAAAGCGGGCGCGTCACCCGGCCGGTCCGGCACGTCGATCCAGGCGAAGAGCGGCGTCGCCTTCGGCACGGAGCCGGCCACCGCGATGTCGGGGAAGTGCAGGCGGACGGCGGGATCCGCAGCCAGCGCGGGCGCCCCGGGTACAGCCACCGCTGCGGCCGCCATCAGGGCAGCCGCCGATCCGGTCAGCAGGCGGTGCAGGGCGCGGCGCATGGTGGTGTGGTTCCTCCCCGTGAACGACAGAGCCGCGTGAGCATAAGCGGTGAAGATCATCAAGCGACCCCACCGTTCGGTCAGCTCCGGCTCCCCGTTGCGGAGGGGGTACGGCGGCGGGGCGTGGCGCTGGGTGGTCGCCACGCCCCGCTCTCAGGGCCGTTCCTTCGTGCCGGGCGGCAGCGTCATGCCGCGCGGCAGCCCAGGGACGGCCAGGTCCAGTCCCCGCCGTGCTGGACGGTGAAGCCGAACGAGTTGCCGGCGCCGTTGGGCCGCGCCGTCATCACCGTGCCGGTGCTGTCCCAGCTCACCGTCGCGTTCCAGGTGGCGATGACCCGCTGCGGGGAGCGCAGCGTGACGGTGACGACCCAGTTGTTCGTGCCGGTGACGCTCACCTGACCGTTGAACCGGTCGTTCCACTTCTGGCCCTCGCTGTAGGTGGCCGTGCAGGCACCACCGGCGGGCGGGGTCGTGGGGTTGCCGGTGACCGGCGGGGTGGTCGGGTTGGTACCACCGTCCGGGGCGACCGCCCGGCCGGTCGTGGGCGAGATCATCCCGGCGCACAGGCCACGGCTGCTCAGCCCGGCCGCGATCTGCGGGATCGCGGCGACCGTGGTCGCGTACTGGTCGTGCATGAGGATGGTCTGGCCGTTGGTCAGGGTGCTCGCCGCCTGCACGATCTGCGCGGTGCCGGCCCCGTTCCAGTCCTGCGAGTCCACGTCCCAGGTCAGGGTGCGCAGGCCGAGCGCGGAGGCGGCCGACTGCAGCGTGGCGTTGGTCTCGCCGTACGGCGGCCGGAACAGCTTCGGCGTGCCGCCACCGGCGTTCTGGATCGCGGTCTGGGTGCGGGACAGCTCCGAGGACATCTGCGCCGAGCTCAGGGTCAGCATGTGCGGGTGGGTGTAGCTGTGGTTGCCGACCCACATGCCGGCGGTGACCTGCGCGGCCACCAGGCCGGGGTTGGCGGCGGCGTTCTGGCCGGTGTTGAACATCGTCGCGCGGAGCCCGGCGTTGCGCAGCGCGGTGAGCAACGTGGTGGTGTTGCCCGGGTTCGGACCGTCGTCGTAGGTCAGACCGACGTAGCCGTTGCGGCAGCCGGCCGGCGGCGCGGTCGTCGGCCCGGTGGTCGGCGCCGTCGGTCCCACGACGTTGAGGGCGTCCAGGGTGGCGTTGTAGGCGGCCTTCTTGTTGCCGCCGTTGTCGAACAGCAGCGGGGTGTCGCTCGCCCGCCACGAGTCACTGTCGCGCACGCCCCAGACCGTGATGCCGGTGCAGCGCGGGACCGCGAGGCAGGCGTTGACCACGGTGCGGTACTTGTTCGCCTGGTCCGTACCGGATCCCTGGATGTCCAGCTCGGTGATCTGCACGTCGACGCCGAGCGCCGCGAAGCCGGACACCGTGCTGGTGAAGTTGCCCGGCACCGGGTTGCCGCTGTTGAAGTGGGCCTGCAGGCCCACGCAGTCGATCGGCACACCGCGGGACTTGAAGTCGCGCACCATCGAATAGACGGCCTGGGTCTTGGCGTGACTCCAGTCGTCGATGTTGTAGTCGTTGTAACAGAGCTTGGCGGCCGGGTCGGCGGCCCGGGCGGCCCGGAAGGCGGCCTCGATCCAGTCGTTGCCGGTGCGCTGCAGGTTCGAGTCGCGCCGGGCGCCGCTGCTGCCGTCGGCGAAGGCCTCGTTCACCACGTCCCAGGCGTAGATCTTGCCCTTGTAGTGGGTGGCCACCTGGGTGACGTGGTTGAGCATCGCGGTGCGCAGCGTGCTGCCGCTCATGTTCTGCATCCAGCCCGGCTGCTGCGAGTGCCAGGCCAGGGTGTGCCCGCGCAGGCGCTTGCCGTTGCTGGTGGCCCAGTTGGCCACCCGGTCGCCGGCGCTGTAGTTGAACTGGCCCTGGTTCGGCTCGGTGGCGTCCAGCTTCATCTCGTTCTCGGCGGTCACCATGTCAAACTCGCGGGCGGCGATCGTCGTGTACGCACTGTCGCCGAGCTTGCCGGCGCTGATCGCGGTGCCGAAGTAGCGGCCGGTCTGGGCCGCGGAGGCGCCCAGCGTGGTCGCAGCCTCCGCGGAGGTGGCCAGGAACGTGGTCGCGGCCGCGGCGAGGACACCGGCGGTCGCCAGGACGACGGCACCACGGAACCTGGATCTCGGTCTCGACCCGGAGGCTTTGATGATCATGCGGGGTTCACCTTCTCGGAGCTGGTGGGAGCGTGCGCAGAGCGATCGACGGCCGTCGTTCGCTCATTGTTCGGTCCGGTTTCGGCAAACGTCAATAACTCATTACCGGAAGTTTGCCGTGATGTTTCGGCGTCGATCAGCTCGGTATCCCGCTGGTGGAGTGGACGTTTCATCAGGCCAGAGCCACCTACACGGTTCAGTGATCAGGCTCTGAGCGAAACAAACCTCCGGAAGTTGCGCACATGTTCCGAGAGTTCGGGCCCTGGCCGGGCGGCTGCCGGCGGGCCACGATGATCCGATGACGGTTCCCCGCCCGCCCGCGCCCTGGCTGATCCGCCCCGTGAAACTGCCCGCCACCGTGCCACCCGCCCTGACCGGGGCCTGGGCGCCCGCCGATACCCGGCTCGACGACGTGGCGCTGCTGGCGGTCCCGGCCGGGCACGGCCCGGAGGACGTCGCGGTCGATGCCGAGGGCCGGATCCACTCCGGTACGCATGAGGGCGACATCTGGCGCTGGCCCCCGGACGCGCACGCCGGGACCGTGCCGGAGCTGCTCGCCTCCACCGGCGGCCGGCCGCTGGGCATCGAGGTCGATCCCCGCGACGGCAGCCTGGTGGTCTGTGACGCGTACCGGGGACTGCTGCGGGTGACCGGCGACGGCACGGTCACCGATCTGGCCCACCGGGCCGGCGGCACGCGGATCCTGTTCTGCAACAACGCGGCCGTGGCGCGGGACGGCGTCGTCTACTTCACCGACAGCTCGAACCGCTTCCCGGTCTCGCACTGGCGCCGGGACCTGCTGGAGCACCGGCCCAACGGGCGGGTGCTGGCGTTCGATCCGGCGTCCGGGCGCGTCGACGTGGTGGCCGAGGGCTTCCACTTCCCCAACGGCGTGGCGCTCACCCCGCAGCAGGACGCGCTGCTGCTGTGCGAGACGGTCGCGCACCGACTGCTCCGGGTGTCCTTGCCGGACGGTGCGGTGCGGGTGCTCGGCGACCTGCCCGCGTACCCGGACAACATGGCCCCCGTCGGCGACGGCACGTACTGGATCGCCCTGGCCAGCCCCCGGGTCGCGCTGGCGGAGCGGCTGCTGCCGCACCCGCAGTTGCGCCGGATCGCCGCGATCCTGCCGACGCGGCTGCAGCCGCAGCCGGTGCCCTACTCGATGGCGACCCTGGTCGACGGCGAGGGCACGGTGCTGCGGGTTCTGCACGGCCCGGCGGGCCGGTACGTGATGGCGACCGGCGTCCGTCAGCACGGCGACACGCTGTGGCTGGGCAGCCTGACCGAGAGGGCCGTCGCCCGGGTGTCGCTCTCATAGGGATAAGCGCGTTAATAGGCGGTTTTGCCGTTATCCTGAGTTCCCGCGCAGACGACCCAGGGCGGCGAGATGACCCACGCACAACCCGACATCGCGGTTCCCGAGGAACTGCAATGGGCGCTGGCCGAGGCGGGCAAGGAGGCCGTGGCGGTCGCCCCCGGCTGGTTCCGGGCCTGGCCCAAGGGCGACGAGAAATGGTCGGTGGTCAACATCCGGGGCGCCAGCCAGGTCATCGTCAACCACAGCCGGGAGGACGACCGCCACCCGAACGCCTGGACGGTGCGCGCCCTGTTCGGCGACAAAGCGGTCGAGCTGCGGGTCGGGCCGTACGACAACAAAGCCCAGGCGATCTGGGTGGCCCACGCCGTGCTGAGCCTCGCCTTCGGCGACGACCGCCCCTGAGCCGGGCCCCACGGGCGCGCGACGGGGGTACCGTCGGCTGATCCAGCGCGGCCCGGGAGGTGGCGACGTGCCCGACAACGACGAGTCGCGCGCCTTCGCCCGCATCGTCTCGCAGTTGCGCCGCGAGGATCCCCGCTTCGCCGCCGGCGAGACCGGTTCGGGCAAGCGCCGTGGTCGCACCCTCCTGCTGATCGGCATCGCCCTGTGCCTCACCGCCGTCCTGCTGATCGCCTTCGGAGGTCCGAAGGGGGCAGTCATCGCCATCGCGCCCTGGCTGGCGGGCCTGATCACCGTCATCCGGAGCCGGCTGGGGAAATGAGCGGACCTTGATTTCGTTGCGTTATCACTCACTTACTCAAAGTCATATTCCGCACATTTCCTGAATTCCCGAGGCCTAGACTCCGAGTACTACGCACGTGCGCACTTGTCTCAGCGCACCCGGGGACAACAATCGACTCATGACGTACGGCAAGAAGGATCTCCCCTTCCCCTATTGTCAGGACTTTTCCGGCATCGTGACGCGAGTCAAAGGTGTCCGGGAGTCGACCCGTGCCGCCCTGGTGAACTCCCCCAAGGTCGCCTCCTACCTCAAGGCGGGGGCCAACCTGGTCGAGAAGAACCTCGGCGCCAAGGACTCGGCGCTCCCGACCGACGAGGGTGGCCGGAAGCCGTACTGGTCGGGCCTGCGCTTCCTCACCGAGCGTGCGCTGTCCCGCGAGATGGAGAGTCTCGAGCCGCCGTTCCTGCGCCAGAAGGGTGACGGCCCCTACCGGGCCACCTGGGCCAGCCACGACGACTACCTCAACGACCTGCTGACGTTCCTGTTCCACGCGATGAACTACGACCCGCAGTACGGCGCCGGCCTGGAGACCCGCGGCGACTGGCTGATCAGCACCGAGCCGGACTTCGCCAACGCCCTGGACCGGGCCTCCTACCACGAGTTGCAGGCCATCTGCCGGATGCCGCTGTTCCGCCTCCAGCTCATCATGGTGGCCACCGCCGACCGCAACGACGGCATCCACGACGCGATCGCCAACCAGTACGCCGGCGCCCTCGGTCCGTGGACCAAGATCTACGAGGCGACCATCGCCGCCCGCGGCTACCAGCTGCGCAAGGGCATCACCATCGACCAGTTCGCCAACATCCTGGCCGCGATCACCGAGGGCTTCGCCGTGCACCACCTCGGCGATCCGAACGCCGGCATCATCGGCGACGACCACACCCGCGACAACCTCATCGGCATGGCGGTGCTGGCCGTCATGAACAGCTACCTCGAGCCGGCCGGCGAATCCAGCGGACTGACTCTGCGCGAGGAGTTCGAACGCCTCGCACCCGCACCGCGTCCCGCCGAGCACCCCTCCGACGACAGCGGGGACTGACATGACCAGCACCGTCGAGCCGCCCGCCGTCCGAGCCGCGCACCAACCGTCGTGGTGGGACCGGCAGGGCGACCTGATCATGCGCCGGCCGTTCAACGAGTGGACGTTCACCCACATGAACTGGCTGATGCCCACCGAGCACGTGGCCCGCGGCGGCCCGCACCTGCCGCTGCCGCTGAGCCCCTGCCCGCTCGACCTGACCTACCGCTTCGACGACCGCGACCACACCCTCACCGAGCTGCACCGACGCACCTTCACCACGGCGTTCGTCGTGCTGCACCGCGGCGAGATCGTGCACGAGACGTACCCCGGCGCCTTCGCCGGTCCCCGCAGCCGGATGCAGCTGTTCTCGGTCTCCAAGTCGGTGACCTCGATGCTGATCGGCATCGCGCTGGCCGACGGGAGCATCGGCAGCGTCAAGGACCGGGTCACGGACTACCGGCCCGACTTCCGCGGCACCGCCTACGAGGAGTCCACCCTGGCCGACCTGCTCGACATGACCAGCGGCGTCGGCGACGCCGAGGTGTGGGACGTGCCGGACAGCGGCATCAAGCGCTTCGAGCAGGCCGTCATGGGCGGCGGCGACGTCGCCGCGGTCATCCGCGCCGCCCCGCGGCGGTCCGCGCCGGGTGAGTCGTTCAACTATTCCACCTTCGACGCCCAGCTCCTCGGGTGGGTGCTGGAGGCCGCCACCGGCCGCAGCCTCGCCGCCTACGCCTCCGAGCGGTTGTGGAGCCACATCGGCGCGGATCGCGACGCCTACTACTGGCTCACCCGGGCCCACCCGCGCACCGCGATCGGCGGCGGCTCGTTCAACGCCACCGCCCGCGACGTCGCCCGGCTCGGCCTACTGATGGCCAACGACGGCGTCGTCGCCGGCGAGCAGGTCGTGCCCCGCGACTGGGTGCGCCGCAGCCGCGGCAGCGACCTGCCCCACCTGGCCGTCGGCGCGCTCGGCCCCAGCGGCTACGACCACTACGGGTACGCCAACCAGTGGTGGACGCTGGGCGAGAGCTCCTTCAACGCCTTCACCGGCCTCGGTGTGCACGGCCAGTACCTCTTCGTCGACCCCACCGCCGACGTCGTGATCGTCAAGTGCAGCGCCTGGCCCGCCCAGGACGACGAACGCCGCGACCGCGAGACCATCACCGCTCTGCGCCGGGTGGCTGACCACTTCGCCTGACCCGTTCTCCGCTCCTTCTCCACCATTTCCGCAATTCACACCGGGCTTCCGCATGCCCGGATTCACCGTCCTCGAAAGGGATCCGTAGATGAACTCTGCCCGTTTCCACGCCTGGCTCGCCGCCTTTCAGGTGGCCCTGCTGAGCACCGCCATGCTGTTCTTCGCGGGCTCACCGGCCAAGGCAGCCGTGGCACCCGGCACGGTCCTGCTCAACGTCACCACGACCCTGCCGGCCGAGCTCTCCCCGCTGGCGACCGCCAGACGCATCGCGTACGTCTCCACCTCGGTCACCGGGAGCACGATCACCGCCACCGGGCTGATCATCACCCCGAAGTCCAACAAGAAGAACAAGACGGTGGTGTGGGGACACGGCACCACCGGGCTGGCCGACAAGTGCGCGCCGTCGGCCAGTCAGGCCGTCTTCTGGCCGGAGGCACGGGCGGCGATCGCCGCGCTGCTGGCCAAGGGCTGGACCGTGGCCGCCCCCGACTACCCGGGGCTGGGCACGCCGTCGGCGCACCCGTACCTGGTCGGGATGAGCGAGGCCCGCGCCATGATCGACAGTGTCAAGGCGGCGCGGAAGCTGGACAGCAAGCTCACCACCGCGTACGCGGTCGACGGCCACTCGCAGGGCGGCCAGGGTGCGCTCTTCACCGGCCAGCTCGCCCCGAGCTACGACGGCGCGCTGGTCCTCAAGGGTGTGGCGGCCATCGCCCCGGTCTCCAACGCCGACATCTTCGCCCCGCTGATCCCGGGCACGCCGGGCCAGGGCTACCTCGTGATGGCCCTGTACGGCCTCAGCGCGGTGGACCCCTCCTTCAACCCGAACTCGGTGCTCGCCCCCCCGGCCCAGCAGCGGGCCGGCGTCCTGCAGACCGACTGCCTGTACAAGATCCTCGACACCTACGACGGGCTGACGCCCGAGCAGCTGCTGGTCGGCGGCGCGCTGCCGGACCCGGTGATCGCCAAGCTCTCCACCCACGTCAATCCCGCGCAGACGGCACCCACCGCACCGGTGCTGCTCGTGCAGGGCACGGACGACGAGGCGGTCCCGTACTTCCTCACCGCCGACGTGCTGGTCGACCAGCTGCGGGCGTACCAGACGGTGACCGTGGACTTCGTCCCGGTCAGCGGCGCCAACCATGACGGCGCGGTCTTCGCGACGACCAGCCAGGTCGCCGACTGGATCGCGACGAAGCTCGCCTGAGCACGGCGAGCGGTAGTCGGTGACGGCGTCCCAAGCGCCCGCCCCCCGCGTGGGGCGCCGTCACCCCATCCCCGACACAGTGAGGCACGGTCCATGAACTACTCCGTCAGACCGCCGGCCCGGTCCTTCGCGACCCGCGCCGGCGCGCTCAAGATGCGCCGCTACCTGCACGGCCGGGCGTTGAGCAGCCCGCCGGCCTCGCCGCGCGCCGCGGAACTGTGGGTGCACGGCATGTCCGTGACCCAGCTGAAGGCGCTGGCCTGGGGCTGCACCCCGTACCGGGCCCGGGCGGTCTTCGAGCTGGCCCTGCGGGCCCGCAGCGAGGACGCCGCCGTGACCGCCCTCGGTGAGCTGAGCCGGCTGCCCCCGTTGCAGGAGAGCCGGCTGTTCCACCTGGTCACGCTGTCCTGGGCGGCCATCACGGCACTGCTCGCCGCCGAGACCACGCGCTCGCGGCACCTCGCGTACGAGCGCTTCGCCGACCTCGACCCCGGCGACCAGCAGGCTCTGCTGCTCTACCTGAACGCACCGACCATCGAGGAGGCGCACCCGCGGTTATGACCAGGTCAGGCCGGCGCCCGCTCCGGCTCCCGCCGCGGAGCGCGGTGCAGCAGGCGCACCAGGGCCGTCGCGAGGTCACCGGGCCCCGGTCGCCGGCCGATCAGCCGGGTGAACGGGCTGTGCCGCAGCACGAGTCCGGGGTGGCTGCCGTGGATCTGCCCGGGGCCGTCGAGTGCTTCGTCGAGGTTGTCCACGCCGTTGTCCGGGCGGTCGGTGCGCTGCGACGAAACCCCGAAACGGCGGATCGCCAGGACCGCGTCGGTCAGCGCCGGCGACAGCCGCTGGGCGAGCATCAGCGCCGCCGCGGCGCCGCCGACCGGGATCTCGCGCCGGGGATGCCGGGCGGCGTAGACGATGCTGTCGGCCACGATCTCGGGCGCGTACACCGGCGGTGGCGGCTTGACCATGACGCCCAGCTTGCTGCGGGCGTGCTCGAAGAACGGGGTGTCCATCGAGGCCGGCAGGATCGTGGTCACCGCGATCGGCTCGCCGTCCTGCGCCAGCTCCGAGCGAAGACAGTCGTAGAGCGCGCGGAGGGCGAACTTGCTGGCCGCGTACGGGGCCTGCAGGGGCACGGCCCGCACGCCCTCCGCCGACGAGACGCCGATGATCGTGCCGCCGCCGGCCCGCCGCAACGCCGGCAGCGCGGCGTGCACCCCGTGCACGTGCCCCAGGAAGTTGACCCGCATCACCCGCTCGAACTCGGCGGCGGTGATGTCCTCGACCCGGCCCCACACCCCGACGGCGGCCACGTTGACCCAGGTGTCGATCCGGCCGTACTCCCGCTCGGCCCGCTCGGCCAGTGCGCGCACCGCCGCCGGATCCGTGATGTCGGCCGGCGCCGCGACGGCGCTGCCACCCGCCTGCCGGATCTCGCCGACCACAGTGTCCAGGGCCTGGGTGCTGCGGGCGGCACAGACGACCTCGGCGCCGCGGGCCGCGAAGGCCAACGCGCTCGCCCGGCCGATGCCGCTGGACGCGCCGACGATCACGACGACCTGCTCGGACAGGGGCTTGGACATCTCGGTACCTCCCGGACGGTGATCCCTGCGACCTACCCGGTGCGGCCCCCGTTACGCCTGCGGTGCTGTGTCAGCCCTCACCGCGACGAGGGGATTCACCGATGCCGGGGCACAGTTGAAGCACGGGATGGGAGAGGAGGTGAAAGAGATGCAGGAGTCCGCTGACGACGTCACGCGCGCCGAAGCGCTGTTCGCCTCGGATCTGCAGGCAGCGGACGTCAAGGACACCGAGGTCGTCGACCGGACGGTCACGGATCTGCTGCGGCAGGACGGGCCGCGCGGTTGTTCGGCCCGGATGGCGTACGAGTTCGGCGAGCACCCCGACCTGGCAGCCGAGCGGATGCGCTGGGCGCGCCGGGTGGTCCGGCAGTCGGTCGGCACGAACGAAACCCGCCGTTAGGAAGCACCATTGCGGGGAAACCCGTGGTCATCCGCATCGTCGAGAGGATGGCACCGTGCCCGAGGACCAGTACGGCCAGCAGGACCCGCAGGAGCAGTACAAGGGTCCCGAGCAGCAGGACAGCGAGCAGATCCCGCATCCCGGCGTCACCCGGGACATGGACGACGAGCCGGACCACGGCGAGGAGAGCTACCGGGGCAACGGGCGGCTCACCGGCAAACGCGCCCTCATCACCGGCGGTGACTCGGGGATCGGGCGCGCGGTCGCCATCGCGTTCGCGCGAGAGGGCGCCGACGTGCTCATCTCGTACCTTCCCGACGAGGAGGAGGATGCCCGGGACACCGCTCAGCTGGTGGAGAAGGCCGGCCGCAAGGCGGTCACAGTCGCGGGCGACATCCGCGACGAGCAGCACTGCACCACGCTCGTGCAGCGGGCGGTCGACGAGCTCGGCGGGCTGGACATCCTGGTCAACAACGCGGCGTTCCAGATGGCCCAGTCCGGCGGCATCGCCGACATCACCACGGAGCAGTTCGACCGCGTGCTCAAAACCAACCTGTACGCGATGTTCTGGCTGAGCAAGGCGGCCGTCCCGCACATGCAGCCGGGTTCGACGATCATCAACACCGCGTCGATCCAGGCGTACCAGCCCTCGCCCGAGCTGCTGGACTACGCGACCACCAAGGCCGGCATCGTGGCGTTCACCAAGGCGCTCGGCGCCGACCTGGCAGAGCGGGGCATCCGGGTCAACGCGGTGGCGCCGGGGCCGATCTGGACCCCGCTGATCCCGGCGACCATGCCGGAGGAGAAGGTCGAGTCGTTCGGCGAGGACACCCCGCTGGGCCGGGCCGGGCAGCCGGCCGAGCTGGCCCCGGCGTACGTCTTCTTCGCGTCCCAGGAGTCCAGCTACGTGACCGGTGAGGTGCTGGGGGTGACCGGCGGCAAGCCGCTGGCGTGAGCGCGCGGGATTCAGCAGGGCCCGACCGGGGAACGATCACCTGAGCGAACGGCGAAGGGGGTCGGCATGAGCGGGTTGGCGTCGCTGCGGCAGCTGCTGCAGGAGGCCCACCACGCCCGCCCGCAGGACCTGCCGGAGATGGCCATGCGCGTCGCGCGCCAGGTGGGCGCCGATGCCGTGGTGATCTACGTGGTGGACCATCAGCAGCGCGAGCTGCGGCCGCTACTGGGCGGCAGCGCCCCGGCCCGGGAGCCGGTGACCATCGACGGCTCCCGGCCGGGGCAGGCGTTCATGCGGTCCGTTCCCTGCCCTGCCGAGGGCGGCGGGGCCGGGCTGTGGGTGCCGATCCTCGACGGTGTCGAGCGGCTCGGCGTGCTGGAAGTCGCTGCCGCTACGCCCCTGGACGAACGGGCCGTCGACGACTGCATGACTCTGGCCTCGGTGTTCGCCGAGCTGCTGATCACCCGCGCCCAGTACAGCGACGAGGTCGAGCAGCTGCGGCGGCGTAAGCCCATGCAGCTGGCCGCGGAGCTGTTGCGCAGCCAGCTGCCGCCGTTGTCGTTCTCCACCGGGCACATGATGATCAGCGGGGTGCTGGAGCCCTGCTACGACGTCGGCGGGGACGCCTTCGACTACGCGGTCAACGGCGACACCGCGCACCTGGCGCTCTTCGACGCCACCGGGCACGGCTCGGCCGGCGGCATGCGGTCGGTCATGCTGGTGTCGCTGGCCCTGGCGGCGTACCGCAATGCCCGTCGCCTCGACCTCGACCTGATCGCCACCTACCACCACATCGACGGCGCCATCCGCGACCACGACCGGTCCGGTCTGATCACCGCCGTGCTGGCGGAGCTGGACCAGCGCACCGGCCTGCTGCGGGTGATCTCCGCCGGCCACCCGAGCGGGATGGTGCTGCGCCACGGACAGGTGGTCAGCGTCCTGCCCACCCCCACCGCCCTGCCGGTCGTCCTCGGGGATCAGCGCCCGCCGATGGTCATCGAGGAGCAGCTCATCCCCGGCGACCTGCTGCTGCTGCACACCGACGGCATCACCGAGGCGCGCACGCCCGACGGCGAGGAATTCGGCCTCGACCGGCTGGTGGCGTTCGCGTGCCGGGCCGTCGCCGAGCAGGTGCCGCTGCCGGAGACCACCCGCCGGCTGGTCCACGCGATCCTCGACCACCAGCACGGCAACCTGCAGGACGACGCCACCATCCTGATCGCGCAGTGGCTGAGTCCGGCGCCACCACACTCCGGCGCCGTCCCGGTCTCGGGGCCCGCCCACGCGCCGCTCGATCTCCCGCCACCCTGACCTGATGTCCGGTACGTCCGGATGCATGGCCGCCCGCCGAACGGGTACGCACACCGCATGCGAGACAACGACTACCCCACCCCGGCGTCCGACCCCGAGGCCGAGGGCCTGCCCGGCACCGCGGACGACGACTCGACCGCCTACGACGACGTCGAGACCGGCCGGTCGGCGGACGGCCCGGACCCGGCGGCGCTGCCGGCCGACCACCCGGTGGCGGTCGACAAGTACGGCACCACCGCGGAGGAACAGCGCGCCGGGGAATCCCTGGACTACCGCCTCTCGCAGGAGCAGCCGGACATCCAGCCGGAGGACCCGCTGGAGTCCCCCGGCCCGCTGGCCGACGAGGCGATCGACGAGCAGGGCGCGGCCCAGGCCCGGCTGGACGCCGACGTGTACGGCGAGAGCCCCATCTCCGACCCCGACTCGCCGGTCTCCCTGTACGACCACGGCCAGCTCGACGGCACCTCGCCCGATCCGGTGGGCCGGCTGGTGGAACCGGACGAGGGGTACGGCTACGACGCTGAGCCGGACAACGTGGCGTACGACGCGGGCGCGGCCGGCGGCGGGGCCAGCGCCGAGGAGCTGGCCATCCACGAGACCGAGGCACCCGGCTACCGCTGACCGGCCCGGCTTCTCCGGCGTTCCCTTGCTGCCGTTCTGGACCGGCGCTTCCCTGCCGCCGGGCTGGACCGGTGCTTCCTTGCGGCTGTGCTGGTCCAGCTCGTCCGGCTAGACCAGCGCTTCCTTGCGGCCGTGCTGGACGTTGAAGACCTCGCCCGGGATCCGCAGCCGCTCGTCGCCCAGCAGCCGCCGGACGTCCGGCATGGACGGACCGGCGGTCGCGGCGGCCAGCTCGTCGAAGAGCGCCACGTCGACGGTGTCCTCCGGCTCCGGCATCGCGCCCCACAGATCCCAGGGCAGCACCTCCACATTGTCCAGCGCGGCGGCGTCACGCATGAGGTTGGCCGCGATCCACCAGGCACCGGCCTCGTTGATCGTGGTCAGCCCGAAGCGGTCCGGGTCGGCCCGGCCGCCCCGGGTCCGCGTCCAGGCGTCCCCGGCGATCACGAACTCGTCGCGCGGCACGTCGGTCAGATCGAAGCTCAGCCCGATCTGCTCGCGCTGCAACTCGTCGACCTGCGCGTCGAGCAGCTTCCACCGGTCGCCGTCGTGGTACTCGGCCACCCAGTGGTCCTCGTACCAGCCGGGCTTGAAGTAGGTCCCGAACCCGCACCGCGCCCGGGCCGGCACGCCGCGCGCCCGGAACAGGGCGACGGACATGACCGAGAACCCCCGGCAGTTGGTGGCGATCCGCTGCTCCGGCGCCCGCGGCACGTCCAGCGGCCGGTCGTCACGGCCGAGGACCGCGTCGAGGACCTGCTCGACCTTGCGCAGGTTGACCCGGTCGCGGTCCGGCTCGGCCAGCGTCACGCCGTACGCGTCGACCCAGAACTCGTGGATCAACAGGCCCTGCACGACCCGGGCGATCCCGGCCGGGTCGGCCGGCAGCCCGTCGAGCAGGCCCGCGTACTTGCCGGCAGCCGTCATGACGCCCGGCTCCACCCAATCGGTGACCATCACCGTCTCCTCCCGTGTTGGCGATCACCCCACCGAACCGTCCGCCCCTGGGGCAGAGTCAAGCGTTTGTGTCGTACCACCGTGATCCGATGATCCCGTGCGCTATCGACGACACGACCACGGGCAGACCACCGAGTTCCAGATCCTCGACGTCCCCGGCGAGCTGCTGCCGTCCGTCCGCAAGGCGGCTTTCACCGACGCTGACGGTCACTGGAGCCGGAGTTTCCCCGCCGACGCCCCGCACCTGGACGAGGCCTGGGCGAACTTCCAGCGGCTGATCGAGCCGGTGCTACGCCAGATCGCCGGGCTCGACCCGATCCCCTGGCAGCGGACCGTCACCGAGGTCTGCCGGCGGCTCGACGGCGCCGGGGTGGACTGGTGGCTGACCGGCAGCGCGGCCCTGTCCGTCCGCGGCCTGCCGATCACCCCGGTCGACCTGGACCTGGTCATCGCCGACGCGGACGCCCGGCGGGCCGGCGACCTGCTGCTGGACGGGCTGATCGAGCCGGTCGCCCCGGCCGACTGGTTCTGCCGCTGGTTCGGCCGGGCGATGCTCGGGGCACGGGTGGAATGGGTGGGCGGCGTGGGGCCGGCCGCCGACCAGCCCGAGACGACTGATTTCGGCCTGGTCGCGGCTGCGCGGCTGGAGGCCGTGCGATGGCAGGACCACGAGATCAGGGTGCCGCCGCTGGAGCTGCAACGCGCGGTCAGCGCCCGCCGTGGCCTCGAGGAACGCGTGCACCTCATCGACACACGAGTGCGAACGACACGACTATGAAACGTCGCGCGCGCCGACGCCGCCCTGGTGGCTCGACGCGCCCTGATGGGCGGGGCGCCTCCGGCTCGGCGCCTCCGGCTCGGCGCCTTGGCCGACCCGCCCTGTGCCGGCCCGGCTATGCCGGCCTGGCTTCGGCCAACCCGACCCCTTGCTCCGACCGACCTGCCTTGTCGGCCCCGCCCGGCCGCCCGGCCACGGCCCCGCCAATCCGACGGCCCGTTCCCCCGGCCAACTTGCCTTGCCGACCCCGCCCGGCGACCCGGCCCCGGCCACCCCGA
>NZ_BOQL01000029.1 GCF_018332655.1 Actinoplanes auranticolor | reverse complement strand
GCTTCCCTTGCGGGCCGGGCTTCCCTTGCGGGCCGGGCTTCCCTTGCGGGCCGGGCTTCCCTTGCGGGCCGGGCTTCCCTTGCGGGCCGGGCTTCCCTTCACTCGGGCTTTCCCTGCCCGGCCGGGCTTGTCCTAGGTTGGGGTGGTGGGTGTTCGAGGGCTTCTGCTTGATGCCGGCGGCGTGCTGATCGGACCGGTCGGCGGCCGGTGGAATCCCCGGTACGACTTCGAGCAGGTCCTCGCCCGCCATGTCCCCGGCATCCCGGACGATGCTCTGCCCGCCGCCTTCGCCGCCGGCCAGGTGGTGCTCGACACCGCCTCAGGCACCGCCGACCGGACCGGCTACCACCGGGCCATCCTGCGCGCTCTCGGCGTCGTCGCACCCACCTCCGAGCTGCTCGCCGAGCTCGAGCAGCCCACCGCCGGGCTTCCCGTCGAGACCTACCCGAGGTTCGGGACGTTCTGGCCCGGCTGCACGCCGACGGGGTGCCGATGGCCGTCGTCTCTGATTCGTGGCCGGATCTGGATGACCTTTTCCGGCGGCTCGGGCTGCGGGACTACTTCGTGACCCTGGTCATCTCGGCCGTGCTCGGGTGCCGTAAGCCTGATCCGCGGATGTACCGGGCCGGCAGTGACGCGCTCGGGCTGGCGCCCGCCGACTGCCTTTTCGTCGATGACGACCCCGACCTCGTCGGCGCGGCCATCCGGCTCGGTTATCAGGGCGTCACGCTGGTTCGTGAGCCCGGGGCGGAGCCGCCGGCCGCCACGCCGTGGATCACGTCGCTGCGGGAGCTTTCTCAGTAGCGGAACTTGTGCTGGGCGCTGCGGCGGTTCACCCAGGCCGGGAGCTCGTCCACGTGTTCCAGGTGCGGCACCTGTTCCACCGGGTCCTGGGGCTTCGTCACCTTGCGCATCGTCACCACGTACCCCTGGACCAGGCGGTCCTCGCGCAGGTCGCGGTACGTTGCCTCGACCATCACCTGGGTCTCGTCCGCCCGCTGCAGCGCGCAGTAGACCAACCCGTCGCCCTCGTCGCGCAGGGCTCGGCGGATCTGGCCGCGGTCGTCCGGGTGGACAAGGTCGGGCAGGTTTGCGAACGGCGGGAGCTCCTCCTGGCCGATCAGTTCGTGCAGGGCCGGGCTCGCGTACCGGATCTGCTGGTCCTCGTCGATGACCAGCATGATGTCCGCGGTGTTGCGGATCACCGCCCGCAGGTACAGGTCGCTGTCGCGGCGGCCGACCGCCTCCACCAGGGAGATCCGGTCCAGTGCCAGCGCCGCCTGGCCGGCCAGCACCTCCAGGGCGTCGCGGCTCACCGTCAGCATGTCCCGGCGGCCCGCCAGCACCAGGGCCCCGCCGCTCGGGCGGGCCACCGCCAGTGGCTCCAGCCACAGCGGACAGACCAGCGTTCCCTCGGCCGGGTTGGCGTCCGGCTTCTTCTCGTCGTCCAGCCACCAGCTGCGCGGGCGGGGGTTCGTCGCCGCCGCCGGCAGGGCCTGCAGGGTGAGCTGGCGGTCGTCGGTGGCGAACACGATGCGCTGCACGTCGTGCGGCGGCAGCAGCTGGGTCACCGCCGTGCGGACCACCTCGTCCACCGTGGCGTCGTCGGTCGCCGCCACCAGCGCCGCGCTGGCCTCGCGCAACACCCGCTCCCGGGTCAGTGCCTGGCTGTTCTGCGCCGCGGAGTCGGCGAGCCGGGTGAAGGCCAGCACCACCGTCAGGGCGCCCGCCACCGCGATGACCACGCCGTCGCGGACCTCGCCCTGCAGCGCCTCGACGAGCAGCACCAGCGGCGGCGTGGCCACCGACACGCCCAGCAGGGTCGCCCAGCGGCCCTGCCACGGCTTGGGCCGGATCGGCAGCGGAGTCGTCAGCTGGACCATCGACGGGTGCAGCGCCGCGCCGCCCCAGGCCAGGTACAGCAGCATGTAGCCGGCCTCGGACCACGTGCTCGGCGCCAGCGAGTACGCGATGTCGCTGGCCAGGATGCCCACCGCCCCGACGCCCAGCAGCACCGCCGACCAGTTGAACCAGACCGCCACGATGAGCCGGGCGCAGATGCCGACGAGCAGCAGGGCACCGAGCATGTCCTCCGGTGCGATCCCGCCCAGCCAGCTGATGCCACTGATCAGGAAGACCCAGACCACCAGCATGGCCGCGCAGGCGAAGGCCACGAGGTCGATCAGCCGGGCCCGGTCCATGAAGATCGCGCCCGCCCGGGTCAGCTGCAGCAGGGACAGCGCGATCAGGGCGAACATGGCCAGGTAGGCGACGTCGGCGGCGGGATACTCGTTGAGCGCGTGCAGGACGTCGCCGATGGCAACGGCGACGACGGAGGCGGCCAGCAGCAGCCAAGGCCCGATCCGGGCGGGCTTGTGCCGGCATATCCCGAAGATGATCGCGGCGACGCCGACGGCTCCCAGATGGATCCACTCGATGGCTTGGAGCACGACTAACTAGTACCAGTCCGGTCGCTGTCTGTCCACGTCGATGTATACGCAGCGCTATGACCAGGCAACATCGTGATCGTGACTCTTCGGGGCATGAATAAACGTGAATATGAAGGCTGATCGCCTAGCTGAAGACCTCAGCGATCACGGTGTCGTTGCCCGCGCCCTCGCCGCCGGTTACGGGCTGCCACTTACCGTCGAGGGCGGTCCATTCCCGGTCGGCGAACCGCACCCGCTCCACACCCGTGCCGCTGGCGTGCGAGACGAGCCAGTGGGCGTACCGCCAGCCGACGTTGACGTCCTTGACCGCGACGGTCAGGCCGCCGCTCTGGGTCGCCTCGATGGTGTTGAGGCCCTTGCCCCAGTCCAGCCGCATGCCCTCGGCCAGCGCGGCCGCGGCGGTGGCTCCGCGCAGGGCCGGCTCGCCGTTCACCGTGCACTCGACCGCGCCGGTGGCCCGGCCGGTGAGAGCCTTGGCCAGCACAGCGGATTCGTCGGCCCACTTCTCGTACGCGTTCGGGTAGGCCGACCGCTGCACCTTCTGTGCCGCGTCGGTGACCCGCATCTGCTGCCAGCCCTTGACCTTCTTGAGGGCGGAGTAGAACTTGCCCGCCGCGTACCTCGGGTCCTGGATCTTCTCCGGCGTGCCCCAGCCCTGGCTGGGGCGCTGCTGGAAGAGCCCGACCGAGTCGCGGTCGCCGGTGTCCAGATTCTCCAGCTTGGACTCCTGGAACGCGGTCGCCAGCGCGATCACCACGGCCTGCTCGGGCATCTTGCGCCGCAGGCCGACGGCGGTGATCGTGGCGGCGTTGGCCATCTGCACGAGGTCGAGGGCGACCTCGCCGTCGGCGCGCACGATGCATTCCGGGCCGAGCTGCGGCAGTTTGATCCGGCCGCCGATGGAGTTGACGGCCACGACCACGCCGAGGGCGCCGAGGAGCGCGAGCAGAACGACCAGGACTACCGGCTTTCTCCGCACGCACACTCCCTCCGTCGGGGGACAAGAGTAATCAACGAGTGCCCGTCTCCTGTGTCACCGGTACCCAGGAGGCCGGACGCTTCTCGCGGAAGGCCGCGACCCCCTCGCGGCCCTCGGCCGACCGGAAGTAGCCGGCCGAGCGCGCGGACAGCTCGGCCAGGTCGGCGCGCACCGTCTCGGCCGGCCGGCGGCGCAGCAACTGCTTGGTGCCGGCCAGGGCCAGCGGACCACCCCGGACCAGGGACTCCGTGTACGCCGTGACGGCCGCGTCCAGCCCGTCCGGCTCCACGGCCGCGGTGACCAGCCCGACCTCGGCCGCCCGTACCCCGTCGAAGACGTCGCCGGTGAGATAGAGCTCGGCGGCGGCCCGGGGCGCGAGCCGGGGCAGCACGGTGGCACTGATCACGGCCGGGATCACGCCCAGGCGCACCTCGGAGAACGCGAACGTCGCCGTCCGGGCGCAGACCGCGATGTCGGCCGCCGCGATCAGGCCCAGCCCGCCCGCGCGCGCCGGACCGGCGATCCGGGCCAGCACCGGCTTGGGGAACTCCCAGATCGCGGCGAGCACGTCGGCCAGCAGCTCGGCGGGGATCCTGCCGGTCTCGCGGGCCTCGGCGGTCTCCTTCAGGTCGGCCCCCGAGCAGAAGACCGGACCGGTGTGCGAGATCACCACCGCCCGGACGGCCGGATCGGTGACGGCGGCGTTCAGCGCCTCCAGCAGCTCGCGCATCAGCAGCGAGGAGAGCGCATTACGGTTCGCCGGGCTGTCCAGCGTCACGGTGGTCACCCCGGCGGCGGTGACGGTACGGACCAACTCCATGCCGGAACCCTAACGGTGTACGTGCACACTTGACGGATGCCTGGTCCCGCGCCCGAGGGCGAGCCCGTACCGAGTGACGGCTCGCTGCCCGACAGTGCCCTGCGCGACGTCGGCGGACGCGGCTTCGGGGTCTACGTCCACGTCCCGTTCTGCGCCAGCCGCTGCGGGTACTGCGACTTCAACACGTACACGGCGAGCGAGCTGGGCGGGGGAGCCAGCCGCGAGGGCTACGCCGACGCGGTCCTGGCCGAGCTGAAGCTGGCCGCCTCGGTCACCGGCGCGCCCGTCGACACCGTCTTCGTCGGTGGCGGCACGCCGACCCTGCTCGATCCGGCCGACCTGGGCCGGATCCTCGAGGGCATCGACCAGACCTGGGGACTGGCGGCCGGCGCCGAGATCACCACCGAGGCCAACCCCGAGTCGGTGACGCCGCGGTCGCTGCAGGCGCTGCGCAAGGCCGGCTACACCCGGATCTCGCTCGGGATGCAGTCGGCCGCTCCGGCGGTGCTGCAGATCCTGGAGCGCCGGCACACCGCCGGGCGGGCGCCGCAGGCCGCGATCGAGGCCCGCGAGGCCGGCTTCGACCACGTCAACCTGGATCTGATCTACGGGACGCCGGGGGAGACGCCGGAGGACTTCGAACGGTCGCTGGCGGCCGTGCTCGACGCGGGGGTGGACCACGTCAGCGCGTACTCGCTGATCGTCGAGGACGGGACGCGGATGGCGGCCCGGATGCGCCGTGGCGAGCTGCCGTACCCGGAGGACGACGTGGCCGCCGACCGCTACCTGGCCGCGGAGGCGGCGCTGGGCGGGGCGGGTTTCTCCTGGTACGAGGTGTCGAACTGGGCGACGACGCCGGACGCGCGCTGCCGGCACAACCTCCTGTACTGGACCGGCGGTGACTGGTGGGGGCTCGGGCCGGGCGCGCACAGCCACGTCGGCGGGGTGCGCTGGTGGAACGTCAAGCACCCGGCCGCGTACGCCAAGCGGGTGGAAGCGGGTCTGTCGCCCGGGCAGGGCCGGGAGATCCTCACCGACGAGGACCGGCACGTCGAGGACGTGATGTTGCGCGTACGCCTGCGCGAGGGCCTGCCGCTCACCGCGCTGGACGCCTCCGGGCTGACCGGCGCGGTCCGGGCCCTGGCCGACGGCCTGCTGGACCCGGCGGCGTACGAGGCCGGCCGGGTGGTCCTCACCCTGCGCGGCCGGCTGCTGGCCGACGCCGTGATCCGCGACCTGCTGCCGTAACGCCGATGGCGCCGGGCCGGGCCCGGCGCCATCGGGCGCGCTACTTGATGAGCGAGACCGTCATCGGGTAGTTGTACGGCTCGTTGTTGTTCGCCTTCACGCCGGCGACGATGCCGAAGATCGTGGCGATCGCCCAGGCCGCGATGCCGACGAAGAAGCCGATCACGATGCAGGTCAGCACCCAGCCGACGACGGCGATGATCGACCACAGGATCTGGAAGTTCAGCGCCTTGACCGCCTCGGCCCGCACGGCCGGGGACTGGTTGCCCTTGGCCAGCAGCGCGACCAGCGGCGCGATCCAGCCGGAGCAGCCGCCACCGAGGAACGCGCCGGCCGCGCCGCCGAAGTGGGCGACCAGGATCCACGTCTTGTCGTCGTTGCCCGGCGCGTAACCACCCGGCGGGTATCCGCCGGGCTGCTGGCCGTAGGCGCCGGGAGGGCCGTACGGGGTGCCACCGGGCGGCGGGCCGTAGCCGCCGGCACCCGAGCCGGGCGGCGGGCCGTAGCCACCGGCACCGGAACTGGGCGGCGGGCCGTAACCACCGGCACCCGAGGTGGGCGGCGGGGTGCCGTAGGTCGGCGGCTGCTGCGGCGGGGTGCCGTA
This sequence comes from Actinoplanes auranticolor, assembly GCF_018332655.1. Classification (GTDB taxonomy): domain Bacteria; phylum Actinomycetota; class Actinomycetes; order Mycobacteriales; family Micromonosporaceae; genus Actinoplanes; species Actinoplanes auranticolor. The sequence goes on along the minus strand of NZ_BOQL01000029.1, from coordinate 125,488 downwards.
GGCGGGCGGCTGCGGTGAGCCGTACGCCGGGGGCGGGGCCGATCCGGAGTTCGGATCGTTACCCGGATATGGGTTGAGCGGCGCGGTGGGGTCCGAAGGATTTCCCTCACCGGGCGGACGCGGCGGTTCAGTCATGCGCACACGGTAGGACCGCACGTCGAACGAGGCGAGGGCAACACCCGGGTGACGTCGGAGAATAGACAGTCGGCTAAGTGGCGTGGGCCCTGACAGCTGATCATCGCGCGGCGGGCGCGGGCGACGTAGACTGGCACTCGACTTCGCGGAGTGCCAGACGAGAGTGGAGGGATACGACATGAGTCTCGACGACCGCAAACTCGAAGTACTCCGCGCCATCGTCGAGGACTACGTCGCCACCCAGGAGCCGGTGGGCAGCAAGGCCCTGGTCGAGCGCCACCAGCTCGGCGTCTCGCCGGCCACGGTCCGCAACGACATGGCCGTGCTGGAGGAGGAGGGCTACATCCGGCAGCCGCACACCAGTGCCGGCCGGGTGCCCACCGACGCCGGCTACCGGCTCTTCGTCGACCGGCTCTCCCGGGTCAAGGCCCTGAGCCCGGCCGAGCGCCGCGCCATCGAGCGTTTCCTGGTCGGCGCGGTCGACCTCGACGACGTGGTGCACCGCACGGTGCGCCTGCTCGCGCAGCTCACCCGCCAGGTCGCCGTCGTGCAGTATCCGAGCCTGGCCCGCTCCTCGGTGCGTCACCTGGAGCTGGTCCCGATCTCCACCACCCGCGTCATGCTGGTGATGATCGCCGACACCGGCCGGGTCGAGCAACGCCTGGTGGAGCTGCCCGGGCCGACCCCCGGCGACGACGTGCTCGACATGCGCCGCGTGATCAACGCCAAGCTCACCGGGCAGAAGCTCGCCGACACCCCGCCGCTGGTGCAGACCCTGGTCGACGAGTGCGCCCCGGAGAAGCGCAACACGATGGCCTGCGTCGCCTCGGTGCTGCTGGAGACTCTGGTCGAGCGCAGTGAGGAACGCCTCGCTCTGGCGGGTACGGCGAACCTCACCCGCGGCGGCGTGCTGGACTTCCAGGGCTCGCTGCGGCCGGTCCTGGAGGCGCTTGAGGAGGAGGTCATCCTGCTCAAGCTCATCGGTGAGGTGGAGCCGAGCACCACCCGGGTCCGGATCGGCGACGAGAACGAGATCGACAACCTGCGGGCGGCCTCGGTGGTCAGCACGGGTTACGGACCGGGTACGACAATCGTTGGTGGGCTCGGCGTGCTCGGGCCGACCCGGATGGATTACCCCGGCACCATCGCCACGGTACGAGCCGTGGCACGCTACGTTGGCGATTTGCTGGCACAAAACTGACGGAACCGCTCAGCGCTGGGCAGACATGAGGACTCGAACCCCTGTGGCCAAGGACTATTACGGAATTCTCGGGATCAGCCGGGAAGCCACCGACGACGAGATCAAGCGCGCTTACCGCAAGCTGGCCCGTCAATACCACCCGGACGTCAATCCCGACCCCGAGGCGCACGAGAAGTTCAAGGACATCAACGCGGCGTACGAGGTCCTCTCGGACGACCAGAAGCGGCAGATCGTCGACCTCGGTGGTGACCCGCTGGCCCCCGGCGGTGGCGGCGCGGGCGGACCGGGTGGCCCCGGCGGGGCGGGCCCGTTCGTCGGTTTCCAGGACATCATGGACGCGTTCTTCGGCACGGCCGCCGGCGGCGGTTCCCGGGGACCGCGCCCGCGCACCCGGCCCGGCGCCGACGCGATCCTGCGCCTGGAGCTCGACCTGGTGGAGACGGCGTTCGGCGTCGAGGCCCCGATCACGGTCGACACCGCGGTGCTGTGCACCCAGTGCTCCGGCGCGGGCACCGCACCCGGCACCCACCTGGCCACCTGCGAGACCTGCGGTGGCCGGGGCGAGGTCCAGTCGGTCCAGCGCACCTTCCTCGGCCAGGTCGTCTCGTCCCGCCCGTGCCAGGTCTGCCAGGGTCACGGCACGGTGATCCCGCAGCCCTGCCCGACCTGCGCCGGCGACGGCCGGATCCGCACCCGCCGCTCGCTGACCGTGAAGATCCCGGCCGGCGTCGAGGACGGCATGCGCATCCGCCTGGCCCAGCAGGGCGAGGTCGGCCCGGGCGGCGGCACGGCCGGTGACCTGTACGTGGAGATCCACGAACGCCCCCACGACGTCTACTCCCGCAAGGGCGACGACCTGCACTGCCGGGTGACGCTGCCGATGACGGCCGCCGCGCTCGGCACCCGGCTGACCATCAAGACGCTGGACAGCGAGGAGAACATCGAGGTCAAGCCGGGCACCCAGCCGGCCTCGACGCTGCGCATCCGGGGCAAGGGCGTGCCGCACCTGCGCGGTCAGGGCCGGGGCGAACTGTTCGTGCACCTGGACGTGAAGACGCCGACCAAGCTGACGGCCGACCAGGAGCGGATGCTGCGCGACTTCGCCAAGACCCGGGGTGAGGACATCGCCGAGCTGAGCAAACAGGGCGGATTCTTCTCCCGCATGCGCGACGCCTTCAACGGACACTGAGACCGGGCAGCGTTCGGCTAGCGTGAGCGCGTGTCTGCGCCTCTTTTCCTCGTTGACGACCTGCCCGGTGGCAAGCGGTTCACGCTCGCCGGTGCGGAGGGGCATCACGCCGCCACCGTGCAGCGGCTGCGGGCCGGTGAGGTGCTGCTGCTCGGGGACGGGCGGGGCGGGACCGCTGTCGCCGAGGTGACCGGGGTCGGCCGGGGCAGCATCGACGTCGAGGTCACCCAGCGGGACTTCGTCGCCGCGCCGGATCCCCGGCTCGTGGTGGTGCAGGGCATCGCCAAGGGCGACCGTGGTGAGCTCGCGGTGCAGGCCATGACCGAGATCGGCGTGGACGAGATCGTGCCGTGGGCCGCCTCCCGGTCGGTCGCCCAGTGGCGCGGTGACCGCGGCGTCAAAGCCCGCGAGAAGTGGGTCAGCACCACGCGGGAGGCGGCCAAGCAGGCCCGGCGTCCGTGGCTGCCCGTGGTCTCCGGCAGCCCCGACGTCTCCACCAAGAAGGCCTCCGGGCTGCTCTCCGCGGCCGCCGCCGCGTTCGTGCTGCACGAGGAGGCCACGGACCGGCTCAGTCAGGCCAAGCTGCCCGACGCCGGGGACATCGTGCTGGTCGTCGGGCCCGAGGGCGGGATCAGCGATCAGGAGCTGGGGTCCTTCGTCGCGGCCGGGGCGCAGCCGGTGCGGCTCGGGGAGTCCGTGCTGCGCACTTCCACCGCCGGGATGGCCGCACTCGCCGTGCTCTCCGCCCGCCTGGAGCGCTGGTGACGACGGCGCCGGCGACAACCGGATGGTGACGGGTAAGGAAGGTTAGCCTAAGCTTCGCGGCATGGTGCTGACGCGGACGCCCGCCCCGGTGCGACCGGGACCGAAGGCCGTTCCGGCCGCCGCCGGGCTCGCCGCGACCCAGACCCGCCGCACCCTGGGCCTGCTGATCTGTCTGGGCGTGCTGGCTGTGGTCTGCCTACTGAGCCTCGCGCTGGGCACCCGCACCATCTCCCCGGGCGCCGTCTGGGACGCGTTCTTCCACTTCACCGACACCGACGACCAGTCGATCGTGCGGGACCTGCGGGTGCCGCGGACCGTGCTCGGGCTGCTGGCCGGCGTCGCCTTCGGACTGTCCGGCGCGGTCATCCAGGCCGTCACCCGCAACCCGCTCGCCGACACCCAGATCCTCGGCATCAACGCCGGCGCCGGGCTGTTCGTGGTGTTCGCGGTCGGGGTGCTCGGCCTGACCAGCCTCACCCAGTACATGTGGTTCGGGTTCGCCGGCGTCGCGTTCGCGCTCACCCTGGTCTACCTGCTCGGGTCCACCGGGCGCGGCGGTGCCACCCCGATCCGCCTCACCCTCGCCGGCGTGGCGCTGGGTGCCGTCATGGACGGCATCTCCGGCGGCATCCGGCTCGTGCGTCCCCGCGCCTTCGACTACCTGCGGTTCTGGGACGTCGGCTCGCTGGCCGGGCGGCCGCTGGACGTGGCCACCACGATCCTGCCGTTCGTGCTGGCCGGGACGGTGCTCGCCCTGGTCGTCGCCCGGTCGCTGAACGCCGTGGCGCTCGGCGACGATCTCGCCCGTACCCTCGGCGCCCGGATCGGCCGGACCCGGGTCCTGGCCACCGTCTCGGTCATGCTGCTGGCCGGCGCGGCGACCGCCGCGGTCGGGCCGATCGGGTTCGTCGGGCTGATGGTGCCGCACGTGGTGCGCTGGATCGTCGGCCCGGACCAGCGCTGGATCTTCGTCTACACCGTGGTGTGCGGCCCGGTGCTGCTGCTGCTCGCCGACATCGTCGGCCGGCTCGTGGTGCGGCCGGGTGAGCTGCGCGTCGGCGTGGTCACCGCCTTCATCGGCGCGCCCGTGCTGATCTGGTGGGTCCGCCGGGCCCGGGTGAGTGGCCTGTGAGCGTCGACTTCGGCCGCAAGGTCGTGGTGCTGCGCCCGCACCGCAACGCGTCCGCGCGGGTCTCGCTGCGGCCCGCACTGGTCTGCGTGGTGCTCGTGCTGGCCGCGCTCGCCGTCGGGGTGCTGACCCTGGGCACCGGTGAGTTCACCCTCACCCCGGCCGAGGTGTTGCAGGCCCTGTCCGGGGAGGGGACCCGGGCCGCCCGGCTGGTGGTCGTCGAGTGGCGGATGCCGCGGGTGCTGCTGGCGCTGGTGATCGGCGCCGCGCTCGGGCTGGCCGGGGCCGTCTTCCAGGCGCTGACCCGCAATCCGCTGGGCAGCCCGGACGTCATCGGCTTCAGCACGGGCGCGTACACCGGAGTGCTGATCGTGACCGTCCTGTTCGGCAACGGGTACTACGTGGTCGCGGCCGGCGCGCTGGCCGGTGGGCTGGCCACCGCCGTCGCCGTCTACCTGCTGGCTTTCAAGCGGGGGGTGCAGGGCTTCCGGCTGATCATCGTGGGCATCGCGATCAGCGCCATGCTGGCCTCGGTCAACCAGTGGTTCATCATCAAGGTCGACCTGCAGGCGGCCTTCGCCGCCCTGCTCTGGGGGCAGGGCAGCCTCAACGGCCTGGGCTGGGCGCAGGTCACCCCGGTGGCGGTCACCGTCGGCGTGCTGTGCCTGCTCCTCATCGGGTACGGCCCCCGCCTGTCCCTGCTGGAGATGGGTGAGGACGCGGCTGCCGCGCTGGGCGTACGCGTGGAACCGACGCGGCTCGCGTACCTGGTCATCGGGGTTGCTCTCACCGCGGTCGCGACCGCGGCCGCCGGTCCCATCGCCTTCGTCGCACTGGCCGCCCCGCAGCTCGCCCAGCGTGTCACCCGCACGCCCGGCATCGCGCTGGTGCCCTCGGCCGCCATGGGCGCCTTCCTGCTGATGCTCAGTGATTTTCTCGCCCAGCGGGCGTTCGCCCCGACCCAGCTGCCGGTCGGGGTCGTGACCGTGTCGGTGGGTGGCATCTACTTCGTCTGGCTGCTGGTCCGCCAGGCGCGACGTTAGGGGTCTCGATGAGTCTGGCCGCCCGCGACATCACCATCGGGTACGACCGCAGGACGATCAGCGAGCACCTCGACCTCGAGGTGCCGCAGAGCCGCTTCACCGCGATCATCGGGCCCAACGCCTGCGGCAAGTCCACGCTGCTGCGCGCGCTGTCCCGGCTGCTCAAGCCCAGCGCCGGCGAGGTGCTGCTGGACGGCCGCGACATCCACGCGCGGCCGGCCAAGGAGGTGGCCCGCCGGCTCGGGCTGCTGCCGCAGTCGTCGATCGCCCCGGACGGGATCACCGTCGCCGAGCTGGTCGCCCGTGGCCGGTTCCCGCACCAGAAGCTGATCCGGCAGTGGTCGGCCGAGGACGAGACCGCCGTGGTCGCCGCGATGGCCGCCACCGGTGTGACGGACCTCTCCGGTGAGCTCGTCGACACCCTCTCCGGCGGGCAGCGGCAGCGGGTCTGGGTGGCCATGGTGCTGGCCCAGCAGACGCCGATCGTGCTGCTGGACGAGCCGACCACGTTCCTGGACATCGCCCACCAGATCGAGCTGCTGGAGCTGTGCGTGCGGCTCAACCGGGAGCAGGGCACGACGATGGTCGCGGTGCTGCACGACCTCAACCAGGCCGCCCGGTACGCCGACCACCTGGTGGTGATGAAGGCCGGGGTGATCGTGGCCCAGGGCGACCCGCGCGAGGTCATGACCGCCGAGCTGGTCGAGGACGTCTTCGCGCTGGGCTGCCGGATCATCGACGACCCGGAGACGGGTACGCCGCTGGTCATCCCGCGCTCGAAGGTGACCCAGCGCGTAGGTTAGGCTGACCTTACTTTTCGGCCGACCTGTGGGGAGACGTCGTGTCCAGCAACCCGTTCGACGACGAGAACGGCACCTTCCACGTCCTCGTGAACGACGAGGAGCAGCACTCGCTCTGGCCGTCCTTCAAGGAGATCCCGTCGGGCTGGCGCAGCGTCTTCGGGCCGGCGCCGCGGCAGCAGGCCATCGACTACGTGGACGCCAACTGGACCGACCTGCGCCCCAAGTCGCTGCGCGACAGCATGGCCCAGTGAGTAAGTCCGGCGCGCGGATTCTCCTTCGCACGACCACCCGGAACGCCAAACGGCTGTGGCTCGGCACCGGCCTGATCGCGGTGCACCAGGCCTGCGAGACGTTCGTCCCGGTGCTGATCGGTGTGATCATCGACCGGGCCGTCACGCCCGGCGACCTGGGACAGCTGCTGCTGTGGGTGGGCGTGCTGGCCGTGCAGTTCACGTTGCTGACCACGGCGTACCGCTTCGGCGCGCGGCAGCTCATGGCCGCCATCGCCGAGGAGGGTCACCAGCTGCGCCTGGAGGTCTCGGCGAAGATCCTGCACCCGCGCGGGGTGCGTACCGACCTGCGGGCCGGGGATCTGCTGACGGTGTCCACGAGCGACGCCGACAACACGTCGTACCTGCTGGACTACGTGCCGCGGATCGCCGGTGCCATCGTCGCCACGGTGATCAGTGCGGTGGTGCTGCTGCTGATCTCCGTACCGCTGGGCCTGGTCGTCCTGGTCGCCACCCCGCTGGTGCTGGTGCTGCTGCAGGTCAGCTCGCCGCTGATCACCCGGCGGGTCGCCGACCAGCAGGAGCAGGCCGGCCGGGCCACCTCGCTGGCCACCGACCTGGTCACCGGGCTGCGGCCGCTGCGCGGCATCGGCGCGCAGGACGCCGCCGCCGAGAACTACCGGGTGGTCAGCCGCCGCTCGCTGGCGGCGACGCTGCGCGCGTCGCGCACCCAGGGCGGCTACCTGACCGCCTCCACCGTGCTCAGCACGCTGCTGGCCTGCGGCATCGCCATCCTGGCGGGCTGGTTCGCGCTGACCGGCCGGATCACCGTCGGGCAGTTCATCACGGTGATCGGGCTGGCCCAGTTCCTCATCGAGCCGTTCGGGACGCTGGCCGTGGTGCCGAGCTGGATCGCCGAGGCGCGCGCGTCCGCGGACCGGGTCGCGCTGGTCACCGACGCCGGCCTGATGCTGCCGGAAGGCACCGACAAGCCCGCCGAGCACCCGTGCGACCTGCGCCTGTCCGGTGTCCGGCACGGCCCGCTGGACGGCCTCGACCTGCACGTGCGGCCGGGCGAGTTCGTCGGCGTGGTGGCCCGCCGTCCCGGCGACGCCGAGGCGCTGGTGAAGCTGCTCAGCGTCCCCGCCGGCTACGACGGCAGCGTGCTGCTCGGCGGCTCGCCGCTGGAACAGGTCGACCGCGCCCACGCGCGCCGGCTGCTGCTGGTCGAGCCGCACCACACCGACCTCTTCACCGGGACGATCGCGGCCAACGTGGGCGTGCACGCCGACGGGGAGATCCCGGCCGACGTGCTCAGCGCCGCGGCCGCCGACGAGGTGCTGGACACCCAGCCGGAGCGGCTCGACGCGCTCGTCGCCGAACGCGGCGCCAGCCTCTCCGGCGGCCAGCGCCAGCGGATCGCCCTGGCCCGCGCGCTGCTGGCCCGGCCGCCGGTGCTGGTGCTGCACGACCCGACCACCGCCGTCGACGCGGTCACCGAGCACGCCATCGCCCAGGGCATCCGCGCGCTGCGGCACGGCCCGGAATCCGGCTTCGCCACCGTCGTCATCACCAGCAGCCCGGCGCTGCTCGCGGCCACCGACCGCATCGTCGTCCTCGGCGACGGCGTGGTCGCGGCCGAGGGTGAGCACGAGGAGCTGGGCGCGAGCGACGAGACCTACCGACAGTTGGTGCTGCGATGACCCAGATCCTGCCCATCGCGACCGCCCGGCAGACCCGCGGCTGGCTGTGGGCCGAGCTGCGCGGCCGCCGGGCCGAGGTGACCGGGACGCTGCTGGTCGGCCTGCTCGCGGCCGCGGCCTCGATCGTCCCCGTGTACGCCCTCGGCATGCTCGTCGACCGGGTCCGTGAAGGTGCCGGCACGGGTGCGATCGTGTCGATCTCCGTCGTCATCGTCACCTCCGCGCTGATCGGCGGGGGTGCGATCGGGCTGTCGTCGTACCTGATCGGCCGGCTCGGCGCCCGGATGCTCGCCGACCTGCGCGAGAGCACCGTCGCGACCGCGTTGCGGCTGCCGGCCCTGGTGCTGGACCGGGCCGGGCGCGGCGACCTGCTGTCCCGGGTCGGCGCGGACATCGCCGCGATCGGCAAGGCCGTCTCCGACGTGCTGCCCAACGTGATCTCGGCGCTGCTGCTGGGCGTGCTGAGCCTGGTGGCCATGGCCGGTATCGACTGGCGGCTCGGGCTGGCCGGCGCCGTCGCGGTGCCGTTCTACGTGGTGGCGCTGCGCTGGTACCTGCCCCGGTCGGCCCCCCGCTACGCCGCGGAGCGCAAGGCTGTCGCCGAGCGGTCGCAGCTGCTGGTGGAGAGCATGCAGGGGCTGCGGACCGTGCACGCGTACCGGCTGGAGCAGCGGCACCTGGCCGACATCGACGCCGCGTCGGCCAAGGCGCGCGACATCGACGTCGGCGTCTTCACGCTCTTCACCCGCTTCGTCGGTCGGGTCAACCGGGCCGAGTTCTTCGGGCTGGCGGCGATCCTGGTGGTCGGCTACTGGCTGGTCCGCGACGGCTCGGTGACCGTCGGGCAGGCTTCCGCCGCCGCGCTGCTGTTCCACCGGCTGTTCAACCCGGTGTCCACACTGCTGTTCACCTTCGACGAGATCCAGGCGGCCGGCGCGAGCCTGTCCCGGCTGGTCGGGGTCGAGACGATGCCGGTCGAGCGGCGCGGCGCGGGCCGGCCGCCGGCCGACGCGGCGCTGACCCTGGACGAGGTCAGCTTCAGCTACGACGGCCGCACGCCGGTGCTGCGCAAGGTCAGCCTCCGGCTGGAGCCGGGGGAGCGGGTGGCGCTGGTCGGCTCCACCGGGGCCGGCAAGACCACGGTGGCCTCCATCGCGGCCGGGGTGCTGCGCCCGGACGAGGGCGTGGCGCGGGTCGGCGGGGTGCCGGTGGCCGAGCTGCCGAGCGAGACCGTGGCGATCATCAGCCAGGAGACGCACGTCTTCGCCGGACCGCTCATCGAGGATCTGCGGCTGGCCCACCCGGGAGCGACCGTGGAGGAGGTCTCCGCCGCCCTCGAAACGGTGGGTGCTCTGCACTGGGCACGGGCGCTGCCGGAGGGCCTGGACACGCTGGTCGGTGACGGCAGCCACGAACTGACTGCCGCACAGGCGCAGCAGCTGGCGCTGGCCCGGCTGGTGCTGCTGGACCCGGCGGTGGCGGTGCTGGACGAGGCGACGGCTGAGGCCGGCAGCGCGGGTGCGCGGGCGCTGGAGGAGGCCGCGGCGGCGGCGACGCGGGGGCGGACGGTGCTGGTCGTGGCGCACCGGCTCACCCAGGCGGCGTCGGCGGACCGGGTCATCGTGCTGGAGCACGGGGAGATCGTGGAGTCCGGGCCGCACGGCGAGCTGGTCGCGGCGGGGGGCCGCTACGCGCAGCTGTGGTCGGCGTGGGAGACCCGCAGCTCCGCTCCCGCGCGGACCTGAGAGCCGGGCGGCTCTCAGGTCCGCCGTCAACCGGCGTTCCGGGCTCCGGCCCGGACGGCGGTGATGAGCGGCACGGCGCCCATCACCAGGATGGCCGTCAACGAGAGGGTGAGTGATACCGGCGGGACGGACCAGGCGCAGGCGAGTGCCACCAGACCGAGGAGCACCATGGCGATGCCCGTGGGGCGCAGGCGCCGGCGCTGTGCCTCCAGGGCCTGGTCCACGCGTTCCCGGGTCCCCGAGCTGAGCCGGCCCCCGAGCAGGCTCGGCACGGCCGGCGCCTGCTTGGGCCAGATGTTGCCGATGACGACCACGACCAGCGCCACGGCGGCGGCGATCCAGCCCGGCCCTGAGTCGGCCCGGCCCTCGGCTGCTCGCAGCATCGTCAGGTGCACCGCCAGCATGACTGGGGTCAGGATCCCCAGGGCCACGTCGATCGATCTGCGGTGGGTGCGGTCGTCGCGCCACAGGGGCACCTTCAGCATGGACGCCGCGCGTCGGCGGATGCGCTGGGCCGCCAGCCCCACGCCGCCGATCGCCAGGGCCAGCAAGGGCATCACGGTGAGCACGAGCAGCCGCGGCGCCTGGGTGTCGGCACCGTCGCGGCCCGCGCCGGCGAAGACCACCGGGTCGGGCAGCCCGGCGGCGGTGCGCCAGGACAGTGCGGTCATGAGGGCGAGGCCGGCGGCCAGCACCACGATTCCGGTGACCGGAACAGTCTCCCGGTGACCCACCTCAGTCGTTGCCATGGCTGTCCGCTCCTTCGGGTGAGGTTTCGGAGCTGCCGACGCGCAGCCCGCTCATGAGCTCTGTCAGGGCGCCCTCCAGGACGGAGAGCTTGGTGACGTACCGGATCGTGGTGCCCTGCCGCTGGGCGGCGACGAGGTCCGCGTCGCGCAGGATCCGCAGGTGGCCCGACAGGGTCGGGCCCACGATGCCGAGCTGCTGGGCGATATCGCCGACGGGCATGGGCCCGTTGCGCTGCAACAGCATCAGGACCGCTCGGCGGGTCGGATGGGCGAGCGCCGTGAACACGCCGTCGGTCATCGTCACTCCTGGGTTTCGTTATTTTGGAAGATAGCAAAATAACGATGGAGTGTCGAGCGGTCGGCGGAGCTAAGCGGGTCCGGCGGCCTCGGGGAATGAGACCTGGACGCGCAGACCGTCGTGGCCGGTGGACGACGCCGCGATGACGCCGTCGTGGGCCCGGGTGATCGAGCGGGCGATCGACAGTCCCAGGCCGGCGCCGCCGCCCTGGTGGATGCGGGCACCGGACAGCCGGCGGAACGGCTCGAACAGGGCGGACACCGCGTCGACGGGCACGTCGTCACCGGTGTTCGTGACGATCAGTGCGGGATCGTCGCCGACCTGGACGTCGATGGTGCCGTCCGGCCGGTTGTAGGTCACGGCGTTCTGCACGAGGTTGCTGACCAGGCGTTCCAGCAGCACCTGCTCACCCAGGACCAGGCGCGGGCGCAGGGTGCTGGTGATCGTGATGCCGGCCTCGGCGGCCCGGGCGCGGTGGGCGTCGAGCACCTCCTCGGCGATCAGGTCGAGCCGCAGCGGTGTGCGGGACAGCAGGCCGCGGTCGCTCTCGGCGAGGACCAGCAGGCCCTCGATCAGTCGCTCATTGCGTTCGTTGGTCTCCAGCAGCTGGGCGGTGAGCAGCTCGAGCTGGTCCTCGGTGCGGGCGCGGGCCATGCCCACCTCGATCAGCGTCCGCTGCACCGCGAGCGGGGTGCGCAGCTCGTGGGAGGCGTCGGCGGCGAACCGGCGCTGGGCCTCGTACCCGACGGCGATGCGGTCCATCATGTCGTCGATCGCGCGGCCGAGCAGCGCCAGTTCGTCCCGGCCGGCACCGGGGCGCAGCCGGTGGCCGAGGTTCTGCGGGCCGACGTTCGCGATCACCGGCACGAGGTCCCGGACCGGCCGCAGGCACCACCGTGCCGCCGGGACACACATGGCCAGCAGGCCGGCGAGGACCAGGAACAGGACCGGTCCGGTCACCACGCTGGGCCGCCGGAAGACCTGCTCGCAGAGGAACGAGGCGTCGGCGTCGGGGGCTCGCGGGCCACCCAGGCCGCACCAGGACACCCCGAACTCCCGCGTCAGGGTGAGCACCTGGTCGGCGATCGGCGGGGCGAACTGCGCGGCGACGAGGGCGAGTCCGCAGAGCAGGAGGATGCGGCGGGCCGGGGAGGGCGACCTCATGGCCCGAGCCGGTAGCCGACCTTGGGCACGGTGTGGATCACCGGCGGGTCGCCCAGTTTGCGGCGCAAGGTCATGACGGTGGTCCGGACAGTGTTCGTGAACGGGTCGGCGTTCTCGTCCCACGCCTGCTCGAGCAGATCCTCGGCGCTGACCACGCGACCGCCGGCGCGCAGGAGCACGTGCAGGACGGCGTACTCCTTCGGCGACAGCGACAACGCCAGCCCGTCGCGGGCAGCGGTGTGCCGGGTCACATCGAGCACGATGCCGTCCTGCTCCAGCACCGGGGGCAGCGCCGGAGCCGAGCGCCGGGACAACGCCTGCAGCCGCGCGACGAGCTCGGCGAAGGCGAACGGCTTGGTCAGGTAGTCGTCGGCGCCCAGGCCGAGGCCCTCGACGCGGTCGCGGATCCCGGCGGCGGCGGTCAGCAGCAGCACGCGGGTGCCGAGCCCCGCCCCGGCGATCCGCCGGCACACCTCGTCGCCGGTGCTGCCGGGCATGTCCCGGTCCAGCACGGCGACGTCGTAGCGGTTGACGCCGAGCTTCTCCCAGGCGGCGACGCCGTCGTAGACCACGTCGACGGCCATGGAGAGCCGACGCAGCCCCTCGGCCACCATGTCAGCGAGTACCCGCTCGTCGTCCGCCACCAGCACCCGCAACGCCGCGCCTCCTCGCCGTCCTCGACCGCCCGCCAGGCTGGCACAGCCGGGATAAAGATTCCATAAGGACCGTGCTGACGTCCTCCGGACGGGCGTTTGCGCAGCATGGCACCCCATGAGATCTGTCCGTCGATGTCTGATCGCTGTTCTGCCGGCCGTGGCGCTGGCCGTCGCACCGGTGAGCGCCCAGCCGGCGTCCGCCATCGCTCACGGCGAGGACGTGGACGCCGGCGCCTACCGGTTCACGGTGTTGCTGACCATGACCGGGCTGCCCACGGACGGTTCCGGCACCCGGGACAGCTCCTGCTCCGGTGCTCTGGTCGCACCCCGCTGGGTGATCACCGCGGGGCACTGCTTCCGTTCAGCCGAGGGGCGCCGGGTGAGCCGGACCGTAGCTGATCGCACCACCGCTACCATCGGGCGGGCGGATCTGAGCAGCGGGGAGGGGCGCGAGGCCGAGGTCGTCGCCGTACGCCAGGCTGAAGGCGCCGACGTGGCCCTGGCCGAGATCGATCCCCCCGTCACCGACATCACCCCGCTGCGGATCGGCACCGCGCCGCCCGCGGTGGGCGAGGTCGTCCGGCTGACCGGGTACGGCCTTACCGCCGGGGACGGCTCCGAGCCGGCGAAACGCCTCCAGACCGGGCAGTTCGTCATCGGTCCGACGAGTGATTCGCTCATCGAGACTTCCGGCAAGGCCCCGCGTGCGGATACCAGCCCGTGCCCCCACGACTCCGGGGGCCCGTACTTCCGGCAGCAGAGGGACGGGACCGCGGTCCTGGTGGCCGTGGTCAGCGGCGGGCCCCGGTGCCCTCACCCGGGGCCGGACTTCAGTGCCCGTACCGACAATCTCGCCGGCTGGATCGCCGGCACGATCAGCGGGCCCGGCTCGGGTGAGCGTCGCCTGACCTACTACGGCCTGAGCGCCCTCGTCGCGCTGGCGGCCGTCGTCGTGGTGCTCCTGGCGCGGCGGCGCCGGCCGGCGAGCCGGTGGTCACCGAGGTCAACGCCTTCCCGGGGATGACGGCCGAGTCCCCAGTTCCCGCAGGTCCGGCACCGGGCCGGCATCCCGTTCGCCGCCCTGCGGGGCTTTCTGGTCGCCGGCGTCACCCGGCCGCGGACCACCGGAGCCGGAGGTTAGGCTAACCTAATCCCGCGTCGGTGACGCGCGCCCTCGGGGCGTTCCACATCGGAGGTGCGGGACAGATGACGGCAGGGCTGCAGGGTGTCGAGGAGCTTCTCGCGCGGTGGAACAACCACACCCGTCCGGAGACGACTTCGACGGCGGTCGCTGATTTCGTCGCGCAGGCCCGGCGTACCCCCGATGCCCTGGCCCTGGTCGCCGGGGAGACCCGGCTCACCTACCGGGAGCTGAGCGGCCGGGTCTTCGCGGTCGCGCGGCACCTGCGTGAGCAGGGCGTCCGGGCCGAGGACGTCGTCGGCATCGGGATGCCGCGGTCCGCCGACATGGTCATCGCCGTCCTCGGTGTCATGGTCGCCGGGGGCGCGTTCGTCCCGGTGGACCCCGCCTGGCCGGCGCAGCGCCGCGAGCAGGTGCTGGCCGAGGCCCGGGCCCGGCTCGTGCTGACCGACCTGCCGCCGGGCGTGGCCGGGGACCCGGGAATCCCCGTGGCGCCCGGGCAGCTGGCCTACGTCATCTTCACCTCGGGCTCGACCGGCACGCCGAAGGGCGCGATGATCCGGCACGAGGCCATCGCCGAGCGGCTGCGCTGGCAGGTCGAGCACGTGCTGCACTTCGGCCCGGGCGACGCCTCGCTGTTCAAGGCCCCGCTGTCCTTCGACATCAGCGTCAACGAGATCCTGCTGCCGCTGGTCTCCGGCGGCTACGTGGTGGTGGCCGAGCCCGGCGGGGAGCGCGATCCGCAGTATCTGCTCGACCTGATCGCCACCGAGGGTGTGACCTTCGTCTACCTGGTCTCGTCCATGCTGGACGTCCTGCTGCAGCTGGCCCGCGGCACCCACCTGCTGGACGGCCTCAAGCACGTCTGGTGCGGCGGCGAGGTCCTCACCCCGGAACTGTTCGACCGGTTCCGCGCCCAGCTCAGCACCACGCTCTACCACGGCTACGGTCCCGCCGAGGCCACCATCGGCGTCTCGCACGTGATCTACCGCGACTCGGCCGAGCGGATCGCCACCTCGATCGGCCGGCCCAACCCGCACACCCAGCTCTACGTCCTCGACGACGAGCTGAACCCGGTCGGCGTCGGCGTCACCGGCGAGCTCTACGCCGCCGGCTTCCTGCTGGGCCGCGGCTACGTCAACGCGCCCGCGCTGACCGGCGCCCGGTTCGTCGCCAATCCCTTCGGTGCGGCGGGCGAGCGGATGTACCGCACCGGTGACCTGGCCCGGTGGCACGGCGACGGGACTCTGGAGTTCGTCGGCCGGGCCGACAACCAGGTCAAGATCCGCGGCATGCGGCTCGAGCTGGAGGAGGTCGAGGCGATCGCCGCGACGCATCCGGCGGTGCGCCAGGCCGTCGTGGTCGTGCACGACCGGCACCTGATCGGGTACGCCGTCACGACCACCCCCGTGACCCCGGACGAGCTGCGCGGCTGGTGCGCGGACCGGCTCCCGGAGTACATGGTCCCGTCCGCGTTCGTGCTGCTCGACGCGTTCCCGCTGACCGCCAACGGCAAGGTGGACCGGCGCGCGCTGCCGGCACCCGTCCTGGCCGGACCGTCCTCCCGGGCGCCGCGTACGCCCACCGAGGCCGCCCTCTGCGAGGTCTTCGCCACCGTGCTGGGCCTGGACACCGTCGGCGCCGAGGACGACTTCTTCGCGCTCGGCGGGGACAGCATCGTCGCCATCGGGGCCGTCCGCGCGGCTCGGCGGGCCGGCTTCACGCTGCGCGCCCGGGACCTGTTCGCCCACCCCACGCCGGCCGCGCTCGCCCTGGTCGTGGCCTCCGCGGCCGAGCCCGAGGCCACCACCGTGGACCGGGCCGGGCCGGTCCCGCCGACGCCGATCGTCGCCTGGCTGGACGAGGTCGGTTCGGCCACCGACGGCTTCTTCCAGGCCGTCACGCTGCCCATGCCGGAGGGCCTGACGCTGCCGGAGCTGTACGAGCTGGTGGACGGGCTGCTGGCCGCGCACGACGTGTTGCGCGCCTCGCTCGACGGCGCGGTGCTGACCGTCGCCCCGGCCGGGTCGGTCACTGCCGGCGACGTCGTCCGGGTCGGCGAGGACCTGGACGCGACCGCTGCGCGCCTGAGCACCGACCGGATGGTGGCCTTCTCCTACCAGGAGCAGGCCCGGCAGCTCATCGTGGCTGTACACCACGTCGTCGTGGACGGGGTCTCGCTGCGCGTGCTGGCCGAGGATCTGCGGACCGGGCTGCCGATCGCGCCCGCGCCGACCTCGTACCGGCAGTGGGCCACGGCTCTGTCCGGAGCGGACTTCAGTGCCGACGAGGCGCACTGGGCGACGGTGGCGGCCGAGCCGGTGCCGTTGCTCGGCAGCCGGGCGCTGGACCCGGCCCGGGACACCGTGGCCACCGAGGAGACGCTGACCGTCACGCTGCCGCCCGGCGTCACCGAGCGGCTGCTCAGCACCGTGCCCGCGGCCATCCACGGCGGCGTCAACGACGCGCTCGTGGCCGCCCTGGCGCTGGCGCTCTCCCCGGACGCGCCGTTGCTGCTGGAGCTGGAGGGGCACGGCCGCGAGGAGGACGTGGTCGACCTGGACCTGTCCCGCACCTTCGGCTGGTTCACCACGCTCTTCCCGGTCCGGCTGGACGTCACCGGGCTCTCCCTCGCGGCCGCGGTGAAGGCGGTCAAGGAGCAGCTGCGTGCGGTGCCGGCGAACGGCCTGTCCTACGGCGGTCTGCGGTATCTGGCGCCCCGGCCGGAGCTCGCCGTGCAGCCGCAGGTGCTCTTCAACTACCTGGGCCGGTTCGGGGCGGACGAGGAAGTGGTCGAGCGGCGAGACCCGCGCATGCCGTTGCCGCGGGCGCTGGAGGTCAACGCCGTCACCGTCGACACCGCGCTCTCCGCCACCTTCAGCTGGGCCGGCGGCGTGCTGACCAGGGCGCGGGTCCAGGAGATCGCCGGTCGCTGGGTCGAGCTGCTCACCGCGATCGCCGCTGACCCCGGCATCAGCGGGCACACGCCGTCAGACTTCCCCCTGGTGGGCCTGAGCCAGGCCGATGTGGACGCGCTCGGTGCGGACGTGACCGACGTGCTGCCGTTGACCCCGCTGCAGGCCGGCCTCTACTTCCACGCCACCTATGCGCCCGGCGCCGACCCGTACGTGGTGCAGCAGCTCATCGAGCTGGACGGGCCGCTGGACGAGGAACGGCTGCGCCGCGCCGCCGGGGAGCTCTTCGACCGGTATCCCAACCTGGGCGCCGCGTTCCGCCCGGTCGGCGACGGCGAGGTGGTGGCCGTCGTCGGCCCCCGCCCCGAGCTGCCGTGGCGGCTGGTGGTCACCGATGACGTCGACACCGTGGCCGCCGCCGAGCGCGCGCAGCCCTTCGACCTGGCCCGCCCGCCCGGCATGCGCTACGCGCTGGTCCGGCTGGCGGCCGACCGGCACGTGCTGGTGCAGACCGTGCACCACATCGTGGCCGACGGCTGGTCCGTCCCGCTGATCCTCAACGACCTGCTCGCCCGGTACGCCGGCCAGCCCCTGCCGCCCGCCCCGGCCTACCGCGACTTCCTGGCCCACCGCGGCACCGGCGACCCGGACGCCTTCGCGCGCCTGCTCGACGGCGTGGACGAGCCGACTCTGCTGGCCCCCGGCGCCGGCGCCCCCGCCGCCCGCCTCTCGGTGACCGTCGACGGCACCGGTGTGCAGGCCGTCGCCCGCGCGTACGGGATCACCGCCAGCAACGTGCTCGCCGCCGCCTGGGGTGTGCTCGTCGGCCGGGTGACCGGCCGCACCGACGTGGTCTTCGGCTCGACGGTCTCCGGCCGCGGCGGCGAGCTGCCCGGCATCGACGGGATCGCCGGCCTGCTGATCAACACCGTGCCGGCCCGGGTCCGCTGGACCGGCGCCGACAGCCTCGCCGACGTGCTGCGTGGTTTCGCGGCGAGCCAGCGTGAGGTGGTCGAGCACGAGCAGACCGCGCTGGCCGAGGTTCAGCGCCGGGTGGGTCTGCCCGAGCTGTTCGACACCCTGGTCGTGGTCGAGAACTACCCGGCCGCGGCCGCACCCTCGGACGGGGACCTGCGGATCGCCGGGATGCGCGTGATCGAGGCGCCGCACTACCCGGTCACGCTGATGGTCAGGCCGGGCGACACCATCGCCGTCGACCTCACCCACCGCCTCGCCCCGGCAACCGCGGAGCTGCTGCTGGAGCAGTACGTGCGGGTACTGACGGCGATCGCCGCCGACGCGTCCCGCCCGGTCGCCGCCCTCGACCTGCTCTCCGCCGATCAGCGGGCGGCCGCGCTGGCCCTGGGTCTCGGGGCGCCCGCGCCGGCCACCGGCACCGTGCCCGACATGATCGCGGCCGTCGACCCGGCCCGGACCGCCGTGCGGGGTGGCGCGGTGGAGCTCACCTACGCCGAGCTGTGGTCCCGCGCGGGCGAGGTGGCGGGCGCTCTGCACGCGGCCGGAGTGCGTCGCGGCGACGTCGTCGCGGTCGCCACCCGGCGCACTGCCGAGTTGCCGGTCGCGCTGCTCGGCGTGCTGCGCGCCGGGGCCGCGTACCTGCCGGTGGACCCGGGCTATCCGGCCGCCCGCATCGAATTCATGCTGGAGGACGCGGCGCCCGTCTGCGTGCTCGTCGACGACCCGAGCGCGCGGACGCTGCCCCCGCACGATCTGCCGACCGTCCGGGTCCGGACCGCTCGTGGCGCTGCGCCGGCTGTGACGCTGGAAGGGGACGACGCCGCGTCGGTGGTCTACACCTCCGGTTCCACCGGGCGGCCCAAGGCCGTCGTCGGCACCCACGCCGGCCTGGCCAACCGGCTGGCCTGGGCCCGCGACGCCTGGGACGGCGAGGTGCGGGTGGCGAAGAGCTCGATGAGCTTCATCGACGGCACCACCGAACTGCTCGGCGGGCTGGTCGCCGGGGCCACCGTCGTCGTCGCGGACGAGACCGCGGCGGCCGACGGCGCGGCCCTGGCCCGGCTCGTCGCCGAGTCCGGCGCGACCCAGCTGCTCGCCGTGCCGAGCCTGGCCGCCGCCCTGGCCGAGACCGCCCCGGACCAGGTCCGCGGGCTGCACCGGTGGATCACCAGCGGTGAGGCCCTGGACGCGGATACGGTCGCCGCGCTGGTGGCGGCCTCGCCCGGCGCCACGGTCGTCAACTCCTACGGCGCCTCGGAGAACACCGGCGACGTGCTCGCCGGGGTGGTCACCCCGGGAGAGCCGGTCACCCTGGGCCGGGCCGTGCCCGGGATGCGGATCTACCTGCTCGATGCCGCCCTCGAGCCGGTCGCGCCCGGCGCGGTCGGTGAGCTGTACGTCGGCGGCGTCCAGCTGGCCCGTGGCTACCGGGGCCAGGGCGGGGCGACGGCGGCCCGGTTCGTGGCCGACCCGTTCACGCCCGGCGAGCGGCTCTACCGCACCGGCGACCTGGGCCGCTGGCTCGGTGACACCGTGGAGTTCCTGGGCCGTAACGACGACCAGGTCAAGGTCAACGGGCACCGGGTGGAGCTGGCCGAGGTGGAGGCGGCGCTGCTGCGCCGCCTGGGGGTCCGCGAGGCGGTGGCGGTCGCGCGCAACCGCAAGAGCCTGCATGCCTATGTGGTCGGCGAGGACCTTGACCCGCAGGGTCTGCTCGCGACCCTGCGGGAGGAACTGCCGGCGTATCTGGTGCCCGCGACGGTGACCGTGCTGGACGCCGTACCGCTGCTGCCCAACGGCAAGCGGGACAGGCGCGCGCTGCCCGACCCCGCGGCCGCCGGGTCCGCCCCGCCGCGCACGCCGCGCGAGGCCGTGGTCTGCGAGCGCCTGGCGAGTGTGCTCGGGGTCGAGTCGGTCGGCGTGCACGACGACTTCTTCGCCGCCGGCGGGGACAGCATCACCGCCATCCGCCTCGTCAACCTGCTGGCCCGGGACGGGATCGTGCTCACCACCCAGGACATCTTCCGTACCCGGACCGCCGCCGCGATCGCCGCCACCGGCGAGGAGCCGGTTGCCGAGCCGGGCCCCGCGTCCGCCGCCGAGGTCTGGGAGCTCTCGCCGCTGCAGCAGGGCGTCTACTACCAGGCCACGTTCTCCGACGGCGCCAGCACCTACATCGCGCAGAACGTCTTCGATCTGGACCGGCGCATCGACGTGCCGGCCCTGGAGCTGGCCTTCGCCGCGCTGCTCGACCGGCACCCGACCCTGCGGGTCAGCTTCACCGGTGACCCGCGCCCACTGCAGACCGTCAACCCGGATGTGCCCGCGGTCGTCACGGTGCTCGACGGCGACCCGGAGCAGATCGCCGCCGAGGACCGGGAGCGCCCGTTCGACCTGACCGCGCCCCCGCTGATCCGGCTCACCGTCGTGCGCAAGCCGGACGGTACCGACCGGCTGCTGCTGACCTGCCACTTCTTGCTCTGGGACGGCTGGTCGCGTGAGCTGGTGCTGCGCGAGCTGTTCGCCCTGTACGACTCGCGCGGCACCCGCGGGGCCCTGCCGCTCGACGGCCCGGGCTTCACCGACTATCTGGCCTGGATCGCCGGGCAGGACACCACCGCCTCGGCCGCCGCCTGGAAGTCGGTGCTGGGGGAGCCGACCATCGTCGTGCCGGAGGCCGTCGGACGCGAACCGGTGCTCTCCGACCGCATCCTGGCCGCGCTGCCCACCGGCGTCACCACCCGGCTCAACGAGCAGGCCCGCCGGGCCGGCGTCACCCTGAACTCGGTGCTCACCGCCGCCCTGGGCCTGGTGCTGGGTCACCGCACCGGCCGCGGCGACGTCACCTTCGGCACCACCGTCGCCGGACGCCCGACCGACCTGCCCGGCATCGAGAACGTCATCGGCCTGTTCCTCAACACCGTGCCGGCCCGGGTCGCCGCCACCGGTGGCACGCCGGTCGTCGAGCTGGCCCGCCGGGCCCAGCAGGACCGGCTCGACCTGGCCCCGCACGAGTACCTCGGCCTCGGCGACATCCAGCGCGCAGCCGGCCACGACCAGCTCTTCGACACCCTGTACGTGCTGCAGAACTTCCTCGCCGACGACACCTTCGCCGACCTGGAGGCCGCCCAGGGCATCGTCGACGTCGAGTACACCGACACCACGCACTACCCGCTGACCTGGGTGCTCACCCCGGGCGCCAACCTGCGGATCAAGCTCGAGTACCGCCCGGACGTCGTCACCGGGGCCACCGCGAAGTCCATGGTGGACTCGCTGATCGCCGTGCTGCGTACGCTGGCCGACGGGCTCGACGTGCCCGCCGGTGCGGTGCCGCTGAGCGCGGCGGACTATCCGGCCGGCCGGACCGCGGAGATCCCCGACGAGACCATCGCCGAGATGCTGGCGGCCCAGGCCCGGCGCACCCCCGCGGCGGTCGCGCTGGTCGCGGGCGAGCAGCAGCTCACCTACGCCGAGCTGGACGCCCGTATCGACGCCGTCGCCCGCGGGCTGGTCGCCCGGGGTGCCGGGCCGGAGCAGATCGTCGCGCTGGCGCTGCCGCGCGGGGTGGACATGGTCGTCGCGCTGTTCGCCGTGCTGCGGGCCGGGGCGGCGTACCTGCCGCTCGATCTGGACCTGCCGGCCGAGCGGCGGCAGCAGATGATCGACGACGCCCGGCCGCTGCTGGTGCTGACCTCGCTGGACGGCCTGGCCCGCGACGAGGGGCCGGTGACCCACCCGGACTTCACCGGCGACCGGCTCGACCGGCCGGCGTACGTCATCTACACCTCCGGTTCCACCGGCAAGCCCAAGGGTGTCGTCACGCCGTACCGGGGGCTGACGAACATGCAGCTCAACCACCGGGCCGAGATCTTCGACCCGACCGTGGCGCGGGCCCGGGCGGCCGGCGTCGAGCGGCTGCGGATCGCGCACACGGTGAGCTTCTCCTTCGACATGTCCTGGGAGGAACTGCTCTGGCTGGTCGAGGGGCACGAGGTGCACGTCTGCGACGAGGAGCTGCGGCGGGACGCGACCGCGCTGGTCGCGTACTGCCACTCGCGCGGGATCGACGTCATCAACGTGACCCCGACGTACGCGCACCACCTGTTCGCCGAGGGCCTGCTCGACGGGCACCGGATGTGGCTGGTGCTGCTGGGCGGCGAGGCCGTCACCGAGGCGGTCTGGTCCCGACTCAGCGACCCGGACGGCCCGACCGGCTACAACCTGTACGGCCCCACCGAATACACGATCAACACCCTGGGCGCGGGTACGGCCGACAGCACCACCCCCACGGTCGGCAGGCCCATCTTCAACACCCGCGGCCACGTGCTGGACACCTGGCTGCGTCCCGTTCCGCCCGGCGTGGTCGGCGAGCTCTACATCGCCGGCGCCGGCCTGGCCCGCGGCTACCTGCACGCGCCCGGCCTGACCGCCACTCGCTTCGTCGCCGGGCCGGACGGCACCCGCCTCTACCGCACCGGCGACCTGGTCCGCGAGCGCCCGGACGGCAACCTGGACTTCCTGGGCCGCAGCGACGACCAGGTGAAGATCCGCGGTTACCGGATCGAGCTCGGTGACGTGGAGAGCGCGGTCGCCGCCGTGCCGGGCGTCCGCCAGGCCGCCGTGCTGGCCCGCGACGGCAAGCTGGTCGCCTACCTGGTCGGCCCGGTCGAGCCGGCCGAGGTCCGCGCGGCCCTCACCGAACGCCTGCCGTCCTACATGGTCCCGTCGCTGTACGCCGTCGTGGCCGCCCTGCCGCTGACCGTCAACGGCAAGCTCGACGCCGCCGCGCTGCCCCCGGGCGCCCCGGTCCTGTCGGCCGCCCGTGGCCCGCGGGACGAGCGGGAGAGCCTGCTCTGCGGCCTCTACGCCGACGTGCTCGGCCTGCCGCAGGTCGGCATCGACGACGACTTCTTCGCCATCGGTGGCGACAGCATCTCGTCGATCGCGGTCGCCGGCCGGGCCCGCAAGGCCGGTCTGCCCGTCACGCCGCGGGACGTGTTCCGCCGCCGTACCGTCCAGGCGCTCGCCGCCGCGCTGCCCGCGACGACCGTGGAGGTCCGCACCGACAGCGGCCTCGGCGACATCGTGCTGACCCCGATGCTGGCCGAGACCGTGAAGTCGGCCACCCCGCTGGGCCACTTCTACCAGTCGATGGCCTGGCACACCCCGGCCGCACTGACCCGCGCGCAGCTGGAGACCGTCCTGCAGGCGCTGCTGGACCGGCACGACCTGCTCCGGGCCACGTTCGACGGCACCCTGCACGTGCCGCCGCCCGGCCTGCGGGCCGGCGGACTCTTCGCCCCCGACGAGGACGAGGCGATCCGGCGGCTGGACCCGAGCCGCGGGATCATGCTGCAAGCGGTCTGGACCGGCCGCAAGCTGACGCTGGTCATCCACCACCTGGTCATCGACGGCGTCTCCTGGCGGATCATCACCGGCGACCTGGCCCGCGCCTGGGCCGACGTCCGGGCCGGCCGCCCGGTCGCGCTGGACGAGGTCGGTGCGTCGTTCCGCACCTTCGCCGCCACCGGGGCCGACTACTCGGACCAGGCCGGCTTCTGGCGCGCGACCCTGGCCGACCCCGGCCCCGATCTGGGCGACCGGCCGGTGGACCCGGCCGTCGACACCGCCGCCACGGTCCGCTCGATCACCGTGAGCCTGCCCGCCGACGTGACTGTGCCGCTGCTGTCGACCGTCCCGGCCGCCATGTACGGCGGTGTCAACGACGTGCTGCTCACCGGCCTGGCCGTCGCGGTCAACCGCTGGCGCGGGCTGGATGCCCCGGTGCTGGTCAGCCTGGAGGGCCACGGCCGTACCGGCGACCTCGACCTGTCCCGCACGGTCGGCTGGTTCACCGCCATCCACCCGGTGCGGCTCGACCCCGGCCCGGACGGCGACGTCGCCGCCGCGGCCCGCGCGATCAAGGAGCAGCTGCGGGCGGTGCCGGCCGACGGCATCGGGTACGGCCACCTGCGCTGGCTGCACGACGAGGACCTCGGCCCGGCGCCGCAGATCCTGTTCAACTACCTGGGCCGCTTCGGCGCCGAGGGCGGGGGTGACTGGAGTCCCGCCGCGCCGCTGCGCGAGGGCGTGGACCCGGCCAACCCGGCGATGCCGCTGGAGATCAACGCGCACGCCACCGGCGACGTCTTCACCGCGACGCTGTCCTGGCCGGCCGGCATCCTCGGTGAGGAGCGGGTCATCGCGCTGGGCGAGCAGTGGATGGCCGCCCTGCGTGAGCTGGCCGCCGCCGACCTCGCCGGGCACACACTGTCGGACTTCCCGCTGGTCACGCTGACCCAGGACGACGTGGACGCGTTCGCCGACGCCACCGACGTGCTGCCGCTGCTGCCGTTGCAGGAGGGCATGTACTTCCACTCGGTGACCTCCGAGGTGGACACGTACGCGGTGCAGCAGATCGCCGAGCTGACCGGGCAGGTCGACCCGGCCCGCCTGCGCCGCGCGGTCGAGGCCGCCGTCCGCCGCCACGACGCGTTGCGGGCCTCGTTCCGTGAGCTGCGCGACGGGCGCATCGTGCAGGTGATCAGCGCCGACGTGCAGGTGCCGTGGCGGGAGTACGTGGCGGACAGCCCCGAGCGCCTGGCCGAGATCGCGGCGGCCGAGCTGGCCCAGCCGTTCGACCTGGCCCAGGCCCCGGTGCTGCGGTACGCGCTGGTCTCGCTCAGCGCCACCGAGCACCGGCTGGTCGAGACGATGCACCACATCCTGGCCGACGGCTGGTCGTACCCGCTGGTGTTCTCCGACGTGGTGGCGGCGTACCACGGGCGGGAGCGGCCGGCCCCGGTCGCCACCTTCCGCGATCACGTGGAGTCCGTCGTCACCCGCGACCGTGAGGCCGCCCGCGCCGCCTGGGCCTCCGCCCTGGCCGACGCCGAACCGACCACCCTCTACCCGGACCTGACCACGGTGTCGCACCACGACAGCGCGTTCGCGGTCTTCACCCGCAGCCGCGAGCTGGCCGAGGTCGCCCGGACGCACGGCGTCACCGTCAGCACGCTGGTGCACGGCGCCTGGGGACTGCTGCTCGGCCGGCTGCGGGGCCGTGACCGCGTGGTGTTCGGCTCCACGGTCTCCGGCCGCGGCGGCGACCTCAGCGGCGTGGAGACCATCGTCGGGCTGCTCATCAACACCGTGCCGGTGCCGATGGCCTGGCGGCCGGACGAGCCGCTCGGCGACGTGCTGCGCCGCCTGCAGGAGCAGCAGACCGACGTGCTCGACGTGCAGCAGGTCGGCCTGGCCGAGCTGAACCGGCTGGCCGGCGTCCGGGAGCTGTTCGACTCGATGGTGGTGGTGGAGAACTTCCCGGCCGTCGAGGGCGGCGACGCCGAGGGCCTCGGCGTACGCGGCTTCACGGGTACGGACTCCCCGCACTACCCGGTGTCGCTGGTCGCCTTCCCCGGCGACGACCTGACGCTGGAGATCAAGTACGACGCCGCGATCGGGGCCGCGACCGCGGAACGGCTGGCCGGTCTCGTGCACCGGATCCTGGACCAGTTCGCCGACGGGATCGACCGGCCGGTGTCCACCCTGGACCTGGGCGCGACGGCCACCGGCGGCGAGACCGTCGAGGTCAGCGACACCACCCTCGACCTGTGCCTGGACCGCCCGGACGCCGTCGCGGTGACCGCCGGGGACAGCACGCTGACCTACGCCGGTCTGGAGGCCCGCTCGAACCGGCTGGCCCATGAGCTGATCGCCCGCGGCGTGGGCCCGGAGGCCCGGGTCGCCGTCGCGCTGCCCCGCGGCGCCGACCTGATCGTGGCGCTGCTCGCCGTGATCAAGGCCGGTGGCTGCTACGTGCCGGTGGACCTGGGCGCACCGGCCGCCCGGCAGGAGTACATCCTGGCCGACGCGGCACCGGTCTGCCTGATCGGCGACGGCGGTGTGCCGGTCGACGCGCCGGGCCGCCCGGACACCCGCCCGCAGGTGGCCCTGAACGGCGCGAACGCGGCGTACGTCATCTACACCTCCGGCTCGACCGGCAAGCCCAAGGGTGTCGTGGTGACCCACCGCGACGTGCTGGCGCTGTTCGCCGCGGCCGAGCGGCACTTCGGCTTCGGCCCGGACGACGTGTGGACGATGTTCCACTCGTACGCCTTCGACTTCTCGGTCTGGGAGCTGTGGGGCCCGCTGCTGTACGGCGGCCGGCTGGTCGTCGTCCCGCACGACGTGGCCCGGGACCCGCAGCGCTTCCGCAGCCTGCTGCGCGACGAGGGCGTCACCGTCCTCAACCAGACGCCGTCCGCGTTCTACCCGCTGATCGAGGCGGACGCGGCCGAGCCGGACCGGCTGCCGCTGCGCTACGTCGTCTTCGGCGGCGAGGCGCTGGACCTGTCCCGCCTGGTCGCCTGGTACGCCCGCAACACCACCCCGCAACTGGTCAACATGTACGGCATCACCGAGACCACCGTGCACGTCTCGTTCCGCGCCCTGCACCCGGACGACGTCAGCCGGCCCAGCGTCATCGGCGCCGCCCTGCCCGGCCTGACCGTGCACGTGCTGGACGCGTACCTGCAGCCGGTGCCCGAGGGCGTGACCGGCGAGATGTACGTGGCCGGTGACCAGCTCGCCCGCGGCTACCTGGACCGGCCGGCGCTGACCGCGTCCCGGTTCGTGGCCAACCCGTTCGGGCCGGGCCGGCTCTACCGCTCGGGTGACCTCGCCCGCTGGGAGGACGGCGAGCTGGTCTACCTGGGCCGCTCCGACCACCAGGTGAAGATCCGCGGCTACCGCATCGAGCTGGGCGAGATCACCGCGGCGCTGCTGGCGCTGGGCGGGGTCTCGGACGCGACCGTGATCGTGCGGGACGGCCGGCTGGTCGCCTACCTGGTCGCCCGGGCCGGCACCCGGCCGGACGCCGACGCGATCCGCGCGCACCTCGCCACGACCCTGCCCGACTACATGGTCCCGGCGGCGTTCGTGACGCTGGACGCGCTGCCGCTGACCGTCAACGGCAAGCTCGACCGCGACGCCCTGCCGGCGCCGGTCGCCGAGACCCGGGCAGTGCCGGCCGCCGCTGACGAGCCGGCCGCGGTCACCACGCTGCGGGAGCTGTTCGCCGAGGTGCTCGGTGTGCCGGTGCCGGCCGACGGTGACTTCTTCGCCCTCGGCGGGGACAGCATCGTCGCCATCCAGCTGGTCAACCGGGCCAAGCGCAGCGGCGTACGGATCTCCCCGCGCGACGTCTTCGTCAAGCGCACCCCCGCGGCGCTCGCCGCCACCGACACGAAGCCCGCCCCGGTGGCCGCGCCGAGCGACGGCGTCGGTGAGGTGGCGCTGCTGCCGATCGTGCACCGGCTGGCCGAGCTGGGCGGCGATGTCAGCCGCGTGCACCAGTCCGACCTGCTGCGCACACCGCCCGGCGCGACCGCGGCCCGCCTGCAGCAAGCGCTGGATGCTGTGGTGGAAAGGCACGACGCGCTGCGCCTGCGGCTGAGCCGCCCGGCACCGATGCTCTGGTCCCAGGAGGTCACCGCGACCGGCGGGGTCACCCTGACCACAGTGGACGGCATCGACCCCGCCGTCATCAAGCAGGCGGCCGAGGACGCCGTCGCCCGGCTCGACCCGGACGCCGGGCGGGTCCTCGAAGCGGTCTTCTTCGACGGCGGACCGGACGCCCAGGGCCGTCTGCTGCTGGTCGCCCACCACCTGGTAGTGGACGGCGTCTCCTGGCACATCCTCACCGAGGACCTGCGCCAGGCTTACGAGGGACGCACCCTCGACCCGGTCGGCACTTCGCTTCGCACGTTTGCGCGACTGCTCACCGAGGAGGCAGGTAGCGCGTCTCGCCTGGCCGAGTTCCCGGCCTGGCAGCGTGCCCTCGCGCCGGGGGGCGAACTCGTACCGGAGGCGCTTCCGGGCGGCCCGACCCGCGACCACGAGGTCCGCATCCCGGTGGACCCGGCCCTGCTCAGCGGTGATGTCACCGGCAAGCTGCTCGCCGCGCTGCACACCGCGGTCAACCAGTGGCGAGGTGCCGAGGCCGACCTCGTGGTCGACCTGGAACGCCACGGCCGCGAGCCGCTCGGTGATGCCGACCTGTCCCGGACGGTCGGCTGGTTCACCTCCATCGCCCCGGTCCGCCTGCCCGCCACCGAACCCGCCGGCGACGGCCTGGGCTTCGGCCTTCTGCGGTACGTCAACCCGCGGTCAGCGGCGGCGCTGGCCCGGCTCGGCACTCCGCAGGTGCTCTTCAACTACCTGGGGCGCTTCACCGAGGAAACCACGGACTGGTCGCCCGCGGACGAGGACATCAAGGTACGACTCGACGAGGTCACGCCGTACCTGTTGGAAGTCAACGTCTGGATCCGCGGCCAGGAGCTGCACGCGGTGCTGACCTACGCGGACGAAGGGCTGGGGCTGGATGCCACCCGGGCCATCGCGGGCGGCTGGGCGGCGGCGCTGTCCCCGGCCGAGCAGCAATGGCCGCTGTCGCCGTTGCAGGACGGGCTGTTCTTCCAGGCCAAACTGGCCGGGGACGCGGACGTCTACCTGGCGCAGAACGCCTTCGACGTGAACTACCGGATCGACGTGCCCGCCCTGGAACGGGCCTTCGCCGCGGTGCTGCGCGCGCACCCGGCCACCCGGCTGGCCTTCACCGACGAGGGCCGCGAGCAGCCGGTGGCCATCCTCGGCACCGACGTGCCGGCCACGGTCGCGGTGATCGAGCTCGACGACGAGGCCGGCCTGGCCGAGGTCGTGGCGGCCGACCGGACCCGGCCGTTCGACCTGGCCCGGCCGCCGCTGGCCCGGCTCACCGTGGTGCGGCGGCCCGGCGGACGGGACCGGCTGCTGTTCACCTACCACCTGCTGCTCTGGGACGGCTGGTCCCGCGAGCTGGTGCTGCGGGACCTCTTCGGCGCGTACGCGGGCCGGCCGGTGCCCGGGCCACGCGCCGGTTTCACCGACTATCTGAGCTGGCTGGCCCGGCAGGACAAGGAGGCGTCCGAGCGCGCCTGGGCCGAGCGGCTGGGCGAGCCGACGATCCTCTACCCGGCGGCCGCCGGCACCCAGCCGGTCCTGGCCACCAGCCTCGGCGTGCAGTTCACCGAGGCTCAGACCGCCCGGCTGGCCGAGCAGGCCCGCGCGGCCGGGGTCACCCTCAACGCCGTGCTGAGCACCGCGCTGGGCCTCGTGCTCGGGCATGCCTCCGGCCGCACCGAGGCCACTTTCGGCACCACGGTCGCGGGGCGTCCCACCGAACTGGACGGCATCGAGGAGGTCGTCGGCGTCTTCCTCAACACCGTGCCGCAGCGCGTCACCTTCGCCGCCGCCGAGCCGGTCAGCGACGTCCTGCGGCGGGTGCAGGCCGAGCGCATCGAGCTGATGCCGCACGAATACCTGGGCCTGGGCGACATCCAGCGCGCGGCCGGGCGCGGCCCGCTCTTCGACAGTCTGTACGTGCTGCAGAACTTCCTCGACGACGACACGTTCACCGACCTGGAGACCGAGCACGGCATCGTCGACATCGAGGCCGTGGACGCCACCCACTACCCGCTGACCTGGGTGGTCACCCCGGGACGGCAGCTGCGGGTACGCCTGGAGTACCGCTCCGACGTGGTCGCCGAGGCCGAGGCCCGGTCCCTGCTCGACCGGTTCGCCGAGGTGCTGCACACCCTGGACGCCGGCGCGCCGGTGGCCGCGGTGCCGCTGTCCGGGGCGCCGGCCCTGCCCGGCCACACCGCCGGGATCCCCGACGTGACCATCGCCGAGATGCTCGCCGAGCAGGCCGCCCGTACGCCCACCCGGGCCGCGCTGACCCACGACGGCGTGACGCTGAGCTACGCCGAGCTGGACGGCCGGGTCAGTGCCGTGGCCCGGGGACTGCGGTCGCTGGGTGCCGGCCCGGAGACGATCGTCGGGCTCGCCCTGCCGCGCGGCATCGACATGGTCGTGGCGCTGTTCGCGGTGCTGCGGGCCGGGGCCGCGTACCTGCCGCTGGACCTGGACCTGCCGGCCGAACGCCGCCAGGACATGATCGACGACGCCCGGCCGCTGGTCGTGCTGGAGTCGCTGGCCGGGCTGTACGAGGAGGTCGGCGAGCCGTGGCGGGCCGACTTCGCCCCGGGTACGCCCGGACGGCTGGACCGGCCCGCGTACGTCATCTACACCTCCGGGTCCACCGGGCGGCCGAAGGGGGTCGTGACGCCGTACCGGGGGCTGACCAACATGCAGCTCAACCACCGGGAGGCGATCTTCGCGCCGACCGTGGCGGCGGCCGGCGACCGGGTGCTGACCATCGCGCACACCGTCAGCTTCTCCTTCGACATGTCCTGGGAGGAACTGCTCTGGCTGGTCGAGGGCCATCACGTGCACGTCGCCGACGAGGAACTGCGCCGCGACGGCCGGGCCCTGGTCGCCTACTGCGCCGCCCACCGGGTCGACGTGGTCAACCTGACCCCGACGTACGCGCAGGCGCTGCTGGACGAGGGGCTGCTCGACAGCGGGCACCGGCCGTGCCTGGTGCTGCTCGGCGGCGAGGCCGTCTCCGAGAAGCTGTGGGCGGTCCTGCGCGACACCGAGGGTGTGACCGGCTACAACCTCTACGGCCCGACCGAATACACGATCAACACCCTGGGCGGGGGTACGGAGGACAGCGTCACCGCCACCGTCGGCCGGCCGATCTGGAACACCACCGGCCACGTCCTCGATGCCTGGCTGCGACCGGTCCCGCCCGGCGTCGCGGGCGAGCTCTACATCGCCGGTGCCGGCCTGGCCCGTGGCTACCTCAACCGGCCGGGCCTGACCGCCTCCCGCTTCGTGGCCGGACCCGACGGCAGCCGGCTCTACCGCACCGGCGACCTGGTCCGCGAACGGGCCGACGGCAACCTGGACTTCCTCGGCCGCACCGACGACCAGGTGAAGATCCGCGGCTACCGGATCGAACTGGGCGAGGTGGAGACGGCCGTCTCCGCGGTGCCCGGCGTCCGGCAGTCCGCGGTGCTGGCCCGCGACGGGGCGCTGCACGCCTACCTGGTCGGTACGGCCACACCCGCCGAGGTGAAGGCCGCCCTGGCCGAGCGCCTGCCGTCCTACATGGTCCCGTCGCTGTACGCCGTCGTGGACGTGCTGCCGCTGACCGTCAACGGCAAGCTCGACACTGCCGCGCTGCCCGTACCCACCCCGGTCGCCACCGGGTCGAGGCCGCCCGCCGACGACCGGGAGCGGCGGCTCTGCGAGCTGTGCGCCGAGGTGCTGGGCCTGCCGTCGTTCGGGGTCGAGGACGACTTCTTCGACGCGGGCGGGCACTCGCTGACCGCGCTGCGACTGCTCGGCCGGATCCGCACCGAGCTGGGTGGGGACCTGTCGCTGCGGGTGCTGTTCGATGCCCGTACCCCCGAACGGCTGGTCCGGGCCACCGCCGGCCCGGCGCAGGCCGCCCTGACCGCGCGGCCCCGGCCGGAGGTGCTGCCGCTGTCCCCGGCGCAGCAGCGGCTCTGGCTGCTCGACCAGATCGACCCCGGCTCCAGCGCCTACAACTATCCGCTGGTGCTGCGCCTGGCCGGCCGGATCGACGTGCCCGCGCTGTCGCTCGCCCTGGCCGACGTGGTGGCCCGGCACGAGGTGCTGCGCACACTGATATCCGGCGCAGCCCAGCACATCGCCGAACCCCCCGCCACCGTGCCGGTATCGGTCGGCGTGCCGGTGGGCGAGCTGGTCGCCCGGCCCTTCGACCTCGCCGCCGACCTGCCGATCCGGGCCGCCGTGATCGACGAGGGCGACAGCTCGGTGCTGGCGCTGGTGCTGCACCACATCGCGATGGACGAGTGGTCCGACGGCCCGCTGCTGCGCGACCTGAGCACGGCGTACCTGGCCCGCCTCGAAGGCCACGCACCCGCCTTCACCCCGCTGCCCGTGCAGTACGCCGACTACGCACTGTCCCTTCAGGAGGACCCGGCCGAGCTGGACTTCTGGCGTACGGCCCTGCGCGGGCTGCCGGACGAGATCACCCTGCCCGCCGACGCCCCGCGCAGCCCGGCCCGCACGACGGCCGGGCTGGTCAGTGCCGCCCTGCCCGCCACGCTGATCGACCCGCTGCGGGAGATCGCCCGCGCCGGGTCGGCCAGCCTGTTCATGGCGCTGCACGCCACGCTGGCTGTGCTGTTGTCCCGGCACGGGGCGGGCACCGATGTGCCGATCGGCAGCCCCACCTCCGGGCGGGGCGACGCTGCCCTGGACGACCTGGTCGGCTTCTTCGTCAACACGATCGTGCTGCGCACCGACCTGTCCGGCGAGCCGACGTTCGCCGAGCTGCTGCGCCGCGTACGGGCCGCCGACCTGGCCGCGTTCGAACATGCCGGGGT
The DNA here is from genome assembly GCF_018332655.1 of Actinoplanes auranticolor. Taxonomy (GTDB): domain Bacteria; phylum Actinomycetota; class Actinomycetes; order Mycobacteriales; family Micromonosporaceae; genus Actinoplanes; species Actinoplanes auranticolor. The sequence continues at coordinate 93,320 of NZ_BOQL01000029.1, read as the reverse complement.
GCCGTTCCAACAGGTCGTGGAGCTGGTGAACCCGCCCCGGGCGGCGGGACGCAATCCGCTGTTCCAGGCGATGATCGGCTACTTCCACCGGCCGGCGGACGGCGGTCCGGTGCTGGGACTGCCGGTGCTGCCGGCCCCGGAGGTGGCGGCGGACCCCAAGGTCGACCTGAACGTCACCTTCATCGACGGCGGCCCGGACGGGGTCGAGGTGAGCCTGGAGTACGACGCGGGGCGCTTCCGTCCGGAGACGGCCGAGCGGCTGCTGGAGCGGCTCACCAACCTGCTGACGGCCTTCGCCGCGGATCCGGGGCAACCAGTCGGTACGGCGCCGTTGCTCACGGTTGCCGACCGTCGCGAGCTTGCCGCCGAAGCGTGGGTGCCGTCGGATACCCCGCCCTGGTTCACCGCGCTGGCCCGGCACGCCGGTGAGGCGCTCGTTGCGGACGGCGTCAGCTGGAGCTACGCCGAGCTGGACCGGGCCTCGGACGCGGTCGCTGCGCTGCTCGCCGCCCGGGGCATCGGCCCGGAGAGCATCGTCGGCATCAACCTGCCGCGCTCGGCCGAGCTGGTGGTGGCAGTGCTCGGCGTGGCCAAGGCGGGCGCCGCCTATCTGCCGCTGGACCCGGCCTTCCCGACGGCCCGGTTGGCCTTCATGGTCGCCGACGCTCAACCGGCTGCCGTCATCGGTGACACCGAGTTCGAGGGTGTGCCGACTCTCAGCGTGGGTGCTGCTCCTGCCGCCACCTTTGAAACGGTGACGGTCCAGCCCTCGCAGGCCGCGTACGTCATCTACACCTCCGGATCGACCGGACGGCCCAAGGGGGTCGTGGTCACCCACGGGGAGCTGGGGGCGTTCCTGGCCGCCGTACCGCTGGAGGCCGAGGATCGTCTGCTGGCGGTGACGACGCTGTCCTTCGACATCTCCGTGCTGGAGCTGATGGGCCCGCTGCTGGCCGGCGGCACCATCGTGCTGGCCTCGTCCGCCCAGGTCCGCGACCCGCTGCTGCTGGCCGAACTGCTGCGCGAGCAGCGGGTCACGGCGATGCAGGCGACGCCCTCGCTCTGGGCCGCCCTCCTCGAGTCCTCCGATGTGGACCTGCGGGGGGTGCGCGCGCTGGTCGGCGGCGAGGCTCTGCCGGTCTCGCTCGCTGCGGACCTGGTCGCCCGGGCGGCGGCCGTGGTCAACCTGTACGGCCCGACCGAGGTCACGGTCTGGGCCACCCGCGACGAGGTCACGGCGGACTGGGACGGCAGCATCGGCAAGCCCTTGCCCGGCACCGGCGCGCACGTGCTCGACGAGCGGCTCCAGCCGGTGCCGCCGGGCGTGGTGGGGGAGCTGTACCTCGGCGGCGCCCAGGTCACCCGGGGCTACCTGGGGCGGCCGGCGCTCACCGCGTCCCGCTTCGTCGCCGCCCCCGGCGGGCAACGCCTCTATCGGACCGGTGACCTGGCCGTCCGGCGCGACGGCCGGCTGGTCTACCTGGGCCGCACCGACCACCAGGTCAAGGTGCGCGGCTTCCGGATCGAGCTGGGCGAGATCGAGGCGGTCGCGCTGGCCCACCCGGACGTGACCCGCGCCGTCGTGGTGGCCCGCGGCGAGCGCCTGGTGGCGTACCTGACGACGACCGGCGGCACGGTGCCGGCCGGGCTCTGGGACGACGCGCTGCCGGCCTACATGGTCCCGGCGGTGTGTCATGTGCTGGACGCGCTGCCGCTGACTCCGAACGGCAAGGTGGACCGCGCCGCGCTACCGGACCTCGAGGTGTCGTCCGGTGGCACCGCGCCACGCTCCCGCCTGGAAGCCACGGTGTCCCGCATCGTGTCCGAGGTGCTCGGGGTGGCCGAGGTCGGGGTGCACGACGACTTCTTCGCGCTCGGCGCGCATTCGTTGCTGCTCGTGCGGCTGGCCACGGCGCTGCGGCGGGAGCTGGCTGTGGACGTACCGGTGGCCCGGCTCTTCACCGCGCCCACCGTCGCGGGCGTGGCCCGCCTGCTGGCCGACGACGCACCGGCCGGGGACGCTCTCGACCCGGTGCTGACGCTGCAGGTGGGCGCCGGCCTCCCGCCGCTGTTCTGCCTGGCCCCGGCGAGCGGGCTGGCCTGGCAGTTCGCCGGCCTGAAGCGGCACCTGCCGGCGGACCTGCCCCTGATCGGCCTGCAGAGCCCGCTGCTCTCCGGCGGCACGCTCCCTCCGACGCTCACGGAACTGGCTTCGACTTACGCCGACCTCGTGGACGCCCACCGGCCGGACGGCCCGATCCGGCTCCTCGGCTGGTCCTTCGGCGGGGCGCTCGCGCTCTGCGTGGCGGCCACGCTCACCGCGCGCGGCCGCACGGTCGACTTCGTCGGCATGCTCGACGCCCGCCGGGACGCCGCGCAAGCGCCGTCGACAGTCGCGGCCCTGCTCACCGAGATGGGGTACGAAGTCAGCAACGCCGACCTCACCCTGCCCGAAGCGGTCACCTTCGTCCGGGCGGCGGGCGGCGGCGTGGCGGCGCTGACGGACGAGCAGATCGCGCTGGTGCTCGCGAACTACCTCGAGGCGGACCGGTTGATGGCCGGAGCGGAGTACCCGCTCTACCCCGGCACGGTGTGCTACGTCGAGGCGACGGTGCCCGAACAGGGCTTCACCGGTCCGGGGGCGCCGCCATGGGAATCCGTGACAGGCGCGATGGAGGTGCACGAACTGGCGGTCCGGCACTCGGAACTGCTGGATCCGGCCACCCTGGAGCTGCTGGGCCCGCTGCTGGCGAGTCGGCTGCGGCTCAGCTGACCCGCGGCACCAGGGCGTCACCGAGCAGGCTGTGCAGCCCCCAGAGCACGAGGCTGAGCACCAAGGTGGCAAGGAAGCCGAAGCCGATCCCGGCCCACCACTTGAACCGCTTCTCCCGTACGGGGGCCCGGGACGACCACGGTCGTTCCCGGGTCAGCCACCACAGCAGCCCGAGCCCGAGCGGCGCCGTACCGACCAACCAGAACCAGAACCACCGGGTCCCGCCGGCCGGCGGTGCCGAGGCGGACACGAGCGCCCAGAGGAACAGGATGACCCCGGCCAGGCTCAACCCGGAGATCAAGGTGCCGACCGGCCAGGCTTCCGGCCCGTCGTGGGCGTGGAAGACCCGCAGTGCCGCCGCGAGCGACTCGCCCTCGGGGGTGACCGACCGCGGCTGAGCAGCGGGATCCACCACGTCAGCCGGCACGCCGCCGGGGACGGTGATGTAGTGCTGCCGCCCGTCGCCGGTGTTCCAGAGGAAAACGGGCCCATCGGTGTCGGCGGATTCGAGCTGCGGCCGCCCGGGACTGAACAACCCGGTGGCGTCGGACCAGCCGCGACCCCACTCGTACGTGGTGACCCGCCCGGCGGTCAGATCAGCCCGCGCGTCATCGAGGGTGCCCTCGCGGGGCGAGACCCACCAGGTGAGGGCGGCCCAGGCCACCCAGCCGAGCACGAAGGCGACCCGCAACACCTGCCACCAGAAGACCTTGGGCCGCCCGACCTCCCGCACCACCGCATCACCCGTCACGAGGTGATCGTTGCAGTATCGGACCACTCCGAGGAAAAGGGCGACCGGTTGCCCGGTCGCCCTTCCGCTGCAGATATCTCAGGTCAGGCTGCGTTCGACAGGTCCTCGACCTTGGTCGCCGGGTCCCCGTCAGTAGCGTTCTTGAGCTGCGGCACCAGCACCTCCAGCGCATACAGCAACGCATTGGGCCCGCTGTAAGCCAAGGCCCCACCCAGCGGCGTCGAGAACGACGTGTACAACGCCCGGTCCTCGGTAGCCACCGTCAACCGGCTGAAGGCCGGCGAGGCCAGCATGTCCTTCTTCGTCGCGCCGTTCACGAAGAGGACGTCCCGGTCCAGCAGGTCCAGCCGCTCCTCGCTGACGTCCTCCGACTCGGTCTGCGCCGCGAAGCCCAGCGCGTCGAACAGGGCCCGCCGCGGGTCCTTGGCCGGGATCAGCCAGTGCTGGCCCTTCTCCGGGCCGAAGTCCACCACCAGGGTCTTGCCGGCGAACTGCGGGTTCGCCGCCTTCGCCTCGTCGATCTTCGCGTTCACCTTGGCCACCAGTGCCTGGGCCTCGCTCGACATGCCGAGCGCCTTGCCCGTCGTCAGCGTCTGCACGTCCCACGGGGTCTGCTCGTCGGCGTAGTCCTTCGACTGGATCACCGTCGGGGCGATCTGGGAGAGCTTGTCGTAGGTCTCCTTGTTGATCGTCTCGTAGATCGCCAGGATCAGGTCCGGCTGCTGCTTGATGATCGCCTCGAAGTTGATCTCCGCCGAGAACGTGGTCAGCGGCTTGCCGGCCAGCGCCTCCTTGACCCACGGGTACGCCGGGTACTCGGTGAACCATTCGCGGGTGCTCACCGGCACCACGCCCAGGGCCAGCACCGGGTCCTGGTCGTTCCAGCCGACGGTGACGACCCGCTCGGGCTGCTTCTCGATCGTGGTGGAGCCGAACTTGTGCTCGATGCTGACCGGGAAAGCGGCGGCGGCCGAGCCCGAAGCGGCGGGCGCGGCGGCACCGTCCTCTTCGGACCCGCAGGCGGTGATGGTGGTGGCGGCGAGCAGACCGGCGGCGACGGCGGTGAGGGCGCGTCGCCAGCCGCCCAGGCGGCGGTTCATCTATGGGACTCCTTGCTGAGGGGGCGTTGGATCACTGATGAGGTTAGGCTAGGCTAACTTTGCTTCCGCGACGACCCCCTCGCGGGCCTCATCCACCCCAGGAGGACGACACATGCAGCGGACCCTGCTCGGCGGCAAGATCCACCGCGCCACCGTGACCCAGGCTGACCTGCACTACGTGGGCTCGATCACGATCGACAAGACCCTGATGGACGCGGCCGACCTGGTCGAGGGCGAGCAGGTCCAGGTGGTCGACATCGACAACGGCGCGCGGCTGGTGACGTACGTCATCGAGGGTCCGGCGGGCTCCGGAGTGATCGGCATCAACGGCGCGGCCGCCCGGCTCGTCTCGGTCGGCGACCTGATCATCATCATGTCGTTCAAGCAGGTCGACGAGCGCGAGCGGGCCGACTACGTGCCGCGCGTCGCGCACGTCAACGCGCAGAACCAGCTGATCGAGATCGGCTCGGACCCCTCGGCGCCGGTCCCCGGCGCGGACGACCAGATCTCCGGCAAGGTCCTGGTCCACTGAGGCCGGCGGGACCGGGGGCACTGCGATGGGCGCGCTGACGATCTGCCGGGACTGCTGCTGCGGCAGCGCCGACAAGCATCCGGAAACCGACCACGACGCCCAGCTGGAGGCGATCCGCGGCGCGGTGGGTGACAGACATCGGGTACGCGTGAGCGAGTGCCTGCGAGTCTGCGAACGCTCGAACGTGGTCGTGGTGCACCCGACCCCCGCCGCCCGCCGAGCCGGCGCCCGCCTGGTCCACCTGGGCGACGTCCTCGACGACACCCTGGTCGGCGCGGTGGCCGCCTGGCTGGACGCGGGCGGCCCCGGCATCGCGGCGGTCCCGGAGCCCCTGACCGCCCGCGTCTTCAACCCCGCCGACTACGCCGACTGACACACAGCGGCGGATCTGCGGGCAGCGAGCTCCAGGCCCGATCTCTACGCTCGCGCCATGACTGATTCCGCGCTGCCCTCGGCCGCGGTCCCCGGGGTGGCGGTCCGGCGCTCGAGACTGCCCCTCCTGTTGGCACTGACGGCCGGCCTGCTCGTCGGTGCGGCGGCGACCTCGTACCTGACCCACGACAGGGGCGTCCCCGACATCGTGCAGGGAACGGTCAGCGGGGTCGCGGCCGTGTCCGATCAGGGGGATGTGCAGGCCATCGCGTTCAGATTCGACGGCCGTGACTACGCGGGCCCCGGTATGGGCGAAGGCATCCCGGTGGTCCCCGACGTGCCGTGGACCGACGCGGCCGGCCAGGACCATCAGGGCGACCGGCCGTCCTGTCTGGCCGCCGGGGCGTACGGCCGGCGGGTCGAGCTGGGCGTTCTTACGGTCGGCGGAGAAGGCCCCTGGACCACCCAGCTGGTCGTCTGGGTGCACTGTCTTCAGTGACCGGACGCGACTCCTAGTTCATCCGCAGCGGCGCGGCCACGAGCACCACGCACGCCAGCACCGCGATCCCGGTCCGGACCCCGCGCAGTTCCCGCCACCACGGCAGCAACCACAGCGCCAGCCACAGCACCCCGAAGACGGCAATGTGCTGACTGACCATCTCGAGGGAGATCTCCTCGCACCGGTTGTCGGCCACCGTCTCCGCGCACACCTCGGGAACTTCGCCCAGGCCGCCCCACAGCACCATCAGCAGCCCCACGGACGCCGCCACCGCCGGCCCGAGCACCAGCGTCATCAGCGGCGTCAGCAACCACCCGGCCAGATCCCGGCGACGGTCCGTTCGCGGGCCAGGAGGCACATTCTGCATGCCCGAACCGTAGCGACCTTCGTCAGACCGGGTAGTCGGTGCGGTGCGCGTAGGTGAGCTGGTCCGGGGAGACGCCCCACTCCCGGAGGATCCGGCCCAGGCGGCCCTCGTCGCCGGCCCGCGCGCTCCGCGCCTCGGTCATGCCGTCGTCAGGTCCGAAGCACCAGTCGTTGTCGATGTAGGTGTTGTCGAACTCCCGGTGCAGCACGGTGAAGGCGCCCTCGGGCAGCGGGTAGACCGCGACCCAGGCGCGGCGGCCTGCTGCCGCGGCGGGCACCTCGGCGACGATGAGCCGGCCGCGCCGAAGAGCGGTGCGCAGGGCGAGGGGCCAGTCGTCGGTCACGGCCGGAATTGAATCACGGGGACCGTCCGCCGCCTTAAGCTGCTGCTGTGTCTGATGCTGCGGTGGGGCGACGAGTGCTGGTGACCGGCGCGCGGCGGGGGATCGGCGCCGCGATCGCCGTCGATCTGGCGGTAGCCGGCTGGACGCTCCTCCTGCACCACCTGGACGCCGCCGACGAGGCCGAATCCGTGGCGCAGCAATGCCGGGACCGTGGCGCCCGCACCGAGATCCTCGAGGCCGATCTCGCCGATCCGGCCGCCGTCTCCGCCCTCGCCGAACGGGCCGGCCCGGTCGACATCCTCGTCAACAACGCCTCGCGCGCCTCGAACGTCGCCGTCGACGCCTTGTCGCTCGACGAGTGGCAGGAGACGTTCGCCGTCAACGTGACCGCGCCGATGCTGCTCGCGCAGGCGTTCGGTGCCGGGATGGCCGCCCGGGGCTGGGGGCGCATCGTCAACGTCACCTCGGCCACCGTGGCGCTGGGCGGGCCGTCCGGGCCGTCGTACGTCTCCAGCAAGGCCGCCCTGGTCGGCCTCACCCGCTCGCTGGCCCGGGCCTTCGGGCCCGCGGGGGTCACCGTCAATGCGCTCTCGCCCGGCGCCGTCCTGACCGAGCGCGAGCGGGAGATCCTGGGCGACGACCCGCATCCGGGGCTGGTCGCCGCCCAGGCCGTGCCGCGCACGCTGGTCCCGGCGGACCTGCTCACCGCCGTACGGTTCCTGGTCGCCGACGGGTCGGGCGCGATGACCGGGCAGGTCGTCGAGGTCGGCGGGGGACTGGTGCTGGGTTAGCGGTCGGGGTGGCTGGTCAGGTAGCCACCCATCGTCGTGAAGTACTCCTGCGCCGGCATCTCCACGCCCTCGTCCGTGCGGACCGAGCGGATCAGCAGCGCCTTGCTGCGGCCGCGGCGGGCTTCCGCGCCCGCCACGACGGCCACGCCGTCGCCCTCGCGGAAGAAGATGCGGCCCGGCGTGCCGCCGTAGACCGCCTGCGAGACCGCGGCGGTGACGATTTCCAAGCGGCGTCCCTTGTGGAAGCAGAAAGCCTGGGGGTACGGCGCCGACTGCGCCCGGACCAGCCGTTCCAGTTCCTCGGCCGACCAGGTCCAGTCGATGCGGATGTCCTCCTCCGACCGCTTGTGGAAGAAGCTCGCCTTGGAGCGGTCCTGCGGCACGAAGTCGCGGCGGCCGCTCGCGATGGCCGCCAGGCCGTCGACGGTGATCGGGCCGAACAGCTCCAGCGTCTTGTGGAACAGGTCCGTCGTGGTGTCGGCCGGGCCGACCGGGACGGCGCGCTGCAGCACGATCGGCCCGGCGTCCAGTGTGTCGTCCATCATGTGGGCGGTGACGCCGACCTCGCGCTCGTCGTTGAGCAGAGCCCAGATCAAGGGCGAGAAGCCCGCGTACGCCGGCAGCAGCGCGTCGTGCACGTTGAGGGTGCCGAACGGCGGCAGGGTGAAGATGCGCGGCGGGATCCAGGTGCGCCAGTTGGTGGCCACGATGACGTCCGGCGCGACCTGCTTCAGCGCCTCGTACAGCTCCTCGTCGTCGGGGCGTTCGCGCAGCATGACCGGCACGCCGTGGGCCTCGGCGAGCTCGGCGACCGAGTCGGACCAGACCTTCTCGTACGCGCCCTCGCCGACCGGGTGGGTGACCACCATGACCACGTCGTGCGCCGAATCCAGCAACGCCTGCAGGGTCCGGTGCCCCCAGGTCTGGAAGCCGAACATGACGACGCGCATGAATTTTTCTCCCTCACTCGGCGCTGCGGACGCCTCCGCAGATGCTTAGGTTAGGCTAACCGAAATCTGGGGTCAGGTCGGCCCCGCCGTGGAGGGGACGGACATGTCTGAACCTGAACTCGATGTCGTGGGGATCGGCTTCGGCCCGTCCAATCTGGCCATGGCCATCGCCGTGTCGGAACACAACAACGGGCGGGGTCCGGATGCGAGGGTGCGCACCCGGTTCCTGGAACGGCAGGCCGGCTTCGGCTGGCACCGCGGCATGCTCCTCGACGACGCCACGATGCAGGTCTCTTTCCTCAAGGACCTGGTGACGCTGCGGAACCCGACCAGTGAGTTCACCTTCCTGCGCTATCTGCACAGCCAGGGCCGGCTCATCGATTTCATCAACCACAAGAACCTCTTCCCGCTGCGGGTCGAGTTCCACGACTACTTCGCGTGGGCCGCCGCGCAGGTCGACGACCAGGTCACCTACGACGCCGAGGTGCTGTCGGTGACCCCGGTCGCGGCTCCCGGCGGCGACGTGATGGCAGTGGACGTGCTGTCGCGCCACGGCGGGCAGCTCAGCACCCACCGCGCCCGCAACCTGGTGATCGGGACCGGGCTGCGCCCGCGCCTGCCCGAGGGCGTGACGGCGTCCGACCGGATCTGGCACACCAGCGACCTGCTGCACAACATGCCGAAGCTGCGCGGCACGGAACCGCGCCGGATCGTCGTGGTCGGTGCCGGGCAGAGCGCGGCCGAGGCGGTCGCGACCCTGCACCGCGAGTTCCCGACGGCGGAGATCTGCGCGGTCTTCTCCCGGTACGGCTACTCGCCCGCCGACGACAGCAGTTTCGCCAACCGCATCTTCGACCCGGCGGCGGTCGACGACTTCTACGTGGCCCCGGAGGACGTGAAGCGGCAGCTGATGGGCTACCACGCCAACACGAACTACTCCGTGGTGGACATGGACCTCATCGACGACCTGTACCGGCGGGCGTACCAGGAGAAGGTGCTCGGCAAGCAGCGGCTGCGGATGCTCAACGTGTCCCGGCTGACCGAGGTGGCCGACGGGCCGGACCAGGTGGTGGCGAGCGTGCGTTCGCTGGTCACCGGGGAGACCGTACGGCTGGCGGCGGACGTGGTGGTCTGCGCGACGGGCTACCACCAGGCCGACCCGTACGCGATCCTCGGCGAGCTCGCCGACCTGTGCCACCGCGACGAGCAGGGCCGGGCGCGGGTCGAGCGCGACTACCGCGCCGCGACCGATCCGCGCCTGCGGGTGGGCATCTATCTGCAGGGCGGCACCGAGCACACCCACGGCATCACGTCGGCGCTGCTGTCGAACACCGCGATCCGGGTCGGCGAGATCCTGGAGTCGGTGGTGGCCCGCCGGTCAGCGCCCGCGCTGGTCAGCGTTTAATCATTTCTTCATACGCATAATCATGCATAGGATCGGATCATGTTCGATCCTATGCAGGGTGCGCGGGCGGTCCGGATAGAACGGTCGGCCGCGGCGGCGTGGCCGGCTGGTCGCACGGAGGCCGCGGCGGGCTGGCTGCTGCGGCACACGCCGGGTGTGGCCCGGCGGCGGTCCAACTCGGCCCTGCCGCCGGCGCCGGACCGGCATCCGGAACGCAGCCTGGACGTGGTGGAGGCGTTCTACCGCGCGGCCGGCCTGCCGGTGACCGTCCAGGTCGGTCCGGCCGAGCAGCATCGGGAGCTGGATGCGGCACTCGCCGCCCGCGGCTACCGCCGCGAAGCCCCCACCCTCGTCCTGACGGCAGCCACGGCCGACGTGATCGCCGCCACGGACCCGGTCCTGAGCCTGACGGTCGAAGGCGTGCCGAGTGCCGCGTGGCTGGCTGCTCATCAGTCGCTCAACGGCCCCGGGGACACCTCCGCCTTGGCCCGGCAGGTCCTCGCGCGGGTACCGGCACCGGCCGCGTTCGTCCGGGCTGAGGTCGAGGAGCGGGACGCCGCGATCGGGATGGTCGTCGCCGACGGCGAGTGGGCCGGAGTGTTCTGCATGGCGACGAGCCCAGAGCACCGGCGTCGCGGGCTGGCGCTCGCCGTTCTCGGGGCCGCGGCGCGCTGGGCGGCGGGCCGCGACTGCGCCGAGCTGTACCTCCAAGTCGAAAAGGCCAACATCGCCGCCCGTGAACTGTACTCCCGGGTAGGTTTCGCCCATTCCCACCACTACCACTACCGGGTGCTCGGCGGCGCTGTCAGCTAACATTGCACTGCGTCAATCCCCGCTTCCTCACAGTGGTAGATATAACTCTGCGTGACTGATCATGAGGGGTCTGGTAAGACTAATTTCCACAGTCGGCTAGTCCGATTAGTCAGTTCGCAGTGTGATCGTTGTCTTGTCGCGTGTCGTAGCGCACACTTTCGTCCGCGCGTCCGCCCCCTCCCCTGGCGCGAAGGAACCCATATGACACAGCCCCGCCAGCTCCCACCAGCACCGGCTCCGCATGCTCGCAAGCGCAGCCCGATTCCCTGGGTGATCTTCGCCGTACTCGTCGTCGTGGCCGGCATCGTCCTGGTGCCCAAGCTCCTCGACGACGGCAACGCCGACAACGGAACGCTGCCCGTCGCGGCGGCGGAACAGGATCCGCTGCTCGTCGCGGTGCAGAAGTGCGACCCGGCCAAGACCGGCATGAAGCTCTCCGACAACAACCGCAAGCTGACCGTCAAGGGCGCCGGTGAGAAGTCCTCGGACGGCCTCTCGGCAAGTGCCCTGACCTGCGTCTTCGACACCCTGCAGGTGCCCGGTGCGCTGGTCGACCGGATGTACGGCACAGTCGAGGACGACGGCGGGCTGCAGGGCGACTGGCCCGGCTACGCGGTCTCCTGGACCAACGACCAGGACGAAGGCCTGAAGCTGACGGTCACCCGCAGCTGACGCCCACGAGGAACGGGCCACGACCGGTTACCGGTCGTGGCCCGTTTCCGTGCGTCGGACTCTCAGAACGAGAGGGTGGCCGTCAGCCGGGGGTCGTCGAGCGCGTGCGCCGCGGTCACCTCGTACGTGCCCGCGACGGTGTGCCAGCCCTCCTCCCAGACCTGCCAGGTGCGCGGCGGCAGGGGGACACGGACCGTCACCGTCTCGCCGGGGTGGGCCTCGACCGGCGCGAAACCGGCCAGCCATCGGGCCGGCCGCTCCGGGAGCCCGCCGGCCGGGATGTCGGCTGCCGCGGGCTCGCCGTCTGCTCCGGCGTACACCTGGACGACCTCGCGGCCGAACCGGGCGCCGGTGTTCGTCAGCGTCACCGTCGCCTCGGTGGCCGACACCGACAGCGTCTCGTACTGCCAGCTGGTGTAACCCAGGCCGTGGCCGAAGGCGTACAGCGGGGTGGTGCCGGCCCGCTGCCAGGCCCGGTAGCCGATGAAGACGCCCTCGTCGTAGGCGACCACGCCGTCGCGGGGGACCACGTGCAGGATCGGGCAGTCCTCCTCGCGGCGCGGCCACGTGGTGGGCAGCCGGCCGCCCGGTTCGGTGACGCCCAGCAGCACGTCGGCCAGCGCCGCCCCGGCCTCCTGCCCCGGGAACCAGGTCAGCAGCACCGCCGCGACGTCGTCGGCCCAGGGCAGCAGCACCGGGGAGCCGGCGTTGACCACCACGACCGTGCGCGGGTTGGCCGCTGCCACCCGTACCACCAGCTCGTCCTGCCGGCCCGGCAGCGAGAGTGACGTGCGGTCGAAGCCCTCGGACTCCACCTGCTCGGTCGTGCCCACGACGACCACCGCGACGTCCGCAGAGGCCGCGAGCGCCACCGCTTCGGAGATCATGCTGTCCGCCGAGACGCCCGGCGCCCGGTGGCCCAGCGTCGCGCTGACCGTGTGGGCCATGCCCGGCTGGATGCTCTGGCGCAGCACGATCTCGACCGGCTCGCCGGCCGTCAGCTGGACGACCGCGCGCTGCTCGCGCGGCGAGAGCAGCAGGTCGGCGCGGGTGGCGCCGGGCGGGTGCAGCGTCCCTTCGTAGAGCTGCTGGGCGCCCACCCGCAGGTCGAACGTGCCGAAGCCGGACACCGCGAAGGTGTGCTCGCCGTCCTGCTCGGGCGTGAAGGTCGTGCGCATCTCCAGGCCGGTCACGACGGCCGGGTCCAGGCCCGCGGGCAGGTCGCCGATCCAGCGCACCGCGGCGGTGTCCACGCTGAACCGGTGCCCGGCGCCGAGCAGCTCGATCGACGCCGGCTGCGGCAGCGCGGGCAGGAACGGGCGCGGGTCGGCGCCGACGGCGTGCACCACGTCCACCCCGGGCAGGGCTCGGCTGAGGCCGTCCAGCGGGGAGATCACGTGCGGCGGCACCACCTGCGCGCTGCCGCCGCCGAGCACCCGGGCGTCGGTGGCCAGCGCCCCGATCACCGCGACCTTCGTCAGCGCCGCCGCCTCCAGCGGCAGCGTGAACCGCTCGTTGCGGGCCAGCACGAAGGACCGGGCCGCGACCTCGTGCGCCACGGCGTCACCGTCGAGGTCCGGCGGGGGAGTCAGGACCGCCGGGGGTACGCCGTCGAGCACGCCCACCCGGCCGGCCAGCCGCAGCACCCGCCGTACCTTGTCGTCGATCAGCTCCTCGGCCACCTCGCCGGCCCGCACCGCCGCGACCAGCTTGGCCCCCCACGGGTTCTCCATCGCCGGCATGGCGATGTCCAGCCCGCCGAGCGCGGCCGGAACCGTCTCCCGGGCCGCCCGCCAGTCGGAGACCACGATGCCGTCGAAACCCCACTCGTCCTTGAGGATGTCCGACTGCAGCCGGCCGTTGGACGCCATCGGCTGGCCGTTGACGCCGTTGTAGGCGCTCATCAGACCCCAGCCGCCCGCCGCCACGACCCGCTCGAACGGCGCCAGGTACACCTCGCGCAGGGCCCGCTCGCCGATCCGCACGTCGACGGTCATCCGGTCGGTCTCGAAGTCGTTGCCCACCAGGTGCTTGACCGTGGTGCCGACGCCGTGCTCCTGCACACCGGCCACAAAACCGACCGCGATCTCGCCGCTGAGCAGCGGATCCTCCGAGTAGCACTCGAAGTGCCGGCCGCCCAGCGGGGTGCGCTGCAGGTTGACCGTCGGGCCGAGCAGCAGGTGCACGCCCTTGCGCCGGGACTCCTGACCGAGCAGGTGGCCGGCCTTGCGGGCCAGGGCCGGGTCCCAGGTGGCGGCCAGGGCGGTCGGGCTGGGCAGGGCGATCGACGGGTCGTCGGGGGCCCAGCCGGTGCCGCGGACGCCGATCGGCCCGTCGGACATCACCAGCGAGCGCAACCCGATCTCCTCGATCGCGGGCAGTGACCAGAAGTCCTGGCCGCCCAACAGCGACACCTTCTGTTCGAGGGTCAGCCGGGCCAGCAGGTCATCCATGGAAGCGCTCCCATCACGTTGCCGAGTCAACCCGCAGCGGAAAACCCAGGCAAGATCGATTTAAGCAGGATCCTACGTGCGCAGGTACGAGGCCCCGTTCAGGTCGATGATCGTCCCAGAAGCCCACTCCGCCTCGGCCGACGCCAGCCAGTGCACCGCGCTCGCGATCTCCTCCGGCCGCGCCACCCGGCCGAACGGGCTCTGCGCCCGGATCGCGTCCCCGCGCGGCGACTTCAGGTGCTCGTTGGTCATGTCGGTCTCCACGAACCCCGGGGCCACACAGGCCACCCCGATCCCGTACGGGGCCAGCGCCACCGCCAGCGACTGCGCCATCGAGTTCAGGGCCGCTTTGCTGGCGCCGTACGCGGGCTGGTCCGGCTCGCCCCGGAACGCGCCGCGCGACGACACGTTGATGATCCGGCCGCCGCGCTCGCGCATGTGCTGCGCCGCAGCCCAGGACGCGTTCGCCGCACCGAACAGGTTCACGTCGAAGGTGGCCCGCCAGTTGGCCAGCCACTGCTCGTAACCGGTGCCGAAGATCGGGTGCGGGCGGTCCGTGGGGCCGAACACGCCGGCGTTGTTGACCAGCACGTCCAGGCCGCCCAGCCGCTGGGCCGCCTCGTCGACCATGGCCCGTACCGCCGTGGGATCGGCCAGATCTGCCCGGACCACGACGTGGCCGCTGCCCGGCAGCGCGGCCGCGAGCTCCCCGGCCAGCGCGGCCGAGTCCCGGTGATGGATGGCGACCCGGTCGCCGGCCCGGGCGAACCGGGTCGCGACGGCCCGGCCGATGCCGCGGGAGGAACCGGTCACGAGGATCGCGCGTCCTGTCATGAGCTCACTCTAGGATCTTCGGCGTGGACAACGACTGCCTGTTCTGCCGCATCGCCGCCGGGGAGATCCCCGCGACCGTCGTGCACGAGACCCCCACCACGCTGGCCTTCCGCGACATCGATCCGAAGGCCCCGGTGCACGTCCTGGTCATTCCCCGGGCCCACCACCGGGACGTCGTCGCGCTCGCCGCCGACCCGGGCGCGGCGGCCGACGTGCTCGCCACCGCCGCCGCGGTCGCCGAGGCCGAGGGGCTCACCGGCGACGGCTTCCGGCTGATCTTCAACACCGGCAGCCACGGCGGTCAGGAGGTCTTCCACGTGCACGCGCACGTCGTCGGGGGCAAGCCGCTCGGGCCGATGGTGTCGCGGTGACGCCCGAGCAGCGCCTGGAGCGCGCCGTCCGCAAGGTCCAGGCCGACGCCCGGGTGCCCGCCCTCTCCGTCGCCCTGCACCGCGCCGACCGCAGCCTCTGGACCTGCACCGTCGGCACCTCCGGCGACCCCGCCCGCGCACTCGACGCGCAGAGCCGGTTCCGGATCGGCTCGGTCACCAAGACCTTCACGGCGGTACTGGTCATGCAGGCCCGCGACGACGGCCTGCTGGATCTCGACGATCCGATCGCCACCCGTCTCGACGTGCCCGCGCACGGCACGGCCACGATCCGCCGGCTGCTCTCGCACACCGCCGGCTTCCAACGTGAGCCGTACGGCGACCTGTGGGACGTGCTGGTCGCCCCGGACGACGCCGCCCTGCTCGCCGACCTGGCCCGGGCCGAGCGGGTGCTGCCCAACAACCGCCGCTACCACTACTCCAACCTGGGCCTGGCCGTGCTCGGTCAGCTCGTGGCCAAGCTGCGCGGCGGCACCTGGGCCTCGGTGCTGCGCGAGCAGATCCTCGAACCGCTCGGCCTGACCTCGACCACCGTCGAGCCGACCGGCGACGCCGTGGTCGGCTACCTGGTCGACACCTACTCCGACGCCGCCCGCCCGGAACCGCAGCTCGACATGGGCGGCGCCGCCCCGGCCGCGCAGCTCTGGAGCACCGCCGGCGACATGGCCCGCTGGGCCGCCTTCCTGGCCAGCCCGGAGATCGTCGACCCGGACGCGCTGGTGCTGGCGCCCGAGACCCTCGACGAGATGCGCTGGCCGCAGACCACGACCGACGAGACCCTCTGGTCCGGCGGCTTCGGCCTCGGCCTCATCCTCGCGCCGCAGGGCCGCCGGGTGGTGCACGTCGGGCACGACGGGGCGATGCCCGGCTTCCTCGCCGGTGTCTACGGCCGGCGCGGCGGCGAGGGCAACCCGGGCGCGCTCGGCGCCGCGGTGCTGGGCTCCTCGGGCACGGCCACGGAGATCAACGAGCTGGTGCACGAGCTGCTCGCGCTGGCCGTCGAGGCCGATCCCGCCGACGTCCGGGCCTGGTCGCCGGGGCGGGCCGCCCCGCCGGCGTACCGCTCGGTGCTCGGCCCCTGGTGGAGCGAGGGTTTCGCGCACGTCTTCAGCTGGCACGACGGCGCGCTGCAGTCCCGCGTGGCCGACGCGCCGGCCGACCGGCCGCCGTCGGTCTTCCGGCCGCTGCCCGACCGGCCGGACGTGCTCCGGACGGTCTCCGGCCGCGAGGCGGGCGAGCTGCTCCGGCTGACCCGCGACGCCGACGGCCGGGTGGTCCGGATGCACTGGGCCACCTACCGGTTCACCCGGGTGCAGGAGACGTTCGACGGCGTGCCGGTCTCCGAGGGCTGACCCGCTGTTCGCGGCCCGGCCGACCCGCCGATAATGGCATCGGCGCGGGTGCCGCCGACCGGATACGATGGCACGATCCTTACGGGCCGCCGGAGAGGCGGGCCTCTCCGAACCGGGACGAGAATGAGAGCAGGTGGCTGAGGCCTCACGGCCGCCCCTATGACCGGCACCGATCGCAGCAACGCTGCCGCCCGGGCGCAGACCAGGATCTCGGTCTCCGACCCGAAGATCATGGTGAACCTGCTCGGCGCCAAGGACGAGATCCTGCGGCACATCGAGCGGACCCTCACCAGCGACGTGCACGTCCGCGGCAACGAGATCACCATCACCGGCGTGCCCGCCGACAACGCCACCGCCGAACGCCTCTTCTCGGAGCTCATCGAGCTGATCGAGAGGGGCGAGACGCTCAGCGTCGACGCCGTCCGCCGCACCGTCGCGATGCTCGAGCAGAACACCGCCGAGCGCCCCGCCGAGGTGCTGACCATCAACATCCTCTCCCGGCGCGGCAAGACCATCCGTCCCAAGACGCTCGGTCAGAAGCGCTACGTCGACGCCATCGACGAGAACACGATCGTCTTCGGCATCGGCCCGGCCGGCACCGGCAAGACCTACCTGGCGATGGCCAAGGCCGTCCAGGCGCTGACCGCCAAGCAGGTCAACCGGATCATCCTGACCCGTCCCGCGGTCGAGGCGGGCGAGCGGCTGGGCTTCCTGCCGGGCACGCTGAACGAGAAGATCGACCCGTACCTGCGGCCGCTGTACGACGCGCTGCACGACATGCTCGACCCGGAGTCGATCCCGCGCCTGATGGCGGCGGGCACGATCGAGGTGGCCCCGCTAGCCTATATGCGGGGTAGGACTTTGAACGACGCGTTCATCATTCTGGACGAGGCGCAGAACACGACGCCCGAGCAGATGAAGATGTTCCTGACCCGGCTCGGCTTCGGCGCCAAGATCGTGGTCACCGGCGACGTCACCCAGGTCGACCTGCCCGGCGGCACCACCAGTGGGCTGCGCATCGTGCGGGAGATCCTGCAGGGCGTCGACGACGTGCACTTCTCCGAGCTGACCAGCTCCGACGTCGTCCGGCACCGGTTGGTCGCCGAGATCGTCGACGCGTACGCCCGTTACGACGTCGAGCAGGAACAACAGGCCACGCAGTCCGTCCATGCCGTGCCGGGCCGGGCCGCCAGCGGTGGCCGCCCGAACCGCCGGCGCTGATAAGGGGTTACGCACTACATGTCCATCGAGATCGCCAACGAGTCGGGAGTCGAGGTCGACACCGACGCGATCCTGGCGGTGGCCCGGCACGCGCTCGAGGAGATGGGGGTCAACCCCCTCGCCGAGCTCTCGATCCTGCTGGTCGACATCGACTACATGACCGAGCTCAACCATCGCTGGATGGGCAGTGACGGCCCCACCGACGTGCTCGCCTTCCCCATGGACGAGGGCAGCGTCGACCACGGTCCCGGCGAGGCCGGCACGGGTGAGCCGGCGCTGCTCGGCGACATCGTGCTGGCCCCCGAGGTCGCGGCGAAACAGGCCGCGGTGGCCGGGCACACCCCCGCCGACGAGCTGCACCTGCTCACCGTGCACGGGGTCCTGCACCTGCTCGGCTACGACCACGCCGAGCCCGAGGAGGAGCGCGAGATGTTCGCTCTGCAGGCCCGGCTGCTGCAGAGCTGGCGCTCCGGACGGCGGGCCGGCTGATCCCCGTGGAGCCGTCCTTATTCGCGGCCGGCCCGGCGAGCGGCCTGCCCGACGTGCAACTGGTCACCTACGCCGCGGTCCTGGTCTTCCTGGCCGGCCTGGCGTCGATGACCGACGCGGCGCTGGCCACCGTCTCCTCAGCGCGAGCCGCAGAGATGGCCCGCGAGGGCCAGCGCGGGGCCGCGGCCCTGGAAGCCGTCGCCGGTGACGTCGTCCGGCACCTCAATCTCCTGCTGCTGCTCCGGCTGCTCTGCGAGCTGACCGCGACCACGCTGGTCGCGCTGGTCGCGGTGGACAGCTGGGGCGCCGGCTGGCGGGCCGCGCTGGTCACAGCCGGTGCGATGACGCTGGTCAGCTTCGTCGTGGTCGGGGTCGCACCGCGTACGGTCGGGCGCCAGCACGCGTACGCGGTGGGCAAGGCCGCCGCGCCGCTGGTCCGCTGGCTCGGCCGGGTGCTGAATCCGCTGGCCTCCCTGCTGATCCTGATCGGTAACGCGGTCACGCCCGGCAAGGGCTTCCCCGAGGGCCCGTTCGGCAGCCAGGTCGAGCTGCGCGAGCTGGTCGACCTGGCCGAGCAGCGCGGCGTCGTGGAGCACGGCGAACGCGAAATGATCCACTCCGTCTTCGCGCTGGGTGACACCATCGCCCGCGAGGTGATGGTGCCGCGTACCGAGATGGTGTGGATAGAAGCCCCCAAGACGCTGCAGCAGGCGCTGTTCCTCTTCCTGCGGTCCGGCTTCTCCCGCATCCCGGTGATCGGTGAGAGCGTCGACGACGTGCTCGGCGTGCTCTACCTCAAGGACGTCGTGCGCAGCACCCAGAACGGCGACCCGGCGGCCTCGGCCATGCCGGTCGCCGAGCTGATGCGCGGGGCCACCTTCGTGCCCGAGTCCAAGCCGGTCGACGACCTGCTGTCGGAGATGCAGGCGGCCCGCACCCACCTGGTCATCGTCGTCGACGAGTACGGCGGCACGGCCGGCCTGGTCACCATCGAGGACATCCTCGAGGAGATCGTCGGCGAGATCACCGACGAGTACGACGTCGAGCGCCCGCCCGTGGAGCACCTGGACGACGGTTCGGTGCGGGTCACCGCCCGGCTGCCGATCGAGGACCTGGGCGAGATCTTCCACGTCGAGCTGCCGGCCGACGAGGTCGAGACCGTCGGCGGCCTGCTCGCCCAGACGCTGGGCCGGGTGCCCATCCCGGGCGCGTCCGTCGACGTCGGCGGGCTGCACCTGATCGCGGAGGGCACCACCGGCCGCCGCAACCGGATCGACTCGGTGCTGGTGTGCCGGGTCGAAACCGCCTCAGACGAAGCTGAGGACACCGAGAACGTTCCCGAGACCGAGGAAAGACAGCACGCTGATGCCTGACCAGACCAGTCCCGCCGGACCCGCCGTCCCCGCCGCCGAGGGCGAGCTCACCGCCGAGGACGCCAAGCTGGTCACGCTGGCCCGCGGCGCCCGCGCCCGGGTGGGCGCCGTCGAAGGAGCAGCCGTACGCGACCAGGACGGCCGCACGTATGCGGCAGCGACCGTGGTCCTGCCCAGCCTGGCGGTGACGGCCCTGCAGCTCGCGGTGGCCTCCGCGGTGGCGGCCGGCGCGACCAAGCTGGAAGCGGCGGCGGTGGTGACCGAGGCGTCGACGCTGGACGGCGCGGGGCACGCGGCGGTACGCGACCTGGCGGCCGACGCGCCGATCCACGTGGCTGCGCCGACCGGGGCCCTGCTGGGCACGGTGACGGCGTGACGACGGCTGGCGAGGGTTCGGGCCGGAGCGGCGCTGAGTCCGCTGAGGGTGGGGCGCGCGGTAAGGGTGGGCGCTCAGCTTCGGCGGGAAGTGGTGAGCGTTCGGGGGCGCGGGAGGCTCGTGCCGCAGGTGGTCGCGGTGCTGGAAGTGCCGGGGACACTGGTGGCGCCCGCGGTGCTGGAGGCGCCGGCGCTCGCAGCGCTGCCGGTGCGGGGTCCGCTCGCGGCGCCGGGGGCGCCGGAGGCGTTGGCGGTTCCCGAGGCGCTGGAGGCGTCGCTGGGCGCGATGGTGGCGCCCGCGGTGCTGGTGGCGCCCGTGGCGCCGGAGGTGCCGGGGGAGCCGGTAGGCCTGCGGGTGGCGCCAGGGCTGGGCGGCAGGTGCTGCCGACGCGGTCGGATGCTGTCAGTGAGACCGGGGAGCTTAGGCCGGCGCGTTCCAAGCCCAAGTGGAGTCCGCGGACGGCGGCCGGTGGGACCGGGCGTTCGCAGGCGGCTGCGGCCGCTGGGCGGGCGCGGGGTGCCGGGGCCGGGGATGAGCGGCGGGCTGCGGGTGGTCGCGGGGTTCGGGCTGGTGCCGGGACCGGCGCTGACGGCGGTGGCGCTGAGCGTTCTGTGGGTGGCGGTGCCGACGAGCAGCGGCTGACTGCGGGGGAGCGGAACGAGCTTCGGCGGCAGGAGCGGCGTGCGGCGCGGCGGGAGCAGAGTGGTGCTGCGGGCGGCGGAGCGAAGCGGGGCGTCGGTGCGGTCAAGCGTGGCGAAGCCCCAGGTGCGGCCAAGCGCGGCGAAGCCGCAGGTGCGCCGAACCGGAGCGAAGCCGCGGGCGTGGCGAAGCGGAGTGAAGCCGGAGGTGCCGCGGATCGCGGCGAAGCCGGGGGCGGTGCCAAGCGAGGCGAAGCCGCGGGCGCGAAGCGCAGCGCAGCCGGCGCGGCTGAGGCCAAGCGCGGCGCCGCGAGCGGCGGCGCCGACGGCGCGAAGCGCAGCGGAGCGGGTGGGCGCGGTAGCGGCGCGGCCGCGGGCGCCCGCGGAAGCGCAGGGACCACGAGCGGCGAGACCGGTCCGGCGGCGAAGACCTCGTCCGCAGCGGACAGTGCCGGTGTTTCCGTGCCGGCTGCCGCGATGACGGGTGCTGGTGCGGACGGCGGGGCTGCCGCAGGCGACCTGAGCCCGGGGCCACGGGCTTCCGGCGGGGTCGTGGATGCGCGTACCGGAAGGAAGAAGCATCGGCACAAGGCCGCCAGCCGGGAGATCAAGGTCGCGGATGATGTTTACCGCGCCGGATTTGCCTGTTTTGTCGGTCGGCCCAATGCCGGGAAGTCGACCTTGACCAATGCGATCATCGGTCAGAAGATCGCCATCACGTCCAACAAACCGCAGACCACCCGGCATATCATTCGCGGCATTCTGCACCAGGAGAACGCACAGCTCGTTCTGGTCGACACCCCCGGCCTGCACCGTCCCCGGACCCTGCTCGGCGAGCGCCTCAACGACCTGGTCCGCGAGACCTGGAGCGAGGTCGACGTGATCGGCATCTGCTTCCCGGCGGACGAGCCGGTCGGCGCCGGTGACCGGTTCATCTCGGCCGAGATGGCCGAGCTGAAGGCCACCGTCATCGCGGTCGTCACCAAGGTCGACCTGGTCGATCCGGCGACGCTGGCGCAGCGGCTGCTGGACGTCAGCAAGCTCTACGACTTCGCCGACATCGTGCCGGTCAGCGCGGTCTCCGGCCATCAGGTGGAGACGCTGGTCGACGTGATCGTCAAGCAACTGCCCGAATCGCCGCCGCTCTATCCGGACGACGTGCTGACCGAGGAGCCCGAGCAGGTGCTCATCGGGGAGCTGATCCGGGAGGCCGCCCTCGAGGGGGTGCGCGACGAGCTGCCGCACTCGATCGCCGTACTGGTCGAGGAGATGATCGTCGAGGGGCGGTCGTTGAAGATCTACGCGAACCTGTACGTCGAGCGGGACAGTCAGAAGTCGATCGTGATCGGCGCCAAGGGCGCCCGGCTCAAGGATGTCGGCACCAAGGCGCGGGCCGAGATCGAGCAGTTGCTGGGCCGCAAGATCTATCTGGATCTGCACGTGCGGATCGCCAAGGAATGGCAGCGCGACCCCAAGCAACTTCGACGTTTGGGTTTTTAGCCGCGTTTGTGGTTCATATCACCGGATGCCGGTTTCGGTTTGCTTTGTGGGGGCTTATTTAGATAGCCCTTTACGTCATGCGGAATCGGTACCTGGACCTGTTGCGTGCCATCGCCATCGTCCGGGTGGTCGTCTACCACTCCACCGGGTGGGTCGCGCTGACCATCGCCTTCCCGGCCATGTCGGTGATGTTCGCGCTGGCCGGCTCGATGATGGCGGCCTCGCTCGACCGGTCCGGGCCGCTCGCCGTCGAGCGCCGGTTGCGCCGCCTGCTGCCGTCGCTGTGGGCGATGTCGGCGATCGCCGTGCCCGCGATGCTGCTCACCGGCCTCGCCTGGGACTGGAAGATCCTGTACTGGGCGTTCCCGGTGCAGGACCCGCCGGCCAACGGCTGGGGCTCGATGGCCCTGAGCGCCACCTGGTACCTGCGGGACTTCCTCTGGTTCGTACTGCTGTCGCCGCTCGCCCTGCCGGTCTTCCGCCGCTTCCCGAAGCTGTCGCTGGCGACGCCCTACACCGCGCTGGCCGTCATCACCCTGCTCGGCCTGACCCCGCACGCGATCGTGCGGGACATGGCGCTCTACGGCGGCGCCTGGCTGCTCGGTTTCGCCCACCACGACGGGATGCTGCGCCGGCTCGCCCGGCGCCGCCTGGCCGGCGTGGCCGGGCTGCTCGCGACGGCCGGCGCCGGGTGGGTGCTCACCCATCCCGGACCCCGGGGGTACGACCTCAACGACATCCCGCTCGGCAACGCGCTCTGGTCCGCCGCGTTCATCCTGATCGCGCTCGGCTTCGCCCCGGCCGTCCCGGCGGCCCGCGCGTCCCGGCTGGTCACCGCGCTCAACGCCCGGGCCCTGACGATCTACCTCTGGCACGTGCCGATCATCGTGGCCGTCACCCGGATCGGCGAGACGCACGGCCTGCCGGTCCGCGGCGCGACCGGGATCGGCTGGCGGCTCGTGGTGATCGCCGCGCTGGTCGCGGTGGCCGTCGCGCTCTTCGGCTGGGTCGAGGACTTCGCCGCCGGCCGCCGGCCCGTGCTGCTGCCCGGCGGCCGGCGACGCCGGCCGGTCGCCGCGCCGGTGTCACCCGCCGTCGGGCAGATCTCCGAGACCGTGCGTACGTGATCCGCGCGGCCGGTCAGCTCTCGCAGCCGGCGCGGCCGTGGTCCCGGAAGTACTCGGTGACGTCCTCGGGCACGCCGTCGCAGTAGCCACCGCTGCCGCCGGTGAAGGTCTGCCACGCGCCGCCGGTGTAGCGGAAGGTCTCGACCTCGGTGTCAGCGCCGGAGCCGGCAGCGCGCCGGGTGGAGATCGCGTAGTCCTGGTAACACGTGATGCCGGTCAGCTCCTGCTCACCCCAGCTCGGGTGCTCCTTCTTGATCGCTGCCCGCAGGGTCCCGGCGGTCACCGGGCAGTTCGCCGAGGCGCCCTTGTCCTGCGACTTCTTGGTGCTGCCGCCGGCCTTGTCGGTCGGCGTCGGGTCGGCCGGCGGGGTGGTGGCGCTGACAGCCGGTGCGGCCGAAGGTGCGGCGGCCGGTGCCTTGGCGGCGTCGGGGCTGGCGGTGCTGCTGCAGGCGGCGAGGCCCGCGACCAGGAGAGCACCCAGGGCGACGACCGGAACAGAACGTGTGAACATGTGTATTGCTCCCCGTGCGAGTTGTGCGATGCCGGGAAGCATAGGAAGCTAGTTGATCTTTGTCCTCCTCCCTTCGTGCCACCGTCCACGTCGGCCGGTCGCCGCGCCGATGTCCCCCGCGGGCGGGGAGATCTCTGGGACTGTGCATACATGACGATCACGGCCGCGCACGTGCGCCGGACGTACTACACGCTCGGGCTCGGCAACACCCTGGCGGCCTCGCTGATCTGGGGCGTCAACACGCTCTTCCTGCTGGACGCCGGGCTGACCAACTTCCAGGCCTTCGCCGCGAACGCGTTCTTCACCGCCGGCATGGTGCTGTTCGAGGTGCCCACCGGCATCGTCGCGGACTCCTGGGGGCGCCGGGCGTCGTACCTGCTCGGCACGGTGACGCTGGCCGCCACCACCGTGCTCTACGTCTGGCTGTGGCGCGTCGAGGGGCCGTTCTGGGCCTGGGCGGTGTCTTCGGCGCTGATCGGGCTGGGCTTCACGTTCTTCTCCGGCGCGACCGAGGCCTGGCTGGTCGACGCGCTGCGCGCCACCGGCTACACCGGGAGCCTGGATGCGGTCTTCGCCCGGGGGCAGGTCTTCATGGGCGTCGGGATGCTCGTCGGCGCGGGTGGCGGCGGGTATCTCGCCCAGTTCGCCGGGCTCGGGGCGCCGTACCTGCTGCGGGCCGCCGTGCTCGTGGTGATGCTGGTGGTGGCCGCGCTGCTGATGCACGACCTCGGGTTCACCCCGGACCGCGGCGGAGGCTACCGGGCCGAGGTACGCCGCATCGCCGCCCACTCGGTCGAGTACGGCCTGCGGGTCCGCCCGGTGCGCTGGCTCATGCTGGCCGCGCCCTGCACCGGTGGCGCGATGATCTACGTGCACTACGCGTTGCAGCCGTACCTGCTGCAGCTGTGGGGTGACGAGGCCGCGTACGGGATCGCCGGGATCTCGGCGGCGTTGCTGGCCGCCGCGCAGATCGTCGGCGGGCTGGTCGCACCGGCGCTGCGGCGGGTCTTCGCCCGGCGCACCTCGATGCTGCTGGCCACCCTCGGCGGCAGCGTGCTCGCGGTGCTGCTGATCGCCCTGATCCCGAGCTTCTGGGTGGTGCTGGCGCTGGTGGTGGCCTGGGGACTGCTCGCCGCGGCCGGGCAGCCGGTGCGGCAGGCGTACCTGAACGGGATGATCCCCTCGCAGCAGCGCGCGACCATCCTGTCCTTCGACTCGCTGATGGCCTCGACCGGCGGCGTCGTGACCCAGCCGGCGCTGGGCCGGGCCGCCGACGTCTGGGGCTACCCGGCCTCGTACCTGATGTCGGCCGGGGTCGCCGCGCTCGCGCTGCCGTTCGTCTGGCTGTCCCGGCGGGAGAGGCACCCCGCCGACACCCCTTAGCTGCCCGGGATGGCGGTGATGGTCGCGTCCCCGCTGCCGGTCTGCACCTCGATGACGTTCTTGGCCGTCGCGTCGTTGACGACGCCCAGCAGCTCCGCGTCGCCGGAGCCGGTGCGGGTCTTCACCTGGTAGGCGCCGTCCGGCACCATCAGCTCGATGTTGCCGCTGCCGGTGCGGGCGGTCACCGAGGCCACCTGGGTCACCTCGACCGTGACGTCGCCGGAGCCGGTCTGGGCGCGGACGGCCTTGCCGCCGCTCAGGCCGCGGGCCTCGACGTCGCCCGAGCCGGTGACCAGCGTCGTCTCGCCCAGCAGGTCGTTGGCCAGGATGTCGCCCGAGCCGGCTTTCAGCGACACCGCGCCGCTCGCCCGGTCGACGGCGGCGCCGCCGGAGCCCACGGTGACGTCCGCCGAGCCGATGTCGCTGAGCGTGAGGTCGCCGGAGCCGAGCTTGCCGCGCACCGCCACCCCGGTCGGGGCCTGGATCTCGTACGACACCTGGCAATGCGGCCCGCAGTTGGTGTCGAGCGTCAGCACCGTGCCGGTCAGCTCGTACGAGGCCCGCGGGTCGTCGGAGCCGTTGCTGCGCACGATGCGCTTGATCCGGGTGTCGGCGATCGCGGCCGTCGTCACGGTGACGTCCCCGCTGCCGCCCGTCAGGACGATCTCGGAGACCTTCACCTTCTCGGTGTCGTCGTAGGTCAGCCGGGCGCCGATCCCTCCGCCACAGCCGGCCAGGGCGGCCGCGGTCACGGCGATCAGGGTGACGGCGCCGGCGCGCCGGGCGAGAGTCGGGGTCATGCCTGTGACGCTAGGGGGCGCCGGCACCCGGGCACCATCGGTCCTCCCACTGAGGCGGCCCCGAGAAGACCCTGAGATCCGGGTCAGGGTCTGTCGTACCCACCAGGCAGAATGACTGCGTGCCCGCCGGATACCGACGCCATCTCTACCGCGACGACGCGGTGGTCCTGCGCGTACAGAAACTCGGCGAGAGCGACCGGATCATCACCCTGCTGACCCGGCGGCACGGGCGGCTGCGCGCGGTCGCCCGCGGGGTGCGCCGCACCAGCTCCAAGTTCGGCGCCCGGCTGGAGCCCTTCGGCCACATCGACCTGCAGCTCGCCGGCTCGCCCGAGGGCGTCGGCAGCAGCCTGCACTCGGTCAGCCAGGTCGAGGCCCTGATGCTGTACGGCAAGAAGTTCCTCACCGACTACCCCCGCTACACCGCGGCCAGCGCCATCGCGGAGACCGCCGAGCGGCTCTCCCCGGTCGAGCGCGAGCCCGCCCTGCGGCTGTTCCAGCTCACTCTCGGCGCGCTCAAGGCCCTGGCGGCGGGGGAGCACGCCAGCAGCCTGGTCCTGGACGCCTATCTGCTGCGCGGCATGTCCTTCGCCGGCTGGGCGCCCGCTCTGGGCGAGTGCGCGGTGTGCGGCAGCCCGGGGCAGCACGGCGCCTTCTCGGTGCCCGCGGGCGGCGCGGTCTGCCCCGACTGCCGGCCGCCCGGCGCGGCCCACCCGGCCCCGGCGACGGTCGCCCTGATGCAGGCCCTGACCAGCGGCGACTGGCAGCTCGCCGACGCCACCGAGCAACCGGTACGCCGCGAGTGCAGCGGGCTGGTGGCAGCACACCTGCAGTGGCACATGGAGCGCAACCTGCGCGCGCTGCCACTGGTCGACCGACGGGAGAGCACTTCGTGACGCGTCCGCCCACACCGCACATCTCCGGCGCCCGGCCGCCCGCTCTGCCCGCCGCGGCGGTGCCGAAGCACGTGGCGGTGGTCATGGACGGCAACGGCCGCTGGGCCAAGGAGCGTGGGCTGTCCCGCACCAAGGGTCACGAGCAGGGGGAGTATTCGCTCTTCGACACCATCGAGGGCGCGATCGAGCTGGGCATCCCGTATCTGTCGGCGTACGCCTTCTCCACGGAGAACTGGAAGCGCTCGCCGGAAGAGGTCCGCTTCCTGATGGGCTTCAACCGCGACGTCATCCGCCGCCGCCGCGACCAGCTCGTGGAGCTCGGCGTCCGGGTGGTCTGGTCGGGCCGCCCGGGCCGGCTGTGGAAGAGCGTGATCTCCGAGCTGCAGACCGCGGAGGAGATGTCGAAGGACAACAAGACCCTGACCCTGCAGTTCTGCGTCAACTACGGCGGCCACGCGGAGATCGCGGACGCGGCGGCGGCGATCGCCCGGGACGTGGCGGCGGGCAAGCTCAGAGCCGACAAGGTCAACGAGAAGACCCTGCGGAAGTACCTGTACCACCCCGAGATCCCGGACGTGGACATGTTCCTGCGCCCGTCCGGCGAGGAACGCACGTCGAACTTCCTGCTCTGGCAGTCGGCGTACGCGGAGCTGGTCTTCCTGGACACGCTCTGGCCCGACTTCGACCGCCGCCACCTCTGGTACGCCTGCGAGCTGTACGCCCAGCGCGACCGCCGGTTCGGGGGCGCGATCCCGAACCCCGTCGCCCCGCAGTGAGCCATCGCTACCTCTACCTGGCCCGCCACGGCGAGGCAGTCAGTGAGGAGGCCGGCCTCAGCGATCCGGGCCGCCGCCAGGCCGAGCTGCTGGGCGCCCGGCTGGCTGGCGTGCCGTTCGCCTCGGTGACGCACAGCCCGCTGCCCCGTGCGGCGGAGACGGCGGCAGCTTGGCCGCAAGCGCAATCGTCGGACGTCGTGGGTGACTACCCGCCGTGGGTGCCGGCTGACGTGCCGGCCGCGTTCTCGGCGCTGACCGAGGGCTGGGGTGCCGACGAGCTGCGGGACGGGCCGGAGTTGGCGCAGCAGGCGCTGGCGCGTTTCGCGGTGCCGGCCGAGCAGGAGACGTACGAGCTGGTCATCACCCACAGCTTCCTGATCGCGTGGTTCGTGCGGGACGCACTGGGGGCGCCGCCGGAGCGGTGGATGGGCATCAACACGGGCAACGCGGCGCTGACGGTGATCCGCTACAGCGAGCAGCGGCCGCCGGCGTTGATGCTGTACAACGACATGGCCCATCTGCCGCCGGAGCTGCGCTGGACAGGCTTCCCGCCCCACCTGCGCGTGCGTTAGCGCCGGCGCCTCAGGCGGTGATGACCGCGACGGCCGCGTCCACGTCGGACAGGTCGGGCAGCACGGCGTGGGCGCCGGCCAGCACCAGGTCGGCCATGCTGGTCGAGCCGGTCGCCACCCCCACCGCGAGGGCGTCGTTGGCCAGCGCGGCCGACACGTCGTTGGCCGTGTCGCCGATGACCACGGGCCGGAAGCGCTCGCCGTACTTGGCCTCGGCCCGTTCCAGGCACCGCCGCACCAGCGTCGCCCGCACGCTGTCGTCGGTGCCGTAACCACCGATCTCCACGTCGAAGGCACCGGTCAGCGCGAACGCCTCGATCTTGGCCGCGGCGACCTGCGGCACGTTCCCGGTGACCAGCGTCTGCACCACGTCCGGCCGGCTGCCCAGTTCGTCGAGCACAGCGCGCACCCCGGGCAGGAGCGCACCCTGCTCGGCGAACTGGTGCCGGGAGACGTGCACCTCCTCGACGTACCGGGCGAAGAACCGCTCGGGCGTGCAGTCGGTGACCCCGTGGGTGGCGAAGACCTCGGCGCAGATGTCCAGGTCGGTCCGCCCGCCGAAGTTCGGGGTGGCCCGCCACGCCACCCCGGTGAGCTCGGTGAACGCGGCCTTCCAGGCCCGCGCGGCGACCCCGCCGCCGCGCAGCAGCGTGTAGTCGATGTCCCACATGACCAGCCGCTTCACTGCCCGGCCAGCCGCCGCTCGATGTGCTCGACCTTGCCGTGCAGCGCATCAGCGACCCCGGGCCGGATATCGGCCTTGAGGGAGACGGTCACCCGGGGCGCGTGCGCGGCGACGGCGTCGACGGCCTGCTTGATGACGGCCATGACCTCGTCCCACTCACCCTCGACGGTGGTGAACATGGCATCGGTGCGGTTGGGGAGCCCGGAGGCCCGGACCACGCGGACGGCCTCGGCGACCAGATCGCCGACGGAATCACCCACGCCGAGCGGCGTGACGGAAAAGGCAACCAGCATGGTTCCCAATCTAGATCAGCGGATCGCCGGCGGGTGCCTCCGCGATGTCGGAGACGATGTCGCTCTGCGTGGACGGATACGCCACCGCACTCCCGGTCACCTGGCGGATGACACCGTCGAGGACGTCGAACGTCTCGGCGTACCCGGAAGGTGCCGAGGCCGGCAGGTGCCAGGGCAGGACGACGGACGCCGACCCGTCCCGCGTCTCGACGGTCAGGCGGCGCAGCCCGGAGCCGGCGGCCGGCGGCGCGGCCGGCCCGGCGGGGAACCCGGCGCGTTCGAGCGAGTCCCGCAGGGCGTCCAGCGCGGCGGGCCGGACCCGGCCGGTCCAGGCGCGCGCGGCCAGCGGCCCCGGGAAGACGTGCTGCAACGAGACCGCGCCGTCCGGCTCGATCAGCAGCTCACTGCGACCCCAGGGATCACCGGGGTCCTCCTCGTTGCCGACGCTGTACCGATACCGCCGAGCCGCCATGCCGGCGATCCTAGGCCCGCTGCCGGGGCCCGGTCACCGGTCCGGCGCCGAGGGTGCGTCAATCCGCCCAGCTCGCGCCCAGGTAGGACAGGCCGAGGGCGAGGGCCGCCGACGCCGCGGCGAACGCCGTCACGCCGGCCGGCACCTCCCCGGCCCGGAGCGCCCACATGGCCAGGCCGGTGACCGCGATCGCGTCGCCCAGCGCCGCCAGGCCGAGCAGGGAGAAGTCCCGCACGAAGGCCAGAACGGCGGTGACCAGGGCCAGCCCGCCACCCAGGATCGCCATCGTCCCCGCCGTGCCCTGGGCGCCCACGATCGCGAACCCGCCCGCGAGGGCGGCGAGGCCGGAACCGCCGACGGCCACGCCCAGCAGCAGGGCGTTCGACCGCAGCAGGGCGACACCGGCGACGATGACGGCCACGCCGATGCCGATGATCGACGCGCAGGTCACCGCCGGGCCGCCGGGCCAGGCGGCGACACCGGCCCGCAGGAGCGCGGTGCCGAGGCCGGCGCCCGTGACTCCGGCCAGCAGCGTGGCGCCACCCGCGCCGGGCGCCAGCCGGCCCACCGCGGCGACGACCAGCACGGCGGCGGCGACGCCGGCCGGGATCTGCCACGCCGGTCGCAGCGCCGCCGACGCCGCGATCAGGGCCAGAGCGAGCGGGACCAGGACGGCGACGGGCCGCGGGCGGGCCCGGCTGATCGTCGCGGTCAGGCCGGCGACCAGCAGGGCAACCGTCAACCAGCGGTACGGGGTGGTCGCGCCGGACAGGTTCACGAGCTGGTTCCCGGCCGCGGCCCCGAGCAGGTACGCGGGCCGGCCCGCGGCGGGCTTCCGGCTACTCATGACGCCCCCCGGTCACGTCGACGGCCTCCCAGCCGCGCCGGACCGAGCGGCGGCATCTCGCGGGTTCGTCGCCCATCTCGACGTACAGGGCGGTCAGCAGGGGGATGCCGTGGGCCAGGGTCTGCCGGGGCAGCGGGCCCGGGGTGACCAGCGAGACCAGGCCGTGGCCGATGACCCAGCTCTGGATGGCCAGCTCCAGCGGGTCGGTCCCGGCGCGGAAGCGGCCGGCCGCCCGGCCCCGGCCCGCCGCCTGGACCAGGTATTCCAGCGTCTCGTCGGCCGCCTCGGCGTCCTCGAGCTCGTAGGTCGCGTCGAACATGACCCGGTACAGGTCCGGGTGGTCGAGGGCGTTGCCGAGGTACGCGGCGACCAGCGCGGTCAGGTCCCGGACCGGGTCCGCGGACGTCGTCACCGCCGCCAGCCGGCCGGCCAGGCGGGTGAAGCCCTCCTGCCGCAACGCTTTCCACATGCCGTCCATGCCGCCGAACCACGTGTACACGGCCATGGTGGACACGCCGGTCCCGGCGACCAGGGAGCGCAGGGTGATCGGCTCGCGGGTCCGCAGCATGTGCCCGGCCCGTTCGAGGAGCAGGGTGCGGACCGCCGGGTCCTTCGTCCTCGCCATGGCCTCAGGATACATAGCATTGCACTGCTATAGTTTGAGCTCCCGAGCCCACGGGCTCCCGACACATGGAGGCAGCATGGCCGTCACGCTGGTGAACCCCGAAGGACTGCCGAAGGTCGACATCTACCGGCAGGTGTCGATCGCCACCGGTTCGCGGATGGTCTTCATCGCCGGTCAGATCGCCCGCGATGCCGACGGCGGCCACGTCGGTGAGGGCGACTTCGCCGCCCAGGTCGAGCAGTGCTACCTCAACATCGGCACCGCCCTGGCCGAGGTCGGTGGCACCTTCGACGACGTGGTGAAACTGACCGTCTACCTCGTCGACTGGACCCCCGACAAGATGCCCCTGTTCGCGGAAGGCGTCGCCCGGGCCGCCGCCAAGCTGGGCGTCACCCCGATGGCGCCGCTGACCGGGATCGGCGTCGCCGCGCTGGCCGAGCCGGACGTGCTGGTCGAGGTCGAGGCGACCGCGATCCTCCCCTGAGGGCCCACCCGGGTGGGAGCACGGCGGCATGCGCCGGGATGTGCTGGACCTGATCGACCACGTGGTCCGCGACGTCTCGCTGAGCGAGGACGCGATGCGCTGGGCGCCGGACAGCGTGGCCGACCTGCGGCTCCTCATCCACCGGGAGTGGCCCGCCCGGCGGCAGGCGACGCAGCGCGCGGGAGCGCCGGGCAGCCCGTTGTTCTGAGTCAGTGCGCCGCGCAGCACGGGGTCGGGTGCCGGGTCTCGAACGGCACCAGCCGCCCGCCCGCCGCCGGCGTGGTGATCAGCGTCAGCACCCCGGACCGCCACTGGGGACGGACGAAGTCGCCGGTGTCGATCAGGGTGGCCGGGTCCGCCGGGCCGCCGCCGAGGATCTCGACCTTCTCGATCGCGCTCAGCTCCAGCACCTCGGCAACGCTCAGCGTGCCGACCAGCAGTTCCACGCCCGGATAGAGCACCGCGCGACCCGAGCTGCGCGCCCGGTGCTCGGCAACGGCCTCCGCACACTCGGAGCTCAGCCCCATGGGCGCGGCACCGAGCCCGCTGGGCGCGTTGCCGAGGTCGGTGGGCGCAGTGCCGGCGAAGTCGGGTGTGGTGCCGGCGAAGACGAGGCTCAGCGCCACGTGCGGCCGCGGCATGCGGACGAGATGCGTGAACGCCAGCACCGGCGCCGGCGAGAGTGACGCGAGCCAGTGCTCCGCCGCGACGGTGTCGGAATGCTCCAGAGAGATCCCGTGCACCGGCAGGCCCGCGAGATCGGCCAGAGCCGGGGCGGCCGCCGCCGGGGTGGTGGCGGCGGCCGCGGACCGGTGGGTCGTCACCGGGGCAGGACCCAGATCGGGTTGGTATAGAACCACAGGTCGCCCCACGGGTCGGCGTCGCCGATCACGTCGAGCTTCGGACCCGCGGGGTCCACCGCCGCGCCCATCAGGCCCGGCTGGGTGCGCTTGCCGTCCGTGCCGCGCAGGCGCAGGTAGAACGGCTTGTCCAGGCGGCCGAGCTGGTAGGTCACCGACAGCTTGCGAGCGCCCGGCGACACCTCGTACGACTTCACCACCTTGGTGTTCGGCGCCGTGAAGGTGTC
This sequence comes from Actinoplanes auranticolor, assembly GCF_018332655.1. Taxonomy (GTDB): domain Bacteria; phylum Actinomycetota; class Actinomycetes; order Mycobacteriales; family Micromonosporaceae; genus Actinoplanes; species Actinoplanes auranticolor. The sequence continues at coordinate 60,769 of NZ_BOQL01000029.1, read as the reverse complement.
GCGCTCGGCGACCGGGCCGGTCACCGAGCCGACGATGACGTCCACCCGGGACAGCACCGGGACGAACTGCGCCCAGTTCGGCACGTCCTGCAGGTCGATCTCGAGGGTCAGCTCGGTCGCCGTGCCCCGCCTGACGTGCAGGACACCGCCCAGCGGCGTACCCGTGGCGGCCCGGCGATCGCCCGCCACCCGGACCCGCGCGTCCAGGCTCTTGATCAGGCGGCCGTGGTCGACCCACACCCGGCCGGCCCGCAGGCCGTCCATGACCGCCTTGTACGAGAACGACGTCGAGCCGACGTTGGTGCGGCCGTAGAACCCGGGCCAGAAGTCACCCGCGCCGGTGTTGACCTTGCCGGTGTAGACCGGGTCGTTGTAGCGGCCGTTGGCCTCGAAGTCGCTGCCCGGGCCGCGGTCCGACTGGTCCAGGTAGTTGACGTGGCTGTCGGAGTTGACCGTGACCCACCAGGCCCGGCCCTCGGACAGCAGGCTGTCCCACAGGCCGCCGACGGTGGCGGTCATCCAGTCGAAGCCGCCCCAGGTGCGGTAGGTCTCCAGCGGGTAGCCCTGGAACGACGCCGCCGACGGGTTGTTGTCGTAGAAGCCGCGCGCGCCGCCCCGGCCGTTCGGGGCGGGGATGCCGGCGGCCTGGTGGCCCGGTGCGCCCTCCATCCCGATCGCGATCGTCGGATCGGCGTCGCGCCAGTTGCGGATCTCGTGCGGTGAGTCGATGCCGCGCCGGGCCGGGTGGTTGGCCAGGAACAGCGCGCCCTCGACCTTGCGCCGCCGGACCTGCTCGCCGAGGAACTTGATGCCGGCGATCGCCTGCGCCTCGTTCTGCTCGTTGGTGTTGGTGGCGGGCAGCTGCGAACCGTCGAAGGTCTGCTCGAACTGCTTGAGCACCGCGACCTCGTGGCGGCCCGGGTGCACGAAGACGGTGGCGTGCTCGGCGGCCGGGATGTTCCACTCCAGGCCCTGGAAGGTCAGCAGGTCCGGCAGCTCCTTGCGGGTGGCCAGGATGTCCGGGTTGACCTTCTCCACGCCGATCTTGGCGTGCGCGTTGCTGCCGTGGTCGGTGATGACGACCCAGTCGAGGCCGAACGCGCGCCCGTGCCCGGCCTGGTCGATGACCCGGTACAGGCCGTCGGAGCTGTGCTGGGTGTGGATGTGGTGATCGCCGGCCAGCCAGCGGAAGCCGCCCTTGGCGGTGCCACCGCCGGCCGGGCCGTGCGAGTGCGGCAGCCCGGCGGCCGCGGCCGCGGACGGCGTGGCCAGCACCGACGCGGCCGCGCCGGCGCCGAGCAGACCGGCGCTGCGCAGAAAACCGCGGCGGGAGACGTCCGAGGGCGACAGCTCGCTGTCCGGGACGCTCAGGTCAAGAGCCGGGGGTACGTCGCCGGCCCCGCCGGCGTCGTGCGAGTGATCGTGATCGTGGTGGTGATGGCCGTGACCCATGTCCCATGGCTCCCGAAGATCGACAAGGGGATGACCTGGCCAATCTCGCGCCCGCACGGCAACGCCGGATGGCGCCGGGGTGACCGCCGGACGAACACGGAAGGGTTTCATGCACAGCCGCGCATCAAAAGGCGCGGGTGGGACGAACTGTCGCAGCTGGACGATCGGACCGGACGTCAGCCGACGATCGGCCGGAACACGTCCGAGCAGGACCGTGGTGGTCAGGGCGGCGGCGGAGACCAGCGTCGCGCCGATCAGGAAGTTCCTGACGGGTAGTAGCGCATCGATGACACAATGTATTCATGGCTGTGGCGAGTATCGATGCATCCGCGTCTCCTGGTCTGAGCCGGCACGCCGCCGCCGTCGTACGTCTGACCTTCGCGGCCCTGGCGCTCGCCGCGCTCATCCTGGGCTACCACGGACTCGACCGCTACTTCGTCGAGCAGCAACTGCCCGGGCGAACGTTCCTCAATCTCCTCTACTTCGATCTCCAGCTCTTCGTCCTCGGTGCCGATCCGCTCCAGGACGCCACGGACTTCCCGCTGACGTTGCAGATCGCCCGCTTCGCGGCACCGGCGGTGACCCTGTTCGCGCTGACCGAAGCGGTCCGGCTGCTGCTGGCCACCGAGCTCCGCCGGATGCGCGCCCGCAACGCCCGCGGCCACGCCATCGTCTGCGGCGACTCGTCCGCCGCCGCCGCGCTGGCCCGGAACCTCGCGATGGCACAGCGCAAGACCGTGGTGATCCGCAGTCGTCCGATCGGACCACTGGAGATGCGCCGGGGAAACCTGCTGGGCGTGACCGGCGATGCCACGGACCCGGACGTGCTCCGTGGCGCCGGCGCGGACCGGGCCACCGTCATCTATGCCTGCACCGACGACAGCGCGACCAACGTGGCCATCGCCGCCGCCGCGGGCCGGGTGGTCGACGACGACTCCGGCCCGGCGACCGTCTACGCCCAGATCCATGACCCGGATCGGGCCATGGCGTTGCAGGCCCGGCGGCTGGGGGTCGACGCCGCTCCGGGACTGCGGCTCGACTTCTTCAATCTCGACCAGCTCGCCGTGCAGGTGCTGCTCGCCCAGCGGCCGCTGGAACCGATCGGGCCGGATCTCCCCAGGCTCCTGGTGGCCGGGGACGCGCCGTTCGCCCGGGCGTTGCTGGTCTCGCTGGCCCGGGACTGGCGGCTGCGGCGCAGCGGCCACCGGACGCGGATAGCGGTCGACTTCGTCCGGCCCGGCGCGGTGGCCGCTCTCGCCGCGCTGCACAGCCGCTACCCGGTCCTCGAGCAGGCGTGCACAGTCACGGCGCACGAGACGGATGTGCCCACCCTGCTCGCTGAGCATCCCGAGCTGGCGTACGACGACGCCTACCTCTGCTACGAGGACGAGGAGTACGGCCTGCAGGTGGCCCTTACCGCGTACGAGCTGTGGCACCGCGTCGCCGGAACCGTACTCGTGCCGGTCGACCGCCTGGCGGGTCTCACCGATGCCTTCGGCGACGAGTACGGCCGCCCTCTCCTCGACCAGGTGCACGGAAAGATCAAACTCTTCCCCAAGCACAGCAGCGCGTGCGACCCGGCACTCATCGCCGAGGATCTGGTGGAACGGCTCGCCCGGCTCATCCACGAGCGCTACGTGATCGAGTGCCGGGAACACCCGGGCGAGCCCACCGACCCGGCCGCACTGGTGCCATGGGTGAACCTCGACGAGGAACGCCGGGGCTTCAACCGGTCACAGGCCGGATCCATCGGTACGAAGCTGAACGCCATCGGCTGCACGATCGTCGCTCGCAGCGGGCCGGGCGACTTCACTCTGTCGCCGGACGAGGTGGAGCAGCTCGCTCAGGACGAACAGCAGCGCTGGCTGAGCGAGGCCACCGCGGCCGGCTGGCGGTACGGTCCCACTCGTGAGCCGTGGGCGAAGCTGACGCCGTATCTGCTCGACTGGGCCGAGTTGCCCCACGAGCGCCGCGAGAAGAGCCGCGCGGCGGTGCGGGAGCTGCCGGCCATCCTGGCCGACGCGGGATTCCAAGTGGTCAGGATCTCCGATCCGCAGCGCGGCCGGACGGCCCACCTGGTGTGACGCGGTGGGCCGGGCCGGCCTTCACCGCCGGTCCTAGGTGGGCGGCGGCTCGATGTCACATTCCAGCCGCACTCCCGCGGCGGCGGCCCGGGCGTCGGGATGATCGGCGCCCACGAGCGCGGCGAGCCGCTCGACGGCCTCGCGGTGACGGGGGTGCCCCGGTGCTCCTGTGTCGAGAGCGAGGTTGGTGGCGCAGATCCAGGTCTCAGGATGGTCGTCGCCCCGGACCCGGCGCAGGCCCTCCAGGGTGGCGGTGCCCAGCGCGACGGCGTCCTTGCCGATGTGGTGGTGGGCCAGGTCGTTGCCGAGCCCGATCGCGGTGACCAGCGCATGGGGGTGGTCCGCGCCGAGCACCCGGACGGTCTGCTCATGGGTGAGCTCGTCGATGTTGTGCGCCTCCCGCCACTGCCCGAGTGACCGCAGCACCACGGTCAGATTCGTCGAGGCGGCCAGGGTCAGCGGGTTCTGCTCCCCGAACAACCGCCGGTACCGGTCGAGCGCCTCGGTGGCGAGCCGTCGCGCTCCCACCGCATCCCCGACGGCACGCAGCGTGTTCGCATAGGTCATGATCGAGGCCAACGTCAGATGATGGTCCGGCCCGTATCGCCGCTGGCAGGTCCGGTAGTTGTCCGTCGCCTCCGCCAGCGCCTCGTCCAGCCGGCCCAGCTTGCGCAGACCCACCGCGATGGCCCGCTGAGCCACCGTGATCTCGTTGGCGTTGAACCGTGGCATGTTCCGGCGCTGCTCGTCGACCGCCTCGCTGAACCGGCCGAGGGCGAGCAGGTCCCACACCTGGTTGCGGACGGCGACGCGGGTGCGTTCGTTCTCCCGGCCGGCGATACGGGTGAGGGTCCGCACCAGCTCCTCGTCGTGTCGGAGCGCAGCCGCCGGGTCGCCCAGCAGTCTCAGGTTGACCGTCAGATTGCCCAGCGCGTCCGTGGTGCGGGTGTCGTCCGCGCCGTGCAGGCGCTGGAGGACCTCGACCCGGCGACGGTCCTCGTCGAGCGCCCGCCGGTAATCCCCCGCGAATCTCAGGTAGAACGCCAGAACCCCGGCTGTCGCCAGGGTGTCGGGATGATCCGGACCGTAGGTCCGGCTGCTCCGGAGCAGGTCCAGCAGTTCGATGATCATGTTGCGGGACTCGGCGTACGCACCGAGCGAACGGAGGGCGTTGGCGAGGTGGCGGGTGGCCCGGACGGTGAGCTCGTGCTCCGCCCCGAGCCCGCCGTCCGCCGGATCCGCCCGCCAGGCTTCGACGGCGCTGCCTCCCAACCGTGCGGAAGCCTCGAAGTCACCGATACGTTCCAGGTAGCGGATCTGATGGAGTACCGCCTCCCGGGCCGCGGTCTCGGTGGAGTGCAGGGCATCGGACGAGATCAGGTGCGGCCCGATCTCGCCGTGCTGGCTCCAGGTGCGCGAGTCGTCGGGCTTGCCCGGGTCGGCGGCGGCCAGTAGCCGGTGCACGTCGAGGCGGCGGACCCGGGCGTCCGCGTCGCTCAAGCCGTCGCGGACCACGCGTTGCACCAGGCGATGCATCTGGAGCTGCTGCCCGTCGCTGCTCACCTGGGCCAGGCCGTACCGGCCCAGGTGCAGCGCCTGTTTGCTCAGGTCGTCGGTGCGGTAGAGCACCCGGCCCAGCGGCGGGGTGACCCGGGCGTCCCGTCCCAGGTGGAGCAGGGAGACCGGCACCGGCAGGGGCGCCATGAACGCCAGGAGCTCGAGCAGCTGGGACGCCGCCACGGACTCCGCCCGCAGCCGTCCGGCGGCGACGTTGACGAACGTGGTGACCGTCGTGGTCCGGGAGCCGCGCCTGCCACCGGCCGCGAGCAACTCGTCGAAGTGCTCGGCGAACAGCCGCAGGTACTCCGCCACCGGCATCCCCGTCGCGGTCTGCATCGCACAGACCTGGTCGAGCGCCAGCGGGAGGTCGCCGAGCTGCTCGGCGAGGGCGTCACAGTCGTCGGCGGGCGCGGTCACGCCCCACTCGCGCAGGAAGGCGATGCTCTCCTCGCGGGAGAAGACGTCGACGTTCAGGGCGTGCTCCCAGGCGGAGTTACGGGAGGTGACGAGCACATGTCCGCCGGTCGCGGGAAGAAGCAGGCCCAGGTCCGTCGGTTGATCGGCGTTGTCGTAGACCAGCAGCCAGCGCAGCGCGCTCGCCTCGAGGGTGGTCAGCACGTCGCGGACGGTCTGCCGCATGTCGTTGGACGCGGTGATGCCCAGCTGGTCGCCCAGTGCCGCGAGGGCCGCCATCGCCTGTGAGGACTGCTCGGCCGGCACCCACCAGAGCACGTCGTACTCGGCCGCCCAGCGGTCGACGTACTGCAGGGCGAGCTGGGTCTTGCCGACGCCGCCGACGCCGACGAGGGGCAGCGGTGCGTAACCCGGGCCGGTCAGCGTGGCCCGGATCCGGTTCAGCAGGTCACGGCGGCCGGTGAAGTGCGGGGCCGGGCCGGGGACGTTGGTCAGCATCGCGGTGGTGGCGGGCGGAGCCGCCGGAACCGGGACCGGCCCGCCGGCGACCACGAAATCGCTCCGCACGCGGGCCGGGAGCACGGCCGCGGGACCGTCGTCGGCCGCCAGCCAGAGCTGATGGAAGCGGCGGACCTCCCGGTCGGGGTCCAGCCCGGTCACCGACCACTCGGCGAGCTGGCGGACCACGCATTCGACCTTGACCCACTTCGGCAGGCCGCTGCCGCGGAGCATCGCGCTGATCGTCTCGTGACTGACCGTGTCGCGCATGTCCTCGTGATCGCGGATCGCGGTGCTGATCCGGCGGACTCCCGGCTTTCCGGCGTCACGATGCAACTCGTGCAGGGCACGGACGAGATCACTCAGCGGGCCGTCGGCGGGCGGACCCGGTCGCGGTGCCCTCGCCACGATGAAGCCCCCGTTCGCCGGCGTACCCCGTCAGCAATCGTCAAGTTTCGCCAGACGCCGGAAGTCCATTGGAAGTCCTGGGGCCAATAGTCGTCAACTTGTGCACGGGGTTGACAGAACGGCGTTCGGCGGTGGCCGGATGAACGACGATAAAGGCAAGGCCAGGAACTGCGCGGACAGTCGATGAGCCGGCTGAACGGAGGACCCCCGATCGTGAACGTCGACATACCCATGAGAACACGTGAATTACTCACCCGGGAATTCACGCTGCTGGGGGTGCGGGCCGGAGACGTGCTCCTCGTACACAGCTCGATGCGGTCCATCGGCTGGGTCTGCGGGGGTGCGACCGCGGTCGTCCAGGCTCTGCTCGAGGCGGTGGGGCCGTACGGGACGATCGTCGTCCCGGCCCAGACCCCCGACAACCGCGATCCCTCCCGGTGGTCGCACCGCACGGTTCCATCGCAGTGGTGGGACACGATCCGCGAGCATCTGCCGCCCTTCGAGCCGGCGCTGACACCCAGTGACGGCATGGGCGCCGTGGCCGAGCGGGTCCGCACGTGGCCCGGCTCCGCCCGAAGTGGACATCCGCTGACCTCGTTCGCGGCGGTCGGCCGGCAGGCGGCCGCGCTCATGGCGGAGCATCGCCTGGACTCCCTGCTGGGGGACGGATCGCCGCTGGCGGCGCTGGAGCGGGCCGGCGCCAAGGTCCTGCTGCTCGGCGTCGGCTACGAGAAATGCACCGCATTCCACCTGGCGGAGTCGCGTCTGCCGGGGTTGCGCGTCGTGCAGCTGACTGCCGTTGTGCGAACCGAAAACGGGCGCGAGTGGGTAAGATACGAAACGGCCGGACTCGATGATCACGATTTCGGCGACCTGGGAGCCGACTACGAGGCAGAGTACGACAAAGACGCCTATCTCTGCCGGGCGATGGTCGGTGCAGCGACGAGTCGCCTATTCCCTGTTCGCGAAGCGGTGCGTTTCGCAGAAAACTGGCTCGCCCCTCGGCGTCCCCTGCGCCGGGAACCCGGCCCCGCCGTGGGCCACGAAAGTGAGATGCGATGACGCCACCGCCCGCGACCGCGATCCGAACCGGCCTCGTCCGCGCCGCCGATCTGTCCCTGGAGGAACTGCTCGCCCTACGGGAGGGCGGGGACACGGTGCTTGATCATTGCCTGCGTCGGGTGTTGGAGAACGCGGCGTCGGGCAAGCGGGACAGTGTTGCCGCCTTCAACGCCGCGCCGCTGCGCCGTTCCTGATCCGCATGGACGCCGACAGTCCGGAGCAGCCCTTCCGGCAGTTCATCGTGAAGTTGCACAGCCGCTGCAACCTGTCATGTCACTACTGCTACGTCTACCACCACGTCGATCAGAGCTGGCGCGACCGGCCGATGATCATGAGCGGGCGGACGACCGCGGCCCTGGCGGCGCGCATCGGTGAGCACGCCCGCGCCCACGGGCTCGAGAAGATCTTCGTGGTCCTGCACGGGGGCGAGCCGCTGCTCGCGGGGCCGGACCGGATAGCCGAGGTCATCACCGCGATCCGGGCGGCCGCGCCGCGTACCTCGGTCGACGTCACCCTGCAGACCAACGGCACCCTCGTCGACGACCGCTTCGTCGAGGTCTTCCGGCGTCACCGCGTCGGCGTCGGGGTGAGCGTGGACGGTGGCCGGGAGGCCAACGATCGGCACCGCCGCTTCGCGGACGGCCGGCCCAGCTTCGCCCTGGCGGTGCAGGGGATCGACCGGATGCGCGCGGCCGGGGACGTCTGGACGGGGCTGCTGTGCACGGTCGACCTCAGCAACGACCCGCTCCAGGTCTACGAGGACCTGCTCGCTCTCGGACCGCCGAGCCTCGACCTCCTGCTTCCGCTGGCGAACTGGGTGCACCGGCCGCCCGGGCACGATCCGGCGACGACGCCGTACGCCGACTGGCTCATCCGGGTGTTCGACCGCTGGTTCGACGCGCCGGTCCGGGAGACCGGCATCCGGCTGTTCGAGTCGATCATCTCCCTGCTGCTCGGGGGCCCCAGCGACACGGAAGCGGTCGGTCTCGACTCGGCCGCGGCGATCACCGTGGAGACCGACGGCAGCCTGGAGGTCACCGACGCGCTCAAGACCACCGCCCCGGGGCTGGGGGCCCTGGGCATGTCCGTGCACCGGCACTCCCTCGATGAGGCGATGCGTCATCCCGCCGTGCTCGCGACCGAGCGCACTCTTGTGAAGCTGGCGCGCGGGTGCCGAGCCTGCCCGGTGGTGACGGTCTGCGGCGGCGGCCAGTATTCGCACCGGTTCGATCCCGAGGGGGGCTTCGGCTACCCGTCCGTCTACTGCCGGGACCTCTACCGTCTGATCACCCATGTGCAGGCCCGGGTCGCCGCGAAGCTCGCCCTGCGCGGCTGACATGCAGGAGTACGTCCTCACCCGCGAGCAGCTCCGTGACCTCGCCCGCGGGCACGGCGATCCGCAGGCGATGGCGCTGCTCGTCGACAGTCAGCTTTCCCGGCGTCGGCTGTATCTGCTGGCGATCGCGGAGTCGTCCGCCGGCCGGCCCGGACTCCGGGACGCCCTCGCCCTCGTGGCCCGCATCGACCGCGACGATCCCGCGGCGGGACGGCGGCTGCTGCGCCATCCGTTCCTCGACGCCTGGTTCGCCGAGGCGGCGCGAGACGCGTCGCCGGCCGGCGACACCGCGGGCGGCTACCTCGGGGCGCTGGCGGTGGCCACCGCTGTGTCCGCGGGACTGCCGTGTCACCTCGTCGTCGACACCGGCCCGGATCTGGTCCTGCCCGGCCTCGGTACGGCGACGGCGGTCGGGCCCGGCCGCTGCGAGGTCCGGTTCGACGGCGCGGTGCTGTCGATCGGCGGGTCGCTGCGGCTGCGTCCCGGTTCCACCGGGTCGGCGCCCGGCTGGCGTCCCGCGCTCCGGGTGGTGGTGCCCGGCCACACGATCGAGATCATCGACACCGACCCGCTCCGGGACCGGTTCCCGCAGCCGCCCCTGCCGCCGCTGTCGCCGGCTGAGGGAGCCGCGTACGGCCGTGTGATCGCGGACGCCTGGCACTTGCTGGAGTACGAGCAACCGCGACACGCGGAAGCCATGCGCCTGGCCCTGCACGCCGTCGTGCCGCTGCGGACACCGGCCGACGGCAGACAGGTCAGCGCCTCGGTCCGCGGTACGTTCGGCGCCGTCGGGCTCTCGCCGCCGCCCGCCGCGTCCACGGCAGCCGAACTGCTCGTGCACGAGTTCCAGCACGACAAGATGAGCGCTGTCCTGGACCTGGTGGACCTGTGCGCCGACGGCGGACCGGCACGCTTTCATGCTCCCTGGCGGCCCGATCCGCGCCCGGCCGCCGCTCTGGTGCAGGGCTGCTACGCCTTCGCCGGGGTCGCCGGCTTCTGGGAGGAACACCGGCGGCACCTCCGTGGCGAGGCCCGTCGCCGGGCCGAGTACCTCTTCGCCTCGTGGCGCGAACACGTCGGCTACGCGCTGGCCCAGCTGCGGCGGTCCGGCGAGCTGACCGCGGAGGGCGCCTGGTTCTTCGCCGAGCTGGGCGAGGTCGTCGACTCCTGGCGCGACGAGTCACCCGCGATCGCGGCGGCCCGCCGGAGCGCCGAGGCGACCCACGTCGCCTGGCGGCTCGCCTGTCACCGGCCCCGTCGCCCCGATGTCGCCGATCTCGCCGACGCCTGGCAGCGAGGTGCCGCCCCACGGCCGGCCGGACCGCCGGAGATGGTGGCCACGCCGGCCGAGCCGCCGCTCGCCCTGGCCCGCGCCCTGACGGAGACGTGGCTGGACGGGCGCCCGCCGGCCGGCCTCACCGGCGCCGAGTGGGCGGTCGCGGGGGAGGAGTACGGCAAGGCGATACGCCTGCTCGCCGCTCCGGCCTCGGACCGGGACTGGACCGCGCTGGCCGTCGCCCTGCATGCCACCGGCGTCCGAGCCGCTTACGAACGCCCGGATCTCCTCCGGGCGCTGTGGGAGCTGTTGGCCGAGCGCCGGCAGGCCGCGCCGCCGGGGCAGCTAGCCCGTTGGCTCCCGGAGGGACCGTCGGAAGGATCTGGCTAGATGGCGAACGGCGCGATGTCCTGGTCGATGCGGTGCCACTCGACCGCGGCGATCGTGCTCGGATGGTGCGCGCCGAGGATCTCGTCGAGCTTCTTGACCGCTTCGTCGCGGGTACGGCCGGCGGCGTCCGGGTCGTCCGGCCGGTGACTGACGGCCCAGTTGACCATGGCGGCGAGCACCGCCGGATGGCGGTCGGTGAACGTCCGCCGCACCCGTTGCAGCACCGCGGTGTCGGTCTCCTGGGCCAGGCGCTGCGAGCCGTCGGTGAACCGGGCGTTCGCCAGGGTGATCATTCCGGCGACGGTGTAGGGATGACCCGGGTGGAACAGGCCCTCCAGGCGTTCGAAGGTCTGCTCGGCGAGGATCAGCGCGCCCGGCGCGTCCCCCGAGAGCCGCCGGAAGATGGCGAGGTCGTTGCCGGCGGCGATGGCGTCGGGGTGATGCTCGCCCCGGGCGTGCTGGAAGTCGGCGTAGACCTCCTCAGCGACCGCGCGCGCCTCCTTGGTGCGGCCTTCCGCCCAGCGCACGTCCGCCTGCTCGAGGCGGCAGCTGAGGGTCACCCGGTGACGGTGGCCGAGCACGGCTTCGGCACGGCGTACGGCGTCATCGATCACCTCCGCCGCCTTGGTCACCTCGTTGAGCCGGCGGAGGGAGACCGAGTAGGTGCAGGCGATCCGTAAGGAGCGGAAGTGATCCTCGCCGTGATCCCGGCGGGTGACTTCATAGGCCTCCTCGAGCATGTTGCGAGCGGGGACCAGGTCGCCGAGCTCGACCAGATCGGCTCCGAGGTTCTCCTGCGAGTTGAGGGCGTACAGATGACGCGGACCTATGACCTCGCGGCGGCGACGCAGCGTGTCGCGGTCCCGCCGGGCGGCTTCCTGGAAGTTGCCCACGAAACGGAGCGAGACCGCGAGGTTGTTCGCGGCGCTCAGCGTCTCTGTGTGATCGTCACCGTAGACCTCTCGGAACCCCTTGAGAGTCCGCTCGTCCAGAAGCACGGCCTTCTCGTACTCACCGCGGGCCCGGAGATCCGCGCCGTGGCTCATGGCGGTCGCCAGGGTGTACGGGTCGTCATCGCCCAGGGTGCGGCTCAGGCGCTTGAGGCTGTCGGCGTTCATGTCGTACGCCTCGGCCTCATGGCCCTGCTCGCGGAGCACCAGGGCCAACGTTCGCTTGAGGCGCAGGACCCACACGTCGTCGAGACCGAAGCGGGCGACCCACTTCTCGAGAGCCCGCTCGGCGAGTTCCCGGCATCCCTCGTAATCGCCCCGCATGTAGAGGTAGCGGGTCATGTCCATGATCAGTTGCCGGGTTTCCGGGCTGTCGGACGTGAGCGCACCGCTGGGCTCGAGGTGGGGACGGATGGCCTCGTAGGCCGCCCGGTTCTCGACACTGTCCGGGTTGCCCCGGTCCGCTTCTGCCAGCACGCTCTGGATCTCCTGCCTGCGGTCGGCCTGCTCCGCCGGGGACAACCGCGAGCGGACGATATCCTGGGTCAGCCGGTGGACCACGATGCCACGCCTGCCCGGGTCCGGGTTCCCTTCGTTCGTGCCCGCGTCCACCCGGGCGAGTCCGAGGCGACCGATGTCCTGGATCAGCGACCCGTGCCGCGCCGGGTCGTACATGCGCTGGTCGATGGGGACCAGCAGGGCGGTCAGTTGTTTATTACTGATCATCCGGTAAGGGACGACCTCGGGTGCCATGAATGCGAGAAGTTCGATGAGCCGGGTGGCGGCCGGGCTGGTCTGGGCGAGCCGGTCGTAGGCGACCCCGACGGTGGAGGCGACCGTCTGGCTGTAGGCCGCGGGGGCGCTCTCACCCATCGCCTCGACGGTGCTCCGGTCGAGCAGCTCCAGGTAGTCGGAGACGGCCATGGCGGTGCTGCTCAGCCAGCCACCGGCCTGTTCGAGGGCGAGCGGCAGGTCGCCGAGGCGGCCCGCGAGTTCGTCGGCGTCGGCCGGCGCGAGATGCCGGACCCGGCGCCCGAGCAGTTCCAGGCTCTCGTCGCGTTCGAAGACCGCGACGTCGACGGCGTCGAGTTCATTGGTCCACTGCGGGTTGCGGGAGGTCACGAGGACGTGGCCCGGCCCGGACGGGATCAGGCCCTCCAGGTCCGCCGGTGCGTCTGCGTTGTCCAGGACGACCAGCCAGCGGCGTACCGGCACGGCGCGCCGGAAGGCCTCGAGCGCCGCGGCGACCTGGTCCTCGACGTTGCCGCCGGGCAGCCCCAGCCTCGCCGCGACCTCGGCCAGGGCGGCCCGGACCCGGCCCGGCTGGGTCGCGGAGATCCACCAGACGCCGTCGTAACTGGCGGCGAAGCGGTACACGTACTCCAGGGCGGTCTGGGTCTTGCCGACCCCCGGCAGCCCGATCAGGGCCAGGCGGGCGCCGCTCGGCTCGCCGCTGAGCAGCCGGTCGCGGATGTTCTCGATGACACCGCCACGACCCGAGAACCTGGGGTTGCGGGTGAGGGCGACCTGGAAGTGGGGCGGCAGCTCCGCCGGATAGCGCACCTCACCCGGTCCCGCTCCGCTGCCCGGCAGGGCCGTCGCGTCGAGGGAGAGCGCAGTCGACACCGACTCGAGCACGCGCTCCTCGCCCGCGCCCATCACATCGACCAGCACCTGCGACGGGACTCGGCTCTCCATCGCGGTCGCGTCCACCCGCAGGACGGCGACCAGGTTGTCCGCGCCGTGGGCGATGCGGTCGCGAGCGGTCCGCAGCAACCGCAGGCCGCTCTCGCGGGCCACCAGGTCCCGGGAGAAGATCACCACGAGATGGTCGAGGGTGTCGACGTCCGGCACGGAGTCGCGGATGCCGTGCAGGACGACCTGGTGCCCGCCGCGGTGCAGGCGGTCGCGCAGCCACTCGGCCCAGATCCGGTCGAGGGGCGCGTAGGTCACCATGATCGTCCGCTTTTTCCGGGGGACCGGTTGCTCGAAGGCCCGTAGCACCCGGTTGCGGTCGTTCTCCGGGACGACCGCCGCCGGGCAGGCGGTGCCGGCGAGCCGGGACGCGAGATTCACGTACGGGCGCAGCAGCGGCCCGTTCTGGTGCGGTACGTCGCCGAAGACAGCGAGGATCTCCTCGTAGGCGTAGTAGGGGATGTACGGCACCTCGACGCTGTTCCAGTAGGCGTCGGCCGGCCCGTCGCCCAGGAAGCCGAGGTAGGGCTCGAAGCTGCGCCGCGAGAACACCCGTCCGCGCTCCAGCTTCGCCATCTCCCCGTCCTCGATGCGGGTGGGCAGGGGCAGCACGGTGATCCCGGGAGCCTGCTTGAGGATGGAGTCGGTGACCGCCACGGCCCCGCTGACGCTCTGGGTGTTGAGCGTGAAGCAGTTGACCACCGTGTCGGGCAGGTGCACCGTGCAGATCCCGCCGGTGTCACTGGTGCCGGTCCGGCTGTCGATGAGCACGAAGTCGTAGTTGCGGGCCATGTCCTCGCGCAGGGCGTCCAGGAACCGGCGACCCTGGCGCTTGTGCCAGAACGTGTCCCAGTCGAAGGTGCTGACCGCTCCCGCGTAGCCCAGGTCCTGCCGCCCGGCGGGTACGAAGTCGAGGACGCCGCCCTGGGGGAAGTCCCAGTCCAGCGAGGCGGCGTACTCCTGGATCTGGGCCCGCTCGGGCAGCTGGTCCGCCGGCCCGCCGGGCCGCAGGGCGGTCTGGGAGTGCTTGCGGATGAGATCGAGGATGCCCTCGGAGTTGCGCAGGTTCTTGTCCTTGAGGAACGGATGGAAGTAGCGGTGCAGCCCGGGCGACTCCAGGTCCCAGTCGATGGTCAGCACCTTGTAGCCGTTCGCCGCGAGCAGCCAGGCGACGTTGGCGAGCGCCATCGTGCGGCCGGTTCCGCCCTTGTAGCTGTAGAAGGTGATGATCCGGCCGGCGGGGCCGTTGTCGGCGCTGCTGCTCATCGGAGGTCCTCGGTGAGATTGGCGTTCAGGATGGGACGGTCGGCGCTGTCGCGCGCCTGCCGTCGGGTGGGGGACGTGGTCGCGGTGGTGCCGGCGGGCCGGCGGGGTTCCGGTACGACGGTGAAGGCCGAGCGGACGTCGTCGAAGCCGGGCCGTTCCGGTGCCTCGGCGACCGGCTCCGTCTCGCTGAGGTCGACCACCCGCTGGGCGAGTTGCTGGACGAAGGCGTTGTAGTCGTCGCGGCGTCGTTCCTCACGGATCAGCGCGCGCAGCTTGGCCCGCTCGTACTCCGCGCCGAAGGCGGCATCCTTGTACTGGTACGGCTGGGCGATCTCGGGCACCGTCATCGGCACCCACAGCAGCGGGATGATCGACGAGTCCGCGGAGTCCGGCCGGCCGCCGCGGTGCAGGCGCGAGCTGAAGATGGCCCATTCCTTGCCGCAGGCCTCGCTGCGGAAGTACGCGGGACTCAGCACCGGGATGAACACCTGGGTCGTGCTGAGATTCCTGATCAGCTCGGGGGACCAGCGCTGCCCCAGCTGGAACGAGACGTCGCAGAAGCCCGCCGTCTCGGTGCTGCGGCGCCCGGCGAACATCAGCACGTCGTGGTTCAGATCGCGGTAGAACCGGTGGACGTGCTGGTCGTCCTCACCGGAGTCGTGCACGTAGCTGATGAAGAAGAGCGGAGGTGTGACTGACGATCCCACGTGCGAGCTCCTGAGGACGAAAGATCGTGAGGAGTCGATCACTCAGTGTACTTTCTCCGCGCCATTCAGGGGCCATGGAGCATCGGGCGATCGACGATCGGCTCGTCCGCATCGGACCGGGCCGGGCCGCCGACCCGGAACATCCGGTTGCGTGCCTCCGCCAGAACCTCGGCGAGGTCGGCGTCGAAGGCGTCCGCGGTGCCGATGTCGCTGTGCAACGGAACCTGGAGCAGGCGGGTGCTCTGCCGGAACGTGGTGCGCAGTCCGAAGCGGAGCTCGGGGAGGTGCTCCATGGTCTCGCGGTCGGTGCGGCTCGCCGGCACCAGCACGGCGGTGTCCCCGAGGCCACGCCGATCGATCTCGGCCAGCAGACGCTGGTAGTCCTCGAGCTGGGTGATCCACCAGTCGCACAGGATGACCACGATCTCGTGCGCGGCGCGGGCGCGGGCGATGTGGTCGATGACATCCTCCAGGGCCGTCACCTCGGCCCGCAACGACTGGTCCGCGGCCAGCTGCCGGGCCCGGCCGGCGAGCGAACCCGGGGTGTCCGGCAGGTACGGTGCCCAGTCGCGCGCCTCGCTGCCGTAGTACACGAGCTCCTTGCGGACCCGGTCCATCTCCTGCCGGGGGGCGGCCGCGACGATGAAGTGCACGCGCGGGTCCGATGAGGACGCCGCGAAGGGATCGGGCACCGCGGAAAAGTCCCCGACCGGCTCCGCGGCCGGCGCCGGTGCGGTCTCGCCCACGGTGACGATCCGCCGGGCCAGCTCGTCGACGAAGGACTCGTACGTCGATCTCAGGTCGCGTAAGCGGATCAGCTGTCGTAGGCCGCGGGGTGGGTCCTGCGCCGCCGTCAGTGGCGTGCCCACGAAGTCGGGCGTCGCCGCGTCGACGGCCCAGGCCACCGGCAGCATCGCCGACCGGTCTCCGTCGGGCCGGAACCGGTCGGAGAAGATCCGCCATTGCCGGCCGCATGCGGCATTGCGGAAGTACCGAGGCGAGGTCAGTGCCACGAAGACATCGCAGGAGGCGAGACGCAGCAGCATGTCGGGCGGCACGGCGGCGTCTCGGCTACCGATCGTGCCCAGAAAGGAGAGCTCGGCACTGTGGTCGGCACTCATCGCCGCCACCCGGCTGCGGAGATCGTCGAAGAACTGCCGGACGTACGAGTCGTCGTCGCCGGCTGCCGAACTCAGAAAGAAATTCGGCACTACAGACCCCCGGCCCTGTGACGACGTCCGGACCGACCCAGTCTAGCGACGACAACACGGAGTGCCAATGCGGCACTGACTCTGGGTGTTGACATCGGAGCCTCTTTCGCCGGTCACCAGGTCGACAAGCGCGCGTGCGGGTAAGCCGGCGCATCCTGCCGAGCGTGCGACCCGGCCCGCCGGCGGACGAGTGATGACCGACCGGCTCGCTCAGGGTAGGGGCAGCGTCAAGCGGCGACAATCACGAGTAGGGACAGACTTCGATGTCTCTTCGGGGTGGACGGGCCTTCTGCGCGCCTGTCGCGGCTGCTCCGCTCGGCGCGTCGGCTGTCGAGCGGACAGCGGGAATCCCGCTGAAGGGCCGGCGGGCGGTCACACGCACGGGGTAACGCTGTTCCGGCTGAGCGGCTCAGCCGACGATCGGCCGGAACAGTCCGAGCAGGACCGTGGTGGTCAGGGCGGCGGCGGAGACCAGCGTCGCACCGATCATGAGGGCGGCGTCGGCGC
Source organism: Actinoplanes auranticolor (assembly GCF_018332655.1). GTDB lineage: Bacteria > Actinomycetota > Actinomycetes > Mycobacteriales > Micromonosporaceae > Actinoplanes > Actinoplanes auranticolor. The sequence goes on along the minus strand of NZ_BOQL01000029.1, from coordinate 43,953 downwards.
GGCCGAAGGTCTGGCGGCGGGCGTACGTGCGTGGCGTGCCCGCGTCGAAGCCGCGCGCGTCCATCGCCACCGCCAGCCGGCCGCCGCGCCGCAGGGCTCCCACCAGCAGGGCGAAGGCCGTCGAGACGAACAGCCGTAGCTTGGCCAGCGGGTTGCGCCCGGCGTCGACGCCGCGGGCCCGGCGGGCCAGGCTCAGCATCTGCCACTCCTCGCCGAGCAGCGGCACCAGCCGGAACGCGGCCAGCGCGCCGATCGCGAACCGGGCCGGCGCCCGTACGTTCTGCACCAGGGCGTCGGCGAGGTCGGTGGGGTCGGTGGTGGCGAACACGATGATGCCCGGCAGCGCGATCGCGAAGACCCGCAGCACCATGCCCAGCGCGGTGACCAGCACGCCGGTGGTCACCTCGAACGGGCCCAGCGTCGCCACCGTCGCGCCGGTGCGTTCGGCCGCGAACATCACCAGGGTGATCACGATGCCGCCGGCCGCGAGCACCAGCGGCCAGGCCCGGCGGAACAGGGTGCCGTAGCGCATCCCGAACAGCGGCAGCACCGCCAGCTCGACGGCCAGGGCGATGGTCGGGGTCAGCGGGTCCAGGGTGGCGATCAGCGGACCGCTGAACAGCAGGGCGGCGGCGAGCTTGGCGACCGGGTTGCGCCGGGCGAGGGGCGCGGTGCTCGCCTCGAACGTCGGCAGGGTGAGCGTCATGCGGTCCGTTCCAGGTGGTGCACGGAGTCGGCCAGCGCGGCCACGAAATCGTCGTCGTGGGTGACCGCGACGATGCCGTGGCCGTCGTCGCGCAGCCCGGCCAGCAGGTCGGCCAGCTCGATCCAGGTGCGCCGGTCCTGACCGAAGGTGGGTTCGTCCAGCACCAGCAGCCGGGGCGCGGTGGCCAGGGCGGTCGCGACGCTGAGCCGCCGGGCCTCCCCGCCGGAGAGCGTGTAGGGGTTCGCGCCGGCCAGCTTCTCCAGCCGCAGCCGCTGCAGCAGGTCGTCGACGACCCGGCGCACCTCGGCCTCCGGGCGGCCGATCCGGCGCGGGCCCAGCGCCAGCTCGTCGGCCACGCGGTGGGTGACGAACTGGTGCTCCGGATCCTGGAACACCGAGCCGATCCGGGTGGTCAGCTCGGCGGCCCGCCACCGGTGCGGCGCCCCGCCCGGCCCGGCGTCGATCGTGCCGGACGTGGGCTTCAACAGCCCGCCGAGCAGTAACGCCAGCGTGGACTTGCCCGACCCGTTGGGACCGGTCACCGCCAGCACCTCGCTCTGGTGGGCGGCCAGCGTGGTGGGCGCGAGGCGGTCGTGCAGGGTGACGGCTGTGGCGCGTACCAGAGGGGAGCCCGGACCGGTGACGGCCTTGCGCGGGGCGACCGGGTGACCGGGCACCCACACCCCTTCATCGGCGAGGCGGTCGCCGTGCGCGGCGAAGACCGCGCCCGGCGGGCCGTCGGCGCGGACCCCGCCGCCCGGCTCCAGCACGACGACCCGGTCGACGAGGGTGAGCGCGTCGGCGACCCGGTGCTCGACGATGATCAGCGTGGTGTCGTCGTCCAGCGCCCGGGTGACCGCGGCGCGGATCAGCGCCGCCCCGGCCGGGTCGAGGTTCGCGGTCGGCTCGTCCAGCAGCAACAGGCCGGGGCGCAGCGCGAGGGTGCCGGCCAGCGCCAGGCGCTGCTGCTCGCCGCCGGACAACGCCCCGGTCGGCCGGTCCCGGCCGTAGCCGAAGCCGACCCGGTGCAGCGCCTCGTCGACGCGCGGCCAGATCTCACCGGCCGGTACGCCGCGGTTCTCCAGCCCGAACGCCACGTCGTCGCCGCTGCGCGACATGACCAGCTGGGTTTGCGGATCCTGGAAGACGATGCCGACGCGCTCGCGGGCCTTGCGCGGGTCGAGACCGTCGATCTCGACCGTGCCCTCGGACTCGCCGGAGTCCTCGGGCAGCAGCCCGGCGAGCGCCGCCAGCAGGGTGGACTTGCCGGCCCCGGACGGCCCGAGCAGCAGCACCCGCTCGCCGTGCACGATGCGCAGGTCGACCCCGCGCACCGCCCACGCCTTGCGCCCGGCGTGCCGCCACCCGAACCCCCGCAGGACGACGTCGCCCATGGTTAAACGGCGGCGCGTTCGCGACCCGAGGCGAACCGGTCCAGCACGCCCGTCTGGGCCAGGGCCCGGACCAGCAGGATGCTGCCCAGGCCGGCCACCAGGACGGCGCTGATCGCGGTGATCGCGATGTACGGCAGCCGCAGCGTCGCCCACGACGTCCCGCCGTACCAGACGAAAGCGTCGTAGACCGCCGCGGCGATCCCGGCCGCGGCCGCCGCCAGCGCGGCGACCGGCAGGTTCCACACCCGGTACGCGAACGCGGCGAAGACCAGCTCGGCCGCGGCCGCCTCGATCGGTCCCTGCAGCACCAGCGTCCAGCCCCAGCTGGTGCCGAGCGCGACGGACACCAGGGCGGCCAGGGTCAGCGTGTAGAAGGCGGCGCCCGGCTTGCGGATGACCAGGGCGCCCAGGACGGCCGGCACCAGCCAGACGCCGTACAGGATGGCCCGGCCGGGCAGCGGGATGGCGTCCGCCGGGCCGTTCCAGAGCAGGCCCCAGGCCCAGAAGATGACCCCGAACGCGACCGCGATGATCGAGGCGATGACGATGTCGATGGTGCGCCAACGGTGTTTCATGTGATGTGCCTCCCAGCTCGTACCGGGAGGAGACGCGACGCCGGGGCCGGGGACGTCTCCCGGACACGGCGCGGCTGGAGAAAGACCGAGCTCCCTGCGCTGGCATTACCCAGATCAGGTTCGAGGGTCTGCGGTGTCACCCGCACTCTCAGCGCTGTGCGCTCCCCTGTCGGATTGCATGTGTGTCGGACTGCATGTGTTTCGATGACGCTAACACCGTACGGCCGTACGGGACAGCGTAGGAGGCGTCACATGCAGATCAAGGCCAGAGGTCTCACCTTCGACGTGTACGAGGGCGGCCCGGCCGACGGTGCGCCGGTGCTCCTGCTGCACGGATTTCCGCAGGACCATCGCGAGTTCGACCTGATCCTGCCCCGGCTGCACGCGGCCGGCCTGCGCACGTACGGCCTCGACCAGCGCGGCTACTCGCCCGGCGCGCGCCCTTCCGCGGTCGCCGACTACCGGCTCGACCAGCCCACCGCCGACGCGGTCGCGGTGCTGGACGAGCTCGGCGTCGGCCGGGCGCACGTCATCGGCCACGACTGGGGTGCGCAGGTGGGCTGGCTGCTCGCCGACCGGCACCCGGACCGGGTCAGCACCCTGACCGCCGTGTCGGTGCCGCACCCGCGTGGGCTCGGGATAGCCCTGCACAATCAGCCGTCGCAGAAGCTGCGCTTCGCCTACATGGGGGTGTTCCGGTCGCGGATGGCGGAGCGGCTGCTGCTCGGGGCCGGCGGTACGGCGCTGCGTCAGATGATGCGCCCGATCGGCGTGCGGGCCGGTCTCTACGCCACGGCCATGCGCGAGCCGGGCCGCCTCACCGGGGCCCTGAACTGGTACCGCGCACTGTCCCCCGGACAGCTCGCGAAGGTCGGCAAGATCACCGTGCCGACCACGTACGTGTGGAGCGACGGTGATCCGGTGGTCGGTAAGCCGGCGGCCCTGGCCACCGCCACCTGGGTCGAGGCCGACTACCGGATGGTGACCCTGCGGGGGATCGGTCACTGGGTCCCGGAGGAGGCTCCGCGGGCCCTGGCCGACGTGGCGCTGGCCCGCATCGGAGTTTGACGCCGTTCACGTCCGGGCAACCCTCCGTCCACCGAGAAGGAGGTTCGATGGCCGCCGAACAGCGACGGAGCAAGCACGAAACCGAGAAGCAGCGGTGGGACCGAAACTTCGCCGATCTGCTGCAGGAGTTGCGCGTAGCTCAGACGGGCGTGCAGATCCTCTTCGCGTTCCTGCTGACTCTGCCGTTCAGCAGCGGCTTCCCGAACACGACGAACTTCCAGAAGGACACCTACATCGTCGCCCTGCTGGCCGCCGCGGCGGCCACCGCGATGATCATTTCTCCGGTGGCGTTCCACCGGGCGTTGTTCCGCCAGGGCCGCAAGCCGGAGCTGGTCCGCTGGGCGCACAAGATGGCCACCGGCGGCCTGGCCTTCATGCTGATTGCGATGGTCAGCAGCGTGCTGCTGATCACCGATTACCTGACCGACACCTGGATCTCGCTGGTGCTGACCGGCATCGCCGCGTTGTTCTTCCTGACCTTCTGGGCGGCCGTCCCGTGGGCGCGCCGCAACTGGGCCGACGATGACGATGACGAGGACGAGGACGAGGACGAGGACGAGAACGAGAAGAACGAGGAGGCCGCCGAGCCTAGCGGGACTTCGCGGCCCTGAGCCCCAGGTCCTTGAGCTCGAGCGCGGCCAGGGCCCGCACCGCTTCGGCGTCGCCGTTGCGCCACGACTGGGCGATGTCCGGGCCCAGCTTGGCCAGCTCGTTGAGCGGCCGGCCGGCCAGGGCGCGCAATGCGAGCAGGTCCTGGCCGGCCGGCTCGTTGCGCACCTGGGCGGCCACCGCGGCGCGGCGCATCCAGCGCAGCCGCTTGGGCAGCCACAGGAAGAGCACCAGCGCCAGCGGGACGGCGATGATCAGCAGGGCCATGGTCAGCGCCAGGTTGTCGACGATCTCCTGCTGCTCGCGGCCGGCCTCGGCGATGGAGTTCGCGGCGTCGGCGGCGCTGTTGAACGGCGCGGTGAGGTCGTCGCCGACCAGCGGCACCCGGCCCACCTTGCCGCCGATGTCGCCGAGGTTGCCGGCGATCCCGGTGCCCGCCTCCTGCAGCTTCTGGCCGGGCACGCCGAGTTTCTCGACCATGTCGTTGATCCAGAGGCCGGCCCGGATCCAGGCGTAGACCCAGATCACGACCAGGAGATCGGTCAGCAGCTGGCGGACGGCGGTGGGCAGCCGGTCGGCGTACATCTTCACGCGCGACAGCGTCCCACGCGCGGGCTAGGAACGCTTCGCCGCGCACTCCGGGCAGGTGCCGAAGATCTCCATGGTGTGCGAGACATCGACGAAGCCGTGCCGGCCGGCGACCTTGTCCGCCCACGTCTCCACCGCCGGGCCCTCCACCTCGACGGCCCGTCCGCAGGACCGGCAGACCAGATGGTGGTGGTGGCCCTGGCTGCACCGGCGGTAGAGGTGCTCGCCGCCGGGCGGGCGCATCACGTCGATCTCACCGGCGTCGGCGAGACCCTGCAGTGTGCGGTAGACCGTGGTCAGGCCGACCCGCTCACCCCGCTCGCGCAGGATGGCGTGCAGCTCCTGGGCGCTGTTGAAGCCCTCGGCGTCCGCGAGAACGGCGCTGACCGCACTGCGCTGCTTCGTGTTCCGGACAACAGTGCTGTCCTCGCTCATGAGACCTCCCTCGCGTGGCTGACGGCGTCGGCCACGATGTGGGCGACGTGTTCGTCCACGAGTGAGTATGCGATCTCGCGGCCCCGCCGTGCACCTCGCACCACGCCGGCGCCGCGCAACACCCGCAGGTGCTGCGACACCAGCGGTTGCGGTGCGCCCAGCTTCTCCACCAGTTCGTGCACGCAGCGCTCGCCGGCGCCGAGCTCGGCCACGATGGCCACCCGGATCGGCGCGGAGAGCGCCCGCAGCAGCTCGCCGGCCGCCTCGTACGCCTCGTAGCCGCTCGTCGGCACGGGTGTCACGTTACTGCTCATCGGGCACCTGCTCGCAGCACGACCTCGGGTGGTTCCAGCTGGGCCGCGGGATGCTGCCGGCTGGGCGCCGACCGGCGGCGCAGCACCCGCCAGGTCCCCGCGCCGACGGTGACGGCGACGAAGGCGGCGATGGCCAGGATGACGATGGTGGCGCCCGGCGCGGTGTCGATCTCGCCGGCCAGCCAGACCCCGGCGGCGGCCGAGCCGACGCCGATCACCATGGCCGCCGCCATGGTGCTGCGGAAGCCGCGCGTGACCTGCTGGGCCGCCGCGACCGGCACCACCATCAGCGCGCTGACCAGCAGCAGGCCGACGGTGCGCATGGCGATCGTGACGGTCACCGCGGTGGTCACGGCCATCAGCAGATTGAGGGTACGCACGGGCAGCCCGGACACCCGGGCGTACTCCTCGTCGTTGCAGACAGCGAACAGCGCCTGCCGCAGCCCCAGCATCGCGGCCAGCACCGCGACGCCCAGCACCGCGATGACGATCAGGTCCTGCTGCGACGTGGTGGTCAGCGAGCCGAAGAGGAACTGCATGAGGTTGGCGTTGCTGCTGTCGTCGGAGAGCCCGACCAGCACCACCCCGCCCGCGATGCCGCCGTAGAAGAGCAGGGCCAGGGCCAGGTCACCGGAGGTACGGCCACGCTCGCGTACCAGCTCCACCCCGATCGCCCCGATGATCGAGACCACCACCGCGGTCAGCACGGGGGACTGGTTCAGCAGCAGGCCGACGCCGACGCCGGTGAGCGCGACGTGCCCGATGCCGTCACCGATGAGCGACAGCCGCCGCTGCACCAGGTAGATACCGAGCGCGGGGGCGATCAGGCCGATGATCAGCGCGCCGAGCAGGGCCCGCACCATGAAGTCGTACGCGAAGAGATCCATTGTCAGTTCGCCGGCATCCGGTCGGTCGGGGCCACGCAGATCCGGGCCCGTTCGGCCTCGGCGTGCGGGTGGACGTGGTCGTGGCCGGGCTCGGCGTGGTGGCCGGCGGGCTCGGGCACCGCACCCTCGTACGCGATCCGGCCGTGGTGCACCACCACGGCCTTGTCGATGAGCGGCTCGATCGGCCCGAGCTCGTGGGCGACCAGCATGATGGTCCCGCCGGCCTGGGCGAAGCGGCGCAGCGCCTCGGCGAAGGCGTCCTGGCTGGCCGCGTCGACGCCGGCCGTGGGTTCGTCGAGGATCAGCAGATCCGGCCGTCCGGCCAGGGCGCGCGCGATCAGGGTGCGCTGCTGCTGGCCGCCGGACAGGGTGCTGACCGGGTCGGCGATCCGGTCCAGCAGGCCGACGTCGGTCAGCGCCGTGCGTACGGCCTCGCGGTCGGCGGCCCCGGACGGGCGGAAGATGCCCCGGCGGGCCAGCCGTCCCGACGCGACGACCTCGCCGACGGTCGCGGGCACGCCGCTGCCGGCGCCCATCCGCTGCGGGACGTAGCCGATCCGGGCCCACTGCCGGAACCGGCGCTGCGGGGTGCCGAACAGGGTGACCGTTCCGGCCTCCAGCGGCACCAGGCCGAGGACGCTGCGGATCAGGGTGGACTTGCCCGAGCCGTTGGCGCCCAGGATCGCGACGACCTGGCCGGGCTGCACGTCCAGGTCGATGTCCTGCAGCACGGCCCGGCCGGCGTAGGAGACGGCGGCGTGCGAGACGGTGACGACGCTCATGACGTGCATCCCAGAGCGGTGGTCAGGGCGGTCAGGTTGCTGCGCATGACGGAGAAGTAGTCCGTATCCGGCTCGGTGAGCCCTTCGAGGGGATCGAGGACGGCGGTCCGCGCGCCGACCTCCCGGGCGAGAGTCTCGGCGACCTTCGGGCTCACCAGGGTCTCGAAGAAGATCGTGGTGGTGCCGGTGGACTTCGCCAGCTCGGCCACCTCGGCCAGGCGCTGCGGTGACGGCTCGGACTCGGGCGAGATGCCGGTGATGCCCACCTCGGTGAGGCCGTAGCGGTCGGCGAGATAGTGGAACGCGGTGTGGCTGGTGACGACCTCACGCCGGGCACAGCTCTTGAGCGTCTTCGTGTATTCCGCGTCCAGCGCGGTCAGCTCGCGCTGCAGCGTGGCGGCCCGCTCGGTGTAGCCCGCGGCCCGGGGCGGGTCGGCCTGGCCCAGGCGCTCCGCGAGCTTGCCGGCGATCGCGGCGAACCGCACCGGGTCCAGCCAGACGTGCGGGTCCGTCGCGCCCTCGGTGTGCTCGGGCTCACCGGCCGCGTGCTCTTCCTCGTGCTCCTCGGCCGGCAGCAGCTGCACCGCGGTGCTCACGTCGAGGGACTTGTCCTTGGCCTCCTGGGCGACGGCCTCGTCGACGGCCGGCTGGAAGCCCTTGAGGTAGACGACGAGCCCGGCCTCGCTGATCTCGGCGACCTGGCGGGTGTTGAGCTCGACGTCGTGCGGCTCGGCGCCCGGTTTGGTCAGCTGGGTGACGGCGACCGCGTCCGCGCCGACCCGTTCACTGAGGAACTGCAGCGGGTAGAAGGCGGTCACCACGTCCAGGCGCCCGTCGGAGCCGAAGCCGCTCGCCTGGTCGGCGCAGCCCGCGCCGGTGGCCACCAGCAGAGCGGCGACGGTGGGGGCGAGCAGGCGGCGGCGCATCATGCCATCTACTGTGCGCTGTATTGGTAATGATTGTCAAAAGCGCATATGATCTTTTTGATTTACATCACCGAAGGCACAGGGTCAGATCACTTTCGCCACCACGACGGCGAACAGCAGCGCCAGCATGGTCACCCGGACCGCCCGGACCGCCGGCGACTGCACCGGCCAGGTCGTGAAGGTCAGCGCCACCAGGGCCGCGCCCAGCAGGAACAGCAGCGCGGCACCGATGATCCCGGGCAGGAACAGGCCGGCCAGCAGCACCGCGAGGGCCACCAGGAAGGCCGTCGTCGGGTTGACCTTGGCCAGCCGGCGCAGCAGGTTGTCGGACGGAGGTGGTGTCACGTCGGCCGTACTCCTTCGGTGCGTAGGCTCAGCCCATGCTGGTGCTCAACCGCTTCATCGTCCCGGGCGACACGCAGGACTCGTTCACCGAACGGGCGCACGCCGCCCTCGCCGCCCTCGCGGAACGGCCCGGTTATCTCTCCGGCCGGCTCACCCGCGCACTGGACGACCCCGCCTACTGGACCCTGGTCACCGAATGGGAGTCCGTGGGAGCCTACCGGCGTGCCCTCGGCGGCTTCGACGTGAAGGTGCACGCCACCCCGCTGCTGTCCGAGTCGCTGGACGAGCCGTCCGCCTTCGAGACCCTCGCCGCGGCCGAGCCCGGTGCCGCGGTCGTGGTCGTGGCCAGCGACCGGGCCACCGAGCCCTGGCGCTGAGCCGTACGCTGGATCCCATGACCCTTCTCGGGCAGCAGCCACCACCGCCGCCGCAGGGCCCGGGTGTCTTCCCGCCCTTCCCCGCCCCGCCCGTCGAGGGCCGGGGCCGGCGCCTCGGGCTCGGGCTCGGCCTGGGCGCGGGCGTGCTCGTGCTCGTCTGCGGCGCCGGGGTGGCCGCCGCCGCCGGGCTGACCCGGGTGATGAGCAGTGCCCTCAACGAGCAGGCCGAGGTGGTCGTGGGCGACTACCTGGAAGCCCTGCGCGACCGCGAATGGTCGCAGGCCTACGACCAGCTCTGCCCGCAGGCCAAGCAGCAGGAGACCGAGGCGCAGTTCACCAGCCGGGTCTCCACCGAGGAGGCGATCACCTCCTGGGACGTCGGCACCGTCGAACTGGTCCAGCTGTCCGCGCCGGTCACCGTCACCTACGCCGACGGCGATCGCGCCGACCTGCGCGCCTACCTCGGGCAGAACCGCCAGACGGGCGGCTTCGAGGTGTGCCGCGTCGAGGAGTAATCTCCTCATTTTGTCCGATCCCGACGTCCCCGCCGACAACCAGCCGGCGTAGGAGGAACATGCCCGCCGATCGTAGCGACGCCGTCGTCAGCCTGGCCAAGCGCCGGGGATTCGTCTTCCCCTCCAGCGAGATCTACGGAGGCACCCGCTCGGCGTGGGACTACGGTCCGCTCGGTGTCGCGCTGAAGGACAACGTCCGCCAGCAGTGGTGGAAGACGATGGTCCAGCAGCGGGACGACATCGTCGGCCTGGACTCCGCCGTCATCCTCGCCCGCGACGTGTGGGCCGCCTCCGGCCACCTGGAAGCGTTCGTCGACCCGCTGACCGAGTGCCAGTCGTGCCACAAGCGGTTCCGCGCCGACCACCTCGAGGAGGCGTACGAGCACAAGCACGGCACGCCGCCCGGGTCGCTGGCCGAGCTGAACTGCCCCAACTGCGGCAACAAGGGCACCTTCACCGAGCCGAAGATGTTCAACGGGCTGATGAAGACGTACCTGGGCCCGACCGAGAGCGCCGAGGGCCTGCACTACCTGCGCCCGGAGACCGCCCAGGGCATCTTCGTCAACTACAACAACGTGGCGACCGCCGCCCGCAAGAAGCCACCGTTCGGCATCGCGCAGGTCGGTAAGTCGTTCCGCAACGAGATCACCCCGGGCAACTTCATCTTCCGGACCCGCGAGTTCGAGCAGATGGAGATGGAGTTCTTCGTCCCGCCGGGCTCCGACGAGGAATGGCACGAGTACTGGCTGCAGCAGCGCTGGAACTGGTACCGCGACCTCGGCCTGTCCGAGAGCAATCTGCGCTTCTTCGAGCACCCGAAGGAGAAGCTCTCGCACTACTCCAAGCGCACGGTCGACATCGAGTACCGCTTCCAGTTCGGCGGCACCGACTTCGCCGAGCTCGAGGGCATCGCCAACCGTACGGACTTCGACCTGACCACCCACTCCAAGCACTCCGGGGTGGACCTGAGCTTCTTCGACCAGGAGAAGCAGGAGCGCTGGGTGCCGTACGTCATCGAGCCCGCGGCCGGCCTGACCCGCGCGGTGCTGGCCTTCCTGCTCGAGGCGTACGACGAGGACGAGGCGCCGAACACCAAGGGCGGCGTCGACAAACGCACGGTCATGCGTTTCGACCCGCGGCTCGCGCCGATCAAGGTCGCCGTGCTGCCGCTGTCGCGCAACCCGGAGCTGTCGCCCAAGGCCCGCGGCCTGGCCGACCTGCTGCGCAAGCGCTGGATGGTCGAGTTCGACGACTCCCAGGCGATCGGCCGTCGCTACCGCCGCCAGGACGAGATCGGTACGCCGTTCTGCGTCACGGTCGACTTCGACACCCTCACCGACGACGCGGTGACGGTCCGCGACCGCGACACGATGAAGCAGGAACGCGTCGCGCTGGACCAGATCGAGCGTTACCTGATCGAGCGCCTCCCCGGCTGTTGACGGAGGCACGTTCCGGCCCCGCTCCCGCACGTCGGGGCGGGGCCGCTTGCGTCATGGGGACAGCAGGGCCGAGGTCAGCCGCTCGGTGAGCCACTGCCTGGCCCGGGGGAGCGGCCAGGAGAGGTCGTCGGTCAGGGAGAAGTAGGCCGCGTTGCTGAGGTGGAACCACAGGATGTCGGTGGCCCCGGTGACGTTCACTCCGGGCCGCAGGGCGCCCAGGGCGGCGAGCCGGCGGGCCGTCACGGCGAGGCCGTTGCGCAGGCTCGCGTGGGCCAGGTCGAGGCTTTCCCGGACGGTCGGTTCCTGCGGGGCCACCGCGTACACCTGGCGCAGCAGGGGTGACCAGTCGGCGAACTTGCCGGCGGAGACGTCCACGATGGCCTCGATGAGGGCCCGGGGGTCGTCGATCGCCTTGAGATGCGCCAGGAGGTCCGTGTTGGCCGGGGACTGGGTGGTCGTCTCGATCAGGTCGCGGAGCAACCCGTTCTTGCCGCCGCCGACCGCGTAGACCGTCGCCGGTGCGACCCGCGCGGTCCGGGCGATGTCCTCCACCCGGGTGGCGAAATATCCGTTCGTCAGGAATAGCTCACGGGCGGCGGCCCGGATCGCGTCCTGGGTTGCCTGGGCGTACTCCGCCCGTCTGCCCGTTGTCACCGGGACATCGTAGACGTGCGTTCGTTCAGTAGAGTGCACTCTGATCAACAGAGGAGACTCCATGAATGTCGTTCTCGTCCCGGGTGCCTGGCACGGCGCCTGGTCCTGGCACGCGGTCGGGCAGCGGGTGCGGGCGGCCGGACACCGGGCGTACGCGATCACGCTGCCGGGTCTCGCCATGGGCGACGATCCCACCGGCCTGCGCCTCGCGGACGCGGTCGACCACGTCGTGGCCGAGGTCGAGCGCCGCGACCTGCGCGACGTGGTCCTCGTCGGGCACAGCTTCGCCGGCATCCCGATCACCGGCGCGGTGCCCCGGCTGACCGGCCGGCTCGCCGCGATCGCGTTCTTCAGCGCCTTCGTCCCGCTCCGGGGCCAGTCCCAGGCCGACGCGATGGGCCCCGAGCTCAACGGCTACCTCCGCGCGACCATCGAGAAGTCGCCGGACGGCACCGTCGCCGTGGACTTCGCGTCGTTCCAGGCCATGCTCATGCAGGACGAGCCGGAGCCGCTGCAACGGCTCGTGTACGACCAGCTGACCCCGCAGCCCGGCGGCTACATGCTCGACGCCCTGGGCGTCGACGGGGTGGGCGCGTCCGGCCTGCCCGTCACCTACGTGCTCGCCGAAAAGGACCTCGCGCTCGCCGCGCCGGGGGAAGAGCTGGCCGCCCGGGCCGGGGTCGAGCCGCTCCTGGTGCCCGGTACCCACGAGGCATTGCTGACCCACCCCGACGAGGTGGCCCGCGCGCTGCTGACCGGAATCTAGAAGACGAAACCGCCCGGCCGGTCGTTGCGGTCGGCGATCAGGCCGGCCAGGGTGGCCACGGCGATCTCGGCCGGGGTACGGCTGCCGATGTTCAGCCCGATCGGCCGGTGCACGCGGGCGATGTCCTCGTCGCCGACCCCCAGCTCCCTGAGCGCCGCGATGTGCGGCCCCTCGTGCTTGGGGTTGCCCATGATGCCCACCCAGCGCGCGTCGCCGGCCAGCACCTCCTTGAGCACCACGCCGATCTCCGGCCGGTGGTGGTCGGTCAGCACCACGTCGGTGTGCTCGTCGATGCCGGCCCCGGCCAGGTCGGCCACGTAGGTGTCGCCGTGCGCCACATCCACGTTTTGACTCTGCCAGATCCTCATGTGCCATGCTCGACGGCGTGACTCTCGCTCTTTCCGCCGCTCCGCTGACCCTGGGCAAGCACCAGGTGTGGCCGCCCGTCGTGCTCGCCCCGATGGCCGGCATCACCAACGTCGCGTTCCGTAAGCTCTGCCGCGAGCAGGGCGGCGGTGTCTACGTCTGCGAGATGATCACCACCCGGGCGCTGGTCGAGCGGATCCCCAAGACGCTGAAGATGATCGCCTTCGGCCCGGACGAGGATTTCCGCAGCCTGCAGCTCTACGGTGTGGACCCGGACGTGACCGCCGCGGCCGTGCGGATGGTCGCCGAGGAGGGCCTGGCCGACCACATCGACCTCAACTTCGGCTGCCCGGTGCCCAAGGTCACCCGCCGCGGCGGCGGCAGCGCCCTGCCCTGGCGGCGCAAGCTCTTCGGCCGCCTGGTCAAGCAGGCGGTCGACGCGGCCGCGCCGGCGGGCATCCCGCTCACGATCAAGATGCGCAAGGGCATCGACGAGGACCACCTGACCTACGTCGAGGCCGGGCTGATCGCGCAGGAGGCCGGCGTGGCGGCGGTGGCGCTGCACGCCCGTACGGCGGAGCAGCGCTACTCGGGCACCGCCGACTGGGACGCGATCGCCACCCTCAAGCAGGCGCTGGACGTGCCGGTGCTGGGCAACGGCGACATCTGGGAGGCCTCGGACGCGATCCGGATGGTCGAGCAGACCGGCGTCGACGGCGTGGTCGTGGGCCGCGGCTGCCTGGGCCGGCCGTGGCTGTTCAAGGACCTGCAGGCCGCGTTCAACGGTGAGGTGTCGCAGGAGCTGCCCAAGCTGGGCGAGGTCGCGGCGATCATGTCCCGGCACGCGCACCTGCTGGTCGAGGCCCTGGAGGACGAGCGGCACGGCTGCGCGGACTTCCGCAAGCACGTGGCGTGGTACCTGAAGGGCTTCCCGGTCGGCGGGGACCTGCGCCGTTCGCTGGCCATGGTCAGGTCGCTGGCGGAGCTGGACGACCTGCTCGCGAGGCTGGACCACGAGGAGCCGTTCCCCCGGGAGTCGCTGGGCCAGCCCCGCGGCCGGATCAACGCCCCGGGCAAGGTCTCGCTGCCGTACGGCTGGCTGGACAGCCGCGACGACGACACCGTCCCGGAAGGCGCCGAGATGGAGAACAGCGGCGGCTGAGACTCAGCCCTGGTGGCAGACGGCCTCCAGGTTGATGCCGTGCGGGTCGAGGACGGCGGCCAGATCTGGCACGGCGAGGTTGAGGTGGTCGATGCGGGATCCGGATCGGTTCATCACCGCAGCCTGGCAGCGATTGCGGACACCGGATGACCGGAACTCCGCGCCGGGCGGTGGCCCCGCGGGTAACCGGGAACGCCCGAATGGCTGATCTGGGGCGGGAACCGGACGCCCAGACTGTGCGAGTGAAAAACCCGACATCGACCTGGACCCGGCTGGCCACCGCGCAGAAGGCCGGCGTCGTCGCCGCGGCCGTCGTGCTCGCGGTCGCCGGCGTGACCGGCGTGGTCCTGGCGGTCACCGGCGACCCGGCGCCGCCGGCGGCCACCCCGGCCCAGCAGCCGGCCGTCTCCGCACCGGCCGCCGCCGCCACCTCCGCGCCCGCCCCGGCTCCGGCGGCCGGCAAGTCGCCCGGCGTGCAGAAGCGCAAGGTCACCGAGACCGAGCCGATCAAGTTCACGAAGCGGACGGTCAAGGACAACTGGCTGCCCAAGGGCGCCCGCGAACCACGCACTGCCGGCATCGACGGGGTACGGACCAAGACCTACGAGGTGACCCTGGTCGACGGCCGCGAGACCAAGCGCAAGCTGCTCAAGTCCGAGGTGACCCGCGAGCCGGTGCCCGAGGTCGTCGCGATCGGCACCAACACCGGCCCGGATGACAACGCCAACGGCTGACAGCGCCCGGCACGACGAACGGGGAGGACGCTCAGCGCCCTCCCCGTGACCGTGACCGGCTCAGACGTCGAGGTCGTTCTCGATGCGCTTGAGCTGGTGGCGGGCCATCGCCAGGTTGGAGCGGTCCCGGCGCAGGGCCACGTACAGGAACAGGCCCTTGCCCGAGCGGCTGGTCAGCGGCCGGATCAGGTGGTACTGGCTGTCCAGCGTGATGAGGATGTCCTCGATCTTCTCGGTGATGTTGAGCATCTCCATCGCCCGGAGCTTGGCGCGGACCACGTCGGTGTTGCCGGCCGCCGCGACCGTCAGGTCGAGTTCCTTGCCGCCTCCGACAGTGCCCAGGGCCATGCCGCTGGTGTGGTCGACCAGCGCGACCCCGACGGCGCCGTCGATATCCATGATCTCTTTCAGTGCGGTGTCCATGTCAGCCATGAGTTCCTCTTTCGTGAAGGGGGTGGGTCAGCCGGCTTGCCGGCCGCGGAAGGTGCTCTGCAGGGTGGCCATCGGCGTGCGCCGGGCCAGCGGTGTGGACGGCCCCATCTGCGTCGGGATCTCGGGGCGGGGCGGGGCCGGTGCCTGCAGGACGAGGATCTTCACCAGTCGCCGGACGGCCCGGCGGGCCTCCAGGTGCACCATGGCCAGGTTGGCGTTCCCGGAGGTGACCAGGGTCAGCAGGGCGTTCGGGCCCGCGGTGTACGAGGTGATGTAGCCGCCGTCGCACTCCACCACCGACTCGCGCAGCTCTCCGTGGTTCACGGCGTGCGCGAAGCGCCGGGCGAGCGCCAGGTGGGCGGCGGCCAGGGCGGCCAGGCTGTCCGGTTCGATGCCGTGCGCGTCGTGTGCGACCACCATGCCGTCGGCGGTGGCGAGGACACTGCCGGAGAGTTCGGGCACCCGGGAGCGCAGATTGCCGAGTTCCGTCAGTACCGCCGGATCCACCGTCATCCTGGGTCTCTCCTTCCTGGTCGGGCCGCACCGGCGGGGGAGGGGCCCGGGTCATCGCAGGGCCCGCAGTGCGGTGCGGATCCGTTTCAGCAGCACCTCGTCGGTGCCGGTGTGCATCTGGCCGGTGTCGGCGGCCACTTCCTTGGGCAGCTTCGCCCCGGGTTTGCGGCGGGCGAGCCGCGGTGCGTGCATGGTGGCCGGGTCGGTCTCCGCGGCCGGGCCGGGCGGGTCACCCGAGGCGGGGGCCGGTCGCGGCCCGGTGACGATGGGTACGGTCGGACCGTCCCCGGGCGACAGTGCCGGCCGGCGTACGTCCACAGCGGTGCCCCTGGCCCGCGGTAGCCGTACCAGATCGGGGTTGTCGCTGTCCCGCTCGCGGGCCGCGGGCAGCTCGATCAGGCCGAGTGCCGCCAGCCGGCGCAGCTCCTGGATCGTCGCGTAGCCGGCCCGGCCGAGCAGCTGGGCCAGGTCCGCCGGGGTGCGCTGGCCGTCGGCGTGCACCAGCAGCTCCCACTGCGCCGCGGTGATCGTGACCCGCTCGACCGGCGGGCGCGGCACCGGGATGACCGCCGCCGTGTCGAGCTGCGGATGCGGGTAGATCTCGTCCAGTAGCCGCGCGCGGCGGCGGGCCTCGCGGGTGACCGCCGCCGGATCGACCCGCACGATCGGGCCCAGCCAGTGCGTGGCGCCGTCCAGGAAGTCGACCGGGGCCGAGGCCGGCGACAGGGCGAAGTACGCCGCGTCGTAGGTCGCGCCGAGCACGCACAGCTCCAGCTCGCCCTGGGTGAGGTGGCCGTGGTCGAGCAGGATCCGCCCGACCTGTGCGCGGGAGGTGCCGGCGTCCAGCGCGGCCTGCCAGGTCCGGGCGGCCAGCCGGCCGGAGGCGGTCAGCAGCTCGCCGACGCCCGGTGCGGCGGCCGACTCGGCGTAGGTCACCTGACCCTCGATGAGGTAGACCGTGCCGCCGGGGTGGCCGCCGACGACGAGTGCGCCGGTCTGCCGCTCGCCCGCTGCCTGCGTGAGCAGGCGCCCGGGCGCAGCGGTCTTCGAGGGCTTCACCGTCACTCCTTCTCACCGGGTCGGTACGCGACATCAGGTCGCCACGAGTTCTTCGGCGAGGATCTGCATGCGGCGCCGGGCCACGGCGAGGTTGCCGCGGATCCGGTCCAGCCACACGTAGAGCACCAGCCGGCTGTCGAAATCGGTCTGGACGAGCCGCAGCAGGTGGTAGCCCCCCGCAGTCGTGATGATCAGGTCCTCGAGCAGGTCGTGCGGTACCGCCGAGACGAACAGCGATCTGCTCTGGGCGGCCTGCACGACGTCCGCCGTGCCCGCCGCCGCTGCGTCGTGGTCCTCGTTGGGTGCGGCTCCGGTCGTCGCGACCGGGAAGCCGGTGGTGTAGTCGACGATGCTGGCGCCGATCGCGCCCGGTATCGCCATGGCCTCCTGCAGGCAGTTCTCAACCCCGGGCACATCTCTCCTCAGCCGAGTGATGCTCCCGCCGTTCGCCGAGCCCGGCCGCTGGCGGGACTGCCGGGCTTCTTTGCCACGGTCGGCCGGGGTGGTGCTGGTCGCGGCCGGCGCGGATCTTGTCGTGCGCGCCGTCACAATGGGCCATCCTGCGGCCACCCCGATGGCCGCGGTCGCACCCGTTGTGCGTCATCCGGTGCGACGTTCATCTCGTTGTTGTTACGCGGGGGCGGGTCCGCCGGACCGCCCGCGGCCGGTGCGGCACGGGCCGGGCAGCGAGACGCTTGGCGGTCTGCGGGCCGAGCGCGCCGAGCTCGACCTGGGCCACCACGCCGAACCAGTGCCGCTCGCCCGGCACGAACCGCATCGGCGCCTCGTCGCTGCCCTGCAGCAGCGCGTGGGTGGCGGCGGTGATGGCGGCGACGACCCGGCACGCCAGCTCGTGGTGGCCGAGGTGGCCGGCGCGGACGAGGGCCCGGCCGACGGTCCCGCTCTCCCGGCCCGCCCCGTTCGCGGACTGCCACGCCCCCGCGGACAGCCGCCCGGAGGTGACCAGCCGCTCGCCGATGCCCGGGCAGGCCGCCGACTCGGCGTGCGTGATCCGGCCGGCGACCAGGTAGATCACCCCACCCGGGGCACCGCCGACGTGCAAGGCCCCGGTACGCCCGGACTCGGCCAGGTTGGTGAGCAGGCGGCGCAATGCGTTCACGGTGAGCTCTCCTCCGGCCGACCAGGCATCGACCTTTCCGTGGAGTCTCGGCCGCCGCCCGGGAGGAGGTCGCACGGACGGTGCGTTGTTCCGATCGTGGCCCGCCCGTCGCGTGCGCGTAACATCATCGCCACTTTCGATGGCGTCACGTGAAGGAGTGCCGATGCCCAGTCAGTGGGAGCAGGTCGTTGTCGACGCGGAGGATCCCGCCCGGCTGGCCCGCTGGTGGGCGGAAGCTCTCGGTTACCAGATCGTGCACGAGGAGCCGGACGAGGTGGAGATCCGGCGTACCCCGCAGACCCTGCCCGGCCTGCTGTTCACCCCGGTGCCGGAGGCCAAGAAGGGCAAGAACCGCCTGCACCTGGACCTGCGCCCGGACGACCAGGAGGCCGAGGTCGAGCGCCTGGTGGACATGGGCGCCCGGCCGGTCGACATCGGCCAGCACGACGTGAGCTGGGTGGTGCTGGCCGACCCGGAGGGCAACGAGTTCTGCGTGCTCTCCTCGCGCAAGCCCGCTAGTACGTGAACTGACCGATCAGTCCCTGGATCTCCCCGGCGGCCGCGCTGACCCGCTCGGCCGAGCGCCGGGTGGTGTTGGCCGCGCCGGCGGTCGCCCCGGTGGAGACCTCGCTGACGTTGCGGGCCATCAGTTCGGTGGTCGTGGACTGCTCCTCGACCGCCGCGGCGATGGTCCGCTGGCCGTCGTCGATGCGGGTGATGACCCAGCCGGGACGATGTCGCCATCATGTCGGTGACCGAGTGTGACACCTGCTGGGCGGCGCTGTCCGCGCTGCGGGCCTGCCCCGGGTGAGCGGATCGGACTCCACGCCATTCGCATCGCCCGACGGGACGGACGCCTTAGGGTGGGAGCATGACGGACGGCGATGCCCACCGCTGGGTGCGCGAGCCCGCCAAGGACAGCGGCTACGGGCGCACCCAGTACGAGCGCGACCGGGCCCGCGTCCTGCACTCGGCCGGCTTCCGCCGGCTCGCGGCCAAGACCCAGGTGCACACCGCCGGCTCCGACGACTTCCTGCGGACCCGGCTGACCCACTCGCTGGAGGTCGCCCAGATCTCCCGGGAGATGGGCGCCCGGCTGGGCTGCGACCCCGACGTGGTGGACGTGGCCGGGCTGGCCCACGACATCGGGCACCCACCCTTCGGGCACAACGGCGAGGCCGCGCTGCACGAGGCCGCCGAGGACTGCGGCGGCTTCGAGGGCAACGCGCAGACCCTGCGGGTGCTCACCCGGCTGGAGGCCAAAGTCGACGGCGCCGGGCTGAACCTGACCCGCGCCTCGCTCGACGCGAGCTGCAAGTACCCCTGGCCGCGCCGGCCCGGCCGGCGCAAGTTCGGGGTGTACGACGACGACCGCCCGGTCTTCGACTGGATCCGGCAGTCCGCCCCCGACGGCGAGCGACGCTGCCTGGAGGCCCAAGTGATGGACTGGGCGGACGACGTTGCCTACTCCGTGCACGACGTCGAGGACGGCGTGCACGGCCGCTACCTGTCGCTTGCACCGCTGCTGCACGACGCCGGCGAACGCGCCGAGCTGTGCGCCGACGTGGCCGCCACCTATTCGGACGAGACCCCCGAGGCGCTCGGCGAGGCGCTGCGGCTGCTGCTCGCCGACGAGGTGGTGACCGCCGTCGCCGACTACGACGGCGGCCACCGCTCGCAGGTCGCCCTCAAACGGATGACCAGCGTGCTGACCGGCCGCTTCGTCTCCTCGGCGGTCGGCGCGACCAACAGCCGGCACGGCTCACGCCCGGTCCGCCGTTACGACGTCGACCTCATCGTCCCGCGTACGGTCCGTAACCAGTGCGCCCTGCTCAAGGGCATGGCGTTGCGCTACGTGATGCGCGCCCGGGCCGCCGAGGACTGGTACGAACGCCAGCGCGAGATCCTCGTCGAGCTGGTCGCCGTGCTCGGCGAACGGGCGCCGGACCACCTCGACCCGATGTTCGCCGAGCTGTGGAAGGCCGCGGAGACCGACCGGGCCCGGCTGCGCGTGGTGATCGACCAGGTCGCGTCGCTGACCGACCCGGCGGCCGTCGCCTGGCACCGGACCCTGATGGCAGCGGGCCGGTGACGCGAGGCAGTATGTAGCCGTGGCGGGCAGGGTCAAGGACGAGGACATCGCGCTGGTCCGCGACCGGACCTCGATAGCGGACATCATCAACGAGACTGTGACGCTGCGCTCGGCGGGCGGCGGCAACCTCAAAGGGCTGTGCCCGTTCCACGACGAGAAGACCCCGTCGTTCACCGTGTCGCCCGCCCGAAATGTCTATTTCTGTCACGGCTGTGGGGCGGGTGGCGATGCCATCAAGTTCCTGATGGACGCCGAGCATCTGACCTTCATCGAGTCCGTCGAGCGGCTGGCCGGCCGGGCCGGTATCCAGCTGCGCTACGACGAGTCCGGCTTCAAGAACGAGGGCCCGCGCCAGCAGCCCGGGCAGAAGCAGCGGCTGATCGCCGCCCACGCGGCCGCCGCCGAGTTCTACGCCGGGCAGCTGAGCACCCCCGGTGCGCGCAAGGCCCGTGAGTTCCTGGCCCAGCGCGGTTTCGGCCGCGACGCCGCCGAGAAGTACGGCTGCGGCTTCGCCCCCGACGGCTGGGACCTGCTGGCCAAGCACCTGCGGCAGAAGGGGTTCACCGCCGAGGAGCTGACCATCGGCGGGCTGGCCAAGCCGGCCCGTTCCGGCTCGCTCATCGACCGGTTCCGCCGCCGGCTGCTGTGGCCGATCCGGGACCTGACCGGCGACGTGATCGGCTTCGGCGCGCGCAAGCTGTTCGACGACGATGACGGCCCGAAGTACCTGAACACCCCGGAGTCGCCGCTCTACAAGAAGTCGCACGTGCTCTACGGCATCGACCACGCCAAGCGCGAGATGGCCAAGCAGGGCCGGGCGGTCATCGTCGAGGGCTACACCGACGTGATGGCCTGTCACGAGGCCGGTGAGCCGACGGCCGTGGCGACCTGCGGCACCGCCTTCGGCATCGACCACATCGGGGTGCTGCGGCGGCTGCTGATGGACAGCGACAGCTTCACCGGGGAGATCATCTACACCTTCGACGGGGACGCGGCCGGGCAGAAGGCGGCGCTGCGGGCGTTCGAGGAGGACCAGCGTTTCGTCGGGCGTACCTTCATCGCGGTCAGCCCGGACAACATGGACCCCTGCGAGCTGCGGCTGGCCCGCGGTGACCTGGCGGTCCGCGACATGATCGCGAGCCGGGAGCCGCTGGTCGACTTCGCGCTGCGGCAGACGCTGGCGCGCTTCGACCTCGACACGGTCGAGGGGCGGGTCGAGGCGATGCGCCGGGCCGCGCCGCTGGTGGCCAAGATCAAGGACCGGGAGAAGCGTCCGGAGTACGCCCGCAAGCTCGCCGGTGACCTCGGGATGGATCTGGAACCGGTGCAGCGGGCCGTCGCCGCCGCCTCGTCGCCGGAGCAGTCCGGTGCGCCCACCCCGCGCAAGCCGGCCGACAGCCCGCAGCGCCTGGTGGAACGCGAGGCCCTGAAGCTGGCCCTGCAGTATCCGGTGCTCGCGGGCCCGATGTTCGACGCGCTCGGCCCGGAGTGTTACGGCGACCCGGTGTTCCAGGGCATCCGCAAGGCGATCGCGGCCGCCGGTGGCACCGCGACGGCCACCGGCGGGGCCGGCTGGATCGAGGCGGTCCGCGACCTCTGCGACGACCTGGGCGGTAAGGCCCTGGTCGGCGAGCTGGCGGTGGTGCCGCTGCACGTCGACGGCGAGGCCGATCTGCGGTACGTCCAGGTAACGCTGGCCCGTTTGCAGGTGGGTGCGGTCACCACCCGGATCAAGGAACTGAAGTCCAAGGTGCAGCGGATCAACCCGGTCGCGCACAAGGACGAGTATCTGGCTCTGGCCGGGGAGCTCTTCTCGCTCGAACAGCACGCTCGCGCGTTGCGCGACCAGGCGGCAGGTGGATTGTGAGTCTCTTTCGTCGGCGTCCGAAGCTTCCCGCCGCCCTGCGGCCGGCCCTCGAGGCGGAGGAGCGCGTCCTGGCGTGGGCCTTCGTCGGTGACCCGGGTGGTGAGCAGGTGCTGGTCGCGACCAACCGCGGCCTGTGGCTGCCCGGTGGCGAGCGGCTCGGCTGGCACGAGATCCACAAGGTGGCGTGGTCCGGCCGCGAGCTGGTGGTCACGCCGGCCGAGGTGGCCCAGGAGCGCGACGGCTACACGGTGCAGGTGGACGCGCCGGTGCGGGGCTTCCTGCTGCTGGAGCCGGGCGAGCTGCCGGATCAGGTGCGCACCCGGGTGACGCGGTCGGTCGCGTACACGTCGCACCACCCGCTGCCGCCCAACGGCGGGGTCCGGGTGGTCGGCCGCCGGGTCAGCGGGGTGGACGGCCTGAGCTGGGCGGTCCGCTACGACGCCCGCACGGCGGTGGACGCCGAGCCGATCATCGAGGTCACCGATCAGCTCGTCGGTTCGGCCCGGGACGCGACCACCCCGTCGGTCTGAACTTGTCGGACCCCCTCACTAGGGTCGGCCGGGTGACGCTCATTCACGCCCGGGGGCTGGTCAAGAGGTTCGAGGGGTTCACCGCGGTCGACGGCATCGACGTCGACGTGCAGCGGGGGGAGGCGTTCGGCTTCCTGGGTCCCAACGGCGCGGGCAAGAGCTCGACCATGCGCATGATCGGCTGTGTCTCCCCGCCGACCGACGGTGTGCTGCGCATCCTCGACATGGATCCGCGGCGCGACGGCCCGGCGATCCGGGCCCGCCTCGGCGTCTGTCCCCAGCTCGACAATCTCGACCTCGAGCTGACCGTCCGGGAGAATCTGACCACCTACGCCCGCTTCTTCGGCATCCCGCGCAAGGTCGCCCGGGCCCGGGCCGACGAGCTGCTCGACTTCGTCCAGCTCACCGAGCGCGCCGACAGCAAGGTCGAGCCGCTGTCCGGCGGCATGAAACGCCGGCTGACGATCGCCCGCGCGCTGGTCAACGAGCCCGAGATCGTGCTGCTCGACGAGCCCACCACCGGCCTCGACCCGCAGGCCCGCCACCTGGTCTGGGAGCGCCTGTTCCGGCTCAAGCAGCAGGGCGTGACGCTGGTGCTGACCACCCACTACATGGACGAGGCCGAGCAGCTCTGCGACCGCCTGGTGGTGATGGACGGCGGCCGGATCGTGGCGGAGGGCTCGCCGCGCACCCTGATCGAGCAGTATTCGACCCGCGAGGTGGTCGAGCTGCGCTTCAACGCCGAGTCCCAGGAGGTGTTCGCCGGCAAGCTGACCGGCGTGGGCCGGCGGCTGGAGGTCCTGCCCGACCGCATCCTGCTCTACGTGGACGACGGCGACGACGCGGTGGCCGAGGTGCAGCGCCGGGCGCTGAGCCCGGCCAGTGTGCTGGTGCGCCGCAGCAGCCTGGAGGACGTGTTCCTGCACCTCACGGGCCGGACGCTGGTGGACTGAGATGACCCGTTACGTCCTGGAGTACCACCTCGTCAGCTACCGCCGGATCTGGCGGTCCAGCGTGCTGTCCTCGTTCGTGCTGCCGCTGCTGACCATGCTGGGCTTCGGCGTGGGCGTCGGGGCTTACGTCACCGGCGGCGTCGAGGGGGTGCCCTATCTGGACTGGATGGTGCCGGGCCTGATCGCCTCCACGGCGATGCAGGTGGCCATCGGTGACTCGAGCTGGCCGGTGCTGGGCGGCTTCGAGTGGCAGCGGATCTACTTCGGCCAGGCGGCCGCCCCGCTGCGCGTCGCGGACATCCTCGACGGCCATCTGGCGTTCGTCGTCTTCCGCACGCTGACCAGCTGCGCGGCGTTCCTGCTCATCGCCACGGCATTCGGCACGATGCATTCGTGGTGGGCCCTGGCCACCCTGCCCATCGCCGCGCTGGTCGGCCTGGCGGTGGCCACCCCGACCTTCGCGTATGCGGCGTCGGTCCGGGTCGACAGTTACCTGGCGGTGCTGTTCCGGCTCGGAGTGATCCCGATGTCGCTGTTCTCCGGGGTGTTCTTCCCGGTCGAGTCGCTGCCGGGAGTGCTGCGCTGGATCGCGTACGCGCTGCCGCTGTGGCACGGCGTCGACCTGAGCCGGGCCGCCACCCTGGGCACCGCGCCGGACTGGTCACCCGTCGGTCACGTGCTCTATCTGTCCCTGTGGGCGGGCGCCGGCTGGCTGCTGGCGCACCGGGCTTTCCGCCGCCGGCTCGTGGTGTGAGGGGCTGACATGCTGACTCTGGTCCTGCCCCGGCTGATCTCGTTCGAGGGCGCCGGGCGGCGTTCGGCGTCCGTGGTCGAGCGGAACGTGACGACCCTGCAGCCGTCGTACTGGCTGGTGATGGCCTCGGGTTTCCTCGAGCCGATCCTCTACCTCTTCTCGATCGGTGTCGGTGTCGGCGCGCTGGTCGGCGATCTGACGCTGCCCGACGGCCGGGTGATCGGCTACGCGGCGTTCGTCGCCCCGGCCATGCTGGCGTCGTCGGCGATGAGCGGGGCGCTGTCGGAGACCACCTTCAACTTCTTCGGCAAGATGAAATTCATGAAGCTGTACGACGGGATGCTGGCCACCCCGCTACGGCCGATCGAGATCGCCCTGGGCGAGCTGGCCTGGGCGATGATGCGCGGCAACATCTACGCGGCGGCGTTCCTGGTGGTGATGGTGGCGATGGGCCTGACCACGCCGGGCCTGGCCGTGGGCGCGTTCGGGGCGGCGGTGCTGGTGGGCTTCGCCTTCGGTGGTGTCGGCATGGCGCTGTCCACGTTCATGCGCAGCTGGCAGGAGTTCGACCTGGTGGCGTCGGCCCAGTTCGCGCTGTTCCTGTTCTCCGGCACGTTCGTCCCGGCCCAGGCGTACCCGCCGGTCCTGCGCTGGGTCGTGGAGGTGACCCCGCTGTACCGCTCGGTCGACCTGATCCGCGCCGTCACCACCGGCGAGGTCGGCTGGCTCCAGGCGCTCGACGTGCTCTATCTGCTGGTGCTCTTCGCGCTCGGCCTGGCCGTCGCGGGCCGCCGGATGGGCAAGCTGCTGTGCCGGTAGCTGAAAGGCAGCTGAGATCAGGTGATTAGACGGGCATAACACCGGGCAACACCCCAGCTGAGGTCGTCTTTCGTGCGCGGTGTGTCTCCGGGGCACGAGGGCGGAAGCCGACCGAACGGACACGGCCGCAGCGCCCGGAGGGACCCGTCATGAAGCTTCATAAGGACAACGACACGAAGAGCGAGGCTGACGACAAAGCCCGCCACGACGTGGCGACCACCAAGACGGGGGAGGACAGGGACAACGACCTGTCCGCGCCCAGCCCCGACGCCGGCCCCGACAACCCGGCCAAGCTGAAGGGCAAGGGCGTCTTCGCGGCCCTCAAGCGGACCCTCAAGCAGTTCTCCGAGGACAACGTCACCGACTGGGCCGCTGCGCTGACCTACTACGGCGTCCTGTCCATCTTCCCCGGCGTGCTGGTGCTGGTGTCGATCCTGGGCATGCTCAGCGACAACGGTCAGCAGACGGTGCAGGACACCGTCAGTGAGATCGCACCGACCCAGATCAAGAACCTCCTCGACCAGGTCCTCACCCAGGTCTCCGACCCGGGCACGGCCGGCTTCGCCGCGATCGTCGGTCTCGCCACCGCGTTCTGGTCGGCGTCCGGTTACATCGGTGCGTTCATGCGCGCCTCGAACGCGATCTACGACGTCCCCGAGGGCCGTCCGATCTGGAAGACCCTCCCGATCCGCCTCGGCGTCACCGCGGTGGTCGGCCTGATGCTGATCCTCTCGGCCGTGATCGTGGTCTTCACCGGCGACCTGGCCCAGGCGGTCGGCGACACCATCGGCCTCGGCTCGGCCGCCGTGACAACCTGGAACATCGCCAAGTGGCCGGTCCTGATCATCCTGGTCAGCCTGATGTTCGCGATCCTCTACTGGGCGTCGCCGAACGCGAAGACCGGCGGCTTCCGCTGGGTCAGCCCCGGCGGCATCTTCGCGGTCGTGATCTGGCTGATCGCCTCGGGCGCCTTCGCCCTGTACCTGGCCAACTTCGCTGACTACAACAAGACCTACGGCACGCTCGGTGGCGTCATCGCCTTCCTGGTGTGGTTGTGGATCTCGAACATCGCCATCCTGCTCGGCGCCGAAATGGACGCCGAACTGGAACGCGGCCGGGCCATCGCCGCCGGCCACCCGGCCGACGACGAACCGTTCCTGCAGCTGCGCGACGACCGCAAGCTCAAGAAGGGCAGCGAAAAAGGGCTGAGTACCAACTAGCCCGCTCTGTGGAGCTGACGGCCGCGACCCGATCCGGGCTACGCGGCCGTCGGCCTGTCCGGGTTTTGCTGTCCGGCAGTCTTCCAAGGTCAAAATCTGGATGTCGTGCCTGGTTGCATGGTGCTGACCGTCGCTCCCGCCGACACCGGGCCCGGGCGCCCACTCGCCTGGCGGCTCGTAACCAGGCACCCGGACCCTGCCAGGTCCGTGCTCGGCCAGCCCCACCAAAACCCGCCCCACCAGCTACCCGCACCGAAGCCCCTCCCGCTACAGGTCGGCTCCGCCGTGTGCTCATTCACCTCGCCGACCGGTCCGCACGCCTGCTGCCCCGGGACCCCTCATTCCGTCTCCGCGACCGCCGGCTTCCTGCCCCGCTCAATCCCGTCGGTCTGGTCCGGGCCGGTCTGGTCCGGGCCGGTCCGGTCTGGTCCGGGCCGGCTGGTCCGGTCCGGTCGCGTGGCTGGTTCGCTTGGCGTGGCTGGTCCGGTCCGCGTAGCTGGTTTGCTCGGCGTGGCCGGTTCGGTCCGCCTGCTGGTCCGGTCCGCGTGGCTGGGCCGGTCCGGCCCGGTGAACGCCCAGTCCAGCAGGACCGGCCCGCGTGGCCGGTCGGATTGCATGGCCGGGTCCCGATCGCGTAGCCGGCCCGGATTCGTTGGGCGTGCCGGCGGGGTTCGTTTGGCCTGCTGGCTCGCCCGTCGGCCAGACTCACCCGCCGCCGCCGCCGCCTGGCCGCCTGGCCGCCTGGCCGCCCGGCCGCCCGGCCGCCCGGCCGCCGGCCAGTCCGCGCCAACACGGCCTTGTCGGCTCGCCGGGATCGCTCGCGACCTGTTCTCGGCCGGCCCGCCCGCACCTCCTCCCCGCGCACACCGCAACCGGGCGTCACGGGTCCAGCACGTCCAGCCCCGCCGCCGTCATCCAGGTCGGGTCCGCCGCCCGCCCTTGCGGCCGCGCGCCCGGGACGCTGCCGCGCGCCTGGGACGCTGCCGCGCGCCTGGGACGCTGCCGCGCCACCGACCAGCCGGCGCGCCCGCTGATCCCAGCTCCGCATCCGCACGCCCGCTCATCCCAGCTCTGCATCCGGCGCGCCCTCTCATCCTCGCCCAACATCCGGCCCGCTCGCTCCCGCCTTCACCCGGGGTCGGCGCGGCGACCGACAGCGATTCCCCCGACCGTCGGCGGCGACTCCGCCCGTCGGTGGCTCCCGATCTGGGGCGAGGAATGGCACCATCTGGGGGCAGCGACGAGCGGCGGACGCACTCCCGGCCCGCCCTGGCGAGGCTCATCGTTCCGTCTGACGGATGCCATTACTTTTGAATCAGGCGACAAAAGTTTGTGGTGATCATCGAGAAGGTATGGACGAGCGCGCCGGAAGGGCCCTAGTGTGACGGTCGTGACACCGTCCCGTTTCGGCGGTGTGAACGGCCGGAGGTGCCCGTGCATGTCGTCGACGCCCCCCATCTGCGCCTGTTGCGCTTGTTGCGGGACGAGGGTCCGATCTCTCGGGCCGAGCTCGGAGATCGGCTCGATCTGACCCGTCCCCGATTGCTCGCCGAGGTTGAGCGGCTCGTCGCCGCGGGCTACATCGCGGAGGCCGGGATGGCCGCCTCGCGGGGTGGCCGGCGGTCCACTCTCGTCGAGTTGCAGCCGCGGCTGCGGTTCGCCGCCGTCGACCTCGGCGCCAGCTCCATCGATGTCGAGGTCACCAACGGGCGGCTCGAGCCCGTCGCGGCGTACCGCGAGAGTGCCGACATCCGGTCCGGGCCCAAGGTCATTCTGCATCGGATCAACGAGCTGCTCGCCAAGGCCCGCATCGACGGCGCCTTCGACCGGCTCGATGCCGTCGGCATCGGGGTGCCGGGACCGGTGAGTTTCCGTGACGGTGTTCCGGTCTCGCCGCCGATCATGCCCGGCTGGGACCGCTATCCGGTGCGCGAACTGCTCGCCCGCGAGCACGGTTGCCCGGCCGTCGTGGACAACGACGTCAACATCATGGCCATCGGGGAGCGGCACGGCGGGGTCGCCCACTCCGTGGACGACTTCCTCTTCGTCAAGATCGGTACGGGCATCGGCTGCGGCATCCACCTCGGCGGCGGTGTCTACCGGGGAGTCGACGGCTGCGCGGGCGACATCGGTCACATCCAGGTCGACGCGCACGGGCCGATGTGTTCCTGCGGCAACGCCGGTTGCCTGGAGGCGCTGTTCAGCGGCGCCGCCCTGGCTCGCGACGCCGGTGCGGCCGCCCGCAGCGGTGAGTCGCCGGCCCTGGCCGAGCGGTTCGCGCAGCACGGCGAGATCGGCGCCCGGGACGTGGCCGACGGGGCCGCCGAGGGCGACGTCACCTGCATCCGGCTGATCCGCGACGGCGGCCGCCGGGTCGGCGCGACGCTGGCCACGCTGGTCAGCTTCGCGAACCCGTCGATGATCGTCATCGGGGGCGGGCTCGCGCAGCTCGGCCACATCCTGCTGGCCGAGATCCGCAGCGTGGTCTATCGCCGGTCCCTGCCGCTGGCCACCGGGAATCTTCCGGTGGTGCTCAGCGAGCTGGGTGCCCGGGCCGGAGTGAGCGGCGCGGCCGTCCTGGCCAGCGACACGGCCTTCGAGCAGGCGTCATGACCGCCCCCGAACCGGCCCGCGACGACCGGCCCACCGACCGCCCGGCCACGGACACCCCGACCAGCGGAAACCCGACCGCGGCTACGGCAAGCCCGGCCAAGAACACGCCCGCCGGAAGCTCGGCGGCCGGAAGCACGCCCGGTGCAAGCACGCCCGCCGGAAGCACGGCGACCGGAAGCACGGCGACCGGAAGCGGAAGCGCGGCCTCCAACGGCACGGCCGCCGCCGACGGACAACGCGAACGCGACGGCATCGGCGAGGTCGTGCTGCGCCTGGACGGCGTCGTCAAGACGTTCCCCGGCGTCCGCGCCCTCGACGGCGTCCAGCTCGAGGTCCGCGCCGGCGAGGTGCACTGCCTGCTCGGTCAGAACGGCGCCGGCAAGTCCACCCTCATCAAGGTGCTGGCCGGCGTCCACCACGCCGACGAGGGCAGCATCAGCTGGCTGGGCGAGCCGTTCGCCCCGGCCAGCCCCCAGGCCGCCATGCGGGCCGGCATCGCCACCATCTACCAGGAGCTCGACCTCGTCGACGATCTCTCCGTCGCTGAGAACGCCTTCCTGGGTCACGAGGAGAGCCGCGGCGGCTTCCTGCGGCGGCGCTCCACGGCGGCCCGGACGAAGCAGATTCTGGCCCGGCTCGGGCACGACCACATCTCCCCGCGCCGCCTGGTCCGGTCGTTGCCCGCGGCCGGCAAGCAGATCGTCAGCATGGCCCGTGCGCTCTCGCACGACGCCCGGCTGATCGTCATGGACGAGCCCAGCGCTGTGCTCGCCCATGACGAGGTGGAGAACCTCTTCCGGATCATCCGCGAGCTGACCGCGCAGGGCATCGCGGTCATCTACATCTCGCACCGGCTGGAGGAGATCCGCGACATCGGCGACCGGGTCACCGTGCTCAAGGACGGCCGCACCACCGCGGCGAACCTGCCCGCGCGCAGCACCCCCACCCGGGAACTGGTGAGCCGGATGACCGGGCGCACCATCGAGTACGTCTTCCCGCCGCGCGAGGTCAAGACCGGCACCACTCCGCTGTTGCAGGTGGAGGGGCTGAGCCGGGAGGGTGAGTTCGCCGACGCGTCGCTGACCGTCAAGGCGGGCGAGATCGTCGGCATCGCGGGGCTGGTCGGCTCCGGTCGCTCGGAGCTGCTGGAGACCATCTTCGGGGCGCGTCCGGCGGACAGCGGCACCGTCACCCTCAACGGCAAGCGGATCACCTCGATCGGTGGCGCGGTCCGGGCCGGCATGGGCATGGCCCCGGAGGAGCGCAAGAGCCAGGCGTTGCTGCTGGACGAGCCGATCTACCGGAACATGACGCTGGCCACCTTCAGTGGTTACGCCCGCGGCGGTTTCACCGATGTCGGCAAGGAACGTGCGGCCGCGGAGGAGACCGCCGAGGCGCTGGAGCTGCGCCCGCGCGATGTGAGCCGGGCCGTGCGCACCCTCTCCGGCGGCAACCAGCAGAAGGTCGTCGTCGGCCGCTGGCTGCTCGGCGGCACCAAGCTGCTGCTGCTCGACGAGCCGACCCGCGGCGTGGACGTCGGCGCGCGGGCCGAGCTCTACCAGGTCATTGCGGATCTCGCCGCCCGTGGGGTGGGTGTGCTGCTGGTCTCCAGCGAGGTCCCCGAGGTGCTCGGTCTGGCTGACCGGGTGCTGGTGATGCGCGAGGGGCACCTGATCCACGAGGCGCCCGCGAGCGAGATCGACGAAGCCACTGTTCTTGATCTCGTCATGGCGGGATCTCTGATGGAAGGGGAGCCGGCATGACCGATCAGACGACCAAGGCGAGCCTGCCGGCGCAGAGCCCGCCGGTCGAGCCGCCGCCAGCACCTGCCGGGCAGCGGCAGTCGCCGGCCAACTGGTTCAAGGGTGACGGCGCGGAGCCGCTGCGCCGTAATCTCGGCCTCATCGGCGTGCTGGTGATCCTGGTGATCATCGGGGCCGCCACCCGGCCCGAGCTCTACGGCGACGCCACCTGGGTGAAGAACAACACCTTCACCATCCTGCAGCAGGCGTCCGCGATCGGCGTGGTCACCGTCGGCATGACGTTCGTGATCATCGGCGGCGGCATCGACCTGTCGGTCGGTGCGATCATCGCGGTGGCCGGCGTCTGGTCGACGACCCTGGCCACGCAGAGCTACGGCACCATGGGCATGATCTTCACCGCCCTGGTGGTCGGCGTCGCGGTCGGGCTGATCAACGGCGTGCTGATCTCGTACGGGCGGCTGGTGCCCTTCATCGCGACCCTGGCCATGATGGTCGCGGCCCGCGGTGTGGCGGCGCAGATCTCCGGCAAGCAGACCCAGGTGTCGGCCAACACCACGATCAACGACATCGCCAGCACCCGGTTCCTCGGCATCCCGCTGCTGGTCTACATCCTGGCGCTGGTCGTGGCCGCGGGCTGGGTGCTGCTGAACCGCACCACGTTCGGGCGGCGCACGGTGGCCGTCGGCGGCAACCCGGAGGCCGCCCGGCTGGCCGGTATCAACGTCAAGTTCCACACCGTGCTGCTGTACGCGCTGTCCGGCCTCTGCTGCGGCATCGCGGCGGTCATGCTGACGTCCCAGGCGACCAGTGCTCAGGCCGCCATGGCGAACCTGTACGAACTGGACGCGATCGCTGCGGCGATCATCGGTGGCACGCTGCTCAGCGGCGGCCGCGGCACCATCATCGGCGCGCTGTTCGGCGTGCTGGTGTTCTCCACCATCACCAACCTCTTTGCGATCAACAATCTCTCCACCGAGGCCCAGAACATGGTCAAGGGCGCCATCATCGTCGCGGCCGTGCTGGTCCAGCAGTTCCGTTACAAGTCACTCACTCAACTCCTGGGTCGTACCAAGAGCTGACCTACCCCACAATTCCACGGCGACCGGTGACGGCCGCCCGGTTCCCCCTGGAGAAAACATGTCTAACCTGTCCCGCCGCCGCATCCTCTTCGGTGGCGCCGCGGTCGGCGCCGGCGCCCTGCTGACCGCCTGCACCAGCAACACCCCGCAGGAGAACACCCAGGTCAACACCGGCAACGAGGACTCGAACCCGAACGCCGCCCCGGGCACCAAGGTGGTCATCGGCTTCTCCGCGCCGGCCGCCGACCACGGCTGGATCGCCGCCATCACCAACAACGCCAAGGCGCAGGCCCAGGCGTACAAGGACGTGGAGCTGCGCGCCGTCGAGGCCGGTGCGGACGCCGCGACCCAGCGGGCTGCGCTGGCCACTCTGATCGCGCAGAAGCCGAACGTGCTGGTGATGCTGCCGCACGACGGCAAGGAGCTGAACGCCTCCGGGCTGGAGGCCATGAAGGCCGGCATCCCGGTGGTCAACCTGGACCGGGCCTTCCCGGACCGGGCCGCGTACCGGCTGCAGATCAAGGGCGACAACTTCGGCATGGGCATCGCCGCCGGCACCTACATCGGCCAGCAGCTCAAGGCCAAGGGGATCACCAACCCGATCATCGGCGAGATCCCCGGCATCGACTCCCTGGAGCTCACCCAGGAGCGGTCGAAGGGCTTCGTCGAGGCGCTGGCGTCGTTCGGCTTCAAGGTCGCCAACCGGCGGCCGGCGGACTTCACCGCCGACGGTGGCCAGCGGGCCGCGACCGACCTGCTGCAGGCCCTGCCCAAGATCGACGCCATCTGGAACCACGACGACGACCAGGGCATCGGCGTGCTCGCGGCGATCAACCAGGCCGCCCGCAAGGACTTCTTCATGGTCGGCGGGGCCGGCTCCAAGGCGGCCATCGACGCGATCACCGCCGACAACGGCCCGCTCAAGGCGACCGTGACCTACAGCCCCTCGATGGCCTCGTCGGCGATCTCGCTGGCCCGGTTGATCGGCCAGAACAAGGGCATGTCGGACCTGGTGGAGCTGCAGGTCCCCAAGGAGATCACGCTCGCCTCCGAGACGATCACCAAGGAGAACGCCGCCCAGTACGCCAAGCTCGGCTTCTGAGCGGTCCGTCCACTTCGTCGTAGAAGGAGATCACATGGGGCAGCTGCGGGTCGGCATGGTCGGGTACGCGTTCATGGGCGCCGCACATTCACAGGCATGGCGCACCGTGAACCACGCCTTCGACCTGCCGCTGTCGGCACGGATGTCGGTCGTCTGCGGCCGCGACGAGGACAAGGTCGCGGCCGCGGCGGCCACGCTCGGCTGGGAGGGGCACGCCACCGACTGGCGTGCGGTCGTCGAGCGTGACGACATCGACCTGGTCGACATCTGCACGCCGGGCGACACCCACCGGGAGATCGCGCTCGCCGCGCTGGCCGCGGGCAAGCACGTGCTGTGCGAGAAGCCCCTGGCCAATTCGGTGGCCGAGGCCCGGGAGATGGCCGAGGCCGCGGCCCAGGCCCAGACCCGGGGGGTACGGGCGATGTGCGCGTTCAACTATCGCCGGGTGCCGGCGGTCGCGCTGATGCGACAGCTGGTGGCCGACGGCCGGATCGGCACCATCCGCCACGTCCGGGCGGTCTACCTGCAGGACTGGATCGTCGACCCGGAGTTCCCGCTGGTGTGGCGGTTGCGCAAGGACGTGGCCGGCTCCGGCGCGCTGGGCGACATCGGGGCCCACATCGTCGACCTGACCCAGTACGTCACCGGGCAGTCCATCACCGGGGTCAGCGCGCTGACCGAGACGTTCGTGAAGGAGCGGCCGCTGCCCACCGCGGCGGCCGGATTGTCGGCGGAGGGCAACGGCAGCTCGGGCCGGGGTCAGGTGACTGTGGATGACGCGGCGCTGTTCCTGGCCCGGCTGGACGGGGGAGCGGTGGCCACGTACGAGGCGACCCGCTTCGCCACCGGCCGCAAGAACGGGCTCCGGGTGGAGCTGAACGGCTCGCGTGGTTCGCTGGTGTTCGACTTCGAGCGGATGAACGAGCTCCAGTTCTACGACGCCGCGCTGCCCAGTGCGGAGCAGGGCTTCAGCCGGATCCTGGTGACCGAGCCGGACCACCCGTACATGGCGGCGTGGTGGCCGGCGGGTCACCCGATCGGCTACGAGCACACCTTCACCCACGAGATGCGGGACCTGATCGCGGCGATCGCTGCCGGACAGGACCCGACACCCTCGTTCGCCGACGCGTTGCAGGTGCAGCTCGTCCTCGACGCGGTGGAGCGCTCGGCCGCCGCGTCCGCGTGGGTCGACGTGGAGGCCGTGCTGGCCGCTGTATGACCCAGGCCTCCGCCGTACGCCGCGAGGGACGACCCGGTTGCGCCCCGGGTCGCCGGGCGGGCGGCGGAGCGGCTGTCCGGCATCGACCGACCGGGTTCCCGGGCGGTGCCGGGCGGCCGTGGAACATCCGCACGTGAGATCGTCCCGTGCGTGTCCAAGTGTGCATTTGGTGCACAGATAACGCTCTCTCCGATGGTGTGTCGACTTGCCGTCAGGAGGATACACAGGCAGGTCATGGTGGGCGGTGGCATCGGCATGAGCCGATACCACCGCCCTTTATGGATCATGTCTGCGCCGGTCAGGACGTCGCACGGCCGGTACGCCGCTGATCCGGCAGGCGGTTGAGGCTCGTATCCGAGGGCAGACAACCCCACGGATGGAGGCGTCATGGCACCCCGTCGGTCCGCCACGGCCGCATCGGAGAATCGCAGCGGGATGATCCATACTGGACGCTGCACGAACCGATGCACGTGCGAATGCACCGGTGACGCCCCGCTCCAGGAGGGATTCTGATGCGTCTGCGCCACCACTCGGGCCGGGTCGTCCACTTGAGCCACGGCACACACGAGCGGCCTGCCCGGGATCTCCCGGCCGTCGTCGAGCACCTCGACGCGTACGCCGCCGTCCGTGACCGGCTGGCCGTGGAGACCCTGGGGGTGAGCCTCTGGCTCCCGCCCACCCTCGCCGCCGCCCTCGCGATCGACGGGCGCTCCCGCACCCGGCTGCGTGCCGAGCTCGAAGCCCGCGGGCTCGAGGCCGTCACGCTGAGCGGAGCGCCCTACGCCGAGGGCGGCGACGAGGACCCCGCCGTCCCCGACTGGAGCGATCCGGCCCGGCTGGAATACACGCTGGACCTGGCCCGCATCCTCACCGATCTGCTGCCCGAGGACGCCGTCCGCGGCGCGGTGACCACCACCGGCCTCGGCCCGCGCGAGGGCTGGGACGCCGCCAAGCAGAAGGCGAGCGCCCGGATCCTCTCCCGGCTCTCCGCCGGTCTGGCCGAGGTGGCCTGGCACACCGGCCGGGCGGTCCGCGTCGGCTTCCATCCCGAGCCCGGCTTCGTGCTCGACGACACCGACTCGATCGTCGAGGCGTTCGGCCGGCTCGACCGCGACCGCCTCGGCGTCTGCCTCGACCTGGCCGACCTCGCCTGCACCTGGGAGAGCCCGGTCGCGGCCCTGGACCGGCTGGCCGCGGCCGGCATCGCGGTCATCCGGGTCGAGATCGCCGCCGCGCTCGAGGCCACCGATCCGGTCGCGGCCGCGGAGGCCCTGCGGGGGTACGTGGAAGCCGGCCACCCGCACCCGGTGACCAACCCGGCCGGCGCGAAGGTCACCGACCTCGCCCAGGCGCTCGCCGACTTCCCGCCCGGCCCGTGGCGGGTACGGTGCCACGTGCCGCTGCACACCCCGCCGGCCCCGCCGCTGACCGCCACCACGGAGGTCTGGCAGGCGGCCCTGCGGCACCTGCTCTCCGGCGCGCACCCCGGCACCGAATACCTGGCCGTCGAGTCCCCCGCCGGGGGCACGGGCGCCCAGCTCGCGTACCTGAAGAGTGCCCTGGGTGAGCTCGGCCTGTCGCCGCCCGCCGAGGCCTGCGCGGCACACTGACCGCGGGGCTTTCGCGGCCGCGGCCGCGGCTCTAGAGTCGGTGCAGGCACCGCCGTGACGGGCGGGCCGGACCGGGAGGCGCAAACCCGGGCCGGTCGCGACGTCCCGACCGGTGATGCCGCCGGCCCGCCACCCTCGCGCGGGCCACCGGAACCCTTTTCGTGCACCGGCGAACAGGGAGTTTTGACAATGGCGCGACCCATCACGCTCTTCACCGGCCAGTGGGCCGACCTGCCGTTCGAGGAGGTCTGCCGGCTGGCTGCCGAGTGGGGCTACGACGGCCTGGAGATCGCCTGCTGGGGTGACCACTTCGAGGTCGACCGGGCGCTGGCCGAGGACGACTACGTCGACCGCAAGCGCGAGCAGCTCGCGAAGCACAACCTGAAGGTCTTCGCGATCTCCAACCACCTCGTCGGCCAGGCGGTCTGCGACCACCCGATCGACGAGCGGCACCAGGACATCCTGCCCGCGGCGATCTGGGGCGACGGCGCGGCCGAGGGGGTACGGCAGCGCGCCGCCGAGCGGATGAAGGACACCGCCCGGGCCGCCGCCAAGCTCGGCGTGGACACCGTCGTGGGCTTCACCGGCTCCTCGATCTGGCACACCGTGGCCATGTTCCCGCCGGTGCCGCCGGCCATGATCGAGCGCGGCTACCAGGACTTCGCCGACCGGTGGAACCCGATCCTGGACGTCTTCGACGCCGAGGGGGTGCGGTTCGCCCACGAGGTGCACCCCAGCGAGATCGCGTACGACTACTGGACCACCCGGCGCACCCTGGAGGCGATCGGCAACCGGCCGGCGTTCGGGCTCAACTGGGACCCGTCGCACTTCGTCTGGCAGGACCTCGATCCGGTGAACTTCATCCTCGAGTTCGCCGACAAGATCTACCACGTCGACTGCAAGGACGCGAAGGTGCGTACCGGTGACGGCCGCCGCGGCCGGATGGCCTCCCACCTGCCGTGGGCCGACCTGCGCCGGGGCTGGGACTTCGTCTCCACCGGGCACGGCGACGTGCCGTGGGAGGACTGCTTCCGCGCCCTGAACGCGATCGGCTACACCGGCCCGCTCTCCGTGGAGTGGGAGGACGCCGGCATGGACCGCCTGGTCGGCGCCCCGGAGGCGCTGCAGTTCGTGCGCCGGCTGGCCTTCGACGCGCCGAGCGCGGCCTTCGACGCGGCCTTCTCGTCGTCCTCCTGACACGCCAAAGGCCCGGCCCACGATGCGTGGGCCGGGCCTTGAGAGGCGGTACTTGTCAGTACGTGGTGCCGGTGCCGTTCGACGAGGTCATCCCGGACCCGCTGGTGGACAGCGTGCTGGTCTCGGAGCCCGTGCCCGAGCTGGTGCTGGCGGACTTGAGCTTCTCACCGAGCTTGGAGTCGTTCAGCTTGTCCTTGCCCTCGGTGTAGAGCTTGTTGGCCTGCGCCTGGGCGACTCCGGCGGCCTCCTGGACCGTCGGGTGCTCCCACACCTTCTTGGCGTTGGCGGTGATCTCTTCGTACTTCTCCCGGCCGGCACGGCTGCCCAGGACGAAGCCCGCCGCGAGACCCGTGATGAACATGAGCTTTCCGCGCATGGCGGCTCCTTCCGTTCGGTGACGCTCGTGCGTCGATGAGGTGCTTACCCATCCTGCACCGCAGTCATGCCCCCGGTCCGTGTTTCATCCCTGTTGCGCGCGCCCCGGCGCGCCGGGTCACCCGTTTTCGCCCCGGGCGGGCGGTGATGTATTGTCGTTCCGGTCGCCACCACTACCGCGGAAGCGGGAGCGGAGGTGACGGTTCGATCCCCTGTAGCTCAATTGGCAGAGCAGCCGGCTGTTAACCGGCAGGTTATTGGTTCGAGTCCAATCGGGGGAGCAAGTCAGCGAAGGCCTCTACTTGCGGACAGCGCAAGCGGGGGCCTTCTCGCATGTCTACTCAGGGGCCGAGCCCTCTGAAACCCCACGTTGCGGTGGGCTCTCCCGCACGTCAGCGGCCACTTCGGTGGCCGTTTTCCGTATCTGGACCCCGGCGCCACCGGAAAACCGGTCGCGGCCGCTGCGACGGCCCGGTATATCTGCATGACGACGCCGCGGCTGCCTGCCGCCGCGCCGGCCCGACCATCTCCACGAGGAGTGACAATGCGAGCAGCTTCCACGCTCCGGACCCTGGACCGTCCTACCGTGGAGATCTGCCTTGCCCTTGTTGAACCTCGGGATCGTCGCCCATGTTGACGCCGGCAAAACCAGTCTGACCGAG
The DNA here is from genome assembly GCF_018332655.1 of Actinoplanes auranticolor. Classification (GTDB taxonomy): domain Bacteria; phylum Actinomycetota; class Actinomycetes; order Mycobacteriales; family Micromonosporaceae; genus Actinoplanes; species Actinoplanes auranticolor. Next base: position 6,332 of record NZ_BOQL01000029.1, on the reverse strand, counting down.
CGCCTGCTGTACGAGGCCGGGGCCGTGTCCCGGCCCGGGAGCGTCGACGCCGGTACCACCCGCACCGACTCGATGGAGCTGGAGCGCCGGCGCGGCATCACCATCCGGGCGGCCGTCACGTCCATCGCCGTCGGTGATCTGATGATCAACCTGTTGGACACCCCGGGCCACCCCGATTTCATCGCCGAGGTCGAGCGTTCGCTGGCCGTGCTCGACGCCGCCGTGCTCGTGGTCTCCGCCGTGGAGGGCGTCCAGCCGCAGACCGTGGCCATCTGGCGGGCGCTGCGCCGCATCGGCGTACCCACGGTGGTGTTCGTGAACAAGGTCGACCGCAGCGGCGCCGACGTCGGCACCGTCCTGGCCCAGATCCGGCGCCGGCTCGCGGCGCACCCGGTTGTGCTCACCACGGTCACCGGGCAGGGCGGGCGCGACGCCCGGGTGCACCCGGCCGGTCTCGACACCGAGCCGGTGGTGGCGGCGGTGGCCGAGGTCGACGACGCGGTGGCGGCCCGGTGGCTGATGAACCGGCGGGTACGCGCCCGTGACGTCCGGCGGGCGATCCGGCGCGCGGTACGACGGACCGAGCTCACCCCGGTGGCGTACGGCTCGGCGATCACCGGCGCCGGGGTACGCGAGCTGTGCCAGGTCCTGGCCGAGCTGCTGCCCCGCGGTGAGCACCGGGACGGGCCGCCCGCCGGTACGGTCTTCGCCGTCGACCGCGACAGCCACGGCCGGCGCGTCTGGCTGCGGTTGTGGTCCGGGCAGCTCCGCGTACGGGATCGGGTGCTGCTCCCCGGCGCCCGGCCCCAGACGGTGACCGAGATCGCCGTCACCGAGCCCGCCGGTGTGGTCGTGCGGCCGTCGGTGTCGGCCGGGCAGATCGCGGCGGTACGCGGGCTGTCGGCCCGGGTGGGTCAGCTCGTGGGGGATCCGCCGCGGCGCCACGCCTACCGTTTCCCGCCGCCGACCCGGCAGGCCCTCGTCGAGCCGGTCGAACCGGCGCAGCGCCTGGCGATGTTCGCCGGCCTGGCCGAGCTCGCCGACGAGGATCCGCTGGTCGACCTGCGGCTCGACGAGCAGCAGGAGCAGGCGGTGGTGCGCCTGCACGGCGAGGTCCAGAAGGAGGTGCTCGCCGCTCTGCTGCAGGACCGGTACGGCGTCCGGGTGCGGTTCTCCGGCACCCTGACGGCGTGCATCGAGCGGGTCGCCGGCACCGGTACGGCCGAGGAGCGGCTCCAGGAGCGGGGCAATCCGTACCTGGCGGGCATCGGACTGCGTGTCGACGCCGCCCCGGTCGGACACGGCATCGAGTTCAGTCCCGGGATCGAACCCGGCCGGCTGCCACCGGCGTTCGTCGCGGCCACGGAGCAGGGGATGCGGGCGGCCCTGCGGCAGGGCCTGCGGGGCTGGCCGGTGACCGACTGCACGGTCACCATGACGTCCTCGCAGTACTGGCCGCGACAGAGCAAGCCGCATCAGAAGTTCGACAAGTCGATCTCGTCCGTGGCGGCGGACTTCCGCAATCTCGCCGCGGTCGTGGTGACCGCGGCGCTGCGCCGCGCCGGAAGCCGGGTGTGCCAGCCGATCGAGCGGTTCGAGATCAACCTGCCGCCGCAGGCGGTGGATCCGGTGCTGGCCCTGCTCGGCCGGGTGGGCGCGGTCTTGTGCGACACGGCGCCCGCCGGTGGGTACCTGGAGGTGAGCGGTGACCTGCCCTCTGCCAGGATCCCGCAGGTGGTGGCCGCGCTGCCCGACCTGACCGGCGGCGAGGCGGTGCTGACCACGCGCTTCGACCACTACGCGGCGGTCACGGGCGAGGAGCCGCCGGTGCTGCCCCGGCGCGGACCCGACCCGGGGGACCGGGAGGCCTGGTTCCGCGCCGTACCCAGATAGGCGCTTCTTCTTTCTCCCTGCCGGGGACCGGTACCGCCGTTAGGCTGAGGTCTGCGTTGTTTGTCCTCCAGTGAGGTGTGCCCGTGTCGCAGCCCGTATCGGTGGACGTCGTCGTCGTCGGCGGCGGTCTCGCCGGACTCGCCGCTGCCCGGCGCCTGGACCGCGCCGGGGTGAACTGGCTGCTGGTGGAGGCGGCCGACCGGATCGGCGGCCGGGTGGCCACCGACGTGATGGACGGCTGGCGGCTGGACCGCGGCTTCCAGGTGCTCAACACGGCCTATCCGCGGGTGCCCGCGCTGGTCGACGTCGACGCCCTGGACATGCGCTACTTCACCGCCGGCGTGCTCGTGCGCCGCGGCCCGGGGCTGCACCGCCTGGAGAACCCGCTGCGCGAGCCCCGCTCGGCGCCGCGGACGCTGACCTCCGGGGTCGGCTCGCTGGCCGACCGCCTCAAGTTCGCGGCGCTGGCGACCCGGTACGCGACGTTCCCGCCGGCACGGCTGCTCGACGCCCCGGAGATGACGACCCAGGAGGCACTGCGCGCCGCGGGCCTGTCGCACCGGATGATCGAGGAGGTGCTGCGGCCGTTCCTGTCCGGGGTCTTCGCCGACCGGTCCCTGGACACGTCCAGCCACGTGCTGGCGATGGTGCTGCGCTCGTTCGCCCGGGGCCGGATCGGCGTACCGGCCGGCGGGATGGCCGCCCTGCCGGCGGCGGTGGCGGGCCCGCTGCCGTATCCGCAACTGCTGGTCGGCGCCCGGACCCTGTCGGTCAGCCCGGGCGTGGTCGTGACGGACGGTGGCGAGCTGCGCTGCCGCGCGGTCATCGTGGCGACCGACCCGGCGACGGCGGCGACCCTGCTGCCCCGGCTGCCGGTGCCGGACATGCGCGGCCTGACGACGTACTACTTCGGCGCGGACCACGCCCCGATCAACGAACCGACCCTGCTGCTGGACGGCGACCGCCGCGAGATCGTGGCGAACACGGTCGTCATGTCGAACGCGGCCCCCGAGTACGCCCCCGCGGGCAAATCGCTGATCGCCGCCTCGTCGGTGGGCGTCTCGGCGCCGTCCGGCGCGTCGGAGGCGGTGATCCGGGTGGAACTGGCCCGGATGTACGGCGTCCCGACCGACGAGTGGGAGCTGCTGAGCGTGGTGACACTGCCCCAGGCCCTACCGGCGGCGAACGTCCCGCAGGCCCGCCTCCGCAAGCCGGTGGCGCTGGGCGACGGCCTGTTCGTGGCCGGGGACCACCGCGACAGCCCGTCCATCCAGGGTGCCCTGGCCAGCGGCTGGCGTACGGCCGGCGAGGTCCTGTCCTCGCTCGGCGCGACGGTCAGCTCGCCGGCCGCCTGACCGCCGGCGCTGTCCTGTCCTGTCTTGTCCTTTTTCGGCCCGGCGGTCAGCTCGCCGGCCGGCTGACCGCCAGTGCGGGCAACCCCTGCGCGGGGGCGTCGGTGACCAGGACGGCGCCGTCGTCCGGGCCGGGCTGCTCGAGGCCGCCGCGCCCACTCGTGACGACCAGCCGCGAACCGGCGAGGCACACACTGGTCGGCTGCCGGGCCGGCACCGGCACGACGCGATCCAGCTGTCCGTCGGGCCGGTAGCGCCGCACGGCCCCGCCGCCGAAACACGCCACCCAGAGGAACCCGTCGGCGTCCACGGTGAGCCCGTCGGGGGAGCCCTCGTCCGGACCGAGCCGCACGAACTCCCGCCGCCCGCTGAGCTCCCCGGTGGCCGGGTCGACGTCGAACCGCTGCACCAGCCCGAGGGGAGTGTCGGAGAGGAACATCGTCCGCCCGTCGGCGGTCAGCGCGGGCCCGTTGGCGATCGTCAGCCCGGTGAGGACGGTGTGCACTTTGCCGTCCGGGTCGAGGCGGTACAGGGCGCCGCCCTTCGGCGACTGATCGCAGGCCATGCTGCCGGCCCACAACCGGCCGGCGGGATCGGCGGCGGCGTCGTTCATCCGCCACTGCCTGCCGGTGACCGGCTCGGCGGCAGCGAGCTGCCGGGCCCCGGTGGGCTCCAGCAGCCAGAAGCCGGTCCCGGCCGCGGCGAGCCAGGTTCCCGGCGCATCCCGTACGGGGGCGACAGCGGCCAGCGGCACGTCGAGCTCGGCGAGCAGGGTGAGAGTCTGGGGGCCGGAACCGGTGGGTGTGGGCGTACCGAAAAGGCGGCCCGCCGGAATGTCGACCAGCACGACCCGGTCACCGACCCAACGGCTGCCCTCGCCGAGCTCGAACCGGTCGGGGGAGAGTGCACGCACATCGGTCATGCCCGGCACATCCCCGAAGGCCCCGCGCCTGAAACGGAGGCAGCCGGGTAGAGATCCGGCCATGGACGCGAACAAGGAACCCGAACCGGAAGTCACCCAGGGCCCGCACGACCCGTCCCAGGAGCACCCGCCGCAGGAGGCCCACGGCGGAAGCATGGCCCCGGACCTGGTCGACGACACCGGCCACGCGAAACCACAGGACGACGAAAAGTAACCGCTCACCGTGCCGGCGGCGAAGATCGGTAGCTCGGAGTTGAGCAGCCGGGATAGGATCGCCGCCGGTACGGGGCGGTAGCTCAGTGGGTTAGAGCAGGGGACTCATAATCCCTCGGTCGCGGGTTCGAGTCCCGCCCGCCCCACGAATGGGCAGTGCGCGAACCGCTCGCCGAGGACGCGCAGCATCTGGCGTCCGCGTTCAGGGATGGATGGCAGTGTGGGCGAGCGCCGAAGGGGTGCGGCAGCCGACGATGGCGGGTGCCTCACGCACGAGCGAGTCGTCGGTGAGGGCCTCAACCATGAACAGCGCGAAGTCGACCCGGCGCGTGCGGTTGCTCGCGAGGACCGCGTCGCCGACGTGGCGGCTCCAGACCGGCAGTCCCTGACTGTCGCCTTCCTCCAGGTCGCTGCCCCGGACGACGGTCCACCGGCGGTGGCTGGCGAAGACACACCGGCATGCCTCCACCTGGTCATCGATGTTGACGAGTCGCAGCCATCGGGCCAACGAGCCGACGACCGCGATGAACACCCGCAGTCTGCGCGTGTAGACATCGGTACCGTCGCGCGAGATGTGCCAGCCGCACGAGAAGACCAGCCGCGCGTCGGGCGCGGCGTGGTCGAGCACCGCCTGGGCAGTGCCCGTCGCGTAGCCGTGCACTCCCCATGGCACCAGCACCGTGAGTACGCCGTCGCACCCGGCGACGGCCCGCGCGATCACGGACGGGTTGTTCGTCGCCCCCGGTACCACCGTGATCTTGTCGGCGAAGTCGGCCAGCTTGTCCACGCTCTGTGGCCGGCACACCCCGACAACCTCGTAGCCCCGCGCGAGCGCGTGCTTCACCATGTAGCGGCCCAGCTTGCCGGACGCGCCAACGACGCACACTTTCAGCGGGCGGAGGCCCTCCACCGGTCGGTCCGTCATGCCCGTCCCTCCTGGAACGTCGGTCAGCCGAGGTAACCTTACAGGTGTAAGGCAACCTTACGGACGTAAGATTGTCAAGATGTTCGAAGACGACGGAGGGCGCGATGGCACCTCGAACCCGAACGACGCCGCTCAGCCGCGATGCTGTCCTACGGGCCGCGGTCGAGGTAGCCGACGAGCGTGGCTCCGCCGCCGTCTCGATGCGCGCGGTCGCCCAGCGGCTCGGTGTGGAGGCCATGTCGCTGTATCACTACGTCCGCAGTAAGGACGAGATCCTCGACGCGCTCGTCGACCGGATCTTCGCTGAGATCGAGTTGCCCACTCCTGGCGGGGACTGGCGTGCTGCCATGCGCCACCGGGCCGCCTCGGTGCGCGCCGTGCTCGGTCGTCACACATGGGCGGTGGCGCTGATGGATTCCCGTGCCAACGCCGGCTCGGCGACGCTGCGCCACCATGACGCCGTCATCGGTTGCCTGCGCACTGCCGGCTTCGACATCGCCGGCGCGGCAACCGCGTTCTCATTGATCGACAGCTATGTGTATGGTTTCGTGATCCAGGAGGCGAGTCTGCCGTTCACGACCGCCAGCGAACTGGAGACGGTGGCGGCCGGGATGCTCGAGCACCTGCCCGCCGATGCATATCCTCATCTCACCGAGATGTTCGAGCACGCTCTGCGTCCCGACTACAACTACGCCGACGAGTTTGTTGTCGGCCTCGACCTCATCCTCGACGGCCTGGAACAGCGCCTGGCGCAACTGCTCGCCCGGTAAGCCGGCCCGACTTCGAGTCCGGGCAGGGCGGCCACGGTGCTGGTCGCTGCCCATGGAACGCATGAGGGTGATGAAGCTGTTGGCCGTGCCGGTCTCCGAGAGACACCGCGCCCATGATCAGGGCGAGCATCGCGCCGTCCGTGGGACCCACACCGGCGTTGGCGATCGGTGATCTGCCTGGCTCGGTTCGCAGCCTTGCTATCGGACTACGCAATCTCCCTGGGATCCGGGCGCCCTGTCAAGCCCCGGGTTTGATG
>NZ_BOQL01000028.1 GCF_018332655.1 Actinoplanes auranticolor | reverse complement strand
CTCAAAGAACAACCACACACCGCACCAAGTTCCTTTCGGAACCCGTTTCGGGGCAACCGCTCAAACTTACCCGGTCGGCTTCGCCAGCGCAAGACCTGAGTCTTGGAAGATCCGAAGATCTTCGTGGCACCGCCCGAATGGTTCCCGTGCTGACGCTCACCCCAGAAGGTGTGAGTGTCGTCGGGTGGCCTTGCAGACCGGCCGATGATCGCTTGACGATCCATCCGCCCGGCTCCTGCCGGCTGTTGTACTTTACCCGGTCGGTCTCGCTGGCGCAACTCCGGTTTCCCGGTCTGGCCTGCATCGCCCGGTGCTGTTGGTAAGCATAGCGCCTTCCTTCAGCTGCCTCCAAGTTACCGCCGGATCGGTCACTTTCGTGCCGTTCCGTCCGGGTTCCCCTCGGGCAGAGAGAAAGTTACGCGATGCCCCACCGGAAACGCAAATCGACGGGAGTGCCCATCCCGCCATCAGGTGCGACACCGTGCCAGAGTGGCAGTCATGTCCCCTCCCCCAGTGCTGGCCGCCGACGCGCTGTTCGGTCTGCTGATGCCACTGACCCAGGTGATCATCGGTGTTCTGGTGCTGGCCGCGGTGGTCGTGTCGGTGCACCGCCTGGTCCAGCGTGGACCCACCCGCATGGGCGGGGCGATGCTGCTCATCGGTGGTGCGCTGGTCTGCGTCGCGGTCCTGAGCTACCTGGTGCAGACCTTCTGATCCTGCCGGACGGAAGCGAAGCGCGGCGAAGCGCCAGCTAGACGACGATCGCAACCGTGCCCACCCCGGCCCCAGCGGCGCCGAGGGCGGAAGCGCAACGAGCAAGGAAGACGGGCGGGAAGAAGGGACGGGCGAGAAGGACGCCGGCCAGCGACGAACCGTCGCCGGTGACCAACCGCCAGCCGGCAACCAGCCCGCCGGCCAGTAACAAACCGCCGGCCAGGGACGGAACCCCCGTTCGAGCAATAACCGGCGAGGGACGGACCCCAGCCAAGCAACAACCCGCTGGCCAGGGACAACACACCGGCCAGGGACAAAGCCGCCGGCCAGGGACAAAGCCGCCGGCCAGAGACGAAGCTCCCGGCCGAATAACGACCCGGCCAGGGACGAAACCCCGGGCCGAGCAGCAACCCCGCCAGGGACGAAAGCGGGCCGAGCAACACCGCCGGCTAGGGACAAAGCACCGGCCAGGGACGACCCCGAGCCAAGCAACAACCCCACCGCAAGGAAGAACCCCGGCTAAGCACGGCTGGCAGAACCTACAGCGGGACACCCGCCGGTGAGCCCTGACCGTGCCCACCCACGAAGCGGCCAGCTGACCGACAACCCACGGTCGACGAACCACCCATCGCCCGGGAACAACCGGCAGCGAAGCAACAACCCGGGGGCGCATCAACCCACGGCCGAGGAAGACCCAGCGGCAAACGACGAATCGGCGAGCAAGGACGAAGCGGCGCGGCGAGCAACGAAGAAGCTGCGCGGCGCAGAGAAAGAACGGCGTGAGGCGAGCAAGGAAGAAGCGGGCCGTGGCGGGTAGGGAAGATCCGGGGTCACAGGGGCAAGGGAAGAAGCGGGTCGCAACGGGCAGGCAAGATGCGGGTCACCGCGGGCAAGGGAGAAGCGGGCCGAAACGACGGGCCGCTCCATCCGACTCTCGCAAACTTGATCTCGACTCAGGGCCGATGGATCGCGAGCACCGCAGCCCGACTGGACCGTCGACCGGCCGGTCCACTGGTCGGGACCGAGCGAAGACCCTCTAACGCCGAGAAGCCAGCGCCGAAGTGCAACACGGTCCTCCCACATGCCCCGTGAGCAGCCGCAACTAGCGCACCAGCCAGGCCGAGTGGATGCCGCGGGACCCGGGACGCAGCCTTTCGAGCTCAAGCCGCTGAATCCCGAAGCACGAGATCCCCCCATCACGACAAACCCGCAGCCCTCGCCGAGCCGATGCGGTCAGACCGGGTCAGCACGAGCGAGGCGGACCGCCACGGGCAAGAGTCGCGGTGGGGTCGGTGAGGTGCCCGGCCAGAAGCGGACGAGGCCGAAAGAAAGGCAACTACAACCGGCGATTGGCCAAGCTCGGAAGCTCGGTCCGGATCTCCGCCAACCGCCCTAGATCGAGGTCCGCCGTCACGATGCCGACCGTATCCGGGGCCTGCGCCAGCACAGTCCCCCACGGGTCGATGATCATGCTGCGGCCGAAGCACGTGCGGCCGGGATCATGGTCGCCGATCTGGCCGGCTGCCACCACGTAACACTGGTTCTCGATCGCCCGGGCGCGTAGCAGCACCTCCCAGTGGTCGCGGCCGGTGTGCATCATGAACGCCGCCGGCACGATGATCACCTTGGCTTCGCCCTCGACCGCGAGCTGCCGGTACAGCTCCGGGAAGCGCAGGTCGTAGCAGATCGAGAGCCCGGTGCGGACCCCGTCGATGTCGGTCACCACGGTCCGGTCGCCCGGCGCCACCGAGCGGGACTCCTGGTAGGACACCCGGCCGGGGATCTCCACGTCGTACAGGTGGATCTTGCGGTAGGTCGCCGCGAGCTCGCCCGTCCGGTCGAAGACCAGGGAGGTGTTGTAGGTCCGGTCCGGGTCCGGACCGGCCTCGTGGAAGGAGCCGGCGTGCACCCAGATGCCCAGCTCGCGGGCGGCGCCGGCGAAGAACGCGGCGAACTCGCCGTCGATCGGCTCGGGCTTGGGCAGGCCAGCGGACCGGCCGAGGTAGTCGACGTACTCGGGCAGGACCGCCAGGTCCGCGCCGGCCGCAGCCGCGCGGCCCAGCAGATCGCGGGCGACGGCCAGATTGGCCGCCCGATCGTCGCGAGCGTTGAGCTGGCAAACGGCGACACGCATGACTGCCAGGGTACGGCGCAGAGCCCCGTCCCGCGTACCGCGAAGGGTCAGTGGCCCACCGGCATCAGCAGCACCTCGGCGCCCACGGGGGCGTAACCGGCGGCGAGGAACGCCCGCAGGCTCGACGCGTTGCCGGGGGCGACCTGCGCCCAGACCGGCCGGCCCTCGGGCACGACGTGGCGCGCCGCTGCCGCCAGGGCCCGCCCGACTCCGCCGTTGCGGGCGCCCGGCTCGACCTCGACCGCCGCCTCCCACCGTGCGCCGAGTCCCCGGCCGAGCACCAGCACCCCCGGCCCGCACGTCCAGACCCGGACGTCGGTGCGGTAACGGCGGGCGCGCACCACCCGGGGGTGGTCGCTGTCCTCGATCAGGGAGAGCTCAACTGAGGGGCTGCCGGAGACGGGCTCGGCGAGCAGGACCGCGTCGATGTTGCCGGCCGCCAGGCGCAGGCGTTGCTCGAGCGCGCCGAGGAACGTCGGGGACAGCGGCATGGCCAGGTCGTCGCCGGTGCCGAGGAAGGAGTCGAGCCAGCGCCGGTCGATGTCGGCCGCCACGACGACGTGGCCCGGAAACGACGCCACCGCCGCCCGCTGGGGCGACGGTGGCGGTACCAGTTCAAGCCAGGGCTCGGCCGGCAGTCGTTCGTGGTGCTCGATGCCGGCCAGGATCTCCGGCAATCCGTGCGGAGCGGTCAGGCCGACTTCTCCTCGCGCTCGCGGCGGGCGCGCCGGCCCACGAACTCGCGGGGAACGATCGTCGGGATGACGTTCTCCACCACGACCTCGCGGGTGATGAGCACCCGGGCCGCGTCGGGGTTGCTCGGCACCTCGTACATGACCGTCTGGAGGACTTCCTCCATGATCGCGCGGAGGCCGCGAGCGCCGGTGCCACGCAGCATCGCCTGGTCGGCGATCGCCTCGAGGGCGCCGGTGTCGAACTCCAGCTCCACGCCGTCCAGCTCGAAGAGCCGCTGGTACTGCTTCACGTACGCGTTGCGGGGCTCGGTGAGGATCTTGATCAGGGCCTCGCGGTCCAGGTTGCGGACCGTGGTGATCACCGGAAGCCGGCCGATGAACTCGGGGATCAGCCCGAACTTCAGCATGTCCTCCGGCATCACCTTGCTGAAGATGTCGTCGGTGTTGCGCTCGGAGACCGACCGCAGGTGCGCACCGAAGCCGACACCGCCCTGACCGACCCGCGACTCGATGATCCGGTCCAGGCCGGCGAACGCGCCACCCACGATGAACAGCACGTTGGTGGTGTCGATCTGGATGAACTCCTGGTGCGGGTGCTTACGGCCGCCCTGCGGCGGGACGTTCGCGACCGTACCCTCGAGGATCTTCAGCAGGGCCTGCTGCACACCCTCGCCGGAGACGTCCCGGGTGATCGACGGGTTCTCGCTCTTGCGGGCGATCTTGTCGACCTCGTCGATGTAGATGATGCCCTGCTCGGCGCGCTTGACGTCGTAGTCGGCGGCCTGGATGAGCTTGAGCAGGATGTTCTCGACATCCTCGCCCACATAGCCCGCCTCGGTCAGCGCCGTGGCGTCCGCGATGGCGAACGGCACGTTGAGCATCCGGGCCAGCGTCTGCGCCAGGTGGGTCTTACCGCAGCCGGTGGGGCCGATGAGCATGATGTTGGACTTGGCCACCTCGACGTCGCTGCCACCCCCGGGCGCGCCGGCCGACTCGGCCTGAATCCTCTTGTAGTGGTTGTAGACAGCTACCGAGAGGGCCTTCTTGGCCTGCTCCTGCCCCACCACGTAGGTGTCGAGGAACTGGCAGATCTCCATCGGCTTGGGAAGCTCTTCCCACTTCACCTCGCCGGTTTCGGCCAGCTCTTCCTCAATGATCTCGTTGCAGAGGTCGATGCACTCGTCGCAGATGTAGACACCAGGGCCCGCGATGAGCTTCTTGACCTGCTTCTGGGACTTCCCACAGAAGGAGCACTTCAGTAGGTCGCCACCGTCGCCGATCCGTGCCACCTACGTTCTCCCTGCGCTCATCGGCCGGCTGCTGCCGGCCCCTGGCCTGAGGATGAATTTCCTCGTTGCCGAACCACGTCCTACAGAGTTCATCGTCTGCCGGCCCGCGTTACTGAGGTTGCTGGCTTGACGTTACCCGCTATGGGGCCGTTCTCCGACCCCCCAAAACGGGCGTGTCAGGGGTCAGTCAGTCTAGCGTGAGCCGACCGACCCCCGACACCGCGTGCTCGAGGCACCGATTGCGCCGTGCCTCACCTGCCCAGGGGCAGGATCAGCTGCCGGCCCCGACGCCCTGCAGGCTCTTCTTACGGGTGGCCAGGACCGTGTCGACCAGGCCGTACTCCTTGGCCTCGGCCGCGGTCATGATCTTGTCGCGGTCGACGTCCTTGCGGACCTGCTCGGGGGTGCGACCGGAGTGGCGGGAGATCATCTCCTCCATCTGGCTGCGCATCCGGAGGATCTCGCGGGCCTGGATCTCGATGTCCGATCCCTGGCCGTAGCCGCCCTCGGTGGCGGGCTGGTGGATGATGATCCGCGAGTGCGGGAGCGCCATCCGCTTGCCGGGGGTGCCGCCGGCCAGCAGCACCGCGGCCGCGCTGGCCGCCTGGCCCAGGCAGACCGTGCTGATGTCCGGGCGGACGTACTGCATGGTGTCGTAGATCGCCGTCATGGCGGTGAACGAGCCACCGGGCGAGTTGATGTACATCAGGATGTCGCGGTCCGGGTCGGCGCTCTCCAGCGTCAGTAGCTGGGCCATCACGTCGTTGGCCGACGCGTCGTCCACCTGCACGCCGAGGAAGATGATCCGGTCCTCGAACATCTTGTTGTACGGGTTCGACTCCTTCACGCCGTACGACGTGCGCTCGACGAACGAGGGCAGGACGTAGCGGTTGTGCACCGGAGCGAACCCGGGAGACATCGTCAGGTCAGTCATTCTCAGCTCCTCAGTTCAGCGTTCCGGCGCCCTCGGGAACCTGAGTGGCCCCGGTGATCACCTTGTCGATGAAGCCGTAGTTCTTCGCTTCCTCGGCCGTGAACCAGCGGTCCCGGTCGGAGTCGGCCTCGATCTGCGCCTGGTCCTGGCCGGTGTGGAAAGACACCCGCTCCTGGAACATGCGCTTGGTGTAGAGCATCTGCTCGGCCTGGATGGCGATGTCGGCGGCGGTACCGCCCATGCCGCCCGACGGCTGGTGCATCATGATCCGCGCGTGCGGCAGGGCGTAGCGCTTGCCCTTGGTGCCGGCGCAGAGCAGCAACTGCCCCATCGACGCGGCCATGCCCATGGCCACGGTGGAGACGTCGTTGTCGATGAACTGCATCGTGTCGTAGATCGCCATGCCGGAGTACACCGAACCGCCCGGCGAGTTGATCCAGAGGTTGATGTCGCGATCCGGGTCCTCCGCGGAGAGCAGGAGCAACTGCGCGCAGATGCGATTGGCAACCTGGTCGGTCACTTCGCTGCCGAGGAAGATGATCCGCTCCCGCAGCAGGCGGTTGTAGACCGAGTCGTCGAGGTTGCCACTGATGGAGTCACCACCACGCAGGGTGGGGCTCGCAGGGATGTGCAGATCGGTCATGGCAGCCCTTCACAGCTGACTGTGTCGGCCGAGGGATCCGGCCGGCAGGTTGTCCGTCGTACGACCAACCTAACCGGTCGCATGCGCATCAGCTTCCCGCTCGGGCAGGTGTTCGCTGACAGCGCATCAGCTCCGCCGTACCCGGAAACAGAGCGGCCGCCGCGCGCCGGAAGCGACGCGCGGCGGCCGATCCATGGCACTCGCTCAGTGGTTGTGCCCGGCGTGCTCGTCCTCGGAGGCCTCGCGGAGGTCGTCGAGGGAGAGCGTGTTACCGGCGGAGTCAGTCATGGTGACCCGCTCCATGACGCTGGCCAGGGCCTTGCCGCGGCGCACGTCGCCGAAGACGGCCGCGGCCGCACCCGACTGGACCAGCTGGTCGTAGTACTGCTGCGGCTGCATCTGGGCGCGCTGGGCGCGGTGCACGATCTCGTGCCCGAACTCGTCGTCGGAGACCTGGATGTCCTCGGCGTCCGCGATGGTGTCGAGCAGCAGCTGGATCCGCACGCCCTCGGTGGCCGCCTCGGTCAGCTCGGTGTCGATCTGCTCCTCGGTCTTCTCCTCGGAGGTCAGGTAGTCCTCCAGGGAGGCGCCGATGCGCTCGAGCTGGTCGGTCATGGCCTGCTTGCGGCCCTCGACCTCGTCCTTGACGATGCCCTCGGGAGCCGGGATGTCGGCCGCCTCGACGAGCTGCTTGAGCGCCTCGTCGCGGGCGGCGTAGATCTGCTCGACCTTCTTGACCTTACCGAGCCGCTCACGCAGGTCGTTCTTGAGCTCGTCGAGGGTGTCGAACTCGCTCGCCAGCTGGGCGAACTCGTCGTCGATCTCCGGCAGCTGCTTGTCCTTGACCGACTTGACGGTCACGGCCACCTCGGCGTCGCGGCCGGCGAAGTCGCCGCCCACGAGCTGGGTGGTGAACGTCGCGTCGGCCCCGGCGACCAGGCCGACCAGGACCTCGTCGAGACCCGGGAGCAGCTGCTTGCTGCCGACCTCGTGCGAGATGTTGGTCGCGGAGCCGCCGGGCACCTCCTCGCCGTCGACCGTCGCGCGCAGGTCGAGCTGGACGTAGTCGCCCTCCTCGGCCGGGCGGTCCACGGTCTTGAGGGTGGCGAAACGCTCCCGCAGGCCGCTGATCTGCTCGTCGATCTCGTTGTCGCCGATCTCGACGGCCGGCACCGTGACCGAGATGCCGGACAGGTCGGGGATCGTGATCTCCGGGCGGACATCGACCTCGGCGGTGAACTTCAGCGGCTCGTTGTCGGCGAACTCGGTGATCTCCACCTCGGGCCGGCCCAGCGTCTTGACGTCGTGCTCGCGCACCGCGGCGAGGATCTGCTGCGGGATGGCCTCCTGCACGGCCTCGTTGAGGACCGTGCCCCGGCCGACGCGCTGGTCGATGACCGCGGCGGGGATCTTGCCCCGGCGGAAGCCGGGGATCTGGACCTGAGAACCGATTTCGCGGTACGCCTTCAGCAGGCTGGGCTTCAGCTCGTCGAACGGCACCTCGATGGCGAGCCGCACCCGAGTCGGACTCAGAGTCTCGACGGTGCTCTTCACAGGCGTACTCCTTGATGGATCTCTTCGATGTTGGTGAAGTCGGGGTGGCGGGATTTGAACCCACGGCCCCTCGCTCCCAAAGCGAGTGCGCTACCAAGCTGCGCCACACCCCGTGGCGACGGCAAGTGTATGCGGTCCGCCGCGTGTCGTGTGCCGCGGCGTCACCCGGGTGCGCCACGCGGGGGATATCGGGTTCGCATGCCGCGACGGCATTCAGTAGTGTGGGGCACGCGCGGCACCCGGTGCGGCGCGATGCGGGCGTAGCTCAATGGTAGAGCCTCAGTCTTCCAAACTGATTACGCGAGTTCGATTCTCGTCGCCCGCTCAGAGCACGAAGGCCCAGGTCAGAGGCGGTTTCCTCGACCTGGGCCTGCTTCTTTCCGGGCCGTCGCCGGGCTCGGCTCGCCGGCACCACCGGGCCGTTGGTCCCGGCGTGACCTGACAGGCGGCCCTGATGGGTTCGCCCCGCTCGCGATCTGCTGGAGCAGTCACCGCGTGCCGGGAGGGCTCATGTTCACCACGATCGAGATGCTTGCCGACCAGCCGTTCCTGGCCGGGCTCACCGAGCATCAGCTCGGCCTGCTCGCCCCGCTGACCAGCCGGTCGATGTTCCACGCCGGCAACCGGATCTTCGGCCAGGGCACGCCCGCCGAGCAGTTCTGGCTGATCACCGACGGGCGGGTGTACCTCGACGCCGAGGTGCCGGGTTACGACAACTTCGTGCTGGAGACCCTCAAGCCCGGTGCCGTGCTCGGGTGGTCGTGGCTCTTCCCGCCGTACCGGTGGCATTTCGGCGCCGTCGCGACCAGCACCACCCACACGCTGACCTTCAACGGCCCGCTTGTCCGGGCTCTGTGCCAGCGCGACCCGGCGCTGGGCTTCGAGCTGAGCAGCCGCTTTCTGCAGGTCATGGGTGAGCGTCTGCAGTCGGCCCGGAGCCGGCTGCAGGACTGTCAGCGGGCGGCCGGTCACCGCGGCGACGTGTGACGGCGAGCAGATTCAGGATCAGCGCGTACGCCGCAGCGCTCGCCAGCAGGGCGAGGGTGGCGGAGCGGCCCCAGTCCCCCACCGGTACGGGCGGGAACTCCCACGCGTCGGCCGACAGGCCCGCCAGGGCGATCGCCGTGCCCGCCGCCACGAACGGGACGGCCCACAGCAGCCACGGCCAGGCGTCGTACTCGTCGTCCTGGACCAGCCCGGTCAGCGTGGTGACGGTCCAGAACAGCAGGAACAGGGGCACCAGCAGCCGCTTGCGCTTGCGGAGGCGCGCACTGCGCCGGACCAGGATGCCGAGGCCGACTCCGGCCGCGGCGTACAGCGGGTAGGCGGCCAGCTCGCCCAGCAGGACCCGCGTCAGGATCGGGTCGTCGAACGCCGGCACCGCGGCGGGCCGGCTGCTCTCCAGAACCCACGCGAAGGGGAAAGCCAGGGCGACCGTCACTACGGCCAGCACCGCACCCAGTGGCACCGCGATCGTCAGGGCCACCGCGTGCCGGTGCCGCCGGCTCAGCGCGACGCCCGCGACCAGAGCCAGCAGCTGACCGCAGAGCACGCCGGAGGTGTACCGGAAGATGCGCCGGGTCTGCACCCACTCCTGCTGCTGCCCGTCGCCCTGCGGGTCGAAGTTGATCCAGTACTCGTAGTGGCCGTTGTTGAACGGCATCGCCGCCCACCCGAGCAGAGCGGCCACCAGCACCGACCACACGGCGGGGTGGCTCATCACGCGACGCAGGGTGGCGGCATCGGGGACTGTCGGCATTCCTGGAGACTGGCAGCGGCAGTCAAACCGAGGAGTGGGTGTTGGGGTACACGCTTGAAGCTCTCATCGGCGACCCCGAGGTGTTGCGCCCGGTCGTGCAGCGGTGGCCGGTTGCCGCGCTCGTGACGCTGGACGCCGGTCTGTCGCTGATTCCCCTGACCGACGAGCTGTTCGACGCGGCCGGCGGTGGATCCGCGAGCAAGCCGCTCGGTTTCTGGAAGTTGCCGGCACAGTTCGACCGTGGCCTTGCGGGCTGGTCGGCCGCCGGACCTGTCGCCTACGTCGAAGCCGAGTTCTTCGGCGGCGTGGGGACCCAGCGGGCGGCCCTGTGGACGGGTGGCCGGCTGGCGCTGGGGCCGCTGTTCGCCGACGAGGACGAACCCTTCGATCCCGCGGGCAGCCCCATCTCGCAGGTGCTGGCCCGTCTGGGGGTCGGCCGCGAGGGCCACCACGACGAGTTCGACGCGGTCGGGCTGGGGCGGCACCGGGATACCGAGGGCTGGCTCAGCTGACGATGCCGGCCCGGCGGTGCGGACCGGCATCGTCGGCTCGCTAGCGGCCGCTCAGCGACGTACCTGTCTCCAGGACCGACTTGAGGTCGCTGAGCACCCAGGCCCAGCCACCGCCACCCGCCTCGTCGAGCGGGGAACCCGCGACCATCGTCGCCGTGGCCGGCGCGCCGGCCATCTCGTGGGTGATGGTCAGGCGGCAGACGCCGGGCTGGGACTTCATCTCCTCGATGAGGTACGTCAGCGTCGTGTACGGCTCCGCGGCGGTCGTCGGGTCCATCAGCATCCGCCAGGTCTGCACCAGCAGCCGGGGCGGGTCGCTCTCCACGACCTCGCCGTCGACGATGCGGTCCGGGATCGGGAAGCCGTTCTGCTCGCCGAACTCGCGCATCTCGTCGGTGGCGTCGGAGTGGTACTCGCCGCCGGGCTTGAGGTCGAAGTGGGCCGGGGCGGCGTAGCCGTACTTGACGGTCCACTCCGGGTCGGTGATCGCGGTCCAGATCTTCTCCGGCGTGGTCTTGATCCACACGCGGTAGACCTGGGTCGGCGGGGCGGTCGTCTCGGTGGTCATGTCTCGTCCTCCAGCGCGTTCTTGAGATCGACGAGCGCCGTCACGTGACGCTCGGTGTACTTGTCGATCCAGCGGTCGTGGATCAGCCGGATCGGCACGGGATTGAGGAAGTGCAACTTCTCCCGGCCTGAGCGGCGGACCACGACCAGGCCCGCCTCCTCGAGCACCTTGAGGTGCTTGGCCACGCCGAAGCGGGTCATCTCCACCTCGGACTCGAGCTCGGTGAGCGTGCGTCCCTCGCGGGTGAAGAGCAGGTCGAGCAGGAAGCGACGGGTCGGGTCGGCCAGTGCCTTGAACACCCGGTCGTCGTCGTCCGTCATGACACCAAGTTATGTGACCATTAGGTCACATGTCAAGCCGCAAAAAACTCCGCCCGGGCTCTGCCGGACGGAGTCGTGGGTGGTCAGCGGCGGCGGACCAGCCGGCGGAGCTGGATGATCCGGACCGAGGCCACGGCCATCGCGACGAACGCGCCGCATACCCCGGCGATCAGCATCGCCAGGGCCAGCGGGATCTGGCCGTCGAACCAGAGGAAGCTCAGCCGCACGTTGCCGGTGTTCTGGGCGACGAAGATGATCAGCAGGATCAGGCCGACGGCGCCGGCCCACACCCCGAACCAGACCGCACTGGTACGCGTCCGCGGCACCCGCGACGGCTCCCGGCGCGGCGGCGCCTCACCTGCGCCTTCGAGACCCGCGAGTGTCCCGGCCAGCTCCGGCGGGAGCGGCGGTGGCGCGTCCTCGGCGGGGGTGAGCGGACGGTTCTCGGATGGGAAGACCATAACTCTCAGTCTTGCCCATCGGTGCGCTCCGTCAACCCTGTTCACCGGTCTTGCCAGATTTAAGCCGAAGCTAATAGACCTGTGTCGAAAAAGGACGTTACCGTCGGCGCCGGACCGCCCACCCCCACTCCACCCCCCAACGATTCGGATCACCATGCGCAGACCCGTCCTCATCGTCGGCGGCATGGCCGTCGTCACCGTCGTCGCCGGAATCGCCGTCGCGGCCAGTGCCAGCGCCGGCACCACGACGTACGAGGCCGAAGCCTCCGTCAACACCTTCGCCGGCGGGGCCCACACCGTCGACTGCCGGCGCTGCTCCGGCGGCAGCCGGGTCACCGGCATCGGTGGCCAGGGCATCCTCACCATCACCGGAGTCATGGCCGAGAGGGACGGACCGGCCCGGCTCGCGGTGACGTACACCGGTGCGCGCAGCCGGACCGCGCAGATCAGCGTGAACGGCGCCGTACCCACCGCAATCGTCTTCCCCGGCACCCGGAGCACGTCACGGCCGGCCACTCTGCGGCTCACCGCGACGCTGCGCGCCGGCCAGAACGACCTGGCCTTCGCCAACTCGGTCGGCACCGCGCCGGACATCGACAAGGTGGTCATCACGACCGACGGCACGCCGCCGACCTCGGCCCCGACGGCCACGGCCTCCGCCGTGCCCGGCGCCACCGCCACGGTCACCCCGGGCGAGACCGCGCCACCCACCCTGCCGACGTCGCCGCCGGCCTCCGGGACGCCGGCCCCGAGCAGCCCGGCCCCCACCGGTACGGCCCCCGGCGGCACCACCCCGGCCACTCCTTCGACCCCGAAGCCGACGGCCACCACCACCACGCCGGCCAGCCCGTCCGCACCCGCGCCGACCACCGCGGCGCCCAAGCCGACCACCGCGCCGACCGGCAACGCGGCACTGGAGGCCGAGGTCGTGCGGATCGTCAACACCGAACGGGCCGAGGCCGGCTGCGCGGCGCTGACCGTCGACGACCGGCTCACCGCCGCGGCCCGCGGGCACTCGGCGGACATGGCGGCGCGCGGCTACTTCAGCCACACCACGCCGGAGGGCGTCGCGTTCTCCACCCGCATCACCAACGCCGGTTACCGCTGGTCCGGCGCGGCCGAGAACATCGCCAAGGGCCAGCGCACCCCGGCCGACGTGATGACCGGCTGGATGAACAGCGCCGGGCACAAGGCGAACATCCTCAACTGCGGGCTCAAGAACATCGGAGTCGGCGTGGCGGCCGACACCAACGGCTCGCTCGTCTGGACCCAGAACTTCGCCAGCCCGCTGTGAGCACTCAGCCCACGTAGCGCCGGGCGGCCGACCGGCGCTGGGCGGCGTCGAGCGGCGCGAGCCGGGCCTCGACCGCCGCCGGACGCGGACGCCGCTGCGTGACCAGCCACGGCAGGCCACGCGCGGCGTCCCAGGCGGCGAGCGCCGAGGTGCGGTCGCGCGGCACCGTCCGGGCCAGGAACATCGTCCGGCGCAGCGCCGCCGGCAACGGACGCCGCAGCCAGGTGAACCACAGGGTGTTGCGGATCCCGACCCGGCGGCGCAGCCGGGCGTCCCGCAGCTTCGACGCCCGGTGATGCACGACCAGGTCCTCGCGGTAACAGAGCTCCCAGCCGCCGCTGAGCAGATCGGTGGCGAGCAGCTCCTCCTCACCGCCGAGCCACAACCGGCGGCTGAACCCGCCGTGGGCCAGGAACGCGTCCCGGCGGACCACCGACGCGCCCGCCAGGAAGCTGCCGATCGCCGGGCCGGGCAGCCAGTCCGGGCCCGGCACCGGGGACTCGCGCAGTTCGGTGACGATCGGATCGTCGACGCCGCTGGGCTCCACGACGATTCGGGCACAGAGCACAGCGATCTTCGGGTACGCGTCCAGCACGTCCGCAGCCCGGGTCAATGAGCCCGGCTCCCACCACGTGTCGTCGTCACAGAACGCCACGTACGGCGTGTCGAGCTCGCGTACCCCGATGTTGCGGCCCACGGCGCCGAGGTTCTCGCTCAGGGCGATCACGCGTACCGAAGGGAAGCGCGAGCGCACCGCCTCGGCCGTGCCGTCGGTCGAACCGTTGTCGACCAGCACGACCGGCGGGCGCTCCGGCAGCTCCACCAGGCGGCTCAGGGCCGCCAGCGCCTCCTCGCGCCGCTGCCACGTGATGACCACGACGCCTGTTCGTTCATCGACCATGGTCGCGCAGGTACCCACGCAGAGGTCATTAAGGCGTCATCCTCGCCACACCCCGCGCCCGGAACGGGTCAGCGGAAGAGATCGACGGTCCAGTTGAAGGCCGTCATGACCCATTCCGTCTGGCGCAGGTGAGCCAGGCCGACGCCGGTCAGGAAGATGCCCGCGACGATGTGCGAACCGCGGGCGGTGCGGCGCACCCGGCCGAACTGCCGTTCCAGCACCAGCCGGCCGACCAGCCGGGACAGGGCGAACAGACCCGCCGCGACCAGCAGCGACACGAAGAAGACGACCACCGGCGTGGTGAGGTCACCGTCGGACGAGATCGCCCAGATGCCCCAGCAGACGAACGCGAACAACAGGCCCGCGAAGCTCCACTCGCCGCCGCGGCGCAGCTGCCCGATGTGCCAGCCGAGCGGACGGCGCTCCGGCGCCGCCTCGTCGTCCGGCCAGCCCGTGCCGGTCGGCTCGTGCTCCGCCGCGAACTGCCGGGTGCGGGGGTGCGGATTGACCGCCGCGCGGCCGCTGGAGAACGGCGAGGGCGGCGGGGCGGGCGCGGCCGGCTGGGCCGGTGGCCCGGCGGCCGGACGCGGCGGCACCTGGGCCGTGGGTGGATCGGCCCAGGGATCCTGCGGTGGCATGTCGAGCGTCCGCTCGGACCACTGCGGTTGCTCAGGCATCGTTCCCCTTCCCCGGTACGGCCGGTTGCCGCCCTGCTTCGAGAGTAACGAGCCCACAAATAGGTCGCCGTCGCGCGCGCCGTCCGTTACACAATCAGCATGGACGACTCCGGGATCACCATCAGGACGGGCGACGCCGACGACTGGCCGGCCGCCGCCGACCTGCTGAGCTCCGCCTTCCACGACCAGATCACGCCGGAGAGCCGTGACGTCGAGGGATCGGTGGTCGAGCCCGAGCGGACGCTGGTCGCCGAGGACGGCGGCACCATCGTCGGGCACGCGGGGGCGTACACCCGGGAACTGACCGTGCCCGGCGCGATCCTGCCGGCCGCGCACGTCACGCTGGTCGGCGTCGCGCCGACCCACAAACGCCGCGGGTTGCTCACCCGGATGATGCACCGCCAGCTGCGGGAGATCGCGGCCGCGGGCCGCGAGCCGGTCGCGGTCCTCTGGGCCAGCGAGACCAAGATCTATCCGCGCTTCGGCTACGGCCCGGCGGCGCCGCGCCTGCAGATGGAGATCATGATGCGGGAGGTACGGCCGCCGGCGGGGCTCGCACCCGGCTCGGCGGACCGGCTGCGCCTGATCGCACCGAAGGACGCGATCGCCGAGCTGTCGAAGGTCTACGAGCAGATCCGCCCGGAGCGCACCGGCTGGTCCAGCCGCGACGACCGCTGGTGGCGGTACGTGCTGGCCGACATCGAGAGCCAGCGCGAGGGCGCGACCAGCCTGCGCGGTGTGGTCTACGACACTCCGCACGGCCCGACGGGCTACGCGCTGTGGCGCACCAAGGGCCGCTGGGACCGGCACGGGCCGAACAGCGACGTGCAGGTCCGCGAGGTGGTGGCCGACGACCCGGCCGCGTACGCCGCCCTGTGGCACTTCCTGCTCACCATCGACCTGGCCCGCTCGGTGACGGTGGGTTTCGCGGCTCTCGACGAGCCGCTGCAGTACCTGGTGGACGAACCCCGCCGGCTCGGCAGCACCCTGGCCGACGGCCTCTGGATCCGCATCGTCGACCTGCCGAAGGCTCTGGCGGCGCGCTCGTACGCGGCCCCGGTCGACGTCGTGCTGGACGTCACCGATCCCCTGCTGGAGCAGAACACCGGGCGCTGGCGGCTCACCGCGGGCCCGGACGGCCGCGGCACCTGTACGCCGACCACCGAGCCGGCCGACCTGGCCTGCACGGTGCTGGAGCTCGGCTCGGCTTATCTGGGAGCCACGTCGCTCGCGGCGCTGGGGGCCGCCGGCACGGTCCGCGAGCTGACCCCGGGCAGCCTGCGGCGGGCCTCGGTCGCCTTCGGCTGGCATCGGATGCCGAACCCCACCGAGGTGTTCTGAATGGGCCGGGCGACGGTAGGTTCGGCGTCATGGGCGAAGAACCCGAACGTCGACGCCGTCGCTTGCGTGCCTCCTCGTCGGCCGCGGCCCCGCCCGCCGCGCCGGCCGACGCGACCGCCGGGACGCCGGAACCGCCCGTGACCGATGGGGTGGCCGGGCGCTCTGCGCCTCAGCCGGGTGCCGGTCGGCCCGGAAGCCCTCGGCCTGGGGCGGCCCGGCCCGGGAGCCCTCGGCCTGACGTGGGTCAGCCCGGGGGCGGTCAGCCTGGGGTGGCCCGGCTTGGGACCGCTCAGTCCGGGGCCGATCGGCCCGGGGTGGCCCAGCCTGGGGCCGCTCAGGCCGGGGCCGGGGCCGCTCAGGCCGGGGCCGTGCCGCCGGTTGCCGAGACGGCTGCGGTGGCCGATCTTGAGCCGGTGCCGGTGGACCTGGCCGAGGCTGCTCCCCGGCCCGGTGCCCGGCCCGCCCGGACGGGCATGCCGCCCGGGCGTCCCGCGCGGCCCGTCGCCCGGCCGACGTCCGGTGCGG
This sequence comes from Actinoplanes auranticolor, assembly GCF_018332655.1. Lineage (GTDB taxonomy): Bacteria > Actinomycetota > Actinomycetes > Mycobacteriales > Micromonosporaceae > Actinoplanes > Actinoplanes auranticolor. Next base: position 127,977 of record NZ_BOQL01000028.1, on the reverse strand, counting down.
GCGCCGTCGGGGACGACCAGTCCGAGCGGGGGCTGCGTGGCCTGGTCGGCTCCGGCTCGTCGCAGGTCAGCGTCGGTGCGGCGTTGCGGGCCCGGGACGCTGCCCGGCCCACTGCCGAGCAGCTGGCCGCGGCTGAGGCTGAGCTGGTCATCGTGCGCCGCAACTGGATGCCGCGCGAGGACCTGCCCCGGAACCGTTAGCCCGCGCGCAACCGTTTGGCTCGCGCGCAACCGCTTGCCTGGCACACCCTTTCGTCAGCGCAACCGTCTGACTCGCGACCGTCCGGCTCGCGAACCGCTGAGGTTGCGCGGGACCGTCAGCTTGCCGGGAGCGGCGGGAGTTCGCGGGTGCGCTCGTACTCGGCGAGCTGGGCGATGCGGCGGGCGTGCCGCTCGTTGCCCGAGAACGGGGTGGTCAGGAACGCTTCGGCCATTGCCGTGGCTTCGTCGAGGGTGTGCTCGCGGCCGCCGATGCTCAGCACGTTCGAGTCGTTGTGCTGGCGGGCGAGCTGGGCGATCTCGACCTTCCAGGCCAGCGCCGAGCGGACGCCGGCGATCTTGTTCGCCGCGATCTGCTCGCCGTTGCCGGAGCCGCCGATGACGATGCCCAGGCTGCCCTCGTCGGCGACCACCTTGGCCCCGGTGGCCAGGCAGAAGGCCGGGTAGTCGTCCTCGGGGTCGTAGACGTGCGGTCCGACGTCGACGACGTCGTAGCCCTGCTTGCCGAGGTGGTTGACCAGGTGCATCTTCAGCTCGTAGCCGGCGTGATCGGAACCCAGGTAGACGCGCATGACCGCAGTCTGTCAAACCGCGATCAGAACGTCAGCGCGGCCCGCAGGCTCACAGCGATCTGATCGGCCGCCGCCCGCGCCGCGTCGAAGACGGCGAGCTTGCGGACGAAGCCGTGGTTGACGCCCGCGTACCGGACGTGGACCACCGGCACCCCGGCGCTGAGCAGGGCGTCCGCGTAGTCGGCGCCCTCGTCGCGGAGGACGTCGTACTCCGCGGTGAGCAGCAGGGTCGGCGGCATGCCGGCCAGGTCGGCCACCGCGAGCGGCGCCACGTCCGGGCTGAACCGCTGCGCCGGCTCGGGCACGAAGGACTCCCAGGCCAGCCGCATCGACGCCCGGTCCAGGCCGTGGCCGCCGACCTCGTCGTAGGACTCCGAGGCGGTCATCGGGTCGATCGCCGGGTAGATCAGCACCTGGTAGTCCAGCGGGGTCGCGGCGTCGCGCTGACGCCGGGCGGCGACCGTGGCGAGCTGGCCACCGGCGCTGTCCCCGCCGATCGCCAGCCGGGACGGGTCGACGCCGAGACCCGCTCCTTCCTTGCGGACCCAGCCCAGCACCGTCTCCACGTCCTGCAGAGCCGCCGGGAAGACGTGCTCGGGGGCGAGCCGGTAGCCGACCGACAGGACCGCGCAGCCGGAGCGGTCCGCGATGCGCCGGCAGAGCCGGTCCACCGTCTCCACGCTGCCGTAGCACCAGCCGCCGCCGTGCACGTAGACGAAGACGGGCGCGTTGGTGCGGGCCGCGTACAGCCGGCAGGGCACGCCGTCGGCGTCCACGTCGACCACGACGGGCAGCGGGATGGCCGGGCCGCACTCGGCCTCGTTGGACTCCTCCATCGCCCGGCGGGCGAAGAGCAGCTGCTCGTACGGGTCAGCCGCGAGCACCTCGGCACTGGGCCGCCGGCGGATCGCCAGTGACGCCTCCACCTGGGGGTGCAGCATCAGTCGAGCTGGGCCAGTACGAGGCCGCCGCGGGCCTTGGGGGTGAACCAGGTGCTCTTGCGGGGCAGCTTCTGGCGGGCCAGGTTGACCGCCACGAAGTCCTCCACCGTGACCGGGGCGATCAGCACGGCCAGCTCGGCCCGGCCCGCGTCGACCTCCCCGCGCAGCCACTCGGCCGGGTAGTCGCCGCCGATGTACGAGACGCGCTTGTCGCCCGGGTCGAGCCCGAGCACGTCACCGAGCAGGATCCGCTCCACCAGGGCGTGGTCGAGGTTCTCCACCGGGGACGAGCCCGGCGCCGGGGGCAGCACGACCGAGTACGAGCGGCCGGCCGCGTACAGCTCGATGGTGCCCTTGGTGGGCACCGCCGCGGGGCGCGGCAGCTCCTCGACCCGGGCCCCGGCCGCGGTCAGGCGGGCGACGAAGTCGGCGTCCGGCAGCTCGGCGATCAGGCGGTTGTAGGGCTGGATCGCGACGGACGCCGGGGTGGTCACGACGGCCAGGAAGCGCGGCAGCCCACCGGTCTGCGCGGCCAGGCTGCGGTGGTTGCCGTCCGCGACGACGAGCTCGCCGCCGCCGGCCAGCGCGGTCAGCCGGTCCTGCAGCGGACCCGCGGGAATCACCCAGATGGCGTGCGTGCGGCCGCTCTGGTCGGTGTCGGTGGCGGCCGGCGCACCGGCCGCGTCGCTCGCCGCGGCCAGCGCGGCGTGCAGTTCCTCGCCCTGGCCGGTCTGCAGCAGCAGCACCGGGGAGAGCAGGGTCTGCAGGGCGTCGGCCAGGGCGACGCGCTCGCGCACCTTGGCGATGAACACGTCCTCGTTGCGGATGACCAGGCCGGGCTCGTCGGCGCTGGTGGAGATCTGGTCGGTGTCGACCAGCGCCCACAGGCCGTACGCGGTGGGCTCGCCGGCCGCGGTGATCCGGTACAGGACCACCACCTGCTCGGCGGGCGTGTAGCTGCCCTCGGCCTTGTCCCGCGCGAGCCGCTGGGCGGCGTCGCCGAGGCAGTCGAGGAACGGCTTGCCCAGGGACTCGGGCGCCCGGTGGGGCATCTCGATGGCGAGCGCGCTGTGCGGGTTCGCGGCGATGATCCCGGTGATCTCGGCATCGTCGGCGAACTCGTCGTAGTTCTGCGCGCCGGTGCCGCCAGTGGTGATCCAGGCCCGGCTGATCGGGTGCACGACCGTCATGCCGCGAACCTACCGACCGGCTGTGACACCCGCGCGGACACCCCGGTGTGTTCCCACGCTCACTTCGAGCGGCGGGCCCGGCCGTACGCGGGCACGGACGGCATGTTGCCGCGCATCTTCGCCTGCTTCGCCTTGCGGACCGCCGCGACGGGCGGTCCCGCCTCGGCCACCGGGAAGGCGGTGACGGTGACGGGCGGCGCCACCATCGCGGCGACATCCGCCGGCAGATTGGGGCAGAAGCTGTCCCACACGCCACGATGCACAGCGATCGTGGAAGTGGCAACGCTGTCGGACTCGGCCATCAGAGCCTCCGGTCAGATGTGGTTCTCACTACATCCAACGACTGGCCGGAGGCTCAGGTGGCGATTCAGTCGAAGATGGGGTCCTGGTCGCGGCTGCGCTTGAGCTCGTAGAAGCCCGGGGTGCCCGCGACGAGCAGGACGCCGTCCCAGAGTTTGCCCGCGGCCTCGCCCTTCGGGGCCGGCGTGACCACCGGGCCGAAGAAGGCGACCTTCTCCCCCTCGACCGGGCCCGGCGCGTGGATCACCGGGGTGCCCACGTCCGTGCCGACCGGCTTCATACCGGCGTTGTGGCTGGCCGTCAGCGCGTCGTCCCAGGCGTCGCTGCCGGCCGCGTCGGCCAGTGCCGGGTCGAGACCCACCTCGGTCAGCGCCTCGGTGTAGAGCTTCTTGTCCAGCTCGTACTTCTGCAGGTGGATACGGGTGCCGAGGGCCGTGTACAGGTCGCGGAGGACCTGCGGGCCGCCGGCTTCGGCGGCGGCGATGCAGACCCGGACCGGGCCCCATCCCTTGGTCATGAGCTCCTGGTACTGCTCGGGCAGGTCACGGCCCGCGTTGAGCACCGAGAGACTCATCACGTTGAACGTGATGTCGACCGGCCGGACCTGTTCCACCTCGAGCAACCAGCGCGAGGTCATCCAGGCCCAGGGACAGATCGGGTCGAACCACATGTCGACCGCGGAGCGTTCAGTCATACCTGCGATCCTGCCCCTTTCCACCCGCACCCGGCGGTGACATGCGCCACCAGCCGAGCGCATAGGGTGACGTGGAAAGCTCTAGGTCGGGGCGACGAAGCCTGGACCAGCATGGAGGAGAGTGAACGTGGCCGGAGTTCGTAACCTGACCCAGGTCGAGGCCGCCGAGCGGGCCCGCCTGCTCGAGGTGACCGGGTACGACATCGCCTTGGATCTGACCGACGGCCACGGCGGGCCCGGTGCCGGCACGTTCCGGTCGACCACCGAGGTCACGTTCCGCTGCGCCGAGCCCGGCGCGCAGACGTTCATCGAGGTGGCGGCGGCGAGCATCCGCTCGGCGGTGCTGAACGGCACACCGGTCGAGCTGTCCGGCTGGTCGGCGGAGCGGGGCCTGACCCTGACCGGCCTGGCCGCGGACAACACCCTGGTCGTCGACGCCGATTTCGCGTACTCGGCGAGCGGGCAGGGCCTGCAGCGCAGCGAGGACCCGGTCGACCAGGAGATCTACCTGTACAGCCAGTTCGAGACGGCGGACGCCCAGCGCGTCTACGCCGCCTTCGACCAGCCCGACCTCAAGAGCGTCTTCACCTGGCACGCCACCGTCCCCGGACACTGGAAAGTCGTGTCCAACATGCCGGTGGAGTCCACGGCCGAGGCTGCCGGCGGCGCCAAGACGGTGCATTTCAGCACGTCGCCGCGGATGAGCACGTACATCACCGCGCTGTGCGCCGGGCCGTACCACGAGGTCCGGGACAGTCACGACGGCATCGAGCTGGGCATCTTCTGCCGGGCCTCGATGGCGCAGTACCTCGACCCGGACGACCTGTTCCTGATCACCAAGCAGGGTTTCGACTTCTTCCACGAGCAGTTCGGCGTGCGGTACCCGCTGCCCAAGTACGACCAGCTCTGGGTGCCCGACTTCAACGCCGGCGCGATGGAGAACTTCGGCTGCGTGACGCACGCCGAGGCGCACTACATCTTCCGCTCGCAGGTCACCGACTACGAGTACGAGCAGCGCGCCAACACGATCCTGCACGAGCTGGCCCACATGTGGTTCGGTGACCTGGTCACCATGCGCTGGTGGAACGACCTGTGGCTGAACGAGTCGTTCGCCGAGTGGGCCAGCCACTGGTGCAACACCTCGGCCACCCGCTTCACCGACGCGTGGTCGACGTTCCTGTCGGTCCGCAAGGCCTGGGGTTACCGCCAGGACCAGCTCTCCTCGACCCACCCCGTCTACTGCGAGATGCCGGACCTGGAGGCCGTCGAGGTCAACTTCGACGGCATCACGTACGCCAAGGGCGCGAGCGTCATCAAGCAGCTCGTCGCGTACGTCGGGCTGGACTCGTTCCTGGCCGGGCTGCGGGCGTACTTCCAGCGGCACGCGTGGGGCAACGCCACCTTCGACGACCTGCTCACCGAGCTGGAGACCGCGTCGGGCCGAGAGCTGCGCAAGTTCGCCGCCCAGTGGCTGGAGACGGCCCAGGTCAACACGCTGCGCCCGGTGCTGACGATCGGGGCCGACGGCGCGTACGAGAAGGTCGTGGTCAAGCAGGAGGCGCCCGCCGCCTATCCCACGCTGCGCACCCACCGCATCGGCGTCGGCCTCTACGACGTCCGGGACGACCGGCTGGTCCGCCGCGATCTGCTCGAGATCGACGTGACCGGCGAGGAGACCGAGATCCCCGCGCTGGCCGGGGTGCCGGCGGCGGACGTGCTGCTGCTCAACGACGACGACCTGACGTACGCGAAGCTGCGCCTGGACGAGCGCTCGATGGCCACGGTGGTGCGGCACATCGACGGCTTCGAATCGTCGCTGCCGCGGGCGCTGTGCTGGGCCGCGGCCTGGGACATGCTGCGCGACGCCGAGCTGGCCGCCCGGGACTACCTGGCGCTGGTCGGCACCGGCCTGCCCGAGGAACGCGACATCAACCTGACCACCGCGACCCTGCGGCAGGCGGCCACGACGCTGACCATGTACGCCGACCCGGCGTGGGCCCCGACCGGCTGGGCGCTGCTCACCGACACGGCCCGCGCGGCGCTGGCGGCGGCCGAGCCGGGCAGCGGCTTCCAGCTGGCCTGGGCCCGCGCCTTCATCAACGCCGGCCGCGGCGACGACGACCTCGCGGTGCTCCGCGGCTGGCTGAACGGCACCGGCGTGCCGGACGGGCTGACCATCGACACCGAGCTGCGCTGGTCGCTGCTGGAGGCGCTGGCCGCCCGGGGCGCGGCGACCGAGGCGGAGATCGCCGAGGAGCTCGCGTCGGACCGCACGGCCAGCGGCGAGCGGGAGGCGGCACTGGCCCGCGCACTGCTGCCGACGCCGGAGACCAAGGCCCGGGTGTGGGCCCAGCTGACCGGCGAGGACAAGCTGCCGAACTGGCTCAGCCGGTCGCTGCTGCAGGGTTTCCAGACCTCGTCGCAGGTGGAGCTGACCGCGCCGTACGCGCCGAAGTTCTTCGAGGTGGTCGACGACGTGTGGGCGCGTTCGGACAGTGAGCCCGCGCAGGAGTTCGCGATGCTGGCCTACCCGGCATACCAGGTCAGCGAGGAGACGGTCGCGCTGACCGACACCTGGCTGGCCGGGGACGGGCACTCCCCCTCGCTGCGCCGGCTGGTGGCCGAGGGCCGTGACGGTGTGCTGCGGGCGCTCAAGGCCCGCGCGAAGGACGCCGCCGCCGGTTGATGAGTTCGCGCGGGTCGTGCGGAAGTGAATCCGCACGACCCGCGAAACTTCCGGCGCCAGAAATCCGTCGGAAACAACCGAGCGTTAGTACGCTGGCACTCCACGGTGATGGAGGTGGTCCGGTGGCGATCGGTACGAACTCACTGCCGAGATGGACCGCCCCGGACGGCCGCTGGACGGAACCGGATCTGCACCTGTTCCCGCAGGACGGCCACCGCTACGAGATCGTCGACGGCAGCCTGCACGTCACTCCGCCGCTGGACGGGCCGCACGAGGCCGTCGTCCGTGCCCTGCTGACCATCTTGCGCGGGGCGGCCCCGAACGGCTGGTGGATCTGCGCCCGGCTGGGCATCGACGCCGGCGCCAGCAATCTGATCCCGGACGTGACCGTGCTCAAGCCGCACTCGTCCGGCGCGATCTGGGCCGACCCGGCCGACGTGGCCTGCGTGATCGAGGTCGAGACCGACACCAGCCGCCGCTACGACCGGCTGCTCAAACCCAGCCTCTACGCCGACGCGGGCATCGCCGCCTTCTGGCGAGTCGAGCCGGACCCGGCGCCGGTGCTGCACACCTACGCCCTGGGACCCGACGGCTACCTGCCGCAGAAGACAGTCCGGGGCGACGACCTGGTGCAGGTCGACGCCCCGTTCCCGGTCCGGGTCTCCCCGTCCGCTTGGCTCTAGTGCCGGCCGGCGTGCGACGCCAGCTGGTCCAGCCCGGCGAGCACGCCCCCGGCGAGGTCACCGCCGGCGAACGACGCCGCCATGGACAGCGCCGCGAGCTTGGCGTCGCGGTCGGAGATGCGCTTGCGCGCGTCGCTGCCGGTGACGATCTCCAGGATCCGCTGGTTCGGTGAGATGGCGAGCAGGACGGCCTTGGCCGCGCCGTCGAGCTGACGGTGCAGCTGCTCGGCGTACTCGCGGGTCGGCTCCTCGAGGTCACCGATGAAGACGCTGAAGGTCAGGCCGGTCTGCTGGTCGGCGACCCGCAGGGCCTCGTCGAGGCGCAGCAGCTGCCGGGTGGTGAAGGGCCCGTCGAGCGCGTCGACGCCCGCGTCGGACGTCGACAGCTCGGGCTCCTCGCTCAGCGTGGGGCCGCCGGGCTCGTCCAGTGCGGTCAGCGGCTGATCGGCCGGGCCGCTGACGATGGCCTGGTGCTCACCAACGGTCACTTGCGCCTCCTGTCGTGCCGGGCCGGACCTGCATGCCCCTGGCGTCCTCGAGGACACCGGGCGGCAGCTCCGGAGCGGACGAGGTCTTGCCACCGAACGCCGGGCTCACCTGCGCCGGCGACGCGAGGAACCAGATCGGCTTGAAGTCGTACGGCCGGCCGGGACGGTAGCGGCGTGCGGGCCGGTCCCGGCTGGAACCGGCGGCGACGAGCGCCGCGACGACCACGATGACACCCAACGGGATGATCGCGTAGATGAGAAGCGTGCTGAATATCGACAACCTCAACGCCCCCAGGCGTCATAAGGAACCGGGCCAATTCACTGTGTTCCCAGTGATCCGAACGTCAATCACGGTAGCGGAGAGCGGGTCGTCGCGGAGCGTCGGGTGTCAACACTCATAAGCGGGATCTCCGCACCCACGCGAAAACGGCCCGGAGGTGCGAAAATCACCCTCATGAGCCGTCCGTGAGGTTCCTGCCCGGACGGCAGGAGGGGGAGGTCATGCGCACACCCGTCCGTGCCGCGCCGGCCGCGCTGGCAATCCTGGCCCTGGCTCTGCCGGCCGTGCTGATCGACGACACTCCGGCCCGCGCGGCCGCCGTCTTCGTGGAGACCAATCCCAGCACGGTGCGGGCCGGCGACGAGGTCGGCATCCGGGCGAGCTGTGACGACAACCTCAGGGCGGCGACGGTCACGTCCGATCCGACCGGCGCGGTCATCGTCTCGCCCCGGTACGGCTTCCTCACGGCCACCGCCCGGGTCCCGGCCACCACGGACGCCGGGGACTACGACATCACCCTGGAATGCCCCGACGGCAAGACCGCGAAGAGCACCATGCACGTCGTGCTGCGGGTGGAACCGGCCCGGGGACCGGCGACCGGCGGTGGCGGCACCGCCGGTGGCCAGTCGGCGCCGTACCTGATCGGTGGTGGGCTCGCGGCGCTGGCCGCGGGGGTCGCGCTGAGCGTGGTGGCCGCCCGTCGCCGCCGCTTCGGCTGAGGCGCGGCGGATGACCCGCCCGGCGATCTCCGGGTCGACACCTCCGGGGCCCCGGATGCCCGAGTCGGTGCTGCGCCGCCGCCCGGCCGAGATCGTGGTCCGGCCCCAGCCCCGGTCCGCTCCGGCGGGGGTACCGGCCCGCAGGCCGTCACCCCGCCCCGCCGTCGCTGCCCGGCCCATCCCCCGGCCCGGGCCCGCCGCCCGGCCCTGGGCCCGGCCGGCGCCGCCCGCCCGGCGGCCCGTCGCGCCGCCCGCCCGCCGGCCGGTGCCGCTCGGTTTGATGGCCGCGATCCTGGTGTTCGTCGGTCTCTTCACGGTCGGCGCGGGCCTGGGTGCGGCAACCGGCTTCGACCTGGGTGAGCTGTTCCGGGGCCCGGACAAGCCGCCGCCCCGGGCGTTCCCGGTCCTGGACCCGAGCCCGCCGAGGCGCCTGACGATCCCCTCGATCAAGGTCGAGGCGCCGATCCTGCACGTGGGGCGGGCCAAGGACGGCTCGGTGGACGTGCCGCCGCTGAACCGGCACGACGAGGCGGGCTGGTTCGACCAGGGACCGACCCCGGGACAGTTCGGCCCGGCGCTGATCGTGGGCCACGCGGACACCCGGTCGGGCCCGTCGGTCTTCGCCGGCCTGGGCAAGCTGAAGGCCGGGCAGAAGATCGAGGTGCTCCGGGAGGACGACTCGGTGGCGATCTTCCAGATCAACTCGGTGGAGCACTTCCACAAGGAGAAGCTGCCGGTCAAGCGCGTCTACGGCGACTACAGCAGGCCATCGCTGCGCCTGATGACCTGCGGTGGCAGGTGGCTGGGCGGCGAGCAGGGCTACAGCGACAACGTGGTGGTCTTCGCCAGTCTGGTCAGCGCGAAGGACACGTGAGCGGCGACCGCTACGCGGCCTCGGCCTCCAGCGGCTTGGGCAGGTCGAGCCAGTCCGCCCAGCGGGGGTCCGGGGTGCGGTGGCCCAGCACCCGCCAGGCCACACCGCGGGGGGCCGCCGGCGGCGAGTGCAGACGCCAGCCCAGCTCGGCCGGGGTCTTGTCGCCCTTGCTGTGATTGCACTTGGCGCAGGCCGCCACGACGTTCTCCCAGGCGTGCAGGCCACCGCGGCTGCGGGGGAACACGTGGTCGATCGTCTCGGCCGAGCCGCGGCAGTAGGCGCAGCGGCCGCCGTCCCGGGCGAAGATCGCCCGTCGGGAGAGTCCGACGTGGGTGCGGTACGGAACCTTCACGTACCGCGTCAGCCGGACCACTGAAGGCACCGGGAGAGTGTGGTGTGCACTGTGCAGGATGCCGTCGCCGTCGGAGACGCACTCGGCCTTCGACGTCAACACCAGGATGGTCGCCCGACGCACCGATACGACGCACAGCGGCTCGTAGGTAGCGTTCAAAACCAACGCGGAGGAGCCCACTGTGGGTCGTATGTCAGGCATCGCGATCACCCTTCGGTGTAGGTGCTAGCAACCGCTCCCGTGTGCTGATCGTCATGACGCGAGCGCCGGATGCTCCGGTGCTCGTGGCCCAATAGTCCCTGATGAACGACGAATTGGCGAGCACAATCTGTGGCCTGACCGTAAACGTCTGAGGTCTCCGCGGAAGATGTCCGGTTCCACCGGCGGGCCCCCGGGCCGGTAGGTTAGGGCCCCGTGATTCCGCTGGCCCCTCCCCCCGCCCCCTCCGGCTCCGCCGAACCGATCTTCAACGGGACGCCGGACGTCTCGGAGAGCTGCAAGGCCGACGCGCTGTGTACCTGGGTGCTGGACAAGACCGACATCCAGTGGCTGGCCAACGGCAGCTACGTGTTCATCCTCAAGCCGCTGCGGATCATCGCGATCATCGTCATCGCGATGCTCATCCGGTGGCTGCTGCACCGCGGCATCCGGCGGCTGACCGCCACCACGTCGCGGGCGGCCATGCCCGCGCTGCTCAAGCCGCTGCGCGAGCGGGCCGACAAGCAGCAGGAGGCCGCCGAGAACACGTTCATCCCGGAACGCCGCCGGCAACGCGCCGAGGCGATCGGCTCGGTGCTGCGCAGCTTCGTGACCGCCGTGGTCTTCACCATGGCCGTGCTGCTGGTCATGGGCGAGCTCGGCTTCAACCTCGGTCCCCTGCTGGCCAGCGCCGGCATCGTCGGTGTGGCCCTGGGCTTCGGCGCCCAGAGCCTGGTCAAGGACCTGATCGCGGGCCTGTTCATGCTGCTGGAGGACCAGTACGGCGTGGGCGACTCGGTCGACCTGGGCGACGCGGTCGGGGTCGTGGAGACCGTCGGGCTGCGGGTCACCACCGTGCGGGACATGCGCGGCGTGCTCTGGTACATCCGCAACGGCGAGATCATCCGGGTCGGCAACAAGAGCCAGGGCTGGGCGATGGTGGTCATCGACATCCCGATCGGCTTCGTCAACTCCGAGGAGGCCACGGCGGTGCTGCGCCGGGCCGCGCTGGCGCTGGCCGAGGAGCCCGAGCACGCGACCGAGTTCCTCGAGCCGCCGGACGTGATCGGGGTCGAGCAGCTGACCGTCGACGGCGCGGTGATCCGCACGATCGCCAAGACCACGGCGGACGGTCAGCCGATCGTGCAGCGCGAGTTGCGGCGCCGGCTCACCGAGGCGCTGGAGACCTCCGGCATCTCCGAACGGATCGCCGTGTCGCGGATGTTGCCTCGTTCGGCGGTTCCGCCGACGTTTTCCAGCGGCACCGGTGACTCTTCCGGTACACCGGGTGGTGCGACCTGACCTGGGCATACGGCATGATGGGGAGATCCGGCCTCGACCGAACGGCCGACGTTTGCCCCGTACGCCCTAGCCAGGGCTCGGACGATCGGGCAGAATCGTGCAAAGAGCATCTGCACATGCAGCGGCACGTTCGCGAGGGATCTGACCAACCCGATTTCCCCCCGGACGTGTCCGACCGCCGGTGATCCCGCCGGTCGCCGCGATCGATGGAGGGGTTCAGTGTCGGACGACCGACGCGCTCCGCAGCCGGCCGGCCGGGCCGGGGACGCTCCGGAGCCGGACGGTCCCGTCACCTTCCGCGATCTCTTCGCCGTCCGCGAATACCGCGCGGTGTACTTCTCGCTGGTCGTCAACTGGCTGGGTGACTACCTGGCCCGGGCCGCCATCACCGTGCTGGTCTACCAGCAGTCCGACTCGGTGCTGCTGTCCGCGGCGTCGTTCGCGATCAGTTACCTGCCGTGGATCGTGGGCGGCCCGGTGCTGGCGGCGCTCGCGGAGCGCTATCCGTACCGCCGGGTCATGATCGTCGCCGACCTGGCCCGGGCCGTGCCGATCGCGCTGATCGCCCTGCCCGGCATGCCGGTCTACGCGATCCTCCTCCTGCTCTTCGTGGCCATGCTGGGCGCGCCGCCCACCCAGGCGGCCCGCTCGGCCCTGATGCCGGTGATCCTGGACCGCCGCCGGCTCGTCAGCGGGCTCGCGGTCAACGCCACCACCTCGCAGGCAGCCCAGGTCTTCGGCTACCTGGTCGGCGCCTTCATCGCGACCAGCGTCAACGCCCGGCTCGGCATCGCCCTGGACGCGGTGTCCTTCATCATCTCGGCCGCGATCATCGCGCTGTGGGTGCATCCACGCCCGGCCGCCGCCGGCCCGGACCACCGCCGGCACCTGCTGCGGGAGACCGGCGAGGGCTTCCGGCTGGTCTTCGGTACGCCGCTGCTGCGCTCGATCGCGCTCATGGTGTTCGGCCTGACCACCCTGACGATCCTGCCCGAGGGTCTGGCCGCCGGCTGGGCCGCGGTGTTCGACGAGGATCCGGCGGACCGGGGCTTCGACCAGGGCCTGATCATGGCGGCCGGCCCGGTCGGTTTCGTGATCGGCGGCCTGGTGGTCGGCCGGCTGGTCAGCCAGCCCGACCGGCTGCGCCTGGTGAAACCGCTCGCCGTGCTGACCCCGCTGGCCCTGGCGCTGACCGCGTTCGCGCCCAACGCCGTGACCGTGGCCGTGCTCGCGGCGGTCTCCGGCCTCGCCCAGGGCGGCCTGATGCCTACCCTGAACGGCGAGTTCGTGCTCGCCCTCCCGCACGGCTACCGCGCCCGGGCGTACGCGGTCATGCAGGGCGGTGTGCAGTTCACCCAGTTCTTCGCGGTGGTGGTGACCGGCGCGCTGGCCCAGTTCTCCTCGATCCCGCTGGTCGTCGGTCTGTGGAGCCTGGGCGGGCTGGTGCTGATGGTGGTGCTCGTGGCCCGGCGGCCGTCCGACGTTCCGGCCACGACCGGACCGGCCGACGCAACGCGCGTCACACCGGCCCCGGTCCGGCCCGGTGCTGCTGGCAAACTGGATCGGTGAGCGCATCCAGCCAGGAACCGGAAGTCAGCTTCTTCGAGGCCGTCGGTGGCGAGCCGACCTTCCGCCGGCTCGTCGACGCCTTCTACGAGGGGGTCGCCCAGGACCCCGTGCTGCGCCCGATGTATCCCGAGGAGGATCTGGGCCCGGCGGCGGAACGGCTGACGCTGTTCCTCATGCAGTACTGGGGCGGCCCCAACACGTACTCGGCCCAGCGCGGGCACCCGCGGCTGCGGATGCGGCACGCGCCGTTCACGGTCGGTCCGGCCGAGCGGGACGCCTGGCTGCTGCACATGCGCAACGCGGTCGACTCGCTGGGACTGCCGGAGCCGCACCACACCGCCCTCTGGGAGTATCTCGAGCGCGCCGCGTACTTCATGGTCAACAAGATGGACGCGCATCCCGGAGGTCAACCCGCTCGTTGATCGGGTGAACGACGCGATCGTCACTGCACCGACGTCGCGGTCCCGATCCCTGGAGCTGACCGATGCGCCGCCGTTTGTTCGCCGCCACCGCGCTGACCTGCGCCGCACTGCTGGGCGCGACGCCCGCTGCGGCTGACATGGCCCAACCGGCGGTGGTCTCGGCCAATCCGGTCGACTTCACGCCGCACGTCCTGGACGGGACGGTCTGGGCGCTGGCGGTGGTCGGTGACACGGTCGTCGTCGGGGGCAGCTTCACCAAGGTCCAGGACAGCGCGCGCAAGACCACGTTCGCCCGCAAGAACATCTTCGCGTACGGGCTGAGGGACGGTGCGGTGCGCTCGTTCGCCCCCGCTGTCGACGCCGCGGTCTACTCCCTGGCACCGGGCGCTAGCAACACCGTGTACCTGGGCGGCGGCTTCAAGACGGTGAACGGCGCGGCCCAGCGGGGTGTCGCCCGGGTCGCGCTCAGCAACGGCGCCCGGATCACCGGCTTCGGCGCGAGGATCAACTGGGGTGACGTCCGGTCCCTGGCCACCCGGGGCAGCAAGCTCTACGCCGGGGGCACCTTCTCGGCCATCAACGGCGTCACCCGCGTCGGACTGGCCCGGATGGACGCGGGCACCGGCGCGGTCGACCCCGGCTTCGACGCCAAGCTGTCGGCCCCCGGCCTGAGCCGGACCCGGGTCGAGCACTTCGACATCTCCCCCGACGGCAGCCGGCTGATCGCGGTCGGCGCGCTGCTCAAGGTCGGCGCGGCCGCCCGCAACCAGATCGCCATGTTCGACGTCACCGGCGCCGCGGCCCTCCTGACCAGCTGGTACACCGACGCGTACGCGCCGCCGTGCCTGCAGGGCTTCGACACGTACCTGCGGCAGGTGAAGTTCTCCCCCGACGGCAAGTACTTCGTGGTCGCCGCGACGGGCCGGGCCTCCTCGCCGACGAAGCTCTGCGACTCGGCGGCGCGCTTCGAGACCGCCGGCGGCGGCAAGCACAACCCGACCTGGGTGCAGCGCACCGGCGGGGACTCGCTCTACGCGGTCGCGGTGACCGGCAGCGCCGTGTACGTCGGCGGCCACCAGCGCTACCTGGACAATCCGTACGGCAGCGACGCGAAGGGCCCCGGCCCGGGTGCCGTTCCGCGGGTGGGCATCGGCGCGCTCAACCCGTCGACCGGTAAGGCGCTGGGCTGGGACCCGAGCCGGGACCGCGGGGTCGGGGTGCGGGCGTTCCAGGCCGTGCGGGAGGGCCTGATCGTCGGCTCGGACACCGACAAGCTGGGCCGCGAGTACCACGGCCGGATCGGCATGTTCCCGCCCGGCTGAGCTCCGGCGGACACGGAAAAGGGCCCCTCGCGGGGCCCTTTTTCTTCCTCCGTCAGAGCAGTGCGCCCTCGTCGTGCAGCCAGTCGACGAACGAGGTGGCGACGGCCGCACCGCAGTCGAGCATCTCCACCAGCAGCGCGTCGTGGGCACCCGAGGCGAGCGGCACCTGCAGCTCGGCGTAGATGGGCAGCTGTCCGCGCTCGGTGGGATCGCCGACGTAGGCCTTGCAGAAGCGGCGGGTGTGATTCCACTCGTTGACCACGCGGTACGCGCGGTCGGCCCAGTCCGGCGGGACGGTCGCGTGCGGACGGGCCCGCATGACCAGGATCTCGTCGTCGGGGCCTTCGAGGGTGAACAGCACCGCGTGCCGTTCCCACATGGCCAGCAGGCTGCCCCCGCCGTCGGCCAGGAACCGGATATCAAGCAGATCGAGGGCCTTGCCGATCCGGGCCAGATCGACCGGACCGACCTGGTCCGGCTCGTCGATCGAGGAAAGATCAGCGGAGGACATCGAAGAGTGTCCCGGCTCACGCTGCGTCGGTACTCCGACGCGGACGCTGCTCTGCAACGCCACCTCGCCGCCGGTCTCGGGCTCATCGCCTCCGGCCGACCCGGGACGCCATGACCACCACGGCATCGTTGTGCACCTCACTCCCCAGCAGGCCCGCCGCCGGACGTAGCGGTGGACCTCGGGGCGACGGTACCCGTACAGGTCGCGGAGGTCATCCCCTCAAAGGGAGGGCGCGACCGGACGACCGATGCAGCATCACCCTTTCGGGTGACCCCCTATAGGCATGACGGTCAATACTTGGACCGGCTGTAGCCACGCGACTCCATATGGTGCAGAAAGTCCCACCCAGCGTCCTGCCACGCACACTCGGGCCGGCGGACCCGGCCGACCGGCCGGACCGAGAAAGCCCATCCGGGACACCGCCTGGACGAGTCGCTGGGAGACCTCCACCGGCTCCCCCTCGTCCCGCGTGACGACGAGC
Source organism: Actinoplanes auranticolor (assembly GCF_018332655.1). Lineage (GTDB taxonomy): Bacteria > Actinomycetota > Actinomycetes > Mycobacteriales > Micromonosporaceae > Actinoplanes > Actinoplanes auranticolor. The sequence continues at coordinate 112,175 of NZ_BOQL01000028.1, read as the reverse complement.
GCGACGTGATCCAGCAAGGCGTCCCGCACGGCGCGCTGCCCGACCGCGCGACCGGCCAGGCCGCCCGCGGTCACCTCGCGCAACGTGCCGGCAGCCGCCTCGGCCAGCCGGTTCAGCTCGGCCGCGGCCACCGCTTCGACCGCTGTCGATCGCTCCGGCGGCAACGGCCAGCGCCAGTCGGCGTCCCGCCGCGCCGGCAGCTCCGGGCTCTGCGTGGCCAGCGCGGCGAGCAGGTCGGCCGCGCGCACGGTCGCGTCGCCGGGACCGGACCCGGCCACGGAGCGGGTGACCAGCACGCCCCAGGGCAGGACCGCCCACAGTGCGGTGTGCTCGCCGGCCGAGCGCAGCCGGACCGGCACGTTGCGGTCCAGCCGGGTCAGCCGGGCCAGGAAGGCGCCCGCGTCCGCGACGCCGGCGATGCCGTGCGCGGACATCCTCAGCCCTCCAGGTACGGCTTGAGGAAATCCCTCTCCGCGTCGGTCAGCCGGCGCGGGAACTGCTCGGCCAGATTGAACGGCACGCACACCGACTTGGCCCGGCTGGCCAGCACGTCCTCGTCGAACAACTCGTAGCTGACGGTGAAGCTGGCGGCCCGCAGCTCGGAGATCCACAACTCGATCCGGACCGCCTCGCCGTAGTCCACCGGCCGCAGATAGTCGACCTCGTGCCGGGAGATGACGATCCCGGCCTCGAACGAGGTCAGACCCTGGGCCCGGGCGCCGGTGAAGAACATGGCAACGCGCGCCTCCTCGTAGAGAGTGAGGAAGCGCGCGTTGTTGACGTGGCCGTACGCGTCCAGGTCGGACCAGCGCACGGCCGCGTCGTAGGAAAACCTAGTCATGGTTTGACCTGGGTTTCCGCCGCGGGACAGCTCAGTCACGCGTCAGCTTGCGGTAGGTCACCCGGTGCGGGCGGGCGGCGTCGGGGCCGAGACGGTCGATCTTGTTCTTCTCGTACGCGTCGTAGTTGCCCTCGAACCAGAACCACTTGTCGGGGTCCTCATCGGTCCCCTCCCACGCCAGCATGTGGGTGGTGATCCGGTCCAGGAACATCCGGTCGTGGGAGATGACCACGGCGCAGCCCGGGAACTCCAGCAGCGCGTTCTCCAGGCTGGACAGCGTCTCCACGTCCAGGTCGTTGGTCGGCTCGTCGAGCAGCAGCACGTTGCCGCCGATCTTCAGGGTCATCGCCAGGTTGAGCCGGTTGCGCTCACCACCGGACAGGACCTTGACCGGCTTCTGCTGGTCCGGGCCCTTGAAACCGAACGCGGCGACGTAGGCCCGGGACGGCATCTCGACCTTGCCGACCATCATGTGGTCCAGCCCGTCGGACACGACCTCCCACACCGTCTTGGACCCGTCGAGGCCGGAACGGCTCTGGTCCACGTACGACAGCTTGACGGTCTCGCCCACCCGGACCTGGCCCTCGTCCGGCTGCTCGAGCCCGACGATGGTCTTGAACAGCGTGGTCTTGCCGACGCCGTTCGGGCCGATGATGCCGACGATGCCGTTGCGCGGCAGCGAGAACGACAGGTGGTCGATGAGCACCCGGTCGTCGAAGCCCTTGACCAGGTCCTTGGTCTCGATCACCGTGTTGCCCAGGCGCGGGCCCGGCGGGATCTGGATCTCCTCGAAGTCGAGCTTGCGGGTCTTCTCCGCCTCGGTGGCCATCTCCTCGTAGCGGTCGAGGCGGGCCTTCGACTTGGTCTGGCGGGCCTTGGCGTTGGAGCGCACCCACTCGAGCTCGTTCTCGAGGCGCTTCTGCAGCTTCTGGTCCTTGCGACCCTGCAGCTTCAGGCGGGCGGCCTTCTTGTCGAGGTACGTCGAGTAGTTGCCCTCGTACGGGAACGCGCGGCCGCGGTCCAGCTCGAGGATCCAGGTAGCCACGTTGTCCAGGAAGTACCGGTCGTGCGTGATGGCGATGACGGTGCCGGCGTACTTGGCCAGGTGCTGCTCCAGCCACTGCACGCTCTCGGCGTCCAGGTGGTTGGTGGGCTCGTCGAGCAGCAGCAGATCGGGCGCCTCGAGCAGCAGCTTGCACAGCGCGACGCGGCGCCGCTCACCACCGGAGAGCTGGGTGACGTCGGCGTCCGGCGGCGGGCAGCGCAGCGCGTCCATGGCCAGCTCGAGCTGGGAGTCGACGTCCCAGGCGTTGGAGTGGTCGAGCTCCTCCTGGAGCTTGCCCATCTCCTCCATCAGCTCGTCGGTGTAGTCGGTGGCCATCTGCTCGGCGATCTTGTTGAACCGCTCGAGCTTGGCCTTGGTCTCCGCGACCGCTTCCTCGATGTTGCCGAGGACGGTCTTGGCGTCGTTGAGCGGGGGTTCCTGGGCGAGCATGCCGACGGAGTAGCCCGGCATGAGCCGCGCCTCGCCGTTGCTGACGGTGTCGACGCCGGCCATGATCTTCAGCAGGCTGGACTTACCGGCGCCGTTGGGGCCGACCACACCGATCTTGACGCCGGGCAGGAAGTTGAGCGTCACATTGTCGAGCACGACCTTGTCGCCGTGCGCCTTGCGCGCCTTTTCCAGGACGTAGATGAACTGGGCCACGGTGCGGCCTACCTCCGAGATCGTGATTTCCGGTTACCGGAACGAGAGGACAATCTTTCCAGGTCCCCGCCGGCCACTTACAGCAACCCCGGCCGGGCCGCCGGGATTCCCCGTCATCTCACTCGGGCACGGCGTCGTAGGGCTGCTTCTTGCCCTTCTTGACGACCTCCAGCCGGTATTCGGTGACGAAGAACGTGTTCCCGTCGTGGGCCTTGGCGAAGTAGCCGCCGTCGCGCTCGACCACATTCTCCAGGAACAGCGCGGTCTCACCCTCGATCCACTTTTCCGTCTCGCCGCCCGCGTTGGCCTGGTAGTACAGGCTGCCCGCCGCGTCGGCGCAGATCCACACCGTCATGCCGGTCTCCGGAACCTTCACCCGGAGCAGCTGACGGAGCTCGACGGAGCGCTGGAGGACCTGGAGGGCGGTGTCGTGCATCTCCCGGGGACAACGGACAGGTGAGACCGTGGGCTCGGTGGGTACGTATCCCGTCTGGTCCACCGTCTGCTGCAGCGGCTGGTGGCGGGATCCGAGAACCAGGCCCGCCGACATCCCGATGATGCTCAGCAGCACGGTGGCAATGACCACAGGAAAGAACAGCGGCCGGCGCGGCGGGGGAAGATCAACGGACTGGCTCACCGGCTCAGAATGGCACCTTCCCGCCAGAGGCGGTGCCGCGCGGCCGGACCATAGCGGGGCCAGCCCCGAGTGGCTACGCACAGTAGGCTCAGGGGCTGGGAACCCAGCACGACCCGGAGGTGCACTCAGCGTGGCCGAACGAAGTTCCTTTGTCGTCGTCGCCAACCGCCTGCCCGTCGACGAAGTCATGGTCGACGGCGAGCGGCAATGGCGCCCGAGCCCCGGCGGACTCGTCACCGCCCTGCATCCGGTGCTCACCCAGCAACAGGGCACCTGGATCGGATGGGCGGGCGGGGACGGCGAGGCGCCCGAACCGTTCGAGCTCGAAGGCATCAAGATCCACCCGGTGCCGTTGAGCGCCGAGGAGCTCGAGCGCTACTACGAGGGCCAGTCCAACGCGACGATCTGGCCGCTCTACCACGACGCTGTCGAGACGCCGGTCTACAAACGGCGCTGGCGCGAGGCGTACCGGCTGGTCAACCAGCGGTTCGCCCAGGCCGCGGCGGACGTGGCCGAGCAGGGCGCGACCGTCTGGGTGCAGGACTACCAGCTGCAGCTGGTGCCCGCGATGCTCCGCGAGATGCGTCCCGACCTGCGGATCGGCTTCTTCCTGCACATCCCGTTCCCGCCCATCGAGCTGTTCATGCAGATGCCGTTCCGGGCCGAGATCCTGCGCGGGCTGCTCGGCGCCGACCTGGTCGGCTTCCAGCAGCGGCTCGCGGCGCAGAACTTCGTCCGGCTCGCCCGCCACCTGCTCGGCCTGCGCTACGAGGGCCAGTCGATCCAGGTCGACGGCCGCAAGGTCAAGGCCGGGGCGTTCCCGATCAGCATCGACACCGCGGACATGGAACGGATGGCGGCGGACCCGGCCGTGCAGGCCCGGGCCAAGCAGATCCGCGCCGAGCTCGGCGACCCCGAGACGGTGATCCTCGGCGTCGACCGGCTCGACTACACCAAGGGCATCGAGCTGCGGCTCAAGGCGTTCCGCGAGCTGCTGGCCGACGGCAAGCTCAAGGTGCCGGAGGCGGTGATGGTGCAGGTCGCGACGCCGAGCCGGGAACGCGTCGAGCACTACCAGACGCTGCGGGTCAAGGTGGAGCGCGAGGTCGGCCGGATCAACGGCGAGTTCGGCCGGGTCGGCATGCCGGCGGTGCACTACCTGCACCAGTCGTACAGCAAGCAGGAGCTCGCGGCGATGTACGTCGCGGCCGACGTCATGATGGTGACGCCGCTGCGCGACGGCATGAACCTGGTCGCCAAGGAGTACGTCGCCTGCCGGGCCAACGGCGGCGGCGCCCTGGTGCTCAGCGAATTCGCGGGCGCGGCGACCGAGCTGCGCCAGGCGTTCCTGTGCAATCCGCACGACCCCGACGGGGTCAAGGACGCCCTGCTGCGCGCGGTCGGCGCGGAGCCGGCCGAGCTCAAGCGCCGGATGCGGGTCATGCAGCGGCACCTGCGGACCCACGACGTCGCGGAGTGGGCCCGCACGTTCCTCAACGAGCTCGGCGTGCCGGAGACCGACGCCGAGCCGGCCGCCGAGCCGGACCAGCTAAAGGAATAGGCAGAAGGGATGGCCGTCCGGGTCGAGGTAGACCCGGACGTCGTCCTGCGGTTGGAAGTCCGCCCTGGTCGCCCCGGCCTTCTCGGCGTGGGCGCAGGCGGCTTCCAGATTCTCCACCTCGATGTCGAGGTGGACGCTCATCTGCTGATCGTCCGGACCGGCCGGCCAGACCGGGCGCACGTACGCCCGCTCGGTCTGGAAGGACAGTCCCGGCCCGCCGTTGGGCGCGCCCAGTCTGACCCAGCCGGGCTCGTCCTGGATGACGCTCCAGCCGAGCAGCCGCTGATAGAACGCGGCGAGTTCCTGTGCGTCCGGGGCATCGAGCACGATCCCGGACAATGTCATGTGCGGTCGCTCACTCATGTCTGACCGTTACCCATCGCTCACGCGGCTATCCCCGTTCCAGGACCGCGACCACGTCGCCGACCACCACGACGGCGGGCGGCCTGATCCCCGCGCCGGCGGCGGCCGCGGCCACCTCGCCGAGCGTGCTGCGCAGCACCCGCTGAGCGTCCGTCGAGCCCTCCTGCACGACCGCGGCCGGCGTCTGCGGGGACCGGCCCTCGGCGACGAGCCGGGCGGCGATCTTCGGCAGGTTCTTCAGGCCCATCAGCACCACCAGCGTGCCGCGCAGCTGGGCCAGCGCGGCCCAGTCCACCAGCGACTCGGGGCTGTCCGGCGGCACGTGCCCGGAGACCACCGTGAACTCGTGGGCCACGCCGCGGTGGGTGACCGGGATGCCGGCCAGCGCCGGAGCGGCGATCGAGCTGGTCACCCCGGGGACGACCAGCACGGGTACGCCCGCCTCGGCGCACGCCACGACCTCCTCACCGCCACGGCCGAAGACGAACGGGTCACCGCCCTTGAGCCGCACCACGAAGGCCCCGGCCTTCGCCCGCTCGACGATGACCCGGTTGATCTCCTCCTGCGCCACCGACGCCCCGTACGGGATCTTGGCCGCGTCGACCAGCTCCACGTCGGGCCGCAGCTCGTCCAGGAGCATGCCGGGCACCAGCCGGTCGGCCACCACCACGTCGGCGCGGGCCAGCAGGCGGCGTCCCTTGACGGTGATCAGCTCCGGGTCGCCGGGACCGCTGCCGACCAGCGCGACCTGGCCCCGCAAGGGTTCGTGCCGGCGCTGCGGCGTCTCCTCGAGGGCGGCGGCGATCAGATCGCGGACGGCCCGGGCCCGCTTGCGGTCGCCGCTGTCGGTGACCGCCACCGTGACCTCGTCGTGCCGGGTCACCGCCGGGGTCCACGCGGTAGCGGCGTCGCGGTCGTCCGCGCGTACGCAGAACACGCCCCGCTCCTCGGCGGCCACGCTGACCTCGGCGGCGGCGGCCGGGTCGTCGATGGCCACCTGCACCAGCCAGGCGCCGTCCACGTCCGAGGCGACGAACCGCCGTTCCTGCCAGGTCAGCCGCCCGGCCGCCACGTACGCGTGCAGCGCCGGGGTCAGCTCGGGTGACACCAGGTCGACCCGGGCGCCGGCGGCGAGCAGAGCCGGCATCCGCCGGGTTGCCACCGCGCCGCCCCCGACGACCAGTACGCGCCGGCCATCGAGCTTGAGCGCCATGGGATAGAGGTTCACTTCTCCGACACTCCCGCCGAGTCGAAGGTGGCCACGTCGTGCAGGACCCGGACCGCGCCGGTGACGATCGGCAGCGCCAGCGCGGCGCCGGTGCCCTCACCCAGCCGCATACCCAGATCGAGCAGCGGGGTCAGGCCCAGGTGGGCGAGCGCGACGGCGGCGCCGGGCTCGGCCGAACGGTGTCCGGCCACCATCGCGGCGACCGCGTCGGGCGCGAACGCGGCGGCGACCACGGCGGCCGAGCAGGCGATCACCCCGTCGATGATCACCGGCACCCGGCGCTCGGCCGCGCCGAGGATGAAGCCGGCCAGCGCGGCGTGCTCCAGACCGCCCAGCGCGGCCAGCGTGGCCAGCGGCTGCTTCGGGTCGGGGGCGTGGGTGGCCAGCGCACCGGCGATCACGGCGGTCTTGTGGGCGTGGGTCTCGTCGTCGATGCCCGTGCCGCGGCCGGTCACCGCGACCGGCTCGGCACCGGTGAAGGCGGCCACCAGGGCCGCCGCCGGGGTCGTATTGGCGATGCCCATGTCCCCGGTGAGCAGGCACTTCGCGCCGCCGTCGACCAGCGCGCGGGCGACCGAGATGCCCACCTCCAGCGCTGCGCGGGCCTCGTCGACGGTCATCGCCGGCTCGACGGTGAAGTCGCGGGTGCCCCGGCGGATGTTCGCGTCGAGCAGGGTGTCCCCGCCGTGCAGCGGGATCTTCACGCCGACGTCCACGACCATCAGCGAGGCGCCCACCTGGCGGGCGAACGCGTTGATCACCGCGCCACCGGCCACGAAGTTGGCCACCATCTGGGCGGTGACCTCCTGCGGCCACGGTGAGACGCCCTGCGCGTGCACGCCGTGGTCCCCGGCGAAGACGGCGATCGAGGCGGGCTCGGGCAGCGGTGGCGGGCAGGTGCCGGCCAGGCCGGCCAGGCGGACGGACAACTCCTCGAGGGCGCCCAGCGAGCCGGCCGGCTTGGTCAGCCGGGCCTGCAGGTCGCGGGCGGCGGCCATGGCCGGCTCATCGGCGGGGCCGATCGCGGCGAGGGTCGTCTCCAGGGTCACTGTCGCTCCTTCAACACATCCGTCAGGGTCGCAACAAACGCGTCCGTGGTGGCAGTGTCGCGCACCGCGATCCGGAGCCAATCGGCACCCAGCCCCGGGAAAGTGTCGCCGCGGCGCACCGCGTACCCCCGTTTGCGCAGCTCGAGACGCACCTGGTCGGCGCCGGCGAGGCGGACCGCGACGAAGGCGCTGGCCGGTCGGCCGGCCACAGTGACGTCCGGCACGCCGCTCAGGCGTTCCACCAGGTGGTCACGTTCGGCGGCCAGCTCGGCGGCGATCCGCCGTTCCGCGGCCACCGCGACCGGGCTCGCGCAGGCGGTGGCCGCGGCCAGCGCCGGGGTGGCGACCGCCCAGAGCGGCTGCGCGGTGGCCAGCCGGGCCAGCAGCTCGGCGGGACCGAGCGCGTAGCCGATGCGCAGGCCGGCCAGCCCCCAGGTCTTGGTCAGGCTGCGCAGGACGAGCAGCCCCGGCAGGTCGCGGCGGGCGGCCAGCGACTCGGGCTCGCCGCTCACCCCGGCCCGGTACGTGGTGTCGGCGAACGCCTCGTCCACCACCAGCACCCGTCCCGGACGGGCCAGCGCGGCCACGTCGGCGGCCGGGTGCAGCACGGACGTCGGGTTGGTGGGGTTGCCCACGAAGACCAGGTCCGCGTCGGCGGGCACCAGCTCCGGGTCGAGCCGGAAGCCGTCCGCCTCGCGCAGCAGCACCCGCTCGACCCGGTGCCCGGCATTGCGCAGCGCCGCCTCGGGCTCGGTGAACTGCGGATGCACCACGACCGGCCGGCGCGCGTCGCGCAGCGTCTGGGCGATCAGCACGAAGGCCTGCGCGGCGCCGGCGGTGAGCAGCACCTCGGCCGGGTCGCGGCCGTGCCGGGCGGCGACGGCGGCGGTCGCGGCGGTGTCGCTGGGGTACGCCGCCAGCTCGGTCAGCGTGGCCTGGATCGGTCCGGCCAGCCACTGCGGCATCGGCTGGCGCCGCACGTTGACCGCCAGGTCCACCAGGCCGGGAGCCACCTCGGCGTCACCATGGTGATGCAGATCCGCCGCTCCGGCACCGGCATCCGGAGGAAGGTCCACGGAAAAGGTCACACGCCCCAGCATGCCGGATGTGATCCGGCCGATTACTTCAGCCGTTCCGTGAGGACATGAGCGGTTTTGTCATACCTTCGAAGGGTGACGAAGACCGGACTCGCCAAAGCTGGACGGATCGCGCCGCTCATCCGCGCGGGACTCATCGCCGGGATCGTGGTCGCGGGTCTGATCTTCCCGCTGGTGGCGCTGGCCGGGGTCGGCGCCAAGAACGGTGCCGACGCGCTGGCGAGCATGCCGGAAGGGCTCACCGAGGTGCCCTCGGCGCAGACCACCTACGTGTACGCCAACGACGGCAAGACGCTGCTCACCACGTTCTACGAGGAGCACCGCAAGCCGACGAAGATCGCGGACATGTCGCCGTTCATCATCCAGGCGATCGTGGCGTCCGAGGACACCCGGTTCTACGAGCACAACGGGGTCGACGCCAAAGGCGTGGCCCGGGCCTTCGTGGCGAACCAGCAGGCCGGAACCGTCTCCCAGGGCGCTTCCACGCTGACCATGCAGTACGTGCGGATGGCGCTGCGCGACGGCGCGAAGACCCCCAAGCAGGCGCTCGAGGCGACCGAGCAGACCACCGCCCGCAAGCTGCGCGAGATGCGGCTGGCCATCGAGCTGGAGAAGCGCCTGTCGAAGCAGGACATCCTCGAGCGGTACCTGAACTCGGCGTACTTCGGGCACCGGGCGTACGGGATCTTCGCGGCTGCCGAGGTCTTCTTCTCCAAGAAGCCGGCGGACCTGTCGCTGACTGAGGCGGCGCTGCTGGCCGGGCTGGTCAAGGCGCCCTCGGCGTACGACCCGGCGACCAACGACCGGACCGCGGCCACCAACCGGCGTAACTACGTGATCGAGCAGATGCACAAGATGAACGCGATCACCGGGGCCGAGGCGGCCGCGGCGAAGAGGTCGAAGATCAAGCTGAAGCTGACCGCCCCGCCGAACGACTGCGTCTCCGTGCCGAAGAAGCACAACGACTGGGGTTTCTTCTGCGACTACCTGCGCAACTGGTGGATCGAGCAGCCCGCCTTCGGCAAGACGTCGCAGGAACGCATGGCCAACCTGCGTCGCGGTGGCTACAAGGTGGTCACCACCCTCGACCCGAAGATCCAGAAGTCGGCGCTCAAGCACGTCCTGGACAAGGAGAAGAGAAAGAGCGTCTACGCCCACGGCGAGGTCGTCGTCGAGCCCGGCACCGGCCGGATCAAGGCGATGGCGGTGAACCGCAAGTACTCGCTCGACCAGGAGAACAACGGCGAGCACAGCGACCGGCGCAAGCGCGACGACTTCAAGGGCAACTACCCGAACACGGTGAACCCGCTGCTCGGCGGCGGCGACATGGCGGGCTACCAGGCCGGCTCGACCTTCAAGATCTTCACGATGCTGGCCGCCCTGGACGAGGGCATGCCGCTGAGCACGGCCTTCAACTCCCCGCAGCGGTACGTGTCGAAGTACATCACCGCCCCCGGACCGGCGACCTGCGGTGTGCACTGGTGCCCGAAGAACTCCAGCGCCTCGATGACCGGCCGGCAGACCATGTGGAGCGGGTTCGGCAAGTCGGTGAACACGTACTTCGTGCAGCTGGAGCAGAAGGTCGGCGCGGAGAAGGCGGTCCGGATGGCCGAGCGGCTGGGCCTGAAGTGGCGCACCGAGGTCGACCGCACGCTGGCCGGGCCGGACCACGCCGACGGGTGGGGAGCGTTCACGCTGGGCGTCAGCGACGCGACGCCGATCGAGATGGCGAACGTCTTCGCCACGCTGGGCGCCGAGGGCAAGTACTGCGAGCCGATCCCGGTCCGCATGATCAACACCCGGGACGGGGCGTCGTTGACGTACCAGGGCAAGAAGGTCGCCGGGCCCCGCTGCCGTCAGGCGCTGCGACCGGCGGTCGCGCGGGCGGCGACCGACGCGGCCCGCTGCGTCACCGGCTACGGCGCGGCGAAGGGCAGCTGCGGCGGCTGGGAGACCTCACCCATGGTGCACGCGACCATGAAGCGGCCGGTGGCCGGCAAGAGCGGCACGACGGACAGCAACCGGAGCGCGTGGTTCTGCGGCTTCACGCCCCAGCTGGCCGCGGCGGCCTTCGTGGCCGACCCGGACAACCCCAAGAACACGGTGGGCACGAGCCGGGGCACGATCTCGAAGTTCACCGTGGCGCAGACGCTGAAGGATGCGCTCAAGGGCCAGCCCAAGGCGAAGTTCACCCCGCCGCCGGACGAGCTGATCCACGGCTCGTGGAACCGTTCCGGCTCCTCGAACCGTTCCGGTTGGTGACGGGCCCGCGCCCTCAGCGCGCGGACGACACCGGGCGCCAGCGGGGATTGCGGCCGGCCAGGGCGACGGCCTGATCGAGCAGCTCGGCTTCACCGTCGACCGGCACGACCGGGCCGAACAGCCCCGGGGTGCCCTCCGGCGGGCCCTGGGAGAGGAACTCGATCAGCGGCTCGAGCAGCCGCGGATCGGCGGCATACTCCTGACCGGTCGCGCGGGCGAGATCCCAGCCGTGCATGGTCAGCTCGTTGACCGCGACCAGGCCCATCTCGGCGGCGGGCATGGTGACGCCGCCCGCTCGCGCCGTGCCCTCCCAGGCCGAGGGCGAGCGCCAGGCGATGGCCAGATCCTCCAGGACGACCGGCAAGCGGCTGCGCCACTGGGGTGACAGGAGTGCGGCGGAGGGCGGAGGCGGCGGGCCGCCGGGCGCGTCGGACTTCTTCTGGGCGGCCTGGGTGAACGCCCGGGACAGGCCGGCCAGGTGATCCAGCAGGTCGCCGACCGTCCAGTCGGGGCAGGGCGTCGGGGCACCCAGGTGGTCGTCGGTGATCCCCAGCAGCAGGGACCGCACCTGGCGGACCGGTGGGGCGAAATCCAGCGGGACACGGTCGGCCACGGCGGTGCTCCCTTCTCGTCGAACCCCTTCACCGTAAGGCCGGGGTGCGACATCGACCGACCCCACTTCCGGCCGGGTTGAGCGGGGAGGCGGCGATCAGGCCGGGGGCGGGGTCAGCCCGGACAGCGAGAGGGTCTGCTCACCCGGGTCCTCGTCGGGCTGCGGCGGCACGACCGGGGCCGGCTGCGCCGGGGTCAGCATCGCCGCGACCAGGCGGCGGGCGATCTCCGGCGCGCCGGCCCAGTGCAGGCCGAGCTGGGACGCGTGCACCTGGCGCCGGATGAAACCCTCCGGGTTGCCGCCCGCCCAGGTCCAGGCCGGCACCTGGCCGGCCCGCGGCGTGACGATCGCCCGGTGCTGCTTGTAGCCGGTGATCCGGGCACCGGCCGGGGCCAGCGGGGAGGTCACCGGGGCGGTCGCCTCGCGGTAGCCCGCGATCGTCTGGCCGGCGGTCAGCGCCGACGCGTCCAGCACCCCGCACATCGGGCGGCCGTCGAAGTCACGGGTCAGCCAGGGCAGGCCGACCCCCTCGGCGATGATCGGCCGGTTGTCGTGGGCCAGCTGGGCCACGGCCGCGCACAGGCGACGGTTCGCGGACAGCTCTTCCGCGTACCCCTCCGGCAGCGCCGCCCCGATCATGAGCCCGCGGGTGCCCGCCGGGAGGGTCTCGTCGCGCAGCGGGTCGACGATCGCGACCTCGGCGCCGGCCGCCGTGAGCAGTTCCACGGTCTCGACGTACGTGTACGGAGCGCCCGGACCGCCGGCCAGCGCGATCACCGGCCGGTTCTCCGGCGGCACCGGCGGCTCGCCGGTCGCCTCGGCCAGCGCGTCCACCGGCGACCAGGCCGGCTCGGGCAGCGGCGGCGCCGCATCGGCCAGCGCAATCACCCGATCGAGGTCGATCGCGCCGGCGACGGCCTCCCCGAGCCGGCGCACGGCCCGGACCGCCTCGACCGTGCGGTGCGCCACCGGCACCGGGCCCTGCGCGCGGGCCGGCAGCACGGCCGGCAGATCCCCGCGGCGCAGCGCGCCCAGCACGGGCATGCCGATGTCGTCCAGCGCGGTGCGCAGCATCTCCTCGTGGCGGGGCGAGGCCACCCGGTTCAGGATGACGCCGCCGAGGTGCACCATCTCGTCGAACATCCGGAACCCGTGGACCAGCGCGGCCAGCGAGTGGCCCATCGCGGCCACGTCGACCACGAGCACCACCGGCGCGCGCAGCGCGGCGGCGACTGCGGCCGTACCGTCGATCTCGGGTTGTCCGGTCAGGCTGTCGAACAGGCCCATCGCGCCCTCGATGACGGCGATCTGCGAGCCGGCCGCGCCGTGCGCGAACAGCGGCGCGATGCGCTGCGCGCCGACCAGGCGCGGGTCGAGGTTGCGGCCGGGACGCCCCGCGGCCAGGCCGAGATAGGCGGCGTCGGTGTGGTCGGGGCCGACCTTGAAGCCGGTGGCCGGCACGCCGCGCGCGGTGCAGGCGGCGAGCAACCCGACCGCGATCGCGGTCTTCCCGTGCCCGGACGAGGGTGCGCTCACCACCAGGCGCGAGTGGGCGGACATCATGGCTCCCTCGGGGATATGGAGAACGGCGGCGACATGATATTGACCGCCGGACATCGCACCCTACCTGCCAGCGGAAAGCGGCCGTCGCGAGCCGGGTAGCCTCAGAACGTGTACCGGTTCCTGCTGACGCCCCGCTGGCTGGCCGCCGCGGCGCTCACCGTGGCCGCCTCGGTGATCATGGTGTTCCTGGGCAACTGGCAGCTGCACCGCTACCAGGAACGCAGCGCGATCAACGCGCGGATCGACGCCGCCGACTCCACCCCCGCGGTGCCGCTGAGCTCGGTGCTGGCCCGGCCTGAAGCGCCGGGCAGGCCGGGCGCGTCCCCCGGCGAGGACGCGGCGTGGACGAAGGTCACGGTCACCGGACGGTACGACCCGGCGCACGAGATCCAGGCGCGCGGACGCACGGTCGACGGGCTGGTGGGCTTCGAGATCGTCACCCCGCTGCTGCTGGCCGACGGCACCGCGGTGCTGATCGACCGCGGCTGGGTCCCGTCGAAGGACGGCGACGCGATCTCGGCCCCGGTGGCTCCCCCGGCGCCGGCGGGCCAGGTCACGGTGGTGGGCCAGGTGCACCTGTCGGAGAGCCGGCCGGCCCCGCTGGCGCGGCGCGACGGCCGGATCGACACCCGGCGGATCGCGGTGCCCAAACTGGCGGCCGAGCTGCCGTTCCCCGTGTACGGGGCGTACGTGCTGGTCAGCGAGCCGGAGCCGGGCTTCACACGGGTCTCGATCGACCACGAGGACGCCTGGCAGAACGGCGGCTACGCGGTCCAGTGGTGGCTGTTCGCGGTGATGGCGCTGCTCGCGTACGGGTGGCAGGCGCGCAAGGAAGCCAACGGCGACGCACCGAAGAAGCGGGTGGACCGGGTGGCGGCGGCGGACCAGCGCATGGCGGCCGTTCCCAGCGCGCGGCAGCCCGACTAACCTCGGCGGAGTGACCTTTCCGGACTCCACGCCGAGTGACCCCTGGAGCGTGCCCGCCCCCGCCCAGCCGGTCCCGCCCGACCCGCTCGCACCGGGCCCGGTGATCGCCCAGATCGGCGACATGGCTGTCACGTCGACGGTGGTCCACACGCCGGCCGGGGACATCCCGCTGGCCGGCTCGACGTGGACGGTGAACGACTACTGGCACAACGAGCAGAAGATCCCGCCGTGGGCCATCGCCGCGGCGATCGTGGGCTTCTGCGTGCTGACGGTGTTCAGCCTGCTGTTCCTGCTGGTGAAGGTGACGGTCCCACGCGGGACGGTGCAGGTGACGGTGACCAACGCGACGCGGCAGTACGTCGCGCGGATCCCGGTGACCGATCAGTCGCAGGTCACCTACGTCCATCAGCAGGTCAATTACGTCCGGTCGCTCGCGGCGCTCTGAGCCCGTGCCGCTGCGGCGCTCCGGGTTCTTGCCGCTGCGACGCCCCGGGTTCTTGCCGCTGCGGAGCTATGGAAGGAGGCCGGCGTGGCTGACGACCCGGTAGGGCGGGCGGTCGAGCTTGACGACCTGGACCAGCTCCGCCGTCTCGCCGCCAGTGGCAGCGCCGACGCGGTGGAGGCCCTGGTGGAGATCGCCGGCGAGCGCGCCGATGTGGCTGAGCTGCGAAGGCTGGCCGAGGCCGGCAGCCGGCACGCAGCCGAGGTCCTGGCCGACCTGACCGACGACTGATGGTGTTGCCCCAGGTCAGGCTTCCGGTGTGGCGGGAAAGCCCAGGGCCTTGACCATGTCGATGGTGTCGGCCTCCTCGGCGCGCTTGTCGTCGCGGTAGCGCAGGACGCGGGCGAACCGCAGCGCCACCCCGCCCGGATAGCGCGGCGAGGTCTGCACGCCGTCGAACGCGATCTCCACGACCTGCTCGGGCCGGACGGTGACCACCCAGCCGGAGTCGTCGACGGCCAGCTCCTTGAACCGCTCGGTCTGCCAGCGCAGCAGCTCATCGGTGAGGCCCTTGAACGTCTTGCCCAGCATGACGAACCCGCCGGTCCGCGGATCCCGGGCGCCCAGGTGCAGATTGGACAGCCATCCCTGACGCCGCCCGTGCCCCCACTCCACCGCGAGAACAACCAGGTCGAGCGTGTGCCGGGGCTTGACCTTGACCCAGGCGGCCCCCCGGCGGCCCACGTCGTACGGCGCCTCCAGGGCCTTGACCACAACGCCTTCCTGCCCGGCGGCGAGCGCGGCGGCGAAAGCCTCGGCGGCCTGCTCCTCGGTCTCAACGGTCCGCCGGCCGACGATCAGCTCGGCGGGCAGCGCATCGGCCAGCGCGGCCCAGCGCACCCGCCCCGGCTCGTCCAGCAGATCCGTGCCGTCGAGATGCAGAAGATCGAAGAAGTACGGAACCAGCCCGGGCCCGTCCACCGGCCCCTCCTTCCCACCACGCCGGGCACCCCGGGTGGCGGCACGGCTCGACGTCTCCTGAAACGGTCGCGGCCGCCCCTGCGCGTCGAGCGCCATGGCCTCTCCGTCGAGCACGAACTCCCGCGCCGCAACGCCCCGCGCGGCGGCGACCACCTCGGGCAACCGGGACGTGATGTCGTCCAGGCTGCGGGTGAACACCGCCACCTCGTCCCCGGAGCGGTGCACCTGGATCCGGATGCCGTCGAGCTTCACATCCACGGCGGCCGGCGACCCGGTCGCCTCCAGCGCGGCAGCAACATCCGGGGCACTGCTGGCCAGCATCGGAGTCAGCGGCGTGCCGACCCGCAGACTGATCTCGCTGAGAGCGGGCGCCCCACCGGTGAGCGCGGCCACGGCCACCTGCTTGAGGTCACCGGCGAGCAGAAGCGCCCGCCGAACGACCGTGACAGGCACCTCGGCGGCACGGGCGATGGCATCGGCGAGCAGCCCGGCCTGAGCGCCCTGGCGCAGCTCACCGCTGAACAGTCCGACGAGCAGCCGCTGCTCGTCAGCGGTGGCCCGCCCGAAGAGCCCGGCCAGCAACTCACGCCGCCGCGCCTGGGAACCGGCACCGGAAACGACGGAGATGGCGGCGATCCGCTCGTCGACCTCGGCCACGGTCAGAGCGGACTCGGCGGCGGGGGCGGGAAGGTCGCGCAAGCCGGCATAACCGACACCGGTCTGGCGTTGCCGCAGCTCACCGGCCAGGTAGGCGGAGCCGGCGGCCAGCTCGCCCGGATCAAGACGCCGGAGGGCAGCGGCGAGCAGGTCGATCTTGGCCTTGCGGCCGGAGGTGGCGGAAACGGCTGCCGACGTGGCTGCCAGGTCGAGGAACTGCACGAACCCCATCCTGGCAGCCACGTACGACATTCGCGGGCCGGTCGCGATCCGCTCCCCCGTGAAGCGTTCGCAACCGGCCCGCGTGCCGGGACCGGCCCGAGCGATCCGGGCCGGCCGTGGCGATCCGGATCGGCCAGGGCGACCCGAACCAGCCGTGTCGATCCGGCCAGGTAGTCGAGCGAACCGGGCGCGGCCGGGGAGGACCGAGCAGCACCACCGAGCCGAGAAGGGCTCGGCGGTGGGAGGGGCCTGCCGCCCGGCGCACCGCGTGGCGACGGGGCGCGCCGGGCGACGGGCCCGGGGACAGAGAACAAAGTCAGGCGGCGACCGGCTCGGGGATGACCGGCTCGGCGATGCGGTAGCCGCGGGCGCGGATGGCCTCGGCGACGCGGCTGAGCTGCGCGTCGAGCTGGCACAGGGCGTCGGACAGCTCAGCGAGCTGAGCGGTGAGGGCGGTGTCGTCCCACCCGGAGACGTCGACGTCCCCCAGAGCACTGCCGGCGGCGCGGAGCGCCACGATAGCCTCGTTCGAACTCATGTTCGAATCCTAACAGGAATGATCTCGCCCGCGCAGCCGACTCACCCGATCAAGCGAAGGGGATTCCCGCACGGATGAACCCGCCGGAAACAGCCCCTTCAGATGAGGCCGAGGCGGGTCAGGGCACGCGAGAAACCGTCTTCTTCGACCGTCTCTGTCACCATCGTCGCCGCGTCCAGCACTTCCCTCGGAGAGTCCGCCATCGCCACCGACCGGCCGACCGCGGTGAACATCGGGATGTCGATCGGCATGTCACCGAAGGCCACCGCCCGCTCCGCCGACACGCCCACTTCGCGCAGGGCTCGTACCACTCCGCTGGCCTTGCTGATGCCGGCCGGCGCGATCTCGACCAGCTCGGGACCCGCGAAGCTCAGGCTCAGAGCGATGCCTCGCCGGGTCAGCAGGGTGATCAGCTCGGCTGGGCTCAGCACCGGATGGCACAGCGTCATCGCGCAGGCCGCCACCCCGGCGAAGGCGTCGACGGGCACCACAGCCGCAGGGCCGTTGTGCCGGGAGGTACGGATGGCGACGTAGGCCTCGGTCATGCGCCACGATTCGCCGTCGTAGATCGCGACTCCCGCCTCCGGCAGCTCGGCGCGTATCAGCGACAGCAGTGCCTGTACGGCGTCCGACTGCAGCGTGTCGCGCCACAGGACTGTGGCGGGGTCGGGGGCGTACCCCAGCGAGCCGCCGCAGCAGACTGCCAGCGTGAGGTGCGGGGTCAGCTCCGTGAGGGCGCGGACTCCGGCCGGCGAGCGGGCCGTCGCGGCGATCACCGGGATGCCCTGTCGCCGAAGTGCGTGGCAGGCCGAGACGGTCGCCTCGCTGATCGTTCCGTCGGCGCGGACGATCGTGCCGTCCAGGTCGGTGACGACTGCCGCCTCGGTCACTGCGGCATGGCCTGCCTGAACACGGCAGCGGCCTCCGACGGTGTCGCCGCCGCGGCCACGAAGCCGTCCGGCCGTACGAGATAAAGCCGCCCCGGAAGCAGCGGCGTCTCCGGCGCCGCGTCGAACAGGTGCACCGGCAGCCCCAGGTCCGGCACCTCGGACTTCTCGATGCCGCCGTACCCGTGGATCTGCCACTGCAGTGACCGCAGCACCTCGTAGTTGCTGCCGGCCCACGCCAGCCGCCGGCTGACCACCGGGTCGCGCCGCGCGTCCGGCGTCATGCGGTAGCGGATCCGGACCTGCGCGACGTACCCGAAAAGCCGGGAGCCACCGCTCGCTCGGGGCAGCAGCCGGACGGCGACGGGTGCCAGCAGGGGCACGATCAGCCGGCGCAGCGCCTTGAGCTGGACCCGCTGCGAGGTGATGAAGCCGAACATCCGGTCGGTCGTCGCCACCAGCATCCGGGCGACCGGGCGCCGCTCGGCCTCGTAGCGGTCCAGCCACGCGTCGCCGGCGCGGCCGTGCACCACGTCCGCCAGCTTGAAGGCCAGGTTGTGCGCGTCCTGCAGGCCGGTGTTCATTCCCTGGCCGCCGACCGGGGAGTGCACGTGCGCGGCGTCGCCGGCCAGGAAGAACGGGCCGTCGCGGAACGTCGCCGCCACCCGGTGGTGCACCCGGTACGTCGCGAACCAGCGGGCCTGCGCGTAGGTCACCGCGAACGAGCGGCGGATCCGGGCCTGCGCGTCCTGCTCGGTGATCTCGCCGTCGCCGTCGTCGTCGCGGGCCAGGCCGATCAGCCGCCAGTTGCCCCGGCCGCGCATCGGGAAGCCGAGCAGGAACTCGTCACCGGCGGGCCGCACGTTGATCGCGCCGGCCACCAGCCCGCCGACCGCGGTCGCGTCGATGACGTAGAACAGGTGCGGATTGGTCACCCCGTCGAACGCGATGCCCCGCGATCTGCGGACCACCGAATTCGCGCCGTCGGCGCCGACGCAGAACCGGGCCGTGATCGTCTCGTCACCGACCACGGCCTCGACCTGCTCCGGGGTGGCGGTCAGCGAGGTGACCTGCCGGCCCCAGCGGACATCACCGCCGAGAGCCTGCAGGTTCTCATACAGGATCTCCTCGTTGCGGCTCTGCTCCAGGACCTCGATCCACGGGTACGGCGTCACACCCGACCCCAGCGCCCCGATCGGAATCCGGCCGAAGACGCGGCTGCCGAAGCCCGGAGCCAACGCGACCGCCCGGTGTGCCGCCGCGAGCACCTTGTCCGCGATGCCGAGCTGGTCGTACACCTCGATGCTGCGGGCCTGCACCACCAGCGCGCGCGACTCCCGCGTCGGGCCGTCCTTGCCGTCGACCACGATGACCCGGACGCCGAGCTTCACCAGCCAGTTCGCCAGCATCAGCCCGGTGGGGCCGGCGCCGACGACCAGCACGTCGCAGCTCAGCTCGGCGGCCATGTCATCTGCCCAGCGCGGCCACGTTGCGCAGCAGCAGGGCCTCGGCCAGGCACACCCGGGCGAACTCGCCGAGGTGCAGGCTCTCGTTCGGCCCGTGGGCACCGGCGTACGGGTCCTCGACGCCGGTCACGAGGATCGCCGCCTCCGGGAACAACTCCTGGAAGGTGGCGATGAACGGGATCGAGCCGCCCACCCCCATGTCGACCGGCGCGACCCCGTCCCAGGCCTGCTGGAACGCCGCCCGGGCAGCGTCGTACGCCGGGCCGGTCGCATCGATGACGCACGGCTCGCCGCCGCTCTCCAGCGTCACCTCGACGTGGGCACCCCAGGGCACGAACTTCTCGACGTGGGCGCGGATCGCCGCGTACGCCGAATTCCAGTCATCGCCGGGGGCCAGCCGCACGCTCAGCTTGGCCTTGGCCCGGGGCACCAGGGCGTTGGGCGCCTCGCTGGTCTTCGGCGCGTCGATGCCGAGCACGGAGATGGACGGCTTGGTCCAGATCCGGTCGGTGAGCCGCCCCTGGCCGATCAGCTTGACGCCGTCGAGCACGCCGGCCTCGTGGCGGAAGCGATCCTCCGGGTAGTCGACGGTCGCGGCCTCCCGACGGGCCAGGCCGTCGACGAGGACCTCGCCGTTCTCGTCGTGCAGGGTGGCGATGAGCCGGGCCAGGACCGTGAGCGCGTCCGGCACCGCGCCGCCGAACATGCCGCTGTGCACGGCGTTACTGAGGGTGCTGACCTCGACGAAGCAGTTGACCAGGCCGCGCAGCGAGGTGGTCAGGGCCGGCACGCCGATGTCCCAGTTGCCGGAGTCGGCGATGACGATGACGTCGGAGCGCAGCGTCTCCTTGTGGGTCTCGAGCAGCTCGTCGAGCGAATCGGAGCCGAACTCCTCCTCGCCCTCGACGAACAGCACGACCCCGACCGGCAGCTCGTCGCCGAACGCCCGCAGCGCGGCGACGTGCGCCATCACGCCGGCCTTGTCGTCGGCAGCGCCACGACCGTAGAGCCGGCCGTCGCGCTCGACCGGCTCGAACGGGTCGCTGGTCCACAGCGCCGGGTCACCGGCCGGCTGCACGTCGTGGTGCGCGTAGAGCAGAACGGTCGGCGCCCCCTCGGGCGCAGCCTTGCGGCCGATGACAGCGGGCTGCCCCGCGCCGCGGACGATCTGCACCTCGAGGCCACAACCGCGCAGCAGCTCGGCGACGGCCTCGGCGGACCGCTCGACGTGCGAGTGGTCGAAGCCGTCGAACGCGATCCCCGGGATGCGGACCAGCCGCTCCAGGTCGGCACGGACACCGGGCAGCTCGCGCGTGATCGCGGCCCGCAGCTCGTCTTCGGTCAGGCTCATGCCATCGCCTCCGCCGGCGCTGCCGCGATGACGGCCGTCGGGCGCGGAGTCGATGATTCGGTCGCAAGCTCGCTCATGAACCGATCCTAAGCCGGGCGGCTCGGGTCGTGCGGGTCCGCTTCACCGGCCTGTGGACAACTCAGCCGGCCGGCGGCACCGGCGGCTCGTCGTCGGGACGGCGGCCCTTGCCGGCCCAGCCCCGGGCGCCGCGAGCGGCGGATCCGGCCAGGTCCGCGGCGCCGTCACCGAGCTTGCGGAGCAGCCCGACGAGCGGGTCCTGCGAGGTGTTGAAGGACTGCCGGTACGAGTCGGCGGCGGCCTTGACATCCTCGGTGACCGAGGCGTTGCCGTCGGAGTCGCGACGCGGGTAGTCCCCGCCGAGAATCCGGCCGTACTCGCCGGAGTCGACCCACTTGCGCAGCTCGGCGGCGCGCGCGACGGGCACCGGGTGGCTGCTCCAGGCGGTCATGCCCAGCTTGTGGATGCTGTCGCGCAGGTCTCCCCCGCCCTCGTACTCGGCGGCCTGCTCGAGGAAGGCCGCCGTGTCGATCTGCGAGAGGTCGCCACCGCCGGCGAGCTTCATCAGCAGCCGCAGCGACGCGGCCGGGTCCTGGCCGGCAAGCAGGCCCGCACGGTCGGCGGACAGCTCGGCCTTGCGCCACCACTCGTACATCGCCGCGATGATCGCGCGCAGGGCGATCGCACCGACCGGCAGCCAGCTCAGGCTCGCCGCCCACCGGGTGAGGATCATCATGATGGTCTTGTAGACGGCGTGGCCGCTGCGCACGTGCCCGATCTCGTGGCCCAGCAGCGCGCGCAATTCCTCGTCGTCGAGCTTCTCGACCGCGGCGGTGGTGATGACGATGAAGGGCTTGTCCATGCCGATCGCCTGGCCGTTGATCACCGGCGACTGGCTGACGTAGAGCTCGGGCAGCTCGGCCACGTCGAGCGTGGCGGCGGCCTCGGCGAAACGCTGGTAGACGCGCGGATACTGCCGGTGGTCGACCCGGATCGCGCCGGCCAGGAACGACAGCCGGAAGCCGCGCTCGTTCCACATGCCGAAGAAGGCCTTCACCACGTCGTCGAAGCCCCGCAGCTCGCGCAGCGCGGTGAGCGCGCCCCGGTCGGCGGGGTGCTCCCAGGCGCGCGAGCTGATGCCGGTCAGCGTGATCCGGCGCCGCGCCGGTCGGTTGTCGTCCTCGGTCGTCATCGTCCGTCCACCGTTCCCGCCGCTCACGCGGCTGATCGTGGTTCAGTCCGGCGGCGCCGGCCAGAGCCGTTCGTACCGATCGTCGAAACCCTCCGCGGCCCCGTCGACCAGGAGATCCACATGCGCCGCGGTGGCATCCGCGGCGAAGTGCCGGTCCTCGTTCACGCGCCAGCGCTCAAGGTACGCCCGGAAGGCAACATCGTCGGCACCGTCGCGTGCCAAAGCCCGCCGCCACCGTAGATCAGCCGGCGCGGTGACGAAGATCGAGAAGGAAAGCTCCGGCCGGATCTCCCGCCGGGCGGCGGTCACACCCTCCAGCAGTACGGCGTCAGCAGGCGCAACAGTGACCGGATGGCCACCGAACGCCTTGCGGTGCCAGAGGTACCGGCGGTACGTGGCGGGACGGCCGTGACGCAGCGGGCCGAGCACCTGCTCCTCCAGCCGCGCCCAGAAGCTGAACTGGTCGTCCCAGCCGTCGAGCAGGTCGTCGGTGTGCACCACGGGGATGTCCGCGGCCTTGGCCAGCCGCGCGGCGAACCAGCTCTTACCGGCTCCACTGGGCCCGTCGACGGCCACCAGCCGTACAGGTCCCAGGCGAGGAGCCCGCTCGAAGATCCGCTCCGCGAGCGCGGCGAAGGTCTCAGCCGTCATCCGTCACCGCCCCGGCTCCACGGGCGCACCCGGCGGGATGAAGGGGAGGCCAGGCGGCGGCCCGGACTCGATGAGCCGCCACAGGGCCTCGGTGTCCAGGTGCTCCTCGACGAGGTCGCCGAGGACGTCGAGCGCGCGTTCGCGTACCTCCGCGAAGCGGGTGTCCGGGGCGACCACGAAGCCGTGCCGGCCCGCCTGCCGTGCCGCCTCGGTCAGGAACCGGCGGCGGAACTCGTCCGACTCGAAGGCGCCGTGCCAGTGCGTCCCGCAGACCGCTCCTACCACTGCACCCTCGGGCGTGCCGTCCGCGTACGTCAACAGTGGGGCGGGATCGCCTCCGGACACGTACCCGTGATGGATCTCGTAGCCGCTCACCGCGACCTGCCCCCAGGCCGCACCGCGCGACCGGGCCAGGGTCTTGCGCTCGCCGAAGGTGATGTCCACGGGCAGCAGGCCGAGGCCGGGCACGGTGCCCCGGCGACTCTCGACGTCGTCGTGGATCGTGCGGGCGAGCATCTGGAAACCGCCGCAGATGCCGACGAGCGGCTTGCCGGCCGCGGCGTGCGCCCGGATCGCGTCGGCCAGGCCGGTCTCGCGCAGCCAGGCCAGGTCACTGACCGTGGCTTTGGAACCGGGCAGCACGACCAGGTCGGCGTCGGCGATCTCGGCCGGCTCGATCGTGAGGCGCACCTGCACGCCGGGCTCGGTGGCCAGCGCCTCGGCGTCGGTGGCGTTGGAGATCCGCGGCAGCCGGACCACGGCCACTCGCAGCCACTCGGTGCCGCGCGGGGCGGCGGGCCGGCCGAGCATCCGCCCGTACGCCAGGGAGTCCTCGGCGTCGAGCCACACGTCCAGGTTGAACGGCAGCACACCGTGCACCGGCCGCCCGGTGACAGAGGTGATCATGTCGAGCCCGGGCCGCAGCAGCCCGAGGTCGCCGCGGAACTTGTTGATGACGAAGCCGCTGACCAGTGCCTGGTCCTCGGGACTGAGCAGCGCCACCGTGCCGAACAGCGCGGCGAAGACGCCGCCCCGGTCGATGTCCCCCACGACGATCGTCGGCAGCCCGGCGTGCCGCGCCAGGCCCATGTTGACGAAGTCCCCGTCCCGGAGGTTGATCTCCGCCGGGCTGCCGGCGCCCTCGCAGATCACCGCGTCGTACTCGGCGCGCAGCTCGGCCAGGGTGGCGTGCGCGGCCTCGGCCAGCCGGGGCCGCAGCGACCGGTAGTTGCCCGCGGTCACGGTGTCGACGGCCTGCCCGCGCAGCACGACCTGGCTGGAGAAGTCGCTGCCCGGCTTGAGCAGCACGGGATTGAACCTGATGTCGGGGGCGATCCCGCACGCGGCGGCCTGCATGGCCTGAGCGCGGCCGATCTCGCCGCCCCGCCCGTCGGTGCCGACCACGACGACCGAGTTGTTGGACATGTTCTGGGCCTTGAACGGTGCCACCTTGACGCCCCGCCGGTGCAGCCACCGGCAGAGGCCGGCGGTGAGCACACTCTTACCGGCGTCGGAGGTGGTTCCGGCGACCAGCAGTCCCCCGCTCATCGCCCACCCGCCCGGCCGACGACAGCGGAACGGGCCAGGGCGACGCCCGCGGCGAGCACGGCGGCGCCCAGGCCGGCCGCGCCCGAAAGCCGGGCAGCACGACGCAGGTGAACGGCGGACGGGCGCGGTCCGTCGCCCAGCAGCGGCCTGGTCTCGGTACGCCCGAAGTAGACGTTGCGCCCGCCCAGCCGTACGCCCAGAGCCCCGGCCATGGCCGACTCGCACTGGCCGGCGTTGGGACTGGGGTGGTCGTTGCGATCCCGGCGCCACACCCGCAGCGCCTCGGCCGGCCGCCCCCTGACCAGCGGCGCCGCGACGATCGTGAGCATCCCGGTGAGCCGGGACGGCAGCAGATTGAGCACGTCGTCGAGCCGCGCGGACGGCGTCCCGAAGCGGGCATAACGCGGCGACCGGTGCCCGACCATGGCGTCGAGGGTGTTGGCGGCCCGATAGCCGAGCAGGCCGGGCAGCCCGAGCAACCCGCCCCAGAGCAGCGGTGCGACGACGGCATCCGAGGTGTTCTCAGCGACGGACTCGACGGTGGCACGGGCGAGCTCGGGCTCGTCGAGGGTTGAGGGGTCACGGCCGCAGAGGTGGTTGAGGCGTCCGCGAGCCGCGGCCAGGTCGGCGTTCTCCAGGTGGGTGGCCATGACGGCCGACTCGCGGCGCAACGTGCGGCCGCCGAGCACGGTCCAGGTCGCGGCGGCGACCAGCGCGGCGCGGGCGACGGGTTGGCGCCGGGTGAGGAAGGAGGCGGCAAGACCAGCGGCCACGGGTACGCCCACCGCGGCCGTGGTGAACGCGGCGCCGGCCCAGCGGTTGGGTGCGTAGAGCCGACGTTCCAGCGCGCCGGCTGCTTGGCCGAACCCCGCGACGGGATGCCGGCGCCGCGGATCGCCGAGCACGGCATCGAGCGCGAACCCCGCCAGCAGCCCGGCCGCATCGGCGGTGATGGCGTTGCGGGCGCTCGGTCGCGCGGTCAGTATCCGCCCAGCTCTTTCCACTCCGACCACCCTAGTGAGCCTTCCTTGCCGGTCCCGGCCCGCCCACCCGTCGGGCCGTCCTTACACCGAGCCGCGTCTCAGACCCGGCCGGGCTGACCGGGCCGAGCCGATGGCCGGCCACGGTTGTGGCGGCCGGTGGGGGCCGCCCGTCCTGCTCGGGCGCAGGTCCGCTTGGCCGAGCGGTTGCGCCTTTCTCTCAGGGGGGAGCGCCCCGGAGCAGGACGGGCGGCTGGGGGCAGGCGGGTGGGTGTCGACCACCGAACACCCACCCGCCGCCCGGTCGATCCGGACGCCTCACCGGCGCGCCGGATCGACCGGACTTCAGCGACGGAAACCTTCCGCCGCCACGTTCAGGGCCCGGCCGTCGCCCGCCCGCAGGGGACGGCGACCGGACCGCCGGCGGTCACCGGGACCGCGCGGCAGGGGGTTCGGCGGACGGATGCCGACCACCGAGCATCCGTCCGCCGGGCCGGTGGGCCTCGCATACACCCCCGGCGAGGCCCACCGGCCGGCCGGCCCTCGACCACCCGCACCGAAGCCCGGTGCGTACCGTCCGACCTGCCCTTGCGGTGGCGGCCGCGGAGGTCGGCGCCGGGACACAAGGCTGTCGGCCGGGTGGGCGGAAGGGAGGGGCCGGTCCGGTGCCGCCGTCGCGAACCCGCGGGGGAAGTCGGCTCGCAACGACGGCAGTTCAGGAGGCGATCACGCCGGCAGCAGGCCGAGGCAGGCAGGCCAGGCGGTCACGCAGTACAGGCGGTCAGGCGGGGACGGGCTGGCGCCTGACGCTGCGGCCCCGGCCAGTGCGGCGGGCCGAACTCTCGCCGTCCGCCTCGGGCTGATCCGCTCCGGCGCCGATCCCGGCGGATCCCCGATCCGCGGACCGGCTTGACCGGGAACCGGAGCGGACACTCGGCCCGGGACCCGGAACCGGGCCGGGAGCCGGCGCGGAGTCGGGGTCTGGGTCGTCCTCCGAGCCCGGCTCCGGAGCAGGCGCCGGATCCGGCTCCGAGTCGCCGGGCTTCGGAACCGGGATGGCGTCCGCAGCCGGCATGACCATCGCCGTGTCGAACGGCTCGATGCTGCCACCACGCAGCGCCGCCAGCGGATCGAAGCCACCCGGCGTCATGCCAGGCACCTCCTCGAACGTCGGCTCGTCGCCGTCCAGCACGCCGTCGCCGTACACCGTGGGTGCCTCGTCCTCCGCGACCGGCACGGCCGTCTCCCCGCGGATCTGGCCGTCGGCCTCGGCCGTCTCGGTCGCGCTCGTCGCCGTCGTCGGCTTGTTGCGGAAGAACCGGCCCCGGCCGCGGGCCAGGTCGTGACCGACGGACACCGCCTCCATCTCGTACGTCGTGCGCAGGTTGCCTTCCGAGTCGGTCCAGTCGCGGGTGTAGAGGCGTCCCGCCACCACGACCGGATCGCCGACCGTGACGGAAGCCGCCACTCCCTCGGCGAGCCGGCGCCAGCAGTTCACGCGTACCCGGAACTGGTTGCCGTCCACCCAGCGGCCGGTCTCCTTGTCCATCCGGCGGGCGGTCGACGCCACCCGGAAGTTGGCGACCAGGGCGTTGGTGCTGGCGGTGCGGCGCCATTCCGGCGCGGTCAGGACGTTCCCGACCACCACGATGTTGGTGTCGAACACTGCGTCTCCTTCTCGAGGGGTACGGCGGGCGATCTGGGAAGCAGCGTGCTCCGACCGCCCTGGTGTCCGCTTCGGAAGCGGCGCGAGCCTGTGGACGACGGGGGAATGTGGATGGGCACGGAGATTCCGGCTGATCTGGTATGGCGCGAAGGTCTCTACGCGTGGGTAACCTGGCGGCGTGGAGACCGACGTCCTGGGCCTGCCGTACGAGCGGCTCACCATCGACCTGGGCACCGATGACGAGGGCCCGGTCGTCGCGACCCTGGTCCGCCGGCGCGGGGGGAAGCCGTCACGGCGCGCGGTGCTGTACGTGCACGGCTTCGTCGACTACTTCTTCCAGACCCACCTCGCCGACTTCTTCGTCGAACGCGGCTGGGACTTCTACGCGCTGGACCTGCGCAAGTACGGCCGCAGCCTGCTGCCGCACCAGACGCCGAACTTCGCGCGCAGCCTCACCGAGTACTACCCGGAGCTGGACGAGGCGGCCCGGATCATCCGCGAGGACGACGGCCACGACCAGCTGCTGGTCGCCGGCCACTCCACCGGCGGCCTGATCACGTCGCTGTGGTCGCACTCCCGCCACGACCGCGGCATCGTTGACGGCCTCTTCCTGAACAGCCCGTTCTTCGACTTCAACGTGCCCTGGCTGCTGCGCCGGCCGTTCGCGCACATGATCGGCCGTACGAGCAGCCGCAACCCGTACCGGGTACTGCCGATGAGCACAGCCGGCCTGTACGGGCAGAGCCTGCACAGTGACCACCGTGGCGAGTGGACGTACGACCTCTCCTGGAAACCGGTGAACGGCTTCCCCGTCCGTACCGGATGGCTCGAAGCGATCCGCCGCGGCCAGGCCCGCCTGCGCGCCGGGCTGGCCATCGACGCCCCGGTCCTGGTCGCCTGCTCGACCCGGACCTTCCGCGGCAGAAGCTGGCACGAGGACGTCCGGCTGAGCGACTCGGTCCTGGACGTGGAACACATCGTGCGCTGGGCGCCGCGGCTCGGGCCGCGCGTGACGATCGCGCGCTTCGACGGCGGCATGCACGACCTGACGCTGTCCGGCAAGGACGTACGCACCGAGCTCTTCCAGGAACTGGCCAGATGGGTCGACGCGTTCGTCCCACCGAAGGGCACGCCGGAGATCGAGGTGCCGCCGGCTCCGGAGGACAAAGCGGACGCCACGACCGCTTGACATCCCGCTCGACCGGGCGGCGACGAAACTCTAGTATGTGCTGGCCAGCACACTCCGTGGGCCGGCCAGGCGCTCGTAGCTCAGCGGATAGAGCAACGGACTTCTAATCCGTCGGTCGCAGGTTCGAATCCTGCCGGGCGCGCCAGCTCACCGTCCTGATCGTCAACCACGAGCTCCCCTTTGCGGGGCTCTGTGCGAAATCACCGGCACAACCCGCCGCAGCCGCCCCGGTGCGGTGGGCAACGGCTACTGACCCATCGTCAGATCGACGATGACGCCCTGGTCCGCGCACGCCGACTGCAGCCCGGTCATGTGCTCGGTCATCGTCTTGTCGCCATCCTCGCCGTCCACCGACTTCTCGTCGTCCCGGATCGCCTCACAGGCCGCCACCCCGGGATCCGTCCGGATGACCCTGTCGTAGATGAACCACCCGCCCGTGCCGGCCACGACCAGGGGTGACGGCCAGCGCCAGCCACGGCAGCAGGCTGCGACGCGGCGGCTGCGGCTGGCTGGAGTCGTACTGCGGCCCGTAGCCGGTGAACGCCGCCGGCGGGCCCGGCGGCACGACCGGGATCTGCGGGTACTGCGGCGGCTGGTGCGGGTCGTACGGCGGCTGGGGCGGATACGCCATGAGAACTCCCGAGCGACGGCAGAGTGGGCGGGAAGCGACCGCCCGAACACTGTGGATGCCCGCAGCCACCAGACACAGCGTCCACGCCCGGATCTCGGATGATCGGCCGCCAGGTCGGTCCGACCGGATGCAATCCAGGAGCGGACACGAAAGAGTCAGCTGATGAAGGTCCTGGAGATCCGCCGGTATCCCATCAAGTCCCTGCTGGGTGAGCGGCCGCCGGTCGCTGAGGTCGACCAGCGCGGGCTCGCCGGCGACCGGCTCTGGGCGGTACGCGACCCCGACGGCAAGCACCGCCGCCCTGCGCCGGCTGCGGGACCTGACCGGGGAGGCGGTCGATCCGCTGCGGTTCCGGGCGAACCTGCTCATCGACGTGCCCGGCGACGGCTTCCCGGAGGAGGAGTGGCTGGGGCGGGATCTCCGCATCGGTGACCGGGTCGTGCTGCGGCCCCGGCGGCGGCTGACCCGGTGCGCGATGATCGACCTCGCCCAGGAGGGCGTCCCGGAGCACGGCGGGCTGCTGCGGACGGTGGCGGAGCACCACGACATGACCTTCGGCGTTTGGGCGACCGTCGAGCGCGCAGGCCGGATCGAGCTGCTGAGTGACATGGTTGCCGACCCTATGTAGAGTACCTACATGCCTCCCCGGATGACCACGTCGGTGCTCAAGGTGGTGGCGGCGCTGCTCGCCGATCCCGCCGCCGAGCGCTACGGCCTGCAGCTCATGCAGGCCACCGGCCTGCCCAGCGGCACCCTCTACCCGATCCTGGTCCGCCTCGAGCGGGCCGGCTGGGTGGAGTCGCGCTGGGAGCAGACCGATCCGGCCGCCGAGGGCCGCCCCACCCGGCGCTACTACCGGCTCACCACGGACGGCGCCGTCGAGGCCCGGCGTGAGGTCGCGGCCATGCAGCAGCAGATGGCCCGGGTGGCCCTGCCCGGCACGAAGGCGCAGCCGGCATGAGGGCGGCCGACCACCTGGCGCGCCGCCTGGTCGACTCCGCCGCCCGGCGCTGGCCGGCCGACCTGCGTGACGAGCTGGCGCGGGAATGGCACGGCGAGCTGGACGCCATGGGACCGAGCTGGCGCGGACTGGCTTTCGCCGGCAGCCTGGCCGTCTCCCCCGCCGTCGAGGAGGCGGACGAGGAGCCGGTGACCTGGGCGCAGCGCGGTGCCGGCTGGGCCCGCACGCTGTCGGTGCCGGCCGCGCTGACCCTGCTGGCGGCGGCTCTGTTCAACGCCGCCCACCTGGCGCAAGGGCGTTTCGGCGCGATCGCCGGGGCCTTGGCGCTGGTCACCGCGGCGGCCGTGATGGTGACGGTCAGTGGCCGCACGACCGTACGCCGGGTGGTGCTGCTGGGTGCGGCCGGTTACGCCTTCCTGCTGGCCGGTAACCAGGTGGCGGTCATGCCGTTCATGGGCTGGATCGACATCGGTCCCGCGGTGCTGGTGTGGACGATCCTGACCGCTGCGACCGTACGGGTGAGCACCAGCTTGCGGGCCACGGGCCGCACCGTGCTCGCCGCAGGGGCGGCCGTCGCCGGTGCCGTGCTCGCTCTCGACCTCGCCGCAGCCGCCGGTTCCCTGCACGCGGCCGCGGTCCTCGGGGTCAACGCCGCCTCGGCGCCGTTGTGGTTCCCGCTCGCACTCCTTCCCGGCGGGATCGCCGACTTCGGCGCGTACTTCGCGGACGGCACCGCCGCGTTCGGCAGCCTGCAACAGGCCGGCCCCGCCTTCCATGCTTCAGATGTCCTGCTGGGCAACGCCTCCGCGATGATCGGCCCGCTCACCCTGTGTTCGGTCGCGGTCGTCGCCGGCCTGCTGCGCCGGGGTTCGCCCCACCGGCCGGCAGCGGTGCCGTCCCAGGACGCCGCCGGCAAGGTCGCGCTCGGCGTGGTGGCCGGCCTGGGCGGGCTGGCCGTCGGTGAGGTGCTGCGCCGCTCGGGCGGCGCGGCCGAGCTGACCCTGCACCGGCTGGTGGACAACTCGGCGGTCTTCGGCTTCGGCTTCCTCGCCCACCCGGCGGGCCGGGTGGCCGTCGCATTGCTGATCGGCCTGCTGGTGGCCCACCTCGGCGCCCCGGCCCGCCGCACCTCATGAGCCAGGCAGCGGTGCTGGCGAGCCTGGCGGCCGAGCCCGGCCGCCCCCGGCACGGTCTCGACCTGGTGCGCGAGGCGGGCGTTTCGAGCGGGTCGCTCTACCCCGTTCTGGTACGCCTGCAGCGCGCCGGCCTGGTCGAGGCGCACTGGACGGCGGGCCGCCGCGCGTACCGTCTCACCGGCCCGGCTCCGGCCGTCACCGGGCAGCGCAGCTCGCGCACCGCCCTGCTCTGGCTGCCCGCCGCGCTGGCGGCGCTGATCACCGCCTGGGCTGTGCTCGCCCGCCCGGCCCACGTCCGCCTCTCCGACTTGGGCGTCTACACCGGCGCGGTGGAGGGCCTCACGCACGGCGCGAGCCTGTACGACTTCATCAGCGCCGGCAACGCCCCCTTCACCTATCCCCCGTTCGCGGGCCTGGTGTTCCTGCCCCTCGCCGACGTCCCCACCCTGCCGTTGCAGCTGGCGTGGACCCTGGCCACGATCGTCACCGTCGCCGGGCTGGCGCTGCTGCTGGGCCGGCGGGCTCCCGCGTACGCCCTGATCCTGGTGTTGTCGGCCCCGGTCTCTTCTGATCTGAAGTACGGCCAGGTCAGTCTCTTCCTCGCCGCCCTGATCGCGGTCGACCTGCTGACGCTGCGGCACAGCCGGTGGCAGGGGCTGCTGATCGGGCTGGCCGCCGCGATCAAGCTGACCCCGTTGATCTTCATCCCGCTGCTCTGGTTCGCCGGTCGCCGGCGCGCTGCCGTGCTGGCGTCGGCGACCTTCGCAGCGTGCGGCGTGCTGGCCGCGGTCGCGCTGCCCGGCGATTCGTGGCGGTTCTGGACCACCGAGATCTCGCACGTGAGCCGCCTGGGCTACATCACCTCGGTCGGCAACCAGTCGCTGAACGGGGCCCTGCTGCGCGTCGAGCTCTCCGCACCGGTGCGCTCGGCCGTCGTGCTGGTGGCCGGTGGCGTGATCGCCGCGTTGGCGTTGCACCGGGCCACCCGCCGGGCCCGTGACGGTGACTGGTTCTCTGCGCTGGTGCTGACCGGGGCGGCGAGTGTGGTGCTCTCCCCGGTCTCCTGGACCCATCATCAGATCTGGCTGGTCCTCGCCGTGCTCCTGCCCGTACGCGGTCCGGCCTGGGCCCGGCGCGCCTGGCCGGCCCTGGTGCTCGTGGTAATGCTGCTGCCGGTCCCGGCGCTCGGCCCACCACTGTGGAGCAACTCGCGGCTGCTGCTGGCGATCACGATCGCGGCGCTGCTGCCACTGTCCCGCTCGGCGCTGCCCACCCGCAGGTGTGCTCCCGGTCGTGAACCGGCCAAACAGCAGATACCGTAACGCTCGGCCAGCCGGGGCGTCACTGCGTGCAGTCGAGGTCGGGCTCGAAGGCGTACGTCCGGCCACGCGCCAGGCGAGCGGCCCGCCGATCGATCAGCCCGTGAGCGCGGCGGCGGGCGGCCAGCTGACGGGCCGCCGTACGCTCCGACCGCCGGTGCAGAGCCACCTCCGACCGCTCCCGCAGCCGCTGCCGCCATTGCTCGGCCTCGTCCTCGGTCATCCGCGCCGCGCTGGAAGCGGCGGTCGGTGCGCTCATGTCCTGTCCCCTCGCCGGGCCTGACGGCCATCGTGCCGGGGCGGTGTGACATTTCCGCGGGTGCGGGGGCGAGTTGTGCGATCAAGTACGCCGGGACCGGCCCGCGCGCGGCGACGATCCACCGCGAAGGAGGTCGATGGGATGATCCAGACGTACGGAGTGCGGATCGGCTGGGCGGATCTGCCCGAGCGGATCCGGGAGAAGGTCGAGGCGGCGATCGGCGGGCCGGTCGTGCACGCCGCCTCGCAGTCGGGCGGGTTCTCGCCCGGGACGGCCGACAGAGTGATCACCGCGGACGGCCGGCGGGCCTTCGTCAAGGCCGTCAGCACCGGCCTGAACACCCGGTCGGTCGAGCTGGCCCGCGCCGAGGCGCACGTCACCGCACGGATGCCCGCGGAGGCGCCCGTGCCACAGCTGCTCGCGGCTCTCGACGACGGCGAGTGGGTGGTGCTGATCCACGAGGACGTCGAGGGCCGGCATCCGCGTACCCCGTGGGTCGAGGACGAGATCCGGGCCGCCGTGCACGCGTTGCGGGAGCTCGCCGCGGCCGTCACGCCGTCGCCGGTGACCGGCGTTCCGACCGCCGGGCAGCACCTGGCGCAGTGCTTCGGCGGCTGGGCCCGGATCGCCGCCGATCCGCTGCCCGATCTCGACCCGTGGGTGGCCGCCCACCTCGACGACCTGCGAGCGGCGGCGGACCGGGGCCTGGCCGCGGTCGCGACCGGGGACACTCTCGCGCACTGCGACATCCGGGCCGACAATCTTCTGGTACGCCCGGACGGCTCGGTCGTCGTCGTGGACTGGCCGTACGGGTGCGTCGGACCGGCCTGGCTGGACACCGTCCTGCTGGCGATGAACGTGCTGGTGCACGGCGGCCCGGGTGACCGGCTGCTGGCCGGGATCGACCCGCGGACGGCGACCGCCGTCATCGCGGGCTTCACCGGCGACTTCCTGGAACGCTCCCGGCACCCCTCGCCGGGCATCCCGCACGTCCGGGAGTTCCAGCGCGCCCACGCCGACGCGGTGCTGCCCTGGCTGCGGCGGCGCATCGCCGGCTGAGCCCGCGGTGACGGGTGACCGCCAGATGGGAGCTGCGGCACACCGGCCCGGGGCGGGCAATCCGGGGCATTAGGCTGGTACGCCTGACCTGGGCTTCGGCGTGGCGGCCCGGACGGTCCCCCTTCCACGTGCACCAGAATCCGACATGGAACGGAAAGTGATGATCGACCAACCCAAGGTGCGAGTCCTGCTGCTCGAGAGCATCCACCCGGACGCGGTGTCCCGGCTCGAGGCAGAGGGTTACCAGGTCGAGTCCGTCGCGGGCGCCCTCGACGAGGTCGAGCTGGCCGAGCGCATCCCGGGGGTGGCCCTGCTCGGCATCCGGTCCAAGACCCGGGTGACGGCGAAGGTGCTGGAGGCCGCCGACAGCCTGGTCGCGATCGGCGCGTTCTGTATCGGCACCGACCAGATCGACCTGGCCGGCGCGTCCCAGGCCGGCATCGCCGTGTTCAACGCGCCGTTCTCCAACACCCGCTCCGTGGTCGAGCTGGCCCTGGCCGAGATCATCGCGATGACCCGCCGGCTCACCGAGAAGAACAACCTCATGCACCAGGGCGTGTGGGACAAGGCCGCCGCCGGCAGCCACGAGGTCCGCGGCCGCCGCCTCGGCATCATCGGGTACGGCAACATCGGCACCCAGCTCTCCGTGCTCGCGGAGAATCTCGGCATGCACGTGTCCTTCTACGACACCGCCGACAAGCTCGCCCTCGGCAACGCCCAGCGCTGCGCCAGCCTCGACGAGCTGCTGGAGAGCTCGGACGTGGTGACGCTGCACGTCGACGGGCGTCCGGGCAACGCCGGGTTCTTCGGCGCCGAGCAGTTCGGCCGGATGCGGCCCGGGGCGATCTTCCTCAACCTCTCGCGCGGCATCGTGGTCGACCACGTGGCCCTGCGCGACGCCCTGACCAGCGGGCACCTCGCCGGCGCGGCCGTCGACGTCTTCCCCAAGGAGCCGAAGGGCCGCGGTGACGAGTTCGTCTCGGAGCTGCGCGGCCTGCCGAACGTCATCCTCACCCCGCACATCGGCGGGTCCACCGAGGAGGCCCAGTCCGACATCGGTGACTTCGTGGCCAACAAGCTCGTGCACTTCGTGCAGGAGGGCAACACCACGCTGAGCGTGAACCTGCCCAGTGTCGCCCTGCCGGCCGGCACGGACATGAGCCGCGTCATCCACGTGCACCTGAACATGCCGGGCGTGCTGGCCCAGGTGAACAGCATCCTGGCCGAGCACCACGTGAACGTCGAGGGCCAGCTGCTGAGCACCCGCGGCGAGTACGGCTACCTGATCACCGACATCAGCGGCAACTACAGCGCCGACGTGCTGGACCAGCTGCGCGGCATGAGCCAGACCGTGCGGCTCCGGGTTCTCTGAGCCGCACGCCCGGGGCGCGCTACTTCACCGTTTCGACGGAGAGCAGCGTGACCCGGGCCTGCGCGGTCACGTCGTAGCGGTTGTTGGTGGTCCAGCCCTTCGGCGTCAGGGTCGATCCCGGCTTGACGTCGCGCAGCGTACGGGTGCCCGCCGCGACCGTCTTCGCCCCGCCCTGCATCTGCACCCGGACCGGGTTGCCCGCCGGGGAGGTCAGCGACAGCTCGTCGACCGCGCCGGTGACCTTCAGCTCGACCGTGCCGGCCGGCCGGGGCAGGGCGATCTCGGTGACCCGGGAGCCGGCGACCAGGTCGATGCCGCCGACCTCGCCCCCGGTGAAGTCGATGCGCTGCTCGTCGGTGGCGCCGGCGAAGCGCAGGTTCCACGTCACCTTCGAGGTGAGCACCACCTCGACGGCTCCGGTGGTGCCGTCGCCGTCCGGGACCAGGCTCAGCTGCACGCGGTCCTGCGCCAGCACGGGCTTC
The DNA here is from genome assembly GCF_018332655.1 of Actinoplanes auranticolor. Lineage (GTDB taxonomy): Bacteria > Actinomycetota > Actinomycetes > Mycobacteriales > Micromonosporaceae > Actinoplanes > Actinoplanes auranticolor. The sequence continues at coordinate 77,319 of NZ_BOQL01000028.1, read as the reverse complement.
GGGATGAGGCCGGCGTCCTCGGCGGTGGAGATCCGGTAGAGGTCGTCGCCGAGGTCCTCGCTGCGCACGCTGACCTTGGTGACGGCCGTGGACAGCTCGAACGACGCCGCTGTGCGGCCGTCGAGGGGGGCCGTCGCGGTCAGGTCGCCGGAGTTGCCGGCGCCGAGCTCGAGCACCGACGTGAGGCCCTTGTCGGCGCCGGAGAAGTAGCTGACGCCCGCGACGGTGGCGCCGAGCAGCACGGCGAGGCCCAGCACGAGACCGGCGACCAGCACGCCGCGGCCGCGCGGCGCCGGCTCGGCGAGCAGTTGCTGCTCGGCGGCCGAGTGCGGGTGGCGGGCGGCCCGGTGCGGGCGGATCTCGCGGCCGGGACCGCCGATGAAGTCACCGATGCCCTCGTCCTGCTGCACCGGCGGCGCGGTGCGCGCCGGCCGGGCCGGCACCGGCGGCTGCTCGCCGGTCATCGACCGGACGGGGTACGGCGGCGGGCCCGCGGGCGGCGGCAGGAAGGGCGCGCCGGAGACGGGCGCGGGATGGCTGCGCGGGCTGCCGATGGTGGCGTGGCTGCCGGTGTGGTTGCCGCTGATCGGACCGGCGGTGAAACCGAAGGAGGCGCGGCCGGGACCCGCGGGCGGGGCCGGGCCGTACTCGGGCTCCGGCGGGTCCGCGACGGGGTCCGGGGCTGAGGAAGCGGTACGGGGTGACCCGAAGGCACTCCAGCTCGGGGAGTCGGCCATGTCTTCCTCATCAGCATCGTCACGGAACGAGTTCACAGCGGGGGGTCGCCGGTAGGGTGCCGGATCGCCCTCGGTCCGGCGGTAGAGCGATTCGTTGTCACGGTTGGCCCAGTCGGCACCCGAGGTCGACGCGAGTTCCGCCAACGCGACGGACACATCGGACGAATCGGCGATCGAACGTTCCACGCGATGTCCTCCAACTCGCGCCGGCGCCGACAGTCTTCGACAGCGCTCCGGCGAGAAGTACGGATCCCGCGGCTTAACGGATGAGTACGAGCGTGAATTACTCTCCGTTATGGCGGTCGGGGCTCAGCAGCCCGCGCCGGGTGGCCACCGCAACGGCCTCCAGCTGGCTGTGGGCACCGAGCTTGCCCAGCACGGCCTTCACATAGCCGCGGCACGTGTGCACGCTGATGCCGAGCCGCCGGGCGATGGCCCGCGGGTCCAGCCCGGAGCCCATCAGCACCAGCACCTCGTGCTCGCGCGCGGTCAGTCCACCGGCGCGCGGCCCGACCACCGGGGTGGTGCTGCGCAGCAGCCGCGCCAGGATGTCGGTCGACACGGTCATGCCGCCGCCGTGCGCGGTGTGCACGGCGTTGAGCACGTCGCCCAGCGGCCCGTTCTTCGACAGGAAGCCCGAGGCACCGGCCGCGGTCGCCCGCCCCACCAGGGCGGACTCGTTGTTCGCCGTCAGGACGACAAAACGGGTGTCGGGCTGGCGATGCCGCAGCAGCTCGGCGATCGCTATCCCGTCCGCGTCCGGAAGGTCCGGATCCATCAGCACCACATTCGGCCGCAACTCCTGCACGAGCCGGATAGCCTGCTCGCCGGTCCGCGCATGCCCGACGTAGCGCAGGTCCGGTTGCCCGGCCAACGCCACACCGAGCAACTCGGCGAACGTCTGATGCCCGTCCACCACGAGCACCGTGATCGCCTCGCCCATTCATGCCTCCTGATCCGCCAGCGCTGGAAGTCTATGTGTCCCGCGCCGGAAGCCAAGGCGTACCAACAGTCGGACAGCACCTGCGAGCCACGTCGATCGCTCGGTACGCGCGCCGACGGGATGAGTCCGAGCGGCCGCCATAACTCGTATCTTCGGTGGAGCCCACCCCTCGCTTTCGGGGTGCCAAACGACGCGGCGGACGCTTGTCGCGTGACCGTCGCCCGTACAGGGTCTTACGCCATGTACGACATCCAGCTCTTCGGCCGACTCGAGGTCCGCACCCGGGGCGTACGCCTGACCGGTCGCGACTTCGGCGGCGTCAAGCCCCGCCACATCCTCGCACTGCTCGCCCTGCGTGGCGACCTGCACAAGGCTGAGCTGGCCGAACTGCTCTGGGGCGGGCGGCCGCCGGCCAACCATCAGGCCACGGTGGAGAGTTATGTGTCCCTTTTGCGCCATCGCCTCGACCCGGACGGGCAGACGCGTGACTCCGTGATCACCACGCGCAACGGGGGCTATGCCCTCGTGGCCGATCAGGTCCGCGTCGACGTCGCCCGCTTCGACGAGCTGGTCGCCGCGGCCTCGGGCCGTACGGCCGGCCGGGCCCTGCGCCCGCTGACCGCCGCGGCCCACGTGGCCGCCCGCCCGCTGCTGGAGGACGTCGAGCAGCACGACTGGGCGAACCAGGCCCGCGAGCGGTACCGGGCCCGGCTGGTGGCGACGCTGCTGGACGCCGGTGGCCACGCACTCACGGCCGGCGACCCGCGGGAGGCACTCGCCCTGGCCGACCGGGCGGTGGGGCTGGATCCGGTGGCCGAGCGCGGCTGGGCGATCGCGATGGCCGCGCACCGGCTGACCGGGGACCGGGTGGCGGCGCTGCGGGCGTACGACCGGTGCCGGCGGGAGCTGGCCGAGGGGCTGGGCGTGGAGCCGTCGAGCCGGACGCGGGCGCTGTTCCTGGAGTTGCTGCGCGAGGACGGCACGGGTACTCCGCTGGAGCTGGCGGTCACCGCGGTTCTGGCCGCTGCCGGCGAGGAGCACCGGCCGGAGTCGGTGAGCGGGCTGCTGCGCCGGGCCGCGGAACTGGCCGCCTGACCGGCGATCTGTGACGCAGGTCAAATAACCTGCACCTGAGGCGGTAAGGGCGAAGAATCCCCGCCGTGGAGACGACGCTGCTGCCCGTACCCCTGGCTCCGGAGATCTCGCTGCACCTGGCCGACGGCCGGGTGGGGTTGTTCGACGGGACCGGCGGCGCGTTCAGCAGTGACGTGCCGCCGCCGTTCTGGTTGTTCGTCTGGGCCGGTGGCCAGGCCCTGGCCCGGCACGTCCTGGACCATCCCGAGCTCGTGCGGGGCCGCACAGTGCTCGACGTGGCGTCGGGATCGGGCGTGGCGGCGATCGCCGCGGCCAAGGCGGGCGCCTCGGAAGTGACGGCGCTGGACGTCGATCCGCTGGCGGTGGCCGCGGCCGCCCGCAATGCGTCCGCCAACGGCGTCACGGTCGGCACCCGGGCGCTGGACATAGCCGACTCGGACGTGGCCGCCGATGTGATCCTGGCCGGTGACGTCTTCTATACCCGTACGGTCGCCGACCGGATGGCCGAGCGGTTGCGCCGCGCGGGCCGCCGGGGCACGCGCGTCCTGGTCGGCGACCCCGGCCGCGGGTATTTCCCGGAGCGGCTCTTCACCCGCGTGGCCGAGTACGTCGTGCCGGTGCCCGCCGCCCTGGAGGAGAGCGAGTCGCTGCTCACCGGCATCTGGGAGATGCGCACCACAATCGCCACCCCGTGACGCAAGCGGAAATGCCTTCACCAACCAACAAGTTGTACGCTGCACGCATCTTGATGGGAGGTGCAGCCGTGACCGACGGTGAAGCCGAGAAGGCCGGTGGACAGCTGGCCGAGCAACTTGTGCGATTCGCCCGGCTCGGTCCGCGCGCCAAGGGCATGCTCCACGTGGGGGACTTCGGTGCCGAGTTCTCCGCGTTGATGCTGCTGTTCCCGCTCCGGCACCTGGGCCCGATGCGCGTCACCGACCTCGCCGAGGTCAAGGGCGCGGACCCGTCCACGGTCAGCCGGCAGGCGGCGCAGCTGGTCAAGGCCGGCCTCGCCCGCCGGGAGGCCGACCCGGCCGACGGCCGCGCGTCCCGCCTCGCCATCACGCAGGAGGGCCTGGCGGCCTGCCTGCAACTGCACCAGGCACGCAACGCCCTGATCAGCAAGGCCCTCAGCGGCTGGCCGGTCGAGCGGGTGCGTACGTTCGCCGACCTGTTCGAAGAATTCAACAGCTCCGTCGAGGCGCTCGTGCGCTGCGACCCAGCCGTACCAGCACGGGAGAACGCGTGAGTAACTCCAGCACCACCGCCCCCGCGGGGACGGGTCCCGCGGCGGGCGTTCCGGGCGCCGGGCAACCGTCGGCGGAATTCACCCACCGGCAGATCCTGACCATCCTGGCCGGCCTGATGATGGGCATGTTCCTGGCCGCCCTGGATCAGACGATCATGGCCACCGCGACCCGGACCATCGCCGACGACCTGCGCGGCTTCGACCTGCAGGCGTGGGCCACCACGGCCTTCCTGATCACCTCGACGATCTCGACGCCGCTGTACGGCAAGCTCTCCGACATCTACGGCCGGCGCGGCTTCTTCCTGTTCGCAATCGCCGTCTTCGTGATCGGCTCGGTGCTCTGCGGCATGTCGCAGAGCATGTACGAGCTGGCCGCGTTCCGGGCGATCCAGGGCATCGGCGCCGGCGGCCTGATGTCGATGGCGCTGGCGATCATCGGCGACATCGTGCCGCCCCGCGAGCGCGCCAAGTACCAGGGCTTCTTCCTCGCCGTGTTCGGCACCGCCAGCGTCATCGGGCCGCTGCTCGGCGGCTTCTTCGCCGGCCAGGACACGATCCTGGGCATCACCGGCTGGCGCTGGATCTTCTACCTGAACGTGCCGATCGGCATCGCCGCCATGCTGGTCGTGGCGCGCGTGCTGCACCTGCCGCACACCCGTACCGACCACCGGATCGACTGGCCCGGCGCGGTCGCGCTGATCGTCGGCCTGGTGCCCCTGCTGACCGTGGCGGAGCAGGGCCGCACCTGGGGCTGGGACTCGCCCCGCGCGCTGGGCTGCTACGCGATCGGCCTCATCGGCATCGTCGGCTTCATCCTGGCCGAGCGGGCCTACAAGGACGAGGCGCTGCTGCCGCTGCGGCTGTTCCGCAACCGCACCGTGGCGGTCGGCTCCATCTCCAGCACGATCATCGGTATGGCCATGTTCGGCGGCCTGCTGACCGTGCCGCTGTACCTGCAGATCGTCAAGGGCTCCTCGGCGACCCAGGCCGGCCTGCAGATGATCCCGTTCGTAATCGGCATCATGGCCGGCTCGATCACCGCCGGCCAGCTGATCGCCCGCACCGGCCGCTACCGGATCTTCCCGATCATCGGCAGCACGCTGATGCTCCTCGCGCTCGGGCTGTTCTCGCTCATCGGCGCCGACACTCCGCTCTGGAAGACCATGCTGATCATGGTGGTCATGGGCCTGGGCCTGGGCGGCAACATGCAGCCGATGATCACCGCCGTGCAGAACGCGGTCTCCCCACGGGAGATCGGCGTGGCCACCAGCTCGGTGACCTTCTTCCGGTCGATGGGCGGCACGCTGGGCACGGCGATCTTCCTGTCGGTGCTGTTCAACGTCGTCGGTGGCAAGATCGACTCGGCGTACCGGTCGGCTCAGGGCACGCCGGAGTTCCAGCAGGCGGTCGCGGCCGACCCGAGCCAGTTGCAGACGCTGCAGCAGGCCCAGAGCGGCGACGCGCTGAACGACACGTCGTTCCTCGGCCGGCTCTCCGACGTGGTGTCACACCCGTTCAAGGTCGGCTTCTCGGACGGTATCCACCTGGTCTTCCTGCTCGCGGCGGCGGTCATGATCCTGGGACTGATCGTGGTCCTGTTCCTGCCGGAGATCCCGCTGTCGCAGCGCTCGGCGCAGCAGCAGCGCGCCGACGACGCGCTGGCCGCCCAGCACAGCAACGGCGTGCCCGGCGAGGTCGGGGCTGGCCCCGAGGTGGAGACCAAGAGCTCCCGCTGACCCGCGGAAGACACTGGAGGCCCAGTAGCGAATTTGCATGGGTTTCCGCCGCGGGTCAGCTCAGAGCGCAGCCCGCGCTCGTACCCTTCTCGGTATGGCAGTCGTGAAGATCAACGCGATCGAGGTCCCCGAGGGTGCCGGCCCCGAGCTGGAGCAGCGCTTCGCCGCCCGGCAGGGCGCGGTGGAGAACGCCAAGGGCTTCCTGGGCTTCGAGTTGCTCCGCCCGGTCGGCGGCGAGACCCGCTACTTCGTCTACACCCGCTGGGAGACCGAGGAGGACTTCCAGGCCTGGTCGGCCGGCTCGGGCCGGGCGGCCCACGCGGGTGAGCGCAGCCGCCCGGTGGCGTCGGGCGCGAGTCTGCTGGAGTTCGAGGTCGTCCAGCGCGTCGAGAAGTAGGTCCGCTCAGGCTTCGGCGTTGCGGGCGGCCGCCGCGATGAGCCGTTCCGCGACGGCCCGGCGGTCCAGGCCGAGGCGCTGGGCGGTCTCGCGCAGCACGGTGTAGGCCTCCTGCACGCCGCAGCCGCGCTGGGCGATGATCACTCCGGCCGCCCGGTCGACCGTCGCGCCCTCGCGCAGGCCCTCACGCCGGCCCAGCTCCCCCAGCAGGAGCTCGGCCTGATTGACGATCGCCATCGCGGTCAGCAGCACCTCGGGGTCGACGCCGCCCGGCGTGGCGACGTACAGGCTCAGCGCACCCACCGAGGAGCGCTGCACGTCCATCGGGATCGCCACGACGCTGTGCACCCCTTCGGCCCGCGCGCACTCGGCCAGCCGCGGCCAGCGCGGGTCGGACTGCAGGTCGGAAGCGGTCACGAGGGCCCGGGTGCGGGCGGCTTCCAGCCCCGGACCGTCACCACCGGCGTACTCCAGGTCGTCCAGGGCCTTGGCCGCGGTGCCGGAGGCCGCGACGACCGGCGGGCCGCCCTCGCCGATCAGCGCCACCGAGCAGCGCAGGGTGCCGGGGATGGCACCGGCCGCGAAGGCGGCCAGCCGGTCCAGCGCCTGCGGCACGTCGTCGGCGCCGAGCAGCCGCGCAGTGAGCTCGTGCAACAGCCCGGCCAGCTCCACCGGGTGCGGCCCGGCCAGTGGCCCGGGGGCAGCGGAGCCCGGCGTGCCAGCGCGCGGCAGCAGGTCGAGCCGGACTTCGGGGACGGCGACGGCGTTGGCGCGCAACGGGGACTGGTCTCCCCCGGCGGCCGTGAGCACAGCAGGGGTGGCGTCCGGCGCCGCCAAGATGGTCTTCACGGCCGCGGGCGTGCGCCGGCGGCCGGTGCCGCGGACCTGATCGGGGCTCGCGGCCATGCCGGAACCGGGCACTCGACGCGAGACGTTGCGCCCGAAGCTTCGTTGCGGGGCTGCCATCCGGCCGACATTGCCATGCGGCTCGCTGAACACGAAAGTCATGTCCACTACCGGGTGCCGTCTCCCGGCGTGATCGTCTGTTCCGACGATCGATGCTCCAGGAACGAGCTCGGCGCGGCCTCCAGGTCGGCCTCGCGCTCGTCCGACTCGGCGAGAATGGCCTCGGCCTGCGCCCGAGGGTCACTGCTGCCACCCGCGCTGCGTTCCTCGGGCAGCAGGTCGGCCGCCCGCTGGTCTGTCCGGTCGTCAGTCATGGCGGCTGGATACCCCGGCCACGGCGAACCGAACCTGCATCATGATCGATGTCCCGGGACTCCGGCCGCGCGCGAAATCAAGGCTCCGGCCGCACGCAAAAGCGCCGCCCCCGGCGGACCGGGAGCGGCGCAATTGCAGATGTCGGTGTGCAGGTCGCCTCTCGGCGAAAGGCTCAACGCGGCTCCAGCCGAACGGTGTTCCGCGAAGGCAAAGGGTGAGGCCCGGGGACACTGATCACACCGACATCTGATCCAACCGTCGGCCGGGCCCGCCGATTCCGGTAGCGGTTGTGACTCAGGCCACACCGTTTGACGACCCCGCCCCCGGGTAGACGAACCGTCGTGAGTGACTTCCAGGTGCTGGACGACTACCTCGACGAGGCCTACAGCGGGCAGGAACGGCTCAGCAGCGCCGATCTGCAGCGCGGTGCCATCGCCGCCGATCTGCCCGCCACCGCACTGACCCGCATCGACGCGCTGCCCGAGGGCGAGTACGCCCAGGACGAGGCGGCCGAGGCCTTGCGGACACTGGACACCTGACCCCGTCGATGCCCGACGACCTCGATGCCCGACCAAGGAGCGAGATGACTCAGCAGAACGAACGCCTGCCGGCCTTCGGTGACGAGGAGCCCGTACCGGACGGCGACAGCGACTTCGCCGGGGAGCACTCCGACACCGCGGTGGACCGGGAGGTCATCGAGGGCGAGAAGGGCGAGGAAGAGAGCTCGCGCGGCTGGTCCGGCCTGGACCGTGAGGGCCCGCCCTGACCTGTCCCCCGGAACCGAACAACAGGAAAGCCCCCGGCCGAGCGGCCGGGGGCTTCTCCGTGTGCGGGTCAGGCCGCCTGGGCCAGCGCCGGGCGATCCTCGTCGTCGCTCTGGTGCTCGCCCTCCGCGGCCTCCTTGGCCAGGGTGTACGCCATCTGCAGGAAGTCGGACGCGGCCGTCGCGGTGAAGACGGTGGCCGCCAACCGGGTCAGCCGGGGCGCGAAGACCAGGCCACTGGTCAGACCAGTGGCCACCCACACCGCCAGGCAGAACGGGCAGCTGAGCAGTTCGCCGACGGAGTGTCGCAGGGTGCTGCCCTGGTCGCGTACCTCTTCGTTGATCTCACCGCTGCCGGCCGGCGCCGCATAGCGGGTGAACGGCGCGCGCAGCGGGCTGGTGATCGCGTCCTTGGCGATCAGCCGGCTCAGCTTGTGCGTCGCGATGGAGATCAGCACGATGTCGGCCGTGGCCGGACGATCCGGTACGGGCTTCGCGGTCAGCTTCGCCGCGGCGGCCAGGCTGCCGGCGAGCAGTCCGAACGCCCCCATCGTGGCCACGTAGCCGTCCAGTGGCCGGTGTTCGTGGGGTGCGTAGTCCCGCCGCAGCCGGTTCAGCCGGCCGCGTACCGAGGAGATCATGGAATCCGGGTTCCTCTCAGAAGTCCTGGGTGAGCCGGCCGGGGTCGATCTCACGGCCGGGGTACCGGGACAGGTAGGCGCTCTCCAGTTCCTCGGTCCGCCGCAGATGGTTGGCCAGGGCGGCGTCCGGGCCGTGCCGCAAGGTCTGCAGCCGGGTGCGGTGCAGGCTGGCCAGCTCACGGAACAGATCGTCGTCGGCCAGCCCCGCGGGGTCGATGCCGTTCTCGGAGACGACGGTCTCGTCGCCGGCGGAGTCGAGCCGGGCGTCGGTCATGACGGCGCTCCCTTCCTCGGTCGCTCAGTACTTGCTGCAACGGTTGCCCGTGCGTCCCGCCGCCAAACCCGCCGGTAGGCTGAGGGACATGAAAGGGCTGTGGACCCCCGCGTGGATCGCGCGCCACATCCTGGCGCTCGTGCTCGTCGCCGGGTTCCTGGCCCTGGGCTGGTGGCAGTTCAGCCGGGCCACCGGGGGTAATTCGCTCAGCTGGGGCTACACCTTCGAATGGCCGGTGTTCGCCGCCTTCGTGGTGTTCATCTGGTATCGCGAGGTCCAGCAGGAGCGCCGGGCGGCCCGCGCCGCCGAGGAGGACGCACCGGCGGAGCCGCAGTCCGAGCCGGAGCAGCCGTCCGTGCCCCGCCAGGATGCCCCGGTGACCGTGCGCCGGCCGGTCCGCGTGCCGGTGGCGCCGGTGGCGCCCGCCGAGGACGATCCCGAGCTGGCCGCCTACAACGACTATCTGAGCTGGCTGGCCGCCCACCCCGGTGCCCGGCCGGGCGACTATCCCGGCCGGCGCACCAGCGCGGGCTGAGCGCAGACCGCCCCGTTCCAGCGATTTCAAGAAGGACGTGCACCGTGCAGGGAGCCCTCACCCGCTACCGGATCATCGCCTGGATCGTCGGCGTGGTCCTCATCGCGCTCGTGGTGGTCGGCATGCCGCTGAAGTACCTGGGTGACAACGACACCGTGGTGGCCGCCATCGGCCCGTTCCACGGCTTCCTGTACATGGTCTACCTGGTGGCCGCCTTCGACCTGAGCCGCCGGGCGCACTGGCCGCTGGGCCGGATGCTGCTGGTGATGCTGGCCGGCACGGTCCCGTTCCTCTCCTTCTGGGCCGAGCGGGTCGTCTCGCACAAGTGGGTGCCGGCGGCGCACACTTCCCCGCCGGCCATGGCAGAGGAGAAAAGGTAACGCTGCGGAACGGTTTTGTTGCCCGCCGTTATCGGGATCATTCTCTTATTTGTGATCATTGGCGCAAGTCACTCTTCGGGCTCTTGTGTTAATGCCGCGCGCCGATAAGTTAATGCGGTTGGTCCGGTCCGCAGCCACACCCTCGGTGGCGCCGGCCAACGCCGCCGAATCCTCGCCGGCGGAAACGGGCGACCCGATCCCCCACGGTCACCGCCTCCGCCACGACGAACCGGGGAACCAACCGAAGCAGCACCGGGGTGAATCCGCGCGAGCGGTAGGGGCCTTCTTCCCGCCCCGAACCCGTCAGCTAACCCGGTAGGCGGCCCGAGCGGAAGAAAGGCCACAAACCGTTGCCACACGCCCGCACGAGGCTCCGTGCGCTGGTGGTTGCCGCCCTGGCGATCGCGATCACCGGCACCACCGCGACCGCCGCACACGCGGAACCGTCGACGAGTGAGCTGACGAAGAAGATCGACAAGGCGTCCGACCAGCTCGAGGACGTCGTCGAGTCGTACAACAAGATGAACATCAGCCTGAAGCAGACCAAGGCCGAGGAGAAGAAGCTCGCCGCGTCGCTGGGCCCGGCCAAGGCCGCCCTGGAGGCCGCCGGCACGCAGATGGACGCGATCGCGGCGTCGGCGTACAAGACCGGCAACATCGGCACCATGAACGTCGTGCTCGAGGGCGCGGACAACCTCATGGACCGGATGAGCATCCTCGAGCAGATCTCCCGCAGCCGCGGCCGCGACATCGCGGAGTACCGCGCGACCACGGAGAACTTCGCCGAGCGCCAGGCCGCACTGAAGGCGACCCAGAAGAAGCAAGAAGCCGAGGCCAAGGCGCTCAACGCGCGCAAGAAGAAGATCGAGGGCGACCTCAAGAAGCTGTACGCGATGCGCACCGCCGCCTTCGGCTCGCCCACCGAGAAGGCCAGCAAGTACACCGGCAACATCCCGTCCATCGCGGGCTCCGCCGGTAAGGCCGTCACCTTCGCCTACAACGCGATCGGCGTCATGTACGACTACGGCGCCGACGGGCCGAACGGTTACGACTGCTCGGGTCTGACCTCCGCCGCCTGGCGTACCGCCGGCAAGTCGCTGCCACACAATGCCGCGGCGCAGTACAACGCGACGGCCCGGATCTCCCGCTCCGAGCTCAAGCCCGGCGATCTGGTCTTCTATCGCGCCAACAAGCACGTCGGCATCTACGTGGGCGGCGGTCAGATCATCGACGCCTCCCGCGCGGGCCAGCCCGTCAAGAAGCGCACGATCGACATCATGACTCCGAACGGCTACGGCCGGGTCACCTGAGTCGTCAGGCACGAGAAAAGGCCGGTGTCCCCGTCAAGGGGCACCGGCCTTTCGCCGTTGCGGCCTTACGCGGCCTGCAGGCCCTCGGCCCGGGCCAGCTCACGCAGCCGGCCGAGCGCCTGGATCTCGAGCTGGCGGATGCGCTCCCGGGAGAGCGAGAAGCGCGACGCCACCTCGGTCAGCGAGTGCTCGCGACCGTCCTCGAGGCCGTACCGGGCGCGCATGATGCCCGCCGACCGGTCGTCGAGGTGGTTCAGCAGTCCCTCGATGCGCTGACGCTCCAGCGCGGTCAGGACGATCTCCTCGGGCGACGGCGCGTCGCTGTCGGCGACCAGGTCGCCGAGGTTGGTGTCGCCGTCGTCGCCTACCGGGGTGTCCAGGGAGACGGTGTCCTGGGCCCAGCGGGTCAGCTCGGTGACGCGCTCCACCGTCACGCCCAGGGCCGCGGCGACCTGCGCGGGCTCCGGGTCGGCGCCGAGCTCGCGGACGAGCTGGCGGGTGACGTTGCGCATCCGGTTGACGTCCTCGACCAGGTGCACGGGCAGGCGCACGGTGCGCTCCTGCTGGGCGATCGCCCGGCTGATGGCCTGGCGGACCCACCACGTCGCGTAGGTCGAGAACTTGTAGCCACGCTCGTAGTCGAACTTCTCCACGGCGCGCACCAGGCCGGTGTTGCCCTCCTGGATGAGGTCGAGCATCGGCATGCCCGAGCGCACGTAACGGCGGGCGATCGACACGACCAGTCGCAGGTTGGCGCGAATGAAGAGATCCTTCGCCCGCTTGCCCTCGGTGACCAGCCGCTCCAGTTCCTCCCGGCTCACGCCGCGACGGACCTCGCCGGTGTCGAGCAGGTGCTCGGCGTAGAGGCCGGCCTCGATTGCCTTGGAGAGGTCGACCTCCCTGGCAGCATCCAGCAGCGGCGTCCGGGAGATTTCGTGCAGGTAGACTCCGACGAGGTCGCGCTCCTCGGCGACCTGGTCGGTCCTCATCACGGTGTTCTTCTCCACGTTGCCCACGGTCCCCTCATTGCCTTCACTAACCCTGTTACGGGCAATACCTGCGTCCATCAGCCCTCCCCGTAACGTCCGCAGTTCGTGCATTGCGGTGCTGACACATACCTGAACAGTTGGCGCCCTGCGCTGATTCCGGCTGGTGAGTCGAAAGTGTCACGAGTGTCTGAGCATCAGCTGAGAGCCGCGTGCATACTTACTGAAGAGGGCTCTCACAGAGGTATTCGGCGCAGCACCCGCCGGTGGATGCGTGATGAGACGCATACCCTGTGCCCGCTTCATGACACCATCGGCCCCTCATTCGTCACAGCGACGGGCATCACGGATTCCGCTGCGATGCTCATCACTACCCAGTACGGCCTGGTAGCCGATTGGGTTCACGTCCAGCATCGACAGGTTGCCGTCCGGCTTGACCCAAACGCCGAGGCGAAGCTCCGGCCGCTGGCCGGGAACGGGACCACCTGCCACGATGCGGCACGACAAGCCGCAGTTCACTCGCCCGTACGGGTGACCCTCCTGGGGGATGACGGCCGTTCGGCGACCGCCTCGCGCCGTTCCACCGAGTCCCGTCGGTAGTGACAGAAAACACACCGTTACGGTTCACGGTATGGAGCGCAGCGTGCTGGTGACGGGCGGGGCGGGCGGGCTCGGCGGAGCCGTCCTCGAGGTACTGCGCGATCAGGGCTGGCGTGTGGTCGCCCCGATCCGCGGGAGCGCCGACCGGCTGCCGAAGAATGTGGTTTCCGTCACGGCGGAGCTGACCGAACCCGCAGACGTGGCCGCAGCGATGGCCGTCGCGGCTGCCGAGCCGGCCGCGCCACTGCGCGCGGTGGTCAATCTGGCCGGTGGATACGCCGGCGGCGGACCGGTGCACGAGACGCCGATCGACGACTTCGAGGCGATCCTGCGGTCCAACCTGCGCCCCACCTACCTCGTGACCGCGGCTGCGCTGCCACACCTGGTGGCGGCCGGCGGCGGCTCGGTGGTGTGCGTCTCGTCCCGCGCGGCGGTCGCCCCGTTCGCCGGCGCGGCCGGTTACGCGACGGCCAAGGCCGCGGTGCTCGCCTTCGCGAACGCCGTCGCCGTCGAGTACAGGAAGAGCGGGGTGCGCTGCAACACCGTGCTGCCCAGCGTCATCGACACCCCGGGCAACCGGGCCGCCCAACCGGACGCCGACTTCTCGCGCTGGGTCACCCCGGCCGAGATCGCCCAGGTGATCGGCTTCCTGGCCGGGGACGGCTCGGCGCCGACCAGCGGCGCCGCCATCCCCGTCTACGGCCGGGCCTGACGCGGTCCTAGAAGCCCTCCGCCAGCTGGTACGTGACGACGGAGGCGACCGCGGCCAGGGTGGCCACGGTCACCAGCACCGCCCGGGCGTGGGCCACCAGCATCGCTCCCGGCCGCCGGGAACCGGCCGGCACCCGCGGCGCCGGGACGGCCACCGGCACCGCCACAGGGATCCACTCCCGCAGGTGGGCCAGTAGCGCCTGCTGCACCTGCTCCGGAGTGCCGTTGGCGTCGATGACCACGAAGCGGGGGTGCTCCGGCAGGGCCTCGTAGGCGGCCGTGGCGGCGCGCAGGTAGTCCATCTCCTCGTGGTCGTATCCCCGCCGCTCGATGCGGTCGTAGGCGACGGCGGGATCCACGGCCAGCAGGAACGTCACGTCCGGCTCGGGGAAGACCCGGTAGGCCAGGCGGGCGCGGCGCTCGGCCCGGTTCAGCCGTTCCGGGCGCGGGGTCTTGGCGTGCGCGCGGATGCTCGCGTACTGGCAGACGGCGTACCTGTCCATGATCGCGATTTCCCGGGTGACCGTGCGACGCAGCAACGTGCGCAGGATGGCGAGCCAGCGCAGTACGGACTCGACCAGGAGCATCGTCTTGCGGCCGAGGAGGTGCTCGCCGTCACGGCGGCCCAGTGCCGTGGCGAGGCGGCCGAACCAGCGGCGGCCTCCGGCGTTGCGCCGGTAGGTCGCGGGCAGGCCCTGGGCGGCCAGTGCGGCCGCCAGCTGGTGCGCCTGGGTGGTCTTTCCGGAGCCGTCGATGCCGACCAGCGCCACCGTGCGCAGGGGGCGGACGGCGGTGACCGGAGACGACACATCACGGAAAGCGGGGCGGGCGGAACCGAGGTCAGGGACCATACCCACCAACGGTACCCGGGCCAGTCACGCTCGGTTCCGGCCCGAGCCGCGCTCCGGGTGTGAAGGCGCACCGCCGGGGGTAGACCCGGAGGTGCCAAACGCACACCAACCGACGCAGGGAGACCGCCATGCCGCACCGGGTGGACGAGGGCCTGGTCAACACGCTCAAACGGGTCGCCTCCGTGCTCAAACAGGCGGAAGTCCCGTTCGCGCTCGGCGGCAGCTTCGCGGTGTACGCCCACGGCGGGCACTCCAGCGATCACGACGTCGACTTCCTGATCCGCGAACAGGACAAGGCCCGGGCGCTCGAGGAGCTGTCCGCGGTCGGCTTCGAGGTGGAGCAGCCGCCCGAGGACTGGCTGGTCAAGGTGTTCGACGAGGGCAGGATGGTGGACCTCATCTACCGCCCGGTCGAATCGCCGGTGACCGACGCCACGCTGCGTGACACCGTCATGCGCCCGGTCGAGGCGATCAACATGCCCGTGCTGTCGGCGACCCAGCTGATGGTGCACAAGCTGCTGAGCTACACCCAGCATTACTGCGACTTCGCCACCGGCCTGCCGGTCGCCCGGTCCCTGCGGGAGCAGATCGACTGGGACCGGGTGCGCGAGGAGACCACGAAGTCGCCGTACGCGGAGGCCTTCCTGGTCCTGCTCGACCGCCTGGACGTGGTCTCGCAGCCGGGGGAAGCCCGTCTGACAGTGGGGGGTTGAGATGACACCACAGCTCGACGAATACGTGGAGGCGGAGATCCAGCGCCTGCTCACCGAGACCGGCGCGGTCGCCGAACAGGGCATCACCCTGCAGCGTCGCGAGCACCTGCTGGTGCTGGGTGGGGAGGTGGAGAGTGCGCAGCGCCGCGACGAGATCTGCCGGCAGATCACGGCGAAGTTCCCGGACGTGGAGATCGCCTGTGACATTGGCATCGTGCGCGCCGCGGCGCCCAGCGAGGTGGAGGAGATCTCATGATCCGGATCGCCGCCGTGGGTGACGTCCACGTCGACAAGGACGTCCTGGGCCGGTACCGGCCCGCCCTGGAGCAGCTGCCCGGGGTCGCCGACGCGTTGCTGATCGCCGGGGACCTGACCCGGCACGGCACCGTCGAGGAGGCCAAGTGCATGGCGACCGAGTTCGGCGACGTGGGCGTACCGGTCGTCGTCGTGCTCGGCAACCACGACCATCAGAGTGACCAGCAGGACGCGCTCAGCGAGGTGCTGCGCGACGCCGGGATGACCGTGCTGGAGGGTGACGCCACCGTCCTGGAGATCAACGGCCACCGGCTCGGGATCGCCGGGGCCAAGGGCTTCGGCGGCGGGTTCGCCGGGGCGTGCGCCAGCTCGTTCGGTGAGCGCGAGATGAAGAACTTCGTGGGTACGACCGAGGCCATCGCCGAGCGTCTCGGTGCGGCGCTGAGAGGGCTCGACTGCGACGCCCTGGTGGCGCTCACCCACTACGCCCCGGTGCCCGAGACGCTGGTCGGGGAGCCGTTGGAGATCTATCCGTTCCTGGGGTCGTACCTGCTGGGGCAGGCGATCGACTCGGCCCCGACGGCGCTGGCCCTGCACGGGCACGCGCACCACGGCAGCGAGCGGGGGCGTACGCCCGGTGGCGTGCCGGTCCGCAACGTCGCGCACCCGGTGATCAAGCAGGCGTACAACGTCTATCAGCTGCTGTCGGAGGACGTCGACGCCAATCTCGCGACCGTCTGACAGCGCGGTGGCCGACCGGCCCCGTTCCCGCCCCGCCGAGGGCAGGAACGGGGCCGATGTGGTTGCCGGGGCCCGTGGTTTCGGATTTTCGGCGCTCGGGTACCAGATCGACATGTCACTTCTGCTCTGGATCCTCGCAGTCATCCTCGTGGTCGCCGGCATCCTCGCGCTGTTCCGGCGGCAGATCCTCTGGGGCGCCGTCCTCATCATCGTGGGCCTTCTCGTGGGCCCGTTCGGCGTCAGCATCTTCGGTTAACCCCGGCCCCTCCCCCGGCAACTTCCTGACCGGTCACGACGACCGCACCGGGGCTGCCGTACGGCTACCTCTCGCAGGCAGCCCTACGGTGGTCCCGGTTCTCTTTGGGTAGCGGGACGCACACGACGTGCGATGAACCACATCGGACGTATGGCTCAATCCTCAGCGAACTGTTCCCGATGTTCGTGAGGGCGTGACGACAAAGTGGCCGAGGTCCATCACTTCACCTACGGAGCCTTCAATCCGGTCGCGGCGTACCTGGTCGCGGTTCTCGGTTCCTTCCTCGGCCTGCTCGCCACCGGCCGGGCACGCAGCGCCCGCTCCCGCGGCCGCCGCAACCGGTGGCTGGTCATCGCCGCCTTCTCGATCGGCGGCGCCGGCATCTGGCTCATGCACTTCACCGCGATGCTCGGCTTCGACGTGCCGCAGAGCCCGGTGCGCTACAACCCCTGGACGACGATGGCGAGCCTGGGCCTGGCGGTGGTCACGGTCGGTATCGGGCTGATGGTGGTCGGCCACGGCCGGCGCAGCCTGCCGAAGATCGCGGTGGCGGGCTTCTTCACCGGTATCGGCGTGCTGGCCATGCACTACACCGGGATGACCGGGCTGCACGTCTCCGGCCGGATCCACTTCGACCCGGCCCTGGTCGCCGCCTCCGCGATCATCGCGGTCGTCGCCTGCGCCGCCGCGCTCTGGTTCGCCGTCTCGGTCAAGGGCATGGGCGCGATGACCGGCGCCGCCGCTCTGATGGGCATGGCCGTCTTCGGCATGCACTACACCGGGATGGCGAGCATGTCCGTCGAGCTCAGCCCGACCGTCCCCACCAACGTCAGCGGCATCAAGCCGCTGCTGATGATCGTGCCGATCACCCTGGTCAGTGCCGCCCTGATCCTCGGTGTCGCGCTCAGCGCCCTGCAGGCGATGACCGACGAGGAGTTCACCTTCGGCGACGGTGTGCCGCGCCGCGGGATGCACGCCGAGAACCCCTGGTCGCTCAAGCAGGCGTCGGTGTCGGCGATGCGGCGCGCCCCCGGCAGCCGCCCGTCACCCGGGACCCGGCCCTCGCCGCGCCCGGTCCCGCCCCGGGCCAAGCCGCTGATCGACGAGCCGCTGATCGACGTCGCTTCCTGATCGCGGACCCACGCGAGGGCCGCTTCCGGTATACCTGATCGGCATGGCGCCAAGGATGCTGCTGTCGATGCCGTTGCACGCGATCACCGAGGTGTACGGCGAGGCGGGCCTGCGCGAGCGGTTCTCCCTCGAACTGCTCGAGTTCCCCGCCGACGACCGGCGGCAGCTCGAGGAGGCGCTGGAACTGGCGGCCCGGCTGCACGCCGACGACCGGCGGGTCCGGGAGCCGTACCTCAACCACCTGTTGCGGGTCGCGATCCGGATCATCCGCTACTACGGCATCCGGGACGTGGACGTGCTCACGGCGGCCCTGCTGCACGACGCCGTCGAGGACCATCCGGCGGAGCTGGCCGGTCTGGACGCCGGGCTCGGCCACCAGGCGCTGGCCGACGCCGCGGTGGCCGAGCTGGCCCGGCGGTTCAACCCGCGGATGGCCGAGCTGGTCCGGTCGGTGACCAACCCGGAGTACGACCCGGAACGGGACAAGCACGAGCAGTACCGGGCGCACGTGGCGGACAATCTCGAGCGCGATCCGTGGGCCCGGGTCATCAAGATCTCGGACTTCACCGACAACGGCGTCGGCGTCATCCACACCACATATGACAAGGCTCGCAGCTCGGCGATCAAGTACCGGCCGCTGGTGCCGAAGCTGCGCGAGCTGGTCGGGCGCCCGGACACCCCGCTGTCGGTCGCCGCGAAGGACCACATCCTGGACCAACTCGATTTAGCGGAGGAGCGGTTCGCCGCGATTCTGGACGGCTGACCCCGGTTCGGCGCCCCGCCGCCGTTAGCCTGGAGACATGCCATCCCCCCAGACCGATTGGTGGCGCAGCGCCGTCATCTACCAGATCTATCCGCGTTCCTTCGCCGACAACAACGGCGACGGCATGGGTGACCTGCCCGGCATCACCGCCCACCTGAGCGACCTGCGCGACCTGGGCGTGGACGCGGTGTGGCTGTCGCCGTTCTACCCGTCGCCGCAGCACGACGCCGGCTACGACGTGGCCGACTACCGCGCGGTCGACCCGCGCTTCGGCGATCTGGGTGACGCCGACAAGATGATCAGCGAGGCGCGGGCCCTGGGGCTCAAGGTCATCGTCGACCTGGTGCCGAACCACACCTCCAGCGAGCACGCCTGGTTCCAGGCCGCGCTCGCCGCCGCGCCCGGCAGCCCGGAACGCGAGCGCTACATCTTCCGCGACGGCAGCGGCCCGGACGGTAGCGAGCCACCGAACGGCTGGAAGAGCGTCTTCGGCGGGCCGGCCTGGGAACGCGTCAGCGACGGCCAGTGGTACCTGCACCTGTTCGACGTCTCGCAGCCGGACCTCAACTGGGGTAACCCGGACGTACGGGCGGAGTTCGTCTCCGTGCTGCGGTTCTGGCTGGACCGCGGCGTCGACGGCTTCCGGGTCGACGTGGCGCACGGCCTGATCAAGGACGCGGAGCTCGCCGACTGGCACTACGCCGGTGAGATCCTCGGTGGTCTCGCACCCGAGGGCGCCCCGCCGCCGCCGATGTGGGACCAGGACGGCGTGCACGAGATCTACCAGCAGTGGCGCTCGGTCCTCGACGAGTACGAGGGCGGCCGCATCCTGGTCGCCGAGGCGTGGGTGCAGCCCGCCGACCGGCTGGCCCGCTACGTACGCCCGGACGAGATGCACCAGGCGTTCAACTTCGAGTATCTCGACACCCCGTGGTCGGCCGACCCGCTGCGCAAGGTCATCGACAGCACCACGGCCGCCAACGCCGCGGTCGGCGCCCCGACCACCTGGGTGCTCTCCAACCACGACGTGGTGCGGCACGCGACCCGGCTGGGCTACCCGGTCGGCGAGCCCCGCAAGCACGGCATCGGCCTCGGCGACCCGCAGCCGGACGTCGCCCTGGGCCTGCGCCGGGCCCGCGCGGCGACCCTGCAGATGCTGGCGCTGCCCGGCTCGGCGTACCTCTACCAGGGTGAGGAGCTGGGGCTGCCGGAGGCCACGGAGATCCCGGACGAGTACCGGCAGGATCCGGCCTGGGAGCGGTCCGGGCACGCCGAACGGGGTCGCGACGGCTGCCGGGTGCCGATCCCGTGGGAGGCCGACGCGCCGTCGTACGGCTTCGGGCCGGCCGACGCGAGCTGGCTGCCCCAGCCGAGCGTGTGGGCCGAGTACGCCCTGGACCGCCAGCGTGGTGTGGCCGGGTCGACGTACGAGCTCTACCGGACGGCGTTGCGCCTGCGCGCCGCGCACGAGCTGGGCACCGGCACGCTGCGCTGGGTCGACACCCCGGCGGACGTGCTGGCGTTCCGCAACGGTGACCTGCTGGTGCTGACCAACTTCGGGGACGCGCCGGCCGAGCTGCCGCTCAACGCCCGGGTGCGGCTGGCCAGCGGCCCGCTCACCGAGGACGGCCGGGTGCCGCAGGACGTCACTGTGTGGGCGCGGGTCTGACCTCTTCCCGCTTGCCGTAGGTGGCCAGGGCCGCATGGGTGTCCGCCATGTCCCTGGCCACCGTCCGGCTGGCCAGCCAGTACATGATGCCGGTCGGGATGAAGAAGAACTGGAACGCGGCCAGGCCGACCGCGTAGTTCAGCGGAGGCGGGAACGCCCCGGCGAGCTGCCGGAAGGCCAGCGCGACCAGGGCGTTGCCGCCGGCCCGGCCGACGCCGTTGACCAGGTTGCCCAGGCTGTAGACAGTGCCGCGGTGCTCCGGCGGGTTGACGTCGGCGATCAGCGCGAACCAGTTCGGCGAGTTGGCCGAGGTCAGCGCCAGCGCGAAGATGGCGGTGGCGAGGCTCAGCCCGACCGTGGGTTCGGTGAAGACCTGACCCAGGATGGCCAGCACGACCTGGCCGGCGCTGCCGCCGTCCGGCACGTCGATGCGGAACGGCACGAAGAACAGCACCACGTAGAAGGGCACGGCGGCGACGACGCCCACGGCCGCGACCAGGGCCCGGCCCCGCGGGGTACGGCGTTGCAGCCGGTCGCCGATCAGCCCGCCCAGGATCGACAGCGCCCCGCCGAGCTGGAACAGCGTGGCGAAGACACTGCCCACGATCACCGCGGTGGCCGTCGAGTAGCCCTGGTCCTCGGCGCGGGAACGGAACAGCACCGGCAGCCACACCAGCGACCCGAAAGCGATCTGCGCGGTGAAGCCCTGCAGGATCAGCCAGATGTTGGTCCGCCGGCGCAGGATCCGGGGCAGATGGTCGTGGTGGATCCGCTCGTCGTACGCCACCCCGGCCAGTTCCGGCTGGCTGTCCCCGCGCGGCACGTCGAAGGTGAGGACGTACGCCGCCGTGGCGACCACCCCGGCCATGGCCACCACCAGGAACGGCCGCCGCCAGTCGGCCGACCCGAGCACCCCGGCCAGCAGCGTGCCGACCAGGGTGCCGACGCCCTGCGACAGGCCCCAGAAGCTCATCACCAGGCCCCGGCGCCGCGGCGAGATCAGGTCGCTGACCACCGCGAAGCTGACGCTGGCGACCCCGCCCAGGCCGATCGCGGCCAGCACCTGGGACAGCAGGAACGACGGATAGCTGCCGGCCAGGCCGGACCAGGCGGTGCCGGCCACCCAGATCAGGGTGCCGGCGATGAGCACCGGCTTGCGGTCGAGGCGGTCGCCCGCGTACGCCCAGCCGATCGCGGCGACCGCACTGATCAGGAACATGACCGTGGTGGCGAGGGCGATGTGGCCCTCGCCCACGGCGTAGTCGTCGGCGATGCTGCCGTACAGCGGCGGGACCAGGTTGATCGCGACGTTGTCCAGCGACGCGAGGACGACGAAGACGATCACGCTGTACGCGCGATGCGCCGGCCCTCCCCGCCATCTCACGCGACGAGGTTAGCGGGACACCCTGTCGATCACGGCGTCACGGG
The DNA here is from genome assembly GCF_018332655.1 of Actinoplanes auranticolor. Lineage (GTDB taxonomy): Bacteria > Actinomycetota > Actinomycetes > Mycobacteriales > Micromonosporaceae > Actinoplanes > Actinoplanes auranticolor. The sequence continues at coordinate 55,934 of NZ_BOQL01000028.1, read as the reverse complement.
CGGCGGCGTACTGCTCCCGGATGAGCGGGACGCTCTCGTCCTCGTACACCTCGGGGGTTTCGGCCGACCACGTCGGTGGCGCGTCGCCGCCTGCCGTGACCCACGCGGCCTGGCGGGCGGCGCCGTCGGCGACGTATTCGCCGGGCGGCGGGACCAGCACCGGCAGGCCGAAGAGCGCCGGCGCGATGCGGCGGACCGCCTCGCTGCGGGCCCCGCCGCCGACCAGCACGATGCGGTTGGCCGTCGCACCCTGGGCGACCAGGGCGTCCAGCCCGTCGGCGAGCGCGCACAGCATGCCCTCGACGGCGGCCCGGGCCAGGTGCGCCGGGTCCGACGTGCGCAGGGTCAGGCCGTGCACGGCCCCGGTGGCGTTCGGCCGGTTCGGGGTGCGCTCACCTTCCAGGTACGGGATCAGCACCAGCCCGTCCGCCCCCGCGGGCGCGGAGAGCGCGAGCCGGGACAGCTCCTCGTGGTCGACGCCGAGCAGCCGGGTCGCCGCGTCCAGGACCCGGGCGGCGTTCAGGGTGACGACGATCGGCAGGAACCGGCCGGTGGTGTCGGCGAAGCCGGCGACCGTGCCGCTCGGGTCGTCCGGGGCGACGTCGGAGGAGACGAACACCGTGCCGGACGTGCCGATGGAGATCATCACGTCACCGGGCAGCGCCCCCGCACCGAGGCCGGCCGCGGCGTTGTCGCCCGCGCCCGGGCCGAGCGGCGCGCCGTTGGGCAGGTGCCCGGCGATCCCGGTCGGGCCGAGCACCTCGGGCACCAGCAGACGCCGGCCGAAGCCCAGCTCCAGCAGGTCGTGGCGGTACTCGTTGGTCTTGGCCGACCAGTACAGCGTGCCGCTGGCGTCACTGCGGTCGGTGCGCAGCGTGTCCAGGCCCTTCGCGCCGGAGAGCTTCCAGGTCAGCCAGTCGTGCGGCAGGCAGACCGCCGCCACCCGCTCGGCCGCCGCCGGCTCGTGCCGGGCCAGCCAGCGCAGCTTGGTGAGCGTGAAGCTGGCCACCGGCACGATCCCGACGGCGTCGACCCAGGCCCGGCGGCCGGCGTCGCCGCCGCCGAGGTCCCCGATCAGGTCGGCGGCGGCGCCGGCGCTGCGGGTGTCGTTCCACAGCAGCGCCGGACGCACGACCTCGCCGTTCTCGTCCAGAACCACCATGCCGTGCTGCTGGCCGGCGACGGACGCGGCCGCCACGTCGTCCAGGCCACCGGCCTCGTCGATGGCCTGTTGCAGCGCGGACCACCAGGCGTCGGGATGCACCTCCGTCCCGTCGGGATGGGTCGCCCGTCCCTGCCGGACCAGCTTGCCGGTCTCGGCGTCACGGATGACCACCTTGCAGGACTGTGTCGAGGAATCGATCCCGGCTACCAGCGTCATGGGGCTCATTCTCCGTCGAAGATCAGCGTGCGCGCAGCAGGTGGTCGATGGCGAGCTGGTGCAGCTTCACGAAGTGGTAGCCCTGGGCACCGGCCGCGTCGACGTCGTAGTTCTCGAAGGCGCTCTTGTCGTTGAGCAGATCCTGGTAGCTCTCGCCGTCGTTCAGCGTCGGCTTCGACAGCTCCAGCACCTTGGCCTCCTCCAGTGCCGCCTGCACCTCCGGGTCGGCCCGGAAAGCCGCCGCGCGCTCCTTGAGCAGCAGGTACATGCGCATGTTGGCCTTGGCCGACTCCCACACGCCCGAGTAGTCCTCGGTGCGGGAGGGCTTGTAGTCGAAGTGCCGGGGGCCGTCGTAGCCGGGGCCGCCGCCGGGTCCGCCGTTCTCCAGCAGGTCCACCGTGGCGAACGCACTGAGCAGGTCGCCGTGACCGAAGACGAGGTCCTGGTCGAACTTCGGGCCGTGCTGGCCGTTCAGGTCGATGTGGAAGAGCTTGCCGTGCCACAGCGCCTGGGCGATGCCCTGGGTGTAGTTGAGGTTCGACATCTGCTCGTGGCCGACCTCGGGGTTGATGCCGAACAGCTCGGGGCGCTCGAGGTCGTTGATGAACGCGATGGCGTGCCCGGCCGTGGGGAGCAGGATGTCGCCGCGGGGCTCGTTGGGCTTGGGCTCGATGGCGAAGCGCAGCCCGTAGCCCTTGTCCTCGGAGTACTGGGCGAGCAGGTTGAGGCCCTCGCGGTAGCGGTCGAGCGCGGCCTGGACGTCCTTGGCCACGTCGTACTCGGCACCCTCGCGGCCGCCCCAGAACACCAGCGTCTTGGCGCCCAGTTCGGCGGCGAGGTCCATGTTGCGCAGGACCTTGCGCAGCGCGTACCGGCGGACGCTGCGGTCGTTGCTGGTGAAGCCGCCGTCCTTGAAGACGGGGTGGGTGAACAGGTTGGTCGTCACCATCGGCACGATCAGGCCGGTCTCTTCGAGGGCCTTCTTGAAGTTGGCGATGATCCCGTCGCGGGTGGGCGCGTCGGAGCCGAACGGCACCAGGTCGTCGTCGTGGAAGGTGATGCCGTACGCCCCGAGGTCGGCGAGCTTGTGCACCGCCTCGATCGGGTCGAGGTCGGCGCGGGTGGCGTCACCGAAGGGGTCACGGGCAGTCCAGCCCACGGTCCAGAGACCGAAGGAGAACTTGTCTTCGCGGGTGGGCTGGACCGACACGGTTACCTCCACGTAACAGACCTGATTTGTTTATTGGTTGAATTATTTGACCGCGGTGTGGCATTGTCAAGGGCGTGACGGGCCGGATGATGAGTGCTACAGGGTCTCCGGTCCGGCAATCGAGCGTGCGAGCTCATAATCTCGCGCTGGTGCTGCGAACCGTGGCGAACAGCCCAGATCCGATATCTCGGGCATCGGTGGCCGCCGCCACCGGGCTCACCCGGGCGACCGTCTCGGCGCTGGTCGACGACCTCGTCACCGGCGCGCTGCTGACCGAACGGGAGCCGGCACCGCGCACCGGAGCCGGTCGGCCCGCCGTGGGCCTGGTCGTCGCGCCGGACGGCCCGGCCGGGCTGGGCCTGGAGATCAACGTCGACTACCGGGGTGCCTGCGTCGTCGACCTGGCCGGCACGATCCGGCACCGCCTGGTGGAGCCGGGGGACCAGCGCCTGCAGGACCCCCAGACCGTGCTCGAAGGGCTGGGCCGGCTCGCCGCGCGGGCCCGGGCCCTCGCCGAGGCGGACGGGCTGACCGTCGCCGGCGCGGTCCTCGCCGTGCCCGGCCTGGTCGCCGCCGACGGCGTGGTCCGCATCGCCCCCAACCTCGGCTGGCAGGACGTCACCGTCGGCGACCTGCCCGACGGGCTGGCGATGACCGTCGACAACGAGGCCAACCTCGCCGCGCTCGGCGAGCGTGACCTCGGGGAGCTGCCCCACGACTTCGTCTACGTGTCCGGCGAGATCGGCATCGGCGCCGGCATCGTGCTCGGCGGCGCGCTCTACCGGGGCTCCCGCGGCTGGAGCGGCGAGATCGGGCACATCCCGATCCACTCCGACGGCCCGGCCTGCCGCTGCGGCGCCCGCGGGTGCCTGGAGCAGTACGCCGGCCAGGAGGCCGTGCTCCGCGCCGCCGGGGTCGACACGGTCGGTGCCCTGGCCCGCGCGGCCACCGCCGGGAAGCCCGACGCACTCGCCGCGCTCACGGCAGCCGGGGCCGCGCTGGGCATGGCCGTCGCCACCGTGGTCAATCTGCTCGACGTCCGGACGATCGTGCTCGGCGGCAGCTACGCCTCGCTGCTGCCCTGGCTGCGCGAGGGCATCGCCGCCGAGGCCGGCCGGCGGGTCCTCACCGCGGCCTGGTCCCCGGTGCAGCTGCGGGCCGCGACGCTGGGACCGGACGCGGCGATGCTCGGCGCGGCCGGCTCGGTGCTGCGTGGCGTCCTGGACGACCCGGCCGCCTGGCTGGCCCGCCGACCGTGAGCGCGGCGGCGCGCCCGGCCTCGACCTCCGCGGCCGGCCTGACACACCGCCGGCCACCACCGATCCGCGCGAACCGCTTCCGCGACGCCGACCGCCCGCCGGGCCGTGACGCCCAGCCTCGCGGGCGGCTTCCGCCACGGCGGCCCGGCCGGTCCGCCGGAGTCGTAAGCTCAGGCCGAGCGGGCGGTGGAGCCCGGGGTCTCCTCGGCCACGGCGGCCACGGCGGCGAACTCCGTGAGGCCGCGCAGCAGCGCCGCCCGGCCCGCCGGCGTCATCCGCTCCAGCACGTCGGTCAGCAGCTCACGGCGGGTGGTGCGCAGGTGGTCGAGCAGTTGGCGCGAGGACGGTGTCAGGTACAGCGCGATCTCGCGGCGGTCCGCCCGGCCGGGCGAGCGCTCCACCATGCCGGAGGCCACCAGGCGGTCGCAGAGCCGGCTGGCCGAGGAGAGGATCATCCGCAGCTGCGTCGCCAGGCCACGCAGGTTGATGCCCTCCTCGCGTTCGACCACGAGCAGGGCGTTCAGCTGGGGGCCGGAGAGCAGCGGGGTGGCCAGCTGGCGAGCGGCATCCCACGTGGCCAGCAGGGCGGGCGCGGCGTCGTCGACTGCCGCGGCGCGCGTCGGGTCCGGCCCATCCGGCCCATGGTGTTCGGCCATGGTGCAGCAGAGACTACCCGTACGCCGGAGGCTGTCGAGGGGTGGAAACCGTGTCCGACCGATTGACCGCGGTCCGGCGCGCGCTGCGCGACGCGCCGGCCGACCGCCTGGTCGAGTGCCTGACCGAGACGGTCGCCAAGGAGTACGCGGTGACCGACCTCGACCTGCTGCTGGTCGATTACCGCCTGGCCACCCTGCTGCCGCTGCTCGACGGTCCCCCGGTGACCCGCGCGGGCGATCCGGCGTGGCGCTCGTTCGACCACCAGAGCGAGGTCACCGCCGGGCACACCGGGTTCGTGCCGGTGACCGCGCGCGGGGAGCGGATCGGGGTGCTGCGCTACACGCCGGTCCCCGAGGCCGTAACCGCCCGGGCCGAGCTCGCCGAGGTCGCCTCGATGCTCGCGCACGAGTTGCAGGCGGCCGCGGCCGGCACGGACAGGTACGCGGTCGCCGCCCGGACCAGGCGGCTCACCCTGGCCGCGGAGATGCAATGGGAGCTGCTGCCGGGGCGCAGCCGCACCGGCCCGTCGTTCAGCCTGGCCGGGCAGCTGGAGCCGTCGTACGCGGTCCACGGCGACAGCTTCGACTGGGCCGAGCAGGACGGGCGGCTCTATCTCAACGTGCTCAACGGCCACGGCGACGGGATGAACGCCACGCTGCTGACGTCGCTGGCCACGTACGCGTTGCGCAACGCCCGCCGCGCCGGGCTGGCGCTGGCCGACCAGGCCGCCCTCGCCGATCAGGCGGTCTTCGCCCAGCATCGCGGCGACCTGCACGTGGAGACGCTGCTGCTGGAGCTGGACCTGCGGACCGGTGTGGTGCTGGCCGTGGACGCCGGTTCGCCGCGGATGATGGTGCTGCGCGAGGGCGAGGTGCTGGACGAGCCGCTGGAGGCGCAGTTCCCGCTCGGGATGTTCGAGACCTCGGAGTACCGGCCGCAGTCCTTCACCCTGTGCCCCGGCGACCGGCTTCTGATCGTCAGCGACGGGGTCTTCGACGCGGCCAGGGAGAACAGCCGCTACGGCGAGTCCGCGTTGCACCGTTTCGTGCGGCGGACCGGCTCGCTGGCGCCGCTGCAGGCGATCCGCTCGCTGCTCGGTGATCTGCGCGCCTTCGTCGGTGGCGACCTGGACGACGACGCGGTGGCCGTCTGTCTGGACTGGACCGGCGGCCCGGTGAACTGACACGGCCGCCGGTTCCCCTGCGGGAGCCGGCGGCCGTGGTGCCTTCAGCGGGTCAGCGCGCGGCGCCCGAGCGGGAGGAGATCGCCTCGAGGAAGATGTCGGCGATCTTCGCGGGGTCGGGCGCGACGAACACACCGCCGTCGCGGGTGGCCTTGGCGATCGCGTCGAGCTCGGCCCGGTCGACCTCGTTGCCGATACCGATGATCACCAGGCGGACCGGACGCGTCGGATCGGCGAGCTTCTTGAGCTCGGCGACCAGGGTGGCCCGGCTGATGCCGTCCGGGTTCTTGTTCGCTCCGTCGGTGAAGAGCAGCACCGAGTTGACCCGGCCTCCCTGCCAGGTGTCCTGCACGTTCTTGTACGCCGCCAGCGCGGTGTCGTAGAGACCGGTCTGGCCGCCCTGCTTGGGCTGGATCTTCTGGATCGAGGCGGCCAGCGCGGACCGGCGCGAGGACAGCGGGCTGATCGGCTCGATCACCTTCCACGGCTGCTTGCCCACCAGCTCGGTGGAGAAGATCCAGGTGCCGACCGCCCATTTGTCGTCGAACAGGGCGAGGCCCTGGGCGGCGGCACGCCGGGTCACCTCGGCGCGGGTCAGGCCACCGGCCGTCGGCACCTTGGTGAGCATCGAGCCGGAGACGTCGAAGACGGCCAGCGCGCGGCCCGGCAGGGTGATCGCGGCCCAGCTGCCCAGCGCCCGGTTGAGCGCACCGGCGTCGAGCCCGGCCGCGGCGGCACCCTCGGAGCCACCGGCGGGCTTCGCCGCGGCGGGCGAAGCCTGGGGCGCGCCGACCGGAGCGGCGAAACCGGCGCCGACCGTGCCGTCGGGGGCCCGCAGACCCGTGGCCGCCAGCTCGTTCTTGAAGCTGGCCTGCTCCAGCACCTGCCGCAGGCCGGTGGCGGCCGCGGCCTTGGTCAGGTCGACCTCGGGCATGACCGCGTACGGGTAGTTCAGGGCGGGCGGCGTCGGCTCGAGATAGAGCGCGGCCAGCTTCACCTCCGGACGTTCCGCGTTGTAGGCGACCACGTCCTCCTCGGACAGCGGCGCGGCGCTGATGCTGCTGGCCAGATCCGCCGCGTCGAGCGAGCGGGGGAACTTCTGCAGCAGGTCGTCGCGCAGCGACGAACTGCCGGCCGCCAGCGCGCGCAGGGCACCGACCTGAGTGGCCTTGGCGTCCGGGCTGGTGCCGGTGGCACTGCCCAGGGCGAGCAGACCGGCTAGCCCGGCCGCATCGCGGGTCGGGTCCACGATGCCGGTGCGCAGCGAGTTACCCGTGGTGATCTTGGCGACCAGGTCGGACCAGGCCAGCTTCTTGTCGGGCCAGCCGACCTGCTGGGCGATGGGCTCCGGCATGGCGACCACGACCGGGCTCTGCGCGATCGAGGTGCCGTCGGTGGGCACGAAGCCGGAGGCCTCCGAGCTCAGTCGCAGCAGCCAGGTCGACGAGTCCGGGAGCCAGACGTCCGGGACCAGCGCGGACTTGCCCGCGGGGGGAAGACCGGTGAGGGTGACCCCGTGCCGGAGCGCCAGGGCCGAGGCCGTGGTGGCGGGGTTGACACCGGTCACGTTCACGGCGACACAGGTTCCGTTGACATTGGCGCCGCCGGAACTCCACTGCTGAGCAGCGCGGTCCACGGCGGGGGCGATCTCGGGGGCGGCAGCGACGGTCAGCTTGATCTGACCGGAACACTTGTCCGCAGCGAGACTCTGATAGCCGAGCCAGGAACCAGCGAGGACGACAACGATCGCCATCGCAGATGCGACGACGCCGGCTCCTCTGAGATTGAAGTTTCTGCGATGGCGGCCTGACACGCGCTCCATACTGCGCAGTAGCGGACGCGAATGCCATATACGTTCGGACGAAAGTTACTCGGATTGGGTTTTTCCCCTCCTTAATTCACGTTCCGTGAGGAGCCCTATCCGAGCAGTGCGCAGGCGTTCGTGGTGCTTGCCGGATTTCGGCGATAAGTAACAACACTCCGCGAGTGTCCGGTTATGACTTTCCGGTGGCTGCGACCGCGTTCCAGCGCAGCACACATGTCGGGCTACCCTCCGCCACCGGCTCACCCTGGGCGCGCGGAATGCCGGTGTCCGGGTCGATCCGGAACACGGTGACGTTCTGTGAACGCTCGTTGGCTACGTAGAGATGGTCCCCGAGCAGGGCGAGGTGACGCGGCCACACTCCGCCGGTGGCCACCTCGGCGATCAGGGTGCCGCCCTCGGGCTCCCAGGCGAAGACCGAGACGGTGTCGGGGCCGCGGTTGGCCACGTACACGAAACGGCCGTCGCGCCCGGTCGCCAGCTCGGAGGGGTAGTTCGACTTCTCGGAGCTGCTGGCCGCACCGCCGGCCAGGCACAGGCTGCCGTCCGAAGTGTCCGGTCGGTACCAGGTCAGGTCGCCGGTGAGCTCGCCCACCAGCAACAGTGCCCCGTCGATCGCATACCGCAGGTGGCGCGGGCCGGTGCCGGGCGCCGCGACGACCGCCGCACCGACGAGCGTCAACCGGCCGGACACGGCGTCCAGGCGGGCCCGCCAGACCCGGTCCGAGCCCAGGTCGGCGATCAACACGTCCGGACCGTTCGGATCCGGCGCCACCATGTGCGCGTGCGGACCGTCCTGGCGGTCCGCGACCGGGCCCTGCCCCTGAAGGTGCAGCAGGTCGCAGCGCTCGCCCGGCACACCGTCGGCGTCGAGCGGATGCACGGACACGTCGCCGCTGGTGTAGTTGGCCACCAGCAGGTGCCGGGCATCGGCGGAGACCGCCAGGTGGCACGGGGCCGAGCCACCGGTGGACTGCACGGCGAGCGGGGTCAGCGACGCGTCCTCGCCGATCGCGAACGCGCTCACCGTGCCCGCGTCCAGCTCGTTCACCGCGTACAGCACCGGCAGCCGGGGGTGCTGGGCCAGGAAGGACGGCGACGGGGTACGGGCGGCGACACCCAACCGGGTCAGGTCGCCGGTCTCCGGGTCACGCCGCAACAGCGCGATGCCCTCCCCCTCGCCGCCGCTCTCACCGGTGTAGCAGCCGAGGAAGACGTACTCGTGATTCGCGCCCATGCCCCAGATCCAATCACGCGCGGGCGGCGGGCGCGCGGACCCCCGTCAGACCCGCGCGACCGCCGTCCGGCCGTACCTCAGGCGTTGAGCAACTCGTAGGCGGCCTTGGTCGCCGGCTGCTGCTCGTCCGCCGCGGGCGCTGCCGGCGTGGGCGTGGCGCCGTAGCCGGTGTAGGTGATCGCGTAGCGAGTGGCCTTGACCTTGCCCGCAGCCGGGATCCGCACAATCGTCGAGGTCAGCCGCCCCTGGTCGTCGACGGTCGCCTCGAACGGCACCGCCCTGGCCTTCTCCCCCAGCGCCTTGAGCCGGCCGGCGTCGACGATGGCCGCGTCGCCCTGCTGGGTCAGGTCCGTGGTGCCGGCGAAGTGCCCGTCGCTGGTCCGCTCGACGGCGACGATGGCCCGCAGCACCGTGCCCGCCTCGCCCGGGTCGGTCTCGTTGTCGTAACGCACCGGGACGTCGTCGTCCTTGACCTTCGCGGGGTCGATCAGCATCCACTTCTTCGGCAGCTTGGGCAGTCCGGTCAGCCCCTCGGTGCCGGTGAACCGGATCTTGATCCAGGCCTGCTCCTTCACGACCAGGTAGTCCGAGTGCAGGGTGAAGCCCGCCTCCGGCTCCCGGTAGCGGAAGCCGACCCGGTAGCTCCGCTTGCTCGCGTCGATCTCCCCGGCGGCCGGCGCCTCCCCGCCCTCGACCGTGAACTTGAAGCTGCCGGTCGACGCGTCCGGCAAGGACTTCAGCAACGCGTCGCGCGGTGCGAGCGGCTTGGCCGAGGCGGGCGCCGCATCCCCGACGGCATCCGCGACACCGCAGCCACCGGCCGCGACACCCACCACGAGCAGGACACCCAGACCGGCCAGCCGAGCCTTGGAAACATTCATCAGGTCATCGCTTTCTCTCCCATGGCGGCCGGTCCGGCCGGCCCGCCTTGTCGGGTTGACGCGGTGAAGCCTGGGTGACAGTGCTGCGGCCGGGCTGCCGCTATGCTGCTGCCGGCTGCCGTTCCGCTGCCGTTTCTCATCCGGGCTGCTCAAGGGGGGTGTCGCGGTGACCGGCACTCCGTCGGACCCCGCGCTGAGGTTCGAGATCCTCGGTGACGTACGCGCCCTGCGCGGCGCCGAGGAGGTCGATCTCGGGCCCGCCAAGCAACGCGCGGTGCTCGCCGTGCTGCTGCTGCACGCCGGCCACCCGGTCCCGACGCACCAGATCGTCGACGCCGTGTGGGGCGACGAGCCCCCGGAGAACGGCGCCAACGTGGTGCAGAAGTACGTGGCCGGACTGCGCCGGGTGCTGGAACCGGAACGATCGCCGCGTTCCCCGGGTGAGCTGATCGCCCTGGCCAACGGCGGGTACGTGCTGCGCGTCGAGGCGGGCGCCCTGGACGCCGACCGGTTCCAGGCCGGCCTGGCGCAGGCCACGGCCGAACGCAAGGCCGGGCAGCTCGCCGAGGCGGCCGACACTCTGCGCCGGTCCCTGGGTCTGTGGCAGGGCGAGGCGCTGGCCGGGCTGACCGGGCCGGCCTTCGACTCCGCCCGTAACCGGCTCACCGATGCGCGGGCCACCGCGTGGGAGAAGTGGGCCGACATCGAGCTGGCCCGGGGCAACCACACCGGACTGATGCCCGACCTGGTCCGGCTGGTGGAGCAGTTCCCGCTGCGCGAAGGGCTGCGCGCGCAGCTCATGATCGCCCTGCATCAGGGCGGACGGCAGGCCGAGGCGCTGGCCGCGTTCCGCGACGCCCGCGCCTACTTCCTCGAGGAGTTCGGGGTCGAGCCGGGCGAACGGATGCAGGAGACGCACCGCCGCATCCTGCGCGGCGAGCCGTTCTACTCCGAGCCGGTCGACCCGTGGGCCGACAGCGACGACATCCCGGCGCCCCGCGCCTCACCGGAGAACGCCCGGCCCGTGGCGCCGGCCGCGGTCGCCGCACCGCAGAACTACGTGCAGCAGTACGTGCCGCCGGACGTCACCGAGGTGGTGCCGGACCGGCGGCCGGCTCCCGCCCCGGCGAGATTCCCGATCGGTGCGGCCGCCTGGGGACTGGCGCCCCCGTCGCCGCCCGCGTACGCGCCGCCCCGCAAGCGCTTCCCGGTCGGCGAGGTCATCGTGGCCGCCCTGTTGCCGATCATCATCTGCTCGTTCGGCAGCTGGATCTACTTCGTGTACGCGGGCATCCGCCGCCAGGAGCGACGCCAGTTCCTCGCCGCCGTGGGCTATGCGGGGCTGTTCGTGGTGGGCGTCCTGCTCGCCGCGTCGAATCCGAGCCCGGTCGACAGTCCCGACCTGAACCCGACCGAGTGGATGGCCTTCCTGTTGTTCGCCGCGGTCGCCGTCGCCTCGGCGGTGCACGGCGCGGTGCTGGCGTCACACCCGGGCGACAGCCCGCGCAGCCGCAACCTGCGTGACCAGGCCCGCCAGTTCGCCACCTTCGACCCGGAACGGGCCCGCAGCCTCGGCATCGGCCGGCCGGACCTGATGCGCGCCTTCGACGACGGCGGCCTGGTCGACGTGAACCACGTGCCCGGCAACGAACTGGCCCGGCTGCCGGGGATCAGCTCCGAGCAGGCGCACGGGATCGTCATCGACCGGCTCAACCGCGGCCCGTACGGCCAGCCGGAGGATCTCGTGATCCGCGGCGTGCTGCCGATGCGCGCGGTGAACCGGCTGGCCTCGCGGCTGATCTGCCTGCCGGTCGCCCAGCACGGCACCCCGCCCGGCGGCTGGCCGTCGACGTATCCCTCGGCGCGCTACGGCTGACGCCGCGCCGGCGACCTCAGCGGGCGCCGGCCGCCAGCAGCTGCCGGCGCGCGACGTACTCGACCAGTTCGATCAGCACGTTGCGGGCAGCCAGCGGCTCCCGCGCGTCGAACTCCACCACCGGCACGTCGGGATCCAGGTCGAGGGCCTTGGCCACCGCCTTGCCGCCGAAGCGACGTTCGGAGTCGAAACAGTTCACCGCCACGACGAACGGCGTCCCGCGCTGCTCGAAGTAGTCGATCGAGGGGAAGCAGTCCGCCAGCCGGCGGGTGTCGGCCAGCACGACGGCACCGAGCGCGCCCTGCGACAGCTCGTCCCAGAGGAACCAGAAGCGGTCCTGCCCCGGCGTGCCGAAGAGGTAGAGCTGCAGATCCTCGGTGATCGTGATGCGACCGAAGTCCATGGTGACGGTCGTCGTCCGCTTGCCCTCGACACCCGAGGTGTCGTCGGCGCCGTCGACGCCGGTCAGTACCTCCTCGGTCTGCAACGGCCGGATCTCGCTGACCGAGCCGACCATGGTGGTCTTGCCCGCACCGAACCCGCCGGCGATGAGGATCTTGAGCGCGACCGGGATACGCGAGCGCGTGCCGTCTCGGTCAGAGCGCACGGAGTCCATTGACAACCGCCTTGAGTACGTCGACGTCGTGCGGCTGGGAGGCCGCGGGGGGTTCGTAGAGCGAAATCAATCCCGCCGAGCGTAGATCACCCAGCAGGACCCGGACGACCCCGATGGAGAGGTCCAGTTTGGAGGCTAGTTCCACGACGGACGTGGGCTCCCACGCCGCGCCGACCAGAGCGTGATGCTCCGGTTGCAGCGATGGTGCCGGCGGCGCGTCGGGCACGGTTGCCACCACGAAGGCGAGCAGGTCGAACTCGCCGCCGGAGGGCGCGACCCGGCCCTGGGTGACCGCGTACGGCCGGACCACCGGGCCCGCGTCCTGATCCATCCAGTCGTGCGGGGCCCGCAGCGGATCGGTCCGCAGCGGAACCGTGTCCCGGTCGCCCCAGTCACGCGGAGACTGCCCGCCCTGGCCACCCCAGTCGTGCGGGGCCCGCGGGTCAGCGGGCATCGGACCCGGCGGGACGTTCCGGGGCGTCCATCGTCTGCCCCACCCGGGTGACGAGCATGGCCATCTCGTACGCGATCAGGCCCAGGTCCGCGTCGCTGGCCGCGAGCACCGCCAGGCAGGCGCCCAGCCCGGCGGCCGTGACGAAGAGGAACGCGTCCTCCATCTCGACCACCGTCTGGCGTACCGGGCCGGCCCGGAAGTGCCGGCTCGCACCCTTGGCCAGGCTCTGGAAGCCCGCGGCCATCGCCGACAGGTGCTCGGCGTCCTCCCGGCTGAGCGCCGCCGAGGCGCCCATCATGAGCCCGTCCGCCGACAGCACCACAGCCTGCTGCGCGGACGGCACTCGCTCGATCAGATCGTCGAGCAGCCAGGTGAGGTTGGCACTCTGGTTTGTCGTGTATCCCACTTATGCGTCCTTATCCGGCCGGTTCTCGTGATTTTCGGGCGCGTTGTCTGTGCTGTCGTCGGATCCGGCCGCCACCGGGTCCTGCACTGCCGGGAAAATGACGGTAGCCGCCTCGGACCACATCGGCTCCCCAACCGTCCGCTGTTTGTCAGTTTCCGGACTGTCATCTGCACTTCCGTCCGCCTGGGCATCCGGCGAGCCGGCCGCCGCGGCGGTCAGGCCGGCTGCCTCCCGCCGACCCCGGGTGGTGCCCTGCTGCAGGGCACTCATCAGGGACCGGACCTGCTCCGGCGACCGCGACGGGGCCGCGGTCTGCTCGGCGACCGGTCCCCGCAGCTGCGGGGCGAGGCTGGCCTGACGGACGCGACGCGGCAACAGCGGCTCGTCCGCCTCGTCGCCGGACGGCGCCTCGCGGGGCATCGCCTCGGGAGCGACCCGGGGCGACGGGATTCGCGGCGGCACGGGCGCCGGCACCGGGCCCGGAGCGCCGGGCACCGCCGGTCCGTCGCCGGGCCGGAGCGGTCCGTCGCCGGGCCAGAGCGGTCCGTCGCCGGGCCAGAGCGGTCCGTCGCCGGGCCGGAGCGGTCCGTCGCCGGGCCGGAGGGGGCTGTCGATACCCGGCCCGTCCCGACCGGCCCCGTCGAGACCGGGGCCGGGCCGGCCCACGCCGGGGACGTTGAGCCCGGCGCCGGTCAGGCCGCTGCCGTTCGTCGTCGTCCGGCCGTTGCCGGCCGACGGGAAGTCGGAACTCAGCGACGCGGGCGAGGCCGGGGTGACCGGCGCGGCCGAGGTTGTCGGCGTGACCGGCGTTGTCGGCGCGGCCGGGGTAGTCGGCGTGACCGGCGCGGCCGGACCGGACGGAGTGGAGAGACCGGCCGGTGAGGTCAGGTTCGGTGGCAGCAGTGCCGGCGGGGCCGACCGCTGGTCGTTCGCCCGGCGCGGCTTGGTGCGACGGCGCTGCACCAGGCCGTCCTCGGTCAGCCCGTCCACGACCGCGCTGGGCGCCGGCCCACCGGGGGTCCCGGCCGGATCGGTGACCGGGCTGTCCGACAGGCCCAGGGTGTGCCGGCTCAGAGGCCGGGTCGGGTCGCCCACGTCGGCGCCCGTCGCGGTGGCCGGCTCCGGCCGCCCCGGGCCGGGCTGCCCGGTGTCGTGGGTCAGGCCGGAGGCGTCGGTCAGCTCGGGGCCCGCGGTCGCCGTGCCGTTGATGGTCACCGGACGGCCGGTCATCGCTATCGAGCGCACCTGCTCGGTGCCCTGCCACTGCAGCGCCCCGAGCGAGCTGCGAGCCGGGTCCTCGGTGCCGGTGCCGACCAGCGGCCGGTCCCAGGACGTGTCCGGCGGGGTGCTGCCGGCCGGCAGCGCGGCCTGGCCCTGCCCGGTCGTGACCAGCTCACCGGGCACCAGCACGACGGCCGTCACGCCGCCGTAGCCGCTGGGCCGCAGCGAGACCCGGATGCCGTGCCGGTTGGCCAGCTGGGCCACCACGAACAGGCCCAGCCGGGCGCTGTCGGCGGGATCGAAGTCCGGCGGCTCGAGCAGTTTGCGGTTGGCCTCGGCGAGCGCCTCGGGGGACATGCCCAGGCCGCGGTCCTCGATCTCCAGCGCGTACCCGTTCGGCAGGACCTGCCCCACCACCTGGACCCGGGTCTGCGGCGGCGAGAACGACGCGGCGTTCTCCAGCAGCTCGGCGAGCAGGTGGATGACGTCACCCACGGCCCGGCCCAGCACCGCCGACGACTCGACCGACACGATGTCGATCCGCTTGTAGTCCTCGACCTCACTGATCGCGCCGCGGACAACGTCGATCACCGGCACCGGGTTGCGCCAGCCGCGGCCCGGGGCGGCACCGGCCAGGATGACCAGATCCTCGGCGTGCCGGCGCATGCGGGTGGCGAGGTGGTCGACGCGGTACAGGTCCTCGAGCTCGTCCGGCTCGGTCTCGCGCCGTTCCATCTTGTCGAGCAGGGCCAGCTGCCGGTGCAACAGGGTCTGGCTGCGCCGGGCGATGTTCAGGAAGACCTCGTTGATGCCGCGGCGGACGTTGGCCTCCTCGACCGCCGACTGCACGGCCGTGCGCTGGACCTCGTTGAACGCGCGCCCCACCTGACCGATCTCGTCCCGGCCATACTCCAGGGGTGGCGTCTCGACCTCGACGTCGACGGCCTCGCCGCGCTGCAGGCGCCGGACCACCGCGGGCAGCCGCTCGCCGGCCATCTCCAGGGCCTCGCCGCGCAGCCGGGTCAGCCGGCCGACCATCGAGCGGCCGACCCGCACCGACACGACGATCGAGATGATGAAGGCGATGAGGCCGAGCAGGCCGGCCAGGCCGAGCCGGACCAGCACGTCCACGGCGACCGGCCGGGCGTCGCCGGGCAGCGCCGCGACGGCGTTGACCTCGAACGCGGTCAGCTGCTGGGTCGCCGTGTCGAAGGTCGGGCTCCACTCGGCCGCGGTGATCGGCAGCGCCGTGCTGGGCCGGCTGTCGCTGAGCAACTCGTCCTGCAGCTCGCGCAGCCGGCTGAACGAGGGGCCGGTGCTGAGCTTCTGGAAGGCCGCCCGGTCCTGCGCGGGCAGGTCGGTGACACCCTCGGCCAACAGGAAGCGGGACATGCTGATCGCCTGCAGCAGGTCGACCCGGGCGTCCGCGCTCAGCTCGCCGGCCGTGAGGGCCCCGCCCACCAGGGAGTTGCTCCGGCTGAGGTAGTCCTGGCCGCGCGCGATGGTGACCACGGCGCGGATCTTGCGGTCGATGCGCTCGTCACCGAAGGCGGCGGTCGCGATGAACATCCGGAAGCCGGACTCCACGATGCTGTTGTAGAGATTCTGCGCGCCGAGCGCGTCGACCTCCCGGCGGTCGATGTGCTGCCTGTTCTCGTTCAGCCCGTCGAGCTCGGAGAAGAGCTGACGGATGCGGGTCCGCAGCACGTCGTCGGCCGCGTCCTGGGCGTCGGCGCTGCCCGCCACCCGGCGGAAATCCGCGGCGGCGCGGTCGGTCGAGGCCCGCTGGGCGGCCAGCTCCGGCGGGACGGGCCGGTCGTCCGAGAGGTACGCGACGGAGAGCCGGCGTTCCATCTGCAGCTGACCGACGAGCCGCTCGCCGGGCGAGCCCACCTTGTCCACCAGGGTCTGGGCTGAGAGCAGCTTGCTCGCCGGGCCGGCGGTCACGCCCGTGGCGAAGATCCAGAGTGCCAGCAGCGCGGTCAGCGGGACCGCGGCCAGCGCGACGATCTTCGAACGGATCGACCAGTTGCGGGTTCGCATCAGACTCCGCCCGAGGGGATTGCAGGACCGTCGGCACGCCGGACCGGGGTACCACGGACGAGGGATTGACGGCCGTTGACCTCGGTGCTGCGTGCGCCTCCGGCAGAATACGGAATGGATGCGCTCCCAGCCACCTCGCCGGTGTGCCACAGATCTCCACAAAGCACTCGCGAACCGGTCGAACCGGTGCGGAGGGCCCGCTCGCGACCCGCGTGAGCAAGATTTCACCCTGGCACCTGGAATCGGATTGATGACCCTGGTTGAGTGGGCATACCTCCCGGTGAAGAAGGAGGAACGCCATGTCCGCTTGGCTCACCATCGTCCTGATCGTCATCGTGCTGGTGATCGTCGCCGCGATTCTGCTCGCGGTCCGGGCCGGCCGCCGCAAGAAGCTGCAGCAGACGTTCGGCCCCGAGTACGACCGCGTCGTCGCCGACGCCGACAGCCGTACCGATGCCGAGCGTGAACTGCGCGAGCGCGAGAAGCGGCATGCCGAGCTCGAGCTCAAGCCGCTGTCCGCCGAGTCCAAGGCCAAGTACTCGGTCGCCTGGGAAGAGGTGCAGATCCAGTTCGTGGACGCACCCGAGACCGCCGTGTCGACCGCCGACGAGCTGACCACCCGGCTCATCGCGGAACGCGGCTACCCGACCGGCGACTACGACGACCAGCTCGCCACCCTCTCCGTCGAGCACGCCCGCACGCTCGAGCACTACCGTGACGCCCACGCGATCAGCGAGCGCAGCAAGAACGGTCAGGCGGACACCGAGGACCTGCGGCAGGCGCTGGTCCACTACCGTGCCCTCTTCGCCGACCTGCTCGGTGAGAACCCGGTCCGCAGCGAGGGCGCGAGCACCCCGGCCGACGAGCCGAAGGTCCCGAACCAGCAGATCAACAACCACGACAGCGACGTCGCGGGCTCCCGTCCCGACGCCACGAGCCGCTGAGGAGCCGACCATGCGTTTCTTCTCCAACGACGCGCGCGAGTCCAGCGATGAGCAGCCCCGCGACGACGGGCCGGACCACGTACGGTCCGAACCGGTGGCCGTACCGAACCAGCGGCCGCCGTCGCCCTGGTCGAACACGCCTCCCACGGCCGACGACGACACCGTCCGCGACAGTGACGCGGACGCGGACGCGACCCGCCGCGAGGACACCGACCCGCCGCCGTTCCACGAGCCCAGCCCGCAGCCGACCGCGTTCGGCGCGTCGACCGTCGGCGGCGCGGTGGCCGCGTCGGCCATGGCCAATCCGACCAACGACCGGTGGGACGCGACCGACCGTGACTCGGCGGCCGACACCGGCGTCGGCGACGACGCCAATGTCGCTCCGGGCGACGGCGTGGTGACCTCCACTGCCGACCCGCACCCCGGGCACGGCACGGTCACCGCTCCGGACACCGTCCCGGCCACCTGGACGGCGGACGACACCCGCGACGGGCGCGACCGCACCGACCCCGACGGCGTCGTCGACGTTCCGCTCGACGACACGACCAGCACTGACGCCGGCGCGGTCTCGGCCGGGTCGGGCGCCCGCACCGACCAGAACACTTCGGACAGCCCCGACCTCGACCGGGACGGCAACCGGGACGATTCGGTCACCACCTTCGACGACCCGGCCCCGGCGACGTCCGGCGCGCTCAAGGACGACGGCGGCTTCGACGACCCCAAGGCCGTCGACCCCGCCACCGAGACCCCCCTCGAGAGCTCCGCCTCGGACGGCAACACCGCTGACGCCGCGCCGCTCAAGGACGACGGTGGCTTCGACGACCCCAAGGCCGTCGACCCGGCCACGGGTACGCCGATCGACAGCACCCCGCCCGCCGCCGTGGCGGTCCCGGTCGCCGCCGCAGCGGCCACGACCGCCGGCAGCACGGCGGACGAGCCGGGCAACCTGTTCGACCAGGACGACGCCCGGACGTTCCAGGAGCGGTGGCGCGACGTGCAGCTGCGTTTCGTCGACAGCCCCAAGGACGCCGCCGGCGACGCCGCCAAGCTGGTCGACGAGGCCGTCGAGAAGCTCTCCGCCAGCCTGCGCTCGCAGCGCGAGGGCCTGAACAACGACACCGACGACACCGAGCAGCTCCGGGTACAGCTGCGCGGATACCGGGACATGTTGAACCGCATCCTCAGCCTCTGACCCCGTCCGGCGTTCTCCGACCCGGCCCCGCATCCCGGCCGCGTGCTCACCGCACGCGGCCGGTGCCATGCTGGGCGGATGCGTGCGTCCCGGCTGCTCTCCCTGCTGCTCTTGCTGCAGAACCGCGGGCGGATGACCGCCCAGGAGCTCGCCGACGAGCTCGAGGTCTCCGTGCGGACGGTCTACCGCGACGTCGAGTCGCTCGGCGCGTCCGGCGTGCCGGTCTACGCCGACCGCGGCCCGGCCGGCGGCTACCAACTGCTCGACGGCTACCGCACCCGGCTGACCGGCCTCACCGGCGACGAGGCGGGCACGCTCTTCCTCGCCGGAGTGCCGGGCCCGGCGGCGGAACTCGGCCTCGGCTCGGTGCTGGCGGCCGCGGAGCTCAAGCTGCGGGCGTCGCTGCCGGGTGAGCTGGCGGACCGGGCGGACCGGGTACGCGAACGCTTCCACCTGGACGCGCCGGGCTGGTTCCGCTCCGACGAGCCGACCCCGCACCTGGCCACGGTGGCGGACGCGGTGTGGCGGGCCCGGAAGATCGAGGTCCGGTACCGGCGCTGGAAGGCGCCCCGGGAGGTGGCCCGGACGCTGTCCCCGCTGGGGGTCGTGCTCAAGGCGGGACGCTGGTACCTGGTGGCCGCGTTCCGCGAGCGGATCACGGCGTACCGGGTGGTGAACGTCCTCGACGCGACGCTGCTCGACGAGCCCGCCGAGCGGCCCGCCGGTTTCGACCTGGCGGCGTTCTGGCAGGAGTGGACCGAGCAGTACGAGCGTGGCGTCTACACCGCGCGGGCAACCGTCCGGATGACGACCGAGGCGCTGAACCGGATGGCGTACGTCTTTCCGCCGGAGATGTCGCGGACGGCCCGGGCCTGCGCGGGCCCGGTCGGTGACGACGGGTGGCTGACCACGACCGTGCCGATCGAGTCGGTGCGGCACGGCCACATCGAGCTGCTGAAGCTGGGTGCGGAGGCCGAGGTGCTGGATCCGCCGGAGCTGCGCGAGTGTTTCGCGGAGACGGCTCGCGGCCTGGGCCGGACCTATCTCGCCGCCGACAGCACGAAGCCCGGGCCGAGTGGGCCCGGGCTCCGGGTGGATCGCTCGTCAGACCAGTGACGTGTCGGCCACGGTCTGGTCGGCCTGGCCGGTCTGCGGGTCGGTGGGCGGTGGCACGTCCGGGTCCTCGTCGTCCGGCGGCAGCTCGTCCGGCGGGGTCGAGGACTCCGTCGGCGGGGTCGTCCCGTTGTCGCCGGGATCCGGGGTGTCCGAGGAGACCGGGTCGGTCGGCGGCGTCGACGGCTTCTCCGACGTGGAGGGCGACGGTGTCGGCGACTTGGTCCCCGCCGGACGGGCGTTCTTGGTCCGGGTGAGCGGTTCGGTGTCGGCCTTCGGTTCGGTACGGATCGCCTCGGCCTCGGTCGGTGCGTCGCCCGCACCGGATCCGCCGCGCGGCGCTTCCACATCGTTCTGCACGGTTGTCACGGCGGGCGGACGCTCAGGCGACAACGTCACCTGACCGAACTGCGCGCCGAGCCACATTGCCGGTCCGAGGCCGACCGCGATGATGGCCCCGAAGAGCGCCATCGGTCCCCGTTCCATAGCGCCCCTCCCCCCTGTCAGTGACGATCATCGCCGCTTCGAGTGGCCTTCATCTACCCAATTCGGCGAAGGGTAAGCGAACGAACATGGCACCCATCATGACCCCTGGTAACAAGTTCGTGACTCATCCCGTCGGAATGATGTCTCTGTCTTCACCACGGGCGACGGCGCCGAACGGTTCAGCCGGCCGGGCAACTATCGGGTACGGGACAGGAAAGCCACGGCGTCGTCGAGGGCGGCCCAGCCACCGGGCAACTCGTCGGAATCGAGGGCGGTCCGCACACTGATCGTCCCGCCGTCGCGCAGGCTCAGATCCCAGCCCCTGCGCCGGGTCCGGGTCGCACCGGCCACCTCGGCGAACGGCACGAACCGGCTGCCGGGCGCGGTCTCGTCGCGCCGCGGCACGTCGGCGGCGGCGAAGCGGGCGAGCCGCCGCTTCGCCGAACCGTTCTGCGAGCGCGGCAGCCCGGGCACGAGGAACAGTCCGGTGTCGACGATGAGCACATCGGTCCGGACGCCGTCGACCACCAGGTTGACGACGCCCCCGACGACCTCGGGCCGGGTCTGGGCGGTGTCCGCGCCGGCCACGGCGGCCGGGTCGATGTGCAGCTCGGCCAGCCGCTCCCGCGCGGTGGCGACCGTCGCCGGATCACTGGCCAGCGCGGCGAGCCCGCCGAGGTCGAGATGGGCACCATCGGCGGCGATGAGCTCGGCGTTGCCGGTCCAGCTGTGCCGCCAGCGCGCCGCGCCACTGCGCAGGGCGGCCAGGGCGAGCAGCAGGGTGACCAGCTCGGCGACCCGGCCGGCGGTCTCATCGGCCGGCAGCCCGGCGAAGACCGACTCGGCGGCCTTGTACAGCCGGCCGTCGGCGGCGAGATCGAGAACGTCGGCGGCGGTCGCGACCGGAACGCCGGCGGCCCGGGAGATCGTGGCGAGAGCGCCGTCGGCTTCCCGCTGCATCTCGACCGTACGGGCGGCGCCGAAGAAGGAGTCCCAGTCCACGGTCGTGCGGCCCTGCGCGGGGAAGGCGACGCCCTGCAGCGCCCGTCCGAGGCCGGGCAGGTCGGGCACCAGCTCCCCGGCCGGCGCGCCGAACGCGAACCCGGTCGTTGTGGCGCCGGCGGCACGGGGTGGGGGCGTTCCTCCGCCGCCGTCAGGGTCGGGCCCGACCGTGCTGTCTCCGCTCTCGGAAGCCGGCCGGCTTCCTCCGGTCCCGGACGCCGGCGGGTCCTCGGACGTCAGCATGCCGCCCGCGCCGCCCATCGAGGTGAGAGGTTGTTCGTGCTCGGGCCTGGCCGGGAGCAGCGTGGGTGACTCCGGCCGATCGACCGCCGTGCCGGGCGATTCCGCCGGCTTCGCGGCCTTGTCGCCGCCCGGTCCATCAGGTCGGTCGGGCTCGTCGGACCCATCGCCCGATTTGTCACCGCTCGGCCCGCCGGTCCCGACGCCTGATCCGCCGACGTCTGATCCGCTGCTGCCCGGTCCGGCCGAGGTCGCCGCGGTGCCGGAAGCCGACACCGCCGCGCCGACCAGCTGTGGCTCGTCCGGAGCGGATTCCCGCTCGTCCTCGCCGGGCGTCCGGGGCGTGACGACCGGTGCCGCGGTCAGCGCGGCCAGCCGTTCGGTGACCGGCGGGTGGGTGTCCCATGTGGACGGAGCGCCGGAGTCGCGGGCGCGCAGCACCGCCACGTCGTCCGCCCGGGCCGCGAGCACCCGCAGGAACCCGCCGAACAGGTCGTCCGGCACGTGCCCCGCCTGCCAGCCCGGCCCCAGGTACTCCGCGTGGAAGATCCGCTGCAGGGCGTCCAGCGCGGGCAGGTCGCGCAGCACCGCGGTGGCGGCTTCGCGGCCGGCGTACTCGGCGGCGATCTGGTCGGCGGTCAGCTCCTGGGCGCGGCTGAACGGTGCGTCGATCCGGTGATAGAGCTTCGCGTACGTCCGGAGCAGTGGCCCGGCCGGATTGCGCCGCGGGATGCGCGGCACGGTCCGGCCGACCGCCACCCGGCCGCGGTAGGCCAGCGGCGCGAGCGCGCCCAGCCGGGGCGAGAAGTGGCCGAGCTCGTGGGCCGCCACCGCGCGCAGGTGCGCCTCGTCCCAGGCTTGCAGCAGCGGCAGGCCCAGGTAGAGGTCACGGCGTCCGCCGAGCAGTCCGAGCAGGCGGGTGCGTTCGATGATCTTCGCGGCCGCGTCGGCGACGATCGTCACGCGGTCGGGGGTGCGGGTGCCGGCCGCCGCGGCCGCTCCGTCGAGCAGCTCCCACAGCCGCGGGGCGTCCGCGCGGGTCACCGGGATGCCGACCGGCTCCGGGCGGCGGGTGTGCAGGGCCCGCCAGGTCGCGTACGCCATCACGCCGACCGTCGCGATGCAGACCGGCAGGCCGAGCCGCAGGGCCGCGGCGCCCGGCAGCATCGAGAGCAGCAGCAGGACCGGCACCACGACCAGCGCGAGCTGCACCGCCGCGACGAGCAGGAATCCGGCCAGCGCGGTCGCCGATGCCAGCACCCTCTTCTGCACGCGGCAAGCCTAGGGCCGGCCTACGACAACGCCACGGCCGCCGCTCCGTCCGACGGTCACGATTGAGCCCCGAACAAGGGTGGTGACGTGCGCGGATCCGGCGTGGCGGCCCGCCGTACCGGGAAAGAAGATTTAAGGAAGATTTCGGGACGTTCACGCTTGCGACACAACGCCGCCGTTTCGGCGGCGGCCTCGGGGGGATGCACGACCGCATGGCAAACCTCGATCAGACTCTCGTCGCCGGCATCAAGGGCTACGCCTG
Organism: Actinoplanes auranticolor; assembly: GCF_018332655.1. Lineage (GTDB taxonomy): Bacteria > Actinomycetota > Actinomycetes > Mycobacteriales > Micromonosporaceae > Actinoplanes > Actinoplanes auranticolor. Next base: position 33,177 of record NZ_BOQL01000028.1, on the reverse strand, counting down.
GCTGCCCGACCTGCGCCGCAAGCACCACGACCGGCCCGTGCCCCTGCGGGTGCTGGGTCAGCGGGCGGTGGCCGTCTGCGGACCGGAGGCCGTGCGGTTCTTCTACGACGAGAGCCACGTCGAGCGGCACACCGCGCTGCCGCATCCCGTCGTGGCCACACTGTTCGGCAAGAATGCCGTGCACACGCTCGACGGTGCGGCCCACCGGCACCGCAAGGCGCTGTTCGTGGCTCTGTTGATGAACGACGGCATCGACGTGCTGGCCAAGCTGGTCGGTGAGTCGTTCGACGAGGCGGCCGAGAGCTGGCGCGGCCGGTCGTCGGTGACCCTCTTCGACGAGGCGGCGCTGGTCATCGCCCGCGCGGTGACCCGGTGGGCCGGCATCCCGGTGACCGACGACGAGCTGCCGAAACTGGCCGCGGACCTGGTCGCGATGGTGGACGGCTTCGCCACCCCGGGCCCACGGCACTGGCGGGCCCTGGCGGCCCGCCGCCGGCGTGAGCGCTGGCTGGCCGCCAAGATCGAGGGGGTACGCAGCGGCGACGTCATCGCACCGGCCGATGCGGCGATCACCACGATCGCGCACTACCGCGAGGACGGCGAGCCGCTCGAGCCCCGTACGGCGGCCGTGGAGCTGATCAACATCCTCCGCCCGGCGACCGCCGTCGCGTGGTTCCTCGCGTTCAGCGCGCACGCCCTGGACCGCTGGCCGCAGCACCGCCGGCCGTTGCGCGACGGCGACGACGAGTTCACCGCTGCCTTCGTGCACGAGGTGCGCCGCTTCTATCCGTTCGCGCCGTTCCTCGGTGGCCGGGCGGTCGAGGACCTGACGTTCGCGGGCGAACGCATTCCGAAGGGTGCCCTGGTGCTGCTCGACGTCTACGGCCAGAACCACGACAACCTGCTCTTCCCGCAGCCCTACGAGTTCCGCCCGGAGCGGTTCGTGGACCGGCCGATCGGCGAGTTCGACCTGATCCCGCAGGGTGGCGGCGATCCCCGGACAGGCCACCGCTGCCCGGGGGAACAGATCACAGTCGCTTTGCTGGGCACCCTGGCGCAGCGGCTGGCCCGGCTCGACTACTACCTGCCCCCGCAGGACCTGAGCATCAATCTGAGCCGCATCCCGGCCCGTCCCGCGAGCGACGTGGAGATCGTGGTTCCCTGAGCGCGCGGGACCTCTTACGAGGCCCTTACAGTCCCGCCGGACACCTCGCGCCGGGCATCGACAGCTGTGACGCTGATGGGCAGTCACCTATCGAGGGAGATGTCCATGGGGGCAACGATGCGGCGTGCGCCGGTGGCGGCACTGGTCGGCGCGGTCGCCGTCAGTCTGGCCGGCGCGGTGCCGGCCGGGGCGGCGGCGTCCTGGCGGATCGTGGCGGAGCCGCCGCTGAGACCGGCGAGCCGGCTGGTCGACGTCAGCGTGACCGGGCCGGCCGACGCCTGGGCAGTGGGCTACCAGGACAACAGGTACGGTCACATCCCCGCCCAGCCGGCCGCTCTGGTGCGGTGGGACGGCCGGACCTGGTCGGAGAGCCTCCTGCCCGCGGAGTTCGACTCACCGGAGGCGGTGTGCGCGGTGACCCCGGCGAACGTGTGGGCGGTCGGACAGGACGACCGGCAGCTGCCGTACGCAGCCCATTGGAACGGCACGGCGTGGCAGGGCTATCCGGTGCCCGACCAGGGCCGATTCAGCGATGTGTCGGCCCGCAACGGCAAGCCGCTGGTCGTCGGTGCCCGGCGCGCGGGCGGCGCCCTGGTCATGGAGTGGGACGGCCGGCGGTTCACCGAGGTGGCCGTGCCGGGCAGCGATGCGTGGAGCAGCAGCCTGCACGCAGTGGCGTCCGCACCGGGCGGCGCGGCGTTCGCGGTCGGCTCGTGGCACGTCGACGACGCCGGATATCCGGAACCCCTGATCGTGCAGCGCACCGGAGGCACCTGGCGGGTCGCAACGCTGCCCAAGGTGCTCAGCGCCCGCCTGACCGGCATTCACGCCCGCTCGGCCACCGACGCCTGGGCGGTCGGCACGATCGGGTACGACACCACCCGCCCGCAGCCGCTGATCATGCACTGGGACGGAACCTCCTGGCAGCGCGTGACCCCGCCGACCGGGTCAGCCGACCTGTGGGCCGTCGGCGGCGACGCCGCGGGCAACCTGTGGGTGACCGGCAGCAACCCCGCGGAGCCGTACGGCGTCTCGTATCCGGGCTCGCTGTTCCTGCGCTACCAGGCGAAGAAGTGGAGCGTGGTCTACGGCCCGAAGGTCCGCGCCGACGATCCGTTCTGGGCCGCCGACCCGTTCCTGTCAGCGGTGGAGAACGTCCCGGGCACCTCGGCGTTCTGGGGAGTCGGCACGGTCTCGGATCCGGCCAAGGACCACGTTGCCCTGGTGGAACGGATCGGTTGACGCTAGCCGGCCGGCGGCGCTGACGAGGTCGAGGCTTCCCGTTTCGTCACTCGGCGGCGCTGTGCGCGGACCGCACGGTCAGCGTGACGCTAGCCGTCGCGGTCCGCGATGCCGCGATGCCCTAGCTCCAGGGGATCTCCGGGGACGGGTGGAAGGCGACGCCCTGGTGGCGCCAGCGGGGGGCGAACGCCGCCAGCCGTCGCTGGAAGGACTCCCAGTCGTGGGTCTCCCGCGGAGACCAGCCGATCTCCGCGACAGCCGGCAGGCGGGGGTAGGTCATCGTCTGTGCGTCGGTGAGGCTGCGCAGCGTCTCCGACCACAGCGGCGCTTCGACGCCCAGCAGCGATTCCTCGCCCACGCCGGGGAGCCGGTCGGCCGGGTCCCAGTCGTACGCCCGCTGCACGTCGATCACGCCGGCCCAGTCCAGGCCGGGCCGGGTGTCCGGGGTGTAGCGCATGTCGAGGTAGGTCCGGTCGGCCGGCGAGATGATCACCTTGCTGCCGTTCTCGGCGGCGCGGGCGGTGCCCTCGTCGGTTGCCTCGATGCGCCAGTACTGGGCGATCGCTGTTTCCGGGAGCTCCACGCCGGCCATCTCGTGCCAGCCGACGACGCGCTTGCCGTACTTGGCGACCAGGGGCAGCACCCGCTGGATGAACGTGCGGTAGTCCTCGGCCGTGGTGGCCTGGGCCTCGTCGCCGCCGATGTGCAGGTACGGGCCCGGGGTCAGCGCCGCGACCTCACGCACGACGTCCTCGACGAACGCGTACGTCTCCTCCTTGTCGGCGACCAGGGAGCTGTAGCCGACCTCCATGTCCGTACGCGGCGCGGGCGCCACCCCATCGGCGGTCAGCTCCGGGTACGCCACCTGGGCCGCGTTGACGTGTCCCGGCATGTCGATCTCCGGCACGATGGTGACGAACCGTTCCGCCGCGTAGCCGACCAGCTCGGTGTAGTCCTCCCGGGTCAGGTAGCCCGGCCCGGCCCCGTCCACCCCCGTGCCCTCGCCGCCGCTGATCTCGGTCAGGCGGGGCCAGCCGTCGATCTCCAGCCGCCAGCCCTGGTCATCCGTCAGGTGCAGGTGCAGGTGATTGATCTTGAACTGGACCAGCGAGTCGATGTACGCCTTGATCTCGGCGACGGTGAAGAAGTGCCGGGCGATGTCCAGCATCGCGCCGCGGTAGGCGAACCGCGGCCGGTCGACGATCTGCCCGCCGGGCAGCACCCATGCCTCCCGCTGCGGGGTCGTCGCATCGATCGCGGCGGGCAGCAGCTGCCGCAGCGTCTGCACCGCGGCGAACAGACCAGCCGGCGCAGCGGCCCGCACGGTCACACCGGAGGCGCCGATCTCGAGCCGGTAGCCCTCGTCGCCGTCCTCGTCGTCGTCCGCGTCGCCGTCGCCGTCCGGGTCGAGCAGCAGGGCGATCTCGCCGGACTCCTCACCGACCGGCAGGGCGTAGCCGGTGGCCGGGCGCAGCAGCGTGGCGAGGTGGTCACCGATGCGGCGGGCCTCGGCCGAACCGGGCGCCGTGCGGATCGCCGTACCCTCGCCGAGGGTGAAGTCGGCGGCCGGGTCGGGCCGCACCTCGGCCGGCACGGGAATCACGTCGCCGAGCCCTCTGCGCTGGATTGCCGGTTCGCTCACCGCTTCATCCTCCCGTTCCGGACCGTCGATCGGTCGGTCGGCACGACTCTAAACCCTCTTTCCAGTTTCAGGACGCCCCGATGGCCCGCGTCACGCCGCCGTTATCGTGACGCCATGGCGATCACCATCCGGCGCGCGGTCCCGGCGGACGCCGCTGAGCTGCACCGGCTCGCGGCCGACACCTTCGCTCTGGCTACCCCGCCGGGCACGCTTCAGACCGACATCGAGGCATTCATCGCCGAGCATCTGGCGCTGGCGAGCTTCGAGAAGTATCTGGCCGATCCGGCGCGGATCCTGCTGCTGGCCCAGGAGGCCGGCGAGGCCGTCGGGTACGCGATGCTGATCGGCGGCCCGGTCCAGGACCCGGAGCTGGCCGCCGTCATCCGTGCCGCCGACGACCCGGGTGCGGCGCCGGCCATCGAGCTCAGCAAGTTCTATGTCGCCGCGCGCAATCACGGCTCCGGCATCGCCGCGAAGCTGATGACGGCGACGCTGGAGGCTGCCGTCGCGACCGGGGCGCGACTCTGCTGGCTGGGGGTCAACCAGCGCAACGAGCGCGCCGCGAAGTTCTACGCCAAACACGGCTTCGAGATCATCGGCACGAAGAAGTTCCTGGTCGGCGACGTCTGGCACGACGACCACGTACGAGCCCGCAGGCTCTGAGCCGCAGGCCGGCCGGCGCTCAGGGGTGGTGGACGGCCGGGGCGCTGAACCAGGCCGCCGCGCCGGGTGTCAACGCGTACTCGAGGCGGCGGCGGTTCAGGTCGTTGATCGGCGGCAGGTCGTCCAGCGCGAACCAGCCCACGGCCAGCGACTCGTCGTCGTTCACCCGGGCCTCGCCGCCGATCGCGCGACAGCGGAAGGTGATGTCGACGAACTCGGTCCGGTCGCCGTTCGGGTACGTGTTCGGCGGCTGGGTCAGCACGCTGGTGACCCGTTCCGGCACCACGTGGACGGCGGTCTCCTCGTACACCTCGCGGACGGCCGTCTCCGCCGGCTGCTCGCCCGGGTCCATCGTGCCCGCGATCAGCGCCCAGCTGCCGTTGTCCGCGCGCCGGCCCAGCAGCAGCCGGCCGGCATCGTCGAAGACGACCGCCGTGACGCCCGGCAGCAGGAGCATCCGGTGTCCGACGACTTCCCGCAGGCTGTGCAGGTACGGCGAAATGGGCATGTCGGACAAGATAGTCGACCGCCGTCCGGCATACCGCTCGTGTCAGCCGACCAGGGGGCGCACCTCGGTCGCCACGGCCCGGACGAAGCCTTCTGGATCCGGGTCGTCGACGGTCGGCTGGAGGACGACCGTGGTGGCTCCGGCCTCGGCGAAGAGGGCGACCGTCTCGGCCACCGCCTGCGAGTCACCCGCCACTCCCGGGAAGTCCATGCCGTACCGCTCCTGCTGGCGGGCCATACGGTCGGCTGCCGTCGGACCCAGGGCAGCCGGCAGGAAGACGACCAGCTGGTGACCGTCCGGCGCACCGATGTGCTCGCGGGCCGCCCGCACGCCGTCCGGCGAGGTGCCGCCGGTCAGGATCGTGCCGTCGCCCAGCTCGCCGGTGAGCCGCAGGGTCTTGGGACCGGTCGCGCCGACGAGCAGCGCGGGTGGCTGCTCCGGCGGCCAGTCGAGCTTGACCTGTTCCAGCTGGACGTAGCGGCCGTCCGTGGTCACGCTCTCGCCGTTCAGCAGCGCCCGCAGTGCGGTGGCCTGCTCCCGCAGCATGGTCATCGGTGACGCCGCCTTGACGCCGACCTGCTTCATCCACTCCTGCACGCCGTGCCCGACGCCGACGATCGCCCGGTCGCCGAACATCCGGTGCAGCGTGGCGACCTCCATCGCGGTCAGGGCGACGTTGCGCAGCGGCACCGGCAGGATGCCGATGCCGACCCGCAGCCTGGTCGTCCAGGCCAGCGCGGCCGCGGCGGCCGAGACACCGCCGTTGAGGAAGCAGTCCTCCCACAGCCAGAGCTGCTCGAGGCCGGCCTCGTCCGCGGCACGGGCGATGCTCCGCAGCCGCTCGGGAGGATTCTGGGGCAGGAAGATGGCGCCTAGTCCGGTCACCCGTCCATCCTGCCCGGCGAAGCCGGACGACTGAACCCGTACGGGTGAGCTTCGTTGACCCGTCGCCGGCCCCGGCCGACACTGCCTGATACCCGGACCGACGTGTCGAATGAGGAGCCGCGTGCCATGGAGGCGAACCCTCCGTACCTGTTCCTGCCCGCGCTCGACGGGGCCCGCGCCCAGGTCTCGGTCACCGCGGACGTGGACGGCGCGGTCATCGACATCGCGGTACGCGGCGACTGGCATCCGCAGCTGGGCGCGACGGTGGCGCTGGAGATCGGCCGCTGCCTGGCCGAGAGTCCGGCCGCCATCCTCATCGACGTGGCGGGTGTGACGGACCCGGCGGCCGACAGCGTGCCGGTGTGGCTGTCCGCCACCCAGGCCGCCGCGGCGGCCGATCCCCCGGCCCGGCTGGCCCTCTGCCTGCCAGCCGGCACGCCGCTCGGGCAACGGCTGAGTCAGGTCGGCACCCATCGCTACCTGCCGGTCTTCACCACGGTCGCGGAGGCCCGGGAGTCGCTCACCGGCAATCGCCCGCTGACCGACGTGGTCCGGATGCGCCTGCCACCCTCGCCCGTCTCTCCCGGCGTCGCGCGCAACCTCGTCGGCGGCGCCTGCCACGCCTGGAACCTCGGCCCGCTGCTGCATCCCGGCCGGGCGGTGCTGTCCGAGCTGGTCGCCAACGCGGTCGAGCACGCCCGTACGGAGATGGAGGTGTCGATCTCCCGGCGTGGCACCGCCCTGCACCTGGCCGTCCGGGACCGCGACCCCACGCTGCCCCGGATCATCGACCCCTGCCCGGTGGATCCGGAGCTGCCCCTCAACGAGCGCGGGCACGGCCTGCGCGTGGTGCACGCGGACTCGGTGGCCTGGGGCGCCATCCCGACCGCGGGCGGCAAGATGGTGTGGGCCACGGTGCGCGACCGCGCGGGCCACCACCGCCGCTGGTGACGGGCGGGCCCGCCCCGGCCGCGATAATCTGCGTCGCATGAGCGCGAGCGTCCGGGCTGCCACCTCCGGCGACGTGGCGGCCATCTGCCGGATCTGCACCGCCGCCTACCGCGACACCTACGCCGGCCTGGTCCCCGATGACTACGTCGAACGGGTCATCGCCGAGTTCTACGAGCCCGGGCGGGTGACCGGGGAGATCGCCGCGAACCCGCCCGCCTGGCTCGGCTATCAGGTCGTCGAGGAGGACGGCCGGGTGCTGGGCACGGCCGGCGGGGGCACGACCGCACCGGGCGTCGGTGAGCTCTTCGTCATCTACCTGGATCCGGCCGAACGCGGACACGGGCTCGGCACCCTGCTGCTGAACCGGATCATCGAGCAGGTGACCGCGCTCGGCGCCCGGGAGGTGTGGGCGTCGGTGGTCGTGGACAACGACAAGGGCATCCCGTTCTACCGTGCCCGCGGCTTCGAGCAGATGGGCAAACGCAAGGCCTACGGCGCCGGCCCGGACGACGACGTGTGGACCTGGCGGATGCGCCGGCTCATCCCCTGAGCTGCTCCCGGGCCGCCATCAGGGCGAAGCCGAGCAGGTTGAGCCCAGGCCACCGGGCGGGATCCGCCGTCCGCTCGTCGGTCGCCGCGAGCCCGATGCCCCAGATCCGGTCCGTGGGGCTCGCCTCGACCAGGATCCGCTCGCCGGTGCCGAGCAGAAAGTCACACAGCTCGGGACGCTGGCCGAACTTCTCCGCACTGGCCTGCGTGACGATGGCACGGCGCTGGTCGGCCCAGGTCTGCTCGTCGAAGCCGCGGACCCGGCGGCCCAGCATCTTGGCCTGGCGGGGGTGACTGGCCGCAACGATGCGGTGGGCGGTCTCCTCGTCGCCGAAGAGCAGCGCCTTGCGCCACATCATGTAGTGCTCCGCCGTGCTGAACCGGACACCGTCCACAGTGAACGCCGACGGCCACCACTGGCTCAGGCAGCCGGTGCCGATGCTGCCGTCACGCTGCGGACGGTGGCCCCAGAAGAACACGTACTTCAGCCGCCGGCCCGCACGGGTCAGCTCGATGACGTCCTCGACATTGCCCGGCACCTGATCCACGCGGGAAGTATGCCGGTCCCCTCCGACATTCTCAGCCGGGTTTCACCGGATCCGGCGACCGCCCGGATCGCCGTCTTTCCACTGTCGACTATCCCATCCTGCGGGATAGCGGCACCGAAACTGTCGTACCCGGTCGATAGGTTTCTCGTGCGGATCGGCGCCACGGGGGCGCCGATCCGTCCAGCTAACGATCGGCCCCGCGCAGCAGCGTTTCGCCTGCTGCGCGGGCCTGATCGCGCAGTTCCGGAGGCGACTCGACGGTGAAGTCGGCGCCCAGCATCCCCAGCACCATGACCGGCCAGCTGAGGTCGTCCACGTTCATCCGCAGCCGGGAGCTGGCCGCCGACACCGGCTCCACCGTGCCCCACTGCCCCACGAATTTCTGCACGTCCGGCGCGGGCCGGCCGACGACCACCGACACGTCGTAGCGGGTCGGCACCGCAGCCAGCCGGCTGCGCATCCAGGCCACCGGATCGCCGCCCGGGATCTCCCGCGGGCGGAAGCGGGCGCCGGTGAGCTGCGGCCCGGTCAGCCGGTCGATCCGGAAGCTGCGCCAGTCACCGCGGTCGAGGTCCCAGGCCACCAGATACCAGCGGCGGCCGAGCGAGACCAGGCGGTGCGGCTCGACATAGCGTGACGATCCGTCGCCTTCCCGGGGCGTGTAGGCGAAGCGCAGCCGCTCCTCGCCGCGGCAGGCGAGCGCGATCGTCGTCAGGGTCGCCGCGTCCAGGGTGGGACCGCCGCCGAGGACACCGGGCGCGGTCGCCGCCTGCAACGCGTCGATGCGCTTACGCAGCCGGGGCGGGAGCAGCTGGATGACCTTCGCCAGGGCACGCACCGAGGTCTCCTCGAAGCCCGCCACCGCGCCCGCGGCCGCGGTGCGCAGCCCGACCGCGATGGCGACCGCCTCCTCGTCGTCCAGCAGCAGCGGTGGCACCGCCGCGCCCGCCTGCAGCTGATAGCCGCCGGCGACGCCGCGGGCCGCATCGACGGGGTAGCCCAGCTCGCGCAGCCGGTCGACGTCGCGGCGCAGGGTGCGCGGGCTGACCTCGAGCCGGTCCGCCAGCTCGGTGCCGGGCCAGTAGCGGTGGGTCTGCAACAGGGAGAGCAGTCGCAGCATCCGGGCACTCGTGTTCGCCATACCGCCAGTCTCCGTTTGATTGCGGTCAGGAAGTGGCCGCATCTCACCCTAGCGTCGTGCCCATGATTGAGACACACGAGCTGACCAGGCATTTCAAGGACGTGCAGGCGGTGCGCGGGATCAACCTCACCGTCGCCCCGGGCGAGCTGGTCGCGCTGCTCGGCCCGAACGGCGCCGGCAAGTCGACCACCCTGCGCATGCTCACCACCCTCATCCCGCCGACCTCGGGCACCGCGAAGGTCGCCGGCCACGACGTGGTGCGCGCCCAGCGCGAGGTGCGCTACCGCATCGGCTACATCGGCCAGGGCAACGGCGCCGCGCACAGCCAGCGCGGCCGGGACGAGCTGATCAGCCAGGGCCGCGCGTACGGGATGAAGGTCACCGAGGCCCGGCGGCGGGCCGCCGAGCTGATCGAGTCGCTCGACCTCGGCGCGGTCGCCGACCGGACCGTGTCGACGCTCTCCGGCGGTCAGCGCCGCCGGCTCGACATCGCGATGGGCCTGATCCACGCTCCCGAGCTGCTCTTCCTCGACGAGCCGTCGACCGGGCTGGACCCGCAGAACCGCGCGAACCTGCAGCAGCACATCGTCGAGCTGCGCGAGCGGTACGGCACCACGATCGTGCTGACCACCCACTATCTCGACGAGGCGGACGCGATGGCCGAACGGGTCATCGTGATCGACCACGGCCGGATCATCGCCGACGACACCCCGGCCCGCCTCAAGGACGAGCACGTCGGTGACCGGATCATCCTGGGCTTCGCGCACGAGAGCGACGCCGCGGCGGTCGCGTCCCGCGTCCCGCACAAATTCCACCGGTCCGGTACCGAGCTGACCATCTCCGTCCCGGGCGCTCCCCGTCTGGTCACCGGGCTGCTCGACGACCTGCGCGCCTGGGGGCTGCCTCCGGCCGAGGTCGAGGTCAGGCGGGCCACGCTCGACGACGTCTTTCTCCAGCTGACCGGACGCAGCCTGCGCGAGGGCGGCGCCGCCCGGTCCGCCGGCGATACCGAGGACACCGAACCCGCACTCGTGGAGGTCTGAGTCATGACCAATCTCGTCACCGATACCGGCGTGGTGTTCAGCCGTGAGCTGCGGCCGGTCCTGCGCAACCCGTTCTCCGTCGTCTTCGCAATGGTCCAGCCGTTGGTCTTCCTCGGCCTCTTCGCGCCGCTGCTGCCCGACGACCTGAGCCTGCAGTGGTTCGTGCCCGGCATCGTGGTGATGTCCTGCCTGTTCGGCACCTCGATGACCGGTTCCAACCTGCTCTTCGAGATCCAGACCGGATCCCACGAGCGGATGCTGGTCACCCCGCTGCGCCGGCCGGCCCTGCTGATCGGGCGTGCACTCAAGGAGATCGTGCCGGTCGTCGTGCAGGCGGCGGTGATCGTGGCGCTCTGCCTGCCGTTCGGCTTCGATCTGCACCTGGCCGGCACGTTGCTGGGCCTGGTCATCCTGTCGGTCTTCTGCCTGGGGCTCGGCTCGCTGTCGTACACGCTGGCGCTGGCGGCGAAGAACCAGGAGTGGCTGTTCTGGACCGTGCAGCAGACGCTGCTGTTCCCGCTGCTGCTGCTCGCGGGGATGCTGTTGCCGGTCGAGGCCGGGCCCGGCTGGCTGCAGGCGCTGTCGCGGTGGAATCCGCTGACCTACGTGGTCGAGGCGGAGCGGGCTCTGTTCGCGGGCGACGTCTGGGCGTCGACGACCGTCACCGGCGCGATCGCGGCAGTGGCGGTAGGCGCGTTCGGCCTGCTGGTCGGAACCCGGGCGATGCAACGCTCGGCCTGATCCGCATCGGCCGGGCCGGACGAGCCGGCCCGGCCCGCGGGGGTGCGAACCCGGCACGGGCAGACGGTGCGGCACGGGCGGGCGGTCAACCGCTACCGTCATCCCCGGACGGCCGGCGAGCGATGGGGGAACCGCGGATGTTCGGATTGCGGCGGCGCGAAACGCGCTCCCTTCCGCGTACGCTCGGCCGGCTCCTCGAGGGACTGGCCCGTCCGGTGCCCGCCGAGCCGGAGCCCCAGCGCCGCAATCCCGACGCGGTCGTCGACTGTGCCGTCTATCACGAAGGTTCGCGCCGGCCCGGAGCCATGCACTACGCCCACGCCGTCCGCCAGGCGCAGCGGCAGAAGGACGCCTTCGTGTGGCTCGGGTTGCACGAGCCCGACGAGCCCACGATGGCCGCGATCGCCCGGGCCTTCGGCCTGCACGAGCTCACCGCCGCGCAGGCCGCCGAGGCCGGGCACCGGCCCGCCGCCGAGGTGATCGGGGAGGTCACCCGGCTGGTGCTGCGCACCGCGCGGTACGTCGAGCACGAGGAGCTGACCGAGAGCTCCGAGGTGGTGGACACCGGCGATGTCACCGTGCTGATCGGGGACCGCTTCGTCATCACCGTGCGGCACGGGGCCGCGGGCGCGCTGCGGCCGGTCCGCGAGGAGCTGGAGCAGCGGCCCGCCCTGCTGGCCGAGGGTCCGTGGGCGGTCGCGTACGCGGTCAGCAGCCGGATGGTCGACCTCTACCTGGAGGTCGCCGCGCACGTGGAACACGACCTCGAGGCGCTGGAGGAAGTCTCCTTCTCCGCCAGCCGGCCGCCCGAAATCGCCCACATCTACCAGCTCAAACGCGAGATGGTGGAGTTCAAGCGGGCGGTGTTGCCGTTGCAGGAGCCGTTGCAGCGGCTGCTCGACCGCGACGTCGTGCCGGCGGGGCTGTACCCGTACCTGGTCGACGTGCGGGGGCGGCTGAACCGGGCGGTGGACCGGGTGGCCGGTTTCGACGACCTGCTGAACTCGATCCTGCAGGCCCGGCTGGCGCAGGTGTCGGTGGACCAGAACAACGACATGCGCAAGATCGCCTCGTGGGCCGCGATCGCCGCCGTGCAGACCGCCATCGCCGGCATCTACGGGATGAACTTCGATGTCATGCCCGAGCTGCGCTGGAAGTACGGCTACGCGGGCGTGCTGCTGCTGATGGCCGGGGCCGCGGTGCTCCTGCACCGGCGTTTGAAGAAGGTGGGTTGGCTGTGACGATCGCGGAACCGGACCCGCGGTGGGCCGAGCTGGGCCGGCAGGCCTGCGTCGTGCTGGCACCGCTGTTCCTGACGGTCGAGCACGTCGGCAGCACCGCCGTGCCCGGGCTGCCGGCCAAGCCGGTGATCGACCTGATGGCCGGTCTCGAGGATCTCGACGACGTCAACACCAGTGCGCTGGCGACGTTCGGCTACCGCAAGGTGGCCACCGACATGCCGCAGCGCCTCTTCTACCGGCGGGAGGACTACGACAGCACGGCGTACCACCTGCACGTCGTCACCGCGGAGAGCTGGCCGGTGCGCAACGAGCGGCTGCTGCGCGACCATCTGCTCACCCATCCCGCCGACCGGGACCGGTACGCCGCCCTCAAGCGCGAACTGATGGCCAAGTTCGGGCCGGGTGACGCGTACACGCGGGGTAAGACCGAGCTGATCCAGGAGCTCACCGACGCGGCCCGGGCCGAGCGGGGTCTACCCTCCGTACCGGTCTGGGAGGAATAGCTCCCGACCGTGTCCCGGCTCACCCACGGGGCATCGGACGTTACGGCTGTGACCAGGCATAACGCCTGAGGTCCCAGCCGCATCAAAGATCCACCGAACGGTCCCGGACCCGTCCCCCGGTCCGCCCGGTCTCCACTCCGGACAGTATGCGGAGTGTGCACCACTCTGCCGTGGCAGTCGAATACTCCGGGTAACTACCGTTTGGTTTCGATCACTGCACTGGGGGCGGTAGTAGTGGAAAGTACGGTCACCGAGGTCGTGCCGGAGAGCCTGGATGCCGGACCGGAGGGCCCTGGCCGTGGTGGCCTGGTCACCGTGCTGCGCGGGCATCTGGACCTGTTCCTGAACGCCGGTTCGCTGATGGCCACGACCGCGATCACCTCTCTGTTCGGCTTCGCGTACTGGTGGCTGGCCGCCCGTACCGCACCCGCCGAGGCCGTCGGCCAGGCGTCCGCGGCCGTGTCCGCGATGACGCTGATCGGCACGATCGGCATGTTCGGCATGGGCACCATGCTCATCTCCGACCTGCCCGCGCTGCGCGGCCGCAAGTGGGAACTGATCTCCACGTGCCTGCTGGTCGCCGGCAGCGCCGCGACCCTGGGCGGGCTGAGCTACGTCGCGCTCGCCCACCTGGCCGTCCCCGGCCTGCAGAACGCGCTCGGCAGCACGGCCGCCACCGTGCTGCTGGTTTTCGGCGTCGCGCTCAACGCGATGACCCTGGTCCTGGACGAGGCCCTGGTCGGGCTCCTGCAGGGGCCGTTGCAGCTGATGCGCAACGCCTGGTTCTCCGTGGTGAAGCTGGTCCTGCTGGGCGTGCTCGCCGTCCTGCCACTCACCCTGACCGGCGGCGAACTGCTGCTCACCTGGATCGCCGGCATGGTGCTCTCGGTGGTGATCCTGGGCCGCACGCTGCGGCGCAAGGGCATGGTGGATTCGGTACGCCCCCGCGTGTCCCTGCTGCGGGGCCGGGGCCGGGCGACGTTCGACCACAACCTGCTCAACCTGGCCACCTACCTGCCCCGCGCGGCGCTGCCCCTGGTCGTCACCGCGGTGCTGTCGGCCGAGGCGAACGCGTCCTTCTACACCGCGTTCATGGTGCTGTCGTTCCTGGCGATGGTGCCGGGCAACGTGGCGCTGACACTGTTCGCGGTGGCCAGCGGCGACAAGGCCGCCCTGCGCTCCAAGGTGCGGATGGGCCTGCTCATCTGCCTCGGGGGCGGCCTGCCGGTCTCGCTGATCGTGGTCTTCTTCGCCAAGCCGATCATGGGCCTGTTCGGGCCGAGCTACGCCGAGTCGGCGGGCACCGCGCTGATGATCCTGGCCCTGACCTACGTGCCGTTCGTGTTCCACCACTTCTTCCTGGCGATCTCCCGGGTGCAGGGCCGCGTCCGGGGCGCCGGCATCTTCTCGGTCTTCGCCGGCGTCACCGAGCTCGTCGCCGCCTGGTACGGCGGCAGCCGCGGCAGCCTCACCGAACTCGTCACCTGGGTGGCGGTGGTGATGGCAGCCGAGATGGTGCTCGTCGCGCCGACCGTGCTGCGGGTCGTCTTCGCCCGTCCGCCCCTCGAGGAGAACATCATGTCCACCACCAGCCTGACTCTGCGCGAGCGCGCCTGGCTGCCGCTGGAGTACATCCGTACCGTCGGCCCGCTGACCGGGGTGACCGCCGAGCGGTTGCGGACCGCCCTGATCGGCCTGCACGCGGCCGACCCGGCCCACCGGGCGGTGTCGCGCCTCGACCGCTCCGGCGCCCAGTGGCTGCACATGGACGCGCCCACGTTCGCCGCCTATGTGCGGGAGGCGGTCACCGACCTCGGTGACGGGCCGGCCGACTTCGACGCGATGACCCGCGAGCTGCAGGCCGAGCCGCGCGGTCACCACCCGGTGCGGATCCTGGCCGGCGGCGGGTACGTGGCGATGAAGGTGGCGCACGCGTACGGCGACGCGGGTCCGGTGAACACGCTGCTCCGGGAGCTGATCCGGGCGGCCGGCGAGGAACGTGCCGCGCACATCGCCCCGTCCGTCCGGCACCGGTGGGCGCTGCCCAAGGCCTGGTGGAAGCAGTTCGGCACCAAGCCGGGCCGGTGGAAGCAGGGGCTGAGTTTCGCGCGGCCGCCGCACCTGCCGGAGGTGCCGACGCGGCCCTGGACGCCGGGGCTGACGGTGGAGACCACCCGCTCGGCGGAGGTGCTGGGCAAGATGCGCACCTGGCGTGACCAGCACGCGCCCGGCGTCACCACCTCGGCGATCACGTTCGCGGCGTTCACCGCGGCGCTGCGCGAGCTGGGCCTGAACCCGGACCTGTCCGGCGGCACCTTCCTGGCCGACGCCCGGCGCTACGTGGACCAGGGGGTCAGCATCGACAGCAACTTCTGCATGGGCCCGTACCTGAGCCCGCCGAGCCTGACCGACCCGCAGGCGATCCACACGACGCTCAAGGCGGAGCTGGCCACCGGCCGGATCCTGACCATGATGCTGCTGCGCGAGGGCAAGATCGCGGTGACCGGCGCGCCGGCCCTGCCGGACCCGTACCCGTCGCAGGTGGCGATGGAGCCGCGGCCGCGGCTGACCTTCAGCAACCAGGGCCGGCACGACGTGCTCGCCGATCTGCCCTGGGCGGTCGACGCCGCCGGGCGGGTGAACCAGAGCGTGCCGACGCTGAACGGTCCGGAGGGCATCACGCTCACCACGTCCGAGATGGGCGGGGTGCTCCACCTGGAGGCGACGTTCCACGCCTCGACGTACGACCCGGCCGTGGTGGCCCGGGCGCTGGAGCTGGTCTGCACCGACCCGGCCGCGCTGATCATGGCGACCCGCTGAGGGATGAGGACTTACGCGCGGCCGGCCGCCCCCGCCGGCCGCGCGTAATCGAACCGGGAAGAGGAAACGCGCGGGCCGGCCGTCCGGCCGCCCGCGCGTTACTTCAGTGAACCGGACGTCAGCGCTGCCCGCCCGTGGTGCCGCCCTTGTGGCCGCCCTGGTGACCACCGTTGTTGCCACCCTGGTGACCACCGTTGTTGCCACCCTGGTGACCACCGTTGTTGCCACCCTGGTGACCACCGTTGCCGCCACCGTGGTTACCGCCACCGATCGGGCCGCCGTTGCCCGGGCGGAACGCGACGACCGGCATGGCGATCCCGAACGTCTTGCGCACGGGGCGGTCGAAGCGGCCGCAGTTGTCGTACACGATGGTCGCGCGCAGCAGCGCCACGCCGGAGCGGTTGAAGTCCGCGTTCACCCGGAAGGCCGTGAAGTCGGTGCGCCCCGGGCGCAGCGAGTCGCCCCGCGAGAAGGACGTCGAGCGGGCGTTGCGCGGGTAGTCCACGTCGACACGCCGGCCGTTCACGAAGACCTGAGCGTCACAGATGCGGCGGTCCGTCTGCCAGCGGATGCTGACCCAGGTGTCCACGTTGGCCCGCACGCGCTGCACGAAGTTGGAGACGGGCTGCGGTCCCCGCGGTGCCGCTTCCGCAGCGGTGGGCGCCACCAGCGACGACATGCCAACCGAAGCGACGGTGGCGGCCACGAGGGCTCCGATACGCCGAGACTTGTTCATCCCATTTCCTCCGAAACTAGTTCGTTGTCAGGCCGAGGGCTGGCCTGACGTGGATCAGGTTATGGGCGATTTGCCGTCTACTACGGGATTTGGGGGCGTTTCGGGACGATTCATAGCTTTTTAACCATTACGTGGAGGCCCACTAGTCCTTTCGACTGATGATCGAATGCCTCGGGAACCGTTCCGATGATCACGAATCCCAGGGACTGCCACAGGTGCACCGCAGCGGCATTGACCTGCACCACCGCGTTGAACTGGATGCTGTGGTAGCCGCTGCGCCGGGCCCATTCCACGACGTACTCGCCCAGCGCCCGGCCCACGCCACGGCCGTGCCGGCGCGGGTCGACCATGAAACTCCCCGTGGCGACGTGCGCGCCGCGGCCCGGCCGGTTGGGCCCCATCTTGGCCGAACCCAGGACCTCGTCGCCCTCCACCGCCACCACGGTCAGACCGGGCGGCTGCTCCATCCACAGGGCCCGCGCCTCGTCCGGGCCGAGCCCGAGCGGGTACGCGTACGTCTCGCCGGCCTCCACGATCTGCGACCAGAACGGGTAGATCCGGGGCCAGTCCTGCTCTGTCGCCTCTCTGATCCGCATGCCCCGACCCTAGGGGGCACCGGCTCAGGGGGCGACGGGGCTGATCCGGTCGTTGCGCAGGTGCTCGTAGACCACCGAGGTCCGTACGTCCGCCACGTGCGCGTGCCCGGTGAGCCGGTCGATGACGAAGGCATAGAGGCTCTCGTTGTCCGGCACCGCCACGTGGATCAGAAAGTCCTCCGAGCCGGTGGTGACGAAGACGCCCAGCGTGTCGGGCAGAGCCGCCGCCCAGTTCCGGAAGGCCTCGATGTTCTGCCGCGACGGCGGGCGGATCCGGACCGCGATCAGTGCCTGCACCGGGCGGCCGATCGCGGCCAGGTCGACGGTGAGGCTGGCACCCCGGATCACGCCCCGCTCGCGCAGCGCCCGGGTGCGGTCCAGCGCCGTGGTCGGCGAGACCCCGACCGCGGCGGCGATGTCGCGGTTGGTGCGCCGTGCATCAACCTGCAGTTCCCGCAGCAATGCCGTATCAAGTTCGTCCAGGTGCGCCATTGCCGCAGTGTAGCCGGATTAAATACGGATTCCTTGTCAGCCTCCCGCGCAAATGCCTACCGTCTCCCACTATGAACGGCGTTAATCAGGTGGGCTTCGAGCCCGAGGAGATCCGTACCGACGAGCCGACCCGCTCCGCCCGGCTCAAGTGGGTGATCGTCGTCGATGAGGCGCTGCCGGCCGGGCGCGCCACCAACGCGGCCGTCTGTGTCGCGTCCGCCACGACAGCCGCCGTGACCGGGCTGCTCGGGCCCGACGCCAAGGACGCCGACGGCTCCGTACACCCGGGCCTGCCCTGGGCGGGCTGCACGGTGCTGGGCGCTCCGGTCGCCCGGCTCACCGAGATCCGTACGCGGGCGGCCGGGTCGCTGGGCGTCTTCGTCGCCGACATGCCGGTCCAGGGCCAGGCCACCCGGGTCTACGACGAGTACCTGCGCCAGGTCGGGGAGACTCCCGGCGCCCAGCTGGCGTACCACGCGATCAGCTTGGTCGGGCCGCGCAACCGGATCGACAAGCTCGTGCACCGCCTGGGCCTGCTCGCTTGATTTAACCGTTCAAATCACCGATAAAGCTCCGATACGCGACGATAGGGACGGTTACCGACAGAGGGAGACGGCATGTCGCTCAGTGCGGCCCATTCGGCGGCGTTCCGCCGCGAGGTCCCCCGGGAGGGCCGGGTCTGGTCGATCCGGGACGCCGCGGGTCACCCGGCCCCGGCGGACGAGGCCGGCCGGCGCGCCATGCCGTTCTGGTCCAAATCCTCGCGGGCCGAGCGCGTGGTCGGCGCGGTGCCGGCGTACCGGGGGTTCGACGTGGTGGAGATCCCGGTGGACGACTGGCTGGACAGCTGGCTGCCCGGCCTGCGCAGTGACGGCCTGCTGGTCGGCGTGAACTGGGCGGGCGCCCGCGCCACCGGTTTCGACGTGGCACCCGAGCAGGTCGCCGGGTGGTTCACTGAGCTGCCCTGAACCCTTAAGTGGATCCCGGCGGCACCGATACAGACGGCGCCAGGTCGCGTACCGCCGGAGGAGACCGTTGTCCGCCACGCACCCTCATCGGCGCCCAACCCGGGCCGCCGTTGTCGAGTATGCCCTGCTCATCGGCCTCATCATCGTGATCGTCGTCGCGTCGGTGACGCTGCTCGGCGGCGACCTCGGCGCGATGGTCACCGGCCTCGCGCAGCACCTCGACGCGTCCGGGGGTGACAACGCCCAGGCACAGCTGGGTATCGGTCACGAGGGCCGGTGGTCACGGACACCGGCACCCCCTATGCTTGCCGAACTGCAAACAAGGGGGTAGCGGTGCGGAGTCTCGAGATCCTCGTCGTTGATGACGACGATGCCGACGCCCTGATGATCTCGGAGGCGCTCGAGGGCTCCGAGCAGCAGACGACGGTCAACCGGGTGGCGGACGGGCGGGAAGCGCTCGACTATCTGCTGCGCACGGCGCCGTACGAGGACGCCCAGCGCCCGGATCTGATCCTGCTGGACCTCAACATGCCGCGCATGGACGGCCGCGAGACGCTCGCGGCGATCAAATCCGACGAGCGACTGAAGACCATCCCGGTGGTCATCCTGACCACCTCGGGCGCGGCGCCGGACATCGCGTCGAGCTACCAGCACCGGGCGAACGCGTACGTGACCAAGCCGTTCGGGCTCGACGAGTTCGAGGCGACGGTCCGCACGATCGACCGCTTCTACCGCGAAGTGGCGCTGCTCCCGCCGGGCGACTGAGCGCCGGTTACCGCGCATCCCCGCGGGGTACCAGCATGACCATGTCGGACAACACTGCTCCCGAAGACCTCGGAGCCCCGCAGTCGTTCCTCGTCCTCGCCGACGGCACGCCGGTCTACGACCGCGCGGGCGACAAGGTCGGCACGGTCGCGCACGTTCTCTCCGACGATCGGGACGAGATCTTCCAGGGCCTGGTCGTGAAGACGGCGGACGGTCACCGGTACGCCGCCGCGACCCAGATCGACGGCCTCTTCGAGCACGGCGTCATCGTGGCGGTCCCCGCGACGGACCTGCACGAGCCCACCGAGGAAACAATGGCCAAGGCCGGCGACGACGACTCCTTCACCGACGGTCTGCGCCGCGCCTGGAACTGGCTGGTCCAGCCGAAGTGATCCCCCCGTCCCGCCGGGCGCCGGCCATCGCCTAGCGTCGGTGGCAGGAGGTGGCCGGTGGACGAGAAGGAGTTACGCGCGGCGGAACGCCGCCTGCAGGCCGCCCAGCTGGCGTCGGACGTGCCCGCGCTGGACGAACTGCTCGACGACAGGCTGATCTTCACCGGGCCCGACGGTGCGCTCTACGGCAAACAGGACGACCTCCGCGTGCACCGTGCCGGCACCCAGGTGATCGACGCCCTGCACGAGGAGGAACTGACCGTGCTGGTCGCCGGGCGCACCGGGATCACCTGGTTCCTCGGCGGCCTGCGCGGCAGCATCGACGGCACGCCGTTCGAGGCCCGGATGCGCTACACGCGGACGTGGGTGCACGACGACGAGCACGGCTGGCGCATCATCGCGGCCCACGCGAGCGTCGTCTGAGCCGGTCTCAGCCGTCCAGCACGACCCGCAACAGGCCCATCATGTCGGCGTGCCGGCGCACCGGACTGCGATACAGCGCCGGTCCGCCGACCCGGACGCGCAGGGCCTCCCGGATCACCCGGTGCCAGCGCTCGTCGTAGGTCCGCAGGGCATAACCGGCGGCCTCGGTCTTGGCGGTGACCCGCCCGGCGGCGAGCGTGTGCCGCAGCCGGACGGCGCCGAGGACACCCCAGGCGGTCGCCCAGGCGCTGAAGCCGATCGGGCCACGTGCGGTGACGGCACGCCAGCGGGTCCAGTAACCCGCGAGATTGTCCCGGGTGCCCTCGGCCAGCGCCGGCCAGTCGGTGTGGACGCCGAGCTCCGCCACGGCGGGACCCCGGACCGCGACCCCGCTCTGGGCGAGCACATGCCAGGTGACGAGATGGCGCTCGAAACGAGACCGGTGCTCGACCCGCCACTCGTGCACGGCAGGACCGGGCGGGCACGTGGCCGGATCCCGCCGGAGGTCCTCGGCGGTGACGTACAGACCGTCGAAGTACGGCTTGCGGTGTGCTCTCCGCAGGTCGGCGTGCACGGCTTGCAGCGCGGGCAGGTCCGGCGTACGGGAAACGACCGCGACGAAATCGATATCGCTGACCCCGGGCCGGTAGTCCCCGAGCGCGACCGACCCCTGCAGGTAGAGGCCGCGGACCAGGCCGGGCGCATGCCGGTCGGCCAGGTCGAGATAGGTCGCGCAGATCTCCTCGACGGTCACCCGCGTCACGGTAGCCCCACGATGGAAACGCGGGGGCCGTCGCGGCGCTCCTCCCGGCCTGGCGGCCGTCACGGCGGGGTCAGCCGACCGTTTCCAGGCCCGAGTCGCCGCAGATCGCGACGAGTTCCGCTGCTGCCGCGCTGACTGCTGCCACCGCGTCCGGTTCCGCGTCGGTGCCGTGTGCGGCGACCGCCCTGGTGTAGGCGGTCGAGAGGGTCTGCGCCGCGTCGGCCACCGGGGCGTCCGCCGTGCCTGAGGCGGCTGTGATGTCGGCGACCACCCCGGGATTCATCAGGGAGGCCTCGCTGACGGCGCGGACGGCCTTGTCGCAGGCGATCGCGCCGGGCGGCTCGTCGACCGGAGCGGCCGAGGCGGCGGGTGCCGGGGACGGGGATGCGAGCGGTGCCGGGACCGGCTCGGCCGACGGGCTCGAGCAGCCGACGACCGTGCCGGCGGCAAGCAGGCTGCCGGCGATCAGGACGCACAGCGTGAAAGCGGACAGTGATCTTGGCACGGACTCAGCGTAAGGCCGCTGACGGCGTACCCGGCGGGAAACAGCCCGCAGGCCGGTCGGAAACCGACCGGCCCGCGGCACGCGGTGGGCAGAGCGCGCCTAGAGGGCGCTGCCCTTCTTGTAGTCTTCCCAGCTCATGTTCCAGTCGGTCCAGCCGTTGCCGTTCCTCAGCTTCTCCTCGGTGCCGCTGACCGTGATCGGGTCGCCGAGCATCGTGCGGGAGAACAGCCACTTGCCGTTGGCCATGGAGACGTTGACGCAGCCGTGCGAGACGTTCTGCTTGCCCTGCACGCCCTCGGACCACGGCGCGGCGTGGATGAACTGGCCGCTCCAGGTGATCCGCTGCGCGTAGTCGATCTTCGTGCGGTAGCCCTCGCCCTCGGGCAGTTCGTCGGTCGTGTCGAAGACGGTGTGTTCCTTCTTCTCGATCACGACCATCGTGCCGCTGGACGAAGGGGTCTTCTTCTTGCCCAGGCTGACCGGGATGGTCTTGACGACCTTGCCGTCCTGCTTGACGGTCATCTTCTTGGTCTTGTTGGAGACCGTCATCACGAACGAGCGGCCGACCTTGAGGTCCACCGTCAGGTCGGAGCGGCCGTACCAGCCGTCACCCATCGGCACCCCGGCGAGCTGCACGCTGTAGAAGATCTTGGTGTACGCCTTCCAGTACGTCTTCGGGCGGTAGTGCACCTCGGTGGGACTGGTCCAGTGCCAGATGCCTTCCTGGGCCGGCGTCGCCTTCACCGTCATGCGGCGCTGGACGTCGTCGCGGTACTTCTCCGGCACGGAACGGCCGAACCGGACGATCATCGGCATGCCGACGCCGACGACGTTCCCGTCGCCGAGGAAGCTCGTCACCCGGACCAGCTTCGACGGCTTCTTCATCACCGTGAACGTGCTGGTCGTGGTGCCGCCCTTGTCACCCGAAGGAGTGCCGTTGACCGTCACCGTGTAGGTCTTGCCCCAGCCGAGCGCCTTGGCCGGCGTGAAGACCTTCTTGTCCTTGTCGAGCGTGCCCTTGACCTCGGCGCCGTCGGCGTCCTTGACCTCGACGGAGGTGTTCTCGGCGTCCTCGGAGTCGTATTTGATCTCGGTGGCCGCCTCGACGTCCTTGGCGTCGGCCGCGGGCGAGGTCACCGCTACCGTGCTCAGCGTGGGCTGCGGCGACGGGGCACCCGAAGCCGCGGCACCGTCGCCCGGGGCGCCGCCCTGCCACGAGGGGGTCTCGGCCTTGTCACCGCTGCAACCGGCAGTGACCAGCACAGTCGCGGTGGCCAGCGCCGCCACGGCGACCTGCCACGGCCGTCGCCCGGCCCGGCTGGTCATCCGGAGCGTCTGCGCCCCCGACCGTTCTCCACGAAGTCCCATGATCCCTCTCACCGCGCTGTCGTCCCGGCGCCCATCCTCCCCCATGAATGCCGGGCCACCAATCCCGGTTTCGTGCCGCGACGCCTGGAGAGCGGCGTCGCGGCCGGGATTCAAGCGACCGAACCCACTTTACGCTTCAAGCTTCAGGCGCCTTCCTGAGCGGCCAGCTCGGCCGGCACCGGCAGCGCGCTGCCCTTGATGAATTCCTTCCAGCTCATGTCCCACGCCGTCCAGCCGTTGCCGGCGTCGAGCTTGTCCTCCGTACCCCGAACGGTGATCGGATCACCGATCAGGGTCTTGTCGAACAGCCAGCGGGCGTTCGACGGGGACACGTTGACACAGCCGTGTGACACGTTCCGGCGGCCCTGGGAACCGACCGACCAGGGCGCGGAGTGGACGTACTGGCCGCTCCAGGTGATGCGCTGGGCGTACTCGATCTCGGTGCGGTACCCCTCGTCCGGGCCCAGCTCAGCCGTGGTGTCGAAGACGGTGGCGGCCTTCTTCTCCATGATGACCATGGTGCCGCTGGAGGACGGGGTGCTCTTCTTGCCCAGGCTGACCGGCAGCGTGCGGAGCGTCTTGCCGTCCTGCACCACGGTCATCTTCTTGGTCTTGTTGTCGACCTTCATGACGAGGCTGCGGCCGATCTTGGCAGTGGCGCCGCGGTCCTGGTCGCCGTACCGGCCACCACCGGTCGGATGACCGCCGACGGCGATGCGCACCGAGAGCTCGGTGCCGGTCTTCCAGTAGTTGGGCGCGCGGTAGTAGGCCTGCGTACCGCTGGCGGTCCAGGACCAGGCGCCGGGCTGCTCGGGCGAGGTCTTGACGAACATCCGCTTCTGGACGGCGGCGCGGTCCTTCTTCTTGATGCCGGGGCTGAACTCGACCACGACCGGCATGGCCACGCCGTAGGTGCGGTCGTCGAAGAGGTAGAGGCCGGTGCCGGTCCGCTTGCCCGGCTTGCCCATGGTGGTGAAGGAGGTGCTGGCGGTCTTGGTGACACCGGCGCTGTCGACGGCGGTGACCGTGGCGTCGTACTTCTTGCTGGTCTTGAGGGGCTTGCTCGGCACCCAGGCCGAACCGTCGTCGCGCAGCGCCCCGGCGACGGCCTTGCCGGACGCATCCTTGAGTGCGACGGTCGTCACCTTGCCGCCGGAGACCTTAAAACCGATCTCCGCGCTGACCGGGACGTTCTTCTTGCCCGTGGCAGGCGTCACAGTGAGCGAGACGGCCGAGGTGCCCCCGGTCTGGCCGGACTCGGCGACCCCGGACTCGGGCACACCGCCGGAAGGAGCCACGGAGGGCGAGGTGCCGACCCAGGCAGCCGGGGTGGGCTTGTCCTCGTCACCACCGCAAGCAGCCAGTGCCAGCGGCGTGACCACCACCAACGCCACAACCGCCACTAGTGAGCGCCGCATGCTGACCATCCTTGATCCTCGATCCCACGTTCCGCGGGCACATCCTGCCCTACCCGCGCAACGCGAGGGTTCACCCCGACGGTGGGACTCGCCCGGACGATCATGCGGGGGTGCCGATTTCAGGCTCCCGGGAAGCCCGTGTTAATGTTTCTGCGTTGTCAGCGAGCGCCGCTAGCTCAACTGGCAGAGCAGCGGACTCTTAATCCGCGGGTTGTAGGTTCAAGTCCTACGCGGCGCACTTGTGATCATAGCTCCGACCAGGCTTTATGCTCTGATCGGAGCTTTTTCCATGTCCCTTGTGGACGCTTGCGTGTCTATGCGTGCTCTAGACACGCTGATACCCCCTGACACTGGCCACCGTCGGCTGCCATTCGGGCAGCCCGGGCCGTGAATCAGTGGTGACGCTGCTCACCTTGTGCCTATGGCGGGCGCTACGCGTCGGGCACGGCATGGCCGACCGCATCGACGCCCTCACCCGCCTCAACCGGCCCAAGGGCACCGGCACCGCGTTCATCAACCACAGCCTCGCCGACCCGGAAGCGCTGCCCGACCCTGAGTGCCCGTCTGGAAACTGAGGCTGTCGTTGGGTTTGCGGTACGGCGCGTCTCGGTGACATAGGTAGGGCCTTGAGGTAGAAGCGCAGGTAACCACACCGAACACGCTCGATCCCTCAAGGCCCTATATGACGTTCTACCTGGTCGGCGGAGCCGGCGCATGCCCGACCCCCACCATGTCCACCGAGCATCTGCCCACGCTGCGAGCCCGCCGCTACCCGTCAGATACCACCGACGCGGAATGGCAGGTCATCGCGCCGCTCATCCCTACCGGACACCCGACCCGCCGAGGCGGACGCCGGCCGGTGCACGCACGCCGCGACATCGTCGACGCCATCCGCTACCTCGCTCACAACGGCTGCGTCTGGCGGGCCTTGCCCGCCGATTTCCCGCCCTGGCAGACCGTCTACGACTATCACGCCCGCTGGAGCACCGACGGTACCGTCAACCACGTCCACAACCGGCTACGGGACCAGGCCAGAGCCGCCGCAGGCAAAGACCGGGAGCCGACCGCGGCAATCATCGACTCGCAATCGGTGCGCGCCGCGGAGACCGTGGCCCGGGCCAGCCGCGGCTACGACGCCGGCAAGAAAATTAACGGTCGTAAACGCCACATCGCTGTCGATACCATCGGCATGCTGCTCGTCGTCGCGGTCAGCGCCGCTTCAGTCCAGGACCGTCAAGCCGGACCCGCACTGATCTGGGCCGTCCGCATGTTCTGCCGCCACATCACGATGACCTGGGCCGACAGCGGCTACAGCGGCACGCTGACCGACTACGCCGCCAGGCTCGGCGTCACCGTGCAGATCGTCGCGAAACTCGCCGGACAGATCGGCTTCCAAGTCCTGCCGCGGCGTTGGGTCGTGGAAAGAACCCTGTCCTGGATCAGCCGATGCCGGCGCACCGTCCGCGACTACGAACGCCGAGCCGAGCACCACGCCGCCATCGTCCAATGGTCAATGATCATCGTCATGACCCGCCGACTCGCACGCCATCACCACACCTGAACCGGTTTCCGGACGGGCACTGAGGACCGGGCCAAGGCCCGCAGCTTCGCCGACCGATGCGCGGTGATGATGATCGGCGCCTGCTCGGACCTGGAACTCGACGCCGCGTCCCGGGTCCGGCCGCTGTCGCAGGCCGAACGCCGCGAGGTGCTGTCCTGGGCGGCACCACCGGCCTGGTCGGCCGGCGCCGACGGCGAAGAGGTCCTGATCGGCCGAGGAAACTTCCTGATCAAGGTCGGCAACCGGCCGGTATCCCGGTGCACCTGGAGCCCACCGAGATCGAGGAGCAGCTGGGCACACCGACGCCCGGTGGAAGCGCTCGTGAGCGGCGAACGCGGCCCCGGCGGCAACGGCCGCGGCCTGGCCAACAGGTGGCACGCGACCCATGCGACGCGCGTCGACCACGCACGGGTGGTGACCTACGGATCGTGGCTCGAGCCCGGCCGGTGGGTGCAGTACGGCACGCCCGCCTGCGGGGGCACGCATGCAACGGCCCCCGCCGACATTCAACGGGAGCCGTTTCGCCAGTTCGTGCCGGTCAGGCGCGGGTGGAAGGTGCGGGTCTCGCACGACCCGGGTGAACCGCGGGTACCGGCCGCTTTTTTCGATCGCCTCGGTGTACGGCCGCATCGCTCGTCCCCATGCGTCGGCGTCGAGGCCGGCCCTTTGCAGGGCCTGCTGCTCGGCCAACTCGCGGGTGGTGAAGCCACGGACGAACGATTGCAGGATCTCGTTGGCGACGAGCATTTCGCCGATGGTCAGCCCGCGGTCGTCCATGACGGCCAAGCCGTATTCGTGCCACGCCAGCGAGTTCGGCCCGAAGTTGGGCCGGCCTGCGGCGACGCTGGTCATCCAGGGATGCCGCAGGATGGACCGGCGGATGCGGTGGGCCAGTCCGAACAAGTCGCTGCGCAAGTTACCGCTCGGTGCTGGAGGCGGCCCGTCCTCGCCGTCGACCCAGTCGACCATCAGGTCATACATCTCATCTTTGCTGCTGACGTAGCCATACAGCGACGCGGAGCGCTCGCCGAAGCTCCCGGCAAGCGCCTCCCAGAACCGTGGCCGGCAGCCGCCGAGCAGCCCGCCGGTGCGGTGCGCGAGGGGCTCGCGATACTCCTCAGCGCCGGGGTCGGTCAGCGTGCCGAAGTAGCCGAAGATCACCGCGCGCATGGCCCACACACGGACGCGCCGGAGACCCCCGTGGTGCGAGGGCCTCCGGTGAGGCGGTTCCGTGCGGTGGATCAGGATCCGCGAAGGATCAGGTTGCCGTTGTCCGCGGCGCCGCTCTGCGAGCCGCTTGTTTCGCTGGCGCGTTTTGCGGCGCCGCATTCCCCGCGGCTTTATCCGGCTGGCGTTTCGTTCAAACCCAAACCACGCAGGATGTTATCGCGGTTCGCGTTTCCGCGCAGCGCGGTCAAGGAATTCAAGCGGCCCAGCAAAGTCGTGGAAGATGCGGGGCATTTCAAGTCTTGAATCGCCGACAAGGTTTTTTCGAAACGTTGGATGCGGCTTTCAAGGTCCGTTCCACTCGGAAGGTTCGCATTCTTGAGCGCTACCTGCGCGTTCACTTGGGCTTGAGTGGGTGGGCAGCGACCGGGAACTTTTACCCCGGTAGGGCCCACGCGGTCGGCCGTCGCGTTCGGATTGCCCGGGCCGAAACCCAGCGCCGGCACCAAAGCGTTAGTGTTATCGGAGCTGGCTCCGGCGTTCCCCGTCGCTCCACCCGCGGCCGCGTCACCGGATCCTGTGGCGGCGGCGTTATCTGCTGGCGTTTCGTTCAAACCAAAACCACGCAGGATGTTATCGCGGTTCGCGTTTCCGCGCAGCGCGGTCAAGGAATTCAAGCGGCCCAGCAAAGTCGTGGAAGATGCGGGGCATTTCAAGTCTTGAATCGCCGACAAGGTCTTTTCGAAACGTTGGATGCGGCTTTCAAGGTCCGTTCCACTCGGAAGGTTCGCATTCTTGAGCGCTACCTGCGCGTTCACTTGGGCTTGAGTGGGTGGGCAGCGACCGGGAACTTTTACCCCGGTAGGGCCCACGCGGTCGGCCGTCGCGTTCGGATTGCCCGGGCCGAAACCCAGCGCCGGCACCAAAGCGTTGATGTTACCGGAGCTGGCTGCGGCGTTGCTCTGTTCGGCGGCCTGGCTCATCCCCGTGCCGACCGCGAGCGCCGAGCCGAGCAGTGCTGCGGCGGCACCTCCAATCACCAGCTTGCGCGTCCGGCTGCTGACTCCGCGTCGATACATGCACGGCTCCTCTTCGTCTCGGTACTGCTTGTGCCGAGATATACGAGCAATGATGTGGCAGGAGTTCATGACGCTGAGCAAGCGTTCTTTAAAGTTTCTTTAACGCGACTCCCGGGCGTGCAGCCGCCAGCCACCTTCCGGCTGAACGAGCTGTCGGTCAGCTGTTGGTTGAGCGCGGCGATACCGCCGCGCTGCGCGCCTTGCGCCGATGCTGGTGAGTCTTGGGCCGCTCACCGGCTGGTCGACGTGTTAGCCGAGCGCGGTGACTTCGAGGCATTGCGCGCCCGCGCTGACGCCGGCGACTCTCACGCCGCCGGTCGACTCGCCGAGCGCGGTGACTTCGACGCACTGAGTCGACCTGTTCGCCGGCGTCGGCGGGCTCGCCTACGGCCGCCACCGTTCCAGGTCGGCCGGATCAAGGTCAGCGCGTAAGCGAAGATGCCGAACTGGGTGGCGGTACCGCCCTCGCTCATACGCCTGGTCGACCACGATCTCGACCACCAGCAGCGGCGCGACCTGCACGTAGGGCTGCGGCTCGCGCCAATCGAGCTGGCCGCTCCAGGCCGCCGGCAGTGGCTGCGGCCACGGGCGCATCGCCGGCCGCAGGGAGCGTCCGACCGATCTCCTGTCGTTGGCTCAGCGTGAGCGGCACGGTCCGCGCCAGGTAGCGCAGCCGCCCCGGTCGTCGACGCGGTCGAGCAGCGGCACCCGTGGGTCGTCGACCGCCCCGATGATCCCGCCGATGATCGCCTCGGTGGTGACGCGCCGCTTGAGCTTCCACCACCCGGCCCGGCCGGTACAGGCCGTCAAGGTCCTTCACGACCAGGCCTTGTGCATACCCGGTCAGTGACCGGCATGATCACGGCCGTGTCGGATCCTGTGTGGCGTGTGCGGTTCACGCGCGCTGAGTTGCCTGTGCCGTCGTCACCGTTGCCGGGGATGGCGCAGTTTTGTGCGGCCTGGCCGGGGTGGCTGGCGGAGTCTGGTGTTGAGCCGGGGACGCCGTTCCTGGTGTCGCCGTCGTTTGGATTCGACGTGGTCCTCAACGGCTTCTTTCGGGAGCCGACGATGCGTGCGGCAGCGGCCACGACGCAGTCGGGGTATGCGCGGAACGTGGCGGCGTTCTTGTCGTTCCTCTGGTCGGCTCGTGACCGGCGTTCGTGGCGGGACGCTTCCGAGGACGATCATCTTGCCTATCTGGTGTGGCGTCGCCGGGACCCCGACGGGCCTCGGGTGGCTGGGGCGACCTGGGACCGGGAGGTCGCGGCGGTCAACCGGTTCTATCGATGGGCGGTGCGCCGCGGCCAAGTGCAGCGCAACCCCGTGCCGCAGGTGACGCGCCGACCGGCCGGGTTTGGTGCGGGGTGGGCAGGGGCCCGGATGTGGGATGAGTAGCGGCCGGCGACGTATTCGCATGATGCGGCGCGGGAGCGGTGCAGTGGCTGCCGCCGGAGGCGTATCGGCGGTGGCGCGACGTCGGGGTGCGGGGCTTCATCTCCGAGGGGTTGCCGGGGGCAGGGTTCCGCGGCCGGTGGGCTCGGCGCAACAGCGCGTTCTGCGATTTGATGGTTCGCACTGGGCTGCGGCTGTCGGAGCAGGCGGCGTTGACGGTGTTCGACGTTCCCTTGGGTCGCGGCGCCGGGGGCTACCAGCGGTTCTGGCTCGCTGAGGCAGTCGCGAAGCCATCCACGATCACCGAAGCCGACGTCCGCACCGCACTGAACGCACTACGCGAGGAGAATGCCGCCACCGGCCGCCGACCCAGCGTCCTCGTCCTCGCCCAGCGCCTCGGAATGGCAAACACCACCCTGCGCCGCCGGTTCCCCGCGATCTGCATCGAACTGGCGACCAGTCCAGCAACAGACCAAGCAGCATGCAGCGCCGTCGACAGCACCACCCTGACGAGCCTGCGGCAAGAGAACACCCGCCTACGCCGCGACAACGAGAACCCTCGCCGCGAACCTCGAAGTGGCAATCGCAAACATCCAGCGACTCGCTCTGCACACGCACAACCTCACAGAGGCGCTCGAACACGCACGCAGAGTTACCCGCCTACCTCGGCGGGACCCCTAGCTTGGGAAAGCCATCGCACTTGATGATGCGGTGACCATCGGTTGGCAGCTGGCCTGGCATCTGCCGTCCTAGCAATCTCAGGTATGAGCCGCCTGTCAACCTGCGGCGGGTGGGCGAGGCCGGTAGCGAAGAAACGCCAAAGCGCTCAGAGTCATCGCCACCGCGAGGACCACGAGACTCCACCACACATGATCACGGCGGCTCAGTAGCGCCGCTGATGACAACGCCACCACGGCGAGTCCGCCGCACACGTAGTACCGGCCGGCTCTTGCGGCCGTGGGGAAATGGTGCCGGTCCCGTGGCGACATGCGACCCGTTGACCACATGATGACGCCGTAGATGGCAGGGGCGATGCCGATGACGGCCGCCGCTATGAACAGCCAGGACAGTTGATCCACTGACGAAACCTACTCTCGGGTCTGCCGGCGGGCTTGAATCGGACGGATCTTCGCCGTCACTGCCCGCTCCCCGACTGGGGAGGTGCTCCGTTGCGCTCCAGGTAGCGCTTGCTGCGCCGGCGGGCCACCCAGAGGAACCCGAGACCGACCGCAAAGCACATGGCGGTTGCGGCGGTTGCGACGGTGTTCGACCACTCGTCACCGCGCACCAGGCGCACGACGACCAGAATGACCTGGACCGTGAGACCGACGGCGAAGACGACCAACAGCCAGCTGTTGCGGACGTTGCGGTCGGCGGTCTGCCACGTCAACGAGGCATAGCGGGGATCGTCGACATGTCCCACCGCAACGCCCGCCACACAACCCGCCAAGAACCCGGCTCGGTTTCACATCATCGCTGGTCACAGCCGCAGGCTACCTCCACCGCAAGGCGCTCACGCATCAGACTAGAAGCCCCTTCTCGCCTTACCGATGCAAGCAGCGGATTAGGAGGACGGCGGTCCGGCCACGGTCACATGTCATGACCGTGGCCGGAAGCCCTTGCAGGTCTTGATGACAGTGCGGTATTTGCGACTGGTTGAGGTCACGTAGGGTCAGCGCGCCGTCTGGGGTCACGGTTACCGGGGGTCGGCTGGGGCACCCCGGTCGCGGACGAAGACGTCGTAGGTGTCGTTGGTGTCACCGGGTATGAGGTTGGAGGCCAAGGATGTGTACGCGATGTACCGTCCGTCGGCGCTGATCGCCGGTCCGGCGCTCCAGCCGTTGGTATCGGCGCCGCGGCGGCCGATACTGATCCGAGTGGTGGCCGACGTGAGCCGGTCCCGTAGGTAGATGTCGGTGGCGTTGTTGGTGTCGCCCGGCGTCAGGTTCGACGCGTGGGAGGTGAACGCCACGTAGCGCCCGTCGTTGCTGATCACTGGTTGTCGGCTGTCGCCGTTGGCCGAGCGGCCGACCGAGGTGCTTATCAGGCGGGTGGTGCCGGTTTTCAGATCCCGGACGAAGATGTCGGTGGCCTGGTTGGTGTCGCCGGGTGTCAGGTTGGTGGCGTGCGACATGAACGCCACGTACCGCCCGTTCGGTGCCATGGCTGCGTTGGAGCTGCCGCCGTTGGCCCGGGCGCCGGTGCTGGAGACGCTGACCAGGCGGGTGGTTCCGGCCGTGCGGTCCCGGAGCAAGACGTCGTAGGTGTGGTTGGTGTCGCCGGGCGCCAAATTCGAGGCCTCCGAGACGAGGGTGACATAGCGGCCGTCCGCGCTGATCGCGGCGGCGCCGGTCTCGTGGTCACCGCCGGCACCGGCGTCCGACACACTGACCATGCTGGTGGTCCCGGTTCGCAGGTCTCGCACGAACGCGTCGAGCCGATCGCCGTTGCTGTCATCAGGTACCAGATTCGACGCGTACGAGCTGAACGCGACGTAGCGGCCATCCGCGGTGATCACCGGAACGAGGCTGTCGGCGCTGCCCTGCCCGCCGGAGCTGGACACGCTAACTCTGGTGATGGTGCCGGACCACAGGTCGCGGACGAAGACATCAGCGGCGCTGTTGGTGTCCCCTGGGACCAAGTGTGAATCCGACGAAGCGAAGGCGACGTAGCGACCGTTCCCGCTGATCGCCCCGTTGCCGGCGGTTGCGTCGCTTTGAGCGCCCGTACTCGACACGTTGATCCGGGTGGTGGGGCCGGCCTGCAGGTCCCGGACGAACAGGTCGCCGATGCCGTTCGTGTCGCCGGGAACCAGAGTGGAATCGTTTGAGCCGAAAACGACGTAGCGTCCGTCTGCGCTGATGCTGTGGCCGTAGCTGCTGTCGGCTGCCTGCAGGCCGGAGTGGGACACACTGACCCGCTGAGTCGTGGCCGGCTGGGCCTCAGCCGGTGTGGCCTGGGCCGTGCCCGACGGTCCGGCGGCAGCCAGTAGCGCTGCGACCCCGACCGCGACGGCCGTTCCTGCCGCTCTTCGGTGATGGACTCGACGAACCGGAGACACGGCGACGGGGAGGGGGGCAGCCGCGGTGGTACGGCGGCTGGGACGAGGTGCAGGTCGATGCATGACGGCTCCGCTTCTCGGTGGACGGTTACTGACTTGGTCCGTCCGTAACCCGCTGCGGTTCGTATGTGTCGCCTACCCGACGGCGCGACCGACGGATATCGCAAGTGGCACTGGCCGACAGCCCTGTGCGGCACGGCGCGGATGCATACCGTGGGTGAAAGACATTGCACTTGCTAGAGACACAATGATTCGCGTAGAGACCGACGCGGATAGATATGTCGTCGTGGAAATATTGTCCACAAACAGCAGCAATCAGCAGTTGACGTATCGAGTGGTCTACCAAAACCCGCTCTAACGCTGACATCTGGCCGCACGCCGACAACGCTTGACGCACTGTCATCGGCTACGAGCGTGCGTTGGGCCGACTCCGCCTGCGTCACAGGGCGTGACGGTCCTCGCAGGCCACCGCGCCTTCGAGCGTCGCCGCCTTGCCCTCGGCGACTGCGGACGCGCATACGGCACCAACTGCATTCACGAGCACAGCTGCGTCCGCTGTCCGCTCCTTCGCGTTGATCCTGAACAGCGGCAATGCCTGATCGAGATTCGCAACAAGCTCACTACTCGCATCGCAGAAGCGGAACGTGAAGGCTGGCTCGGCGAAGCCGACGGACTTCGCGTCAGCCTTGCCGCGGCCAAGGAGAAGCTAGCCCAGGTTGATGGCGCCATTCAGCGTCGTCAGGCCGCCGTCAACCTTGGCATGCCGACCTTCGCCACGATCGCTGGCCGGAACACGGCGGTTGACCCTGCAGACCATAGAACCACCAATGAGCCTTTTTCAACCTGATC
>NZ_BOQL01000027.1 GCF_018332655.1 Actinoplanes auranticolor | reverse complement strand
GTCAGGCTGACTGCCATAGCCACCCGGCTGCGCGCCAGGGTCAGGCTGACTGCCATAGCCGCCGGGCTGCGCGCGAGGGTCGGGCTGACTGCCGTAGCCGGCGGGGCTGTCCTGCTGCGCCGGCCGGGGGCCGGCCGACGTACCGAAGCCGTTGAACTGACCGCCGGGAATGCCGCCGTCCTGTCCGGCGGGCGTCCCCGGCACGCGGGAGGGAAGCCCACTCGGCAGCACGGCGCCGGGCGTGCGCAGCGGCAGACCGCCCGGGCCGACCTGTCCGGCGGCCGCGTCCGCGGTGCCGGGCTGACCTGGACCGGAAGCTGCCGTCGGTCGCCCCGGTGCCGCGTCGGCGAACCGGTTCCCGGGCGTCGGCCCACCGGCATACCCGGAGCCGGTCGATGCCGCCGACCCTCCGGGCGCCGCGGAATCCCCCGGAGACGAAGCCAGGCCGGCCGGGACGGCGCCACCGGAACCGGCCGCGACAGCCCCGCTCGGGGCCCCACCGCCGGAAGCCGGACCACCGGAACCGCCGTAAGCCGACCCGCCGTAGGCAGGACCGCCCGAGGCGGCAGCGCCATAGGCCGGGCCACCGGGCCCCGAGCCGCCACTGCCATAGGCCGAACCACCCGGCTCGGCACCCCCGTAAGCCGGATCGCCGGAAGCCCCGCCTGAGCTAGACGCCCCGCCAGAGCCAGAAGCCCCGCCAGAGCCAGAAGCCCCGCCAGAGCCAGAAGCCCCGCCGGAGCCGGAAGCCCCGTATGCGGAACCACCGGAACCCGCGGGAGCAGGCGCGGGACTGCCCTGAAGCGGGCCCCCGGAGGCCGGGGCCGCGTAGTTCTGCGCCGAGGCGTTGTAGCCCTGAGCCGCCGCCGTGGCCGCCAGGGTCGCGGCCGCGTGCAGGTCCTGGATGCGGTTGGGCGCGTTGCTGCCCGCAGGGCCCGGTCCGCGGGTCGGCAGGCGCAGGTCACCGCGGGAGAGCTGGGCGACGAACCAGGCCGGCAGGTAGCCCTCGATCGGCAGGCCGGGGTTGACCGCCAGCCACCATTCGAGGTTCGGCCAGGTGTCCGCCAGCTCCGCGTACGCGACGCGGCGGGCCGAGCCGGTGTAGTCGGCCAGGCAGGCCTGCAGCGCCGACGGCGAGGTGAAAGCGAGGACGTGCGTACGGCCGCCGGTGCTCCACGTGCCCCAGCCGAGCGGGGCGAGGCCGGCGAGGGCATCCGCCGAGACCGGAAGGAGCAGGTCGACACCGGCGAGAATGCGGAAGTAGGACTCCTGATCGTCGGTGCGCAGAGCGTTGCGCATCGCGATCTCGGCGTCCGTAGCCGGTTCCCACTCGGTCACGTCCACCTCTCCCTTCGCGGCGAACGGGCCATCTCAACGCGTACAACCTACAAGGTCAGGCCACGATCACAATGGGCGGCTGTACGCATACAGCCGAGAAGGTGTCCAGCGGCGTCATCGGTGCCCGTCAGAGCATGATTGTGTCGCGCAGCGATACTGTCCGATGACTCGGGGTAGCCGACTCGGCCGGGGAGACGGAGACGGCCGGAACGAGACGTCCCGGCCGCGCCGCGAAGGTGGTGCTCCGGCGTCTCAGAGGAAGCGCTTCTCCGCGTTGCTCTCGGTCGCCGCGTAGTCCTGCGCCGACTTGCCCACGGCGAGCTGGATGTCGCGGAGGATGGTCTTGAGGTCGGTGGCGGCGTTGGTCCAGGCCAGCTGGCGCTGGTGATACGCCGTCTGCGCCTTGCCCTCCCACGTGTCCACCAGCGGACGCGCGACCGAGTCGAGGTGACTCAGCTTGGTGTCGAGCTCGTTGACGGCCTTGTTGATGTCGACGCCGGCCTGAGCCAGGGAACTGAAGTTGACGCGAAGCAAACCGTCGCTCATGTCGTGCTCCTTCCAGGTGGGAGTTAGAGGGGGAGGCTGACGCCGCCGCCACCGGACTTGGCCACCATGCTGGCGGCCGAGGAATCGGAGCTGTCGTAGCCGACACCGGAGGCCTTGATCGACTCGGCGGTGTCCGCGAGCGCCTTGTTCAGCTGCGCGAGGTCCTGCTGGTACTGGGTTTTCACGGACTCGAAGGCCCGGCCGCCGCTGCCGACCCAGGCGGTCTGCAGCACGGAAAGCTCGTTCATGAGCTTGTTGAGCATCCTGGTCAGATCCTGGTTGACCTGGTCGAACTCTCCGGCGACCTTCGCCATGTCCCCGGAATTTGCCTGCGTCGTCTCGGACACCCCGGACGTCACCCCGCTTCCTCGATCGTCTGTCTCGCACTCGGGTCCGGTAGGGATGAGCCGTGCTGGACCGAGCCCCGGTGCGTCGACGTGGCCCTCAGATTAACCGCTCCCGCACAGCGGTGGGGGGCTCCTCTGAGCTGCCGTTCATCCATTGGCGTCGCTGACGGTAACCGGCCGGGCGCGGCGATGGTAGTCCGGCCGGCCCGCCTGTGGATATCGACGCCGCCCCCTGCGTACGCGGTGCGCGCCATACGATGAGGCCGCGCAGGCAGGTACTCAGCGAAAGGCGGGCGCGACGGTGACGGCAGACCTGGTGGGCGGCCGCGACTTCCCCGAGCTCAGCGGCGCGGGCGAGCGGCTGCCGAGGGTACGCCCCCAGCGTGTCCGACATGGACGTTTGTTCGGTATTCGCACCGGTCAGTGGGTGAGCACCCAGCTGGCGATCGTCGCCCTGTGGATCGGCGCCGTGAACGGTCCGCTCGCGCTCGCCGCCGCGGCCCTCGTGGCGATCCTGCTGCTGACCGTCACGTGGCTGCGGCTGCGCGGCCGCTGGGCGTTCGAATGGCTGGGCACCGCGGTGCGCTTCGCCGGCCGCCGGCACACGGCGCCTGCCGCGGACGGGCCGGCCGCGCTGCTGGAGTTCGTGGCGCCCGGCGCCCGCATCGAGCAGACCGAGCTCGCCGGCGACCCGGCCGCGGTCATCGTCGACGGTCACGGCCTGACGGCGGTGCTGGAGCTGGGCGATCCCAGCGGCCTGCTCGCCGAGGAGCCGGTGACGCTGCCCTCTCCCGCGGGTCTGCTGCCGCCGGCCGGGGCCGAGCACCCGCCGTGCCGCCTGCAGCTCATCCTGGTCGGCGCGCCGGCTCCCTCGCTGCGGGCCGGCGGCGGCACCCCGGCGAACTCGTACCGTCAGCTCACCGACGGCCGTCTGCTCGGCCACAGCCGGGCGCTGCTGGCCGTGCGGGTGCTGCGCGCCGAGGGCTGGTCGGAGGAGGACCTCCGGCGGGCCCTGTCCGGCCTGGTGCGCAAGCTGCTGCGCCGGCTCGGTCCCACCCCGGCCCGGCCGCTCGGCGAGGCCGCGGCCCTGCGGGTCGTCGCGGAGCTGGCCCACGACGACGGCATCGGCACAGCTCAGGAGACCTGGCCGGGCCTGCGCGTGGGCAGCCTGACCCAGGCCACGTTCCGGCTGCGCCGCTGGCCCGACCTGCGCATCGAGACCTCCCGCCGGCTGGTGGCCCGGATGCTGACGTTGCCCGCGGCCGCTACGACGGTCGCGCTGGGCGTGGGCCCGCGCTCCGCCACCGGTACGGACACAGCCACCGACCTGACCGTCCGGCTCGCGGCGCCCGACACCGCAGCCCTGTCCTTCGCCACACAGGCGCTGCGCAAGCTGCTCGCCGGCGAACGGGCCACGGCCCGGCGGCTGGACGGGGAGCACCTCGACGGGCTCACCGCCACCCTGCCGCTGGGCATCCCGGCGAATCCGGGTGTGCCCGGCCGGCCCAACCCGGACGTGGCCCGCACCGACCTGCTCGACGACCTGCAGCTCCCGATCAGCAACGCCGGCCTGATGATCGGTAGCAACCGCAAGGGCGAGCCGGTGATCGCCCGGCTGTTCCGGCCGGAGCAGACCCGGGCACTGCTGGTCGGCGGCGTGCGCTGCGCTCAGCTGGTGGCGTTGCGGGCGATGGCGCTGGGCGCCCGGGTGGTCGTGCAGACCGCGCGTCCGCAGGCGTGGGAGCCGTTCATCCGGGGCGCGGCAGTGCCGGGTGAGGCGATCGCGGTCATCCCGCCGGGCCGCGCGGTGGAGATCCCCCCGGGTTCGGCGCTGCACCCGCTGCTCGTGGTGATCGACATCGGCCCGGTGGGCGCGGACAACCGCCCGGGTGCCGGCTGGCAGGCCACGCTGGTGGTCCGCGACGACTTCAGCCCGGCCGACGCCGACGCGGCCTCCCGGGCCGACCTGCTGCTCGTGCAGCCACTGCGGCCCGAGGAGGCGGCCCTGGTGGGCGCGGCCCTGGGGCTGGGCGAGGCGGCGAAGTGGCTGACCCAGATCCGCGCCGACATGGTCGGCGTGATCAACCGGCGCGCGGTCCGGTGGGCCGCGCTCTCCCAGACCCCGATCGAAGCCCAGCTGATCGGCCCCCCGGTCCGCGGCTGACCGCAACCGCCGGCCCGGGCCGGCAGCCCGATCCCAGCCGAGCCGGCCGCGGACCAGGCCAGCTGATCGGGCCGCGGACCGGGCCCGGCGAGCGACGCCGGTGGATCGAGCGCAACGACCTGGACAAGATCGGGGAGTGTCGCCCCGCCAGGTGGCCCGGGCATGGCACCATCCCGTGCCATGGGCATCCTCATCCGGCTGGTCATCACCGCCGTTTCGCTGTGGATCGCGACCGTGGTGATCGACGGCATCCGCCTCACCACGGACTCTCTCGGGGGTCAGATCGGCACGCTGCTCGCCGTCGCGGTGATCTTCGGGATCGTCAACGCGGTGCTGCGCCCGATCATCAAGACCATCGGCTGCGGGCTCTACGTGCTGACCCTGGGGCTCATCTCCCTGGTCATCAACGGCCTGCTGTTCCTGCTGGTCAGCTGGATCGCCGGGCAGTTCGACCTGCCGTTCCACGTGGACGACTTCTGGCCGAGCGCGATCCTGGGCGCCCTGCTGGTCGGCGTGGTCAGCTGGGTGCTCAACATGCTGGTCCCGGACGGCGGCGACGACTGAGCCGGGCGCGGGCCGCCACCGCCCGATTGGCCTGGTGAGCTAGAACATAAGCAAGGAGCGGGCCCGCCGCCGGCACCTTACGGTGAGCGCATGGGCGAGGAACGGCGAGGCTACCTGTACGGCCTCACGGCGTACGTGTTGTGGGGTTTCTTCCCGATCTACTTCAAGCTGCTCGCACCCTCCCCGCCGCTGGAGATCCTCGCGCACCGGGTGATCTGGTCCGTGGCGTTCGTCAGCGTGGTGCTGATCGCCATGCGCAATCTGCACTTCCTCGGCCGCATCGTGCGCGACCGCCGGCTGCTCGGCGGCATCACGCTCGCCGCGGTGCTGATCGGCGTGAACTGGGCGACCTACATCTACGGCGTCAACTCCTCGCGGGTGGTCGAGACCGCGCTGGGCTACTTCATCACGCCGCTGGTGGTCGTGTTGCTCGGCGTGACCGTGCAGCGGGAACGGCTGCGGCTGTGGCAGTGGATCGCCATCGGGTTCGGCGCGCTGGCCGTTGCCGTGCTGACCGTGGACTACGGGCACCTGCCGTACATCGCGCTCGTGCTGGCGGCCAGCTTCGGGTCGTACAGCCTGATCAAGAAGCGGCTCGCGTTGCCGCCCGCCGAGGGCCTGTTCATCGAGTCGGCCGTGCTGGCGCTGCCCGCGCTGGGCTACCTGGGCTGGCTGAACGCGACCGGGGGCGCCGAGTTCGGCCACGTCTCGGCCGGGCACACGGTGCTGATGCTGCTGGCCGGCGTCGCTACCGCCGTACCGCTGATGCTCTTCGCCGCCGCGGCCAACCGGGTGCCGCTGGTCGGGATCGGGATCCTGCAGTACGTCGCGCCGATCCTGCAGCTCGCCTGCGGGGTGCTGCTCTTCCACGAGCCGATGCCGCCGGCCCGGCTGGCCGGCTTCGCGCTGGTCTGGGTCGCGCTGATCATCTTCACCGTGGACGGCCTGCGCGGCGCCCGGGCCGCCGCCAAAGGGAGGACGGCGGCCGCCTCAGCGGCCGCCACCGCCGAGCCGGCCGCCGCCGTTCCACCGCGCTGACGGGCGGAACCCGTCAGGGCACGTCGTAGGAGAGCAGAGTCCGGTCGTCCGTGCGCACCAGCGCCAGCCGGGAGAGCGTCCCGGCGGTGAAGTGCGTCAAGCCGGACATCTTGACCTCTTTGCCGGGCGACGCCGTCCACGAGCCGAGCTGCTCGCTCTCGTCGTCCGGCCCGTACGCCATCAGCCGGATCGTGTACGGCTCGGACGCCGCGTCGCCCTTGTTGTAGAAGCAGATCAGGTTGACCCGGGTGCCGCCGCCGGCCGAGGCCAGGTTGATCCGCGCGGTCACCGGCACCCGCTCGTTCGCCGGGGTCATCGCCACCGTCGGGCCGGGCACCGAGGGATCCGGCGTACCACCGCGGCCCATCCAGAACACCGCACCGATGCCCACCACCAGGGCCAGGCAGGCCGCGGTCAGGGCCGAGCCGAGCACCCGCCAGCGGACCCGGCGGCGTTCCTCGCGCCGCGTCGACTGCGCCGCCATGACCAGGTCCGGCATGCTGTTGCGCCGGGTCCGCGGCGGCGGCAGGTCGGGGGCGAGCAGCTTGGCGAAGTCGTCGGGGTCGAGCCGGCCCAGCAGGCCGGGCAGGACGGCGATGTCGGCCACGGCCTCGCGGCAGAACGAACAGGTGGCCAGGTGCCGTTCGTAGGCGGCGCGTTCGGCGGGCGACAGGGCGCCGAGGACGTACGCGCCATCGTCGTGCTCGTGGTCGCATCTCATCCCGTCACCCCCATCTCGTCCAGAACCAGGCGTAGCGAACGCAGCGCGTAGTGCGTGCGCGACTTGACCGTGCCGGGCGGCACCCCCAGCCGGGCGGCGGCCTCGGCCACCGAGCGCCCCTGGTAGAAGCACTCCACCAGGACCTCGCGGTGGCTCTGGGACAACCGCCCGAGGGCTTCCGCGACCGTCCAGGCCTCCACGGCCCGGTCGGCCTCGTCCGCGCTGGGCGGCGGCTCGGGAATCATGTCGGTGACCACCTCGCCCACCCGGACCGATCGGCGTCGCCAGGCGTCGATCGCCAGGTTGCGCGCCGTGGTGAACAGCCATGACCGCACCGCGCCGCGTTCCGGGTCGAGCGCCTCCGGGTAGCGCCAGGCCCGCAGCAGCGTTTCCTGCACGAGGTCCTCCGCCCGCTGCCGGTCGCCCCCGGAGAGGCGGACGGCGTGCGCGAACAGTGCTTCCCCGTGCTCGTCCTGCAGCGCACGCAACAGCTCGGCATCCTGATCCTCCAAGCCTGCCGACCTCCTCCGCGCGTTCCAACCCGTACTACGTGCAGTGGGGTCGGGCGGTTCAACGGAGTCTCGAGGCGGCACTTCTGCAGGTCAGGCTGTGGCGGCGTCCCCCGCGGAGAGGGCCTCGGCGACGCTGCGGGCAGCCGCGGTGAGCTTGGCCCGGACGACCCGGGCCGAGGTCAGCATCTCGGCGGCCGGCAGGGCACAGGCCAGCACCAGCCGGCGCTCCATGTCCCGGTCGGCCACGACGTTGACCGCGGCGCAGGCCAGGCCCTGACGGAACTGGCCCATCTCCAGCTGCATCCCGCGCCGCTCACCGGCGGCCAGGTCGGCCTCCAGCGCCTCCGGCGAGGTCAGGGTGGCCGGGGTGAACGCCCGCATGCCCCAGTCGCGCAGGTAACGGGCGCGCTGGTCGGCGGTCAGCGTGGCGAGCAGGGCCTTGCCGAGCGCGGTGGCGTGACCACCCTCGTCGAAACCGGGCACCATGTCGTCCATGAACGGCGACCGGGCGCCCTCGGCGGACGCGGTCACGGCGATCCGGCCACCGACGAACCGACCCAGATAGTGGCTGTAACCGGTCTCGACCGCGGCCCGGCGCAACGCCTCACCGACGGACGGCGGCCCGCGGAAAGCGGAGACCAGTTCGCGGTACCGATCCGCGATCTCCAGACCGACGATGTAGGTGCCGTCCTCGCGACGGATCACGTAGCCCTCGTACGCCAAGGTACGGACGAGGTGATACGTCGTCGCCACGGTCAGCTCGCATCGTCGTGCGATCTGTTTCACGGTGAGTCCGCGCGGGGCCCGACCCACCGATTCGAGTACACGCAAGGCGCGTGACACGCTCCGGATGAGATCTGACGGCTCCGCCAGGGGGTCGCGCACAGCCACCTCCGACGCCGGGGACTTACACCATATGAATAATCTTCCTCGGACGGAATGCCTGAAGCGTGTCGACCATGACTGATATCTACGCGACGTGTGGTCATTACCACTCACCGTCTTCGGCTCCACGGGCCCGGGCATACTCTGCGATTGATGGCCGAGCCGCAGATCTCCCCCGCTGAAACCGCCGCGACCAGCGCGAACGCGGTACGCCCGCGGCGGGCCGTGACGAGCGCCCTCACCACCACCATCGCCTGTTCGGTCCCGGTATTCCTGGTCGGCGGTCTGGCGGTGCAGATCCGCGAGGAACTCGGATTCAGCCCGGCCGGTCTGGGACTCGCGGTCTCGGCGTACTTCGGGGCCAGCGCGCTCGCCTCGGTGCCCGCCGGCGCGCTCGTGGAACGGTACGGCTCGACCACCATCGCCCGCACGGGCGTCGGCCTGGCGGCGGCCTCTCTGCTGACGATCGCGGTCGCCGCCCGCTCACTGTGGAGTCTCATCGCGATCCTGGCCCTGGGCGCCGGCGCGAACGCCATGGGCCAGCTGGCGAGCAACACGAGCCTTTCCCGGCACGTACCGGTGCGCCGGCAGGGCCTGTCGTTCGGGGTGAAGCAGGCGGCGATCCCGGTCAGCTCGATGCTCGCGGGCGCGGCCGTACCGGTGGTGGCGCTGACCCTGGGCTGGCGCTGGGCGTTCGTCTTCGCCGCGGCCGGGGCCCTGGGCGCGCTGTGGCTGGTGCCGGTCGAGCGCGACGACGGCCGGGCGGCGAAACGGGCCGGCGGCGAGCGGGCCACCGGGGCGCTGATCGTGATCGGCCTCGGCGCTACCCTGGCGGCCGGCTCGGCGAACGCGCTGGGCACATTCCTGGTCGACTCCGCGGTCGCGCACGGCGTCACCCCGGCCGCCGCCGGACTGGCGCTGACCCTGGGC
This sequence comes from Actinoplanes auranticolor, assembly GCF_018332655.1. Taxonomy (GTDB): domain Bacteria; phylum Actinomycetota; class Actinomycetes; order Mycobacteriales; family Micromonosporaceae; genus Actinoplanes; species Actinoplanes auranticolor. The sequence goes on along the minus strand of NZ_BOQL01000027.1, from coordinate 97,049 downwards.
AGCGCGGTCGGCATCGCGGCCCGGATCGTCGGCGGCTGGCTGGCCGACCGGATGCCGGACCGGCAGATCAGCGTGATCGCCGGCATGCTGACCGTCGGCGCGGCCGGCCTGGCCATGCTGGCGATGCTCAACACGGCGACGCTGATCGCGGGGGTCGTGCTGGGGTTCGGCCTGGGCTGGGCGTGGCCGGGGCTGATGAACTTCGCGGTGGTCCGGCTGCACCCGCAGGCGCCGGCGGCAGCCACGTCGATCACGCAGACCGGCGTGTACGCGGGCGGGTGCGTCGGGCCGCTGGGGCTGGGAGCGCTGGCCGCGGCGGCGGGCTACCCGACAATGTGGACAGTCGCCGGCATCGCCATGCTCTTCGCGGCGGCGGCGATGGTGCTCGGCAGCCGCCTGCTGCGGCGCCACGCGAACCGAGCCCAGATCGCCTGAGACGCCGGCTGACGACCCGAACGGTCAGTCTGCTCGCCCGGGCGAGCGGCGGCCCTCAGACGTGCAGAACGGCGGCTCAGCTGGTGCGGTCGGCGATGAAGTCGCAGAGGGACTCCATGGCCTGACGCGGGGAGCCCTGCGGCAGCGGCGTGAGCCGGGACCGGGCCTCCTCCGCGTACGTCCGGACGGTCTCGCGGGCCCGCTTCATCGCACCGGACTCACGCAGCAGGCCCAGCGCCTCGGCGTGCAGCGCGTCGTCGACGAGCGGCCCGGAAGCGAGCAGCTCACGGAGGCGGACGGCGGAGGCGTCGGTGTCGTCCCCGGCGAGGGCGTAGAGCACCGGCAGGGTCGGGACACCCTCGCGCAGGTCGGTGCCCGGCGTCTTGCCCGACTGCACCGACTCGGACGCGATGTCGAGCAGGTCGTCGGAGAGCTGGAACGCGATACCGATCGTCTCGCCGTACCCGGTGAGGGCCTCGACCTGCTCGGGGGTGACGCCGGAGAAGAGGCCGCCGAAGCGCGCCGACGTCGCGATGAGCGACGCGGTCTTCTCGGCGATGACGCTGAGGTAGTGCTCGATCGGATCGGACCCGCGCGGCCCGACGGTCTCGGCGATCTGGCCGTGCACGAGCCGGGCGAACGTCCGCGCCTGCAGCCGCACCGCCTCGGGCCCGAGCGAGGCGGCGATGTCGGCCGCCCGCGCGAAGAGATAGTCACCGACGAGGATCGCGACGGAATTGCCCCACCGGGCGTTGGCGCTGGGAGCGCCGCGCCGCACGGTGGCCTCGTCCATGACGTCGTCGTGGTACAGCGTGGCGAGGTGGGTGAGCTCGACGACCAGGGCGGCCGTGACGATCTCGGGCCGGCTCGGGTCACCCATCTGCGCGCCGAGGGCCAGGATCAGCGGCCGGAACCGCTTGCCACCGGCATCCATGAGATGCCGGGCGGCCTCGGCCACGAGCGGATCGGCACTGGCGACATTGCTGCGCAGCGCATCCTCCACAACGGCAAGCGTCGCCGACACCGACGCGTCGACCGCAGGATCGATGTCGAGGCCGAACGACGTCAGCGCGCTGTCACCGGTGCTCACCACACTTTCACGATGCCATACGACCTCGACCCGGGCGGGCTCAGGGGTCCTACCAGCAAGATCAAAAAACCCTCGGAGGTACGGATCCGGAAAAGTCCCCTCCGCCCAGGCCCGGCGTATGTGCCTGCTCCCGCTGATCAGGCGGCTGCCGGCCGAGTCGCCGGTCCGGGCGGCACCGGTGGGCGAAATCACCCCGCCCGCGCAAAGATGGCACACCGCCGCGGCCGGGGATCCCCGGCCGCGAACAGCAAGCAGCCCCGGCCGGGAAGAACCCGGCCGGGGCTGCCGCCACCGATTTCCTCGTTACCGGACGAATTGCGCCGCGTCGTTGGTGAGGTCGAGCAGCGGCGCCGGGACCACGCCGAGCGCCAGCGTCACGATCACGCCGATGACCAGTGCCGCCGAGGTCAGGAAGCCCGGGATGGACACCGTCGGCGTGCTCTCCCCCGGCTCGGACAGCCACATCATCACGATCACCCGCAGGTACGGGAACGCCAGCACCATGCTGGTGATCACGCCGACGATGACGAGCCAGGTCTGGCCGCCTTCGATCGCTGCCCCGAAGACCGCGAACTTGCTGGTGAAGCCGCTGGTCAGGGGGATACCGGCGAAAGCCAGCATGATGAACGAGAAGGCGCCCGCGTAGAGCGGGTTGCGGCGGCCCAGGCCGGCCCAGCGGGACAGGTGGGTCGCCTCGCCGTCCGCGTCGCGCACCAGCGAGACGATGCCGAATGCCGCCAGCACCGAGAAGCCGTACGCCACCAGGTAGAACATCGTGCTGGACAGGCCCTCCTTGTTGAGCGCCAGGACGCCCACCAGCAGGTAACCCGCGTTGGCGATCGACGAGTAGGCGAGCAGGCGCTTCATGTCGGTCTGGGTGACCGCCAGGATCGCGCCGGTCAGCATCGTCAGGACCGCGATCGCGCCGAGGACCGGCTGGAAATCCCAGCGGACCCCGTCGAAGGCGACGTAGAGGATGCGCAGCAGAGCACCGAACGCGGCCACCTTCGTGCAGGCCGCCATCAGCGCCGTGATCGGCGTGGGGGCACCCTGGTAGACGTCCGGCGTCCACACGTGGAACGGCGCCGCCGCGGTCTTGAACAGCAGGCCGATCGCCACCAGGGCGAGGCCGCCGAAGAGCAGCACCTCGTTGCGGACCGGGTCGGCCACCGCGGCGTGGATCGACGCCAGGTCGACCGCGCCGGCGAAGCCGTAGATCAGGGCCACGCCGAACAGGAAGAACGCCGACGCGTACGAGCCGAGCAGGAAGTACTTCAGGGCCGCTTCCTGGCTGAGCAGGCGCCGGCGGCGGGCCAGCGCGCACAGCAGGTAGAGCGGCAGCGACAGCACCTCGAGCGCGATGAACATCGTCAGCAGGTCGTTCGCCGCGACGAAGAGCAGCATGCCGCCCAGCGAGAACATGGTCAGCGGGTAGACCTCGGTGTTGCCGGGTGCGCTACCCGCCTGCCGCAGATCCTTTTCGGAGCCGACCGTGAGCGCCGCCTGCGACACGAACGCGCCGCCGTTCTCGACCGCGCGCTCGCCGATCAGCAGCAACGACACCACGCCCAGCAGCAGGATGCTGCCCTGCAGGAACAACGTCGGGCCGTCGATGGCCACCGCGCCGCCGATGGTGACGACCCGGGTGTTCCGGCCGAGGATGACGGCGACGAGCGCCGCGACCAGCGCGACCAGCGCGACGGTCAGCTGGATCGCGTTGCGCCGGCCGCGTGGCAGGAACGCTTCGAGCAGGATGCCGAGGCAGGCCGCTCCGAAGAGGATCAGCATCGGCGACAGGGCACCGTAGTTGATCGCGGGTAGTTGGAGGTCCTCCATGGCTACGGCGCCACCTTTCCGTTTGCGACCGCCGTCGGCGCCGGGTCGGTCGTGCCCACGTCCTGCATGGTGGCCTCGACCGCCGGGTTGATCACATCGGTGACCGGCTTCGGGTAGAAGCCGAGCACCAGCAGCAGCACGATCAGCGGCGCGACCACGACCTTCTCGCGCAGGCTGATGTCCTTGTGCATGGCCGGGACCGCGACCAGCATCGGGTTGAGCGTGCCCTGCGTGGTGCGCTGCACCATCCACAGCACGTACGCGGCGGCCAGGATGATGCCCACGGTGGCGATGACCGCGTACACCTTGTGCACCGTGAACGTGCCGATGAGCACCAGGAACTCGCTGACGAACGGCGCCGTGCCGGGCAGCGCCAGCGAGGCCAGACCGGCGAAGAACAGGACACCGGCCAGCACCGGGACCAGCTTGCCGGCCCCGCCGAAGTCGCTCACCAGCGCCGAGCCGCGGCGGGCCACGAACATGCCGACCACCAGGAACAGCAGGCCGGTGGCCAGACCGTGGTTGACCATGTACAGCACCGCGCCGGTGCCCGCCTGGGTGGTGAAGGCGAAGATGCCGATGCCGATGAAGCCGAAGTGGGCGATCGACGTGTACGACACCAGCCGCTTCAGGTCATGCTGGCCCACCGCGAGCAGTGCGGCGTAGATGATGCCGATGACGCCGAGGATCAGCGCCGCCGGGGCGAACCAGCGCGACGCCTCCGGGAACAGCGAGAGGCAGTAGCGCAGGATCCCGAACGTGCCGACCTTGTCCAGCACACCGACCAGCAGCGCGGCGGCGGGCGCCGGAGCGGCGACACCGGCGTCGGGCAGCCAGGTGTGGAACGGGAAGAACGGCGCCTTGACCGCGAACGCGATGAAGAAGCCCAGGAACAGCCAGCGGGCGGTGCCGGTGTCGAACGCCGCCGAGACGTCGCTCAGCTTCTGCCAGTCGAACGTGTTCCCGCCGACGACCCAGAGGCCGATCACGGCGGCCAGCATGAACAGACCGCCGACCAGCGAGTACAGGAAGAACTTGACGGCTGCGTACTGCCGCCGGGCGCCACCGTACGAACCGATGATGAAGTACATCGGCACGAGCATGACCTCGAAGAACACGTAGAACAGGAACACGTCGGCGGCCGCGAAGACGCCGATCATCGTGCATTCGAGCGCCAGCAGCAGCGCGAAGTAGACCGGCACCGACCGCTGGGTCTCGTCGATGTCGTTCCACGAGGCCAGGATCACCACCGGCACCAGGATCGCGATCAGCATGAGCATCACCAGCGCGATGCCGTCCGCCGCGAACGTGAAGCGCGCGTCCCAGGTGGGGATCCACTGGTAGGACTCGCGGAACTGGAACCGGTCGCCGCGCGCCTCGAACGCGATCCACATGACGATGCTCAGCGCGAGCACCGCCAGCGACCAGCCCAGGGCGATCGCCTTGGCCAGTTGGCCCCTGGTCTTCGGGATGAAGGCCACCACCGCCGCCCCCACCAGGGGGAAGAGCGTCAGGATGGACAGGAACGGAAAGTCGGTCACGCCAACCATCCCAACTGGATTGCGAGGAAGGCACCGACGACCAGGACTACGCCGGTGAGCATGGACAACGCGTACGAGCGGACGAAACCGGTCTGCAGCCGGCGCAGGCGACCCGAACTGCCGCCGACAGCGGCCGCGAGGCCGTTGACCGCGCCGTCGATGCCCTTGTTGTCGAGGAAGACCAACGCGCGGGTCAGGTAGATGCCGGGCCGCTCGAAGACCGCCTCGTTGAAGGCGTCGGTGTAGAGGTTGCGGCGGGCCGCGGTGACGAGCACGCCCGCCGGCTGCTCCTGCTTGGCCGTGCCGTTGCGGAACAGCGCCCAGGCCAGGCCCGCGCCCAGCACCGTGACGAGCAGCGAGAGCACCGTGATCAACCAGTGCGGCATGACCGCGTGGTGCTCCACGGCCTCGGCGCCGAAGGTCGGCTCGAGCCAGTCCGGCACGCTGCTGGCCATCAGGAAGCCGGCCCCGATCGAGCCCACGGCCAGCAGCATCAGCGGCACCGTCATGATGTACGGCGACTCGTGCGGATGCTTGTTGTCCTCGGTGTACCGCTCCGGACCGTGGAAGGTCAGCACGAACAGGCGCGTCATGTAGAACGCGGTCAGGCCCGCGCCCAGCAGGGCGGCCATGCCGTACAGCCAGGAGGTCCAGTCGCCGCGCTCGAAGGCCGCGGCGATGATCGGCTCCTTGGAGAAGTAACCGGACAGCGGCGGGATACCGATGATGGCGAGCCAGCCCATCATGAAGGTCAGCCACGTCCACTTCATGTACTTGCGCAGGCCACCGAAGCGCCGGATGTCGACCTGGTCGTGCATGCCGTGCATGACCGAGCCGGCGCCCAGGAACATGTTGGCCTTGAAGAAGCCGTGCGCCAGCAGGTGGATGATCGCCAGGGCGTACGCCCCGCCGCCCAGCCCGACGCCGAGGAACATGTAGCCGATCTGGCTGACCGTGGACCAGGCCAGGACGCGCTTGATGTCGTCCTTGGCCGCGCCGATGATGCAGCCCATCAGCAGGGTGAGCGCGCCGACGCTGACCACGATCGTCTGCAGCGTGGTGTTCGCCGAGAAGATCGGGTTGGACCGGGCGATCAGGTAGACGCCCGCGGTGACCATCGTCGCCGCGTGGATCAGGGCCGAGACCGGGGTCGGGCCCTCCATCGCGTCCGGCAGCCAGGCCTGCAGCGGGAACTGGCCGGACTTACCGGCCGCTCCGAGCAGCAGCAGGATGCCCAGCACCAGGATGGTAGCGGCGGAGAGCGCGCCGACGCCGTTGAAGACCTCGTCGTACTGGGTGGTGCCCAGCGTGGCGAACATCAGGAAGATGCCGATGGCCAGGCCGGCGTCGCCGACCCGGTTCATCAGGAAGGCCTTCTTGCCGGCGGTGGCCGCGGACGGCCGGGTGTACCAGAACGAGATCAGCAGGTACGACGCCAGACCGACGCCCTCCCAGCCGAAGTAGAGCATCACGTAGTTGTTGCCGAGGACCAGCAGCAGCATCGCGGCGACGAAGAGGTTGAAGTAGGCGAAGAACTTCCGCCGCCCCTCGTCGTGCTCCATGTAGCCCACCGCGTACAGGTGGATCAACGAGCCGACACCGGTGATCAGCAGGACGAAGACGCCGGACAGCGGGTCGAAGAGCAACCCGAAGTCCACGTGCAGTTCGCCGACCACGATGAAGTCCCACAGGCTCTGCTCCGCCGACCGCGCCTCGGCGTCGAGCCCGGCCAAGCTGAAGAACATCGCCAAGCCCAGGACGAACGTCGCGGCGACCGCCGCGACGCCGAGCCAGTGCCCCCACTTGTCGGCCTTCCTGCCCAGGAGAAGCAGGACCGTCGCGCTGGCGAGCGGGATGGCCACCAGCAGCCAGATTCCACTCAGCAGCCCCGTCGCGTGGGCATACTCCACTGTCTGTTCCACGTGAAGGCCCCTTTAGTACTTGAGGAGGTTGGCGTCGTCGACGCTGGCCGAGCGCCGCGTCCGGAAGATCGACATGATGATGGCCAGCCCGATGACGACCTCGGCCGCCGCGACCACCATCACGAAGAACGAGATGATCTGGCCGTCGAGCGTGCCGTTGATCCGGCTGAAGGTCACCAGCGCGAGGTTCGCGGCGTTCAGCATCAGCTCGATGCACATGAACAGCACGATCGCGTTCCGGCGGACCAGCACCCCGGCGGCCCCAATGGTGAACAGGATCGCCGCCAGGACGAGGTAGTAGTCGGGTGTCACTTCTCTGTCCCCTTCGGTGCGATCTCCTCGGCGGTCAGTTCACGCACCGGGAGGATCGCCGAGATGCTGCGCTCGGAGCCGTTGCCGTCCGGCAGCCGGGCCGGCGCGGCAACCGACATGGTGTTCGCGTAGACGCCCGGGCCGGCCTTCGCGCCCGGGTACGAGCCCGGCCGGAAGCGCGCCTTCATGCGCGTGACCTGGTCGGCGATGTCGCCCTTGGCCCGCTCGACGTGGGCCAGCACCATGGCCCCGACGGCCGCCGTGATCAGCAGCGCCGAGGTGACCTCGAAGGCGAAGACATACTTGGTGAACAGCAGGCGGGCGATGCCCTGCACGTTGCCGCCGGCGGCACTGTTCGCCTCGGCCAGGCCGACGACCTCGGTGCCGCCGAGCGAGCGGGCCAGCCCGGTGGCGACGAGGGCCCCGAACGCGACGCCGAGCAGGATGGCCGCGACGCGCTGCCCCCGCAGGGTCTCGATCAGCGAGTCGGAGGCGTCCCGGCCGACCAGCATCAGCACGAACAGGAACAGCATCATGATCGCGCCGGTGTAGACGATGATCTGCACCGCGCCCAGGAACGGCGCCTGGTTGATCACGTAGATGAAGCCCAGGCACAGCATCGTGACAACCAGCCACAGGGCCGAGTGCACCGCGTTGCGCGCGATGACCATACCCAGGCCGCCGATGACGGCGAGGCTGCCCAGGATCCAGAAACCCCACTGCTCGCCGGTGGAGACCTGGCCGGCCGCCGCCGCCACCACTGCGTACTCGATCATCCCTTCACCTCCGCGGGCTGGTCCCCGGCGTCCTTACGGCGCAGCGTGCCGGCGGTCTCCGCCCGGTCGCCCGGTCCGGCGGCCGTTGCCGCGTCCTCGGAGCCCGAGTCCGACCAGGGCGCCCGCTCGGCACCGGCCGAGGTGCCCGGGTTGGTCAGGGCACCGAGGTAGTAGTCCTTGTCGGTGTCGCCGAGCCGCATGGGGTGCGGCGGCTGCTCCATGCCGGGCAGCAGGGGCATCAGGAGGTCTTCCTTGGTGAAGATGAGGTCCTGGCGGCTGTCGCGGGCCAGCTCGTACTCGTTGCTCATGGTCAGCGAACGGGTCGGGCAAGCCTCGATGCACAGTCCGCAGAAGATGCAGCGGGCGTAATTGATCTGGTAGATGCTGGCGTACCGCTCACCGGGAGAGAAACGCTGCTCCTCGGTGTTGTCGCCACCCTCGACGTAGATCGCGTCCGCCGGGCAGGCCCAGGCGCACAGCTCGCAGCCGATGCACTTCTCCAGGCCGTCCGGGTGCCGGTTGAGGATGTGCCGCCCGTGGTAGCGCGGCGCCGGGGTCGGCGGTGTGAACGGGTAGTCGGTGGTGATGACCTTGCGGAACATGTGCGCGAAGGTCACCCCGAAGCCCTTGAAAGAGCCGGTGAACGATCCCACCTCACACCTCCTCTTCTGACGTGTTGTCCGGAGCGGGCGTCGTGCCGCCGACCGTGGCCGGCTGCCGTTCGGCGACCGCCCGGCGGGCCCGTGGGCTGGGTGGCACTTGGAGGTCCATCGGCGGGACCGGGAAGCTGCCCGGAGGCCGGGCGGCCAGCTGCTCCTCGATGGAGAACTCGCGGGGCTTCTTGCTGGCCGGCCAGAGCAGCGCGATGCCGAGCACCACCACCGCCGCGGCGAGGTAGACGAGCCAGCGGGCGCCGCCGTCGACGCGGGTGTTGGTGACCCGGACGCCGGCCAGGAACAGGATCCAGACCAGGTTGGCCGGGATCAGCACCTTCCAGCCGAAACGCATGAACTGGTCGTAGCGCATCCGGGGCAGGGTGGCCCGCAGCCAGATGAAGCCGAAGAGACACAGCAGCACCTTGCCGAACCACCACATCAGGGGCCACCAGCCGGAGTTGGCGCCTTCCCAGAAGGTGGTGATCGGCCAGGGAGCCCGCCAGCCGCCGAGGAACAGCGTGGTGGCGAACGCCGAAACGGTGATCATGTTGATGTACTCGGCCAGGAAGAACAGCGCGAACTTGAACGACGAGTACTCGGTGTGGAAGCCGCCGACCAGCTCGGACTCCGCCTCGGGCAGGTCGAACGGGGCCCGGTTGGTCTCGCCGACCGCCGCGATGCAGTAGATGATGAAACTGGGCAGCAGCAGCACCGCGTACCAGCTCGGCGGGGTCGGGCTCCAGCCGAAGATGTCGAACGCCGTGGTGGGGTTGTTACCGGCCTGAGCGGCGACGATCTGCGAGGTGCTCATGGTGCCCGCGGTCATGAAGACCGCCACGATGCTCAGCCCCATCGCGACCTCGTACGAGATCATCTGGGCCGCCGAGCGCAGGCCGCCGAGCAGCGGGTACGTCGAGCCCGACGCCCAGCCGGCCAGCACGATGCCGTAGACGGCCATCGACGAGCAGGCCAGCAGCACCAGCACGGAGACCGGTACGTCGGTGAGCTGCAGCGCCGTCTTGTGGCCGAACATCGAGACGACCGGCCCGAACGGGATCACCGAGAACGCGGTGAACGCCACCGTCGCCGAGATCACCGGGGCGATGAAGTACACCACCTTGTCGGCGGTCTTCGGGATGATCTCCTCCTTGAACGGCAGCTTGACGCCGTCCGTGAGGCTCTGCAGCCAGCCCTTGGGCCCGACCTGGTTGGGGCCCGGCCGGACCGCCATCCGGGCCACGACCTTGCGCTCGTAGTTGATCGTGAAAAGCGTCAGCAGCAGCAGGATGACGAAGACACCCAGCAGCTTGATCAGGACGATCCACCAGACGTCGTTCTCGAACGTCTGCAGGGTCGGGTCCTGTGCCTTCGCGAGAATCAGCGAATTCATGCGGTAGCCCCCTTCACATGGGGTTCTCCGTGCAGTGCGGCGGAGCCGCCTTCAGCAGACGCAGCGAGGATCGGGCCAGGCTTGCCGGCGCTGAGCCGGACCACCGCACCCGAGGTGACGCCGAGGCTGCGACGCAGCGTCGAGCCCGGCGAGTTCGTGGGCAGCCACACCACCTGCGCGGGCAGGTCGGTGATGGCCGCCGGCAGGGTGATCGCGCCGCGGTCGGTGCCGACCGTGACGGCGTCGCCGTCGGCCACCCCGAGCGCCTCGGCGAGACCCTTGCCCAGCCGGACCACCGGGGTACGGGCCGTGCCGGCCAGCACCTCGTCACCGTCGAGCATCGAGCCGAGGTCGATCAGGTGGTGCCAGGACGCCAGGACCGCTTCCTGGGCGCCGAGCTGGGGCAGCGCGGCAGCGGCGACGGCCGGCACTGCCGGGCGGTCGGCGCGGCTCGCGGGCATGCTGCCCAGCTCACGGCGGATGGCGGCGACATCACCGGTGCCGAGCGTGACCTCCATGAGAGCCGCGATGGCTTCCAGCACCCGGCCGTCGGTCATCGCGGTGGTGTTGAGCACGGCGTCGAAGGTGCGCAGCCGGCCTTCCCAGTCCATGAAGGTGCCGGGCTTCTCGGCGGCCGGTGCGACCGGCAGCACGACGTCGGCGCGGCGGGTGACCGCGCTCTGCCGCAGCTCGAGGCTGACCAGGAAGGGCACCGCGTCGAGGGCCTGGTCGGCCAGCCGCGGGTCGGCCAGGTCGGCCGGGTCCACGCCGGCGACCAGCAGGGCGCCCAGGGTGCCGTCCGCGGCGGCCGCAACGATCGCGTCCGTGTCGCGTCCGACCGTGCCGGGCAGCGCGCCGGCCTCGACGTCCCAGGCCGTGGCGAGCTCGCCCCGCGCCCCCGCGTCGGTGACCGGACGGCCGCCGGGCAGCAGGTTGGGCAGGCAGCCCGCGTCGACCGCGCCACGGTCGCCCGCGCGCCGCGGCACCCAGGCGAGCCGGGCGCCGGTGCGATCCGCCAGCGCGGCGGCGGCCGAGAGACCACCGGGCACGCTCGCGAGCCGCTCACCGACGAGCAGCAGCGCGCCCGGCAGGGCCAGGGCGGCGCTCACCGTCGCGTCGGTGCCGAGCAGGCGGGCCTCGTCGCCGGGCACGGCCGGAACCAGCGTCGCGCCGAGCTTCTCGAAACCCCGGCTGAGGTACGGCGCCACGGCCGTGACCTTGAGCTTCTTCTTCCCGTGGCCCTTGCGCAGCCGCAGGAAGAGGATCGGGCACTCCTCCTCGGGCTCGAGCCCGACGATGACCGCGGCGGGCGCGTTCTCGACGTCGTCGTAGGTGACGTCCGTGACGCCGGCGACCGAGGAGGCCAGGAAGTCCGCCTCTTCGCCGGACAGCGGACGGGCCCGGAAGTCGATGTCGTTGGTGCCGAGGGCGACCCGGGCGAACTTCGCGTACGCGTACGCGTCCTCCACCGTGAGCCGGCCACCGGTCAGCACGCCGACGCCGCGACCCTTGCCTGCCTGCAGCCCCTCGGCGGCGGCCAGCAGCGCCTCGCTCCAGGAGGCCTCACGCAGCTGGCCGGTCTTGGCGTCGCGGAGCATCGGGGTGGTGATGCGGTCGTAGCCGGTGGTGTAGCGGAAGCCCCACCGGCCCTTGTCGCAGTTCCACTCCTCGTTCACCGCCGGGTCGTCGCCGGCCAGGCGCCGCAGCACCTTGCCACGGCGGTGGTCGGCCCGCATCGAGCAGCCGGCCGCGCAGTGCTCGCAGGCGGTCGGCGAGGAGACCAGGTCGAACGGGCGGGCCCGGAACCGGTACTGCTCGCCGGTCAGCGCGCCGACCGGGCAGATCTGGATGGTGTTGCCGGAGAAGTACGAGTTGAAGGCGACGTCACCCTCGCCCTCGCCGACCTGGCCGTCACCGGTGCCCTCGCCGCCGAAGAAGTCGTCGCGGTAGACGTTGATCTGCTCGCCGGACGAGCGGTCCATCAGGTCGATGAACTTGTCGCCGGCGATCTCCTCGGAGAACCGGGTGCAGCGCTGGCAGAGGATGCAGCGCTCCCGGTCCAGCAGCACCTGGCTGGAGATGTGGATCGGCTTCTCGTACTCGCGCTTGTGCTCGTGGAAGCGCGAGTCGACGCGGCCGTTCGACATCGCCTGGTTCTGCAGCGGGCACTCGCCACCCTTGTCGCAGGTCGGGCAGTCGAGCGGGTGGTTGGCCAGCAGCAGCTCCATCACGCCGCCCTGCGCCTTGGCGGCGACCGGGGAGGTGAGCTGGGTCTTGACCACCATGCCCTCGGCCACCGTCTGGGTGCAGGAGGCGACCGGCTTGCGCTGGCCCTCCACCTCGACCAGACACTGGCGGCAGGCGCCGGCCGGGGCCAGCAGCGGGTGGTCGCAGAACCGCGGGATCGCGATGCCCATCCGCTCGGCGACCCGGATGACCAGCTCGCCCTTGGCGGCCGTCACTTCCACGCCGTCGACGGTCAGGGTGACCTCGTCGGTCTTCTTGGCGACATCGGTCATCAGTGCGCTCCTACCAGGGCCTTCTCGGACAGCCGCGGAGCGGTCCGGCCCTCGATGTAGTCCAGGTACTCCTGGCGGAAGAACTTCAGCGTCGACATGACCGGCGTCGCGGCGCCGTCGCCGAGACCGCAGAACGAACGGCCGAAGATGTTGTCAGCGGTGTCCTGCAGGGTGTCGAGGTCCTGGACGGTGCCCTGGCCGGACAGGATCCGGCGGTACGTGCGGACCATCCAGTAGTTGCCCTCGCGGCACGGGGTGCACTTGCCGCAGGACTCGTGGTGGTAGAACTCCAGCCAGCGCCAGGTCGCGTACACCGGGCAGTCCTGGTCGGAGAAGATCTGCATCGCCGTGGTGCCCAGGATCGAGCCCGCCGCGGCCACTCCCTCGAAGTCCATCGGGGTGTCGATGTGGTCGGCCGTCAGCAGCGGCGTCGAGGAGCCGCCCGGCGTCCAGAACTTCAGGTTGTGGCCGGGCTTCATGCCGCCGGCCAGCTCGATCAGCTCGCGCAGGGTGATGCCCAGGCCGCACTCGTACTGGCCCGGGTTGGCGATCCGGCCGGAGAGCGAGTAGATCATCGGGCCGGACGACTTCTCCGTGCCCATGCTCTTCCACCAGTCCGCGCCGCCCAGCACGATGTACGGCACCGACGCGATGGTGCCGACGTTGTTGACCACCGTCGGGCTCGCGTACAGGCCGGCGACCGCGGGGAACGGCGGGCGCAGCCGGGGCTGGCCGCGGAAGCCCTCGAGCGAGTCCAGCAGCGCCGTCTCCTCGCCGCAGATGTACGCGCCCGCGCCACTGTGCACGACCAGGTCCAGGTCGAACCCGGAGCCGAGGATGTTCTCGCCGAGGTAGCCCCGGGCGTACGCCTCCTTGACCGCGTTGCGCAGCCGGCGGGTGGCGTGCACGGCCTCACCGCGGATGTAGATGAACGCCCGGCTGGCCCGGATCGCGTAGGCCGCGATGATCGCGCCCTCCACGAGCGAGTGCGGGTCGTACGTCATCAGCGGCAGGTCCTTGCAGGTGCCCGGCTCGCCCTCGTCGGCGTTGACGACCAGGTAGTGCGGCTTGCCGTCGCCCTGCGGGATGAAGCCCCACTTGAGACCGGTCGGGAAGCCGGCACCGCCGCGGCCGCGCAGGCCGGAGTCCTTGATGAGCTGGATCAGGTCGTCGGGGTGGACGTCCAGCGCCTTGCGGACGGCGGCGTAACCGTCGAGCCGCTCGTACGTGTCGATCTGCCAGGCGTCCGGCGAGAGCCAGCGCTTGGTGAGGACGGGGGTGAGCTTCTGAAGAACCTCACGCCGGGGCTGAGTCACTTCTTCTCCTCGTTGCCGCGCGGAGCGTTCTGCCAACCGGGGTTGTCGTTCGTGGTGGCCGGCTGCTTCTGGGCGGCTGCGCTCTCCTGCACGATGCTTTCGCCGCGCTCGGTGTCGCCGGCCGGCTTGCCGTCGCCGGCGACCTCGTTCTTGGCCGCACCGGCGGCCTCGGCCGCGTTGGTCGGCGCCGGCGTCTGGTTCGGCAGCCCGGCGCTGGTCGCGTCCGGGGCCGGGGTGTCGCCGGTGGGGTTGCGCGCCTCGGCGGCCCGGGTCTCCGGGTCCTTGTCGTCGCCGGCCTTGACCGGCGCACCGGCCTTGCGGTGCTCGACCTTGTCGGCCACCGTGGCCGCCGCGGACTTGACCTTGGAGGCCACGTTGGCGATGAGGCCGCCGTGCTTCTCCTCGGCCGGCTTGGCCGCGGAGACCGGGCCGGGGTCCTTGACGGCCTTGGCGGACTCGTCGCGGGCCGGCTTGGTGGTGGCGATCGGGGTGTCGATGTTGAAGTTCGCCACCGCGACGCCGTGCTCCTGGGCCAGGGTCACGCCGCGCAGGGTGGGCGCCCCGGCCGGGCCGTCGGCGACCGCGCCCTCGCGCTCGTCGGCGAAGCCGGCCAGCTGGAACTGCATCTCCTTGAGCGAGCAGATCCGGGCGCCACGGGACGGCATCGGCCGCTCCCCCTGGCGCAGCTGCTCGACCAGCTCGACCGCCGCCTGCGGGGTGCTGTTGTCCACCGCGAAGTCGTAGTTGACCGTCACGACCGGCGCGTAGTCGCAGGCCGCGAGGCACTCGGCGTGCTCCAGCGTGATCTTGCCGTCGGGCGTGGTCTGGTCGTGGCCGACCCCGAGGTGCTCGACCAGGCCGTCGTAGATCTCCTGGCCGCCGAGCACGTTGCACAGCGTGTTGGTGCAGACGCTGACCAGGTACTCGCCGGTCGGCTTGCGCTTGTACATGGTGTAGAAGGTCGCCACCGCGCCGACCTGAGCCTTGTTGATGCCCAGGATCTCGGCGCAGAAGGCGACGCCGTTGGGGCTGACGAAGCCCTCCTCGGTCTGCACCAGGTGCAGCAGCGGGAGCAGCGCCGAGCGCTCGCGTCCCGCCGGGTAGCGCGCGAGGATCTCGCGCGCCGGCTCCAGGAGCTTCTCGGCCAGCGGCGCTGCTGCCGGGGAGAAGTCCACAGTCACATCGGACATTTAGCGGTCACACCCACCCATCACGGGGTCCAGGGAGGCGCCGCCGGCGATGACGTCGGCCAGCAGCGCACCCTCGGCCATCGCGGGGATGGCCTGCAGATTCACGAAGCTCGGGTCGCGGTAGTGCACCCGGTACGGGTGGGTGCCACCGTCGGAGACGGCGTGCACACCCAGCTCACCGCGCGGGTGCTCGATGCCGACGTAGACCTGTCCGGGCGGCACCCGGAAGCCCTCGGTCACGAGCTTGAAGTGGTGGATCAGCGACTCCATCGACTGACCCATGATCTTGGCGACGTGCTCGAGCGAGTTGCCCATGCCGTCGACCCCCACGGCCAGCTGCGCCGGCCAGGCGATCTTCTTGTCCGCGATCATCACCGGGCCGGGCTTGAGCCGGTCCAGCGCCTGCTCGACGATCTTCAGCGACTCCCTGATCTCCGCCATCCGGACCAGGTAGCGGCCCCAGACGTCGGCGGTGGTCGCGGTCGGCACGTCGAACTCGTAGTCCTCGTAACCGCAGTACGGCATGGTCTTGCGCAGGTCCCAGGCCAGGCCGGCCGAGCGCAGCACCGGGCCGGTGACGCCCAGCGAGAGGCAGCCCGTCACGTCGAGCACGCCCACGCCCTGCGTGCGCTCCTGCCAGATGACCTGGCCGGAGAGCATGTCCTCGTATTCCTTGAGCTTCTTCGGCAGGTACTTCAGGAAATCGCGGATCTTGCGGACCGCGGAGTCCGGGATGTCCTGCGCGACCCCGCCCGGGCGGATGTACGCGTGGTTCATCCGCAGGCCGGAGGTCTCCTCGAAGATGTCGAGGATGTACTCACGCTCGCGGAAGCCGTACAGCATCATCGAGATCGCGCCGAGCTCCATGCCCGTGGTGGCGATCCACACCAGGTGCGACGAGATCCGGTTGAGCTCCATGAAGAGCACCCGGATGGTGTTCGCCCGCTCGGTGATGTCGTCGGTGATGCCGAGCAGCTTCTCCACCGCGAGGCAGTAGCCGGTCTCGTTGAACAGCGGCGCGAGGTAGTCCATCCGGGTCACGAAGGTCGTGCCCTGGGTCCAGTTGCGGTACTCGAGGTTCTTCTCGATGCCGGTGTGCAGGTAACCGACGACCGGGCGGACCTGGGTGACGGTCTCGCCCTCGAGCTCCAGCACCAGCCGCAGCACGCCGTGCGTCGACGGGTGCTGCGGGCCCATGTTGACGACGATCTTCTCGTTGCTCAGCGGGTCGATGCCACCGGTGATGGTGTCCCAGTCGCCACCGGTGACGTTGAAGACCCGGCCCTCGGTGGTCTCGCGCTCGGTGGCGTACCCGGCTCCGCTGGTCGTCTGGCTTGTCATTGGTAGACCCTCCGCTGGTCCGGCGGCGGAATTTCGGCGCCCTTGTACTCGACGGGTACGCCGCCGAGCGGATAGTCCTTGCGCTGCGGGTGGCCTTCCCAGTCATCCGGCATCAGGATCCGGGTGAGGTTGGGGTGGCCGTCGAACACGACGCCGAACATGTCGTAGATCTCGCGCTCCTGCCAGTCGGCAGTGGGGTACACGCTGGTCACGCTCGGCAGGCTGACGCCCTCGGCCACGGCCGCCTCCAGGCGGACCCGGCGGCGGTACGTCATGGAGGTGAGCTGGTAGGAGACGTGGAAGCGGCGGTTGTCGCTGCCCAGGTAGTCGACCGCGTCCACCGAGGAGCACAGCTCGAAGCGCAGCGACTCGTCGTCGCGCATGATCTGGCAGACCTCGGCGATCCGCTCGGCCTTGATGTGCAGGGTCAGCTCGCCGCGGTCGACGACGACCTTCTCGATCGCGTCGGCGAAGCCCGGGTAGGCCTCCTCCAGCGCGTCGTGGACCTCGTCGAAGTAGCCGCCGAACGGGCGCGCGGTGTCGGCCGTGGTCGGTCGCCGGCGGGCCAGGCCACCGAAGCCGGACACGTCGCCGGTGCCCTTGACGCCGAACATGCCCTTGTCCGGGCTCGGCGGCGTCTGGGCCGGAGCGTCGAGGTCGGCGCCGACCGGCTGAGTGGCGGGTACGCCGCCGTCGGACTCGTTGGTCACTTGCCACCCTCCCGAAGGTGCGGCTGCAGCTTCATCCAGTTCTCGATGCGCAACTGCTCCTCGCGGCCTTCCTTGACGGCCTGCGTCCACTCGGCCCGGCGGACCTTGTCCACCCGGTACGAGGACGGCATGGCGCCCGGGGCCACGACGGGCAGCTTGCCCTCGGCCCGGCGCGCCTCGAGCATCTTGCGGCCGTTCGGGCCGAGCGGGGCGGCCATGACCTTCTCGCGCATCTTGAGGATCGCGTCGATCAGCATCTCGGGCCGCGGCGGGCAGCCGGGCAGGTAGATGTCGACCGGCACGATGTGGTCCACGCCCTGGACGATCGCGTAGTTGTTGAACATGCCGCCGGAGGACGCGCAGACGCCCATCGAGATGACCGAGCGCGGCTCGGGCATCTGGTCGTAGATCTGGCGCACGACGGGGGCCATCTTCTGGCTCACCCGGCCGGCGACGATCATCAGGTCGGCCTGCCGCGGCGAGGCCCGGAAGACCTCCATGCCCCAGCGGCCGAGGTCGTAGTGCGGCCCGCCGGCGGCCATCATCTCGATGGCGCAGCAGGCGAGGCCGAAGGTGGCGCCCCAGAACGACGACTTGCGGGCCCAGTTGGAAAGCTTCTCCACCGAGGTCAGCAGAATGCCGCTCGGCAGCTTCTCTTCGATTCCCATATCAGTCAGTCCCAGTTCAATCCGCCGCGTCGCCACACGTACGTGTAGGCGATGAAGACAGTGACGATGAAGAGGACCATCTCGACGAAGCCGAACAGGCCGAGCGCCTCGAAGGACACTGCCCACGGGTAGAGGAAAATGGTCTCGATGTCGAAGATGATGAACAGCATCGCGGTCAAGTAGAACTTGACCGGGAAGCGACCGCCACCGATGGGCTGGGGAGCCGGCTCGATGCCGCACTCGTACGCCTCGAGCTTGGCCCGGTTGTAGCGCTTGGGGCCCACGATCGGCGCGATCGACACCGAGAACAGGGCGAAGAGCGCACCGAGGATCAGCAGCCCGACGATCGGTACGTAGGGATTGAGCGTCATACCGTCTCCTGCTCGACTGTTAGCCGCTTCACACTATTAATCCGCTTTGGCGTCTTGTCGACCGGGGTCGCCTTGTCTCTCATACCGCCGGTGCGACCTTCGTCAGGCCGTTGATGATCCGGTCCATGGCGTCGCCGTCCCGGGGGTCCGTCAGGTTCGCCAGCAGCTTGAGCACGAACCGCATCAGGGTCGGGTGCGGCATGCCGTGCTTGGTGGCGATCCGCATGATCTGCGGGTTGCCGATGAGCTTCACGAACACCCCGCCCAGGCGGTAGTACCCCCCGAATCGGATCTTCAACTCCGACGGGTAGGCCTGCAGGGCCCGCTCGCGGTCGGCGCCGGCGGGGCGCGCGAGAGCCTGGACGGCGACCTCCGCGGCCAGCTCACCCGACTCCATCGCGTACGCGATGCCCTCGCCGTTCATGGGGTTGACCATGCCACCGGAGTCGCCGACCAGCATGACGCCGCGCGTGTAGTGCGGCACCCGGTTGAAGCCCATCGGCAGCGCGGCGCCCAGCACCGGGCCGTCGGCGTTGTCCTCGCCGCGCATGCCCCACTCCTCGGGCGTGGTGTTCAGCCAGTCGGTGAGCATGGCGCGGTAGTTGGTCTTGCCGAAGGCGCTGGAGGAGTTGAGGATGCCCAGGCCCACGTTGACCCGGCCGTCGCCCAGGCCGAAGATCCAGCCGTAGCCGGGCAGCAGCCGGTCGCGGTCCTGGGCGCTGCGCAGCTCCAGCCAGGACTCCAGGTAGTCGTCGTCGGCGCGCACCGGCGACTGGTAGTAGCGCCGGACGGCCACGCCGAGCGGGCGGTCGTCGCGCTTGGCCAGCCCCATCGCGAGCGGGAACTTGCCGGACACGCCGTCCGCCGCGATGACCAGCGGGGCGCGATACTGGACGGGTTCCTTACCGGGGCCGGCCTTGGCCTCGACACCGATGGCCCGGCCGTCGGCGTCGAGCACCGGGCCGATGACGGTGACCCCGGTGCGCAGCAGGGCGCCGGCCTCGACCGCGCGCTTGGCCAGCATGTCGTCGAAGTCCAGGCGGGTACGCACGAGTCCGTAGTTCGGGAAGCTCGCGAGCTCCGGCCAGTCCAGCTCCAGGCGGACGCCGCCACCGATCACCCGCAGGCCGCGATTGTGCAGCCAGCCGGCCTTCTCGGAGGTGTCCACACCCATCCGGATCAGCTGGCGGGTCGCGCGTGGAGTGAGCCCGTCACCGCAGACCTTCTCGCGCGGGAACTCGGTCTTCTCCAGCAGCAGGACGCGCAGGCCGTGGCGCGCCATGTGGTACGCCGCGGCGGAGCCGCCCGGCCCCGCCCCGACCACGATCACGTCGGCCTCGTCGGCGACGGTTCCTCCTGAGACAGCGAGGTCGTTCACGGCTCACCTCCGTCAAGCGCGGGCTCGTGAAACAGTTCACAAGCCAGCCCAGTCGGAGTCTAAGACGGCCATCGAAGCGGATAGGGGTTAGGGAACCCTAACTGATTCGGAACTGTTCCGGCTTCTCGCGAGAGCCCGCTGCAGGACGTCGCGGGCGACTCCGTCCAGGTGCTCCGAAAACGTACCGCCCATCGCGGCATCGAGCGCGACGATCAGCTCATCCACCAACCGCTGCGCCTGTTCGGGGTCCCGAACGGCCACCAACCGGATACGATGCGCCAGCTCCAGGGCCCGGCGTTCGCCCTCGTCACGGTCGTCGATCGGGACGTCGATGTCCGAGTCGTCGACCAGGCAGTCGATTGTCGTCATGCCTCCGAGTCAAACACCCCGGACCGGTGACAACCGGGCAAACGCTAATTTTTCAGATCTTCGTGGCCCGGTGCAGGGCAACGACCCCACCGGTGAGGTTGCGCCACCCGACCCGCGCCCACGGACCCGAGCCCGCGACGCGGGCGGCGAGACCGGCCTGGTCCGGCCAGGCGCGGATCGACTCGGCCAGATAGACGTACGCCTCGGGGTTGCTCGACACGCCGCGGGCCACAGTGGGCAGGCTGCGCATCAGGTACGACAGGTAGACGGTGCGGAACGCCGCGTTGGTCGGGTGGCTGAACTCGCACACCACCAGCCGCCCGCCCGGCCGGGTGACCCGGCCCAGCTCCCGCAGCGCCGCGCCGGTGTCCACGACGTTGCGCAGGGCGAAGGAGATCGTCACCGCGTCGAACGCCTCGTCGGGGAACGGCAGCCGGAGCGCGTCGCCGGCCACCAGCGGCACGGCCCGGCCGGCAGCCCGACCGGCGCGCAGCATGCCGGTGGAGAGATCGGCCCCGACCGCGTACGCCCCCGAACGGCCCAGCTCCTCGGTCGACACCCCGGTGCCCGCGCCGACGTCCAGGACCCGCTCCCCCGGCCGCAGCCCCAGGGCGGCCCGGGTGGCCCGGCGCCAGCCGCGGTCCTGGCCGAAGGAGAGCACCGTGTTGGTGAGGTCGTACCGCTCGGCCACACCGTCGAACATCTCGGCGACCTCGTGCGGCTGCTTGTCCAGATCTGCGCGCGTCACGTATGGATCCTGCCAGGTCCACACACAGAACGGGCGGGATGGTGACCCATCCCGCCCGTGCCTCGTGCGTTATATATACGACCGCCATCGGTCGGGTCCGACCCCGCCGCCGACGGTCATGAGTCGTGGCGACGCTTCAGTGTTGCGGTGTTACGCAGGCAACGTAACCAGCGAGAACGCGCCGGACCAGAGACACACGCGGCTCGTTACCGAGGAGCAATCAGCACCTCACCGCTTCACCGAGGCGCACCTGGCCGATCGGCCGGTCGCCTCGGTCATCCGGCCCATCGACACCCCTCAGCGCGGGGGCCCGCTCAGTCCCACCAGAAGGACCAGTGGCCGGCCGGCACCTGCTTGCGCGCCACATCGATCGGATCTCCGACCAGCTGCCCCAGATCGCCGCAGTAGACGAACTGCTCCACCGCGCACTGCGCCACCTCGACCGGCTCCACCGGCGGCCGGCCCACGGAGAGCTCGAGCCGTGAGCCGTTGGCGAAGTAGAGGTCGGCGGCGTGCCGCTCGTGCCACAACCGCAGCACCGCGAGGTGGTCCGCCGGCTCCAGATCCGGGTGGCCGGGCCCGCCGAACCAGTTGGCGGGCTCGATCAGTCCCGGCACCAGGACCGGCACCTCGTGGCCGGCCGCGGCCGGCACCAGCAGCACCTCGCCCGGCGGGTAGGCCGAGGTCTCCCGGCGGCGGCCGGGCGGCGGGGACGTGACCCGGGTCAGCCGGCCGGCCAGGGCCTGCGCGTCGTAGTCCTCCGCCCAGACCTCCGCCCGCTGGGCCGGTTCGAGGTCGGCGAGCCGTTCCTCCCACCGGGACCGGGTCAGTTCCGCGAAGCACTCGACGGGGTCCAGCGCCAAGGCCCGCCGGAGCGCGTCCGTGCCCTGCGCTTCCACCGGATAGTCGAAGGTGCTCCGGTGCGCCTCGCGGGCGGACCAGCTCAGGACCGGCCACCAGCCGGTACGGCCGTGGTCCGCCCGCAACGCCCGCCAGATGTGGTCGTGGTCCTGCGGGGGTACGGCCGCGCTCAGCAGCCGTACCCCGCCCGCCGTCGTCGACTCCTGGACGTCGGCGAGCCCGTACCCGGTCAACAACCGTTCCACCAGTCCCAGCCCTCGCAGTCGAGGTCCTCGGAGAGGCTCTGCAGCGGCGCCGTCACCTCGCCCATCACCTGGACCTCCCGGAGTTCCTGTACGTCGCGGTTCTTGGACATCCGGGCGAAGTTCGCCTGGCCCTTCTTCACACTCTCCGCTTCGGTGTCGTCGCCGGTGTAAAGGTAGAGCCGGGTGGCGTGTTGTTTGTTGGCCCCGCTGTAGATGTCACCGATCCGGTTGGCACTGTTCGAGGTGGTGCTCTTGAACTCCGAGCGCACGTCGTCCACGTACGCGTCGAACACCTTGGAGTCCGGATTGCCCACCGTCCGCAGACTCTCGTCCCGTGACTCCACGATGCGCCCGGTGTGCGCCAGCTCGAAGGCGATGACGAACTCGTCGTCGTCGAAGGCGACGTTGTCCTTCTGCTTGTGTTTGTCGTCGTGGCGGGACTCGTCGATCCGGGCGAGCGCGGCGTCGATCCACGCCTCCACCATCATGTCCTCGGTGAAGTCCTCGATCAGCGGCTTCGCGATCCTGCAGAGGGCGCAGCGCCGCCCGCCGCTGGCCGCGGCGGCGTTCTTCTCGGCCTGGTCGAACGCCTTGTCCATCTGCTCCTTGAGGCGGTCCCGGATGCCGAACTTGCCCTCCATGATCTGCCGCTTGCGCACCGCGCGGATCCGCTCGGCCTCGGCCGGATTGCCGGTGGCCTGCCGCTCCTCGTAATCGCTGCGGTACGGGTTGTCCCGCTTCTGCTTCTTGCCCGTCTGCCCGCCGCGGTTGTAGTTGTTGCCGCACAGGTCCGGGGTGCAGGGCGTCCGGTCGTCCATCATCGGCATCAGGCCGCTGGGGTCGCTCTTGGTGACCGGGGTGTTGTTCGCGTACGAGTAACCCTGGATCTGCTGCGGGTCGTTGAAGTCGACGATCGGGTCGACGGACACGAACCGGCCGATCACCGGGTCGTACATCCGGGCGCCCAGGTGGGTCAGGCCGGAGTTGTCCTTCGTGCCGCCGACCAGGCCCTTGTCCATCGCGGCCGGCCAGGAGGCGCCGGTGACCGCGCCCCGCGCGTTGCCGAACGGGTCCTGCCGCCGCACCGAGAACGCCTGCGACACCGCGTCGATGGCGATGCTCGACGTGCCCTGGTGGTCGCCGGCCAGCCAGGTGACCCCGGCCGTCGTCCGCATCGCGACCGCCTTGCCCGCGTGCTGGTAGTAGCGGGTGCAGCCGATGCGCTGACCCTGGGGATCCACCCGCAGCTCCTGGCCGGGCAGGTACAGCGTCGTGCCGTTCGGATCCTTGCGGAGCAGCCGGCCGCCGTCCGCGTCGTACAGGTAGGTGGTGATGCCCGTGCTGTCGGTGCTGCTCTCCATGCGCCCCTCGGCGTTCCAGCCCAGGGTCTGGGTGCCGGTGGCCGCGGGACGGGTGATCGTGTTGCCCGAGTTGTCGTAGCCGTAGGCCGCCGTCCTCGTGCCGGCGGTGTCGGTCGTCGTCGTACCGGTCATCGCGTGCGGACGGGCCGCCGTCTGCGCCGGGTACGCGTACGTCGTGGTCCGCTCGCCCGCCGGGGTCCGGTGCTCGATCTGCTCCGTGCGGTTACCGGCGGTGTCGAACCGCCACGACGTCCAGTAGGGCGCCGGCCCGGTGAGCGCGGCCGTCGTCGGGGCGGCCTTGCAGTCGGGGTCGGCGGGCGTCCAGGCCTCGGTCAGCCGGGCGAGATAGTCGTACGAGAAACACTGGTTCTCGGCGCCGGCGGTGCTCGACGACTCCTTGGCCGAGATCACGTTGCCCATGTCGTCATAGCCGAAGTACAGGTCGGACACGCTGGCCGGGTTCTGCTCCCGGGTGGTCCAGATCCGGTTCAGCCGCCGGGTCTTCGTCTCGTAGTACTGCCCGATCTGAGCCGTCCGGCCACTGGCGTTGCGCAGCGTCATCAGGCCGGTCTCGCCGTACTCGGTGTAGCCGGTCGAGACCACGTAGCTCGAGCCCAGCGTGCTGGCCAGGGTGGTGGCCAGGCCGGTCGACTGGTAGCCGTACGACAGGGTCTCCACCCCCAGCCCGCCGGTCCCGCCGATGGCGGGCAGCCGGGTCGTGGCCGGCGAACCGTCCACCTTGAAGCTCGACTGGTACTCGTAGGTGCCGGCCAGGCCGGTGGCGGCCGACGGCACCGTCACGGTCGACTTGGTGACCCGGCCCGCGCTGTCGAGACCGGTGGTGGCCTTGCGGTATGCGGCCCCGGTGGCCCCGCCGACGTAGCGGGTGCTGGAGGTCTGCATACCCAGGGAGATGTTCTTACCGGCGGTGTCCAGCACCTCGTCGTAGCCCCAGGCGGCCAGTTGCCGGGCCGGGGTGACCTCGGTGCCCTCGTGGAGCGCGGTCTTGCGGCCCAGCGGGTCGGCGTAGCTGTACGTCAGCGTCCGCTCGCGCCCGTCGGTCACCGTGACGACGCGGCTCTCGTCGTCGAAGGTCGTCCGCGACGTGCCCTTGTCCGGGTCCACCGCGGAGGTCTGCCGGCCGCGCAGGTCCCAGCCGAACCGCCACTCCGTGCCGGCCTGGTTGCGGACCTTGCTCTGCTTGCCCTTGCGGTCGTAGGTGTGGACCGTGCGGTCGTAACCGCCGACGAGGTCCCGCGACTTGTACTGCCACAGCTCGGTGGTGCGGCCGGCGGCGTCGGTCACGGTGGCGCTGGCCGTGCCACCCAGCGGCGGTACGACGGTCGTCCGGTCACCGGTGTACGTCGTGGTCGTCCGCCAGGTCTCGGTCAGCCGGCTGTACTGCACGTCCGCCTTGACCCGGCCGGCACCGTCGTAGAACTTGCGGTTCCAGATGTCGATCTTCTCGTGCGCGTCCGCGGGGACCCACAGCGCGCGCTCCACGCCCTTGCTCTGCTCGTGGTACGGACCCCAGGTCAGGTACTGGCGGCCGGCCGAGTCGTAGAAGCTGTCCGACACGATCCGGCCGACACCGGTCCCCGAGCCGTACTGCCGCTGCCGCACCCGTAGCAGGGCGTCGTAGAACTCGACCATCGGCACCTGCGCCCCGGCCGGGTTCAACGTCTTCGTCTCCACCCAGGTGGCCGCGGTGTTGCTGATCCCGTACGCATGGGCGAAGTTCGGGGTTGCGCTCGTGCTGCGGCCCGGCAGCCAGACGTCGGTGAGGCGGCCGAGGCCGTCGTACCGCTTCGTCGTGACCCGGCTGTTGGCGTCCTCGATCCGGGTCGCGTTGCCCATCGGGTCGGACTCGGTGATGTCGGTCCAGCCGGCCGGGTTGGTCACCACGACCTTGCTGAGCGGCCCGCCCACCGCGGGCGTGTAGGCGGTCCGGGTACGCCGGTTGGCCACGTCGTACAGGTCGGTCACCCGGCCGTAGTCGTCGTAGACCGCGGTCTTGGTGGTCAGGTACTCCGGGGCGTTGTTCCGCCAGGCCTTCAGCTCCTCGATCCGGGTGGTCTCGCCCCGCGTGGGCGCGGCACCCCAGGCCTTGTCGTCGAAGTGGGTCCGCACGTCGCCGATGACGTCGGCCTCGGTGAGCACCCGTCCGCTCTGGGTGGCCTCGGCACAGGTCAGGGCTAACTCCCGGACCCGCGAGGGGTAGTTCATCAGCCAGGCGGCCGTGGAGTTGCGGGCGTAGTCGGTCAGCGTGCACTTCTCGTCGCCCGGGACGCCGGTGTCGCCGTAGTCGGTGGACCTGACCGCCATGCCGAAGTCGTCGAACTCCTGCACCGTACGGGTCCAGCGGTCCGGGCGGCCGCCGTCGAGCGCGGCCCAGCCCCGGGTCTCGCCGGTGCTGACGAACCGGGCGTGCGTGGTCTGCGTACCGAGGGTGCGGGTGGCGGTCGGCTCGCCGCGCCACGGCCATTCGAGCTCACCGGAGATCGGCTTGCCCGGGCCGTCGTAGGTGATGCTCTCGCGCAGCATGCCCGCGTACTCGTCGAGGTCGTCGATGGTGGCGACGCCCTTGGAGTCGGTGACCCGGGCGACCTTGGTGCCGCCCGCCTTCTCCTTGCGGTCGCCGTGCATGCCCCGGAAGTAGCGGCTCTCGCTCATGTTCTGCTCGCCCGGCTCGCCGACGGTCGTGCGGACCAGCTCGTAACCGCGGAACTGGTTCCAGGTACGGCGGTTCGCCTTGGTCAGACCGTCGTCGTCGGCGTACCGCCAGGCCGCGCCGCCCTCGTAGGCGTAACGGGTGACGGTGGCCAGCGGACTGCCGGTGGGCCGGCTGGTCGCGTCGTTCTCGATGACGTTGTCGACCACGTACTTGTGGAACCAGTCGGTGATCTCGGTGCCGGGGGCCTGGCCCAGGTCCTCCGGCGCCCAGCGCACCGGGTAGCACCGCTTGGTGTTGGTCTCCGGCGTGGGCAGCGCACCGGCCGCGCAGTCCACCGGTTTGTAGTTGACGTCGATCTTGGCGCCGGTCTCGGTGACGATGGTGTCCATCCGGGGCCGGCGCATCGGGCGCAGGCCGTTCTGCAGCGCGGTGTCGACGCGGTTGTCCAGGGCCGTCGGGTTGAAGACGATGTTCGGCACGGTGGCCCGGGTGCCGAGCAGCCCCTCGTGCGCCAGTTCGCTCAGCCAGAGGCTGCCCGGCGTGCCGTCACCGTTGTCGGGGAAGCGGTGGGTGAGGGTCCAGCGCTCCACGTCGCGGTAGTCGGTGGCGTCCGGGTTCCAGACCTTCGTGGTGACGGTCGACAGCCGGCGGGTGGACCAGAACGTCGGACTCCAGTTCTCACACTTCTTACCGGTGACGCACTCCTGGTCGTACGGGGTGTCCTGCCAGTTGGCGCGGTCGGTGCAGGCGGTGAAGCAGCGGTCGGCGGTGCCGAAGACGACCTGCATCGGTGCCTTGGTGGCGGTGTACACCGTGTCCGTGGCGACGCCGCCGACCTTGTCGCGCTGGTGGGTGCCGTACTCGATGCGCTTGAGGTAGCCGTCCCGGTCGTAGGGGACGAGGTCGGTCTCGGACTTGTTGCGGCTGTACTTGTTGGTGTCCTTGCCGTACCACATCGACATGGTGTTGCCGTGCGGGTCGACGACGTAGTCCAGGTTCCACCGGTAGGCCTGGTCACAGGCGGAGGCGGCGAACGTCGCCTTGCGGCAGGGCTCGTCCGGGTTGTTGCCGTGGACCGGGGAGGTCTGTACCGAGGCGGTCTCGGCCTTGCCCGTGGTCCAGCCCTGCAGGCGGTTCAGCCCGAAGTAGTACTTCGTGCCGTCCGGGGTCGTGACGACCCAGTACTCGCCCTTGTCGCCGTCCTTGCCCTCGGCGGCGGCTTCACCCTCGTCGCCGTTGACCGCCCCGACCTTGCGCTCGATGCGCGCGCCGTTCTCGTTGCGGCCGTGCCAGCGCTTCTCGCTGCTGTTGTAGATCAGCTCGGTGGCGGAACCGTTGAGCGCCATCGTGGCGTTGTCGGTCTTCCAGCACTGGTCGTACACCTTGGTGGTGTTGTTGTGCTCGCCCGACATGTCCTCGCTGCAGGACACGTAGCGCCGCTCGATGAAGCCGGGCGAGTAGTCGAAGCCCTCACCGGCCCAGGAGGCCTGGTTGTTGGTCGTCACCATCCGGCCGTCGACCGCTTGCGACGAGTAGCCCAGCCGTACCTCCGGCGCCGGACCGGCCAGCGAGGGCGGCGTCTTGATGTCGTAGGACCAGGAGAAACCGCCGGTCGCGCCGCCGACGGACCACGCCGCCGAGGGGGAGAGCGAGGTGGCCCCGTAGTCGCCGGAACTGCCCGACGCCCCGGAGGCGAGCGCGACGATCGTGCCCCGGCCCGCGGCGACTGTGACCGGGGCGGAGACGCTGGAGTCACGGTTGACGGTAGGCAGCGGCTCGGCCGAACACGTCGCCGCCGGGGAAGCGGTCAACGCACAGGCGGGCACCTGGACCAGGCGCAGCCGCTCGGCCCAGTTGGCACCGTACGCCGCGGCGAACGTGGAGTAGTCGATGCGGACGTTCACGGCGCTCGTACCGCTCGGCGCGGACAGCCGTACGGCCAGCTCATGCCCTGTTTCCAGGGCCTTGTCACGGGCCAGCAGCTCGACCCGGACCCGGCCCGGCCCGGCGGCCGCGGCCTTCGCCGCAGCTCCGGCGGCCGGCTTCGCCGCCGTGACGTACACCGGCATCGACCCGGCCCGGGTCTCGGCCGCCTTCGCCGCCCGGGCCGTCGTGCCCGTCGCCGGGGCGAGCTCGACCTCCGTGACGGCCGCGGCCGGCCACGCGACCTTCGGCGGGGTGAACTGCTTCAGCTTCGGCGACGGGACCGGCTTGGGCTGCGCCGGCGATCCCGGTACGGACGGCGTCTTCTGGACGTACTGCTCGGCCTTCTCCGGCTCGGCGGCGTAGGCCGGGATCTCCGGGGCGAAGGTGACCGCCATGAGGGCGACCAGGCCGGCGGCGAGCCGGCGGGTGCTGGGTGCACGCATCAGAGCTGTCCGTCCATGGTGTCGTGGAGCCGGGCCACGAGGCCCGGGGTGAGGGCACCGGCGTAGACGCGGGTCGCGTCGACGCTGCCGCGCAGGAAGTCGGTGCTGTAGACGCTGGTGCTGTACCAGCGGGACCGGCCGACGGTGAGCGGACCGGTGGCGTTCCAGCGGGCCGGCCGGGCGATGGACTTGGCCAGCACCCCGTCGACGTAGAGCCGGATCTGGGCGTTCGCCGCGTCGTAGACCCCGACCAGGTGCACCCAGGAGCCGGTGTCGTCGTCGACCACGGGTGAGGCGGACTCCGCGTGCACCATCGGGCTGGTCGCGGTGGTGTCCCCGTCGATCAGCGAGAACGACCACTTCATCCCGGCGGTGCCGAAGCCCCGGGTGCCCAGGTAGAAGCCGGACCGGTTGACGCCGTCCTGGGCCACCACGGTCTGGTTGCCGGTCGGCAGGCTCGCCAGGTTCACCCAGGTCGAAACGGTGAACGACTGGTCGGTGCGGATCGGTGACGGGGTGGCCGCCAGCGACCTGGTCCCGTCGAAGCGCGCCGATCCGGGGTCGCTCTCCAGGTGACCGACCTCCAGCCACCACTCCTCGTTGCTCGCCGGGTCCACCAGGTCCCGGGGCGCCGGCATGGGCGAGGTGTCCAGGCCGTGGCCGTCGAGATCCCAGCGGCCGGCCTCGGTGACGGCCGCCGCCGCGATCTCCTCCGGGTGCAGCTTGCGGCTCCACACCCGGACGTCGTCGATCTCACCCTTCCAGGTGCCGGCGCCGAGTTCGACGTCGACGGTCCACGGCTGGGCCGGCAGCGGCGCCCGGGCCGTGCTGCTCACGCCGACCTTCACCCCGTTGACGTACAGGTCCAGCGTCTTGCGGGACCCGTCGAAGGACGCGGTGACGTTGGTGGTGACCGAGTACGGCACGGCGACGGTGGAGCAGACGGCGCTCGCGGTGTTCCAGTTGGTCACCGGGTTGGTCGTCGACTCCGGCCGGATGGCATCGGAGCGCTGCGCGCACAGCCGGTCGATGCCGGCGTCGTAGAAGATCAGGAAGAAGTTCTGGACGAAGAGTCCCCGGGTGGTGTGCTCGAAGATCACCCGGTCCACGCTCTTGGCGCCGAGCCGGATGTCCGCGCTGACCGTGAAGTTGTCGTGGTAGTCCAGGAAGGCGGGTGCAGCCGCGCGCCCGGTGGTCCCGTCGAAGGTGAAGGCGGTGCCGCCGTCGCCCTTGTTGTTCGTCAGCGTCTTGGTCACACCACCGCGGATCGTCAGATTGCGGTTCTGGCCCGAGGAGTCGGCCAGCGTGGTGCCGGCTGGATCATCCATCCGCCAGCGCGCCGCCTCGGGCTGCGCGGTCCCGGCCAGGATGTTGTAGCCCACCGCCTCGTCCGGCTGGGCCGGGTTGCGGTACTCGGCGCTGCTGCGCCCGGCCTGGTCGACACTCTCGACGTGCAGCACCCGCTGGCCGCCGATGCCGAAGTCGTCGAGGTGCAGCGCGCTCGGCAACGACGGCGGGGCGATGCGGACGAAGGCGTTGGTGTCCCCGCCCCCGGAGATGGGGACCTCGACCTTCGGCTGGCCGTCGAACCAGTAGCGGTACTTCTTCACGTCCGTGACGCCGTTCGCGCCGAAGACGAAGCTGCCGCTGGCGCCGACACTGCCGGCGGTGTTGCAGACGGTCGGCAGGCACTCCGGATACTCGGTCGACGTGATCGTCGGCGGCTTGGCGGGCCCGGCGCTGTCGACGGTGAACTCGCAGGTCGCCGACCAGGCCGAGGAGTCCAGCCCGTCGGTGTTCGACGCCCGCAGCACGTAGGTGACATTCTCCTTCAGGCCGAAGGTGGCCGGGATCGCCTTCGTCGCGTACGTGCCGTTGGTCGCGGTGTCCGACATGGTCGCCGCGGCGGGGTAGGCCTTGCCCTTCTCGGCCAGGTAGAACTGGCCGGTCAGGGTGCGCTCCGTACCGTCCGGGTCGGTGACCTTGGCTTGCACGTTCGGGTAGTACGGCGTCCGCGAGACGAACACCTGCGGGTCACCGGGCTCGCAGCTCTTGCCGCCGATGGTGATGTCGTTGGGCGCGTTCGGCTTCGAGTTGTACGTGATCGAGACGTACGGGTCCTTGGCACCCTCGGAGGAGGAGAACTTCTTCCAGGTGTTCTGGTTGTTGTTGTCCTCATCCGCCTTGGCCGCGCGGATGCCCGTGGTCAGCGTGGAGGCGTTGTTCTTCGCCGCCCACTCGAAGGTGCTCCGGACGTTGGCGGTCACCCACCCGTCGCCGCAGTTGCCGGTGCCGTAGCCCTTGGTCATGGTCGACTCGACGACGGGCTTGCCGTCACCGCCCCAGGCGGGCTGGCTGTCCCAGTTCGTCGAGGTGCCGACCCCGCCGGTGATCCAGACCTGCCACTTGGCGGCATTGCAGGAGTACGACCAGTGGTTCCACAGGTACATCGTCGCCGCGGTCACCTGCTTGCCCTTGAGCGCGCTGGTCGACCAGCGCAGGAAGGACCGGGCGATGAACGTGCCGCCCTCCTCGACGTAGCCGAGCTTGAGCTCCTTGGACGCCGACTGGTCGCTGTTGAAGCTGTTCTGCACGAACGCGTCGAAGCCGGGCTTGAGGGTCGGCGACGGGTCGATGATGACCGGGTACTTGGTGTCCGGGCTGTTGAGGAAGTCCGTCTCCGGGGCGAGCGCCAGCGCGGAGGCCCGCGCAGTCTTGCGCACGGCCATCCGTACGGGGGCACGCTTGGTGTGGTCACCGGTCTTGCGCCCGACCGTCGAGTCCCACATCTCCGCCGCGGGCACGTGGCCGACGTAGCGCCCCTGGCTGTCGCGCAGGTTGAAGCCGCCGTCCGGTGTCGACACCGGGGTCATCCCGTCCGTGCGCCACGGCATCGCCAGACTCGTGACCTCGGCCGCGGCGGACCGGTTCTTCACCACCAGGAACTGCTCGAATCCGGTACGGGTGACCTCGACGACCAGGTCGACGCCGGGCCGCACCTCCGCGTACGTGGCCTTCTCCCCGTCGAGCACCGGCTCGGGCAGCGTGCCGTTCCAGCCCAGCGACAGCGCGGTGGCGCCGCTGGCCAGCCGGGCGAGGTCGTGGTCGCCGGGGCCCGCGGCGCCGGAAAGGACCAGACCGCGAGGGTGTGCCTTGGGCGCCACGGTCCCGTCGGAGCGCTTCTCCAGGCCCAGGTCGACGGCGCGCCAGGCGCCGTCCGGGCCCCGGAACCGGGCCGGGCCGACGTGCACGTCGGCGGTGAAGCTGCCGTCCGGGTTCGCGACCACGCGGGTCGACTCGGTTCCGAGCGCGTCGACCTCGACCGGCTTGCCGCTGGCGCGGGCCTGGAGGGAGGCAGCCGTCTCGGGGTCGGGGGGCACGGCAGTAGCGGCCGGTGTCACCGGCGCGGCTTGTGCGGGTGAGCCGGTGGATACCCCGGCGAGGGCAATGCTCAGGGTGACGGCGAGGGCCGGCACGACGGCGGACGCGAGGCGGTTTTGGGTGGTGACAGACCGGATCACGGGACGGAACGCTATTGATCAATCCCTGGCGGCGCTGTCCCGTCACGCGTCCGTATTGACCGGTTGGCGGCGACTAGAAGCACTTCCCGTCGCCGCCACCATCAACTTAAGGAAACTTTGAGACGAACTTTGCGTCCGACCGGCCGAAATTCTTCCTCCGCCGAACGGTCAATCGACTACCGAACGTCAACGAGCGGGAGTTCGGTGCGGCCCGCGCCGCCGCCGGGCATGGCGATCGAGGAGAAGTGTGAGACCACGCGCTCGTCGGTCGGGTCGTCGGCCTCGGTCGCGTGCACCGCCAGGTGCCGGTAGAGGGTGTCGCGCTGCGCCGGGATCCGGCCCGCCGTGCGGATCATCCAGATCAGCTCGTGCAGATTCGACCGGTGCCGGGCCCCCGCCGAGGAGATCACGTTCTCCTCCAGCATGATCGAGCCGAGGTCGTCGACGCCCAGGTGCAGCGCGAGCTGGCCGACGTCCTTGCCGGTGGTCAGCCAGGACGCCTGCAGGTGCGCGATGTTGTCGAAGAAGAGCCGGGAGACCGCGATGAAGCGCAGGTATTCCATGGCGGTGGCCTGGGTGCGGCCCTTGAGGTGGTTGTTCTCCGCCTGGTAGGTCCACGGGATGAACGCGCGGAAGCCGCCCACGCTGCCCTCCGGCTCGACGGCCGAGTCCACGTAGCCGTTCGCCACGGCGAGGTCCTGCACGTCGCGGATCATCCGGATGTGCTCGATGCGCTCGGCGTTGGTCTCGCCGGTACCCATCATCATCGTGGCCGTGGAGCTGAGGCCGTTGCGGTGCGCGACCGTCATGACCTCCAGCCAGCGCGCGCCGGACTCCTTGAGCGGGGCGATCGCCTTGCGCGGCCGGTCCGGCAGCATCTCGGCGCCGGCACCGGCGATGGAGTCGAGACCGGCGGCCTTGATCCGCAGCACCGCCTCCTCGATGGAGACGCCGGACACCTTGGCCATGTGCAGGATCTCGCTGGGGCCGATCGAGTGGATGGCCAGCTGCGGATAGGCCTGCTTGACCGAGGAGAAGAGATTCTCGTAGTACTCCACGCCGTAGTCGGGGTGGTGGCCGCCCTGCAGCATGACCTGGGTCGCGCCGAGCTCGACCGCCTCGCCGCAGCGGTGCAGGATCTCCTCCATCGGGTGCGACCAGCCCTCGGCGTGCTTCGGCGCCCGGTAGAAGGCGCAGAACTTGCAGGCCGTGACGCACACGTTGGTGTAGTTGATGTTGCGATCGATCAGGTAGGTGACGATCCCGTCCGGGTGACGCCGGCGGCGCACAGCGTCAGCGGCCTCGCCGAGGGCGTGGAAGGGCGCTTCGGTGTAGAGCAGCAGCGCCTCCTCGGGCGTGATCCGCCCACCGTCGGCCCCACGCTGCAGGATGCTGTCGATCTCCGGGTTCGCCGTCACGCCCCGAAGCCTACGTCCCGGATCCGGCAGTCGTCAGCGGCGTCGGTCACTGACGTCCCGCTCGCGGCTCCGGCGCTCGATCAGCACACCGAGGCCGTCGAGGACCCGTTCGAGGCCGAAGGCGTACGCATGGCCGGGATCGAAGGCGGCACCCAGCGCGGCGCCCGCCGCGGCGCCGACCCGCACGGCCGTCGGGTAGGCCTGCGGATCGAAGACCTTCTCCAGCAGCGGGCCGTTCTCCGCCCACCACTCCTGATCAGTGCGAGCGCTGCGCTCGGCCGCGGCCCGCGCGTCCGCGGCGGCCCGGGCGGAGGCCTGCACGAAACCGAGCAGGTACGTCAGCGCGGAGTCGGTCTCCACGTCGTCGAGGCCGGTGCCGTCGAAGGCGCGCAGCTCGTACTCGTACTTCGCCATCAGGCCGGGGCCCAGTGGCGGCCGGCTCTGCGAGATGCCCGCCGCCCAGGGGTGCTGGGCGTAGAGCAGCCGGTTGTCCTCCGCCACCGCCGCCAGCCGCTCCCGCCAGGACGCCTCCGCGCCGCCTTCCCGCGACATCCGCAGGTAGACGGCGTCGAGCATGAGGTCGAGCAGAGCGGCCTTGTCCGGCACGTACGTGTACAGCGTCATGGGCACGACGCCCAGCTCCTGGGCCACCCGCCGCATGCTCACCGCGTCGAGCCCCTCGTCGTCGGCGAGCGTGATGGCGGCATCGACGACCTGGGCCACGGTCAGGCCCTTCTTGCGGCCGCGCCGGCTCGCCGGCTGGTCGAACCAGAGCAGGTCGATGGTGCGTCGCGCCTCGGCCACGGGGTGGCACTCCTTTCTTGTACGACGTATCTTATACGGCGTCCAACTAATCAGCCTGGGGGTTCCGGTGCGGGTCTCATCATCTGCTGTATCGCTCACCGTCGACGACGTCGCCGCCTCGAGCAAGTTTCTCGCCACCCACTTCGGCTTCGTCGAGCGGATGGCGGCCGACGGATTCGCCTCCCTCGGCCGGGACGACGGCGCGGTGGACGTGGTCTTCCTGCGCCGGGGCATCGAGGTGCTGCCCGAGCCGTTGCGGGAGCAGCGCGCGACGGGCGTGATCGTGGCCTTCGTGGTGGACGATCTCGAGGCCGAGCAGGAGCGCCTGCGCGCGGAGGGCGTGCCGATCACGCTCCCGCTGCGCGAGGAGCCGTGGGGGGAGCGCCTCTTCATGGTCTCCGACCCCAACGGCATCTCGTACGAGCTGGTCGAATGGCCTGCCGCCTGAGCCACGGGCGCGTTCAGTCGTTAACCTCGACAGGTCGATCGGAATCGGAGTCGCAGTGCTCGTCGTGCATGGCGTGTGGATCGCCGGTGAGTCGGCGCCCGGGAGGCTCGCGCTCTGGGCCGAGGATCCCGCTCTCCCCCTGACCACCTCTTCCCGGGCCCGCCGCCGGCCCCACCCGTTCGCGGTGTCGGCCGGAGGGCTCGCCGCGGCTTTGACCGGCTCGTCGGACGACCTCCGGGACGCGCTGGCCAAGGCCGCCGAGTCGGAGCTGACCCTGCAGCTGCCCGGGACGGCCAAGGGCCCGCTGCCGTCGCCGGAGGCCGGCAGCGAGGCACCGGGCCGGGGGCTGCGACTCGCCGCCTGGGAGACGCCGGCGCTGGTGCTGCCGGGCGAGCTGGCGCTGACCGCGCTGGGTGCACTGGCCGAGCCCGATCCGGACGGGCCCTGGCTCGCCGCGGCGTCGCTGCGGTATCTGTGCGTGCTGGCCGGGCACGCCTGCGACATGGCTCGCCGGGGCCGGATGCTGCCCCAGCTGGTGGTGGAGTCGGGGACGCCCGCCGGGCGCTGGCGGCCGGTGCTCACCGGGGCCGACGCGGCCGGCTACCGGGATTTCGCGGCGGCCATGCCACCGGTGTGCCGCTCGGCCGCGGTGGGCGGGTCGTCCGACGACACCGGCGCCGCGGGCAGTGTCGGCCGCACCTTGCGGGACGCGCTCGAGGTCCTGGTGGACACCGCCGCCCGCTCCCTGATGCCGGAGCGGATGCTGTTGGGGCTGCGCCCCGGTCCCCGGACAGCGCTCGCCGAGCGCTGGCTCTTCTCGCTGACCGGCGCCGACCCCTCGCTGCCGGGGGCGAAGGCGGCCGAGGTCGCCGAGCTGTCCAAGCCCCTGGTCGGCTGGTTGCGCTCGGCGCACGACGCCAACGGCCCGATCCGGGTCAGCTTCCGGCTGACCGAGCCCGCGCCCGGCACCGACGACTGGGCGCTCGACTTCGCCCTGCAGTCCGCCGACGACCCGAGCCTCTACCTGCCCGCCGAGGACCTCTGGACCGGTGCGCGCATGCCCGGCCTGCCGGCCAATCCCGACGAGACACTGCTCGCCGGGCTCGGCCGCGCGGTCCGGCTGTTCCCCGCTCTGCACGAGGCGTTGCTGGACGCCCGGCCGGCGGGCATGGCCCTGAACACGGGCGAGGCCCACGACTTCCTCCGCCAGGCCGCTCCCCTGCTGCAGGCAGCCGGCTTCGGCGTGCAGCTGCCGGCCTGGGCCGGGCGCAAGGCGGTCGGGCTGAAGCTCACCACCCGCACCCGCAGCAAGACGCCGTCCGGCAAGGCCGCCGCCGACTCCGGGTTCGGCCTGGAGCAGCTGGTCGACTTCCGTATCGACCTGGTGATCGGCGACGGCACGGTCAGCGCCGAGGAGCTGGCCGAGCTGGCCCGGCTCAAGGTGCCGCTGGTGCGGGTCCGCGGGCAGTGGGTCGAGCTGGACGACCGGCAGCTCAAGGCCGCGCTCAAGGCCGTGGGCAAGCGCCGCGAGGGTGAGCTGACCGCCGGCGAGGTGCTGCAGCAGGTGGTCGACGGCGGCGAGGAGGATCTGCCGCTGGTCGAGGTGGCCGCCGACGGGGCGCTCGGTGACCTGATCTCCGGGCAGGCGGCCGAGCGGCTCACGCCGGTGCCCACACCCGCGGCTTTCCAGGGGACGCTGCGGCCGTACCAGGAGCGGGGACTGTCGTGGCTGCACTTCCTGGCCCGGCTCGGCCTGGGTGGCATCCTCGCCGACGACATGGGCCTCGGGAAGACGGCGCAGACGTTGTCGCTGCTGCTCGCCGAGCGTACGGATCCCGACGTGCCGGTCGCGCCGACTCTGCTGGTCTGCCCGATGTCACTGGTCAGCAACTGGCAGAAGGAAGCCGCCCGGTTCGCGCCGTCGCTGCGGGTGCACGTCCATCACGGCGGGGCCCGCAAGCGTGACGAGGACTTCCGGTCCGCGGTCGCCACGGCCGATCTCGTCATCACGACCTACGGCACCGCCCTGCGCGATCTCGGCGTTCTGCGCGAGGTCCAATGGGGACGGATCGCGTGTGACGAGGCGCAGGCCATCAAGAACAGCGGCACCCGGCAGGCCCAGGCGGTACGCGCCATCCCGGCCCGGACCCGGCTGGCCCTGACCGGCACGCCGGTGGAGAACCACCTCGCCGAGCTGTGGTCCATCATGGAGTTCTGCAACCCCGGGCTGCTCGGGCCCGCGAAGCGGTTCCGCCGCCGATTCCAGGAGCCGATCGAGGTACGCGGGGACGCCGACGCGACGGCCGCACTCAAACGCGCCACCGGGCCGTTCGTCCTGCGCCGCCTCAAAACGGACAAGTCGATCATCTCGGACCTGCCGGAGAAGAACGAGATGAAGGTCTGGTGCACCCTCACCGCCGAGCAGGCGACGCTGTACCAGGCTGTGGTCGAGGACATGATGGCCGTCATCGACAACAGCGAGGGCATCCAGCGGCGGGGCAACGTGATCGCCGCGATGACCAAGCTCAAGCAGGTCTGCAACCATCCCGCCCACCTGCTCAAGGACGGCTCGCGGTTGCCCGGCCGCTCCGGCAAGCTGGCCCGGCTGGAGGAGCTGACCGAGGAGATCATCACCGACGGCGACAAGGCCCTGGTCTTCACGCAGTATTCGGAGTTCGGGACGATGCTGCAGCCGTACCTGGCCGCGCATCTGGACCGGCCCGTGCTGTGGCTCCACGGTGGACTGTCCAAGGCGCGGCGCGACGAGCTGGTCGAACGCTTCCAGACCGACACGGAGCCGATGCTGTTCCTGCTCTCGCTCAAGGCGGCCGGGACGGGCCTGAATCTCACGGCGGCCAACCACGTCATCCACGTGGACCGCTGGTGGAACCCGGCGGTCGAGGACCAGGCCACCGACCGGGCGTTCCGCATCGGACAGTCCCGCAACGTGCAGGTCCGCAAGTTCATCTGCACCGGCACGCTGGAGGAGAAGATCGACGCGATGATCGAGCGCAAGAAGGCGCTGGCGTCCTCGGTGGTCGGTACGGGCGAGGACTGGGTCACCGACCTCAACACCGACCAGCTGCGGGAACTGTTCGCGCTCGACCCGGTGGCGGTGAGCTGAGGATGCCCGTGGACCCGCAGGGACGCTGGTTCGACAGCACCGGGCCGATCCAGGTGGACGGCGGCATCGCCGTACGCGCCAAACGCGGCAAGATCGGCGAGCAGTGGTGGTCGCGGCGCTTCGTCGACATCCTGGAGCGCACCTGCGACGCGGGCCGGTTGTCCCGCGGGCGGGCGTACGCGCGTAAAGGCCAGGTCATCGGCTTCGAGCTGACGCCGGGCCGGGTCGCGGGACGGGTGCAGGGCTCGCGGCCGCAGCCGTACGAGGTGACGATCGACATCCCGGCGTACGACGACGCACAGTGGACGCGGGTGCTGGCGGCACTGGGGTCACAGGCGCTGTATCGCGCGGCCCTGCTGGCCGGCGAGATCCCGCACGAGCTGGTGGACCTGTTCGACGAGCTGGAGCTGCCGCTGTTCCCGTCCGCACTGGGGATGGCCTGCTCGTGCCCGGACTGGGGCACGCCGTGCAAGCACGTGTCCGCGGTGCTCTACGTGCTGGCGGAGGCCTTCGACGACGACCCGTTCCTGGTGCTGGCCTGGCGCGGACGCGGCCGGGACGAGTTGCTGGCCGCGCTGCGCGGCCTGCCCGAGCCGGTCGAGACCATC
Organism: Actinoplanes auranticolor; assembly: GCF_018332655.1. Classification (GTDB taxonomy): domain Bacteria; phylum Actinomycetota; class Actinomycetes; order Mycobacteriales; family Micromonosporaceae; genus Actinoplanes; species Actinoplanes auranticolor. Next base: position 59,048 of record NZ_BOQL01000027.1, on the reverse strand, counting down.
GATCCGCTCGCGGTGGAGGAGGTCGAGCTCCAGGCACGGCTGACCGACTTCTACACACCGGCCATCTCGCTGAGCCGGCTGCGCGAACGCCCGGGCCGGGTGACGGTGCCGCCGGAGCTGTTGCTGCGGGTGCTGGACGCCCCCCAGATCCGCGTCCGCCACATCCCGCTGGTCGACATCCTCCGCCCGGCCTACCGCGACCTCGCCGACCCGTCGTCCCCATAGTTCGCCGGGTGGCCGGGTAGTTGTCGCGGTCACGCCGCCTCGCTGTCCGCACAGGCCCGGCGCGGCCGCGGTGGCCCGTCGTCACATCGGTCCGGTCGCTGCCGGCGTCCGGCTCGTCGTCGGCACCGCTACCCACGTCGAGCCCCGGTCGCCGGGCCGGCCGGGGCGGTCGCGGCAATGGACGGATTTCGGCGGGCCTGCGCACGTCAGCAGGCCCGCCGGATACCGCAAGGTGGCGGGCGGCGGGCCTGCGAATGCCGCGCAGGCCCGCCGATCACCGCACCGTCAGCCCTTGCGCCACTTCTGGTTGGCCGAGCCCCCGCAGTCCCAGAGCTGGAGGCGGCCACCGTCGGCAGCGTTCCAGTCCTTGATGTCCACGCAGCGGTTCGATTGCGGGTTCACCAGGTCACCCGCTCCCGACAGCACGAACTGCTGAGCCGCCGTTCCGTTGCAGGTGTAGAGCTGCACCGGCGTGCCGTTGGCCGTCGCGCCGCCGGCTGCGTCCATGCACTTGTTGTTCTGCGTCTGCAGGGCGCCGCCCACCGACGTCCACTTCTGGGCGTTGGATCCGTTGCAGGTCCACGTCTGCAGCGGGGCGCTGTCGACGAAGCCGGCGTTCGGCACGTCGACGCACTTGCCGTTCCAGTTGCTGATCAGGGCCTGTCCCCCGCCCGCCGGCGGCGGCGTGGTCGGCCCGCCCGCACCGAACGGGGTCAGGATCAGCCCGGCCGCGCGCGGGTCGCCGTCGTGCACCAGCGACTCGAAGGCGCCGACGTCGTCGAAGGCGAACGCGTACGCCTTACCGTCGACCATGTTCTGGTGGATGATCTTGGCGTACTGGTTGGTCGGGTTGTTCTGGTAGAACTGCGCCGCGTTGGTGCTCGGCTGGGTGTCGATGGTGCCCAGCGTGCCGCGGTTCAGCGCCGCGCACAGGGTCCGCGAGATCGGGCCCTTCACCAGGTCGTTCGGCGCCGGCAGGTCACCGTCGCAGCCCCACACGCTGGCCGACGAGGGCTTGTTGAAGGAGGCCACCTGCTGACCGGCGCTGTTCGTGAAGTTCATGACGTTGCCGGAGGTCCGGCCGAAGTACTTGGTGTTCGGCTGGTCACCGAACGGCACCACGGTGAGCGTCTTGGTCGTGTACGCGTTCCACGCCGACGTGATGTACGAGTCCAGGTAGTTCGCGTTGAACAGCCCGGCGCCCGCCGCCTTGCCCGGGGCCAGCGCCCGCAGCACGGTCCCGTCCGAACGGGTGTACACCGTGTTGGCCCAGCCCGGCTGCGCCTTGATGGCGTTGAACACGTTGTTGCGGCCGTTGTTCACCGGCTCGCCGGTCTTCTTGGTCGCGCCCGAGGCACCGGTCACCGTCACCGCGTGCGGCACCGAGAACATGTCGACCTGCGAGCTGTTGAGCCACAGGCCGGCATCGTTGTAGGTGAACTCGCTCCAGTCGAACAGGATGTTGTAGTTGGCGTCGCCGCTGGCCCACGGCGCCGGCTGCACCAGCCCGTCCGGGGTCAGGAAGAACTTGAGCTTCTCCCCCAGCGAGAAGTAGACCCGTCCGGAGAAGCCGCGCGGGAAGTTGATCGTCGTGGCGCCGCCGTTGCCGGGGCCGCCGATCGCCACGTCGGGGGCGGGCGAGGGCGGGAGCGAGCCGGCGGGCCACGGGGTGAAGGTGCCGCCCTGGTTGACGTAGCCGAGGCGGTTGGTGTTCAGGTTGATGCCGATCACGTACACGTAGACGGCCTCGCCGCGGCCGGAGTTGTTGGTGACGGTGACCGGCAGCAGAGCCGGGCCGACCGCTTGGGCCGGCGTGGCCGCGGCCACGGCCGCGAGCGGCACCGTGACGGTCAGCGCGGCCAGCGCATGCAGGAGTTTTGTTCGGATACGCACGATGACTCCTCGGGAGACGGACGGCGCAGGGGGGATGGGGGAACGCCCTCGTGAGAGCGCTCTCACAGCATCAAATAGTTAACAGTGTGTGTCAATAGACAACGGCTGATGTGTTGCCGGATTATTTCGGCAACGCCGACGACATAGGCTCGGATCATGAGTGACATGAGCTACCGCCGCCTCGGCACCTCGGGCCTGGTCGTCTCGGTCGTCGGCATCGGCTGCAACAACTTCGGCCGCAAGCTCGACCTCGACGGGACCCGCGCGGTCGTCGACGCGGCGTTCGACGCGGGGATCACGTTGTTCGACACCGCCGACATCTACGGCACCCCGCACGGCAGTTCCGAGGAGTGCCTCGGTGCGGCCCTGCAGGGCCGGCGGGACGAGATCGTGCTGGCGACCAAGTTCGGCATGGACATGGAAGGGCTCAACGGCGCGGACCACGGCGCCCGCGGCTCCCGGTCGTACATCGTCCGCGCGGTCGAGTCCTCGCTGCGCCGGCTCGGCACCGACTACATCGACCTGTACCAGATCCACACCCCCGACGAGGCCACCCCGATCGAGGAGACCCTGTCGGCCCTGGACGACCTGGTCCGCAGCGGCAAGGTCCGTTATCTGGGCAACTCCAACTTCGCGGGCTGGCAGATCGCCGACGCGGACTGGACGGCCCGGACCGCCGGCCACACCCCGTTCATCAGCGCGCAGAACCAGTACAGCCTGCTGCACCGCGAGGTCGAGGACGAGGTCGTGCCGGCGTGTGAGCGGTTCGGACTGGGGCTGCTGCCGTTCTTCCCGCTCGACAGCGGCCTGCTCAGCGGCAAGTACCAGCGAGGCGCGACGCCGCCCGAGGGCACCCGGCTGGCCCTGGAGCGCTACCAGCGGTGGCTGGACGGGGCGGACTGGGACACGATCGAGGCGCTGACCGCGTACGGCAAGGAACGCGGGCACAGCCTGCTGGACGTCGCGATCGCCGGGCTGGCCGCGCAGCCGGCGGTGACCAGCGTGATCGCCGGTGCCACAACCCCGGACCAGGTCAAGGCGAACGCCGCCGCCGGGCAGTGGCGACTCACCGCGGAGGACGTGGCCGCCCTGGACCAGATCCTGACGCGCTGAGCAGGGCCACCGGGCGCCGGCCGGCAGGAGGGTGAGGATGCAGGAGGAGGCGGCCCGGGCAGCCCTTCCCGCGGCCGTCTTCGACTACTACCGGGACGGCTTCGGCGCGCAGGTCACCCGGGACGAGGCCACAGCCGCCTGGCGCGAGTGGCGGTTCGTTCCGCGGCTGTTCAGTGACGTGTCCCAGGTCAGCACCGAGATCGAACTGCTCGGGGCCCGGCTCACCGCCCCGGTGCTGGCCGGGCCGACCGCCCTGCACACGCTCGCGCACCCCGAGGGCGAAGCCGCGACCGCCCGGGGTGTCGCGGCGGCAGGCTCGTTGTTCGTGCTGAGCTCGCGGGCCGGCCGCCCGCTCGCGGAGATCCCGGTGATCCGGCCCTGGTGGTTCCAGGCCTACGTGCTGCGGGACCGGCAGATCACCGAGCAACAGGTACGCGCAGCAGTCGCCGCCGGGGCAGGCGCGATCGTGCTGACCGCCGACGCCCCGTATGTGCACCCCAGGCCGGTGCCGCAGGCCGGTGCACTGTCCCCGGCGACCCGGCCGGCGGATCGGGAGCAGGATCCCGCCCTCGACTCCGGCGCGATCGCCTGGCTGGCCGGGATCGCCGGCCGGCCGGTGCTGGTCAAGGGCGTGCTGAGCGCGCGGGACGCCGCGGCGTGTGTCGACGCGGGAGCCGCCGGAGTGATCGTCTCCAACCATGGCGGCCGGCAGCTGGACCGGGTGGTCGCCACCGCACGGGCGCTCGGCCCGGTCGTCGAGGCGGTCGCGGGCCGGGTCCCGGTGCTGGTGGACGGCGGCCTTCGGGACGGCGGCGACATCCTGACGGCGCTGGCGCTGGGCGCGAAGGCCGTGCTGATCGGCCGCCCGATCCTGTGGGCGCTGGCCACGGGCGGTGCTGACGGCGTACGGGATTGCCTGGATCTTTATCGGACCGGCCTCGCACGGACGATGGCGCAGGCCGGCCTGCCGACAGTCAGCGACATCAACGCCGACGTGGTGACCCGGGCGTAGCCCCCGGTCGGCCGCATTTCAGCGGGCGCAGACGAACGGCCGCGGCCCCGACCGAACTCCGACGGACGGCCGGGCGTCGAGGCTGAGGTCCGAGGTCAGGCGGGTCGGCGACGCCGGGTCAGCACCAGCGCCAAGGTCCCCGTGAGCACGAGCAGCATGCCCGCGGTGGCGATGCGCCCGGTCGGTGCGCCCGTGATGGCCAGCCCGCCGCCGGAGCCGCCCGAGCCGTCACCCGAACCGCCGCCGGAGCCGCCGCCCGTGGTCAGCTTGACCTCGATCTTGGCCGCGTTGTTGGTCGTCTTCGAGTCCTGCACGCCGCCGTCGACCGTGATCGTGCCCTTGTCCTCGTTCTCGCCGTCCTCGATCTTGGCGGTGAAGGAGAAGAGCTGCCGCTCGCCGGCGGCCAGCGGCTTCGCGGCCACGCACAGGTAGTCGTGGCCGCTGACCTGGCCGGGGCTGTTCCAGCTCGGCTCGCCGTCGCCGTTCGGGACGCAGAGCTTGTCCACCTTGGTCAGCTTCAGGCCCGACGGGATGCGGACCTTGGCCGCGTGGATCCAGGACTTGGACCGGGGGAGCACGGTCGCCGGGCCGTCGTTGCGGAAGCCGACCTTGACCGTACGGGTGTCACCGATCTTGCCCTCGAAGTCGTCGCCGATCGCCACGCTGTCGGCCGGGTTCTTCGGGACCTTCACCAGGAACGAGGTCGAGTTGTCCCACTCGTTCAGCTCGTCCCGGCCCGCTGCCAGGCTCCGCGCGGCCGGCTCCAGCTGCAGCTTGGCGCCCGGCTTCCGCGCGGCCTTCGTCGCCGCGGCCAGGGCGGCGTCGTTCTCCTCGTCCTCGAGGCTCAGGGCCGCCACGCCGGCGGTGTAGTTCGCCGGGCCGGGCGTGGCCGGGTCGGCCGCGATGGTGAGCGGGGTCGACGGCGACATGCCGAAGGTCGCGCCCGGGGCGAGGGTGAGGTTGAAGACGCAGACGACGCCCGGCAGCTCCTTGACCTCGACGCAGTTGCTGTACTTGCTCGGGAAGGTGATGTAGCGGTGACCGGCCAGCGCGAGGCCGACGCCCTCGGTCGGCTGGTTGCCGTTGTTGCGGACCGAGATCGGCAGCACGGCGGACTCGCCCGCGACCAGCGCGATGTCCGGGATGGGAGCGGTCTCGAGGTCGACTCCAGAGGCCTCGCGCACCACCGTGACGCTGGTCGACTCCCGCCACTCGCCGCCGGCGTCGCGGACCACCAGGTCGATGCTCGCCCCGGCCGCGGGCAGCTCCGCGGTGGGCGCCACCGTGAACGTGAGGGTCTTGCGAGCTCCCGGAGCGAGGTCGCCGGCCGGGCAGCCCGTCGCGGTGCAGCCCTGCGGCGGCTTGAAGCCGAGGCGCGGGTCGACCGCGGCGCCGGTGCGGGCGAAGTCGACGACCAGGCCGGTCGCCGCGGTCTGGCCGGCGTTGACGACCTCGAACGGAACGGTCTTGGTGGCGCCGGCGGTGGTGACCACCCGCTCGGGCACCGCGATCTCGATCGTCGGCCGCTCGGCCGGGGCCGCGGCCTGCGCCGGGGCGGCCGCGCCGACCGCGGTCAGCCCGATCATGGCGATGGGCAGCGCGAGGCGCAGCGCGAGACTGTTCGTTCGGATGGCCACCGGTCAATGCTCCACTAGGGACGCGGCCGGCGCTACCCCCTATGGAGCAAAGTGGGCTATACCTGAGCGAATACCGGCCCGTCGGCCGGCAGGGCCGGCACCTCGCCGCGCGCGGCGGCCCGCCGCGCGAACTCACGCACCCCGGCGATCTGCTGCTCACCGAGCGAGAAGTCCAGGGCCCGGAAGTACGTGGCCAGCGTCGCAGCGTCGAACGGCTCCCAACGGGCTGCCGCCTCGGCGACCTCGTCCAGCTCACCGAGGCACAGATCACGGGAGCGCTGGAACGCCTCGTGCACCTCCTTGACCACACCCGGGTGGGCCGCGGCGAACTCCTTGCGGACCGCCCAGACGGCGAAGACCATCGGCAGGCCGGTCCACTCCTTCCACGCCTGGGCCAGGTCGATGACCTGCAGGCCGAGCCCGGGAGCCTCGTACATGGCGCGCAGGGCCGGGTCGCCGATCAGCACCGCGGCGTCGGCCTCCAGCAGCATCTGGTTGAGCTCCGGGGGGCAGCGGAAGTATTCGGGCTCGGCGCCGTACTGCTCGGCCAGCAGCATCTGGGCCAGCAGCACGCCGGTCCGCGAGGTCGAGCCGAGCGCGACCGGGCGGCCGTCCAGCTCGGCCGGCGGCCGGGTGGAGACCAGGTTGACCGACAGCACCGGGCCGTCGCTGCCCACCGCGAGATTCGGCAGCAGCAGCAGGTCGTCGGCATTGCGCAGGTACTCGACCAGGGAGATCGGGCCGATGTCCAGATCGCCGGCGACCAGCGCGGCATTGAGCCGGTCCGGGGTGTCCTTGTGCAGGTCGACGTCGAGCAGCGCCCCCGAGCGCATGAGGCCCCAGTAGATCGGCAGACAGTTGAGGAACTGGATGTGGCCTACCCGGGGTCGCCGGACTACGTCGCTCATGCTGCGACGCTATCTCCGGCGGGTTGCCCATGCCGGGCCTCCACCTGCACCGAGGGACCTATCTCACGTTCAGCGCGCTGTTCGGTCCAGGGAGAAAACCGGTGGCCCGGGCGGGGTGGGTCGCGTATCGTACGTGGCCGCTTGACGGCCGCGGTGAGTCGACACCGCAGCGGACGTCTCCGCGCCGGACGACGGCCAACCGTCGCCGGATACGCGAGCGAGCAGCGAGCTACCGCGATAGGAATCAGCGTGCCCGCATCCGAACTCGACAGCGAACTCATCTCCGAACGTCACCATCTCAGCCGGTCCCGCGCCGCGCTGGGCCGGATGCGGGGCCGGGCCGAGTCCCTCTTCGCCTCCGGCGCCGACATCGCCGGGGACGCCTACAGCGCCGAGACCCTCGGCCGGACCTTGTCGCGCCGGGTCGCCGAGCTGGCCGACGATCCCGACACTCCGCTCTTCTTCGGCAAGCTGGACATCGAGCAGACCGCGTACCACATCGGGCGCCGGCACGTCACCGACGACGCCGGTGAGCCGATGGTGCTGGACTGGAGGGCGCCGCTCTCCCAGTCGTTCTACCGGGCCAGCGTGCGTGATCCGCAGGGGGTCGCCACCCGGCGCCGGTTCGGCTTCGTCAAGGGCGAGCTGACCAGTTTCGAGGACGAGCACCTGGACCGCGGCGAGGAGCTCGGCACCAAGAGCCGGATCCTGACCGCCGAGATCGAGCGGCCCCGCGTCGGGCCGATGCGGGACATCGTCGCCACCATCCAGCCCGAGCAGGACGAGCTGGTCCGGGCCGATCTCGAGGACTCGATCTGCGTACAGGGCGCGCCCGGCACCGGCAAGACCGCGGTCGGGCTGCACCGGGCCGCGTACCTGCTCTATGTGCACCGCGAGCGGCTGCGCCGCTCCGGCGTGCTGATCGTCGGGCCCAACACCGCGTTCCTGTCCTACATCTCGGCGGTGCTGCCGGCGCTCGGCGAGGTCGAGGTGCAGCAGGCCACGGTCGACGACCTGATCGCCCGGGCACCGGTACGCGGCCACGACGACGAGGCCGCCGCCCTGCTCAAGCACGATGCCCGGATGGCGGCAGTCCTGCGCCAGGCGCTGTGGGGCCGGCTGGGCAAGCCGGTGGAGCCGATCATGGTGTCGGACGGTTCGTACCGCTGGCGGATCGACGCGGGACCGCTGCGCCGGATCGTGGACGAGGCGCGCCGGGAGGACCTGCCGTACGCGGTCGGCCGCGAGCGGGTCCGGGCGCGCGTGGTCGCGCTGCTGCAACGCCAGTCGGAGTACCGCACCGGCAACTCGCCCAACGAGGGCTGGCTGCGCCGGATGGGCAGGATCCCGCAGGTACGCGACTTCCTCGACAACGTCTGGCCCGCCCTGACCCCCGAGGGGCTGGTCGTGGCACTGCTCAGTGACCCCGAGCTGCTGGCGACCGCGACCGAGGGCATCCTCACCGAGGCCGAGCAGGAGGTGCTGCGCTGGGCCAAGCCACCGCGCACGGTGAAGGCCGCCAAGTTCAGCGCGGCGGACCTGGTGCTGATCGACGAGGCCGCCGGCCTGCTGGAGCGGGAGCAGAGCTTCGGGCACGTCGTGGTGGACGAGGCTCAGGACCTTTCGCCGATGCAGGCGCGGGCCATCGCCCGGCGCAGTGAGCACGGCTCGATCACCCTGCTCGGTGACCTGGCCCAGGGCACCGCGCCGTGGGCCGCTGCGGACTGGCGGGTCACGTTGCGGCATCTCGGCAAGCCCGACGCCGTGGTGGTGCCGCTGACGGTCGGTTACCGCGTACCCGCCGTGGTGGTGGCCCTGGCCAACCGCCTGCTGCCGGCGCTCGGGGTGGACGTGCCGGAGGCCGTCTCCCTGCGCCGCGACGGTGATCTTTCCGTCGTCGGCGTTCCGTCGCCGGCCGAGGCGGATGCCGCGATGCTGGTCGAGGTGACCGCGGCGCTGGAGCACGAGGGTTCGGTCGCGGTCATCGCGGCCGACGCGGCGGTCGACCGGCTCCGCGCGCATCTCGCGGCCGCGGGCCTGGCCGCCGCGACGCCCGACGACGTCGACTCCGAGGCGCGCGTCACGGTCGTGCCGGCCACGCTCGTCAAGGGCCTGGAGTACGACCACGTGGTCGTCGTCGAACCGGCCGAGATCGTGGCCGCCGAGCCCCGCGGCCTGCACCGGCTGTACGTGGTCCTGACCCGCGCGGTGTCCCGGCTCTCGGTGGTGCACGCCGAGCCGCTGCCCGCACCGCTCAGAGCGGCTTGATCCAGCGCGACCAGTCCGGCTGGCGCCGGTAGCCCCGGGCTGCCCAGATGGCGTGGGCGCCCGGGTTGTCGTCCAGCACCATGGCGTCGATCCGGGTGCCGCCGAGCGCCCGGATCCGGCTCTCCGCCGCCTCGATCAGGGCCCGGCCGATGCCGTTGCGGCGGCGTTGCGGGTCCACCGCGAGGCGGTACAGGTGGCACCGCCAGCCGTCCCAGCCGGCGATGATCGTGCCGACGATCCGGTCCCCCTCGACGGCCACGATCAGCGCGTCCGGGTCCCGCAGGTGCAGCGCCGCCAGGGCGGCCGGGGTGTCCGGCGGACGACTGGCGTTCTCGGCCGCCGCCGACCAGAACGTCAGCACGGCCCCCAGCTCGCGGGAGTCGGCGGCCCGCAGGACGAGATCACTCACCGCGCGATGCTAAGCGAGTGTCCGAGGTTTATGGCACAAAGTTCTTTGACTTTGTGCGGTAAAGTTCTTTGCATGGAAGCCAGAGATGACGAACTCCCCCCGCTGGACCCGGCCGAGTCGCTCCGGCTGATCGCCCGGGAGCAGGCCACCACCACCCGCCGGCTCACCCCGGATCCGCGCCTGCTGCTCTGGCCGTGGGGTCTGGCCTGGCTGATCGGCTTCGGCGTCTTCTTCCTGCGCTTCGGCCCCGACGAGCGCGTCCTGGTCGACATGCCGGACTGGGTGCCGCTCACCGTCCTGCTCGGCTCGATGATCGTGGCCGGCGTCATCACCGGCATCGTCGGCGCCCGGGCCGCCCGCCAGGTCAGCGGCCCGTCCTCCCGGCAGGGCGCCATGTACGGCTTCACCTGGTCCGTCGCCTTCATCGGCATGGCCACCCTGTTCAGCCGGATCAGTGACCTGCTGCCCGTGCCGGAGGCCAACCTGCTCTGGGCGGGCGCGATGGTCGCCCTCACCGGCGCCCTGCACATGGCCGGCGGTGCCATCTGGAACGACCGGTCCCTGTTCGTCCTCGGTCTGTCGATCAGCGTCGTCAACGTCGCCGGCATCATCATCGGAGCGGGCTGGCACGCGCTGATCGTCGCGGTGCTCGGTGGCGGCGGGATGCTCGTCGCCGGCCTGGTGTCCTGGCTGCGGATGGCCCGATGACCGGCGGCCTGCCCGAGCTCGACCCGGTGATCCACGCCCAGGCCCGGTTGCGGGTCGTCGCGGCCCTCTCCCCGCTGGGCCCGGGTGACCGGATCGCCTTCCCCCGGCTGCAGGACATCCTGCGGATGACCGCGGGCAACCTCTCGGTGCACCTGCGCAAGCTCGAGGACGCGGGCTACGTCGAGGTCGTCAAGACCCATCAGGGCCGCACCCCGGCGACGCTGGTCCGGCTCACCGGGCGCGGCCGGGTGGCCTTCGAGGACTACACCGCCGCACTGCACGCCCTGCTCAACGGCACCGCCGAACCGCCGGAGGAATCATGATGCTGGCCCGCGCCCTCGACGCCACCCGCCGCTACGGCGACGTGCTCGCCCTCGACCGGCTCAACCTCGACGTCCGGACCGGTGAGCTGGTCGGCCTGCTCGGGCCCAACGGCGCCGGCAAGAGCACGCTGGTCAGCCTGCTCACCGGGGTGCGCCGGCCCAGCTCGGGCACCGTCGAGCTGTGCGGCGGCGATCCGCGTGACCCGGCGAGCCGACGGGCGCTGGGCGTGACCCCGCAGGAGACCGGGCTGCCCGGCGCGCTGCGGGTCGGCGAGGTCGTCGACTTCGTCCGCGCGCACTTCCCCGACCCGCTGGGCCGGGCCGAGCTGCTCGATCGCTTCGGGCTGACCGAGCTGGCCAAGCGGCAGACCGGCGGCCTGTCCGGCGGGCAGAAACGCCGGGTCGCGGTGGCGCTGGCCTTCGTGGGCCGGCCCCGGATCGTGTTCCTCGACGAGCCGACCACCGGGTTGGACGTGGAGGCCCGGCACAGCCTGTGGGACGGCATCCGGGCGTTCCACGCGGACGGCGGCACGGTCGTGCTGACCAGTCACTACCTGGAGGAGATCGAGGCCCTGGCCCGGCGGGTGGTGGTGATCGGGGGCGGCCGGGTACTGGCCGACGACACCGTCGCGGCGGTACGCGGCCTCGTCGCCATCCGCCGGGTCAGCCTGACTGTGCCCGTACCCGTGCCGGATCTTCCCGGGGTGGTCGGCACCGAACGCGACGGCGACCGGACCCACCTGCTCACCGGCGACGCCGACCGGCTGGTCCGCGATCTCGTCGCCCGCGACGTCCCGTTCACGGAGCTGGAGGTACGCCCCACGTCGCTGGAAGAAGCGTTCCTCACCCTCACCTCGGCCTGACCGGAGGTACGGATGACATCCCTCGCCCTGACCCATGCCCGTTTCCAGCTCATCGAGACGTTCCGGATCCCGATGGCGCTCATCGGCAGCGCGTTCTTCCCGGCCGCCTCGATGATCTTCTTCGTGGTGCCGTTCGTCGGCGACGATCCGGTCTACGCCACCTACGCGACCGCGTCGATGGTCACCTTCGTGGTCATGACCAGCAATCTCTTCCAGTACGGGATCGGCGTCGCGGAGGACCGGGCCCAGCCCTGGGACCCGTACTCGCGGACCCTGCCGGTCGGCGCCGCGCCGCGCTTCGCCGGGCGCATCCTGGCCGGGCTGGTGCTGATGGGCGCCTCGCTGGTGCCGGTCGTGGTGATCGCCGCGGTAGCGACCGAGGCGACCATCACGCTCGGCGGCTTCCTGGCCGCGGTGGCCGTGGTCGCAGTGAGTGCGGTGCCGTTCACGCTGATGGGCCTGGCCATCGGGTACTCGCTGCCGGCCAAGGCCGCGATCGTGTTGGCCCAGGTGCTGTTCTTCCCGCTGGCGTTCGGCGGTGGCCTGATGACCGCGCCGGGCAGTGCGCCCGGCTTCGTGGAGACGATCGCTCCGTACCTGCCCACCGGGGCCGCGGTCAGGCTGATGTGGGCGGCCGTCGGTGACTTCCCGGTGCAGTGGACATCGACAGCTGCCTTGATCACCTGGACGGCCACCCTGGCTGGGGTGGCTGTATGGGCCTATCGACGCGACGAAGGTCGGCGGTTCAGTTGAACTTCCGACTGAGCGGCCCCGTACCTCGCATCGCGGTGTAACGATCGATCTGTCGTCCGCCGTAACCCCGAGGAGCAGGCATGAACCCACCGACCCCCGGTGTACCGAGCTGGGTGGACCTGGGTACCGCCGACCTCGCGGACGCGATCCGGTTCTACACCTCGCTGTTCGGCTGGGAGGCCGAGGTGTCGGGCGAGGAGTACGGCGGCTACACCACCTTCCGGCTCGACGGCCGGGCCACCGCCGGCGCCGGCCCGCTGTACGGCGAGGGCCAGCCCACCGCCTGGAGCACGTACGTGGCCACCGAGGACGCGGACGAGATCGCGGCCCGGGTCGAGGCGGCCGGCGGCAAGGTGCTGGTGGCGCCCTTCGACGTCATGTACCAGGGCCGGATGGCCGCGTTCCTGGACCAGGCCGGTGCGCCGTTCAGCGTCTGGCAGGCGGGCACGATGCGCGGTGCCGACATCTTCGACGTGCCCGGCGCGCTGACCTGGAACGAGCTGACCACCCGGGACGTGGAGGGCTCGGCCGCGTTCTACGGCTCGGTCTTCGGCTGGGTGGCGCGGGAGAGCTCGGTCAGCGGTATGGACTACATCGTGTGGGAGCACGAGGGCCGGCAGATCGCGGGCATGCAGGTGATGGACGGCGACCGGTGGCCCGACGACCTGCCGCCACATTGGATGATCTACTTCGCGGTCACGGACTGTGACGACTCGGCCGCGTACGCGCAGTCGCTCGGCGGCCGGATCGTGCACCCGCCGACCACCCTGCCGATCGGCCGGTACGCGGTGCTGGACGACCCGCAGGGCGGCACGTTCTCCATCCTGCAGGGCGTCGGCGGCTAACCCCGGACCGGCACGACCAGCGGTCCCCGGCCGCCGTCGATGACCTTGACGCGCACCCGGTAGTGCCGGGCCAGCAGCTCCTCGGTCAGCACCTCCCAGGCGGTGCCGGCCGCCACCACCCGGCCGCCGGCCAGCAGCACCATCCGGTCCGCGTACTCGCCGGCGATCGACAGGTCGTGCATCGTGGCCAGCACCGTGAGGCCGCGTTCGCCGCGGAGCCGGTCGATCAGGTCGAGCACTTCCTGCTGGTGACCGATGTCCAGGGCGCTGGTCGGCTCGTCCAGCAGCAGGATACGGCCGCCCTGGGCCAGGGCGCGGGCCAGGAAGACCCGCTGCCGTTCGCCGCCGGAGAGCGTGTCGAGCCGCCGGGAGCGGAGCCGGACCAGGTCGAGCGCAGCCAGCACTTCCTCGACGGCGGCCAGGTCGGACGCCGACTCCCGGCCCAGCGCGGGGATGTAGGGCGTACGGCCGAGCAGCACGTAGTCCAGGACCAGCATTCCCGGCGGCACCACGGGGGCCTGCGCCACGGTGGCCACGGTCCGGGCCCGTACGCGCCGGGGCAGCCGGTCCAGCGGGGTGCCGTCCAGGCCGACCGAGCCACTGAACGGCAGCAGCCCGCCGACCGCCCGCAGCACCGTGGACTTGCCCGCGCCGTTGGGGCCGATGATCGTGACCCACTCCCCCGCGGCGACGTCCAGATCGACCCCGTCGACGATGACCGAGCCGCCCAGCCGGACCCGCAACCCCCGCGCGCTGATCATGAGACCCCGCCGCGGCGCAGCACCAGCGCGAAGAACGGTGCGCCCAGGAAGGCGGTCACCACGCCGATCGGGATCTCCGCCGGGCTGGCCACCGTCCGCGCGAGCAGATCGGTCAGGGCCAGGAACGCGCCGCCGAACAGCACCGACAGCGGCAGGATCGACCGGTGGCTCGGGCCGGCCAGCAACCGCAGGGTGTGCGGCACGATGATGCCGACGAAACCGATCAGCCCCGACACCGACACCGCGGCCGCCGTGCCCAGCGAGGCGGCCGCTATCAGCAGGTAGCGGCTGCGCTGCGGGTGCAGGCCGAGGCTGGTCGCCTCCTCGTCGCCGACCGTCAGCACGTCCAGCTCGCGACGCTGGGACAGCACGATCACGGCGGTGATCGCCGCGTACGGCAGCACCAGCAGCACGTCGTGCCAGCCCGCGGTGGCCAGCCGGCCGAGCAGCCACGAGTAGACCTCGCGCAGCGACTCGATGTGCCGCTGCAGCAGGAACGTCTGGGCCGCCGCCAGGAACGCGGACACGGCGACGCCGGCGAGGATCAGCGTGGCCGGAGTCCGGGACCGGCCGCCCGCCCCGCCGAGTACCCAGGTCAGAGCGACGGCGGCGATGGCTCCCAGGAACGCGGCGAGCGGCACCCCGATCGGCAGCTCCGCGGTGGCGTCACCGGTCGCCGGCCGGAACGCGATGACCGCCGTCACCCCCAGTCCCGCCCCGGCCGCGACCCCGAGCAGGTGCGGATCGGCCAGCGGGTTGCGGAAGACACCCTGGTACGCGGCGCCGGCCAGGGCCAGCATCGCGCCGACGAGCAGGCCCAGCACGACGCGGGGCAGGCGGAGCTCGGTGACGATCGCCGTCTCCCGCGGGCTCAGGCCGCTGTGGATCCGTACCCCCGGAATCAGGTCGAGCAGCGCGGCCGCGACCCCGGCCGGCGGCAGTGCGACCGGCCCGAAGGCCACCCCCGCGACCAGCGCCACCAGCACCGCGAACACGCCGCCGGCCAGCCAGCCGGGCCGCAGGCCGGCCGGCCGCGGCGCTCGGATCACGCGGGGACCCTGGCCACCGCATCGGCGACCGCCCGGACGAGGTCGACCACCCGCGGTCCCCACCGGGAGGCGATGTCGTCGTCCAGGGCCACGATCCGGTCCTGGCGCACCGCGGTGATCTGTGACCAGCCCTTGCGTTGCTTCACCGTCGCCGCGGACTGGCGGCAGCACTTGGTGTCGGCCAGGAAGATCAGGTCGGGGTCGGCGGCGACGAGGGCCTCCGGGGAGAGCTGGGGATAGCCGTTCTTGCTGCCGTCGGGATCGGCGGCGTCCGCGATGTTGGTGAGCCCGAACGGGGCGAGCAGCGAGCCGATGAAGGTCTTGGACGTCGCGGAGTAGAGCGTCTCGTCGATCTCGTAGTAGTAGCTGAGCGGTTCCGTGCGGGGCGGCACGCCCCTGACGATCTTGTCGATCTCGGTCCGCATCCGTGTCACCAGCGCGGCCGACTCGTCCCGGTGGCCGGTCAGCGCGCCGAGCTGGTCGATCTGCCGGTAGGAGTCGTCGATCACCTTGGCGGCCGGGGCGAGCAGCACCGGGATCTTGAGCTTGCCCAGCTGGTCGGCGATCTTCTCGAGGTCGTCGGAGATGACCACCAGGTCGGGATCACGCCCGGCGATCGCCTCGGCGTTCGGCTTGAAGCCGGACAGGTCGGTGCGGGGCGCCTCGGGTGGATAGGTCGACTGGTCGTCGACGGCCACCACCTGGGGGCCGGCCCCGATCGCGAAGAGCATCTCCGTCGCGGTCGGGGCGAGCGAGACGATCCGGTCGGGGCGTTCGGTCAAGGTCACCGAACCGACCGTCACGGGGAACGAAGCATCCGCCGCCGCCGGCCTGCCCTCGTCCTCGGCACCACCGCCGCACCCGCCGAGCAGCAGTGCGGTGACCGCGATCGCGGCCGTCAAAACCCGTTTCATCCTGGTCCTCCTGTCGGCCGAGGCTGCGGTGCTTCGCCGACCGGAGGAACAGGCCCGGTCCGCGAGGCGCCCCTCCCCGGGAGCGCTGAATCGCGACCGGCGCCCAGGCGACCTGGCTTCACCCGCGCCGCACGGGCGAGGGCTCACAGTTGCGGGACAGCGCCGGAATCCCACCGGCTTCGCTGCGACGCGGTCCTGTCGAAACTAGCCCAGGCGCCACCGGTTCGACCCGCCCGCGGACACGAAGAGACCCAGATCAAGTACGGAAGCTCTTGGCGACGGTCCGTGCATGGTGCTAACCGTCGCTCCCGCCGACACCGGGCGCGGGCATCCATTCGCCTGGCGGCTCATGACCGGATGCCCGCACCCTGCCAGGTCCGTGCTCCCCGGAACCCCGGCGAGGCGTCAGCCCAGCGGCCAGATCCGGGCCAGGAGGCGGCCGTCCACGGCGTCCTGCGGGATCGTGCCCAGCTGACGGGAGTCCTGGGAGAACAGCCGGTGATCACCCAGTACGAAGAGCTCACCGTCCGGGACCGTGACCGGTGCGCCGCAGTCGTTCGTGCTGGCGACGCTGTCCACGTAGGGCTCGTCGAGGGCGGTGCCGTCGCGGTAGACCCGGCCGGTCCGGCATTCGATGGTGTCGCCCGGCAGGCCGATCACCCGCTTGAGCATGAGTGTGCCCGGCTCCCGCGGGCTGTCGAACTCGACGATGTCGCCGTGCCGGATGCCGGTCAGGCGGAAGCCCACCTTGTCGACCACGAAGCGGTCCTGGACCCGCAGCGTCGGTTCCATCGAGCCGCTCGGCATGTACCTGGGGGTGAGCACGAACTGGTTCATGACGACTGCCACGGGGACCATCAGCAGGACCGCGACGACCGCCGCGCGCTGCAGGCGTACCCCTCGCGGCAGGGTCCTGGTCCTCGCCCGGCGCTCGTGCCAGACCGCGCGCAGGCCGCCGGCGGCCCAGCGCACCGCCTCCCAGCCGCCGGTCGTCTGGTCGAATTCGGCCAGCGCCGCCTCACCCCACGGACCGCCCCGGGCGCGGCGCCCCCGTACCGCCGCGACCAGGACCGCCCGGGCCACCCGGCGCATCACGCCTTCCCCGGGACGAACGCCGCCGCCGGGCCCGGCTTCCTGCTCGCCGCGGCCGCCAGTCGCTCCCGCGCCAGGACGAGGCCGTCCGCGGTCAGCCGGTAGGTGTGCCGCGGTGGGCGGCCGGGCTCGTCGGAGGCCTCCCAGCCGGTGTCGAGCAGCTGCTGGGTGGAGAGCCGCATCAGGATCGGGTAGAGGGTGCCGGACGCCAGCCCGGTCTCGCGGCTCAGGTCGTAGCCGTAGCGCCAGCGGGCCGGCTCGGCGAGCAGCGCCTCGAAGAGCCGCAGCGTCTGCGGCGAGGCATGGGGAGGTCTCGGCATGCCGAAACTCTACATAACTCGACTTACTCCGTCGACCCCTGCCGCAGGCTGGCCAGCACCATGGCGATGACCTGCTCGAACGTGGTGTCGACGTCCTCGGCCAGACCGAATCCGCCACCCGCCTCGATGACCGCGAAGCCGTGCGCGGCGACCCGGATCCGGCGGGTGGCGTGGGTGGCCGCCGACTCGTCGAGGCCGTAGCCGCGCAGCACCGCGAAGAAGACGTCGAGCAGTTCCCGCGCCGCGCCGGCCAGGTCGTCGCGGCGCATGGGGTCGAGCGGGACCAGCGCGTACCGGCCGGGGTGCTCCACGACGTAGGCCCGGAAGGCGCGCATCAGCGCCGCCACGGCATCGTCACGGCTGCGGCCGATCACCACCGAGGTGAACACGGCGGTCGTCTCGCGCAGGACCCGCAGGGCCATGAGCTCCCGCAGGTCGGCGAGGCTGCCGATGTGTTTGTAGAGCGAGGGTGCCGCGACCCCGGCCCGGTCGGCGACGGCGGCGAGGCTCAGCGCCTCCGGACCCTTCTCGTCGATCAGGGTCAGCGCCACCTCGACCACCGCGGCCGCGGAGAGCCCGGCCCTAGGCATGAAAACTACCTATCATAGCCCTAAAGCTATGACAGGTAGCTACGCCGCGCAACCGGTCAGCAGTACGTGGACTGCTTGCCGATCACCTTGTACGGGCAGTCCGCCGCCTCGGCGAGCAGCAGGGCGGCCTCCCGGTTCCGGGTGGTCTCCCGGGTGATCACGCTGGCGGGCGGGTAGAAGCCGCCGGCCGACGAGCTCCGCGGGTACAGCTCGAAGGTGTACGCGAAGATCTTGTGCGTACCCCAGAGCCAGTCCAGCGAGTCCCCGTCGGTGATGTAGAGATCACTCGACTGCTGCGGGGTGTACCCGTTGGTCGTCGCCATCTGCCGGCCCAGCGTCGCGAACGTGTTCTGCTGGTCCGCGCTCATCCCCGTGCCGGTGTTCGCGGTGGTGTGCCCGAACGGCCACAGCACCAGCTCCGAGTACGAGTGGAAGTCGATCGCGGCCTTGATCTGCTGCACGCCGCCGACGACCCGGCTGTTGACGAAGTCGCGGATCACCCGGGTCTCCGGTGCCGAGAACGCCGACGGTCCGCGGTACGTGTCCGAGGAGGTGCTGCCCGACGAGCCGCCGCAGCAGCCCCACCGGTAGCCGTAGTTGCGGTTCAGGTCCGTGCCGACGTACGAGGAACCGGTGTTGGGCTGGCGGTTCTTGCGCCACGAGCGGTAGCTGCCGGTGGCGACGTCGTACTCCGCGCCGTCCGGGTTCACCGACGGGATGATCCAGATCTCGCGGCTGTTCACCACGTTGCGGATCCGGGTGTCGCTCGCGTAATTGTCCGCGTACAGGTGCAGCAGGTAGATCGCCATCTCCACGGTCATGTGCTCGCGGGCGTGGTGGTTGGCGTCGTAGAGCACCTCGGGCTCGGCCTCGTCGGTGCCGACGTTGTCGGAGATCTTGACCGCCACGATGTCGCGGCCCTCGTAGGTCCTGCCCAGCACCCGCTTGCTGGCGATGGCCGGGTACCGCGCCGCGATGGCGTTGACCTCGGCGACCATCTCGGCGTAGTTGTGGTACGCCGCGTCGCGGGAGGGGAAGTCGAAGGTGGACACGTCACTGCCGGGCGCCTCGGCGGCGGCGGGCTTGACCGTGAAGCCGAGCGCCCGCAGCGCCTTGACCTCGCGACCGGTCGCGGTGATCTCGGCGATCGAGTGCTCCAGGCCGTCGATCGCCGCGCCGGTGCTCGCGATGGCGTTGCGCTGGGCCAGCGTGCGCACGTCGTACACCTCGTACGGGGCCGCGGTGTCCGCCGCCCGCGGCACCGCGGTGGCGGCCGGCGCGATGGCGGGGGAAGCGGCGATCAGGGCCAGGCCGGCTGTGACAGCGGCGACCAGGCCGGTGACGCGTCGTCGTCTCATGAACGACCTCCGGGGGGTGTCAGAGGGGGTCGGGCCCCGTCACTGCACCACCCGGCATCGACTTTTGGCAATGGAACCGCGCCCCGCGAGACCATGCCAATGTGCCCCCTACGTCGACATGATGACCGCATCGATGTCGCGCACCCCGGCCGCAGGGTGCCCGATCTGCGGAAATCGCCGGCCTCGGGTCAGGAAGCCTTGTCGCCCTTGGCCGCGGCGGCGTCCTGGGCCTCCGCAGTGGAGGATGCCGGGCCGGGCGTCGCGCGGTCGCCGGCCGCGGCCGCCGCCTCGTCGCCGGCCAGGGCTGCGCGCAGCCGGGCCTTCTCCGCCTGGCGGCGCTCGGCCACCGTGCCGAGCTGCTCGGCCATCTCGTTGCGCCACTTGGCCAGCAGGAAGTAGGAGAACGCGGCCGACGCGAGCAGCGCGATCATCGCCTTGACCAGGAAGGCCAGCGGGACCGGCAGGAGCAGCGCGAAGACGACCACGAACAGGCCCAGGCGGCCGAGCGTGTACTTGACGGCGGGACTCATGACGACTCCTGTCAGCCCGCGCGGTGGCTGAGCCACCGCAGGCCGTAGAACCAGACCAGGCAGTAGACGACCGTCAGGCCGAGGGCCCCCACCGCCCCGCTGACCAGCGGCGGGAAGGACGCGGCGGCCAGGCCGGCGAGGGTCATGCCGACCGCGATGCCGAAGCCGGCCGCGAGGGCCGCCACCACGATCCGGTACGCCCCGTAGCCGGCCGCGCGGAACTCCTCGGTGAACAGCCACACCGGCAGGATCAGCGCGAGCCAGCCGCTGGAGGAGCCGAAGTCGAAGGCCCGGGCCAGCGACATGACGCCCTCGAACAGGAGCAGCACGACGATCCCGGTGACCCAGCCGGCGAGGGCGACACCCACGAGATCACCGACGGTCACCAGGCGTCCGTCGGCGTCGCGACGCGGGCGGCGCTCACTCTCTATTTCGGCCATGACAACAACGAGGGTACGCCGGGAGGTTCCCGCCCCTACGCCCAGACCTGCTGCGGCTCGCTGCGGCGCTCGGCCAGCGTCACCGGCTTGTCGTACTCGCGCACGATCTCGTACCGGGTGTTGCGCTCGACCGGCTGGAAACCCGCGTCCCAGATGATGTTCAGCAGGTCGTCACGGTGCATCGTGGTCGGTGTGCCGTACGAGTCGGCATCGTGGGTGATCTTGTACTCCACCACCGAGCCGTCCAGGTCGTCGGCGCCGAAGTTCAGCGACAGCTGGGCCACCGACAGGCCGTGCATGACCCAGAAGTTCTTCAGGTGCGGCACGTTGTCGAACATCAGCCGGGACACCGCGAAGGTGCGCAGCGACTCGGCCGGCGCCGCCATCGTGGTGCGGGACTGGATCCGGTTACGGATCTTGCCGTCCGCCGAGTCGACGAAGTCGTGCTGGTAGCGCAGCGGGATGAAGACGGCGAAACCACCGGTCTCGTCCTGCAGCTCACGCAGGCGCATGACGTGGTCGACCCGGTGCCGCGGCTCCTCGATGTGGCCGTACAGCATGGTGGCCGGGGTCTTCATGCCCTTGGAGTGCGCCAGCCGGTGGATCCGCGACCAGTCCTCCCAGTGGCAGTTGTGGTCGACGATGTGCTGGCGGACCTCCCAGTCGAAGATCTCCGCACCGCCACCGGTGAGCGACTCCAGGCCGGCGTCCATCAGCTCGTCGAGGATCTCACTGGCGGGCAGGCCGCTGATCTTCTCGAACCACTGCACCTCGGTCGCCGTGAAGCACTTGAGCTTGACGCCGGGCAGCGCCGCCTTCAGCTCGCGCAGCACCTTGGGGTAGTACCGCCAGGGCAGCGTGGGGTGCAGGCCGTTGACGATGTGCAGCTCGGTGAGCCCCTCGCCCTCCATCTCCTTGGCCTTGCGCACGGCCTCGTCGATGCGCATCGTGTACGCGTCCTTCTCGCCCGGCTTGCGCTGGAAGGAGCAGTAGGCACAGCTGGCGGAGCAGACGTTGGTGAGGTTGAGGTGCCGGTTGACGTTGAACATCACCCGGTCGCCGTTCAGCTCGGTGCGCTTGTGGTGCGCCAGCCGGCCGAGCCAGGCGAGATCGTCGGACTCGTACAGCGCGACGCCGTCCTCGCGCGTCAGCCGCTCGCCCGCGTAGACCTTGGCCTCCAGCTCGCGCTTCAGCCCGACGTCCATCTGCGGCATGTCCCGCCCCCTTCACCTTCACTCGTGGTCGAGCGTACGTCCTGACTCCGGCGGATCGCCGCCCGGCGGCCGCGGGGCGGTGCGGATCACGTCGGGTTCACGATTCACAGCGTCCTGTCATGTCCAATCAATCGACACCGGTGCACTAATTGGGGTAAGACCATTACAGGGACGCCAAGCGGTGGTGGGCGACGACCGCGGACGGGGAGCGCATGTCGATGAGCCGGCAGGACGAAAGCGGACGAACGCTGCGGATACGCCCATGGTGGCGCCCGTTGGCGTACTCCGCTGCCACTGCCGCCGCCATCGCCGCCCTGTTCAATCCGCTGCCCGCCTCCGCCGCCCCGCCGGCCGCGCCCCCGGCACCCGCTGTCCCCGACGCCGGCTCCCGGCCCCTGGCCCAGGGCTCGCTCGTGCTGCCCGGCCAGCAGGTCGCCTCGACGCCCACCACGACGGCCCCGATCACGACGCCCGGCGTGGCCCTGTCGCCGGTCATGGCCAAGATCGAGAAGGGCCGGACCGAGCTCGCGGCCCTCGGCGAGCAGCTCACCAAGGCCAAGGGCGAGGTCGACCTCGTCACCCAGCAGATCACCGCCGCGGACCAGAAGGTCACCCAGTCCTCCACCGCGATCTCCCAGGCCCGCACCGAGGTGGCCAGTGCGGCGGCCTCGGCGGTCCGGGACGCGGCCGCCCTGCCGCCCGGCTCCCTGCGCTCCGGCCTGTCGGACCTCGACTCGCTCGCCCGGATCAACCGCGGCGACTCCGCGACCCAGCAGGCCGCCGCCCGCCAGCTCACCATCGCCCAGAGCACCTACGACGCCGCGCTCGCCGAGCAGCAGGCGGCCCAGGCCCGGCTCACCACCCTCACCGCCGACCGGGACAAGCTGCAGAAGAGCGTCGACAAGAAGTCGGCCGCCCAGCAGAAGCTCGAGCAGGACAACGCCGCGGCGATCGCCGCGGCCGACAGCGCCCAGGCGGCCCAGGACGCCCGGGCCGGCGCCGGCTACCTGGCGGGCGAGAACGCCGGCCGCGGCGCCGACCCGCGGGCCATCGCGGCGCTGCGCTTCGCCCTGGCCCAGCGCGGCGACCCGTACGTCTGGTCCGAGGAAGGCCCGGACGAGTACGACTGCTCGGGCCTGATGTGGGCGGCCTACCGCTCCCCGGGCGCGGGTGACTTCAAGCTGACCCGGGTGTCCCGCGACCAGTACTTCCAGACCCGCGAGCGGGTCGTCGACCGCTACTCGCTGCTCCCGGGCGACCTGCTGTTCTTCAGCTCGTCGAGCAGCTGGCAGCAGATCCACCACGTCGCGATGTACGCCGGCAACGGCATGATGGTCGAGGCGCCCCGCACCGGGCTGAACGTGCGCCTGGTCCCGGTCCGCTGGACCCGGCTCTTCAGCGCGACCCGCATCTACGGCTCGATCGAGGGCACCGTGCAGGGTCCGAACCTCGGCTCGCCGGACCCGGAGAAGCCGAGCGACCACAACACCAGGCCCAACACACCGTCGCCCAGGCCCACGACCCCGTCGCCCAAGCCGACCACGCCGTCGCCCAAGCCCACGACCCCGGCGCCCAAGCCCACCACGGTGTCGCCCAAGCCGACGACCCCGGAGGCCACCCCGACCACGACGGCGCCGGCCACGACAGCACCGGCCACGACAGCACCGGCCACGACGGCACCACCGGCCGCCACGGCCGCGCCGGCCACCAAGAACCCGGCGGACGACAAGCCGAGCACACCGCAAGGCTCGGCGGGCAACTCGCCGACCAAGGACGACAAGCCCTCGCCGACCAAGGACGACAAGCCCTCGGCGACCAGCTCGCAGACCAAGTCCAGCGCGGCCTCGACCCCGTCCGAGGCCGGCTCGAAGTCGGCCGGCTCCTAGCGCACTCCGGCCCCACCCGTCATGATCTTCACGCGGGTGACCGGCCGACGCCGGGTGCGCTCATGAGCGCTGATGTGGCACGGTAGTTACCAAGCGCCCGGCACATCGGTCTGCCCGGCGTCCGGCACGTGGCGTCGACCCGCGGGTGACGGCGATCGGGAGGACCCATGGACGAGCAGCAGGCGAAACCGGACAGCGACGGCAGGACGCCGCCCGCTGCGCGGCCGCCCGCGAGCAGCGCCGGGCCGAAGAGCGACCAGGGGTACGCGTTGCCCCCGCCGCCGGCACCGGGCGCGCTGTGGGCTCCGGCGTCGGGCAGTGACGCGGCGAAGCCGGCCTCTTCGGGCACTGCGCCGAGCGCCCGCGCGTCGGCATCCGCCCCGGTCAGCTCGACCCCGGCCGGCTCGCCCTCCGCCGGTTCGGCCCCCGTGGGCTCGGCCTCCGTCGGCTCGGCTCCGATCAGTGCGGTTCCGGTCAGTGGCTCGACCAGCGGGCGTGCCTCTGTTTCCGGCTCGGCTCCTGTCTCCGGCCCGTCGGGCGGCTCGGCTTCCGCCCCCGGCACCGTGAGCGGCTCCGCCTCTGGCCCGTCGGGCGGCTCGACTTCCGCCTCCGGCCCCGTGAGCGGCTCCGCCTCTGGCCCGTCGGGCGGCTCGACTTCCGCCCCCGGCACCGTGAGCGGCTCCGCTTCTGGCCCGTCGGGCGGCTCGACTTCCGCCCCCGGCACCGTGAGCGGCTCCGCCTCTGGCCCGTCGGGCGGCTCGACTTCCGCCCCCGGCACCGTGAGCGGCTCCGCCTCGGGAAGCGCGGGTGGCCCCGAATCTCCCGCCGCGCGCGCGGCGAGCCCGGCTGGTTCGGTCTTTGGTTCCGGCAGTTCGACCGGCACGGCCGCCGCGCCGAGCAGCTCGGGTAGCTCTCCGGCCGCGCCGAGCAGCTCGGGTAGCTCTCCCGCCACGCCGAGCAGCTCGGCTGGCCCCTCGCTCGCGCCCGGCTCGAGCGGCTCCGCGGCCGCGGCGGGCGGCTCTGCCGCCGTGCCCACGAGCTCCGCCAGCGGTCTCGGCGGCGCAACCCGACCTGTGTCGGCGGCCCCGAGCGCCAACGCGGCACGCGCCACCGTGCCCGGCGCCATCGACCCGGCCGGCGCCCGGGCCATGACCTGGCCCAGCGGCCAAGCCAAGATCTACGGCCGCACCGCCGACAAGCCGAGCACCGACGCCCCCGAGAACTCAGGCACGCCGGCGAAGCCGAGCAACGCCACCCAGTCGGACACGGCCGACAAGCCCGGCACCGCTCTCAAGTCGGACACTGGTAGCGCCGCCTCCGATCGGACCGCCACTCCTGGGACCGGCGGCGACAAAGCCGGCAGCGAGAAGCCCGGAAGCGACCACGCCGGCGCAGAGAAGGCCGGCGGGGACAAGAACGGCGCGGAGAAGGCCGGCGCGGTCAGCTGGATGAACGTCGGCGACCGCCCCCACCGGGCCGCGACGAGCCCCACCGCCGGTAACAAGCCGACCAGCACGCCGCAGAGCGCAACCCCCGGCTCGGACGAGCCCGACGCCGATCCGGCCGGCCCGGACCCCGAGCTGCCGGAACCGTCGACCCCCGACCCGGCCAAGCCCGCACCGGCCAAACCCGAGCCCACCCGGCCCGAGCCCGCGCCCCTGCCGACCCCGCACCCGACTCCTGCCCCGAGCCCGGCCCCCACCCCGAGCCCGGCCCCGCCGAGTCCGGCCCCGGGCCCGGCACCCAGTCCGACGCCACCCGGCCCCGTACCGCCGGGTCCCGGCCCGAATCCCATCCCACCGGGCCCCGGTCCCAGCCCGATCCCGCCCGGTCCCGGCCCGTCACCCGTGCCGCCCGGCCCCGGCCCGTCACCCGTGCCGCCCGGCCCCGGTCCGTCGCCCGTGCCCGGCCCTGCGCCGGCACCGTTCCCCGGACCGCCGATGATCTCCAACGCCGGCGGCTCCCCGGCACCCGGCGCTCTCCCGGCGTACACGATGCCGGCCGCCGCCCCCTCCGGGCAGTACGGCAGCCCGGCACCCACCGGCAACGGCTCGACCTCCTACGGGGTAGGCGCATCAGGCGGGTCCCGGCAGCCGTTCGGCGGACCGGCCGCTCCGGTGAGCAGCCCGGTGACGTACGGCTCGGGTTCCGCCGCGTCGGGATCCGGACAGCCCACCGCCGTGCCGCAGCAGCGCGGGCAGGGCACCGTCTACGGCGGTCTGGCGGACTACGCGCCGGCCGACATGACGATGCCGGTGAGTATCAACGCGGTGGAGAACTCCGGTTCGCTGACCGGCCACATCCTGGCCCAGGGCTGGCGGGACGCGCCCGACAACCAGCGGCGCAGCAACGTCAAGGTGGCCGTGGCGATGCTCATCGTGCTGCTCGTGCTGGTGGGTGTGAGCGTGCTTTTCCTCTTCACCGTCGGGGACGCCTTCAGCGACATGATCGGTGGCGTTTTCAAGGATTGAGTTGTCGGTGGCGGCAGATGGCCCTAAGCTGGCGAGGTTGCGCCGAAGGGTGAGTCTGCCCACTACCGGCGCGGAATGCGGGCAGTGTCCAGGACGTTGACCCGTACACTGATGGAAGTAATTAACCTGGCGTGCCCTCAACGAGCACGCCACGGGCGTTCTTGCGGTCATTTCAGCGGCCGGCTGTTGGTAGCCGCGGCGGGCCATACGCGAGCATGCGCCCCCGTAGAGAGGTTCTCTTGACCACTTTCGCTGATCCCAGCACGTTCCCGTCCGTTGCAGAAGTTCTCGCCGAGTCCGGCGGCACCACCAGCACCGACGCTCCCGAGGCCATCCAGGTCACCCCTGAGGCCGAGGTGGAGCAGATCATCACCCCCGCCGTGCCGACCTTCGCCGAGCTGGGCATCCCCGCCGAGCTCGTCCGGGTGCTGAGCCGCGAGGGCATCACCACCCCGTTCGAGATCCAGGCCGCGACCATGCCCGACGCCCTCGCGGGCCGGGACGTGCTCGGCCGCGGTCAGACCGGCTCCGGCAAGACGCTGGCGTTCGGCCTGCCGCTGCTGGCCCGGGTGGCCAAGAGCGGTCGCGCGCTGCCGCACCAGCCCAAGGCCCTGATCCTGGTGCCGACCCGCGAGCTGGCCATGCAGGTGGCCGACGCGCTCACCCCGCTCGGCCGCTCGGTCGGTGTCTTTCTCAAGACCGCTGTCGGCGGCGTGCCGTACGACCGCCAGATGGACGCGCTGCGGCGTGGCGTCGAGGTCATCGTCGCGACCCCGGGCCGCCTCGGCGACCTGATCGAGCGGGGCGCGTGCCGGCTCGACGCCGTCGAGGTCACCGTCCTGGACGAGGCCGACCAGATGGCCGACATGGGCTTCCTGCCCGAGGTCACCGAGCTGCTGTCCAAGACCCCGGCCGACGCGCAGCGGCTGCTCTTCTCGGCGACGCTCGACGGTGACGTCGACGCGCTGGTCAAGCGGTTCATGCACGACCCGGTGACGCACTCCACCAACCCGGCGGAGGCCAGCGTCTCCACGATGGAGCACCACATGCTCCTGATCCCGCCGCACGACAAGTTCCCGATCACGGCGTCGATCGCCAACCGGGCCGGCAAGACCATCGTCTTCGCCCGCACCCAGATGGGCGTCGACCGGCTGGTCGACCAGCTCGCGGCGGTCGGTGTGCGCGCCGGTGCGCTGCACGGCGGCAAGACCCAGCGGGTCCGCACCCGCACGCTGGCCGAGTTCAAGGAAGGCCGGACGAACGTGCTGGTCGCCACGGACGTCGCGGCGCGCGGCATCCACGTCGACGGCATCTCGCTGGTCATGCACGTGGACCCGCCGAAGGACCCGAAGGACTACCTGCACCGCGCGGGTCGCACCGCGCGCGCCGGCGAGTCCGGCGCGGTCGTGACGCTGGTGCTGCCCAAGCAGCGCCGCACCACGGCGTCGATGATGCTGAAGGCCGGCGTCACGCCGTCCGAGCTGCGGGTCCGCCTCGGCGACGAGCAGCTCGCCTCGGTCACCGGGGCCCGTGAGCCCAGTGGTGTACCGGTGAAGATCGAGCCCGAGCCGCGTGAGCGGGGCGACCGCCCGCGGCGCTTCGGTGACCGGCCGCAGCGTGGTGGCAGCAGCTACGGCGACCGTTCCCGCGGTGGCAGTAGCTACGGCGACCGGCCGCGCACCGGTGGGGACCGTTCGTTCGGTGACCGCCCGCGGGGCAGCTTCAGCGGCGGCAGCGGCGGCGGCGGCGGCGACCGCAGCTTCGGTGACCGGCCGCGTGGCGGCGAGCAGCGCACGTACGGCGACCGTCCTGCGGGCGACCGTTCCTACGCCGACCGTCCTGCCACCGGCGGCGACCGCCCGACCGGTGACCGTGCGTCCTTCGCCGACCGCCAGCGCGGCTTCGGCGAGCGGACGGCGCGCAACCTGGGCGAGCGCCCGGCCGGCTTCCGTCGCGAGCCCGCTCGCAACGACCGGCGGGAGACCGGCAACGGCCGCTTCTCGACCGGCCGCCCGGCGCACACCCACTGATCCATCGCACGTGACGAAGGCCCCGGCGCTCTGAGCGCCGGGGCCTTCTTCTGTCGGGAGGGTTCGCCCGGGGCCGGGAACGGGTAGTCGACAGCCATGGCCGTTCTGCCGGGTTCTCTGTTCTGGGGTCGAAGCGACACGTCCGGTGCCGAGCACGCACTGGTCGACACGCATGCCGGGCTGCACGCCCGGGGCACCGCCGTGGCCGTCGACCCGATCGCCTACACCGCACGGTACGAGCTGCGGACCGGCCCGGACTGGGTCACCACCGCGCTCGAGCTGAGCACCGAGGGGGCGGGCTGGAGCCGTAGCCTGCGCCTGGAGTCGGAGGACGGGCGCTGGCGCACCTCCACCGCCGAGCGCGGTGATCTGGACGCGGCGCTGACCGCCTCGGGGCACGCCGGGGCCGGCCTGCCCGGCACCGAGGACCCCGATCTGCTGTTCGGGGCCTTCGACGTCGACCTGACCGGGTCGCCCCTGACCAACACGTTGCCGATCCGCCGGCTGGGCCTGCTCAAGGCCGAGGCGGGGGTGGCCCACCGGATCAGTGTCGCCTGGGTGCTGCTGCCGAGCCTGGAGATCGTGCAGGCGGACCAGATCTACACGGCGCTGGGCGACGGGCGGGTGCGCTTCGCCAACGAGACCTTCAGCGCGGACCTGGCCGTGGACGACGAGGGCTTCGTGCTCGACTATCCCGGGCTGGCCCAGCGGGTCCGCTAGACGGGCTCGCTAGACCCTGTCGCGGATCCAGGCCATGCAGGTCTTGTCCACGGTCGTGAACGGCTTGCCGAACGCCTCGCGCGACGCCGGGTCGAGGTCGCGGTTCTCCCGCAGGTAGAGCCGGACGAAGGTGAAGAGCGCGCCCTGGCCGTACTTGCGGGCGAGGCAGTCGGCCGTGAAGTGGCCGAAGCCGTAGAAGGCGTCGCTGGCGTCGGGGCTGGCGTTCTCCCCGGGGGCCTTGGCGGCGATCGACTTCGGGCGTTTGCTGCCGGCGAGCAGGGATCGGACGGCCGAGCGGCGCCAGCTGTCGGTGGCCGATCCCGGATACCAGCCGATGTACTCGGCGACGCCCTCCTCGAGCCACATGTCGTCGCTGCCGCCGGTCCGGTACGCACCACCGAGCGTCACGACGTGGCCCAGTTCGTGCTGCAGCGTGGTGGCGAGCACGTCGCTGTCCGTACGGACGGCCGAGATGTTGAGCACCACGTCGCTGCCCGAGTCGCTGAGCGGGATCGCGTACCCGATCACCCACTTGTCGGTGATGCCGCCGTACCAGGTCTTCCACTGCTTGGGGCCGGCGACGTAGACGCGGTACCGGCGCTGCGGGTTGCCGACCAGGCCGGCGAAGCGGTCGTTGTAGACCGCGGCCTTCTCGGCGGCGGCGAGCACCTGCTTGAAGTACTTGCGCTCGGTGCGGTTGCCGATGACGGTGACCCGCTTGCCGGCGAGGAAGTCGAGGTAGCCGGACTCCCACGGGGTGGGCTGCTGGCGGCTGCGGCTCTTCTTCGCCGCCACCTTGGCGATCACGTACTTCCCGCCGACCTTCTTGAAGGTCAGCAGCTGGCTGATGGTCGGCGGGCCGTCGGAGACGTTGTACTTCTCCTGCGGGCACTTGTCGGTGCTGAAGCAGTACGCCACCTCGGCCGTCACGCCGATCGTGCCGCGCTTCGGGTCCACCGGGTCGACGGCGGTCTCATAGACGAAGTGGCTGACGCCCAGCCCGCGCAGCGAGCGGAACATCGAGCGGTACCGCGCGCGGAGCTTGGCCTGGCCGGGGTCGACGGCGGCCAGCCAGCCCTTCTCGTCGCCGGCCAGCAGGGCAGCCGCCTGGGCCTTGAGCGCCGCGACGGCGGCCTCGGCGGGCGTCAGCGGGGTCCGGGCCGCCGTGGGCTCGGGGCCGGCCGCTGCGGCCCGCTCGTTGAGCGACAGCGGTGCCTGGTTGACGTAGACGACACCGGCGCCGACGGCCAGCGCCGCGGTGAGCGCCAGGGCGGCGCCGATCAGCAGTCCGCGGCCCCGGCGGCGTGCCGGCGGCGCGGGGTAGGGCAGCGGGGCGGGGCCGTGCGGCGGCAGGTCGCCGACGTTCGGCGGCTGCGTGAGCGGGTGGGTCGAGGGGAAGAACTCACTGGCCAGCGGTGTCCGCTGGCCGGGGATGGCCGGACCGGGCGGGGCCGGCCAGGAAGGCGGCGGGACCGGTGAGAAGCCGGCCGGCGGCGAGGACCACGGGCCGGGCGGCGCAGCGCGCTGGGACGGGATCGGCGGCGCGGCCGGAGGTGACGGTGCGGCGGGGACTTCCTCGGCGTCGTGCACTGCGCTCCTCGAACCCGAAACCCGTCACAGGACCCAGATCCTCCCAGGTCCACCGGCGCGGCGCTGCCCCCGATTCAGCCAGATTCCCAGACGCCCGTGGCCAGGAACGTGTCAATCGCCGCCAGGTGTGGTTCGAGAACGATGCCCTGGCTCGCGACCCATGCGTCCGAGTAGTACGTGTCGGCGTACCGCTCGCCGCCGTCGCAGATCAGGGTGACCACCGAGCCCTTCTGCCCCGCCGCCCGCATCTCCGCGATCAGGCCGAACGCGCCGCACAGGTTCGTACCCGTGGAGCCGCCCACCCGGCGCCCGAGCACCGCCGAGCCGGCCCGCATCGCCGCCAGCGAGGCCGCGTCCGGCACCTGCACCATCCGGTCGACCACCGCCGGCTGGAAGGACGCCTCCACCCGGGGACGCCCGATGCCCTCGATCCGCGAGCCGCGGCCGGTGGTCGCCGTCCAGTCGCCGGAGACGTAGGCCGGCCAGAACGCCGAGCCCTCCGGGTCGACCACGCACAGCTTGGTGGCGAGCCGGCGGTAGCGGGCGTACCGACCGATGGTCGCGCTGGTGCCGCCGGTGCCGGCGCCGACCACGATCCACGCCGGTACGGGATGCCGCTCCCGGTCGAGCTGGAGATAGATGGATTCTGCGATGTTGTTGTTGCCACGCCAGTCGGTGGCCCGCTCGGCGTGGGTGAACTGGTCCATGAAGTGTCCGCCGAGCTCGGCCGCGAGCGTACGGGCCGCCGCGACGACGGCCGTCGGGTCGGTGACGAGGTGACACTTGCCGCCCTGGAACTCGATCAGCGAGATCTTCTCGGGCGAGGTGCTCGCCGGCATCACGGCGATGAACTCGAGCCCGAGCATCCGGGCGAAGTACGCCTCGCTGACCGCGGTCGAGCCGGAGGAGGCCTCGACGACCGGGGTGTGCGGGCCGATCCAGCCGTTGCAGAGGGCGTACAGGAACAGGGAGCGGGCCAGCCGGTGCTTGAGCGAGCCGGTGGGGTGCGACGACTCGTCCTTGAGATAGAGGTCGATGCCCCAGGAGCGGGGCAGCGGGAACGGCAGCAGGTGGGTGTCGGCCGAGCGGTTCGCGTCCGCCTCCACCAGCCCGATCGCCTCGCAGGCCCACTCACGGGCGGTGTCGTCACAGCGGTCGTGCTGGTCCATGGCTCACCCTGCCGTCGGGTCGAGGCCGGGCTGGGGGCGGTTCTCCCACTTCGTGGAGAGCGCGATGGCCGTCCGGGTCGACGCTACGCCGCGGGTCCGGTTGATGCGCACGATCAGCTGTTCCAGCTCGGCGATCGTGCCCACCCGCACGGTGAGCTGGTACGACTCCACGCCCGCCATGAAGTAGCAGGACTCGATCTCCGGCATCACCCGCAGCGCGGACAGCACGTCGTCGGTGTCGGCGCCGGAGTCCTCGACGATGCCGATCAGGGCGGTGACGCCCAGCCCGATCGCCTCGTGCTCGACCTCGGCGCGGTACGCCCGGATCGTGCCGGCGGCCTCCAGCTTGCCCACCCGCTCGTGCACCGCGGGCGCGGAGAGCCCCACCTGCCGGGCGAGCTCGGCGTACGAGGAGCGGGCGTTGTCCCGCAACAGGTCGATCAGGCGCAGGTCGATGGCGTCCATGGCTTCAGAGGTTAGTGCGACCCGTCCTGGTACCTCACGCCCGGTAGCGGGCTCGGACCACCGGACGCAGCAAGGATAATGGTCAACGTCGCAATCGGGGCTTTTTCCGCATTTCAGCGACTTGCTGTTTTTGGCGATGCTCTAATGGCACTACGTCCCGATCGAGCACGCCGACACTCACTGTGACCAACGGCGCTCCAACACGACGCGAGGAGAGGGCCGTGGACACAGGAGATCGACTGCTGACGCCCGGGGAGGTGGCCGCGCTGTTCCGGGTGGACCCGAAGACGGTCACGCGCTGGGCAGCCGCCGGACGTATCGGCAGCATCCGTACTCCGGGTGGCCACCGCCGGTTCCGCGAGTCCGAGGTGCGCGCGCTGCTCGAGGGCGACGGCGTGGTCGAGGAGATGCGCGAGGACGACGCCGCCAACCGCCCGCGCAACGGCGGGCCGGCCAATCCGGGGCAGAGCTACGGCCCGCCCAACGGACTGCGCTGATTCAGCTCTCCCGCCCATCGCGTGAAGAGCTGATGGGGTACGCCCAGAGCGTCCAGCACCTTGCCGGCCACGAAGTCGACCAGCTGTCCGGCGGTCGCCTCCGCGCCGGAGCCGTAGAAGCCGGGGCTGGCCGGCAGGACCACCGCCCCGGCGTCGTGCAGGGCGATCAGGTGCTCCAGGTGGCTGCGGGTCACCGGCGTCTCGCGGGGCACGACCACCGTCCGGCGGCGCTCCTTGAGGTTCACCTCGGCGGCCCGCTGGAGCAGGTCCTTGGACAGCCCGATCGCGATGCCGGCACAGGCGGCCGTGCTGGCCGGCACGACCGCCATCCCCTTGGCCGGGTACGAGCCGCTGCTCGGTCCGGCGGCCAGGTCCCCGGCGGCCCAGTAGGTCAGGTCGCCGAGATCCCGGCCGAGCCACTGCCGCACGTCGTCCTTGTAGTGCGCGTCCCGTACGGTCGCACCGGTCTCGTCGAGCAGCGTCAACCTGGCCGCCTTGGAGACGACCAGGTCAACGGCTTCGCCGGCGTCGAGGAGCCCGTTCAGGACGGCCTTCGCGTAGGGCGTGCCGGAAGCTCCGGAGACACCGACGATCCACGGGGTGCGCATGCTTCCAGCATGCCCCAGGCGATGATCAGCTGACGGCCTCGGTGGCCGGGAACCAGGTCGACTCGTCGGTCAGGTCGGCGAATTCCACGCTGTTGAGCATCTTGATCATCTCGGTGTTGCCGATGAAACCGCCCCCGTTGAGCTCGACGAAGAACTTCTTGTCGGCGGTGTAGCGGTAACAGAGGCCCTCCTGCGGGCAGTACGGCTCGTTCCCGGGCGCGTTGTACTTCTGCTCCTTCGCCGGGTAGACCTGCAGGGAGAGGATCGGCAGCTGGGTGTCCTGCACGACGAACGGGTCACCGACGGTGCCGGTGAGGTTCTCGTACGGGAAGTCGCCCTTGATCAGGCGCAGGAAGGACGTGCCGGCGAACGTGGACTCGAGGTGGTCCGACGTCGTCCCGGCCGAGCCCAGTGCGAAGCCCGCGGGCACGTAACCCAGCTTGATGCCGACCTTGACCGGCTTCTCCGCTGCTCCGGTGAGGCCCTCGGCGATCGACGCCAGCTTCGTCGCGGGGTACTTGAGCCGGCCCTGCACGATGACCTGCGCCCAGGCGTCGTCGGCGTACTCCCAGGTGTAGGTGGAATCGGCGTACGGCGCCGGGACGCCGGGCTTGATCGCCTCCTTCTTCTCACCCTCGTGGAACCAGCCGGCGCCCGCCTTGGGGTCCTTCTGGGCCTTGGCCGGGTCGAAGACACCCTTGGCGTACGTCACCACGTGTCCGATGACGTTCGGGGCGTAGTACCGCCCGCCGTTCTTGTCCTCGTACGCCTGGCCCTTGCCCGGCGCCGTGATCGAGGCGACCTGGTAGCCCGGGGTCACCAGCACGGTGCCGTCGACGGTGAGGTCCCCCACGGTGTACTCCGCGAACGTGCCGGAGAACCCGGTGGACGGGTAGGCGAACGGCGCCTTGGCCGACTTCTCGGTGTTCGTGGCGGCCGCTCCGGCGTTCACCGTCGCGGACCTGTTGTTACCTTCGGGCAACAGCTGCGGCACGGCGACCGCCCCGGCCACGGCGAGCACGACGGCGGCCGATCCGGTGCCGGCCCACAGCGCCCGGCGCCGCTGCTGCCGCTTGCGTCCGGCGGTCAGCGCGTCCTGCACGCTGTAGCGCGGGGGCGGGGCATCCGACTTGGCTTCCTGCAACATGTCAGACAGCTCGTGCGGCACGGTAATTCTCCCTACTGACGAACACCTCGGCGCCCATGGCGGTGCGCAGGGCTTCCAGGCCCCGCGAGGTGTAGCTCTTGACGGTTCCTTCTGGGCACCCCAGGGCCTCGGCGGTCTCCTGGATGCTCAGACCCTCCAGGTAGCGCAGAGTCAGCACGGCACGCAGCCGTGCGGGGATTTTCTGCAGGGCGTCACGGATCCGCAGCCGGTCGTCGACCGCGTTCGTGTCGTCACGCAGGTCGGGCCGGTCGGGCATGGCATTGCTCTGCGCACGCTCCCGCCGCCACCACGGGCGCCGGGTCTCGTCGATCGCCGCCCGGACCACGGCGGTGCGCGCGTACGCGCCCGGGTTGTCGATGCGCCGCCACTTCACATACAGCTTTGCCAGCGCGATGAGAACCGCGTCCTCGGCCGCCTGCCAATCGCCGCAAGTGAGATAGGCCAGCCCGCGCAGCGGCTCCATCTGCGCGGCTACGAAGGCGCTGAACTCCCTGTCTCTGTCACTCACAGCTAATAGACGGAAGTCGGCGGCCGGAAAGTTACAGGAGAATCAGATCGAGGAGGGCGAAGACGAACAGGGCTATGCCCACGAAGCCGTTGGCCGTGAAGAAGGCCCGGTTGACCTTGGAGAGGTCGGCCGGCGTGACCACCACGTGCTGGTAGCCGAAGGCGACCGCGGTCAGGGCCAGGCCGATCCACCACAGCCAGCCGAACCCGACGAGCTGGCCGAACCAGACGAACAGCGCGAAGGTCAGCACGTGCGTGCCGGTCGAGATGTGCAGAGCCGTGCGGACGCCGAAGCGGGCCGGCGTGGAGTGCACGCCGATCCGCCGGTCGACCTCGACGTCCTGGCAGGCGTAGATGATGTCGAAGCCGCCGATCCACAGCCCTACCGCGACGCCGAGCACCCAGGCCGGGCCCGAGCCGTCGAACGTGCCGGTGATCGCCAGCCACGCTCCGACCGGCGCGACGGCCTGGGCCAGGGCGAGCACGTAGTGCGGGAAGTTCGTGAACCGCTTCGCGTACGGGTAGATGATCAGCGGGATCACCGCGAGCGGCGACAGTGCCAGGCAGAGCGGGTTGAGCAGGGCCGCGGCGGCGAACAGCACGACCAGGGACACGGCCGCGCCGGTCCAGGCCGTACGCACGCTGACGGCCCCGGTGACCAGCTCCCGATTCCTGGTACGCGGATTCTGCGCGTCGATCTTGCGGTCCAGGATCCGGTTGGCCGCCATGGCGAAGGTGCGCCCGGACACCATGGCGATCGTGACCAGCAGCAGGTCGACCCAGTGCACCCCGGTGCCGTCGCGGTCCATCGCCACCAGGGCGGACAGGTACGCGAAGGGAAGCGCGAAGACCGAGTGCTCGATCGCCACGAGCTTCAGGAAAGACCTGATCTTGCCTGGCTGCTCCGGCGCCGCGGCGACCGCTGTCATATGCCGTATTCCTTCCACCGCTTGTCGACCAGCGAGACGACCTCGTCGGACATGGTCATCTCCTCCGGCCAGCCCCGGGTGTAGCCCTCGGCGGGCAGCTTACGGGTCGCGTCGAGCCCCGCCTTGCCACCCCAGAACTGCTGGTAGGAGGCATGATCGAGGTGGTCTACCGGGCCCTGGGTGATGAGCAGGTCGTGGTCGTAGTCGACGTTGCCG
This sequence comes from Actinoplanes auranticolor, assembly GCF_018332655.1. Taxonomy (GTDB): domain Bacteria; phylum Actinomycetota; class Actinomycetes; order Mycobacteriales; family Micromonosporaceae; genus Actinoplanes; species Actinoplanes auranticolor. Next base: position 23,567 of record NZ_BOQL01000027.1, on the reverse strand, counting down.
AAGGCCCGGAACGCCACCTCGTTGTAGTCGTGCACGTCGCAGTCCTCGTCGACGATCACGATGAGCTTGGACAGCGACATCAGGTGCGCGCCCCAGACCGCACTCATGATCTTCTGCGCGTGCTTCGGGTAGCGCTTGCGGATCGAGACGATCACGCAGTTGTGGAACACCCCGGCGGCCGGCATGTCGTAGTCGACGATGTCCGGGATCAGCATCTTGAGCAGCGGCAGGAAGATCCGCTCGGTGGCCTTGCCCAGGCCGTGGTCCTCCTGCGGCGGCTTGCTGGTGACGATCGAGTGGTAGACCGGCTGCTTGCGCATGGTCATGCACTCGATGTGCAGCACCGGGAACGGCTCGACCGGGGTGTAGAAGCCGGTGTGGTCACCGAACGGTCCCTCGGGCGCGCGCTCCCCCGGCTCGAGGTAGCCCTCCAGCACGATCTGCGCCTGCGCGGGCACCTGCAGCGGCACGGTCAGGCAGTCGACCATCTCCACCCGCTCGCCGCGCAGGAAGCCGGCGAACAGGTATTCGTCGATGTCGCCGGGCAGCGGGGCGCTGGCCGCGTAGCTGACCACCGGGTCGCAGCCGATCGCGACGGCCACCGGCAGCCGTTCGCCCCGGCGCTCGGCGACCGCGTGGTGGGCGGTGCTGTCCTTGTGGATCTGCCAGTGCATCCCGAGCGTGTTCTTCGAGTGCTGCTGCAGCCGGTAGAGCCCGAGGTTGCGCTTGCCGGTCTCCGGGTGCTTGGTGTGGGTCAGCCCGTAGTTGTGGAAGATGCCGCCGTCACCCGGCCAGACCTGCAGGCCGGGCAGCTTGCCCAGGTCCACCTGGTCGCCCTTGAGCACGACCTCCTGGCAGGGGGCGCTCTTGACCTTCTTCGGCGGGACCGACTTGAGCTGCAGCACCTTGCCGATGCCCTCGCGGATGCCGGACCAGCCGACCGGCAGCTCCGGCTGGATCAGCGAGCCGATCCGGTTGCCGACCTCGTCGAGGCTGTCCACGCCCAGCGCCATCGCCATCCGCTTCTCCGTACCGAAGAGGTTGACGACGATCGGCATGTCACCGCGGGTCGGGCGCTCGAAGAGCAGGGCCGGGCCGCCGGCCCGGACGGTGCGGGTGACGATCTCGCTGATCTCCAGCGTCGGATCGACCGGTACGCGGATCCGGCGCAGCTCACCGGCCGTCTCCAGGGCCGTGACGAAGCTCTGCAGGTCGTGGTACGGGAAGCCCTTGGCAGCCATGTGCCCAGTCTCGCACCACGGGACGGCAAGTGATCAGCGGGCGGGAACCGTCACCGCGGGATCTCGTCCGGCGTTGAGCCAGAGATGTGGTTTCCGCGCTGGTCAGGGGCGAGGTGGGCAGCTTGAAATTTCGGTCCGTGGCGCGCTGGTGCGCCCTGGGTGGCCTGGTCACGGCGCTGGCCATGGCCGCTCCGGCGGCCTCACACCACAAACACCGCCTGCCCGCCTGCCCGAGCGGTGAGGCGTCTGTCACAGCACCCACCGAGCCGGCCGGCCGGGACACCCGCAAGGCCTGCCGCGCCACCGGGAAGATCCTGGAGTCGGGCGTCCGGCTGGACCGGATGCGCGAGCGGGCCACCCCGAGCGGCTACCACCACCTGGGCGCGGGCACCGGCGGCGAGTGGGGCGGCGTCTCCGGCCGCATCGAGATCGTGGACGGCGCGGTCCGCCGCAACACGTACGACTTCGTGGCCGGCCGGTTCATGGTCAAGCGGGACATGGGCGGCGGGTCCATCGCCTGGCTGGAGGCCGGCTGGGCCGAGACGGGCTGGGCCGGCGGCGGCCGCCAGCACATCTACACGTTCAACACCAACACCAAGACCTGGCAGTTCTACGACCAGTACCAGCTCAAGCCGGGCGACAAGGTCTGGCTGGACCTGCACACGGACGCGAACAACGTCTGGCAGGCCTGGCTCTGGTGGAACAACCGGTGGAACCTGCTCACCGCGCAGCAGCTGCCGGTCGGCTCGCGGGCGTACGTCGAGCAGTACGTCGAGGTCCACGTCGACCCCAGCCGCCCGGCCCGGCTGGTGGTCCCCCCGGTGACCGTGGACAACGTCCAGCTCCGGCCGCCGGGCGGCGGCACGGCCCGCTACTGGCGCGACGACGTGGACACCCAGATCGGCGACCAGGCCCAGCAGCGGGCCGGCGGCTTCTGCCTGAACTGGGTGACCCGGTACGACACCTGGACGGCCGGCGACTGCGCCGGCGGCACGGGCGCGGGCCTCCCCGACCACCCGCCGGCCGGGGTCACGCCCTCGGCGGAGGAGCGCCCGTAGCGGTCCGCTCAGGCGGGCGACCGGTCGGCGCGAAGTCGGACACCCGACACGCGGGTACTTGGCGTCAGGAAAATATCCGCAACGGTCTCACCTCGAACCGAATCCGTCACACGGAGTCACTGAAGGTCCTCGGCGTCAGAGCGACCGGCCGGCCGGAACGGCGCCGATCCGCCCGTCGAATATCCATTGACGCGCGACTGTGCAGAAATGAATACGGCTCTCGATATCACGGCCGGCCGCATTTCCCGCGCCCGCGGCCGGCCCACCCCGCACATCTCGTTGAGATAACGACCGGCCGCGGAGAGCGCTCCCCGTTCCCTCTTGCGGTCCGTGGTCCATTCCGGCAGTTCCGGCCCGGCGCCGGACACCCGTTTCTCCCGGACGGAGGCGTTTGGATCGATGATCATTTCGGAAGCGGATCTTCCCCGGATCATCCGCAGACGATCATCATGACGACGAATGCCCAGGTGGGCATGGGAAATGGGCGGGGCCCGCACCGCCGCGGCGACGGCAGCGGCCGCCGCCGCCGGGGCGCCGCCGCCCGGCGGGGGCCACGATCGTGGTCTCGCCTGCGCCAACGGCGGTCGCGCTGGAGATCGCCGGTGACGCCCGGTATGGTGGCCACCGCGGAAGTCCTCGCATTTCCGCTCGATGGTGCGTCTGATTGGTCTCGGGCCGGCATCGAATCAGCAGGACCCGGAGAGCAGTTGTCGTGGCAGCTTCCGGAAGTGATCAAGGGGTCGGCGCACATCGCTCCGGCCCCTTTTTCATTCCGGCCCCGGCACTACCGGCGGGTAGACCTTCGGTCGCCGGCCCCGGGCCCCGTTTCGTCCCGAGAGTCACGGTGGCCGACGACCTATCCGGCTACCGCACAACAGCGACGCTGCGTGGTGGAATAGACGGGCACCCTGGTGCACAATCAAGCACGGTGACGGGGTCCCGCCCACGAACGGGACCCCCTGCCTTCCTTGAGCTATGGCCCGAGACCAATTCCGTTCACGCTTCATCACCCAAGGAGCAAGTTCAGTGACAGTCAGTAACATCAAGCCCGGGAGACGGGCGTGATGACCGGCGCGGTGCAGCAACCCGGGGAACCGAACGAGGGCCGGCACCGCGCCGACTTCGCCACCTTCCGCCGGCCGTCCAGCGAGGCGCTGGCGCTGGAACACGAAGCGGCCCGGATGCGGGCCAAGCTGATGGACCCGGAGACCGCCCTGCGGGAGCTGGCCGAACGCCTGACCTTCGCCCACGTGAACGCGGGCAAGCCGTCGCTGGCCGTCCTCAGCGAGGCTGTCCATTACAGCAAGGGCACCCTGTCCAAGGTGTTCGCCGGCAAGATGCTGCCCTCCTGGCCCCTGGTCGAAGGGCTCGCCGCCGAGCTCGGGGTGCCCACCCAGACCGTGGTACGGGAGTGGTTCCACCTCTGGACCGCGGCCAACACGTTGCGCCGCAAGCCCGGCGCGGTGCGGGAGCGCGCCGCGGCGGGGCCGGCACCCGGCGCGACGGCGACGGGCGCGACGGCGAGCACGCAGCCGGCTGCCACCGGGCCCGGCTACACCTGCCGGGCGTGCGGCAGCTGGGTGGTCGACCCGGCGTTGCACACCGAGTGGCACCGGCAGGCCGGGGAGGTCGGTCGGGGAGGGCCCGCCTCCGGGACGATCGGCGGGTGGAGCGCACAGGCGCGCGGGATCGGCCTCAACCCGCTCGGCAGCTGAGGAAGTCCCCCGCTCCGCTCCCGGGGCGGGGGACGAACCGCTTACATCCCGCCGGCGTTGGCGTACGAGTGCAGTCCCTCGAAGAACAGGTTCACGCCGAACAGGTTCATCAGCATCGTCAGGAAGCCGAGCAGAGCGATCCAGGTCGCGGTGGTGCGCTTGACGCTCGGGGTCGCGCGGGCGTGCAGGTACGCCGCGTAGACGACCCAGGAGATGAACGCCCAGACCTCCTTGGGGTCCCAGGCCCAGTAGCGCCCCCACGACGCCTCGGCCCACAGCGGCCCGGCGATCAGCGCACCGAAGGTGAACAGCGGGAACGCGAACGCGTGCAGCCGGAAGGTCAGCCGCTCCAGCGTCTCCGCCGGCGGCACCTTCGCGCCCAGCGTGTACGGGAAGGTGCGCCTGCCCCGGTCGTAGCCGGCCCGGACCAGGAACATCGCGGCCGGCACGGCTCCGATCAGCAGGATGCCGGAGGCCACGATGATCGTCGAGACGTGCACGATGTACCAGTACGAGTTCAGCGCCGGGACCAGCGGGCTCACCGGCGTGTACGCGATCAGCCCGGCCGCGCCGAGCAGCACGACCAGGGCGAGCGCGGTGAACAGGCCGAGGTGGCGCACGGCCGGCTTGCGGGTGATCACGCCGAGCCAGACCGCCGCGCCGACGAGGGTCACCGCGAGGATGAACTCGTACATGTTGCCCCAGGGCATCCGGTGCGCCGCGACACCGCGGGTGACCACCGTGCCCAGGTGCAGCGCGAACGCGACCCAGGTGAGCCCGACGCCGATCAGGCCGAGCAGAGCACCGCGGTCCCGGGGCGGCGCCGGCGGCACGACGTCGTCGGCGGGCGGCGGCACGACTCCGTCCGCGGGCAGCACCTCCACCTCGCCCGGTCCGCCGACGCCGACGAGCTGACGCGCCGGGCGGGTCGCCGCCCGGCCGATGTGGCTGCGGTTGCCGAAGGCGTACTCCGCCGCGTAACAGACCATCGCGGCCAGGTAGGCCAGCACGGTGAAGGCCATCAACTGGTCAGACAACTCCGCCATCACGGCGTCCTCTCCTCCGGCGTCCGGCGCGCCGCCGCCACGACCTGCTCGAACTCCTCGTGGAAGCCCGGATAGTCGGTGCGCGGCAGACCACCGGCCTCCATCAAACTACCGCCGGTGCCCGCCTCGGACCCGGCCGGGGGCGAAACCCGGAACCACACCCGGCGGCGGTGCCCGGACAGCGACAGCATCAGCCCGAGCAGACCCAGCACCGCCCCGCCCAGCACCAGCGGCTGGGTCGGGTCGTAGCGCACCGCGAGGGTGGCGAACTGGCGGGTGCCGACGAACTCCAGCTTGGTGCCGTCGTCCAGGGTCCAGGTCTGGCCGGGCGTCAGCCGCTGCGGCCGTTCGCCGCTGACCTGCTTGAGCTGGCCGTTGGCCAGCTGGCCGCGGTCCAGCGCGTAGACCGAGCCGGGCAGGCCGGCGTCGACCCCGAGATTGCCCCGGTACGCCGTGAGGAACAGCGCCGGCTCGCGTTCGGCGGGGAAGACCGAGGCCGGGCCGCCCTTCGGATCCACCGTGGGCAGATAGACGCCCTCGAAGGCGACCTGCAGGTCCTCGTCGCGCTGGTTGGTCTTCGGATCGATGTTGACGTCCGGGAACTGCGCGACGCCCTCGCTGGTGAGCATCTGGTCGCGCGGCAGGAACGGCACGATCCTGGTCTGCTGCTGGCCGAAGCGGTCGGTGAACCGCAGGATCGGCGCGTAGCCGTGGCCGAGCAGGTGCACGTTGGCCTGGGACAGCCGCAGCGGGTGGTTGACCGTGAACTCGGTCGGGCGCCACGGCCCGTCGTGCTCGGTCTGCACGGTGGCCTGCGCGCCGAACGTCTTCGGCTGGCCGTTGCTCTGGTAGGTCGCTTCGAAGTCGGTCAGCCGCAGGCAGAAGAACGGCAGGTCGGCGGCGTCCAGGCGGGGGCCGAGCGAGGACTCGTCGTACTGCGTCACCGAGTTGCAGAAGCCCAGGTCGTTGCCCTGCACCAGGAGGCGGTTGCCGTTCCAGCCGTACCAGTGCCCGAAGCCGACCCCGATCAGCACGGCCAGCAGCGCGAAGTGGAACAGCAGGTTGCCGGTCTCCTTGAGCAGGCCCTTCTCGCCCGAGACCGTCCACGTGCCGTCCGGCCGCTCCCGGACGACCGTGCGGAAGCGGTGGCGGCGCAGGCCCGCGGCGACGCCGGCGGCCGCGGCGGCCGGATCGTCGGGTCGCGGCTCGGCCGCCGCATGCTCCGGCAGCCGCTCCAGCCGCCGGGGAGCATCCGGGGGTACGGTGCGCAGCGCCCGGACGTGATCGAGCAGCCGCGGAATCACGCAGCCGACCAGCGAGGTGAACAGCAGCAGGTAGATGGACGCGAACCACGGCGAGGCGTAGACGTCGAAGCCGCCCAGCCGGCTCAGCACCGGCGCCAGGTCGGGGTGTTCGCGGAAGTAGCCGGCGACGTTCTCCGGGTTGATCGTGCGCTGTGGCAGCACCGAGCCCGGGATCGCGGCCACGGCCAGCAGGAAGAGCAGGACCAGGGCCGTGCGCATGCTGGTGAGCTGCCGCCAGGAGTTGCGCAGCAGCGCCCAGAGCCGGTTGGGCCGGCGCGGCGGCGGCTCGGCGGCGGGCGCGGGGCGCTCCTCGACGACGGTCACAGCAGGGTCCCGGCGTCGTAGTTGAAGGTGGTGACCAGCCAGATCAGGAAGCTGTTCCAGCCGCCGGTGACCAGGGCCAGCCCGACCAGGACGAGCAGCACGCCGCCGATCCGGGTGACCCACCGGCTGTTGCGGCGCACCGCCTTGAAGACCCCGAGCAGCCGCCGGAAGAAGAGTCCGAACAGCACGAACGGCACCCCGAGCCCGAGGCTGTAGGCCAGGGCCAGCACGACGGCCCGGTCGGTCTGCCCGCTGGTGGTGGCCAGGCCGAGGACCGCGCCGAGGGTGGGGCCGGTGCAGGGCAGCCAGGAGAGCCCGAACAGCGCCCCGAGGACCGGGGCTCCGGCCAGGCCGGCGTTGGGCAGCCAGCTGATCCGGGCCTGGCCCTGCAGGCCGGGGACCAGGCCGATGAACATCAGGCCGAGCACGATGATCAGCACCCCGAGCACGATGTTGAGGGTGCGCTCGTGGGTCTTCAGCGCCAGGCCGATGTTGGCCACCAGGGTGGCCAGCAGCATGAACACGACGGAGAAGCCGACGACGAACAGCACCGTCCCGGCCAGCACCCGGCCCCGGCCCGCGGTCCGCACCTGCGGCTCGGTGGCCACAGCGACGGACCCGCCCGGCTGCGGCGGCGACTCGGGCTGCGGTTTGGGCGGCACTCCGAGGGCGGCGTCGAGATCGGCCCCGGCGAGCCCGGTGACGTACGAGAGGTAGCCCGGCATGAGCGGCAGCACGCACGGCGACAGGAAGCTGACCAGCCCGGCTATCGCGGCAGCGCCGATCGCCAGCAGCAACGGGCCGCTGCTGGCGACGTCGGCGAAGGTCTCCCCCATCAGCCCGGGCCCTCCGCGGCGATCCGCTCGACCACCGGCTGCAGCACGGCGATGGTGGTGGCGCCGCGGATGCCCGCGGCGATCCGGCCCTGCCGGTCCAGGATCAGCGTGGCCGGGGTGGTGACCTGGGTGACGTCGAACTTGAGGGCGACGCTGCCGTCCCGGTCGTAGATGCTCGGATAGGTCACCCCGAAGCCGCGCTCGAACGCCTTCGCCGGGTCCCGGTCGTCGCGCGAGTTGACCCCCACGAACGTCACGTCCTTGGCCTTGGTGGCCTGGTACGTGCGCTCCAGATCGTCGGCCTCGGCCCGGCACGGGTTGCACCACGAGCCCCAGAAGTTGACGACGACCACCTTGCCGCGGTCCTGCGTCACGTCGTACGTGCCGCCGTCGAGCAGCTCCCCGGTGACCGCGCGGGCCTCGGGACGCTGGTCAGGGGTGCACTCGATGACCCGGTCGGCGTTCGTCGAGCACTTCTTCTCCCAGCTCTCGCTCCCGCAACCGGCCATCGCACCGGCCGCGAGGACGGCGGTGAGGACGACTGCGGGGAGCCGGCGCACGGTCATGCCCCCTTGGCCGTCCGGGCGCCCGGGGACATGGCCACCAGGGCGGCGGCGGGCTCGGCGTACTCGATGCCGACGACCTTCGCGTCCTCGAAGACGAACGAGGTGAGGCTGGCCAGGCCGCACTCGCGGCGGCGCGGGTCGTGCCAGAGGCGCTTCTTCTCGACGTACCGGCGCAGGGTCCAGATCGGCAGCTGGTGCGAGACGCAGACCGCCTCGTGCCCCTCGGCGGCGACCCGGGCGGCCTGGATCGCGGCGAACATCCGCTGCGCGATCTGGAGATACGCCTCGCCCCAGGACGGGGTGATCGGGTCGCGCAGCACCCACCAGTTGCGGGGGTTGCTGAACGCGCCGTCGCCGACCGACACCTTCTTGCCCTCGAAGAAGTTGGCGCTCTCGATCAGGCGCGTGTCGGTGGCCGTCTCGAGCTTGAAGTGCGCGGCGAACGGCTCGGCCGTCTCCTGTGCGCGTTCGAGCGGGCTGGCCACCACGTGCGTGACGTCGCGGTCGGCCAGCGCCTCGGTGGCTGCCTTGGCCATCTGCCGGCCGAGCTCCGAGAGGTGGAAGTCGGGCAGGCGGCCGTACAGGATCTTGTCCGGGTTGTGGACCTCGCCGTGCCGCAGCACGTGCACCGTGGTCTTCGTCGGGCTCAAGATTGTGCTCCCCCCGCTGCCGCGGCAGCCCGCGCTGCCGCGGGCAGTGCCGCGCTGATCTGCTCCAAGGCGGCGTCGTCGAGCGCCGCGGACACGAACCACGACTCGTACGCGCTCGGCGGCAGGTAGACACCGCGGGAGAGCATCGCGTGGAAGAACGCCCGGAACGCGGCGACGTTCTGGGTCTTGGCCGAGTCGTAGTCGACGATCTCGGCGTCCGTGAAGAAGATCGAGAACATGTTGCCGGCATACGACAGCCGGTGCGGGACACCCGCGGTGTTCAGCGCGTCCGACGCGAGCCCGCCGACGGTGGCCGAGACCTCGTCGAGCCGCTTGTAGACGGCGTCGTCGGCCAGCCGCAGGCTGGCCAGCCCGGCCGCGCAGGCCAGCGGGTTACCGGAGAGCGTGCCGGCCTGGTAGACCGGCCCGGCCGGGGCCAGCCGGGACATGATCTCGGTGCGGCCGCCGAAGGCCGCGGCGGGCAGGCCGCCGCCCATGACCTTGCCGAACGTGAAGAGGTCGGCGTCGACGGGGTCGAGCCCGGCCCAGCCGCCCGGGGACACCCGGAAGCCGGTCATCACCTCGTCGACGATGAGCAGCGCGCCGGCGGCGTGGGCGAGCTCGGCCAGCCGCTGGTTGAAGCCGTCACGCGGCGCGATCACGCCCATGTTGCCGGCGGCGGCCTCGGTGATGATCGCGGCGATGTCGTCGTTGTCCGTCAAGACCGCCTCGACCGCGGCGACGTCGTTGTACGGCAGCACGATGGTCTCGCTGGCCGCCGCCCCGGTGACCCCCGGCGAGTCCGGCAATCCGAGCGTGGCGACCCCGGAGCCGGCCGCGGCCAGCAACGCGTCGACGTGGCCGTGGTAGCAGCCGGCGAACTTGACGATCTTGCTGCGGCCGGTGAAGCCGCGGGCCAGCCGGATCGCGGTCATGGTCGCCTCGGTGCCCGAGCTGACCAGGCGGACCTGCTCGACCGGGGTGCGCCGGACGATCTCCTCGGCCAGCTCCACCTCGCCCTCGGTCGGGGTGCCGAAGCTGGTGCCGAGCGCGGCGGCGGCCTGCACGGCGGCCACGATCGCCGGGTGCGCGTGCCCGTGGATCAGCGGGCCCCACGAGCAGACCAGGTCCACGTAGCGGCGCCCGTCGACGTCCACCATCCACGGACCCTCGCCCCGCGCCATGAACCGGGGCGTGCCGCCCACGGACTTGAACGCACGCACGGGTGAATTGACCCCGCCGGGCACGATGGCCGTGGCGCGGTCGAACAGGGCCTGGGAGACCGGGGCCTCGTCCGGGTACGGACTGCCCGCGGCGTGGTTTGAGGTGGTCACGGTGAATCCCATTCTGTCAGCGCCCGGCCGCAGCCGCCTTAGCAGCCCCGGGGGCGGGTTGTACAGGTCACGATCGGTGGGTGGGCGCGGGGCGGATGAACCGTGCCAACAGGCTGGATTCCACCGCTCGCGATAGGCTGACCCGGTGGAGCGACCGGAGCTGTCCATCGCGGTTGAGCGAGCCCCCGACGAGGTTGTCTTCCACCTCGCCGGTGAGATCGACGTGCTCACGGTGGCCAAATTGTCCGCCATGGTGAACGAGACCCTCCTGGAACCGGAACCACCTTCCCGGATCGTGCTCGACATGTCCGGCGTGACCTTCTGCGACTCGCAGGGCCTGGGCACCCTGGTGGTACTCAGCCGTAAGGCCCAGCATGCCCGCGCGGTGCTGGCTCTGACCAACGTCGGCGACTTCCTGCTCCGCGTCCTGGACATCACCGGCCTGCGCAGTGCTCTGATGATCTCCAGCTCTACCTGATAGATTCCTGTCGAGCCCCGGATGGGCCGACACGGAGGGAAAGCTGTTCGGCCATCCTCCGTGGGCTCATCCACCCTGGGTGGCTGCTCTCCGTGATCAGGATCGAGCAGTAGGGACGACATTGAGCGCGACGTTCAACCACACCATCATCGCCGCGAAGGACCGCACCGTCTCGGCCGCCTTCTACCGCGACGTGCTGGAAGCAGCCGACGCCCCGTCCTGGGGCTTCTTCACCAACCTCCAGCTGGACGGCGGCGTGCTGCTGCAGTTCGCCGAGCCGCCGTTCGACATCCAGATGCAGCACTACGCGTTCCTGGTGGACGACGACCTGTTCGACCGGTCGTACGCCCTGCTGCGTGAACGTGGCATCGAGCACTGGGCGGACCCGCAGATGAAGCGCCCGGGCGAGACGAACACCGAGCACGGCGGCCGCGGTGTGTACTTCAAGGACCCGGCCGGCCACGCCCTGGAACTGATCACCCGGCCGTACGTAAGCTCCCAGGAGTAGCCGTAAGGCCGTCCCCGGGACGACGACACCGCCCCGGGGACGGCTGCGGCCGGCCGCCGAACCGGCCGACATAGTGGCCCTCGGCCTGCCCCGGCAGCGCCGCGCACCTCACTCTGAATGATCGTGCTTGCATCGCTGGTCGCGCCGGCGTTGCGCGCCGCGGGCGGCCGCGGCGACGAGATCGAGAAGGCCGGCGCCGAAACTCAACACCACATTGGCCGGTGGACAGCCGCGCTCAGCCGCCGTTGACGGGCTTCGCCGTGCGGTTGCGCGATCTGCGGCGGCGCGCGGGGGAGCCGTCGCTGCGGGAGCTGGAACGCCTCACCCGCCGGACGGGTCGCCCCTATCCCCGCGCCACCATCGATGACAAGCTGCACGGCCGTACGCTGCCGGACTGGGAGTTCGTGGCGGCGTTCGTCGAGGTCTGTCACCGCCACGCCGGGTGGCGCGGCCCGCCGGACCTCGACGGGTGGCGGGCGGAGCACCGCCGCGTGCTCACCCAGCTGGCCGGGCAAGGGGCTGGTCAGCGACGCGCGACCGAGGCGGCCGATGCCCTGGCGGGCGACGATCCGCTGGCCGTCACCGTCAAGCTCGCCGACGTCAGCTATCTGATCGTCCGCGGCCCGGACGGGGTGCTGAGCACCCGCTCGCACATCACGCTGGTGCGCTCGCCGAGCTCCGAGACCGGCCCGGCCCCCGTGCACATCCCGGTGACCGGGCACAACGTCTTCCTCGACCTCACGGCCGGCCCGGACAGCGACATCACCCTCGACCGGCTGCGGGCGCAGGTGACCCGGCGCGAGTCGGTCACCACGGATGGCGTCAGCCCGGCTCTGCCCCGGCAACCGGACCTCGTACTCAGCGCGGATCTCCAGGAGCCGGCGCGGTGGGCGGCCGCCGCCTTCGAGCCTCTGGAGATCCCGCACTACGAAGTGGTTCTCGATGCCGATCCGGCCGTGGTGCGCACGGCCCGCGACGCGCCGACGGACGCCCACCCCGGTGGGTGCCGGACGGACCGCCGCTGGTGCCCGCGGGAGGAAAGGCCCGCGTGGTCCTGGCGGCGCTGACCGCCGACCCGGCGCTCGTGCGGTGGCGGCTGCTGGCCGACGTGGCCCAGGACGGCCGCACGTGGTCCTTCGCCTGGGATCTGTCCGTCACTGCCACCTCCGGGATGGTGTACTACGAACCCGGTGGCCACGGCCCGAGCAACACGCCGGTCCAGCAGCTCTTCCCGCAGCACTGGACCCTGCGCTAGTTGCCCCAGCGGGCCTTCTCGAGCAGCTCGAGGGCTTCGCCGGCGGCCTCGTCGCCGCCGGCGCGCAGGGTCCGGGCCGCCTCGTCCACCAGGTCGGTCAGGCGCTGCCATTGCGCGTCGCGTTCGCGGCTGGCCTCGGCCTGGGCCTTGAGCTGCTGGGTCTTGGTCCACAGCTCGACGAAGATGGAGACCTTGGCCCGCAGCACCCACGGGTCGAACGGTTTGGTCAGATAGTCCACCGCGCCCACCGCGTAACCGCGCAGGGCGAGCTGGGCGTCGCGATCGGCTGCCGTCAGGAACAGGATCGGTACGTGCCGGGTGCGTTCGCGGCGCTTGATGTGGCCGGCCGTCTCGAAGCCGTCCATGTTGGGCATCTGCGCGTCCAGAAGGATCACCGCGAAGTCGTCGGTGAGCAGCTGCTTCAGCGCCGCCTCACCGCTCTCCACCGCGACCGCCTGCACCGGCAGGCCCTGCAGGATCGCCTCCAGCGCCAGCAGGTTGTCGCGCCGGTCATCGACCAGCAGCGCCTTGGCCCGCTCAGCCATCCTTGTTCTCCGTCCCGGCATTGTCGGACGCGTTCACCCAGCGGGCCATCAGCTCGATGAGCTCGTCGAGGTCGACCGGCTTGGTGATGTAGTCGCTCGCCCCCGCCGCCAGCGCCGACTCCCGGTCGCCGGGCATCGCCTTCGCTGTCAGGAAGACTACCGGTAGGTCCGCGAAGCGCTGATTGCGGCGGATTCCGCGGGTGGTCTCGTAGCCGTCCTGCTCGGGCATCATCGCGTCCATCAGCACGATGTCGACCTCGGGGTGCTCGGCCAGCAGCCGGACCCCGTCGACGCCGTTGTCGGAGTAGAGCACGTTGAGCCCGTGCATCTCCAGGGCGCTGGTCAGCGCGAAGACGTTGCGCACGTCGTCGTCGACGATCAGCACCGTGGCCCCGTCGAGCTGGCGGCTGGCCGGGCTGACGGTGTGCGTCTCCAGCTCCGGGCGGGGCGTGATCAGCGGCAGGTCCAGCGATGACAGTGTGCGGCGCGGCTCACCGGTCGAGCCCGACGCCGGCAGCTGCGGCAGGGAGGGCGCCGGGATCGCGTCGCCGATCAGGACGTCCGGCATGTACAGCGTGAACGTCGAGCCCTCGCCCGGCGCGGAGGAGACCACGATGGTGCCGCCGAGCAGGGCGGCGAACTCGCGGCTGATCGACAGGCCCAGGCCGGTGCCGCCGTACTTGCGGCTGGTCGTGCCGTCGGCCTGCTGGAACGCCTCGAAGATCAGGCTGAGCTTCTCGTCGGAGATGCCGATGCCGGTGTCGCTGACCGCGAAGGCGACCACCTGGCGGGCCGAGGCCAGCCCGGGGACATCGAAGTCGAGGTCGTCCGGCGCCGGGTGGATGCTCAGGGTCACCGAGCCGGTGTCGGTGAACTTGACCGCGTTGGAGAGCAGGTTGCGCAGGATCTGCTGGAGCCGTTGGGCGTCGGTGACGATCGACTCGGGCAGCTCCGGCGAGACCTCCACCCGCAGCTCCAGGCCCTTCTCCTCGGCCTGCGGGATGAAGGCCTGCTCGACGTAGCTGCGGACGCCGTCGAAGTCGACCTGGTCCGGCTCGACGTCCATCCGGCCGGCCTCGATCTTGCTGAGGTCCAGGATGTCGTCGATCAGCGACAGCAGGTCGGAGCCGGCGCTGTGGATCGTGCGGGCGAACTCGATCTGCTTCTCGGTCAGGTTGTGCTCCGGGTTGTCGGCGAGCAGCCGGGCCAGCAGCAACAGCGAGTTCAGCGGGGTCCGCAGCTCGTGGCTCATGTTGGCCAGGAACTCGGTCTTGTAGGCCGACGCCCGGGACAGCTGCTGCGCCTTCTCCTCGAGGCCGAGGCGGGCCAGCTCGATCTCCCGGTTCTTCGTCTCGATGTTGCCCTTCTGCTCGCTGAGCAGCTGCGCCTTGTCCTCCAGCTCGGCGTTGGTGCGCTGCAGCTCGGCCGACTGGTCCTGCATCTCGCGGGCCAGGCGCTGGGACTGGGCGAGCAGTTCCTCGGTCCGCCGGTTGGCCTGGATGGTGTTGAGCGCGACGCCGATGGCCGCGACCAGCCGCTCCAGGAAGGTCAGGTGCAGCCCGGAGAACGCGGCCACCGAGGCGAACTCGATCACACCGAGCATCTCCCCCTCGAACAGCACCGGCAGCACGACCAGGTCGTTCGGCGGCATCGACATGAGACCCGAGCGCATCGTCAGGACGCCGTCGTGGGTCGCCCGGACCCGGATCGTCCGGCGGGAGACCGCGGCCTGGCCGACGAGTCCCTCACCGGGCCCGAAGGTCACCTCGTTGTTGCGGGCGACGTAGCCGTACGAGGCGGCCAGCCGCAGCCGCATCACGGCCTCCTCGTGGTCGACCATGAAGAACGCGCCGAGCTGCGCGTCGACCAGCGGCGTCACCTCGGTCATGATCATGCGGCAGACCTCGCCGAGGTCGCGCTGGCCCTGCAGCAGGCCACCGATGCGGGCCAGGTTGGAGTCCAGCCAGCCCTGCTCGGCGTTCGCCTTGGTGGTCTCCCGCAGCGTCACGATCATCTGGTTGATGTTGTCCTTGAGCTCGGCCACCTCGCCCTGGGCCTCGACGGCCACGCTCTGGGTCAGGTCACCGCGGGTCACCGACGTCGACACCTCGGCGATGGCGCGCAGCTGGGTGGTCAGCGTGGAGGCGAGCTGGTTGACGTTGTCGGTGAGGTCGCGCCACGTACCGGAGACGCCCTTGACCTCGGCCTGACCGCCCAGCTTGCCCTCGATGCCGACCTCGCGGCCGACCCGGGTGACCTCGTTGGCGAACGAGGAGAGCTGGTCGACCATCGTGTTGACGGTGTCCTTGAGCTCGAGGATCTCGCCGCGGGCGTCGACGGTGATCTTCTGCGACAGGTCACCCTTGGCCACCGCCGTGGTCACCGAGGCGATGTTGCGGACCTGGGCGGTGAGGTTGGAGGCCATGTAGTTCACGTTGTCGGTCAGGTCACGCCACGTGCCGGCCACGCCACGCACCTGGGCCTGACCGCCGAGCTTGCCCTCCGAGCCCACCTCACGGGCCACCCGGGTGACCTCGTCGGCGAACGACGACAGCTGATCCACCATCGTGTTGACCGTCGACTTCAGCTCCAGGATCTCGCCCTGGGCGTCGACCGTGATCTTCTGCGACAGGTCACCGCGAGCGACGGCGGTGGAGACCTGGGCGATGTTGCGGACCTGGGCGGTGAGGTTGGACGCCATCGAGTTCACGTTGTCGGTCAGGTCACGCCACGTGCCGGCCACGCCACGCACCTGGGCCTGACCGCCGAGCTTGCCCTCCGAGCCCACCTCACGCGCGACTCGCGTCACCTCGTCGGCGAACGACGACAGCTGATCCACCATCGTGTTGACCGTCGACTTCAGCTCCAGGATCTCGCCGCGGGCGTCGACCGTGATCTTCTGCGACAGGTCACCCTTGGCCACCGCCGTGGTCACCGAGGCGATGTTGCGGACCTGGCTGGTCAGGTTGGAGGCCATGTAGTTCACGTTGTCGGTGAGGTCGCGCCACGTACCGGAGACGCCCTTGACCTCGGCCTGACCGCCCAGCTTGCCCTCGGAGCCGACCTCGCGGGCCACCCGGGTGACCTCGTCGGCGAACGACGAGAGCTGGTCGACCATCGTGTTCATGGTGTTCTTCAGCTCCGCGATCTCACCGCGGGCGTCGACCGTGATCTTCTGCGACAGGTCACCCTTGGCCACCGCGGTGGAGACCTGGGAGATGTTGCGGACCTGGTCGGTGAGGTTGGCGGCGAGCTGGTTGACGTTCTCGGTCAGGTCGCGCCACGTACCGGAGACGCCGCGGACCTGGGCCTGACCGCCCAGCCGGCCCTCGGTGCCGACCTCGCGGGCCACCCGGGTGACCTCGTCGGCGAACGACGACAGCTGGTCCACCATCGTGTTGACGGTGTCCTTCAGCTCGAGGATCTCGCCCTGCGCGGCCACCGTGATCTTCTGCGACAGGTCACCCTTGGCGACCGCGGTGGAGACCTGGGCGATGTTGCGGACCTGGCTGGTCAGGTTGGACGCCATCGAGTTCACCGAGTCGGTGAGGTCCTTCCAGGTGCCGGCGACATTGGGTACGTCGGCCTGGCCGCCCAGTTTGCCCTCGGTGCCCACCTCGCGGGCCACCCGCGTGACCTGCTCGGCGAAGAGCCGCAGGGTGTCGGTCACGCCGTTCATGGTGTCGGCCAGCTCGGCCACCTCGCCGCGGGCCGACACGGTGATCTTCTGCGACAGGTCGCCGCGGGCCATCGCGGTCGCCACCTGGGAGATCGAGCGCACCTGGTGGGTCAGGTTGGACGCCATCGTGTTGACCGAGTCGGTCAGGTCCTTCCAGGTGCCGGCCACGCCGCGGACGTCGGCCTGGCCACCGAGCTCACCCTGGGTGCCGACCTCGCGGGCCACCCGGGTCACCTCGTCGGCGAACGACGACAGCTGGTCCACCATCGTGTTCACGACCCGGCCGATGCGCAGGAATTCACCCCTGAGGGGTCGCCCGTCCATCTCGAGTGCCATGTGCTGCGACAGGTCACCGTCGGCCACGGCCACGATCACCCGGGAGATCTCGGTGGTCGGCCGGCCCAGGTCGTCGATCAGCGAGTTCACCGACCGGGCGCTGTCCGCCCAGGCGCCGTCGAGGCCCTCCTCGTCCAGGCGCTCGGTCAGGCGGCCGTCGCGCCCGACGATCCGGCTGATCCGGCGTACCTCCAGGTTCTGCCGCTCCTGCAGCGACACCACCTCGTTGAACGCGTCGGCGACCTCGCCGGCGACACCGCTGCGCCGGGGCAGCCGTACCTTCAGATCGCCGAGGCTGACCCGGCGTAGGGCTTCCGCGAGCTCGACGAGCACGGCAGTCTCGTCGGGCACGCCGACATTGACCTGGTGGGTCGCAGTCATGCTGTCCTCATTCGCTGTCCAACGGCTGGGGCGCTCCATCATCCCTCGCCGGGACAGTCCGGCGCGAGGTGCAGCTTTGTACATAGCCGGTCGGCGGGAGAGGATGCAGGCGTGTCGGTTGAGGCGGGACGTGTCGCGGCAGCTCTGGTGCGCCGGGTCCGGCTGCCCAACGACCGGCGTACGCCCGCCGCGGCGCGCGCCCTGGTCCGCTCGGTGCTCGAGGAAGCCGGGCTGGACTCGCTGGTCAACGAGGCCCTGCTGCTGACCACCGAGCTCTCCACGAACGCAGTGGTGCACGCCGGCACGGAAGTGGACATCGAGGTCGACGCCGACCCGGCCGGGCTCACCGTCACGGTGACCGACTTCGCCCCCGGGCCGGTCGAGCAGCTCGCCGTGGGCCCGCGCAACGAGCAGTCGGACATCGGCGAGGTTGCGGAGCGTGGTCGCGGGCTGCTGCTGGTCGACCACTTCGCCAGCCGCTGGGGCACCGTGCACGAGGGCGTCGGCAAGGGCGTCTGGTTCCGCCTGGAGAGCAAGGAGCCGGCCGGCGAGGCCGTCGCCACGGTCACCGACGGCGAGGTCGCCCCGTCCGTCGGCGAGCTGACCACACTGCTGCAGATGAGCCCCGAACGGCTCACCGACGAGAGCCTGGCCGAGTTCGGCAACGAGCTGCTCTCCCGCCTCTCCCGCCTCACCGGTGCCACCGGCGGTGTGGTCCGGCTCGACCGCGGCGACGGCGGCGGCCGCCAGCTGCTGGCCCGGCACGGACGCGCCCCCCGCGACGACGCCGAGACCATCCGGGTGCCGCTCACCGTGCAGCGACCGTACGCGGGCGAGCTGGAGCTGGACGCGTCCCCGGCCGGATACGCCCAGCCGCTGGCCACGATCGTCGCCGAGCGCTTCTCGCTGCACCTGGAGAACGACCGGCTGCGCCGCGCGGACCTGCGCCGGCAGACCTGGCTGACGTTCCTGGCCGAGGCCAGCGAGCTGCTCGCCCAGTCCCTGGACGTCAACCTGACGATGGCGCTCATCCCGCAGCTCGTGGTGCCCCGGCTGGGTCAGTGGTGCGCGGTGCACACCACGGACGCCTGGGGCCGGCTGCAACTCGCCGCGGCCACCCACGCCGACGAGGCCGCAGTGCCGCAGCTGCACGCGACGCTCGCCGAGACCGGACCGGATTCGATCCTGGCCCGGCTCGAGGAGGCCTCCCGGCTCGGCCAGCAGGTCATGTTCGGCACCCCGCCGGAAGGCTTCGCGGTGCCGCTGGTCGCCCGCGGGCAGCGGCTGGGCACCCTGGCGGTCGGCCGCCACCTGCGGCACCGGCACGACGGTGACGAGGTCGCGGTCCTGGAGGACGTGGCCCGCCGCGCGGCGCTGGCCATCGACAACGCCCGCATCCACGACGAACGCCGCAAGGTCGCCCGGACCCTGCAGGCCTCACTGCTGCCACCGGCACTGCCGCACGTCACCGGCATCGGCTTCGCCGCCGAGTACGTCCCGACCGGCTCGGAGGTCGGCGGCGACTTCTACGACGTCGTCCCGGCCGGCGACGACCGCTGGGTGGTGGTCGTGGGCGACGTCTCCGGCAAGGGCGTGCAGGCCGCGACGGTGACCGGCCTGGTCCGCGACGTGATCCGGATCCTGGTGGACGACGGCAAGCCGATGACGGAGATCCTCTGCCGGGTCAACCGCACCCTGGTCCAGCGCGGCGGCGGACGCTACTGCACGCTGGCCATGGCGACGGTGACCCGCGCCGGCACGGACCTGGAGGTCTGCCTGCACCTGGCCGGCCACGACCGGTCGGTCCTGGTCCGCACGGACGGCAGGACCTCCTTCGTGGGCGAGGGCGGCACGGCGCTCGGCCTGCTGGAGACGATCACCTCGCCGGACGTGAAGGTGACCCTGCACCCCGGCGACTCGCTGATCTTCTACACCGACGGCGTGACGGAACGACGCCGCGGCCGGGAACTGTTCGGCACGTCCCGGCTGCGGGACGCGGCGACGCCGCTGGCGGGCTACCCGGCGGACGTGATGGCGGCCCGGTTGCGCTCGACGACGATCAACTTCTCGGTCGAGGAACCCCGCGACGACATCGCGATCCTCGTCCTGCGCAACGACGCCCTCTGAGCCCTCAGGCCGGTCGTCCGGCCGGATAATGGGACGACTCATCACCTAACATCAATGACTCATCGAGTGATGGGTCACATCACCGGGGTCGAAAACGTCTTCGTAACACGATCGTCATTTGCCGTTCCGAAAGCAAATGCCCGAATCATTCTGCCGGTTTTGCGAGGTACGAAGACTCTTGTCGAAAACGTCAGACACCTGGTCGTCGGCGGTTCGGATACGAAAGATCGAGAGCCGCCCTGAAGGGCGGATACCACACCTCGGCATGTCTCGATCCCTTGACCAAAAGGGGGACATGGGGGGTCCGGCCCCGCTGAAAGGATGACCCGCGAAACGCCTCGATCAACGAATGACAAGGGGTGGATACGCATGTCGGCTGTTTCCGACGTGGTCTGTCACGGCCGGTTCCCGGCGCCCGTCCGGGCGCCCGAGCTGGAGATCCTGATCCCCGCGTACAACGAGGAACGGCGGCTCAGCCACACCATCATGGCGCTCGCCGGGCACCTGCGCCGGCGGCGGATCAACGGCTCGCTGCGGGTCATCGACAACGGCAGCTCCGACCGTACGGCCGAGTGTGTCGACCGCGCCGCGGCCGCCGGCGCCCCCGTGACCGTCACGGGTTGCTCGCGCCGCGGCAAAGGCGCGGCCGTGGCCCGCGGCATGCTGACCAGCACCGCCCGCTGGGTCGGGTTCTGCGACGCCGACCTGGCCACGCCGGCCGAGGCCGTCGACGACGCGCTCGCCGAGCTGCGGGCCGGCCGCCAGGTCGTGATCGGCTCGCGCCGTTGCGAGGGCGCTGAGCTGCAGTTACGGCAGCCGTTCGTGCGACGCGTCGGCGGCGCGGGCTTCCGGTTGCTGGCCCGGCGCTACTCCGGGCCGGTCACCGACACGCAGTGCGGTTTCAAGTTCTTCGAGGCGCAGGCCGCCCGGGCGGTCTTCTCGCAGGTGAAGCTCGCGGGGTTCGCCTTCGACCTGGAGGTGGTCTCGCGGGCGCGGACGCTGGGTCTGTCGGTCGTGGAGATTCCGGTCGCCTGGCGCGACCAGGAGGGCTCCACGTTCCGGTTGGTCGCCGACGGCCGCAAGGTCGCCGGGGAACTGTGGCGGCTGCACCGCGAGGTGCCGACCGCGGGCCGGATCCGGCGGCACGCGCTGCGGGCCGCCGCGTGAGCGGTCGCTATTCCCGCAACGTCTGGCGCGATCGGCACGTGGTCATCTGCAATTGGCGCGACAGCGCTCACCCGCAGGGTGGCGGCGCCGAACTCTACTGCGAACGGGTCGCCGAGGAGTTGCACGCCGACGGCGTACACGTCACTTATCTGACCGCGCGGGCAAAAGGCCAGAGCAGGTCCGAAAATACCGGTTACGGCCGGGTGGTGCGCGGCGGTGGCACCTATACCGTTTATCTGTACGTGCTGCTGTGGCTCCTGCTGCACCGGCGCTCGATCGACGGGGTCATCGACTCGCAGAACGGTATCCCGTTCTTCACGCCGCTCGTCCTGCGCCGGAACACACCGGTCGCCCTGGTCATCCATCACGTGCACCAGGACCAGTTCGAAGTGCATTTCCCGAAGCCGGCCGCCCGTCTCGGCCAGTTCCTGGAAAATCAGGCGAGCACCTGGGTCTACGGCAGCCGTGCGCTCTGCGCTGTCTCACCGTCGTCGCGCGCCGAGATCAGGCGCCGCCTCTCCCTGCGCGGCCCGGTGCATCTCGCGCCCTGCGGCCAGGAGATGCCCCCACCCCGGCGCCGGCGTCCGGCGGAGGTCCCACGGATCGTCTGTGTCGGCCGGTTGGTCGCCCAGAAGCGCTTCGACGTGCTGCTGCACGCCGTCCGGGTGGTCGCCGGGGAACTGCCCGGCGTCGAGTTGCACCTGGTCGGCGACGGGGAGGCCCGCGCCGGGCTCGAGCAGCTGTCCCGCGAGCTGGGGCTCGATCGGCACGTCCGGTTCCACGGCCGGGTCGATGACGCGACCCGGGACGCCCTGGTCGACTCGGCCTGGCTGACCGCGAGCGCGTCCATGGGCGAGGGCTGGGGCCTGTCCGTCATGGAGTCGGCAGCGGCGGGTGTGCCGGCAGTTGCCTTCTCCGTGCCCGGGCTGCGTGACACCATCCGGCCGGAGGAGACCGGCTGGCTCGTCGAGACCTCGGACGACATGCCGCAGGCGCTCGGGACAGCGCTGCTCGTGGCGCTGCGCACGCTCGCCGATCCGGTCGAGGCGGAGGTCTGGTCACAGCGCTGCCGGACCTGGGCCGGCCGTTTCACCTGGGCGGCAACCGCCGGACATCTGGCCGCCGTGCTCACCGCCGAGCGGCAGCGCCTCACCTCCACCCTCGGGGGTGAACGCCGGATCGGCTCGGACGGCGCCACCCTCGTCACCATGCCACCGGCCCAGCTCAACCGGGCCGACCTCACGATGCTGCGGGCCACCGACCTGATCGACGTCGACAGCGGGCGGGCCATGCTCCTGCTCACCGGCGCGGACGAACACGACGGGCGGCGGGTGCTCACCCGGCTGGGCGTCGACGTCACGGATCCGAATGTGCACGTACGCCTGGCCCGGCACCGGGATCTGCTGGGCTGGCAGAGTCACCCGCCGACCGGGACGAACGGCACCGACCGGGCCACCGGTCTGGCCACGGTGCCGGCCCGCCGCAGCCGTGGAACCCGGCTGGCCCGCCTCCTCGTGGCCCCGCTGACGGTGTTCGCGCTGGCCCTGGCCGTACGACTGGTCTCGCTCGGCCGGGCCTACGACATCTTCGTCGACGAGATCTCGTACACCGCGGTGGCCCGCAACCTGGCCACCGGTGCCGGTCTGACCCTCAACGACGGACCGTTCCACCTGCACCCGCCCGGCTTCTTCCTGGTGCTGGCCGGCTTCTTCGACCTCTTCGCGACGCCCACCGGGACCGCCGAGCTGGTGTTGCACGCCCGGCCCGTCGTGGCCGTCGCCGGCGCCGTGGTCTGCGCCGGCACGACGCTGCTGCTCCTGCGGGTCGTACGCCTGCCGATCGCCGTCCTGGCCGGGCTGCTGCTGGCGATCGACCCGTTCCTGTTGCGCTTCGACAGCCGGGTGATGCTCGAGGCGCCGGCGATGGCGGCGGCAGTGCTGGGCATGGTCGTGCTGACGGTCCGCACCCGCCGCCCGCTGGGCTGGGGACTGCTCAGCGGTGGCCTGCTCGGTGCCTCGATCCTGACCAAGGAGTGGTACGCCTTCGTCACCGCCGTACCGCTGCTGTTGCTCTGTTTCACCACCGAACGCGTCCAGCGGCGGCAACGCCTGACCGCGCTCGGCACGGTGATCGTCTGCTACGCCGCCTACGTGGCCTCGATGGCCGCGTTCGGCCTGCTGCCGCAGTGGTGGTCGGAGAAGGTCAGCGGCCTGGCCCGGGTGTCCGGGGTCGACCAGTCCACGGGCTTCAACCAGGCCGGTGCCGAGTCGTTCACCGCCCGGCTGGCCGCCAACCTGGCCACGTTCGGCGCCTCGTACGGCCTGATCGTGATCGGCGCGCTGGTGACGGCAGCGCTGGTCGTCACCCGGCACCGCAGACCGTGGCGGTTCCTGCTGGCCGGCGGCAGCCCGTCGGTGGTCACAGCGCTGGGCGTCGGGGCGTTCGTCTTCATCGGCTACGCGGTGGCTTTCGGCACGCTCGAGGAGCAGATGTTCTACCCGGTGATGGTGACCAGCGTGGTCATCATCGCGGCGGGGCTGGAGATGGCACTGCGGGCCCCGCGCCGCTTCCCGGTGGTGCGGCGGCTCAGCACCGGCATCGCGGTCGTGGCGGCCCTGGCGGTGCTGGCCGGGGACGGATCGATCTGGGCCGGGACCCGTACGCATCCCGACGACACGTACCGCAGGCTGCTCTCCTGGGCGGCGACCGGCTTCCCGGCGGACAGCACGGTCTCGGCCACCGAGGACGTCGCGCAGTTCGTTCTGACCGGCGTACGCCTCGGCCAGTGGTCCACGGTGCCGGCCCTGGTCAGCCACGACGTCGACTACGTAGTGGTGTCGACGGCCCTGGCCGAACGCGGCTACGGCCTCGCCCGTCCCGACTTCGTAGCGATCCTGGACCGCCAGGCCCCCGTGGTCTTCGCGGCCCACGGCCGGACCATGGGCGACCTGCGGGTCTACGACGTCCGCAAGCTCGTGGCAGCGGACGGAGCCGCCGCATGAGTAGCCCTGTGTCAA